>NZ_NSDX01000004.1:517500-1379450 GCF_002300195.1 Rhodococcus sp. ACPA1 | reverse complement strand
CACCATCCAGAACGGCGACCCCGACCAGCCCGCCTCCGACTTCGCAGCCCTGCTGAAAGTCTGATTCCCTCCGGCCGCCGGCCCCCACCGGGCCGGCGGCCGATGACGAGAAAGAGAGCTGATGGACGCCCAGACCACAGCCCGGCCGATCCCCGTCGAGTTCACAGGATCCGGTGGGGTCCGTCTTGTCGGTGATCGGTGGGAGACCGACGATCGGCCGACCGATTCGACAGAGGGAACCGTTCTCCTCCTCCACGGCGGCGGCCAGACCAGGCACTCGTGGGATCGCACGGCGGCGCGACTGGCCGAGGGTGGCTGGCGCGCGGTCACTCTCGACGCGCGCGGCCACGGAGACAGCGAATGGGCACCCGAATACTCGGCCGAGCTTTTCGCGGCCGACCTCGAGGCGGTTCTCGCGGACCTCGGCGGCCGTGTCGTCGTCGTAGGAGCCTCACTGGGCGGCCGAACGGGCATCGTCGTCGCGGGCGAACGCCCCCGTTCCCTCGCCGGGTTGGTGCTGGTCGACATCACGCATCGGATCGACCGCACCGGCCAGCGGAGGGTCCGCGACTTCCTGGGCGCGGCGCCCAACGGGTTCGCCTCGCTCGACGACGCGTCCGCGGCCATCGACGCCTTCCGCGGCACGCCACCCCGCCGTCGCCGCAGCGACGGGTTGCGAAAGAACCTGCGTCGCAGAGGTGACGGTCGCTGGTACTGGCACTGGGATCCGGCCTTCGTCGGCTACGCGGACAACCGCGGCAATTCCGACGAGCGGCGGCTCGCCGCCCTGGCCGCCCGGATCACGGTTCCCACCTTGATAGTTCACGGAACGAGGTCGGAGATCGTCTCGCGGGAGGCGGTCGACGAGATGCTCGCCCTGGTGCCGAATTCCGAGGCCGTCGAAGTGGACGCGGGGCACATGATCGCCGGCGAGGACAACGAGGCGTTCGCCCTGCACCTCGAAGGCTTCCTAGAACGGGCTCTCCCCTCACGCTGAGCAGAGTCAGCCCTTCGTGCCTGCGACCATCACCGCGACCATCGTCACCGGCTTGTCCGTTCGGTTGCTCCACGCGTGCTTGTTGCCCCGGTTGATCACCGTGTCACCCGGCCTGAGCAGGGTCTCACCCGTCTCGTAGATCGCATAGATCTCACCGTCGATGATCGTCGCGATATCGACGGTCTCGGTGGCATGCAATCCAACGATCTCGTCGCTGTCCGCCTTGGCGCCCTCGCCGTGCAGTTTTCCGATCGACGCCGCGTAGACAGCCGGATCGATTTCACTGTCGGGTGGAAATGTCGCCAGGCGGACGACGAGCCCACTGGCGGGCGGCGCGAGTTCCACCTCGGGCTCGAGGGTGTCGCCGTCGGTGAAGACGGCGGGGAGTGCATCGACCCTCCACACGTCGTTCACGGAGAAGGCAGGCAGTGCGACCCGAGTGCCGGTGGTCTCGTCCACGACAATCGTCGACTTGCCGTCGGCGTCGACCGGCGCCCGTGCAACGGAGTGTCCAGATAATTGGACACTTTCACCCCGGCTCCCCGGCCTACGTTCAGCATGGCGAACTCGCCGAATCAAGAACCACGGAGGTTGCATTGACGACTCGGAACCCATCGGCGACCAAACGAATACGGTCGACTCAGCGGATGCGGCGAGCGCGAATACGTACGACCGTAATGGCGATCAGCCTTGCTGCGACCGTGTCCGCCGGCGCTGTTGCCAGTCCCTCGGCAGGCGCGGCTCCCACGAATGATGCGACGGGGCCGAGCTACCTCCTGGTCGGTGGCACCGGTTCGTCGAACATCGGGGTGTTACGCGAATCCGGCGGTCGACTGACTCCCGTCGGGCAGCCCGTGCCCACCGATACCGGCACGCTGTCGATCGCGGTCACAGCGAATGGTCGATTCGGTGACGATCCCCGGAGCGAGGAGCGGTCTGTCCATTCCGGTGGGCGAGCGCACGCGGTGACTGCAGCGAAGGAAGGAGCCGATGTCCGTGATCAGACCGGGCTCGACGCGGTCATCGCCAACGCCGGCCTGTGGGATCTCGGGCCCAAGTCCTGGGAAATCACCGACCCGCGTGCCCGGAAGACGTTGGCGCAGAGGTTCGTCGACCAGTTCGAGGTCCGCACCCTCGCGCCCGGCAAGGCCACCCTCGAGGAGTTGAGCGGTGGAAATCAGCAGAAGGTCGTACTCGCCAAGGGACTGACCCGCAAGCCGCTGGTCGCCATCATCGACGAGCCCACCCGCGGTGTGGATCTGGGCACGATTCCGGAAATTCACGCGATGATCCGCGCTCTCGCCGACGACGGAGTCGCGGTGGTGGTCATCTCGTCCTACCTGCCCGAGATCCAGGCACTGTCCGATCGGGTCCTGGTCGCACGCGCGGGCAGCATCGCAGCCGAGTTCTCGCCGGAGGAAGCCGACGAGGAGAGCCTCATGTTCGCGGCGGTGCACTGACGCGCAGCGCCACGACCTCCGTCACGACACCCGTTCGACGAGATTCACCTTGACGTGGTCCGGTCGCGCGAGGGTGCGGTCGGGCACGAGCTCGACCACCGCCTTGACGCCCAGCGCCGACCGGACCCGCTGCTCGATCGACGACCGCAGGTCGTCCTGCTGCTCGGTACCGAGTCCGTCGGAATACTCCACGACCAGCATGAGCGGCTTCTGGGTCGAGTGCCCCTCGAAGTCGACGCGGATACGCATCTCGCCGGTGGTGGCCGGCGCCAGCTCCGACACCAATTGCTTGACCGCGGAAGGAAAGAGGTTGATGCCGCGCACGATCAGCATGTCGTCGGTCCGGCCGACGCACCGCACCTTGTACCCGGTGCGGCCACATGCGCAGTCGGTGCCGGTGACCACCACGTGGTCGCGGGTGCGGAACCGCAGCAGGGGTGACGCCTGCCTGCGCAGCGCCGTGTACACCAACTCTCCCCGCGCGCCCGCCACGGGCGCGACGATTTCGTCGGTCTCCGGATCGATCAGCTCGGCCACCATCAGGTCCGGGGAGAGGAAGTGCATCCCGTCACCCGCCTCGCACTCGCCCCAGTAGATGCAGGCGATGTCGGTGCCGCCGAGCATCTCCCGCGACGTGGCGCCCCACAACGACTCGAGCTTGCCGCGTACCGCGGGCAGGCCGCCACCGGGCTCGCCGCCCACGCTGATCGCGCGCACGCCCAGATCGCGGGCCTGCAGGCCGAGGATCGACGGTGTCTGCTCGGCCAGATACGCCAGGAAGTTCGGCGTGCCGATCAGCGCGTCGGGCCGCTGGTCCGCCTGCACACGCAGGAGTCGCTCGGCGCCCGCCTCCGCGCCGATCGGAATGTCGACGATGCCCATGTACTGCGCCATCTGCACGACGGGGATCCCGCCGACGAAGCCCTTGCTCATCCCGAAGCCGTGCAGCAACCGGTCGCCGGGGCGAAAACCGTTGGCGTACAGGGCCCGCGCGCCGAGTTCGCACCAGACGTCGATGTCGCGCCGCGTCAACCCGACGTAGGACGGGCTGCCGGTGGTGCCCGACGACGCCTGGATCTGCACGATGTCGACGGCATCGGCAGCGACATGGTTTCCCAGCGGCGGCGTGGCCGCCAGACTGTCCCGCAGTTCCTGCTTCTCGGTGAACGGCAGGCCCGCGAGGTCCTCCACCGTGCGCACACGGGTGACGTCGACGGAATGCTCGGCGAACTTCGCCTGGTAGAAGTCGCTGCGGGCGGCCAGATAGTCGAGTTGCTCGCGCAGCCGACGGTTCTGCAGATCCGCAGCGTCGCCGGGCGCGAGCGATTCGACCGCGCTCCAGTGCCGTGCCGAATGGGGAACAGCCATGGTGCGATCCCTCTTCCTACTCGAATTCGGCCCGGATGGCGTTGGTGTGCGCGCCGAGGGCGGGCACCGCGCCGCTGCGCACCGGCCAGCCGTCGGCCACCGCGGGCGGCAGCAGCGCCGGCACCGGGCCGGACGGGGTACCCACCTCACGCCACCGTCCCCGCTCGACCAGCTGCGGGTGCTCGGCCAGGTCGCGCACGCTGTTGAGCCGGGCGTTGCCGATCCCCGCGGCGTCCGCCGTCTTCTGGATCTCCGCCAGCGTGTGCTCCGCGCACCACGCCCCCACGACCGCGTCCAGTTCGTCACGCGCCTCGACGCGATTGTCATTGTGCGCGTACGGCGGTTCGTCGACGAGCTCCGGCCGGCCGATCATCTCGGCGAGGCGTCGCCACTCCCGGTCGTTGGTGGTCCCGAGCACCGCGGTCTGCCCGTCGGAGGTGGGGTACGCGCCATAGGGCGCGATCATCGGTGAGCCCATGCCGACCGGCACCGGCTCGGTGCCGGCGTGGATCACCTGATTGAGGGCGAACCCCATCATCTCGGCGACGGTGTCGAGCATGGCGATCGGGATGACCGCTCCGCGTCCGGTCCGCTCCCGGTCGTAGAGCGCCGCCAGCACCGCGGAGTACGCGTACAGCGCGGTGCCGACGTCGGCCACCGGGATGCCCGGCTTGGCCGGATTCCCCGGTGTGCCGGTGATGCTGCAGGACCCGCCCTCCGCCTGGATGAGCAGGTCGTACGCCCTCTTGTGGTCGAGGGGACCGCCCTTCCCGTAGCCGGAGATGTCGACCACGATCAGGCGCGGGAAGTCACGCGAGAGGTCCCGGGTGCCGATCCCCAGCCGGTCGAGCGCGCCGGGCGCGAGGTTACTGACCACGACGTCGGCGGTGGCGAGAATGTTCCGGAAGATCCCCATGTCGGCTGCGGACTTGAGGTCCAGCGCCGCCGACTCCTTGCCGTGGTTCAACCACGTGAAGTGTGCGGACATCCCGCCGACCACGGAGTCGTACGCGCGCGTCGAGTCGCCGTAGCCCGGGGCCTCCACCTTGATCACGCGGGCCCCGAGGTCGGCGAGGTGGCGCGTGCAGAGAGGCGCCGAGATGGCCTGCTCCAGTCCGACCACGGTGATGCCGGCGAGCGGCCCCTGCGTTTCCTGTTCGGTTCCGGTCACGAGAACTTCGGCTCCCGCTTCTCGCGGTGCGAGGACACGCCCTCGACCACGTCGGGACCGCCGAAGCCGTAGAACTCCAACCCCAGTGACGCGTCGAAGATCGGCATGGCCTGCCGGTACCAGCCGTTGAGGGCCATCTTGGTGCCCTGGATGCCGGCCCGGGAGCCGGCGGCCAGCTTCCGCGCGATCTCCATCGCCCGGTCCTGCACCTGGTCGTCGTCGACGCACAGCGAGACCATGCCGATCCGCTCCGCCTCCTCACCGGTGAGCACCTCGTTGGTGAGCAGGTGGTACTTGGCCTTCGCCATGCTCGTCAGCAGCGGCCAGCAGATGGCCGCGTGATCTCCGGCGGCGACACCCAGCCGGACGTGGCCGTCGACGATCTTGGTGCGGCGGCCCGCGACGGAGATGTCGGCGAGCAGCGCGGCCACGAGGCCGGCACCGGCGGCCGGTCCGTTGATCGCGGAGATGATCGGCTGCGGGACCTCGATGATGTTGCGCACCAGGTCGCGTGCCTCACGCATCACCCGGGTCCGCGACGCGTAGTCGCCGATCATGGCCTCGACGAGGTCGAAACTGCCTCCCGCCGAGAACGCCCGCTCACCGGCGCCGCGAATGACCACGGCGCGCACCGACTGGTCGAGACCGATCACCGGCCAGATGTCGGCCAGCTCGCGGTGCGCGTCCGGGCCCACCGCGTTGAGGTTCGGCCCGTCCAGCATGATGCGGAGAATGCCTTCTTCCGGGCGGTCTACCTTCACGGACGTGAAGTCCTCGTAGCTGGTCACTGTTGCTTCCTTCCTGGGAAATTCTCGGGTCGATCGGTGCGCCGGCGGTTCGGTCAGTCGCCGAGGCCCCACCGCGACGCGACGTCCGCGGTCGCGATCGTGCCCACCCGCGGTGTCTCGGGTTCGCGAGCGGGTGTGCCGCTGAAACGCGGCGCGGGCATCGGATGCAGGACACCGCCGACGGTCCGGTACACGCCGCGCTGGGTGTTGTGGGGATCCACCGCGGCTTCGTCGAACGTGAGCACCGGGGTGACGCAGGCATCGGTACCCGCGAACACCTTCTCCCATTCGTCACGGGTGCGGCACTCGACCGCGTCGCCGATGAGCTTCCGCAGATGCGGCCATGCGGCGCGATCGTTCTGGTCGGGCCAGTCGGCGGTGTCGACGCCGAGTCGCGAGGTGAACTCCCGGTAGAAGTCGGGTTCGAGCGCGCCGACGGCGATGTAGCCGCCTTCCGCGCACCGATAGGTGTCGTAGAACGGTGCTCCGGAGTCGAGGAAATTCGTCCCCGGATCGTCCGAGTAGAGGCCCGCGGCGCGCAGGCCCTGCAACTTGGCGGTGAGGGCCGCGACACCGTCGACCATCGCGGCGTCGATCACCTGCCCCCGCCCCGTGCGGGCGGCGGAGACCAGGGCGCACGCAATGCCGTACGCGCCCATGGCGCCGCCTGCCGCGTAGTCACCGAGCAGGTTGATCGGCGGGCGCGGCGCACTGTCGGACCGTGCCATGGCGTGCAACGCGCCGGACTGCGCCACGTAGTTGATGTCGTGTCCGGCGTCCCGCGAACGCGGCCCCGTCTGTCCGTAGCCCGTCAGCCGCACGTAGACGAGGCGCTCGTTGCGTGCCATCACCTCGTCCGGTCCGAGCCCGAGCCGTTCGGTCACGCCGGGCCGGTATCCCTCGATGAAGACGTCCGCGGCTTCGGCCAGGCGCAGCACACTCTCGCGTCCGTCCGCGTCCTTGAGGTCGACGGCCACCGCGTCGACGCCCCGGTTGACCACGTCGACTTCCTCGGTCAGACCGTCCGTCTGGCTGAGGGCGCGGGCCGACCGGTTCGGTGGCCGCACCACCCGCACCACGTCGGCTCCCATGTCGGCGAGCAGCATCGAGACGTACGGCACCGGGCCCATTCCCGCGAGCACCAGTGCCCGGACTCCAGCCAGCGGACCGGTCATCGTCACACTCCTTCGTCGGTGGGGCTCAGTACGACCGCGGCAGGCCGAGCACCTGCTGCGAGACGTAGTTGCGCACCATCTCCTGCGAGAACGGCGCGTTGCGCAGGAGGCGCACCTCCCGCCACAGCCGCTCGATGTGGTACTCCTTCGCGTACGCGTAGCCGCCCAGTGTCGAGAACACGCGGTCGCACGCTTCGAAGCCGGCCTCGGCGCCGAGGTACTTCGCTGCCGCGGCCTCGTGCCCGCACTCCTGCTTGTCGTCGAAGAGTTTCGCGGCGTGCATCGCCATGCGCTCGGCCGCCTCGAGGCGGATCCACGAGTCCGCGAGCGGATGGGCGACGGCCTGGTTCTGGCCGATCGGGCGATCGAACACCACCCGGTTCTTCGCGTACTCGGTGCCGATCTCGAGGGCCGCGCGGCCGAGGCCGATGCCCTCCATCGCGACGACGATGCGTTCGGGGTTGAGTCCGTCGATGATGTAGTAGAAGCCCTTGTCGACCTCGCCGACCACGTCCTCGTCGGCCACGAACAGGTTGTCGATGAACAGTTCGTTGGTGTCGATGGCCGCGCGCCCGAGCTTGTCGATCTCGCGGATCGTGACGTGCTTGGGGTCGAGTTCGGCGAAGAAGATGGTCATCCCGTGCAGCGGCTTGTCGTCGCGGCGCGGCGCCGTGCGGGCCAGCAGCAGGATGCGGTGCGCGTTCTGGGCGTTGGTAATGAACACCTTCTGGCCGTTGATGACCCAGCCGCCGTCGACCTTGGTCGCCTTCGTCTTGATGCGGGACGTGTCGACACCGGCGGTCGGCTCGGTGATGCCGAACGCGGTGAGCATCTCACCCGAGGCCAGCTTGGGGAGATACTTCTTCTTCATCTCCTCCGAGCCGTACCGGACGATCGGCGCCGGAGGGAAGACGTAGAAGTGGATCGCCGAGCCACCGCTCATGCCGCCGCCGGACGACGCGATCTCGCCCATCATCACGGCAGCCTCCTGCAGGCCCAGACCGATCCCGCCGTACTCCTCCGGGATCATCGCGCCGAGCCAGCCCCCGTCCGCGAAGGCCTTGATGAAATCCCACGGGTATTCGTGCTTGTTGTCCTTGTCGAGCCAGTAGTTGTTGTCGAACTTCCGCGCCAGCTCGCGAGTCGCCTTGCGGACGATCTCGATGTTGCTTTCGGTGTCGAAATCTGCCATCTCAGTACTCCTAGTCTTCGCCCGCGTACACGGGAATGTCCTCGAGCGGCGTCGCCGGGTCGAGCGACGACATGTCGCCGATCGGGGCACCGATGAACCGCGACCGGATGGCGCGGCGCATGATCTTTCCGTTCTTCGTCTTCGGCAGCGTCGGCACCGTATAGACCTCGGGCGCAAAGGATTTGCCCGCGTTAGCCAATGCCGTCGCCTGCAGGTCGTCGTTGTCGACACCGTCGGCGCGCAGAACCGCGAATGCCACCGCGCGCTGACCGCGCATCTCGTCCGGCACGCCGATCACCGCGACCTCCGTGATCCGGTTGTCACGCAGCAGGGCGGCCTCGATCTCGGCGGGCCCCACGCGGCGCCCGGAGAGCTTGATCGTGTCGTCCGAGCGGCCGTGGATCCGCCACATGCCGGCAGAGTCGACGCTCGCGAGGTCGCCGTGCACCCAGACGCCGTCCCAGCGACTCCAATAGGTGTCCAGGTAGCGGTCCCGGTCCTGCCAGAAGGCATGCGTCATCCCGGGGAACGTGTTGAGCACCGCGAGTTCGCCGATCTGGCCGACGACGGGCTTACCGTCGTCGTCGAGGACGGCCGCATCGACGCCGGGCAGTGGCCCGGTGAACGCCGCCGGCGCGGCGGGGAGGAACGGGTAGCCGACGAGGATCCCGCCACCGACCTCGGTGCCGCCGCTGTAGTTGACGATCGCGCGCTCTCGCCCGCCGACCTCGTCGAACAGCCAGAACCAGGTCGGCTCGTCCCAGGCCTCGCCGGTGGAGACGAACGTCTTCAGGGTCGGCATCGCCGGAGCGCTGCCGTCGCCCGCCGCCTTGAGTGCGCGTGCCGCCGTCGGTGCGATGCCCTGCACGGTGACACCGTTGCGGTTCACGATCTCCCACATACGATTCGGTGTGGGGTGGGTGGGCAGGCCCTCGATCATCACGATGGTCGCACCGAGCTGCAGCGGACCGGTCATGAGCATCGGGCCCACCAGCCAACCGAGGTCGGTGATCCAGGAGACCACGTCGTCGGCGTGCACGTCGAAGCCGTAGGCGAAGTCGACCGCGGTCTTGGCCGCGAAACCGCCGTGCGAGTGCACGATTCCCTTCGGCCTGCCCGTCGTTCCGGACGTGTAGACGATGGCCAGCGGATCGTTCGACTCGGTCTTCGCGGTCGGCACCGGCTCCGGATCGGCCGCCAGTTCGTCGTAGTAGACGTCACGGCCTTCCTGCATCGGCACGTCGGTTCCCAGGTGCCGGATCACCACGACGGAGCGCACCGTCGGCGCCTGGGCGAGTGCGGCATCTGCGGTCGCCTTCATCTCGACGACCTTGTCGCGGCGCGTCGTGCCGTCGGCGGTCACCAGGAGGACGGCGTCCGAATCCTGCAGACGCGTGGCCAGGGCGTCGGGCGCATATCCACTGAACGTGGGCACCGCGACCGCGCCGATCATCGCGATCGCGAGAAAGGCCACGGCGGCCTCGGGCACGACCGGCATGAACAACACCACACGATCGCCCCTACGGACTCCCAGGCCCGCGAGGTGCGCCGCGAATCGGCTCACCTCCGCCGCGAGTTCCGCGAAGGTCAGCGTGCGCCGCTGTCCCCCGTCGCCCTCGTAGACCACCGCGGTCTTGCCGGCGAGGGCACCGCGTGCGTGCCGGAGGGCCGCCAGTTCCGCGACGTTGATCCGGCCACCGGGGAACCATCTCGGGAATTCCTTGCCCTCGGACTCGTCGAGAACACGGTCGAACGGCACCGAGAACTCGACGTCGAGGTCGGCGAGCGCCTCGCGCCAGAACCACTCGGGATCGGCGACGGCGCGACGACCCAGCTCGGCGACGGCGGCGGCGTCGTCGCCGAAGCCCCAGCTCTTCATCGCCGCGAGCAGCCTCGCGCGCTCGCGCACCGCGGGGCCGGGAACCCAGGCCATCTCCTCGGGCTGGCTACTGATGCCCATTTCCGTGTTCTCCTCGTCTGGGACTGTCGGTCGTCGGGTCGGGGTGAGCGATCAGGCCGACTTCTTGAGCATCAGGCCGACGCGGGTGGCGTCGCACACGATCTCGTCACGCTGGTTGATGCCGTAGTGACGGAAGGTGACGATGCCGGAGTCGTTGCGGCTCTTCGACTCCCGGGCCGACACGATCTCGGTGCGCACGTGGATGGTGTCACCGTGGAACACCGGCTTCGGGAACTTGATCGAGTCGAAGCCGAGGTTGCCGAGGGTGGTCCCGTACGTGGTGTCGTGCATCGAGATACCGGCAACGAGGCCGAGGAGGAACAGGCTGTTCACCAGACGCTGCCCGTGGATGGAGTCCTTGCTGTACTCCGCATCCAGGTGGAGCGGCGCCATGTTCAACGTCATCGTGCTGAACAAGACGTTGTCGGTTTCGGTCACGGTGCGGCGCACCTCGTGATCGATAACCATTCCCGGTGCGAATTCCTCGAAGTACAGACCCGGCATGTGACGTCCTTTCTCTCGAGCGACGACGAGTACGACCGTCGGTCGCTGCAGTTCGTATCCTCACCCTAGATTAAATATATTATGCATGCAAGGTCTCGATATTTAGTGCCCGATGTATTGCACAACTCGCGTTTCAGGTGAATAGTATATGATGTATAACACACAGCGTTGACGGAGTGATCTCGACGACCAGAACGAAGGGCACCCTTACGTGAACAACACTGAAGAAAACCTCATGACCAACCCTGTGCCCACGCAAGTCCCGCGGTCCGAACCGACAACAGAACCTCGCAAAGTGACCGCATGGGGTATCACGGGAATGCTCGTGGTGCTGTACCTCATGAACGCGTCCGACAAGGCGGTGTTCGGCCTCATCGCCCAGCCGCTCAGCGAGGATCTCGGGCTCAGTGCGTCACAGATCGGCTTCACCGGCAGCATGTTCTTCCTCGCCTTCAGCTTCGGCGGCTTCTTCGCGGGACCGATCAACAAGGTTCTCGCGCTCCGGTGGTCCATCGCGATCATCGCCGTGCTGTGGGGCGTCGTCATGCTGCCGCTCGTCGTGTGGTCGACGTTCGCAGTCCTGCTCGCGAGCCGGATGCTCCTCGGGCTCACCGAGGGGCCGACATCCGCGCTGCTGCACACGGCCGCCTACTCGTGGCATGCGCCCGCGAAGCGAGGTCTGCCGAGCGCGCTCATCATCAGCGGAAGCATGCTGGCCAAGATGGCCGTCGTTCCGATCCTCGCGCTCGTGGTGGCCGAGTACGGGTGGCGAGCAGCCATCATCGTGCTCGCATTCGCGACCACACTGTGGTGCATCCCGTGGCTGCTGACCTGGCGTCCCGGCCCGTACACCGTGGGCGGCAAGCACACGTCCGCGGACGACGCCACCGACAGCGAGCCGGCAGTCCGCTGGCGGCGTCTGCTCACCTCGAGGACCTTCGTGTCCGCCGTCCTCGTCGCGATGAGCGCCTACGCGCTCATGACCGTCGTGCTCACCTGGCTGCCTTCGTACTTCGAGCAGGGATTGGGATACTCCCGCCTCGAGTCGGGCACTTTGTTCGCGGCACCGAGCTTCGTCGGGCTCGCGACGCTCATCGGCGGATCCTGGCTGAGCGATCGCGGGATCAGCCGCGGCCTGTCCATCCGCCTGGTCCGCGTGGTCGTGCCGTGCGTCGGCGTCATCGTCGCCGGGGTGCTGCTGGTGAGCCTGCCGGCCCTGGGGTCTCCGCTTCTCGCGGTCTGCGCGGTCTCGGTGGCGTACGGGCTGGTTGTCGCGATATTCCCGCTGCTCAATGCCGCGGTGATCGCGACGTGCCCGCCGCGCCAGACAGCCGGTGTCATCGGCGCCTTCTTCGCGTTACAGGCCATCGGCGGGATCATCGGGCCGTGGTCGATGGGGATCGTCGTCGACGCCTCGGCTAGCAAGATCGACGGGTACCAGGCGGCGTTCCAGTGTCTGGGCATCGTGGGTGCCGTCGTCGCGATCGTCGCACTGATTCTCGCCGACCCGGCGCGTGATCGCGAACTCCTCCGCGTCACGCGCTGACCCGCCGGCCATCCGCTACGCATTCCGCATTGTGCCCAGCACTTCTGGCAACCGTCAGTAGTGCTGGGCACAAACGTCTGTCCTCCGGCCGGCGATGCTTCGGGCCGGTTGCCCCTTCTCGTCGTTCAATATATTATGTTTTCAGTGTCGGCATCGGCACGACATACCTCGTCGAACGATCGGAGCGTGTTCTGTGAGAACATCGCACGCCGCACCGGATGGCGATGTCGCCCCTGAGGAATGGCGGCTGCGCGCGCGGTGCCGTGGCATGGATATCACCGTGTTCTACCTCGACGAGGACGGCAAGAATTCCCAGCTTCAGAGTGAGCGCATCGCGAAGAATATTTGCCGACGGTGCCCGGTGATCACTGAATGCCGCCAGTACGCCATCCATTTCGGCGAACAACACGGCGTGTGGGGCGGATTGACTCCGCGGGAACTCGGCGCTGCCAGAAAATGGAGCCGCTGGCAGAGGAAGCCGGGGTAGGGCTGTAGCGAGCGCCTGCATATCGAACAGGCAGCGGGTTTGGGTTTGCAATCGGTGCGTTCGCTCACGATTCGCTACGCGGACTCGGCGCTCTCGCGCTCGGCGGCCGCCAGCACAGCCTCGACCACCAGATCGTAGATCGTCCGACGATCGATTCTGGTCAGCTCCGTGATGTGGGCACGGGCCGTCGGATACTCGCCGTCGGGAAGATGCGCGTAGATGCGCGTCCACGACGCGGCGTCCTTCGCCTGGATCTCGGAGTCCAGGGTGGCGAGTACGGCGACCTGCCCGGCGAGCCCGAGCGTGGCGTCGGCGAATGCCCGGTAGTACCGGACCGTGGCTTCGCGTGACAGACCCGACCGCGCGAACGTCTCGAGGATCAGCTCGACCATTCGGCGCTCTGCCGGACCGCCCGTCGTGCGGGCGAACGTCAGCGCCGCGATAGCAGGTGAGCGGACCGCGGTCGCCCAGATCCGATCGGCGATGCGCCGCAACGTGTCCTGCCAGTGCTCGCTGTCGGGCACCTCTCCGATCTCCTCGAGCTCGACGGCGGTCGCATGGTCGTAGACGGCCAGCAGCAACTCGTCCTTGTCACGGAACAGCCGGTACAGAGTCGTCGCATCGACCTTCAGTTCCTCACCGAGACGACGCATCGTCAGCCCCGCGGCGCCGTCACGCTGAGCCAGTTCGAACGCGGCCTTCACCGCGGCTTCCTGCTGCAGCCCCTTGCGTTCACGCCGCGTCGTCCGCGCCGGCGTTGTGGCGCGAACGGTGTCCTTCGCCATCGTGCTCCCCTCGATCCCTCGACCGATCCACCGTAGCAATACAGCACCTGCGCATCGCGCTACCCACAAAGTTGTCAACAGCGTTGACAACATCGTTTCGGCAGAGTTTAGTGGTCGTCGCCACAGCACTACTTCAAGGAGTTCGCATGACGGAATCGCGGGTCGCGACAGCGACTGACGAACCACAGTTGACGCCGCGACTGACACTTCCGTCAGTAGTGGCATTCGGGTTGTCCTACATGGCTCCGAGCCTGGTCATGATCATTTTCGGCGTCATCGCAGTCGTCAGTGCCGGCACCGCGCCCACGGCGTTCCTGGTCGCGACAGGGGCGATGCTGCTCACCGCACTGAGCTACGCACGGCTGGCGCGCATCTACCCGGTCTCGGGTTCGGCGTACTTCTACGCCCGCCGCAACCTCGGCTCGGCGGCCGGGTTCCTGGTCGGATGGGCGATCCTGTTGGACTACCTGTTCTTGCCGATGGTCGCGTGGCTGGCGCAGTCGATCCTGCTCAACGCACAGTTCCCGGCGGTTCCGATCTGGCTGTGGATGTTGATCAACGCCGGCTTGACGACGGCGATCAACGTCATCGGGATCGCGCTTGCCGATCGTCTCAACCGGCTGCTGCTCGCCGTCTCCACCTTCTTGGTACTGCTCTTCTTCGCGTACTGCATCAAGTTCCTCGCCGGCAATCCGGTCGCCTCCTACGGCGAACCGTTCTGGAACTCCAACAGCACGGTCGCCGGCATCTCCGCGGCAGCGGCGATCGCGGCGTACTCGTTTCTCGGTTTCGACGCGGTGACCACACTCGCCGAGGAGACCAAGGACGCCGCGCGAAACATCCCCCGGGCCATCATCTGGATCGTCTCGATCGGCGGCGTCATCTTCTTCGTCGTGGCCTATGTCATGCAGCTCGTCCACCCCGGCGACATCTTCGACGACGCCCAGGCCGCGTCGTACGCGATGTCGGTGCAGGTCGGTGGTCAGTTCTTCGCCGATTGGACCAACCTCGCGGGAATCATCGCAGGATCGGCATCCTGCCTGGCCGTCCAGCTCAGCTCGAGCCGTCTACTGTTCATCATGGGCCGCGACGGCGTGCTTCCCCGCCGATTGTTCGGAAAGCTCAACGGCCGTACCCGGACTCCGGTGTTCTGTGTGCTCGTCACGGGCGGCATGTGCTTCCTCGGTATGAACATGCCGCTCGAAACCGCGACGGGATTCATCAACTTCGGCGCGTTCACGGCCTTCACCGCGGTCAACCTCTGCGTCATCGTGTACTACCTGCGGAACTACGCCACACGGCAGTTGAGTGCCGTCCGCTTCGTGGTCATGCCGCTCGTCGGCGCCGCCGTGACGCTGTACATGATCACCCAGCTCAGCGAGCATGCACTGATCTCCGGAATCTCCTGGTTGGCAATCGGAATCGTCTACCTCGTCTGGCTCACACGCGGCTTCCGCCGGCCGACACCCGAAATGAGCTTCACCCACGAGCAGGCGGTCATCGTCGCCGCCGGACAGAGCAGCGAGGCCGTGAAATGATCGATACCAAGTCGTTTGTCAGCCTTGCGGATTGGCAGAGCCCACCGACCAACCGGTACACCTTCGGCCGAATGCGGCAAGTCGTGCCGACGGCACAGGTGGCTGCCGGATCGGCGCCACTGCGACTCACCGACGGCGACCCGCTCGATCTCGATCTCCCCGTCGGCACCGAAACGCTCCGTTCGGTACTCGACCGCACCTACACCGACGGATTCATGGTCCTCCACAACGGCAGTGTCCGCGCCGAGCTGTACCCCGGAGACCTCGAACCCGGCCGGACGCACATGCTGTTCTCGGTCAGCAAATCAATCGTCGGAACCGTCGCGGCACACTTGATCGCAGCCGGTCTGCTGGACCCCGAAGCCGCACTCACCGAGTACATTCCGGAGCTTGCAAACTCCGGTTACGCGGGTGCCACTGTGCGCCACATCCTCGACATGCGTTCCGGCATCCGATTCTCCGAAGAATATCTGGAACCGGGCGCCGAGGTGCGCTACCTCGATCAGGCCGTGGGCTGGATTCCGCGCGTCGACGATTGGGTACCGCCGTCGCTCTACCAGTTCCTTCCGATGCTGAAAGCGGCTCGCCCCCACGGCGGCCCTTTCGAATACCGATCGTGCGAAACGGATGTACTCGGCTGGGTGTGCGAACGCGCCGCCGCCGACCGTATGCCGGCGCTGCTGTCGCGGCTCGTGTGGTCGAAGTTCGCCGCCGACGACATGGACGCCGGGGTAGACCGTGCCGGAGCCGTTTTCGCGGACGGCGGCCTCGCCGCGACGCTCCGGGACGTTGCGCGATTCGGTGAGATGCTCCGCCGCGGCGGACGCATCGGCGCCGAACAGGTCGTGCCGCTGCACTGGATCGACGATTCCCTACGTGGCGCGCCCGATTCGTATGAGGCATATTCCCAATCGCCGACCGGAACGCCGTTCCCGGGCGGAATGTACCGAAATCAGTTCTGGATTCCCCACCCCGATCGGCGTGTGCTGTTGTGTCTGGGAATCTACGGTCAGTCCATCTACATCGACATCGACCGGGGCGTCGTCGTCGTGAAACTGTCGTCCTGCCCGACACCGGTGAACGACGAACTGGACAACGCCGCATTCGCCGCGGCCGAGGCCGTCGCCGCAGCGTTGGCCTGAACGGTCACAGCATCAGGGCGTGCGGAGGCCCCCGGTCCACGACCGCGGGGGCCGCGCAAGTCCGCCTGTCCAACGGACGGGATTCGGTAAACACGCCTCGCCGTACGACTGAACAATGCCGTTCTCTCCGAGGCAGAGAAGGCTTCCGTAACGGACTTCAGCGCATTCCACAGGGGCACGAATCCGCACGATCGAGCATCCGGCGGAAAGTTACTCTCCATCATGCAGCGGTCCGCACCAAACGCCTCCACCGCGGTTTCGACGTATGGGCGCCAGATCTCTGCCAGTTCATCCGAACCGGCCTTGGTCTCCCGACTTTCGAGGCCGAAACCCCAGAAGGGCAGGCCTAGACCACCGATCTTGCAGACGACGTTGGGACGTCGAGCAAGATCATGCAGGGAGTCTCGCCAGCTTCGAAAGATTGCGGTGCTCTCCTCAGCGTTCGTTTCCATGGCTATCGCCAACCCCAGATGGTTCAGGATCATCGTCGTCTCTGGAACGGAGTCCGCCAATCTGCTCAACTCTGGGAGCTGATGGTGGAGGACGGCGGCGTCGAAAGTGAGTTCTCGTTTCCCGAGCTCGCGCAGTCCTGACACGAGTCCCGGGCGGCGGATGAGTCCACTCGGGGGACGGTGTGTGATGTACCGATACGGCGCCTCCGACGGGTGTTCGATCAGTATCTGTCGGACCCCACGGAAGCGGTCGGGTGCGGTCGAGAGCGCGAGATCGAGGAACTCTCCCGCGGGCTCGCCGACGGTGAGGTCTGCGTAGCCCACAATAGCGGCCGAGACCCGGCAGGGTCCGTAACCGCCGCTGTCACTCATCGCGGCCACGCCGTTGGCGAACTCGACCTCACCAATCGCGCGCAACTGCGCCGGACCGTAGGTGCGTGCCATCGCCTGGGTTTCGACGTACACCGAGGCAACGATGTTGTGCCCCGCCGAGGCATCCGCCAGATAGTCCTCGAACATGTAGCGACCGGTCGGGCGGTCGAAGAGGTGGTGGTGCGAGTCGACGATCTCGAGGTCGGGATCGAGGATCGGTTCACTCGTCCTGCCGTTGTGTTCGGTCATAGTGGTTCCCTTCCTGCTGCGCAGACCTAGGTCAGCTCGTCGGGATCGCTGCATCATTCTCTTGTTCCAGGACGGTCTCGAGCGTCGCTATCGCCGTCACGGCATTGGGCCATCCTGCGTAGAACGCGAGATGGGTGATGATTTCGACGAGTTCATCTTGTTGTACGCCGTTGTCCAATGCCCGCGAAAAATGCCCCGGCAGTTGGTTTTCCCGGCAGAGCGCGACCAGCGCAGCCACGGTTATCAGACTGCGGTCGCGTGGGGACAACCCAGGTCGCTCCCAGACGTCACCGAACAGCACATCGTCTGTCAACGATGCCAGCTTCGGCGCGAGAGTGCCGAACATCCTCTGCGCACGGCTGACAGTTCTCTCTTCGGCATCTTCGGTCATCGGTCTCCTTCGAGGATGGGATCGGTCGTCACGGCGGTCGCCTTCGCGCCGCACGTTCGACAAGTCGGCGCGTGCACCGTTGTCGCCCGGCACGGAGATACTCTACCTGCATCGCACCTTGTGCTGCATTATATATTGAGTACAGTTCGCGACATTCCCCACGTGCGCGGTTCTCGACTCCCCGGCGCGGCTGACGGTCCGGCCGAGTAGCCGGTCCAAACCCAGGCACCGTCCATCCACCGGTCGTCACTTCGGTCGACCAACGACATCGATGAGAAACGGAGACGTTGTGGCACCTGAAGCAACGACCACACCGATCGCCGGTGGCCACGTAACGGTTACCCGTCGCGGCGCTGCCGGCGTGATCGAACTCAGCAGGCCCGAGAAGTTCAATGCGCTGAGCCGGGCAGCCTTCGAAACCATTCGTGCGGCAATTGACGAGTTCGAGCAGCCCGACTCCGGCGTCCGGTCTGTGCTGATCACCGCGCAGGGTAGACACTTCAGCACCGGGGGCGATCTCGCAGAAGCAAAGGTGATGATGCGAGACCCGACACTGCTCGACGACTTCCTTCTACTGGTCCACGAGACCTTGCAGCGACTGGAGAACAGCCCACTGCCCGTGATCGCATCGTGCCGGGGCCTGGCTCTCGCGGGCGGGCTCGAGCTGGCACTGTGCTGCGATGTGGTCTTCGCTGCGAGCGACGCTCGTTTCGGCGATCAGCACGTGCAATACGGGCTGGTGCCGGCTTGGGGTGGAACCCAGCGGATTCCGCGGCTCATCGGACTCAGCCGGGCACTCGACCTGATGTATTCAGGCCGATGGATCGACGCCGAAACCGCGCTGCGCTGGGGGATCGTCAACTACGTGGTAGACCCCGAGCGATTGGACGAAGAAGCGACCAAATACTGCAGCGTCTTGGCCTCCCGGAGCCGGCCCGGGCTGGCAGCCATGAAACGGCTTGGGCGTGGTGCGCTCCACAACACCCTGAATCTTGGTCTGCACCTCGAGCGAGAGACAGTTGTCGGGGCCATGGCCGGAGGGGACCCGGCGGAAGGCATCGCCGCCTTCGAGGCGCGGAGGCATCCGCACTTCACAGAGTGAGGTCCCCGACCGAATGGACGGATCGGGCACGCGTGGTGCGATGGCACTGCCCGATTCCCGAATCCGCCCGATTCAACGCCTAGGGCGAGCGAGTAAAGTCATTCTCCGTCCACACATGCTCGATCCGCGTGCGAGGACTCGACTGGAGCGTTCGGGTAGCTCTCTTCAGAATGGTCCTGCGGATTCAGGTAGGTGATCAGCCGATGCCGGCGCGTGGCGAGTCGATGATCGAGCGGGTCGTGCGCGTGCTCGAAGCGTTCAAGGACGCCGGTGGTTCCCTGACCGCGTCGGAGATCGCACGCCAGGCCGACATTCCGATCCCGTCGGCGCATCGTATCGTCACGGAACTCGTCGGCCTCGGGATCCTCGACCGCGACGCCGACCGCCGGGTCCGAATCGGAATGCGGTTGTGGGAGATCGTGACCAGATCGTCAGGCGTCCTCACACTCCGCGAGATCGCGCTCCCCTACATGGAAGATCTGCGAGACGTAGTCAACGCGCCCACCCTGCTGTCGATACTCGATCGCAACGACGTCATCAACGTCGACACCCTGTCGTCGCGGCAGCCGAGCGCCACGAACGTGACGCAACCCGGCGTTCGCCTACCCGCGTTGGCGTCGTCTCCCGGCATGGTTCTCGTCGCCTTCGCGCCGCCGGAAGTGCGGGAGCGAATCCTCGAGGAGGCCAAGGTCACTCGCTTCACCGAGCACACCGTGGTCGACCGCACCGAACTTGCACGGATCGTATACGAGACCCGTCGAGTCGGGTATGTCGTCGCACGGCAATGGATCTCGCCCGACGCCACCGGAATCGCCGTGCCGATATTTTCCGACGACGGTACCGCGCTCGCCGCGCTGTCCGTCACGACGCCGTTCGGTGTGGGCGTGCCGTCCGATCTGCTGCCGGCACTGCACACGACCGCCCGCGGCATCTCCCGGGCGTTCCTTGCAGGCAGCGGGCACACCAACCCCCGATTGACCCTGCTGATGCAGCAGATCCGGCACGCCACCGACCCCACATGAGCTGCCCCACTCTTCCACGTTGTTGAGATCGGTCTCACTAATTGTTTCTCGTTGACCGAGAAAGCTACTTCCGTCTGCTTCGGCGGTGAGCGAATCTCGACCTGACAGAAAACGGAATGAGAGCGGCGACCTCGGACGCGAAACGAAGCGGACGAGGCGAGATACGTGACCGGCCTCGAGGTCGAGGTCGGCGCAGGACGGACGCCCGAGTAAATGACCAGATACGAGATCCAGAATTCAGAAGACCCGATGAGCACTCTGTGCCGCATGGCTGTGCAGACCGGCTACACGGATCTGCCGGAGGACGTCGTCCGCCACGCAAAGCACACCCTGCTGGACTGTATGGCCGTGATGATCGGCGGCTCGGGCATGGACGGCATCCCGGCGATCGTGGAGATGGTCAAGGACAAGGGCGGAACACCACAGTCCGTCTTGCCGTTCTATGGCGGCCGCGTCCCGGCGACGGAGGCGGCACTGGCGATCGGGCCGATGCCTCGCGCGATGGACTGCGGCGATCTTCACGAAGAAGCGGGCCACATCAGTGAATACATCGTTGCGTGCCTGCTCGCGGCAACCGGCCTGCGGCCGAACGTCACCGGAGAGGAGTTTCTCACGGCGTTGGTAGTCGGCCAGGAGACTCTCATTCGCGTGGGGTCCGCCTACAAGCTCATCAGCTCGGCCGTGAAGTCCAATGACTGTGGCGGCCACTACATATTCGGGGCTGTCGCCGCGGTCGGGAAGCTCCTCGGCTTCTCCCAGGAACAGTTGGAGAATGCCCAGGGGATCGCACGCACGATGACCCAGCCCCACACGATGGCGATTTACGCACCCGCCACCCTGATGGTCCGCGTGCACCACGGTCTGGTCTGCCAATCCGCGATCACCGCCTGCCTACTCGCAGAAAAGGGCATCACCGGACCGCGGCAGGAGGTGCTGACGGGTGCCAACGGATACCTGCGCACGGCCCGCTGGCAAACGGATCCCGATGCACTCACTCGTGATCTGGGCGAGCGCTGGGAAATGACGCAGATCATCACCAAGGGCTACAGCGCCTGCTACTTCTCCCACTCGTCGATCGACGGAATCCTCGAACAGATGCGCACACACGATTTCGCTGCCGGCGACATCGCCGAGATCCACATCGATGTCTCCACCTCGGGCTGGCGCGCCGTGTGCGAGCCGACCGACAAGAAGTGGCATCCACAGACGGTTCCGGAGTGCCAGTTCAGCCTGCCGTACGCCGTCGCGACCGCTGCGATCGACAAGAAGGTCTTCTTGCAGTCGTACGCGGCCGAAGCCCGGCAACGCCAGGACGTCCGCGAGCTGATGTCGACGATCTCGGCCACCGAGGACCCGTCCGTGTCGGATTGGGGAGCCCGGCTCACGACCACGCTGCGAGACGGCCGCAAGATCGTGACCGAGCACGTGTACGTCAAGGGGCACCCGGAGAACCCGTTCAGTGAGCAGGACTTCATCGACAAGTTCCGGATGTGCGTCCCGTTCTCGGTGCTGCCGCTCAGCGAGCGGGTGGTCGAGGCGATGGTCGACGACATCCTTGCGCTGGAGAAGGTCGACGACGTGGTCGCGGCGCTGCTTCTCCCACTGACCCCGGCGGCCTGAGCGCCCGGTTCGCTCTCCCGCCCCGAACACCGCAAAGGACACACACATGGGCACCCTCCCACCCGTCGAAGAAGCCCTCGCCCGGCTCGTCACCGACCTGACCTTCAACACCCTCCCCGCCGACGCACTCGCCGGCGCCCGCCGCCTCATGCAAGACCAACTCGCCCTCCAAATCGGAAGCGCATCACTGCCCTGGAGCCAGGCCGTCCTCGCACTGACCCGCACCGCGCACGCCCCCGGCAAATCCCACGTCGCCGCCACCGGCGAGAAGATGAGCGCCGCCGACGCCGCCTTCGTCAACGCCACCTACGGCCACGGCTTCGAATACGACGACGCCCACCGCGCCAGCTCCTCCCACCCCGGCAGCACCGTCGTCTCCGCCGCCCTCGCCATCGGCGAAGAACTCGACGCCACCATGGCCGAGGTCATCACCGGCATCGTCGCCGGCTACGAGGTCTACACCCGCATCGGCAACCTCGCCGCACCCGAACTCCTCGAACGCGGCTTCCACCCCCACGGCCTGCTCTCGAACTTCGGCGCCGCCGCCGTCGCCGCCAAGATGCGCGGCTTCGACGCCGAGACCACCGCCCACGCCCTCGCCATCGCCCTCAGCCACGCCTCCGGCACCACCGAATACACCTCCTCCGGCGGCTCCATCAAACGCGTCCACTCCGGCATCGGCACCCGCAACGGCATCCGCGCCGCCGACATGGCCGCCGCCGGCATCACCGGCCCCACCACCTTCCTCACCGGCGGCAAGGGCTTCTACCGCACCTACGTCGGCCGCCCCGTCACCGACGACGCCGCCGCCACCTTCGGCCCCGACCGAACCTTCGAAATCACCCGCATCTGGATCAAGCCCTACTGCTGCTGCGGCATCAACCACGCCTACATCGACGGCGCCCGCCACCTCACCGCCCGCGCCACCGACATCGACTCCATACTCCTCGGCATCCAGACCGGCGGCGACGTCGTCATCGGCAACAAGAACGCCAACGCCTACGCACCCAAGATCATCGAACACCTGCAATACAGCCTGCCGTTCCAATTCGCCCTCTCCGCACTCGGCAAGGGCAACGGCTTCGCCACCCACCACGCCTACCTGGCCGGACAACTCGACATCGGACCCGGCAGCGACATCGCCGCCCTCGCCCAGAAGGTCAAGATCGAAGTCAAACCCGAACTCGACACCGCCTACCCCGGCCGCTGGGTCGGCGACATCACCGTCACCTACACCGACGGCACCACCGAACACCTATTCATCGACAACCCCACCGGCACCGCCGAAAACCCCATGTCCCAACACGACCTCGACGCGAAATTCCGCGACGTCACCTCCACCTCACTCGGCACCGAACGCGGCAACACCCTCCTCCACACCATCCAGAACGGCGACCCCGACCAGCCCGCCTCCGACTTCGCAGCCCTGCTGAAAGTCTGATTCCCTCCGGCCGAGGGCGGGCCCATGGCCAGACGTCATGAGGAAAACGTCCCCAGGAATTACAGCCAGAACACTTCGACACTTCGAGCGAGAGGGACCCGATGAGCGGGACCAAGGATTGGCCGGCGCGGACGGGCATGCGCCCGTATCAGCTTGCGACGGTGCTCTTTTGCATGTTCTTGAATATGCTGGACGGCTACGACGTTCTCGTGATGGGTTTTGCGATGCCGCACCTGCCGGAGGGCTTCGCCACCAACCCTCAGAAAGGGTATCTGATCAGTGCCGCACTCGCCGGAATGGCGGTGGGTGCGATCGGCCTCGCGCGTTACGCGGACGTCTTCGGCCGACGACGCGTCCTGCTGGTCGGCCTCGCCACCAACACCCTCGGGTTGGCCGGGTCGGCCCTCTCGATCAACTTCGAGACACTCCTCGCGACTCGCTTCGTCACGGGCATCGCGATCGGCACCATCAGCGTCGTCATCATCGTCCTCTGCCAGGAGGCCGCCCCGGCCAATCGCCGGAGTGTGGCGGTCGGAATGGTCATGATCGGGTACCCGCTCGGCACGTTGCTGGCCGGCTTCGCCGGTGCCGGGCTCATCGCCCTGGCGGGTGGGGCTTGGCAGGGCATGTTCTGGATCGGCGCAGGGCTGGGGATTGTGTCGTTCATCGTGACCGTCGCCTTTCTCCGCGAATCCCCCGAATTCCTCGCACGCAAGAATGCACCTCGGGCAGGTGACCACGTCGCGGCTGACCCCGAGGCCCCGACCCGCCTCCTCGGCCGGAATCTGCGAGCGCGCACGCTCCTGCTGGTGTTCGGCTACTCGATGCTCACCGCGGGGTACTACTTCGTGAGCACGTGGACGCCGCAGCTCATCAAGGCAACCAGCGGGGACGCGGGCAGTGGCGCCTTGGCAGGCATCATGATCGGCGTCGGTTCGGTTGTTGGAGCAAGCCTCTTCGGCGCGTTCGGTCTGCGGTTCCCGGGTGCGCGGATCGCGTTCGCAACCTCCCTTGTGTCCGCCGTGGCGATTGCAGCCTTCGCGGTCACGCTTCAGGGTCCGTTCGCGTTGGCGATGGCCGCGCTGCTCGGCGGTGGAATCTTCGCGGGGCTTTCGGGATACACCTCCACCTCGACGGCCGTGTACCCGGTGCTCGCGCGGGCCAAGGGGTACGGCGCGATGATGGGCATCGGGCGCGCTGGAGCGATCCTGTCGCCCATCGTCGCGGGCTACGCGCTCAGCGTGATGACGCCGCGCGCGATGTACCTGGCGGTCATCGTGCCCCTCCTGCTCGCGGCCCTCGTGGCAGTCGCCCTCATGCGCGTCACCCGCGCCGTCGAAGCCGACGCATCGCACGCGGAGGCCCACCCTCTCGCAGTTGCGGAGTAGGAGGCCGCGCTCAGGTGGCGGCCCTTCGCTGCAGCCAGATCCGGGACACCGGAACGGTGTTCGTCGTCGGCGCGTGGGTACCGGCGACAGCAGGCAGGCCGGGTCAGGGGGCGTCGTCGAGCGCGACCGCACGTTGAGCATGCCAACGCATGGATGGCGATGTAGCAGCGTCACATTCCCGACACGAGTTCGTGAGGGACGGAACTCCTTTTCACTTCGTCGAACATTCAACGGAGCATGCTTCGACGAATCCGGATATGCACCGCCGAACCGAAAGTCCGGCACAACCGGATCCCTGGTGGTCCGGGCGCGGCTCGATCAGCACGCCCGGACCACACGTGCTCTGTTCCAGCCGGTAGCTACCGACACCCCGATCAGTCTTCTTCAGTCGCAGTGTTCTGGACCACCTCGAACCACGTGGAATCCATCTGGCCGGCTTCAAGTCCCACGAGCTCGTCACGAGTCGCGCGGAAGGCTTCGTCATGATGCCAGGCCGACCAGTCTTCTCTCGTTTCCCAGACACCGACGATGGCGCGCTCGAGTGGCTCATCGACCCCCTTGAGAAGCTGCGCTGATATCCACCCCGGCTTTTCACGCGCCGCAGCAACCCGCTCATGCATTGCGCCGTCCCATCGCTCGGCTCCCTCCTCGCGAAGCACAACTCTGGTGATGATTGTCATCATTGTGGCTCTCCTTTCCGACCCTCCTCAGAATGAACCTGTGGGTCGGCAAACTCCACGAATGCGGCGGCACGCCGCCGAGACGACGTGAAAGTGGCAGCACCGCGGGATCTCGCAGCGTCGATCAGTGTCATCCGCCTGCCGGCCCCTCGCCGCCGCGCACTGCCCCCGCGGCGAGTTGCCGCCGGAGGAGGTTGAGCGCCGCGTGCTGGAGGAGGAGTATGCCCTCGACGTTCGTCCCGAGGATGCGTGCCACCTCGGCGGCCGGGAGGCCGTGCGCGAGCCGGAGTCGCAGCACCGTCCGGTGGCGGTCGGGGAGGCTGTCCATCAGGGTCGCGGACCCGGCCGCCTCCTCGTCGTCGATGGTCACGACAGGCCTTTCTCTCGGATCGCACCACTGTCGCCGACCCGATGTCCCAGGTGGAAGGGACCGGCGTCCCGATCGTCCGGGATCCTGCCGACACGGCTCCGACGGCCCGCCGACGCTTTACGCTGAACGGCATGGCCGCTCTTCGCGCGGAGTGGATCAGGATCTGGCGCAACCCGGCTGACACCCTTGCGACCGTCGCGTTCAACGCCGTCCTGATGATCGGGGCCTGGTTCCTACTGCCGCGGAACTGGTTGTTCGAGTGGACCGGACCGTCGGGTTTCGCCCTGGCCCTCGCCGGCTGGATGTACGCCGACGTCACCGCCACCAACGTGCTGGCACCGGACCGTGAGCGGGTTCTCGCCGCGCTCGACGACCGGGACGCGTTGGGTGCGTTGCTCGCCGCCAAGGCGGTGGCTCTGTGGATGTTGATCGCCCCGATCTGCGCGACCATCGCGATCGCCGTGGGTGTCGTCGAGCAGGACTGGCTGTTCACGGCGGTGGTGGTGGTCGCGGTGGCGCTGTGCCCGTTCGGTGCACTGGCCGGGTCGAGTCTGGTCGGGGTGTTCTTCCCGTACCACCAGCGGTCGCTGCGGTGGCGGTGGGAGCAACGCGCCCGGTGGCGCACCGTCGTCGTCCGGTGGCTGATCCTGCTGGTGGTGCCGTACGGGGTGTTCCCGGCGTTCTCGGTGGCAATCGCCGTCGTCCCGGTCGTGCTGTGGCGCCTCGTGCGACCGGCCGATGTGCACACGCGCATCGGCACCGCGGACTTCGCTCTGTGCGTCGCAGTCGCCGTAGGCGTCTCCGCGCTGATGTGGGTGGCGGCTCGTCGAATCGCCGTGTCACGCATACAACGCCACGAACCGTTGGCGGCCTATCTGCGCGAACAGGACAGGGGCTGAGCCGGATCCGTGCCGGTGTCCTCCACGACGGCGGCGCCGCGCGCCAGGGCCACCGCGGCCATGATGACGGCGATCAGGGCGACAGCACGGAGTCGGTCACAGTCATTCACTGTAAGTGCAGAATGTCCGGTTCGCCCGGTGACGTGAGCGCCGATGCGCACCCCCGCACACATTGCCGCTCACCTGCGCAGGTGAGTGGGAAAGCGTGCCGGGGCACACGATGCCACTCACGTCAGGAGAGATGCTTCGGTTGGGGGGTCGCCTTGTGGAATCGGTCCGATCCGACCTCGTCCTGGCTCGCCTCCGGTGGGCATTCGGCGCTGTATTTGCCGGCGTGTTCCACGGAAACGATGACGGACTTCGACGTGGGACAGTTGCTGCCGACCGCCGTGGAATCGAGTGGGACGAGCGGGTTGGTCTCCGGGTAGTAGGCGGCGGCCGAACCCCGGGGCGTGTCGTATTCGACGATCCGGAAGTCGTGGGCGCAGCGGACGCGGTCGTCTTCTGCCCAGTGTGTGAAGAGGTCGACCATGTCGCCGTCGTCGAATCCGAGGGCGGCGATGTCGTCGCGGTGCAGGAAGATCACGCGGCGGCCGCCCTCGATTCCGCGGTAGCGATCGCTGAGCCCGTAGATCGTGGTGTTGAACTGATCGTG
Organism: Rhodococcus sp. ACPA1; assembly: GCF_002300195.1. Taxonomy (NCBI): domain Bacteria; kingdom Bacillati; phylum Actinomycetota; class Actinomycetes; order Mycobacteriales; family Nocardiaceae; genus Rhodococcus; species Rhodococcus sp. ACPA1. The sequence goes on along the minus strand of NZ_NSDX01000004.1, from coordinate 1,352,696 downwards.
GCTGCGGATCGTCTGCAGAATCACGTGCCGCGGGGGCACCTGCAGCACCTCGATCGGGGACACCGCGAATTCCGCGCGGCCCGAGTGGGTGGGGAACGTGCGGGAATCGCGCGGCGGGTGCGGCAGGACGAACCCGCCCGGCCGGCGGACGTTCACCTCGTACCCCTCGCAGCCGGGCACCACCCGCGAGATGTGCAGGCGGATGTTCGCGTAGTCGTCCCGCATCGTCTTCCACTCGAGACCGTAGCGGTCGCCGATCGTGGCCTCGGCGATGCGGGTGACGATACCGACCTCCGAATCGAGGTGCGGGCTGGCCGGTTTCAACGGACCACGGGAGGAGTGGACCGAGCACGTCGAGTCCTCGACCGAGATGAACTGCGGCCCACCGGCCTGGACGTCCTGCTCGGTGCGCCCCCGCGTCGGCAGGATCAGGGCGGTGTCACCGCAGACGAGATGCGAGCGGTTGATCTTCGTCGAGACGTGGACCGTCATCCGGGTCTTGCGCAGTGCGGCCGCGGTGACGTCGGTGTCCGGGGCGGCCTGGACGAAGTTGCCGCCCAGTCCGAGGAAGAAGTGGGCCTTGCCGTCGCGCATGGCCCGGATGGAATCGACGGTGTCGTAGCCGTTCTCGCGCGGCGGGTCGAAGTCGAATTCCTTCGCGAGCGCGTCCAGGAAGTGCCGCGGCGGACGCTCCCAGATCCCCATCGTGCGGTCGCCCTGCACGTTCGAGTGCCCGCGCACCGGCAGCAGCCCGGCACCGGGTTTGCCGATGTTTCCCTGGGCGAGAGCGATATTGGTGACTTCCTTGATGATCGCCACCGAGTTGTGATGCTGGGTGAGTCCCATCGCCCAGCAGAACACGGTGGCGTCGGAATCCCGCAGGAGCCGGGCCGCGTCGGTGATCTGTTCCCGCGACAGCCCGGTCGTGCGCGTGACGACGTCCCAGTCGATGTCGGTGACGTGCTGCTTCCACAGCTCGAATCCGATCGTGTGCTGTTCGATGAACTCGTGGTCGAGGGCATCCCATTCGACGAGCAGCGAGCCGAACGCCTGGAGCAGCGCGAGGTCGCCGTTCAGCGCGATGGGCAGATGCATGTCGGACAGGTCGGTACCCGGGCCCACCATGCCTCGGGGCGTCTGCGGATTCTTGAAGTTGACCAGGCCCGCCTCGCGGAGCGGGTTGATGGAGAGGATCTTCGCGCCGTTCTGCTTCGCCTTCTCCAGCGCCGACAACATTCGCGGATGGTTGGTCCCCGGATTCTGGCCCTGCAGCACAATGAGTTTCGCCTGATAGACGTCGTCCATCGTGACGCTGGCCTTGCCGATGCCGATCGACTCCTGCAGCGCGATGCTGGTCGATTCGTGACACATGTTGGAACAGTCGGGCAGATTGTTCGTCCCGAACGCGCGGACGAACAGCTGGTACGCGAACGCCGCCTCGTTGGACGCCCGGCCGGACGTGTAGAAGATCGCCTCGTCCGGACTGTCCAGGGCGTTCAGCTGCTCCCCGATCAGGGCGAAGGCCTCGTCCCATTCGATGGGTTCGTAGTGCGTTCCTCCGGGCCGCTTCACTATCGGGTGTGTGATCCGGCCCTGCTGCCCCAGCCAGTGCTCGCTGTGGCAGTCGAGCTCGGCGATACTGTGGCGGGCGAAGAATTCGGGTGTCGCGCGGTCGCGGGTGGCCTCTTCCGCCACCGCCTTGGCGCCGTTCTCACAGAACTCCGCGGCGTGCCGGTGGCCCGGCTCCGGATCGGGCCACGCGCAGCTCATGCAGTCGAACCCCTCGGCCTGGTTCAGTTGCAGCAACGTCTCGGCCGTGCGGACCACGCCCATGTGCTCGAGCGCGCGCTTCATCGACACCGCGACGGCGGTCGGGCCTGCCGCGTGGTCCTTCGGGGGCCCGACCTCGAGATCGGCCTCGTCGTAATCGCGTTCCTCGTCCTTGTGTCGTCGTCGTCGCATCGTTCAGCCTTTCTTGACGTCCTCCCGGCCGTGAACGACCGGGATTCCTTCTGCGCCGCTGCGCGCCGCTTGGGTGGGTTCCTGTTTCATTGGGGTTCGCTTCCCTCTAGGAGGGAAGGCTGACGGCCCCTCCGCAGGCGTTTAGCCACTCCGCACGTCCTGCGGCGTGGATGTTCTTCGCGGCGTTGACGTCGCGGTCGTGAACCGCTCCGCACGCCTTGCATGACCACTCCCGGATCGAGAGCGGTTTCGGGCCGCCCTGGACCCCACATTGGGAGCAGATCTGCGACGACGGATAGAACCTGTCCACCTTGACGAAGGTGCGCCCGTAGCGGGCGGCTTTCTCCTCCACCATGCGGGTGAACATTCCCCACCCGGCGTCGTGGACCGATTTCGCCAACCGTGTCCGCGCCAGCCCCCGGACGCACAGATCCTCGACGAACACCGCTTGGTTCTCGCGGATAATCGCCGTGGAGTGCTTGTGCGCCCAGTCCTTGCGAGCGTCGGACACTCTGGCGTGGGCCTTCGCGACGCGAATACGTGCCTTGACCCGGTTGTTGCTGCCTTTCTCCTTGCGCGACAGAACTCGCTGCGCCTTGCCGAGCTTGCGTTCTGCACGGCGCAGGAACTTCGGCGAGCTGATCGTCTTGCCGTTCGACAGGACCGCGAACGTTGCCAACCCGAGGTCGATACCGACCTCCGCATCGACCGGCGGCAGAGGTTCGTCGGTGGTCTCGACCACGAACGACGCGAAGTACCGGCCCGCTGCATCCTTGATGATCGTCACCGAGGACGGTTCCGAGGGCAGATCGCGGGACCAGGCGACCTCCAACTCGCCGACCTTCGCCACGTACAGCTTCCCGTTCGGGCGATTCGAGAACCCGTTGCGGGTCAGCCGGATCGTCTGCCGATTGTCCCGGCGGGACCGGAACCGTGGCGCGCCGACCTTGCGGCCCTTCCGTTTCCCGGAGAGCGAGTCGAACCAGTTTCGGTACGCCCGCCGCGCGTCCTGACACGCCTGCACCAGCACCACCGATGCGACCTCGCCCAACCAGGCCCGCTCCGGAGTCTTCTTCGCTGCGGTGACTGCCTGCTTCTGCACGGCGGTATCCGACAGTCTCACCCCGCACGCATACGCGTCCTGGTGGATGCGCAGGCAGTCGTTGAACACCACCCGCGCACACCCGAACGACCGGGCCAGCATGTCCTGCTGACCGGGCGTCGGATAGACGCGGTACTGGTATCGCAACTGCACACCCAAAGAATAACATTGGTCTATGGTTTCTGAACCTGAATACAGACGCGGCCGCTCCGTGTTTTCCGCCCTGCACGTCCACTTGGTCTTTGTTACCAAGTATCGCCGCGGAGTCCTCACCGACGAGCTGCTGACCACCTGCGAACAGGTGATGCGCAGCGTGTGCGACGACTACGGTTCTCGGCTGGTCGAGTTCAACGGGGAGGGCGACCACGTGCACCTGCTGATCGAATACCCTCCGACCATCCAAATCTCGAAGCTGGTGAACAGCCTCAAAGGCGTCTCCGCACGCCGCCTGCGCGACCAGTACCGAGAATGGGTGAACCGACACTCCACGAACGGACACCTCTGGTCCCCGAGCTACTTCGCCGCATCGTGCGGCGGGGCACCCATCTCGATCATCCGGCAGTACATCGAGCAGCAGCGGCGACCGCCCCGCGCTCCCGGCAGGCCGAAGTCGATGCGCTAACCCGGCGCTGAAGGTCCGCGCTTGCGCGCTACGCTCCGCGGTCACGACGACCTCCCCACCAGTCGACCGAGATAGTCGATGACGTCGTCGGCCGCGGTGGCCGCGGCGGTGAGCGCGACGTACCCGTCGGGGCGCACCACCACCAGCGTGCCACCGTGTGCCCCGTACGCGCTGCGCGCCAAACCGCGGTCGTCGACGACGTCCACGCCGGGACCGCGGGAATCGCCCACCACCACGTACGTCACGTCGTCGGGCGCGTCTTCGGCCAGGGTCTGCAGGATGTGCCGGGAGCCGCCGCCGAACCCGAGAACTGTGAAGTGCGTGCCCCGGAACACGTCGAACAGTCGCAGCGGCGTGCCGTCCGGGCTCAGGCAGGGCGCGTCGGGTGCGCGATCTCCGGCGCGCAGACCCGTCGTCACGTCCCCGTCCCGCGACAGTGAACTCCACGGGTAGCCCAGACCGAGTTGCTGGCCGTCTTCGGTCACCGCGCCCGCAAACCCCTCGGAGTCCTCGCGCCCGAGGTTCGAGGCCACCTTCTGCAGTCCCGCGCTGCTCACCCCGAGCGTCCAGCGCGCGAGCGGCAAGCGTTCCTCCTGGTACGTGTCGAGGAGCGACGGGTCCGCGGAGCCGGCCAGGACGAGAGCGAGTTTCCACCCGAGGTTGTAGGCGTCCTGGATTCCCGTGTTCATCCCGAGCCCACCGGCCGGCGGATGAACGTGGGCCGCATCCCCGGCCAGGAACACCCGACCGTCGCGGAAGCGGTCCACCATCCGCACGTTCACATGCCAGGTGGACAGCCACGTCGGTTCGGACAATCGCACGCCGGGGCCGCAGGCGATGTCGTCGAGAACCCGCTGGAAGTACTCGAGCGACGGTTCGGGCAGGTTGCCCTCCTCGTCGAAGTCCGCGAACGGCACTCCCTGGAACTGCCAGGAGTTGATTCCACGGAACGGGCACAACGCGACGAACCCCCGCTCGGGGTGCGTCCACTGGTACCAGCGATCGGGGGCCAGCCCGTCGACGGACACGTCGCCGAGGAGCATGCCCTCGATGCCGCCCGTCCCCTCGAACGACACCCCGAGCGCCTTGCGCACCGCGCTGCGCCCGCCGTCGCAGCCGACGAGGTAGCGCGCCATGACGGTCCCGCCGCCGGCGAGCCGGACGGCCACCTTGTCGGTGGTCTGCTCGAAGCCGACCACCTCGACGCCGCGCTCCACGTCGATCCCGAACTCCGACAGCCTTTCTCGCAGGATCTGCTCGGTCCGCCACTGCGGGATCATCAGACCGCCGTCGTAGGGCCGATCGGGGGTGGGGCTCAGGTCCGCGTGCGGGTCGCTGTCGCGCACCACCTGGCCGCGCACCGCGACCCGGCTGGGCAGGTGCCGGAACCCCGCCTCGACGATCTCGTCGACGATGCCGAGATCGTCCATCACTTCCTGGCTGCGCGCGGTCAATCCCTTTCCCCGCGAACCCGCGAACGGCTCGGGCGACTTGTCGAGGATCCGCACCTCCACGCCCCGACGCGCCAGTTCCAGCGCGAGCGTGAGCCCGGTCGGACCGGCACCGGCCACCACTGCCTCGGTAGGGCTCATGGCGTCATCGTATTCGCGACGGCACCGATCCGGCGGGAAAGTCGCTGCACAATCGTCGACGAAGGTTCGCCCTCACCGGTCTCGCGGAGTGATCCTCTCGCTCAGAAGTTTCCGCGGGCGGCTTGTTCGCGTTCGATGGCTTCGAAGAGGGCTTTGAAGTTGCCGATGCCGAAGCCGAGGGAGCCGTGGCGTTCGATGAGTTCGAAGAACACGGTGGGGCGGTCGACGAGGGGTTTGGTGAAGATCTGCAGCAGGTAGCCGTCTTCGTCGCGGTCGACGAGGATGCCGCGTTTCTGCAGTTCGGCGATCGGGGCGCGGACGTTGCCGATCCGGGCCCGCAGTTCGGGGTCCTCGTAGTAGGAGTCGGGGGTGGCCAGGAATTCGACGCCCTCGGCGGTCAGCTGATCGACGGCGGTGAGGATGTCGTTGGTGGCCAGGGCCAGGTGCTGGGCGCCGGGACCGCGGTAGAAGTCGAGGTATTCGTCGATCTGCGAGCGTTTCTTGGCGATGGCGGGTTCGTTGAGCGGGAACTTGACCCGGTGGTTGCCGTTGGAGACCACCTTGGACATCAGGGCGGAGTAGTCGGTGGCGATGTCCTCGCCGACGAACTCGGCCATGTTCGTGAACCCCATGACCCGGTTGTAGAAGTCGACCCAGTGGTCCATCTTGCCGAGTTCGACGTTGCCGACGACGTGGTCGAGGGCCTGGAACAGGCGTTTGGGGGCGCCGTCCCGTTTGGTGTGCGACGACGTGCGGGCGACGTAGCCGGGCAGGTAGGGGCCGGTGTAGTTGCTGCGGTCGACGAGGGTGTGGCGGGTGTCGCCGTAGGTGGCGATCGCGGCGAGGCGGACGGTGCCGTGCTCGTCGGTCACCTCGTGGGGTTCGTCGAGGACGGTGGCGCCCTGGGCACGGGCGTGGGCGATGCACTTGTCGACGTCGGGGACGGCGAGGGCGATGTCGACGACGCCGTCGCCGTGGGTGCGGTGGTGCTCGGTCAGGGGGCTGTCCGGGTTCACGGCGCCTTTGATGACGAAGCGGACGGCGCCGGATTCGAGGACGAAGCTGTGGTGGTCGCGGTTGCCGGTGGTGGGTCCGGAGTAGGCGACGAGGGTCATCCCGAATGCGGACTGGAAGTAGTGGGCGGTCTGGGTGGCGTTGCCGACCACCCAGACGACGGCGTCCCAGCCGCTGACCGGGAACGGGTCGCGGGTGCCGTCGTATTCGACGAGCCCGACCAGCTGTTCGAGCTGGCCGAGGTCGAGACCTGCCAGGCGTTCCTTGTCGGTGAGAGTCTGCTCGATCGTCATCGCTGTCTTCCTGGTTCGAGGGACGGGGCGTGGCCTGTTGCCTGGGTCACTACGAAAACCCACACCGCCCACATAGGCAACCGAGCCAGCAGAAGCTAGCCACAGTGCCACCCTCGGCGACCCTCGGACCGATTTTCTTATACAGTCGGACTAGTTGAACCCGCCCGGAGAGGTCTGGCCATGAAGGACGCAGTGCAGTTGGACGAGCTCGACTTCGCCCTTCTCGACGCCATGCACGACGACCCGAAGGCCGGCGTGCTGGAACTGTCGCGCCGGATCAAGGTCGCGCGGGCCACCGTCCAGGCGAGGGTGCGCAAACTCGAGGAGTCGGGCGTGATCGCCGGGTACGAGCCGCACCTCGACATCGCGGCCGCGGGGTTCGACGTGCAGGCGTTCGTCACGCTGGAGACGGCGCAGGGCGCACTCGACTCCGTGACGTCGGAACTGGAGTCGATTCCCGGCGTGCTCGAGGCCTTCGCGACCACCGGTTCGGGCGACATCCTGTGCCGCATCGCGGCGGGTTCCCACCTCGGGCTGCAGCAGACGCTGATCGATCTGAACAAGTCGAGCGTCGTCGCCCGGTCCACCAGCGTGATGGTGCTGTCGGTGATCGTCCCGTACCGGTCGATGCCTCTCCTGCGGACCCTCGACCGGCCGCGCTCGGCGAAGGCCCCGGCCTACCGCACAGCTTCCTCGGAACCGGATTAGCAACACGATCGCCGTCCCTGCTGCACAAACTGAATAGAATATTCTGGAACTTCTTTCTCGGTGGTGTTCATCGTGGCTATGTGCCGGCCGGCCGGTTGCGGCGCACGAGTGGTGCCCGACACAGTGATCGCCGTAACAGCGCGGGCAGCGGTCGGGAACACCGACCGGGTCGCCCCGAGCCCCCGGCAGCCGAGAAACCGAGAGAAGCCATGAAGAATCTGCTCACCCGATTCGAAGAGAAGGCCCCCGAGATCGTCTTCGAGTGGCACGACACGGAGACCTCCGCACGCGGATGGACGGTGATCAACTCGCTGCGTGGCGGCGCTGCCGGCGGCGGAACCCGGATGCGCCGCGGTCTCGATCGGCGCGAGGTGGAGTCGCTCGCGAAGACCATGGAGGTCAAGTTCACCGTCTCGGGCCCGGCCATCGGCGGCGCGAAGTCGGGCATCGACTTCGACCCGACCGACCCGCGCAAGGACGAGGTGCTGCGGCGCTGGTTCAAGGCCGTCACCCCGCTCCTCAAGGCGTACTACGGCACCGGTGGCGACCTGAACGTCGACGAGATGGCCGAGGTCGTGCCGATCACCGAGAGCTACGGCCTGTGGCACCCGCAGGAGGGCGTCGTCAACGGGCACTTCGCGGCCAGCGATCGTGAGCGGGTGCAGCGGGTCGGACAGCTTCGACTGGGTGTCGCGAAGGTCGTCGAGGATGCGCGGTTCACTCCCGATCCGCAGGCGAAGTACACGGTGTCCGACCTGATCACCGGCTGGGGTGTCGCCGAATCGGTGCGGCACTACTACCGGGTCTACGGCGGCGAACTGGCCGGCAAGCGCGTGATCATGCAGGGCTGGGGCAACGTCGGCGCCGCCGCCGCGTACTACCTGGCGCAGTCCGGGGCCCGGATCGTCGGCATCCTCGACCGCAACGGTGGGCTGTCGAACACCGACGGCTACGACTTCGAGCAGATCCGCGCGCTGTTCCTGGCCAAGGAGGGCAACGAACTCCGCGCAGCAGGCATGGTGCCGTTCGAGGAGATCAACGAAGCGATCTGGAGTTCGGGCGCCGAGATCTTCCTCCCCTGCGCCGCATCACGTCTCGTGACACGTGACCAGGTGGACCGGTTGATCGCCGGTGGCCTCGAGGTGGTGGCGAGCGGCGCCAACGTGCCGTTCGCGGACGACGAGATCTTCTACGGCCCCACCTACGAGTACGCCGACAAGAGCGTCGCCGTCGTCCCCGACTTCATCGCCAACTGCGGCATGGCCCGGGCGTTCGCGCTGCTGATGGAAGGCGACATCGAGGTGTCGGACGAGGCGATCTTCGGGGACGTCTCCGCCACCGTCGCGACGGCGCTCGAGCGTTGCTTCGCGCGTTCGTCGCAGCCGACCGGAATCGCCGGTACCGCGTTCGAGATCGCACTCGATCAGCTCGTCTGACGGCACGGGAGCCCCCATGAACACCGTTCACGACCCACCGAAATCCACTGGCCTGCAGCAGGCGATGAAACCGCGGCAGCTGGTGATGATGAGCCTGGGCGGCGCGATCGGCGCCGGACTGTTCGTCGGCTCCGGTGCGGGCATCGCCGTCGCCGGGCCCGCCGTGCTCGTCTCCTTCCTCATCGCCGGATTCCTCGTCGTCCTCGTGATGCGGATGATGGGCGAGATGGTGGCCGCCGACCCCGACAGCGGCGCGTTCTCCGTCCACGCCGAGAACGCGATGGGCCCGGTCGCCGGCCGGACGATCGGCTGGCTCTACTGGGTGCAGGTCGTCATCGTGGTGGCCGCGGAAGCGACCGCGGCGGCGGCGATCACCGCCGCCTCCATACCCGCAGTGCCCCAATGGGTGGCCGCCCTGGCGTACATGAGTGTGCTGACCGCCGTGAACCTGGCGGGCGTCTCCCGTTTCGGCGAGTTCGAATTCTGGTTCGCCGCACTGAAGATCGTGGCGATCGTCGCGTTCCTGGCGGTCGGTTCCGCGATGATCCTCGGCTGGATTCCGAGCTTCGACGCGCCGGGCCTGTCGAACCTCACCGGCCACGGCGGGTTCGCCCCCAACGGTGTCACCGGCATCGCGGCCGGCCTGCTGATCGTGGTCTTCGCGTTCGGCGGCACCGAGGTGATGGCCATCGCGGCCGCCGAGACGTCGGAACCGCGGCGCAACGTGAGCCGCGCGGTGCGGTCCATCGTCTGGCGGATCCTGGTGTTCTACGTCGGTTCCGTCCTCATCATGGTGACGGTGCTGCCGTGGACCGCCGACGAACTCGCGACGGGACCGTTCGTCGCGGTCCTGAACGCCGCGCACGTGCCCGGTGCCGGCGCCGTCATGACCGTCGTCGTGGTCATCGCACTGCTGTCGTCGCTGAACGCCATGCTGTTCAGTGGCTCCCGGATGATCTACTCGCTGTCCGAGCGGGGGGCGGCGGCGAAGGTGTTCGGCCGGGTGTCGGGCAACGGCGTTCCCCGCGTGGCGGTGCTGGCATCGGTGACGTTCGGGTTCGTCACCGTCGTCCTCAACTACCTCGCCCCGGATCGTGTTCTCCCGCTCCTGCTCAACGCGGTCGGCTCGACGATCCTGGTGCTGTGGACGTTCGTCACCGTCTCGCAGATCGTGTTGCGGCGGCGCGCCGAGAAGTCGGGCCGAACGGATCTTCCGCTGAAGATGTGGGGCTTCCCGTATCTGTCGTATGTCGCTCTCGCGCTGCTGGCCGCGGTCGCGGTGCTGGCGTTGTTCGACGACGCGGCACGCAACCAGCTGTTCGCGACGCTCACGTTCACGTGTGCGATCACACTGGCCTGCTGGGTGCTCGGACGCAGGCAACAGAGCGCGGCCGCCGACACCACACCGGAGAAGACGCCCGAGACCGTCGGCTGAGACGACACCGCGGTCTCACGGATGTCGAGGGGTCATCCGTGGGGCCGCGGCGGTCTCCCGCTCAGCGGACACGTTCCGGTCACCGAACCCTCCCGCCGCCTACCGTCGAACGCACACGACGAAGGGCCGGGAATGACCACACATCCAGACGTTTTCGCCCCGGCCACGCTGGGCCCCATCACGTTACGCAATCGGGTCATCAAGTCGGCCACATTCGAGGGCCGCACTCCCGACGCGCTGGTCACCGACGAACTGATCGAGTTCCACCGCCGGCCCGCGGCGGGCGGGGTCGGGATGTCGACGGTGGCCTACTGCGCCGTGGCACCGGAGGGTCGCACCGAACGCGGGCAGTTGTGGATGCGCCCGGACGCCGTGCCCGGGCTGCGCAGGCTCACCGACGCCATCCACGCCGAGGGTGCGGCCGCATCCGCCCAACTCGGGCACGCCGGACCCGTCGCGAACGAGAAGTCCACCGGACTGCCGGCGCTCGCACCCTCTAGGTCGTTCAACCCGCTCAGCATGCGGATGATCCGCAGCGCCACCACCGCAGACATCACTCGGATCACCGCCGCCCACGGAACCGCGGCGCGGCTCGCCGTCGAGTCCGGATTCGACGCCGTCGAGATCCACTTCGGCCACAACTACTTCGCCAGCGCGTTTCTCAGCCCGAAGCTGAACCGTCGCACCGATTCCTACGGCGGATCACTCGAGAACCGGGCCCGGGTGGTGCGGGACGTCGCCCGGACCGTGCGCGACGCCGTCGGCGGCCGGGTCGCGATCCTCGCCAAGCTGAACATGGACGACGGCGTCCCCGGTGGGTTCTGGCTCGACGAGGCCATCCAGGTGGCCGGACTGCTGGAGCACGACGGCAGCGTCGACGCCCTCGAACTCACCATGGGCAGTTCACTTCTCAATCCGATGTACCTGTTCAAGGGTGACGCGCCGGTGCGGGAGTTCGCGGCCGCCATGCCGCAGCCGGTCCGCCTCGGTGTCCAGTTGGCCGGGAAGTCGCTGATCCACGCCTACCCGTACCGCGACCTGTTCATGCTCGAGCACGCACGTCAGATCCGCGCGGCGGTGACGTTGCCGCTCGTCCTGCTCGGCGGAGTCACCGACCGGGCGGGCATGGACACAGCCATGGCCGAGGGCTTCGAATTCGTCGCCATGGCCCGGGCACTGCTGCGCGAACCCGACCTGGTGAACCGCATCCGGTCCGAGCCCCGCACCCAGTCGTTGTGCATCCACTGCAACAAGTGCATGCCCACCATCTTCAGCGGAGCACGCTGCGTGCTCGTCGAGTGATTCGCTGCACGACCGGTTGAATCACGCGTGGAGCGCGATGAGGGACCCGATGCCGACGACGGCACCGAAGATCAGGGGGATGCAGATGATGCAGATGATGTCGATGAAGATGCCGGTGCTGATCATCTTGATCATCGGCACGTACCCCGATCCGTAGACGATGGCGTTCGGTGGTGTCGAGACCGGAAGCATGGCTCCGGCGTTTGCACCGAACACGCCGGCCATTGCCGGGATGATCGGGTCGACACCGATGGCGAGGGCGATCGGGATGATGATCGGGACGACGATACCGACGCTGGCCGTGTTGCTGGTGGTTTCGGAGATGACCAGCCCCATGACGATGGCGATCAAGGCGAGAACCCAGGAACTCTGGACACCCGTTGCCCGGGCGATGGTAGTGCCGAGGGTTTCGGCGAGCCCGGTGGCGTTCATCATGGTGCCGATGGTCAGGCCTGCGCCGACGAGGAGAACCGTGCCCCAGTCGATCTTGGCGGCCTCGGTCCACGTGAGGGTGGATTCACCGCTCCCGTTTCCGCGGGGCAGGAAGAACAGCAGGCCGGCGGTGAGGACGACGACGGATCCCTCGTTGAGGTGGTCGGTGAACGCGGTGACGATCGGGCTGGTGATGCCGAAAGTGGTGACCAGGGAGGGCAGCACCCACAGGACGACCGTGACGAGGAAGATCACCAGAACGTTGCGTTCGCCGCGGTTCATCGGGCCGAGGTCTGCGTAGTGCGCGCGGAAGTAGTCCTGTCCGCCGCGGATGTGCTTCACCTCAGGCCGGTTGACGAGGATCAGCGCGACCCACATGACGGCACCCATCACGAGGAGGTACGGGGCCGACATGGAGATCCAGTCGAACAGTTCGACCTTGTAGCCGGTCATTCGCTCGATCGTGCCGCGGCCGATGACGTTGGCGATGCCGGTGATCGGGGTGAGGACCGACCCGATGCTCGCCCCGTAGGCGATGGACAGCATGAGCAGGCAGGAGAATTTGGTGCGGTTGGTCTTGATGCCCGGGTTCTGCTCCTGAATGAGATCACCGATCGTCTTGACCACGCCGATGCCGATGGGAAGCAGCATCGCCGCGGTGGCGGAGGACGACACGAACATCGAGAGGATGCAGGCGACGACGCCGAATGCCGCCGCGGTGCGGTACGTGCTGTTGCCGATCCCCGGGAACGAGAGCACCTTGAGGGCGAACCGTCGGTCCAGGCCGTGCACGGTCATGGCGCGAGCCAGGATGAAGGCGCCGATCACCAGGAACACGGTCGCGGACCCGAAGGACCCGTACACCTCCTGGGGTGTGCCGACGCCGAGGACGACGAGTAGGGCGATGCCGATCAGCGCGGTCACCGGGATCGGGACGGGTTCCGTGATCCACAGTAGGACCACGACGGTGAGGACCGCGAGCATGGCCTGCTGGGGGTTCGGCATGTCGATCGGCAGGACGAGGATGCCGATGAGCAGGGGCAGCGCGGCGATCAGGCCGAAACGCCCGCGGATGTAGTCGAAGCGTTCCTCTCCTGCGAGTTTCGGTGGCTGCTCCGTCACCGTGGTCACTGTGCTCATGTCAGGTCCTTGCAAGCTGAGGAATGGAGGGCAGGTCTTCGTCGACGACGGCGTGGTCGTGCCATCCGCGGACAGCACTCGCGGCGATGTCCTTCGCCTCGCCGAGGTAGTCGTCGGCGGTGACCAGTTGTGCGGGCAGCAGTTCGGCGACACCGGCCTCCGCCGCGGCCTCGCGGAGGGTTTCGGCGAGAACACGATTCGTGGCTCGAGCGCGCGTGGCGGCCGTGTAGAGCAGGTCGTGAGCGCGTTCGCGGCCCATGGTTTCGGCGAGCTGGATCATCTGCGCCTCGGCCATGACCAATCCGCCGTCCATGTCGAGGTTCGCGCGCATCCTGTCCGCGTCGACCCGCATGCCCTTGACGATGACCAGCGCTTCGGACAGTGCGCTACCGGCGAGGACCCCGAGCTGCGGGATCACCTGCCACTCGATCTGCCACTCGCCGGCGCTGCGTTCGTGGCCTGCTTCCTGGATGCGGCTCAGCGACGACAACAGCGCACCGGCGGTCTGGGACAGTCCGATGATGGCCTCGGAGGAGATCGGGTTGACCTTCTGCGGCATCGTCGACGACGCACCGCGGTGGCTGTTGTAGGGCTCGAAGACCTCGCCGATCTCCGTGCGGGAGAGGTCGACGATGTTGCGGGCGAGCTTGGCGCACGTCGCCGCGACAGTGGCGCAGAGCCAGCCGTATTCGGCGATACCGTCACGGTCGACGTGCCAGGGAATGTCGGTGTCGTGCAGGCCGAGCAGATCGGCGACGCGGGTCCGGACGTCCGCGGACCTCGCTCCGAGCGCTGCGGACGTGCCGCCCGCCCCGAACAGGGAGATCACGGCAATGCGCGGCACCGCCTGCTGGAGACGCTCGCGGTGGCGGGTGACCTGACCCAGCAGCGTCGCGAGCGTGGCGCCGAACGTGGTCGGCACCGCCTGCTGGGCGTGGGTCCGGCCGGGCATCACGGTGCCGGCGTGGGCTTCCACCTGGACCGCGAGCGCATCGCCGAATTCGCCGAGCTGCCGGTCGAGCGCGGCCAGCGACCGAGCGAGCTGCAGGGCGAGCCCGGTATCCATGATGTCCTGCGTGGTCGCACCGTAGTGGACGCGACCGTTCGGTCCCTCCGGCAGCGCCCCGGAGATCTGCCGCACAAGCCCGAGGATCGGGTAGCCGACGTTCTTCGACGTCTCCCACAGGGAATCGCGGTCGATGTTGTCGATCCGAGCCGCTGCCGCGATCGCCGCAGCGTCGTCCGCCGTGATGACCGCGTGCTCACCCTGCGCGATGGCGAGGGCCCGCTCGGTGGCCAACCAGCTCTCGATGCAGCTGTCGGCGGAAAAGATGTCTAGTTGTGCCTCGTCCCCTGCCAGGCGTGTGAGGAGGGAGAACAGGTTTCTTGACTGAACGGACACGAAGGGCCTTTCGCCTGACGTAGTGGATCACCCACATCCGAGACTGTGACTCACGCCATGTGGAATCGGTTCCACATCACTGTGGCGCAAGCCACTCGTTCTGTCAAGAAAGGTCGTTTTCCCGACGTTCGCCGTCGCCCTCGACCGCTTTACCTGCGGTTACGTTGGGTATGGTGGCTTTGTGCCCAAACTTCAGGACGTCGCCGCGCTGGCCAAGGTGGGGGTGGGTACCGCCTCACGCGCGATGAGCGGGCGCGGCTACGTGGACCCCGACACCCGCAAGAGGATCCTCGAGGCGGCCGATGCGTTGGGCTACCGGCCGAACAAGGTCGCCCAGGCACTGCGCGAGAACAAGACGCGCGTCGTCGGGTTGCTGCTACCCGACATCTCGAACGAGTTCTACACCGACAGCGCCGCCGTGCTGCAATCGGTTCTGTTCGAGGCCGGATTCCAACTCGTGGTCAGCGCCAGCGGCAACGATCCCGAATCCGAGGAACGCGGACTGCGCTCACTGCTCGATCACCGCGTCGACGGAATCATCCACGTCCCCGTCGACGCTCGACGCACACTGCCGACCGGCGTGCCGATCGTGCAACTCAACCGCCACTCGGTCCCGCTACAGACCGACGCAGTCGTCAGCGACGACGAATACGGCATCGAAGCGATCACCGAACTGGCCCTCCAGTCCGGCCACACCGATCTCGCACTCGTCATCGGCGGGGCCGACCACAGCACGACCGCCGACCGCATGCGCGGGTTTCGTAACGCCGTCGACCGCGCGGGAATACCTGAGGTGCCCAACGGAACTGCCGGTCACCGCTTCCGCATCCTCGAGGGCAACTTCACCTCGGAATGGGGACGGAACGCGGTGCACGCGATCGCCGACGACCTGCCGGGCGTCGTCATCGCCGCCAGTAGCCGAATCGCGCTGGGCGTTCTGCACGCCTGCTCCGACCTCGGCCTGTCGGTGCCCGGCGACCTGTCCGTTGCGGCACATGGCAATCCCGAATGGTACGAGGTGTTTCCACCCGGAATCACGTCCTACGCCCCTCCCCTGGCCGAGATGGGGCAGGAGGCGGCGGTGAAGATTCTCGCCAAGATGGAGTCCGAAGCCGGCGACGGCGTGCCGACCATGACGAGAATGAGGGGGGAAGTCCACCAACGTCATTCGATCGGTGGCGGCATACCCGCCCCCTCCGCCTGACTGTTTACGATCACCAGCTCGTCTGCGCCAGAACCGCATCCAGCGCCGCGTAGCTCTCGTTCATGCCACTTTCCATGCCGGACTGCAACATGCCGTCGCGCTCCTCGGGGGTGTGGAACTGACTGACCACGGACAGCTTGGTGCGTCCGTCACCGAGGTCGGTGTAGGTGTTGTTCTCGACGATGACGTGGCCGGGCATGCCGTCCCACTCGAACGTGTACACCAGGCGCTCTTCCGGGGTGATCTCCCGGAATCTGCCCTCGAAGCCGTGGGTTTCGCCGTCCGAATGCTCGACGAAGCGCCAGTGCCCGCCGCGCTCGAATTCCCAGCGTTCGAGGTCGAGTTCGTTTCCGCGGCCCCACCACTGGGCGAGCAGTTCCGGTCTCGTGAATGCAGCCCACACGCGGTCGCGGGGAGCGTTGAAGATGCGTTCGACGTGAATCTCCCGGTCCGTCGGCGTCGAGACGGTCGCGGTCGCGGGAGTCTGCGAAGTGCTCATGACGTGCCTTCCGTTCGCTCGAGGAATTCGTCCAGACGGTCCAGGCGCCCTTCGAGCGACAGCTGGTAGTCGCGGATCCAGGCCACCTCACGCTCGAGGGAATTGGTCCCCAACATGCAGTACCGCACCCGGCCACGTTTCTCGGTCACGACCATCCCCGCCTCTTCGAGCAGTCGCACGTGCTTCTTGATGCCGGTGAGCGTCATCTCGAAGAGTTCGGCCAGGTCACTGATCGAGCAGGCGCCCTCGCCGAGCCGACGGAGGATCCCACGTCGCGTGGGGTCTGCCAGTGCGGCGAACGTAGCGTCGAGAACCGGATACTGAACCATCGAGTTCAGTGTTGCACCGACCCTGCACGCCGTCAAGGCCTGACCCCGGGGATCCACGAGCCGCGAACGCGCTCGGATAAGCTTGGGCCGTGGTCCACCGATGACAGCGTCGCCCGACGAACACGAAGAGGCGATCAGCGATCGCCCGCACACCCGCGTCTCGCCCGCGAGAACGCGCCGCAATCCGGCACTCGTTCAGGCCGACATCCTGGAAGTCGCGACCGCAGAGTTCGCCGAGAAGGGCCTGTCCGGCGCCAGCGTCAACGAGATCGCCGAGAAGACCCAGACCACCAAACGCATGATCTACTACTACTTCGGCGGCAAGGAAGGCCTGTACACCGCCGTACTCGAGCGCAACTACAAGCTCATGCGGGAACTCGAACACGAGGTGGACCTCGAGCACGCCGAACCCGTCGACGCACTGAGGTTGATCGCGCAGTTGACGTTCGACCACCACGACACGCATCGCGCCTACGTCCGCCTCGTCAGCGGAGAAAACATGATGAAAGGCAAGTACATTCGGCAGTCCGACGAGGTAGCCGGACTCGGAATGCCCGTGCTGGCGGTCCTCGAGGATGTGCTGCGCCGCGGCCAGGCCGCCGGCGTGTTCCGTCAGGACATCGAGGCGATCGACGTCCACATGCTCATCAACAGCGTGTCGCTGTTCCGCATCTCCAACCAGTACACGTTCGACGCGCTGTTCCAGCGCGACCTCGCCGCGGACGACCTGCGGGCGCATCTGCGCACCGTCATCGGTGACGTCGCGGTCCGGTACGTCTGCATCTGACCTCGCTCACGCGCGCCCCGTCACCCACCTCCCACGCCTGGTGGGGGAGCTTTGTCATGCTCTTTGTACCTACTGGACACTTTTTGGTCCGTGAGGTACAAAGTTATTGCGCCTGTCACATTCCGTGCGCTACATTCAGGATCTGCGCAGGACGAACTTCCGTTCGCCATACGAACGCCAGTGGAGCGGTGCCATGCACGCACAGAGGAGAAACCGAATGACGACGACTATCGATGCCACGGGCACCGGTCCTCGGACAGACCTTCGCAAGGTCAAACGAGCTGCCACCGCCGCGTTTCTCGGCAGTATGCTCGAGTACTACGAGTTCTACATCTACGCGTCCGCGGCGGCCCTGGTCTTCGGCAAGGTGTTCTTCCCCTCGTCGAGTGCGGCGACCGGAACCCTGTTGTCGCTGGCAACTTTCGGTGTCGCGTACATCGCCCGGCCCATCGGAGCGGTCCTGCTGGGACATCTCGGAGACCGCGTCGGACGTAAGAAGATCATGCTGTTCACCCTCGGATTGATGGGCACGGCAACGTTCCTCATCGGATGTCTGCCCGAGTACAAGCACATCGGAATCTGGGCGCCGATCCTCCTCGTCTGCCTCCGTGTCTGTCAGGGCATCTCGGCGGCCGGCGAACAGTCCGGAGCCAATTCGCTGACCCTCGAGCACTCACCGGAACACCGCCGGGCCTTCTTCACCAGCTGGACCCTCACCGGCACGCAGGCCGGCTTCATCCTCGCCACGCTGGTATTCCTTTCGGTCGCCACCCTGCCGGAAGACCAGCTTCTCAGTTGGGGATGGCGCATCCCGTTCCTCGCCAGCGCCGTCGTCGTCTTCGCCGCATACATCGCGCGGCGCAAGCTGGAGGAACCGGAGGTCTTCACGGAGAACCGGGAGAACGGCGAACTCGAACGCTTCCCCGTCGCGACGCTTCTGCGCACCCACTCGACCGACGTACTGCGGGTGATCCTGTGTGCGTTCCAGTCGGTCGGCGGCACGATCTTCGCCGTCTTCGGACTCGCGTTCGCAACCAGCTCCGAGGTCGGTATCAGCCGTCCGACCATGCTCTGGGCGGCCGTCGTCGCCAACGTCGTCGCGTTGGTCATGCAACCCTCGCTGGCCGTCCTCGCCGATCGCATCGGCCGCAAGCCGGTGTTCATCAGCGGCGTCGTCGGTCTCGCGGTGTCAATCTTCTTCTACTTCTGGGCGATCTCCACCGCCAACGTGGCGCTCATCTACGTCGGCGCGATCGTCTTCACCGGAATCTGTTACAGCGCACCGAATGCCATCTTCCCCTCATTCTATGCGGAGATGTTCAACACGAAGGTCCGGTTCTCCGGCATGGCACTGGGAACCCAGATCGGTTTCGCCTTCGCCGGTTTCGCGCCCACCATCGCGTGGACCATCGTCGGGGACAGCCGCACGAACTGGATCCCCGTCGCCGTCCTGGTGGCCGCGGCGTGCCTGATCTCGGCAGCGGCGGCGTCCACCGCTCGAGAGACGTACACGACGCCGCTCGTGCAGCTCGGCAAGCCCGTCGCATAACACCTCACCCCACCCCTGTAGACGTTCTCCAACAGAAGGAACAACCATGACCACCGCACGCCTGAAAGTCGGAATCGTCGGTTGCGGCAAGATCGCGATCAATCACGCCAAGGCCTTGCACGCCATGCCCGAGGTCGAACTGGCCGCCTGCAGTGACACCAGCAAGGAGAGGGCCGACTCCTTCACTGCCGCACACGGAATCGCCCACGCGTACGACGACCTCGAGGCCCTGCTCGGCAGCGGGCTGGACGCCGTCACCATCTGCACACCGCACCCGACCCACGAAGCGATCGTCATCGCAGCCGCCGAACACGGCCTGCACGTTCTGTGCGAGAAGCCGATCGCCATCACCCTCGACGAGGCCGACCGCATGGTCGAGGCGACAGCGGCCGCAGGGGTCAAGTTCGGTGTGCTGTTCCAGCGCCGGTTCTGGCCCGCCGCTCAGCGCATCCGCACTGCCATCGATGCCGGTGACCTCGGCGGTGCACCCATCGTCGCCACCTGCACCGTTCGGCTCGGCCGCGACCGCGAGTACTACACGTCCGATCCGTGGCGTGGCCGCTGGGACACCGACGGTGGCGGCGTCCTCATGACTCAGGCCATCCACTACATCGACATGCTGCAGTGGTTCATGGGCGACGCCGTCGAGGTGACCGGTCACGTGGACACCCTGGTCCACGGCGACTACATCGAGGTCGAGGACACCGTCGCGGCCACCGTGAAGTTCTCGTCCGGCGGACTCGCCACCATCACCGCCGGCACGACTTTCGCACCCGGTCTCGGTACTCAGATCGTGGTCGGTGGACGCAATGGGCATACGGTGAGCCTGACGGAGTTCCCGGAGGGCACACCTGCGGTCAACGACATCTGGACCGTCGCCGGCGAGGAGGAGTACCGGCAGATGCACTCGAC
This sequence comes from Rhodococcus sp. ACPA1, assembly GCF_002300195.1. Classification (NCBI taxonomy): domain Bacteria; kingdom Bacillati; phylum Actinomycetota; class Actinomycetes; order Mycobacteriales; family Nocardiaceae; genus Rhodococcus; species Rhodococcus sp. ACPA1. The sequence goes on along the minus strand of NZ_NSDX01000004.1, from coordinate 1,332,976 downwards.
GGCCATCGAATCGGACCCGCCGCTCTCGAAGATCCACGTCGGTCTGGTGCCGTTCCATCAGATGCAGATCGAAGACTTCGTCCACGCGATCGTCGAGGACCGCGCACCGGCGGTCTCCGGACGCGACGCTCGTCGCGCGCTCGAGATCGTCCTCGCCATCTACGAATCCTCCCGTACCGGGCAACCCGTCACCCTCACCTCGGGCGCTCTCGCCGGATTGCAATGATTGCGCCGCAACTCTTTTCACACGAGGAACGCGCGATGATTGCACCCACCGTCCTGGTCCTCAACGGACCGAACCTCGACATGCTCGGTACGAGGCAACCCGAATACTACGGTCACCAGACCCTCGACGACGTCCGCGCATTGTGCGAGCGGGTCGCCGCGTCCCTTGATGTCGAGCTGGACTTCTTCCAATCGAATCACGAAGGCGCGGTGCTCGAACGCATCCACCGGGCACGCGGGTCCGCGGACGCCATCGTGATCAATGCCGGCGGGTGGACCCACACTTCCGTGGCCCTGCGCGACGCCCTGGTCGTCCCGGAGATCCCGATTGTCGAAGTCCACATCAGCAACATCCATGCGCGCGAGGAGTTCCGCCACCAATCCTTCATCTCGCCGATCGCACAAGCCGTGATCGCCGGTGCCGGAATCACCGGATACAAGTTCGCGATCGAACATCTCGCCGCCGTGCTCGTCCCGTCGGAAGGGAACGCGGCCCGGTCATGACCGACAGACCACTGTTGTCACTTTCGCCCCTCACCGCCGTCGACACCTCACCACCCGATCTGGTGACGGCGGCCGCCGGCGCCGGCTTCGACTACGTGGGGATCCGGGCGAAAGCCGCAGCGACAGACACCCAATGGCCCATGCTCGACGACGGTCCCATGGTGCGGGAAACTCGCCGCCGTGCCGACGACCTCGGCATCGACATCCTGGACGTCGAAGTACTACGGATCACCGGAACGGACGATACAGAGGTCGCACTGCGGATCCTCGACGTGGCGTCGGTGCTGCGTGCGAAATACGTACTGGTGAACGGGAACGATCCGGAGCCCACCCGACAAGCCGACACCTTCGCACGCCTGTGCCGTGAAGCCGAGCAACGAGGTGTCGCCCTCGCCCTGGAGTTCATGGCGTTCAGTCGGATACCGACCCTCGGCGACGCCACGGCCGTGCTGACCCACGCTGCCAGTCCCGCCGCGGCGCTGGTCGTGGACGCATTGCACCTGGCCCGTACCGGCAGCTCTGCCGAAGAGGTCCGGACACTTCCCGACCACTGGCTCTCGTACGTTCAGCTGTGCGACGCCCCGAAGGAGGCCCCACCCGACCACGCGGGTCTGATCACCGAAGCGCGCACCGACCGACTCCTTCCCGGCTCGGGTGCGCTCCCGTTGCACGAATTGATCGACGCATTTCCTGCCGGCGCCGTCTATTCCGTCGAGGCCCCGGTCCTCGCTCACACCGGGTGGGCAGTCGACGTCCGAGCCGAGCACGCCTACCAAGCCCTTCGTGACACGGTTCATGCCATGTGAGCCCGGGCCGACGGGCGGCACCCCACGGCATCTCGGTGCCGGTACGGATCGGTAACGAATCCGGACACCCGCCTGTCGCAGCGGTGGACGTCTCGCGAGCGCCGTTAGCGTCTAACCCGTCGGCAAATTTCCGCGGCCGGAGGGGGCGGGAATGGGATCACGCGTTTTTCCTCGCAGCCTGGCGCTCGTGGTGGCGCTCGCCGTGTGCGCGACGATCGCGGTGGTGCTGGTGCTCGGCACCGTCGACCCGTGGACGCCGAAGATCGGGCTCTTCGCCGGCGGTGCCGATCTGCATGTCTACCGGGACGGCGGCTGGCGCGTCCTGCACGGCCTGCCGCTCTACAGCGGTCCCGTCGCGCTCGGTTTGCTCTACACGTACACGCCGTTTTCCGCGATCGCATTCGTACCGCTCGAACGGATACCCGGCGCGTACGTCGACAACCTGTGGATGGTCGTCAACCTGGGCGGGCTGGCAGGGTGCATTCTCTTGTGCTGGCGCATCCTCGGGTACCGGCTCACCCCGTACCTGTTGGTGGTCACGGCTCTGACGACGGTGACGTGCGCATTCGTCGAACCGGTGCGGACGACGCTGTTCTACGGCCAGATCAATCTGGTACTGATGCTGTGGGTGCTGTGGGATTTCTCCCGGCCGGAGCGCAGCCTCCTGCGCGGGGTGGGGATCGGGCTGGGCGCCGCGATCAAACTGACCCCCGCCTTCTTCGTCGTCCTGCTCCTCGCGCTGCGGCAGTGGCGGGCCGCCGCGGTCGCGACATCCGTCTTCGCGGGCACGGTGGCGCTGGCGTGGGTGGTCGTTCCGCGCGACTCGCGCCGGTACTGGACCAGCACGTTCTTCGACTCGACACGTATCGCCGACGACGCGCATCCGTCCAATCAATCGCTGCGCGGAACACTCACACGGCTCACGGACGGGCAGGCGCCGCCATGGTTGTGGCTGATCCTCGCGGGCGCCGTCGCCGTCGCTGCCCTCGTCGTGTCGGTGCGCCTGTACGAACGAGGCGAGCGACTGCTGTCGGTGGTGCTCGGTGGGCTCACCGCAGCGGTGGTGTCGCCGTATTCGTGGAGCCACCACTGGGTGTGGCTGGTGCCACTGCTGGTGTACGTGATGCACCGCGCGGTCTCGGGGAGCGGACGCTGGTGGTTCGCGTGCGCCGCATTGTTCGCGTCGACGGCGGCGTGGCCGTACTGGTGGAGTCCGAACGTCATCGTCGTCGGACTGTTCCTGTACCCACCGTCGTGGCCGGTCGCGTTCCTACTGCAGAACGTCTACGTGCTCGTGTACGTCCCGGTCCTCGCTTCGGCGATCCGGATGGTCACCCGGCCCGCCCAGAGTCGGCCGACCCTGACATCGGTCGTGACGGACCCGCCGGCACCGGAACCGTCGGAAGTGCCGTTGCGGAGCGCGTGACGGTCTGCTGTTCCGTACCCTTCACGAACCGTCAGGAATACCCTGGCAAGTGCACACCCCATGCACCTCCCGGAATCTGCACCGCCCGGAATCGGACCGCCATGAACGATCGCCCGCCGAGTGATTCGACGGTCGCGTCTGGGCCGCCCACCGAACTGGGTCAGGACACCCAGCTGCCGCCGTCGACGACGTCCGGCGCCGAATCGGTGTTCGTCGTGGAAAGCGGCGTCGAGCGCCTGGTCGCGGATTGGGAGTCGTCCGGTTCGCCGGCCGAGCTCACCGAGTATCTTCCCGACACGGCCGCGATCAGGCGGGCCGCGTTGATCGAGCTGATCAAGGTGGACCTCGAGTACCGGTGGCTGCGGTCGGGCCGCCCGAAGCGCATCGCCGACTACTGCCTCGAATTCCCGGAGCTGCTCGCCGAACCACTGCCACCGGAACTCGTCTATCTGGAGTACCGGGTCCGCCGTCAGAGCGGCGCCGACGTCGATCCCGCCGAGTACGTCACCGAATACCCGCAGCAGGCCGCCCGGTTCGAGACCCTCCTCGAACACGACCGCCGCATGGACCGGCGGACCATCACTGCGGAACTCGGCCCGGGCGACGACCTCGACGTCGGTGAGCGCCTCGACGATTTCGATCTGATGATGGAACTGGGTCACGGCGCGTTCGCGCGGGTGTTCCTCGCCCGGCAGCGTTCGATGCAGCGTTGGGTGGCGTTGAAGATCTCCCGGAACATCGGCAACGAGCCGCAGACTCTCGCGCAGCTCGACCACCCGTACATTGTCCGCGTCTACGACCAGCGGGTGCTGGAGGACCGCCGGCTGCGGGTGCTGTTCATGGAATACGTGCCCGGCGGCACGCTCCTCGACGTGGTGCGGCTGGTCCGCAAGACCCCGCCCGAGCAGCGATCCGGTCAGCTGCTGCTCGATACGGTCGACCGGATCCTCGAGGAGAGAGGCGAGATCCGGCCCGAGTATTCGAGTGTGCGGGACGAGATCGCCGCGCTGTCGTGGCCGGAGACGGTCGCGTGGATCGGGCTGCGGCTCGCCGACGCACTCGACTACGCCCGGGCGCACGGCGTCCTGCACCGCGACATCAAACCGGCGAACGTGCTGCTGGGACTCGAAGGCATCCCCAAGCTGGCCGATTTCAACGTCAGTTCGAGCGACAGCGTCGAAAATCGCGGCGCCGGAGATTTCATCGGCGGCTCCGTCGCCTACATGTCGCCCGAACAGCTCGAGGTCATCGACCCGAGCACCCACCGGACCGCTTCCGACCTCGACACCCGCAGCGACATCTTCGCGTTGGGCGTCATGCTGTGGGAACTGCTGACCGGGGCTCGGCCGTTCCCGGACGACGACGGGACCACGTCACCGCCGTCGCCTCGGGTACTTCTCGAGTCGCGACGGCGGGGAGTGGACCCGGAACGGTCCGCGCTCCCCGAGGACTGCCCCGCAGCGCTGCGGCGCATCCTGGTGAAATCGCTCGCACCCGATCGGGACGACCGGTGGTCGACCGGCCGGAAGCTGACGCGCCAGTTCGCGCTGTGCCTCGACCCGCACGCCCGCGATCTCGTCGACCCGGCACCGGGAAGCGTGCGGTCCAGGATGTGGCGGTGGGCGCTGCCCATCGTGATCGCGGCCGTCGGCATCCCGAACCTGCTGGCAGCCGGATACAACTACTACTACAACAAGGTCCTGATCATCGCCACGCTGCCCGCCGAGGCGCAGCAGGACCTCGAATTCGTTCACCTGGTGATCGGCGGTATCGCGTTCCCGCTGGGCGCAGTGCTCATCGTCTACTGGTGCCGTCTCTCGCTCACGGTGCCGCGCGGTCTCCGCAACGGCCGAACCTACAGTTCCGAGGTGCTGGCGAAGGCGCGCGCCACGACGCTCGGACTCGGCCACCGCGCCGTCGTGGTCAGCTTCGGCCTGTGGGTCGTCGCCGGTGTCGCCTACCCGATCGCCCTGGAGATCACCGCCGGCGGGATCCCGTTGCGCGCATACACGCAGCTCCTCGCGTCCCTCGCCGTGTGCGGGGCGGTCGCCCTCGCCTACCCCTTCTTCATCCTCACGTTCTACGCGGTGCGGTGCCTCTGCCCGATCCTGCTGTCGCACGGCGAGTTGCGCGGAAGCGACGGACGCAACATCCGGGCCCTCGGCCGGGGCATGCCGCGGTACCTCGCCGTCGCCGCGGCCGTCCCGTTGATCGGGGTCGCCGGGCTCAGCTTCGTCGGCGGAAGCACCGGCGACGCCGTGAACGCGACCGTTCGCGCGCTGTGTCTGGGCGGCATCTTCGCCTTCATCGCCGTGTACCAGTTGTTCCGGCGGATCGAGAGCGATCTGCGCGCGCTCGAGAGGGTCGTGTGGCTGGAGGTGCCGGGATCGCCGACCAGGCGACGGCGGTAGGAGCGGCTTGCGCAAAAAGAAGGCCCTTGGCGCTGCCGGGTCGGGGTCCGACAGCGCCATGGGCTCACTGGGTATTTCTCTCGAAGCCCCCTCCGCGTTACACCCCGCGTGTCGCGCGCCCGGCGAGACCGCCCATCGTCATGTCGTAGAGGACGGTGGCCAGCTCGTTTCGCCGGTCGCGGAGGTCGCGGCGGAGGTATTCGAGGCTCACCTCGCGGTAGCTGACGGTGAGCACCAGCAGCAGCGCTTCGAGGTCGACACCCGGACCGATCGCGGACGGATTCAACGTCACATACGTACGTAACAGGTCGCGGCACCGTTCCTCGATCCGGACCGAACGGTGCGCGGTGAGGGCCAGGTGCGGCGCGTCGTTGAGCAGCGAACCGAGGATGTCGCGATACCTGTCCAGGACGGCGAGGAGTTGGGACTGCAAGGCCGCGTCCTTCAGGAACGTGCCCTTCGCGACGGCGTGCTCGAGCTGCGTCCCGAACGTGGCGGTGGTTTCCTCCATGATCTTGTCGATCAGGACCTCGATGATCTCGTCCTTGTTCGCGAAGTACTGGTACACCGATCCCTTCGAGATGCCGGCGGCCTCCGCGATGGCGTTCGTGCTGCAGCCGGTGTACCCTTTGGCCCGCAAAACCTGACCAGTTGCCGACAAGATGCGCGCGACCGTCTCCTGCGACCGCTGCTGGGAGGGGTCTTTACGCTGGCCAGTGCCCATTCGCGCAGCCCTCCCGATCTGCCGCACAATGCGACTTGTACCCGTCCGATTAGGTGGGGTGAACTGTAACTCACAGCCCCGCGAGCAAGGGCTGAGGCACAAAGACGCCCCCTTCTCGACTACCGAATCGAGTGCATCGGAATGACAGAAACCCAGTCCCGGGAGTCGGCACCCGACTTCTCCGACTTCACGCCGCCGCGGCGGTTCGACATGGACTCGGAGTGGGGTCGCCGTTCGATGCGGACGCTGTCGCGGTTCGTGCACGGCGACCCGACGCCCACCCCGGCGGAGCGGGAACTCCACGCCCGGGCGGTGGTCGGTCAGGACGAGATCGGTGCCGCACTCGCGCGGGCCGTCCTCGTCGACAAGACCGTGACGATGGCCGAGTTCTCCCGGGCACTCTCCGACGGCATCGGCAGCGTGCCCGACGCCGCGCCGCCGCTGGTCGCCTTCTTCGACGCAGTGGACCGTCGGCCGTCGTGGGTCGACGACCGGCGCCTCGAACATGGGGCCGCCGTCTGTCTCCGAAGCGGAATGACCGGACTCGACCTGCTCGCGACCGGCTCCCTCATGAACGGCTACCGCAGCGCCGCCACCTCCCGCCAACTCGTGGCCACCGGCAGGCTCGTCGGGGACGGCGCCGGTCAGCGCGTGGCCGAGACCGTGCGATGGTGGTACGAGTGCGTCCTGCCCGGCGGCATGGACCGCGACCGCCGGGGCTGGCAGTTGTCCGTCCACGTCCGGTTGATGCACGCGTTCGTCAATCTGACCCTGCTGCAGGACGAGAGCTGGGACGTGTCCGACTGGGGCATGCCGATCAATCAGTCGGATCAGGCCGGGACGCTCGCCCTCTTCTCGACGACGTTCCTCGTCGGACTCCGGTCGCTGGGGGTGTGGGTCTCCGCCGACGAGGGCCGCGACGTCATGCATCTGTGGCGGTACATCGGCTGGCTGATGGGCATCGACGAGCACTGGCTGGTCGACGACGAGAACACCGGGCGCCGCAACATGTGCCAGATCGGGATGTTCGCTCCCGGCCCCGACGAAAACTCGCGGGTGCTGGCCGACTCACTGCAGAAGTCGTGGGCCACGTTCCACTACCCGCACGCAGAGTCCCTGCGACGCCGGCTCAACCGCCAGCGTCTGCTCAGCATCCAGCGGTTGTTCTCCGGCAAGCGCGGCATGCAGGAACTCGGATTGCCGGTCGTGCCCGCCTGGTTCGTTCCGCTGGCACTGGCGGGGAACGGGACGCTGCACGGTGCGGCTCGTGTGAGTCCCGCCGTCCGCGAACGCGTCGGCCGACGCTCCCAGCGGCGAGTGGAGGCGTGGCTCGCCGCCAACGAGACGTCGTCGGGGGTTCAGCGGCGCTCGTAGATGCCGCGGACGTACGCCGCCTGCCCGGCATGCTGAAGATCGTCGGAGACGACGCTGATCAACCGGACACCGAGAGTGACTGGCGGATCCCAATTCTCGTCGACAATCCGGTCGAGGTCGTCCGACCCGATCGACTGGACGTAGTCGACGGTGCGGTCGTGCACGGCATCGTGATACTCCCGCAGGAGGTCGGCGCCGGTCCGCACCTTCGCCACCTCGTCCGCGGAATGCCCGTAACCGATGTCGGCAACCGGGAAAGGGAGGTCGAGGCGCTCCACCCACCCGCCGGACGTCCACACCTGCGCGGTGCCCGCGACACCGGCGACGTGGTCGTCCTGCACTCGCGTCAGGTGCCAGATCAGCCAGGCGATGGTGTTCGCCTTCGCGTCCACGCGAAACGTGAGGGCGTCGGCGGGGAGATCGGCCAGCGTGGAATGCACGGTCTCCTGAATGCGATCGAAGGCGTCGGTCAACAGCGCGCTATGGTCCACGATCTTCCTTTCGTCGTGTTCACATCACGTTCCACTATGACGCCCCTCGGGCCCACACAGCACCGGCATCTCCGAACCTTCCCGAAATGGGTTCGCTCTACGCGGATCGGAGTCGGCTGTCTCGATCCGGCGGCGAGCCAGGATTCTCGCGGCACGATCCGTGTCGATGTCCTCGCTCTCGGCGAGAGAGTAGACCTCGGCAAGTGTGTCTCCGATGCGCCGGGTGCGTGCTCCGACCGTCTCCTCGCTCCAGCCGAGGACCTCTCGGCCGACCAAGTGAAATGCGCCGCCGGCGTTGGCGACGAAGTCGGGCGCGTACAGGACATCGCGCTTGTGGAGGATCTCCCCCGCCTCGTCGTCGGCAAGGACGTTGTTCGCGGCGCCGACCACTGCGGACGCGGGCAGTTCACGGGCGACCGCGCTGTCGAGTACTCCGCCCATCGCGCAGGGCGCGAAGATGTCACAGGGCGTGGTCAGGACGTCATCGGTCCCGACTACGGCGTGACCGAGTTGCCGAGCCCAGGCCAACCGCTCGGGGTCGGTATCCGAGACGAGGAGGCGCGCCCCGGCCTGCGACGCGAGGACGGCCAGTCCGCCGCCGACGGCGCCGAGGCCCTGAACAAGCACGGTGAGACCGTCGAGCGTCCCGAGTCCTCGGTGCATGGCAGTCGCCTTCATTGCCTCGAAGACGCCCAGCGACGTGTTGGATGCACTGGAACCGGCTCCGCCACGCGCGGCGGAGCGGCCGAAGACGAACTCGGTTGTGTCGTTGAGAACATCCATGTCCGAGGAGTTGGTGTTGACGTCGGGGCCTGTCCAGTAGTTGCCCGCGAGTGTGTCGATGTTCTCGGCGTGCAGGGTCAGGATTCGTTTCCATGTGGCCTGGTCGATCTCATTGCGCGGAGCCGGGAGAGCAATGACCGACTTGCCACCGCCCATCGGGAGGTTGCTGACGGCCATTTTCAGAGTCATTGCACCCGCGAGCCTGCCGGCATCGTCGAGCGCCTCACCCAGGGATGCGTACTGTGCCGCGCGGGTCCCACCGGCGGCAGGTCCGAGTCGGGTCGAGTCCAAGCGGATGATGAAGGACACTCCGGTTTCCCGGTCGTGCCGCGTCACTGTCAGCTCGCCGTCCCAGCACAATGTCTTGTCGAGTCTCATAGTGTCCTGCCTTTCGAAAATGGTGCCCGCCTGAAGTGCACAGTCGCGAGACCGGCCGTCTGGACAAACGTTCTCCGATCACCACTGGCTTCACTCATTCAGTGCGGATTCGCCAGATGCTGCTCCGCGAAATCCACTGCAGTCCATGCCATTGCGATAGCACCCTCGGTAACAGCCCTGTCGGCTGCCGGGCCGATGCAGGCGTCGGCGAATTCAGGTTGGTGGTTGACCGCGGGATGACAGTCCAGGCCGAGCATGGGGTGAATGGTGGGCACGACGTGAGAGACGTTGCCCATGTCGGTCGCTGCACCCACCATTCCGTCCGGTAAATCAGGAAAGCTGCGACCGAGGGTTTCTGCGTTGGCGCGGTAGTGAGCAAGCAGGGCGGCGTCCGGACGCAAGTCCGCGTAGTCGGGTCCGCTGGGCGTGATCGACATGGCGCATCCGGTGGCCAGCGCCCCAGCCTCGAAGCAGGCTTTCACGCGCGTAGTGAGCGTGGCGAGTGCCTCCGCGGTATCGGAGCGGACGATCCAGCGTCCGGACGCGCTGTCGGGGATCACGTTGACGGCGGTGCCGGCATCGGTGACGATGCCCTGAATTCGGTCGGTTCCGCGAGTTTGTTGTCGCAGTTGGCCTATCGCCACCTGCGCGATGAGCATCGCGTCTGCAGCGTTGACTCCGAGTTCGGGATAGGCCCCGGCGTGGGCGGGCTTGCCTTTGTACGCTACTTCGAACTGGGAAACAGCCGTTCCGGGCATCGCCGCCATCTCGACGGCGGCGGGGTGGACCATCATGGCCGCGTGGAGTCCGTCGAAGGCACCGCGTTCGAGCATGAGGATCTTCCCGCCGCCGCCCTCTTCGGCAGGGGTGCCGAGGAGGGTGACGGTCAACCCCAGGTCGTCGGCGAGGGGGGCCAGGCCGAGGGCGGCACCGACGGCGGCTGCAGCGATGATGTTGTGACCGCACGCGTGCCCGATCTCGGGGAGGGCGTCGTACTCGGCGCAGATTCCGACGTGCACCGGACCCGATCCGATCGTGGCGCGCACCGCCGTCGGCAGGCCGTAGCATCCGTGCTGCACCTCGAATCCCCCGCTGCGGAGTTCGTCGGCGACCCACTCACTGGCTCGGTATTCTTCGAATCCCAATTCAGGGTTCGCATGGATACGGTGAGAAAACTCCAGGAGCGTTCGTTCGTGCCGTCGAATCCTCTCCTCGACAGCAGCTTTCGCTCCGACGGCACCCGATGTCATGAGAGCGTGGACACAGTTGCCGGAGCGGTGTGAATCGTTGCGGGACGGGTCGCGGCGTCATACGCAGCACGGGCGCCGGTCGCGCCCATACCACTGTCGCCCGCGGGCTCATAGAGCCTCTCCGGGCCACCGCCCTGCCACTGATTGATCCAGGTCACCCCGGCAGGGATGCCGGCGGCCGCGGCGGCATGGTCGGGGTTGTGCGTGTAGACGGTGGCCCCGAGCGCGAAGCGTGACGAACTCGCGCGCTCGAGCCCCTCCTCGAACGAGGAGACGACCACGATCGGGGCGATCGGGCCGAACGTTTCCTCGGTCATCACCAGCATGGAGTCGTCGACGTCGGTGAGCACGGTGGCCGGGTAGAAGAACCCCGTCCGCTTCGGGATCACGCCGCCGACGTGGACGCGAGCGCCACGCTCGACGGCATCGGTTACGTGCCGATGGACGATATCGCGCTGGCGTGCATCGACCAACGGCCCCAGCACGGTCTCGGCGTCGTGGCCGTCACCGAGAGCATAGGTGGATGCGGCGTCGACCAGGGCGTCGACGAACTCCCGGGCGATGTCCTGGTGGACATAAATGCGTTCCATGGACGTGCAGATCTGCCCGGTGTTGACGAACGCACCGAAGGCGATCGCGGCGGCGGTTGCGACCGGATCGACCCCGGAGTCGACGACGACTGGGTCCTTGCCGCCGAGTTCGAGGATCGACCGGCACAACCGCCCACCGGTTCCAGCGCCGATCCGGCGGCCGGCCTCGACGGAACCCGTGAAGTGCACCAGCCGGATCTGCTCGTGCTCGACCAGCGGTGCCCCCGCCCGGGCATCACCGAGGACGAGGTTGACCACGCCTGGAGGCAACGTCGACAACTCGAACAGCCGGGCGGTGGAGAGTGGCGAGCGTTCGGATGGCTTGACGACGACGGTGTTGCCGGAGGCGAGCAGCGGCCCGAGAGCACCCAGCACCATCGGCACGGGGAAGTTCCACGGGGTGATGACGGCGGTCGCGCCGAGCGGGTGACGCAGGATCGTCGTTCCGCCGCCGTCCGCGCCGGGGAGGGTTTCGACGAAGGGATAGGTCAGGGCCTCTTCGACCGCGGTCCGAAACCCTTGGACACCACCGTCGATGAAGGATCTGCCGAGGGCGACCGGCTTCCCCATTTCCTGACATTCGAGTTCCGCGAGTTCCTCGGCGTGTTCGGCGATCGCCGCGGCCCACCGGGTCAGGTGTTCCACGCGTTCGGCGACCGGAAGCTCCGCCCACCCAGGCTGCGCCTCCACTGCCGCATCGACGGCGCGGTCGACATCGTCAGGAGATCCTCCGGGGTAGCGTGCGATGACGTCTTCGGTGGCGGGGTTCACCAGATCATGCAGCGTCGAACTCTGGGAGTCCTCCCATTTTCCACCGATCAAGTTCTGTAAGGTCTTCATACGAAAAGTGTTGCCTTCCCTGTGATGTGGAGTTCAGCGGATACGATCGGCCATGAGCTCGCCGACCATGATCGCCGTCAAATTGGTGTTGGCCCGCGGGACGGACGGGAATATCGACGCGTCCACCACCCGCAGCCCGTCCGCTCCGAGGACCCGACACGACGGGTCGACCACGGTGTCCGCGCTCCCGGTTGCACCCATCCGGCACGTGCTGGTGGCGTGCTGAACATCGCTCACGGTTGCGAGCAAGTAGTCGTCGAGCTCGCTGTCACTCTCGAGCACCGAGAACAGGGCCCTGTTCTCGGCCTCGAGCGGCCCATGGGTGATGGCGGCGACCGCCGGGTCACGAGCGAGTTCGACCAGATCGCGTATCCCGTCGCGCAAACGGGACAGGTCCCGCTCGTCGGAGAGCATCCGGGAGTGAATCTGAGGCTGATCCGCCGGGTCGGCCGAGGTCAGCGTCAACACCCCGCGGGAGAACGCCTGATTCACCCAGACGCCGAACGCGCCTGCCAACGCGCGCATATCAGGATTGGCCATCGCAACGACATTCTGATTCTGCGACACGAACATCATGTCGCCGATGGGGGCGCCGGGCTCGCTGGTGTAGCGGACGCAGACATTGGTGTGTCGGTCGTCCGGGCTCTGGATCCCTGCCTCGTCGATCAGAGGAATCGACACCACCGCCATCGGATGGTCTTGCAGACCTCGCCCGACCGGAAGGTCCTGGCGCACCTCGATCCCGAACGAGCGCAGATGTCCGGACGGACCGATTCCGGATCGCATGAGAATCGCGGGAGAGTGGACCGCTCCGGCGCTGAGTACCACCTCGTCGGCGTGCTCGGTCACCACCGTGCCGTCGACGACGACCCGGACGCCGATCGCGCGGTCTCCGGAGAAGATCACCTGGTCGACCAGGGCATCGCCGCGGATCGTCAGGGTCGAGGACTCGCGAGCGGCCTCGAGGTAGGCGTCGTTGACCGAGACGCGCCGGCCGGAGCGGGAGTTGATCGGGTACGGCGAGACACCCATGGCGTGGGGCGCATTGACGTCCGCGGCCCAAGCATGGCCGGCCGAGAGGGCCGCCCTGCACAGCGCGGTATCAACGGACCCCCAGTTCTCCTGGGGCATGCGGTAAATCGGGGTCGGTCCACCTCGACCGTGATAGGCTTCGTCGCCGTACTCCTCGTCGTCTTCGAGTTTGGCGAAGTACGGCAGGACGTCGTCGGGTCCCCAACCCACGCAACCCCAGCTGACCCAATCGTCGAAGTCCGCCATCGGGGGACGGATCGCGATCTGTCCATTGATCGATGAGCTGCCGCCGACCCCTCTACCTCGCCAGTAGGGCGCAGGCGCTTGCTTCTCGGTCCGTGCCGCATCGAGCCCCGTCCACACCAGATTTTCGGTCGCCGTCGGGTCGAGCAATGCCCTGATCGGGTTGGGTGACCGCCACGCTTGGTGCATCTGCGCCGAGCGATAGTCCGGTCCGGCTTCGAGGAGCAGGACCCGCTTGCCTTTCTCTGCGGAGCGGACCGCGAACGCGGCCCCCGCCGAACCCGCACCCACCACGATGACGTCCCAGCCTGTCTCGGTCACAACAAACCTCCGTAACGAGTTGCGCGAATGAGGTCTCGGGAAGCACCCGGGTCCTGCCGAGTATGATTCTGTAGACAAAGAGTTCAGTCAATAGTGAATATTCATTTTTTTCTGACCGAATGGAGGTGGCGGTGTCCGTCGACGGCAGCGACAGCGGAGAGAAGGCTTCCCTCATCGAGGACTTCGGTGTGCATATCGGCGGTGCGATGGGCTGGCCCCCCATGGCGGGCCGAGCCGCGGGAGTCCTGATGCTCAGCGAGGCTCCGATGACGATGGCGCAACTGCAGGATGCGCTCGATGCGAGCAAGGGATCGGTATCCGAGACAACCCGGTTGCTCATCACCACCGGCACCGTGGAACGCTTCAAAGAGCCGGGAAGTCGCCAGTTCGTCTACCGATGGCGCGACGATGCCTGGATCGGATGCTTACAGCACCAGCTCGAGCAGACCACCGAACTGCTGGCGCTGGCGGAGAGTGCCCAAACCCGCGGAAAGACCCTCCCACCCGAACAGCGCGCCCGCTTCGACGAAATGCACGTGTACTACAGCTTCATGGTCAGCCGACTCGAGTCGCTGCTTGCGGAGTACACGGCAGGGTTCAACGCTGCGCGACCATGAGCGAACAGGCAGGCATCACGCCTGCGGCATTCGCCGAGCGCGCTCACATACGACTCGAATCCAATTCCGGCTCCGCAGAGACGTTCTCGTCGGGTTCCGATGCCGACGCGAGCTTGCTCGGCCACCAGATCTTCTGCCCGATGTCGACGGTGAGGGCGGGCACCAGGAGTGACCGCACGAGGAGTGCGTCGAGGAGTACGCCGAACGCCACGATGAAGGCGATCTGCGCGAGGAAGATCAGCGGGATGACGGCGAGCGCCGAGAAGGTCGCCGCCAGAACCACTCCCGCCGACGTGATCACTCCGCCGGTGACGGTCAGGCCGCGGAGCGCTCCCCGGCGCGTGCCGATGCGCCGGGCCTCTTCCCGGACCCGGGTCATGAGGAAGATGTTGTAGTCGATTCCGAGGGCGACGAGGAACACGAACGCGAACAGCGGGACGACGGGATCGGCACCCGGGAATCCGAAGATGTGCTCGAAGACCAGGGACGAGATGCCCAGCGTCGCAGCGAAGGACAGCACCACCGTTCCCATCAGCAGCAGCGGCGCCAGTAGCGAACGCAGCAGCAGACACAGGATCGCGAACACCACGAGGATTACGACGGGGATGATCAGGGTGCGGTCACGCGTCGACGTGGTCTTGGTGTCGAGGTCCGTGGCGGTGGTGCCGCCGACCAGGGCGTCGGCGCCGTCGATCGGGTGGACGGCGTCACGCAGGCGGACGATGGTGTCCTCGGCCGCGAGGGAATCGGCCGGATCGGTCAGGGTGGCTTCGATCGCCACCCGGCCGTCCACCACCAGTGGGTCCTGCGTGCCGGGGGTCGACAGCACGGTGATGTCGCCGACCCCGTCGACGCGGGCAGCGTCGGCTACCGCTTCGCGGGAGCCCTCGTTCGCGATGATCACCGCCGGTGAACCGGAGCCGGCGTCGAAGTGATCGCCGAGGATCTGCTGGCCCGCAACGGAATCGACGTCGAGCAGGAACGTCTCGGACTCGGCGACCCCACTCGCCTCGAACTGGGGCATCAGGAGCGCGAAGAGCACCAGCACCAGGCTCGACGCCACCCAGAATCGGCGTGGATGCGCACCGATCCGTGCCGCGAGCGCGGCCCAGAACTTGTGGTCTGCGGCTTCGTCCTTCTCGGCGTGCCGTGCATCGAACGCGGGCCGGCTCGGCCAGTACGCCGTCCGGCCGAGGAGCACGAGCACCGCGGGGAGGTACGTCATGGACGCGACGAACGACGCCGCGATGCCGATGGCCGCCACCGGTCCGAGGCCGCGGTTGGAGTTGAGATCGGACAGCAGCAGGCAGAGCACGCCGGCGATGACGGTGCCCGCGGACGCGGCGACGGGTTCGAGCGTCGCCCGCCACGCGGTCCGCATGGCGCGGTACTTGTCCTGCTCGATCCGGAGTTCCTCGCGGTAGCGGGACACGAGCAGCAGTGCGTAGTCGGTCGCGGCGCCGAAGACCAGGATGAACAGGATTCCCTGACTCTGACCGTTCAGTGCGATCACACCGGCGTCGGCGAGCAGGTACACGAGGAGACTCGACAGTCCCAGCGCGAAGACGGCGGAGGTGATCACCGCGAACGGAAGGATCGGACTGCGGTAGACGACGACGAGGATGAGGATCACGACGACACCCGCCACCAGGAGCAGCAGTCCGTCGATTCCCGCGAACGCCGCGGACAGATCCGCTACCTGTCCGGCGGGCCCGGTGACGAGGACGGTGAGACCGTCCGGTGCGGCATCGAGCGCGTCCCGGAGTTCCGTGACACTGTCGCCGACCTCGCCGGCGCTGTCGACGGGCACGAACATCTGCAGTGCCCGGCCGTCGGCGGACGGGATCGGCGGTGACACCTCGTCACCGAATCCCTCCGAACCGGCGAAGGAGTTCGCGGTGCCGGCGAGGAACTCGGTGTCGGCCGCGGTGATCCCCGACGTCCGTTCGGCGACGACGATCGCGGGCACGAACTGTGTGTCGGTGAAGCCCTTCTGCAGCGCGGAGACCTCCGTGGCCTCGGCTGACGCGGGCAGGAACGACGTGCTGTCGTTCTGCTGGACCGAGGAGAGTTTGCCGGCGAACGGACCACCGAAACCGCCGACGGCCAGCCAGACGATCACCAGCAGGGCTGGCAGAATCCACCGCAGGCGACGAACCGGGCGCGGGCGGGCAGTTGTGGTCACGTGCTCTCCAATGCTGGACGGTTCGACGACCGGATGTCCGGATTGCGATGTTCCTATTTTGTTCAGCCTGCTGAGCAAATTGCAAATGGAGGCGAAGAAATGACGAGCGACGGCATGGACGAGTGGCCCACCGGACGCCTGCTGTCCACGGCTGCGCGGCTGGTCGAGCACTCGTGGGAGGCCATTCTCCGGTCGCAGAACATGACCCACGCGGGCCTCATCTCACTGCACACGATCGCCGACCGGCCTGCCTCGCAGCGGGACATCGCGAAGGCCTCCCGGGTGACGGACCAGACCATCAGCCGCACCATCGACCGCCTCGAGCGAGCCGGGTATGTCACCCGGGAGACCGATCCGCTCGACGAGCGGCGCAAGCGGGTCGCGATCACCGAGTCGGGGCGCGCGATCTACCGCCGCCTGCTGACCCTGGAGAAGGAGGATGCGGCCCTCACCGCCGCGGTCGGCGACGTGGGGCCGCTGCGCGAACAACTCCTGCTCCTCGTCCGCTCGCTGGGACTTCCGCCCCGGGACGAGACCGGGGACTGATCGCCGCCGTCACACATTCGCAGGCAGGGCGATGACGACCTCTTGTTCATTCCCCGGCAGATAGTGGACCGTCACCACCCGGCCGACCTGGACGTGCCCGACGCTGCGCGGCGGCAGGAACTTCTCGACACGGGTCGTGAACGTCGTGCCGTCGGGCCGGGTGACGGCCAGCCCGAGTTCGACCTTCGAATTCCCGTTGCGGATCTCGCCGGGCACGCTGAGCGAGTGCACCACCGCCTGCGCGGGGATGCCGCGTGCCGCGATGTCGAGCTTGCCCGGGGTGGTGATCCCCTGACGAATCATGGATCGGTTCAACGCATCCTGCGCCGTCGACATATCGCCCGAGCGGTCGATCTCGACCTTGTCGGTGCGGTCCGGAAGATAGCGGACGGGCAGGACGACCCCCGGACGGAGAAGCGCCAACTCGGTCAGCGGCACGATCATCCTGGCGTGCGATTCGAAGATCTTGCCGTCGGCGCCCTCGACGCCGAGGTCGATCCGCACTTCCGGTTGGTCGTTGAGCGTCATGCCGGTCTGACGCACCGACCGCACCGTCCCGATCCCGACCGCTCCGTGCCGGAACGCGGCACTGTTTCGCCCCGTGAACGCTGCCAGCACGCTGTCGCCGGTGACGGCGAAACAGACCACGACCACGCTGAGCGCGACGATCGGCCAGATCATCTGCGGGCCGATCCACGACAGCGCGTCGATTCCGTAGTTCGCCCGCCCCCGATCGCCGAGGCCGTACCACAGGTAGTAGCCGACCGACCCGACGAGAAACACCAGGGCGGCGGTACGCACGATCTTCTTCACGATGAGTCCTCTCCGTGCCTGAACTGGGTGGAAGAACGAGTGGGACGCGCACGAACTCGCCTGCCGCGACTCCGCGCGCGTCCCGGGTGAGCCGGCTCAGCCGCCCACGACGGTCGAGCATGCGAACGTGATGTCGAACTTCGACGAACTCGGCGCGGTCGGGTTGCTCATGTCGGGCGCGCCGACGCCTTCGCCGGTGATCGTGTAGGTGTCGCCGTCCTTCACGACCGTCGCGGAGCCGCCGGGCATTCCCTGGCCGAAGCCGAGGGCGTACGGGAGGCCGTTCGACCCGCCCTTGCTGCCCGCGATCCCGACGGCCTGCACGGTGTCCGTGCCGGTGATGGTGGCGGAGACCGCCAGGTCGCCGTACGTCGCGTTGGCGGTGTCCGCCAGCGCCAACGCCAGCGTGTCGCCCTGCTTGGCGCAGGTGGCGTCGAAGTCGGCTTGCAGCGCGTTGCCGTCGACCGCCGCGGAGGATGCACCCGCCGGGCCCGAGGCCGCCGGGGACTGTTCGGCGCTTCCGCCGCCGGAGCTGCCGTCGCTGGTGTCGCTGCAGCCCGAGACGAGCAGGGCGACAGCGGCCGCCGCCACGACGGCGGCGGTGTAGACGCGCTTCTGAGTCCGAACGATCTTGTTCATGATCCGTCCTTCACGTTTCGTGAGGGGCGCTCGGCGCCCGTCGTCGATTCCTTCGGCTCGCGGACTGGAGCCGATGTGAGAAAGGTAGGAACGTCTCGCGCCCTACCGATCCCAGATTTGCCGACGGGTCGACGGGGCATCCCTGCGGTAACCTGCTCGAATGCGGACGGGATCGAGGAGCTCAGCGGCTGCTCGGCGACCGCGCGCGATGGTCCTCGACGAGGTGTGGCGCGAGCTGGACGGGGTCGAACCGCTCAGTGGGCCGGCCGGCGGACCACTGCGCCGCACCGTGAAACTGATCCTCGATCCGCTGGTCATCCGCCCGGTGCAGAACCCGCTGTGCGCCGGGCCGATCGTCACGGCCGACGGGGCGCAGTTGCTCGCCACCCGGGTGCACGCCTCCGCCGACGTGCTCCGCGCCACCGCCGCCTGGTTCACGCTGCTCAAGCGGGTTCGCCGGGCGCTGCGCATCACGGACGGCAACCCCCAGGACCTGTATTTCCAACGCTGTTTCGAACTGGCGACCGGTTCGGGCGCCCCCGACCCGCTCCGGAGCGAATCCGTCGCCGAGGACACGTTGCGCGACGTGCACGATGTCGCCGCAGGCCGCACCACTCAGGCGTTGAAGGCCCACGTCACCGACCCTGCGCGGGCACGGGAACTGAACGCCCTGATCGACGTCGCGTGGGGACGGCGGCCGCTGTCGGGCCCGGCCACCGGCGACCACGCCGCCGCGATCGACGCGGTCCTCGATGCCTGTCCCGGCGCGCGCCTCGAGCAGGACGGTGACGACGGACGGCACGCGCTCGACAGCCTGGTCGCCGGGCACGCGGGGACCCACCACGGCATCGCGCTCTGGACGACCGAGGTCTCGGCCCGCCGGCTCGGACTGACGGCGCATCCCGTGCCCGTGCCGCCGCGGCTGGGGACGTCGGCGTCCACGTCGACCCTCGGGCTCCCGTTCGACCGGTCCGTCCATGAGCGCGTCTTCACGGTGCTCCGCGCGTCGACCGACCGTGCGGAGCTGCCACCGATCCAGGAACTGGTCACGACCGAGATCGCCCGAAGTTGCTCGCCCTGGGCGCTTCTCGACGAATCCTTGCGGGTCGCGGCGACGACGGGCGCCGCGCTGGCGACCGGTCTCCGTCCGATCGGAACGCCGTCTCCCCCCGCGGCCACGGACACCACCGCCGTCCGGGTGATCAACGGCCGCTGGCAACGGGAGGCGTACGTCCTGCAGGCACGCCGCCTCACGGTGAGCGCCGACGCCGCGTCGCTGCCCGAAGCGAATCCGCTGACGGCCATCGCCGCCGAACTCCTCGAGCCGTGGCGGCCCTACCTCCGCCGCCTGTGGGTCCGCCTCCACGGCCGCGACGTGCGCGAGTTCGCCGTCCACGAACCCGAGGAACTCTGGGACGTCCTCGACGGCGTGGCGCGATCGGTCATCCTCGACCACCGCATGCGGGTCAAGCAGGTACTCAGCGCAATTCCGCTCACGGATGCGGCGGATGCTCCCGAATCGAGGGCGAGTTGACTACCGGCACAGTGCGGGTCGACCGCGCGCCCGACGGGGTCTGGATCATCACCCCCGACGACGCACCCAGCGTCCTGGACGACGCCGCAGGCATCGACGTGGCTGTGCTGGAAGTCGTCGGCGGACACCTGTCGTGGAGTGTGCTCGCGGAACACCCGGTCCCGGTCGCGGTGCTCGACGACGTCGCCTCGACGCAGAACTGGGTGTGGGCCGTGTTCGGCGAGGAGGTGGCGCTCGCCATAGCGTCCGGCTCCGGGCGCGACGTCACGGTTTCCCCGGCGCGACCTCGGGTGGCCGACGGTGCACGGCGACTCGCGTACGCGCACTGGGCGGCGCGGTGGTGGCCCACCTCGACGATCGACGCCTTCCCGCCACTCGACGAGGGGTTGTTGAACGGCGAGATCGCCACGCTCGTCGAGGAATGCGATCTACTCGTCGACGGGGTCGACTCCGTCGCGGCGACCGGCCCGGCGCTCGCCGAGCGTCCCGGCCGGGCAGACGACTACGCCCTCGCGGCCGGCGCCGCGACCCCGACGCTGCCGAGCACGCTCGTCCTGGCGCGGGGTACCACCGGATCCGACTGGCGCCGATACCCACCCGGACTCGTCGACGCGTCCGAGCGTGCGGTGTCCTGGGAGGTGGTGCGCGCCGCCGGGAACACGACCGTGCGGGTGAGCGTCGTTGCGGCACCGGGCCTCTCCGAACCCGTGCCGGAGCATGTGCGTCCACACGCGCTGATCGGTACCGCATCGGGCACCGCTGACGTCGCGCTGCAGCTGTCGGGAGATGTGTGGTTCGGCGAGTCGGCCGCACCACCGGGCTCGGAGGCGGGGGTGTCCGTGGATGTGTGTCTGCCCGGGTTCGGCGTGACCGGCCACCCGGACGTCGGAGGTTCGGAGGTCCGGGAGCGGGTTCGGGCCCTGGTCCGCCGGCGGCTACGCCGTGCTGCGGAGACGGCGCCGGACGACGGACCGGACGCGCCCCTACTCGCCGAGGTAGCGGCGGCCGCCTCGGATTCGGACTTCTGACGTGGGAGATCAGATGGCGCGCGACCTCCTCGCGGCCGGCGCGGCAGCGTACTCCCGCGGAGAGGTCGCCGAGGCACTCCGGACATTCGAGCGGGTCGCCCGCTCGACCACCGGTGAGCTGCGGACGAGCGCGATCATCAACGCGGCCAGCATGTCCGACGAGCTGGGCGATCACACGAGGGCCGTCGACCTCTACCGGGAAGCCCTCGCGGTGATGCCGGCCGACGCGATCCGGATGCGTCCCGCGGCGCTGGTCAACCTGTCGCAGGCATTGCAGCACATCGGCGACCTCGACGGTGCGCAGGACGCGCTCGAGCAGGCGCGGGGACTGCTCGCGGCAGCCGACGATCAGGGCGACCTGCGGGTCGCGTGCCTGCTGTCACTGACCGCGGTCGCGATGCACCGGCAGCAGTGGGCGCACGCGGCCGACATCGCCACCGAGTCCCTCGACGCGGCAGTGCGTTTCGCCTCCGCGCTGGCGGGCCACCCGCTCATGAACCTGGCCGCCATCCACTTCGAGACCGGGCGCTTCGACCTCTCCGACGACTTCGCCTGCCAGGCGCTCGACGCGTTCGAGACCGCGGGCGACATCCACGCGATCGCCGAAACACAGCAGAACCTGGGCATCATGCACGTCCGCTCGGGGCGGTTCGACGACGCGGAACCGCTGCTGCTGTCGAGCGAGACGTATTTCGAGCGCGCCGGGATCGGTCACCGGGCGGGAATCGGATCGAAGGTGCTGGCCTTTCTCGCCGAGGGGCGGGGCGACACCGAACGCGCGTCGACACTCTATCGCCGCAGCCTCGACTACTTCCGGAGTTCCGGAGCGGTACTCGACGTCGCGGACGTCGAGACCCGCCTCGCCACCGTCGCCTTCGGTGAAGGGCGACCCGACGACGGAGAGGAGCTGCTCGCCGCCGCGTTCGACACGTACTGCGGGCTGGGGCTCGGGCTGCACTGCGCGCAGGTCGACTTCTGGCATGCAGCCCTGCTCGAATCCGCGCTCGCGGCGTCCGACACCCCTGACAGCGCGGTGCGGGCACGAGCCACCGCGCTCGCGGTGCCCGCGGCGATCGCCATCGACGCCGTGCGGTGCACACTCCCGAACGGGCGTCAGCGCGAGCAGTGGAACCGCGAGATCGCAAATCCGGCGATTCACTTGGCGTTCCGCCTCGCCTACGCGTCGGGTGATGCGCGCCTGGTGGCCGATCTCGTCGAAGCGCAATGCGCGGGGACGACGGTGGACGTCGGCCGGGCCGGGCACAGCGCGCCGGCGCGGCTGCCTCTGCAGTTGCCGGACCTTCCCCCGGCGGGCGCGACCGGCACCGAGGGTTCGTTTTTGCTCGGCGCCGCACTGGCCGGGGTCGCAGCCGGCGCCGGTCTGCCGGTGCCACTTCCTCCGCGGCTCGTCGTCACGCCGGATGGACGGATTGTGCTGGGCACCGCGATCGCGGTCGCCGAGGAACGCTATCGACGCGCGGTCCGGGACAGCCGGGTGGTGCCTGCGTGGTGACCGGTCGCCGATCGGCGTTGTGCCAGATCCGGTACCGACCTGGATCGGCGTCAGCGCATATACAGCGGAAGGTCGGGGCTCACACACTCGGCGAGGATCTCCCGGCTCATATCGGCGGCTCGTCCGCGGACCTCGACCAAATTAAGTATCTTGAGCTACGTCACTATATTTTCACGAAGGGACAGGCCCACATGACCCGCACCATCGCAGTGGTCAACCATAAAGGCGGCTCCACCAAAACCACGAGCACGGTCAACCTCGCCCAAGCCCTCGTCGAAGCCGGCTACACCGTCCGCGTCATCGACCTCGACCCACAATGCAACGCCACGACCTGGCTCGGCGCCACGCCCGAAGCCGTCGACAACGATGTCTTGTCGGTACTCATGCTGGTGGCGAGCATCGAAGACGCCACCACCATCACCGCGTCCGGGATCCACCTCGTGCCTGCCACCAAGGAACTCGATTCCGTCGGGCCCTACTTCCTCAAGAAGCCCGGTGCACACGGCATCCTGCGCAAGGCCCTCGCCAGCGCCCCCGACGTCGACTTCAACCTCCTCGACTGCCCCGGAGACTTCGACCACCTGACCATCAGCGCACTCGTCGCCTGCACGGAAGTGCTCGCCGCTGTCATGACGGGAGCCATGGAACTCGAAGCGCTCATGCGGATCGAAAACTACATCACCCAGCAGGTCGAGCTGCTCAACCCCACTGCACGGCTCAATCACATTCTGTGCGGCCGCGTCGAACTCGGCCAGGTCATCGACCAGCAGGTCCTCGCCGCGCTCCACGAGACCTACCCCGACCAGACGATGCGCACCATCATCCCGAAGTCCGTCCGCGTCAGCGAAAGCTACAGCGCCGAAGAACCCGTCGTCAGGTGGGCACCGTCCTCCTCCGCAGCCCGCGCCTACCGCGACGCCGCCCAAGAACTCGTCGAAAGGGACCTCCGATGACCGCGACACGTAAGCCCGGACTCGCCAACAACCCCCTCGAACGACGCCCCCAGCCCCGCACAGGCGCCCACCAGGACGGGGCGTACTCGAGAACTCGTCGCAAGGACCTTCTGACGAACGTGACACGTAAACCCGGACTCGCCAACAACCCCCTCGAACGCCGCAAGCCACGACTGCCGAACCTCGTCGAACAGGGCGTGGACCTCGCACAAGAAGCAGTCACCATCGCCGAACTCCAACCGGGGCCGGTGGCCCTCGGCGAGGAAAGGAAGACCACCACACGGGTCCCCGCAGACAAGAAGCAGGAATCCGTCTCCATCAACCGCGCCAAGGTCGAAAATGGCAAGAATGCCGTCGCCGCCATCGGCCACATCGCCGGCGCCCCCAACAGTTGGCCCAACCTCGTCGACGAAGCCCTCGCCCACTACCTCGCCATCCTCGAACGCAAATACAACAATGGCGAACCCTTCCCGCCGCGCATCCGCGAACGCGTCCGGGGACCACGCATCAACTAGCCCGCCCAGGTACCAAGTGGCGGAGGAGCGCCTATCGCGCACCGGGTCAGTCGACGACAGCGCCCCCGGTGAGGTTGATCTCGGTCGCGGTCATCGTCATGGCCCAGTCGGACGCGGCGAAGACGGCCGCGTTCGCGACATCGGCGTAGCTCGGGCGCCGTGGCAGCAGCAGACGGGTGGCGTCCGGGTCGGGCTCGTCCGGTTTCGGGGAGCCCGGCGACAGTAGCCAGGCGACGCGGACACCCTGCGGCCCGAGCTCAGCGGCCAACTGTCGGCACAGGCCGGCGAGTGCGGCCCACGCGACGTGGGAGCCACCGAGGTTCGGGATCGCCTCCCGTCCGCCAGCCATGACGAGGATGACGCCGGTGCCGCGTTCCACCATGTGGCGCGCAGCGGCCGTGGCCACAGTGAAGCTCGTCGTGACCGCCTTGGCGACTGGCTGCATGACGTCGCCGACCCCCATGTCGACGAGCGGCGTGCCTTGGATGTCGTCGTTGAAGGTGGCGTTGAAGCAGACGTCGATGCCGCCGCTCTGGTCCGCCACCGCCGCGGCATGCCGCTCAACCGCGTCCCGGTCCACCGCATCGAGAACGGCGACGTGCGCAATCCCGCCCTCTCCCCTGATGCTGTGGGCGACATCCTCGAGCGTGGCCCGCGTGCGTCCGGTGAGGTGCACCTCAGCGCCTTCCCGCGCGTACGCCCGAGCGACCGCGGAGCCGACGGCGCCACTGCCCCCGTGGACGATCGTGGTGCGGTTCTGCAGCAGCATCACTCATCCGCCTTTCACGTCTCGCGTACCAGGGTAAAACCGCGCGATGTACAACCGCGCGAGATTCCGGACTTCATCGGCACGAGCTGCAGCGGCAAAGTCTGGTTCCATTCCCTACGAGGAGTTTCGGGGCGATGGGTGTCACGGTCGTCACACCGCACGTCCGGCGACCACCCCGGGCCGTGCGGGTGGAGTGCGGCACTGACCTGCAGCGCTGCCGATTCGGCGACTATTGATAGCCCCACCCAATCTATGGAATAGGTCTCATAGATTGGACCTATTCCAATGTGCTGGATAGCCTCGTCGCTGTCGGCTTCCCCGTATCCACCGAATAGAGGTTTCAATGGCCCTGATCAACACGCAGATCAAGCCCTTCGCCGCGAACGCTTTCAAGGACGGCGCGTTCATCACCGTGTCCGCGGACGACATCAAGGACAAGTGGGCGGTCTTCTACTTCTACCCGGCCGACTTCACCTTCGTCTGCCCGACGGAACTCGGCGACCTCGCCGACCACCACGAGGAACTGCAGCGCCTCGGCGTCGAGGTCTTCTCGGTGTCCACCGACACGCACTTCACGCACAAGGCATGGCACGGATCGTCCGACACCATCGGCAAGATCAAGTACGCCATGATCGGTGACCCGACCCAGGAGATCAGCAAGAACTTCGAGGTCCTCCGCGAGAACGAGGGATTGGCCGACCGCGGCACCTTCCTCGTCGACCCCGACGGTGTCATCCAGTTCACCGAGGTCACCGCAGAAGGCATCGGGCGCAATGCCGCTGAGCTGGTTCGCAAGGTCAAGGCCGCTCAGTATGTCCGGTCGCACCCGGGCGAGGTCTGCCCGGCCAAGTGGGAAGAGGGCGAAGAGACCCTCGCGCCGTCGCTCGATCTCGTCGGCAAGATCTGACGCAGCCCAGTCGTACCGCAGGCACGGGCTCAGGTTTCCTGAGCCCGTGCGGGCGGTTCCCGGTGCTCAGCTCCCGTGGGGGCAATCGGTGTCGCACCAACACCTTCCGGACCACCTGAACCAGAATTTCCGGTTTCCGATCCCTTGTCCTCCCGATCGATGGAGTAGATCCTCATGCTCGAAGCCTCGCTTGCCGGCCAACTGAAGTCCCTGCTCGAAAAGCTGACCCTGCCGATCGAGCTCGTGTCCTCACTCGACGACGGACCCAAGTCGGTCGAACTCGCCGAACTGCTCACCCAGATCGCGGCGATGTCGGAAAAGATCACCTACGAACGCCGCGACGACGACACGAGACGCCCGTCGTTCGCGGTCCGCCGCAGCGGCACCGACATCGAGGTCCGCTTCGCCGGCATCCCGCTCGGCCACGAGTTCACCTCGCTCGCACTCGCTTTGCTCCAGATCGGCGGCCACCCGTCGAAGGAGGCCCCCGAACTGCTCGAGCAGGTCCGTGACCTCGACGGCGACTTCCACTTCGAGACCTACTTCTCGCTGTCCTGCCAGAACTGCCCCGACGTGGTGCAGGCCCTGAATCTGATGTGCGTGCTCAATCCGCGCATCAGCCACGTCGCGATCGACGGCGCCCTGTTCCAGGACGAGGTCGACGGCCGCCAGATCATGGCAGTCCCGACGGTCTTCCTCAACGGCGAACTCTTCGGCTCCGGCCGGATGAGCCTGGAGGAAATCGCCGGCAAGCTCGACGTCGGCGCCGCAGACCGAGCCGCCGCCGCGATCGCGCAGAAGGATCCCTTCGACGTGCTCGTCGTCGGAGGTGGCCCGTCCGGTGCCGCGGCCGCGGTATATGCCGCGCGCAAGGGAATTCGCACCGGAATCGCCGCTGAACGCTTCGGCGGTCAGGTGCTCGACACCATGGCGATCGAGAACTTCATCTCCGTCCCTTACACCGAGGGACCCCAGTTCGGGTCGGCGCTCGAGAATCACGTCCGTCAGTACGGCGTCGACATCATGAACACGCAGCGTGCCGCGAAGCTCGTGCCGGCCGCCACCGAGAACGGTCTCGTCGAGATCGAACTGGAAAGCGGTGCTTCTCTTCTCGCGCGCACCGTGATCCTGTCGACGGGTGCGCGGTGGCGTTCGATGAACGTGCCCGGCGAGGACACGTACCGGAACAAGGGTGTGACCTACTGCCCGCACTGCGACGGACCGCTGTTCAAGGGCAAGCGCGTCGCCGTGATCGGTGGCGGTAACTCCGGCGTCGAGGCCGCAATCGACCTCGCGGGAATCGTCGAGCACGTCACGCTCGTCGAGTTCGACTCGGTGCTCCGCGCCGACGACGTGTTGCAGCGCAAGCTGCGCAGCCTCCCGAACGCGGACATCCTCCTGAGCACGCTCACGACGGAGGTCCTCGGGGACGGTAACAAGGTCACCGGCCTGACCTACCAGGACCGCACGACCGATACCTCGCACACGCTCGACATCGAGGGTGTCTTCGTCCAGATCGGCCTCCTGCCCAACACCGAGTGGCTGGCCGGGTCCGTCGAGTTGTCCGATCGCGGCGAGATCGCGATCGACGACCGCGGCCAGACGTCGGTGCCCGGCGTGTTCGCTGCCGGCGACTGCACGACCGTGCCGTACAAGCAGATCGTGATCGCCGCCGGTGCCGGAGCAACGGCAGCGCTGAGCGCGTTCGATCGGCTCATCCGGACGGGCGTACCCGCCGAGGATTCCACCGCCGCAACGGTCGGATAGCTCGGCCGAGGTCGACGAGCCGTGCCTGCATCCGTGCAGGCACGGCTTTCGGCTTTCGGATCGACCCGGGTGCCCGGTACGCACACCACCGCCCGGGTGGGTAAGGGATGCTGGGACGGTGCCGACTGACCTGTCTCACCCGCCGACCGCGATCGTCCGGATGGCCGACGCCGGCGATCTGTACACGTCGTGGCGGTGGACCCACGATTCTCATCCCGGCGGTGTCGGCGTCGCACCCGCCGTGCAGGTGGACGAAGCCCTCGCTACGTTGGCCCGGGCCCTGCCCGACCTCACGGATCCGCAGGGGCTGCACCACGCGCTGACGGCGGGCGGTTTCTCCGCTTACGAGTCGGAGCACGATCTGGCTCAGCTCCTTTCGCGCACATTCCTCCCGTTCGGTCTCGCGCAGCAATTGCACGAGCTGTTCACCCGCGGTGTGCGCCCCCACCTCCGGATCCAGCCGTCGCCCCGCGTCGCGCAGGTGCCGTGGGAACTGATCGCACCCGACGCCGGGCTGCGTCTCGTCGACATCGCGGACGTCAGCCTGCTGGCTCCGCTCAGCATCGTCCACTCGCCCGGCCGACCGGTCCGAGCCTGGACGCACACCCGACAACTCCCCGTCGTCGCGGTGCTCGACCCCAGGGTTCCGGGCTTCCGCGCGGATTCGGCGCTCGGCTCGGTCCTGGGGCGGATGGCCGCGGACAGTCCGCTGTCGCAGCGGGTCGCGACCTACGCCGGGGAGGGCCGGCTGCTCCCCGCCGTCGACGGACCGACGGACTGTTTCCGCCGCGAAGACGTGGACCGGGAGTGGCTCGGCGCAGCGTTGCGTGAAGGTGCGGGCCGCCTGGTGTACGTCGGACATGTCACCGCGGCGGCACCCGAATCCGGTCAGAGCGAGCACGCCGAACTACACCTCGCCTGCGCCGCGGACTCCGTCGGGTTCGCGGAGCCGACCCGTGCCCACCGGCCGTTGTCCGCGAAGGACCTGCTGCTGGGCACGCACACGCTCACGGCCGAGCCGATCCGCGGCACGGAGTTGTGGCCGATCCCGAGCCGGGTCGCACTCATCGCCTGCGAGAGCGGTGGCGACCTGCGGTTCAGCGAGGCACTCGGATTGGTCTCCGCGATGATCGCCGGCGGGGCGGAACTCGTCACGGCCAGCCGCTGGGCGCTGCCCACCGACCTCGCGTTCCAGCGCATCGCCGGCGCCGCAACATCCTCGTGTCCTCTGCAGGACGCCATCTGCTCGATCGACGCGGCGCACGAACTGCCCGACGCGGTCGGCGCGCTCTGCGACTGGCAACGCGACCGGGTGGCCACCTGGCGGGACGAGCGGACGATCGAGCACTCACCGGTGCTGTGGGCGGCGTTCGCGACGGTCTCGACGCACTGATCCGCCTCGGCCGTCCGTTCCCCACATCGTGTCGGCCGGTCGTTGTACCGTCGTTGCTGTCGGTTCCGGCACGAAGAAGGAGCATGTCCCATGACCTCTCGTCTCAACCCCTACATCAGCTTCGACGGCAACGCGCGGCAGGCAATGGAGTTCTACAAGGAAGTCTTCGGCGGCACCCTCGCGTTGAACACGTTCGGTGAATACGGTGCGCCGGAAGGCGAGGGCGCCGACAAGATCATGCACGCCATGCTCGAGTCGGACAACGGCTACACGCTCATGGGTGCAGACACCCCGCCCGGTATGGAACACAACCCGGGGACCAATATCGCGGTGAGCCTGAGCGGAGACGACGGCGACGAACTCCGCGGCTACTGGGCCGAGCTCGCCGACGGCGGATCCGTGTCCGTGCCCCTGGAGAAGCAGATGTGGGGAGACGAATTCGGCGCCTGTACAGACAAGTTCGGCATTTCATGGATGGTCAACATCGCCGGCACACCCGGCTGATCGCAGCGCAGGGTAGTCCTGCAGATCGATGTCGGTAGCGAAGGAATCGGTCAGCTTCATCATCAGGCCGAACAGAGTCTTGGACTTGAACGTCCAGTTGCGCCGCCTGATTCGAATAGCCGACTTCGGCGCCAGAAACGGTCCGGCGCTGCCCCTGCGGGCGATCTTCGCGTACCCGAGCATCTGCTCGTTGTAGCGTCCGAATGCCACGCGGTGGTCGCCGTCGGCGGCGGCGAGTTCACCCGCCAGTACATACGCACCCACGAGGGCGAGTCCGGTCCCGAAGCCACCCAGCGTGTTTCCGTACGCGGCGTCGCCGACCAGGGCCACGCGGCCGGCGGTGTAGGTATCGGTCTCGACCCTCGCGATCGAGTCGAGGTAGAAGTCGGGCGCGTCGTCCAGGTGCGCGAGCAGCCGGGGCACGCGCCACCCCGCATCGGCATACACGGTGGTCAGCATTCGTTTCTGCTGGGTGACGTCGCCGCGGTCGTACTCGATCCGGTCGGAGGCGAAGACGAACAATTCCGGAGCCTTCGGTCCGCCGACGACGGCCATCCGACCCGGCTCGTTGTACATCAGTCCCGTCCCGCGTTCCCGGTCCGGCGAGGCGTCACTCGCCGAACCCGTGGTCCCGACGACGGCGTAGTAGTACCCGAGGAATCGAACGAACTCGTCCTCCGGCCCGAACCGGTGGCGGCGGACGGCCGAGTGAATGCCGTCGGCGCCGAACACCAGGTCGAAGCGGCGTGCGTCCGACTTCTCGAATGTGACCTCGACACCCGACTCCGTGTCGACCAGTGCGGCGACGGAATCACCGAAGAGGTACTCGCACGAATCCGCGGTGCGTCGGTAGAGGATCTCGGTGAGGTCGCCCCGCAGGATCTCGACGTCTCCGCCGACGAATTCCCCCGGGATGGTCGCCAGGTGCCTGTCGCGTTCGTCGACGATCAGGAGGTCGGTCTTTCCGGTCTGCCTGTCGAGCACGTCGTCGAGAATTCCCATCCTCTCCAGGACTTTTCGGTGAACCTCCCCCTTGAAGTCGACGGCCTGGCCGCCGAGCCGAAGGTCGGGCGCCCGCTCGACGACGGTGACGGCGTATCCGCACCGACCGAGCCAGAACGCCAGGGCCGGCCCGGCGATGCTTGCACCCGAGATCAGGACGGTTCTGTTCGGCATGGGAGCCTCCAACGGATTAATTGTGTCTGATGGACACAATTCAGTGTATGGTAGACACTATTCCGGATCAAGAGTCGGCCAGAGGAGCGCAGATGGTCACCCAGCCCCGTACCGCCGAGCTGCTGTGGGGGTCGTCGGAGAGACCGAAGCGGGGTCCGAAGCCCGCGCTGAGCCTCGAGCAGATCGTCGCCACCGCGATCTCGATGGCGGATGCCGAGGGCCTCGCCACACTGTCGATGCAGCGCCTCGCCGAAGACCTCGGGTTCACCAAGATGTCCCTCTACCGCTACACCCCCGGCAAGGCCGAGTTGACCGCCCTCATGCTCGATGCCGCTCTGGGACCCGCGCCCGACCTGTCCGGGATCGACGGCGGCTGGCGCGCTGCGCTCCACGAGTGGGCCCTCCGGATGTGGGCGGGCCTCCGGCGGCATCCGTGGGTGGTGGACGTCGCCGTCGGTCCACGCGTGCTGGGCCCGAACGAACTGGACTGGCTCGAAACCGGCCTCGACGCACTGCGCGACACGGGACTCGACGGCGGGGAACGCCTGGACGCGGTGGTCCTGATCACCGGACACGTGCGCAGCCTCGTTCAGCAGACGACGGCCCCCGGCGCCGAAACCGACACACCCGAGAAATCCCTGAACGCGATCATGACGGGAATCCTCGCCGACCACGCCGACCGCTACCCCGAGGTGAGGGCCGCGTTCACGTCGGCCGGTTCCACCTCCGGGCAGGACGACGCGCTGGAATTCGGCCTGGCCCGGATCTTCGACGGTCTCGCCGCCCTCGTCGCGGCCCGTGCCGAATAGCAGAGCGCGAGGCCCTCAGCTCGCCTGCGGTTTCAGGTCGCCGTAGTGGGTGTGCGCCTTGCCGGCGAGAAGCCACAGAGGCGCCGACGCGTCGTCGTCGGACAGGTAGCCCTTGTCGCGACCGTCGGCCAGGTACTGGGAGCGCACCCATTCCTCCATCGCCTCGTTCGACTGGTCGGGCAGACCGTAGATCTGCGCGACGGCGCGGTGAAGTTGTTCGTCGTCGACGGTCATGCCCTGCGGCTGCTTTCGCAGGTTCAGCGCCTTGTCCGTCTCCCCCGCTCGGTGCAGGTGGACGATGTGGAAGGCCATCTCACACACGAACGGCTGATTTCGGTTCACGATGCTCCTCTCCGTTCGTCACCCTCGATCGTCCCGCCCGAGTCCGTCCGGCGCCAGTGCGAACTATCGGCCGGGCCGCGCTCCCCGTCCGCTCCGCCGGTGTTCGTGGCCGAATGACGCGTTGCCACGGCGGATCTCGGTTGTGCTCGTGTGACGCCGACGGCGAATCAACGCGCGCAGTGTGGCCGAGTTCTGGTAGCCGACAGCGGACGCGATCGTGTCGACGCTCTGCTGCGTCGTGCGTAGGAGGAATGTCGCCTGGTCGAGTCGGATCTCCTGAACGAACTCCACCGGCGACATGCCCAGCACTGCGGCGGTGGTGCGTTGCAGCGTTCGTTCACTCACCCCGATCGCGTGCGCGACCGAGTTGATGGGCAACGGTTCCGCGAGGTGATCGCGAATCCACCGTTCGAAGGCGGTCATCGTCGGATCGGCGGTGGCGAGCAGGGACGGCACCGCGAAGATCGCCTGCGAGGGGCGGTCGCCGATCAGGAGGTACCGGGCGACGAGATCTGCCAGCGCCGGGCTGTGCTGCTGGACGATCGCCAGCGCGAGATCGATGTGCGCGAACGCCGCCCCAGCCGTCGTCACCCGGTCGTCGTGGATGAGGGTGCGCCGCTCGTCGAGGTCGACGCGGGCATAGCGGGCGCGGAACGCCGGCCCGAGCCACCAACTCGTCGTCGCGGTCAATCCGTCGAGCACCCCGGCCTCGCCGAGGAAGAACGTGCCGCTGCACGCCGCGGCGAGGGCGGCGCCGGAACTGCGCCCCTCCGCGACCCAGTCGAGGGCGGGATGCCCGCGCACCACGTCGACGATCCGATCCGGCGTCTTCACCCCGAGGGCGGGCATGACGAGGACGTCGGGCGGCTCGGCGATCGCCGTCAGTGGGGCGGTGGCCAGCACGAGTCCGTGACCGGTGCGGACCGATGGTCCGACCGCGACGGGGATGACGGTGAACGCCTGGTCGCCCGCCTCCGCGTCGTCACGCAGGGCATCGGCCGTCGCCAGGACGTCGAGCATGACGCTCAGACCCGAATCGAACATGCCGTCCACGGCGAGCACCGCGACTCTCATGACGGAAACGGTAACAAAGGTGGCGCTTCCGCCGCCCCGCATGCCGCTCGACGCCCATAGCGTCGGAGTTGAACGAAGTCGTACATCGACCGAGGAGGAGACATCATGACGATCGACAGAGGAATACTGGCACTGCTCGAGGCCAAGCCGGGCAAGGGTGAAGACCTGGCCGCGTTCCTCGAGCAGGGACGCGCCCTGGCGGCGGAAGAACAGGGCACCGTCACCTGGTACGCGTTCAAAGTCAGCGACACGACGTACGGCATCTTCGACACGTTCGAGAACGAGGAAGGCCGGCAGGCGCACCTGACCGGAGCCATCCCCCAGGCACTGGGCACGGTCGGACCCGAACTGCTCGCCAGGGATCCCGACATTCGTCCCGTCGACGTCATCGCCGTCAAGTAGGGGCGATACCGCCCCGGTGAGCACGGTTTACCCTCATCCCCCGTCGGGCACCCGAACACGGACATCGACCGACGAGAGGTGTGGTTCCCAGTGCGAGCAGTCACGTGGCAAGGCAAGCGAAAGGTCAGCGTCGACACCGTCGCCGATCCGAGGATCGAACACCCGACCGACGCCATCATCAGGGTCACGACGACGAATATCTGCGGTTCCGATCTGCACCTGTACGAAACTCTCGGTCCGTTCATGGAAGAAGGGGACATTCTCGGCCACGAACCGATGGGGATCGTCGAAGAAGTCGGCACGGAGGCGGGCGACCTGAAGGTCGGCGACCGCGTCGTGATCCCGTTCCAGATCTCGTGCGGCAACTGTTTCATGTGCAACATGCAGCTGTACACGCAGTGTGAGACGACGCAGGTCCGCGAGCAGGGCATGGGAGCGGCGTTGTTCGGTTTCTCCAAGCTCTACGGCGAGGTGCCGGGAGGACAAGCCGAGTACCTGCGCGTGCCCCAGGCCCAGTTCACCCACATGAAAGTCCCCGAGGGACCGCCGGATTCGCGATTCGTCTACCTGTCCGATGTGCTGCCGACGGCGTGGCAGTCGGTCGAGTACGCCGCGATCCCCGAGGGCGGGTCGGTGACCGTGCTCGGCCTCGGACCGATCGGAGACATGGCGGCGCGCATCGCCCACCACAAGGGTGCACGGGTCATCGCGGTCGACAACGTCCCCGAACGTCTTGCTCGCGCCAAGGCCCGAGGCATCGAAACCCTGAACCTGGACGAGCACGGCGGCGATCTCGCCGACGTCATCCGCGATGCGACCGACGGTCGCGGCACCGACTCGGTGATCGACGCGGTCGGCATGGAGGCGCACGGTTCACCGATCGGCAAACTGGCCCAGCAGATCGTCGGGTACCTGCCCGACGCGGTGGCGGCGCCGCTCATGCAGAAGGCCGGTGTCGACCGACTCGGCGCGCTGTATTCGGCGATCGACATCGTCCGCCGCGGAGGAACGATTTCCATCATCGGCGTCTACGGCGGCATGGCCGACCCGATTCCCATGCTCACGTTGTTCGACAAGCAGATTCAGCTGCGCATGGGCCAAGCCAACATCAAGAAGTGGGTGGACGACATCATGCCGCTGCTCGGCGACGACGACCCACTCGGCGTCGACACCTTCGCCACCCACGAACTCCCCCTCGATCACGCACCCCACGCGTACGAAATCTTTCAGAAGAAACAGGACGGTGCGGTGAAGATCCAGCTCAAACCCTGAGCAACGCAGGCGCACGCAGCGGTGGCCGGGAACCCGTGACGGGGGGCCCGGCCACCGCCGCCGTTTTGCGCAAACCGGATAGACCTCTCCGCGAGAATCTCGCTGACCAGCACGGATGCCGGAGAAATCCGCATCACGCCCGGCGCATAGCGGATTGCCCCTTTCAGTGACGCCCCTCACACTTGTAAGCAAGGAAACCTGATATTCAGCGATCAGCTGTCGCAGGTCTTGCGTACGACCCGGCCGCAGTGAGGTGGCCGCCCGAACGAGGAGCAGTCAAGAATGACGCGAACCCTTCCCCCCGGCGTTTCCGACGAGCGATTCGACGCGGCGCTCCAACGCTTCCGCGACATCGTGGGCGACAAGTGGGTCCTGTCGACCGCCGACGAGCTCGAAGCGTTCCGCGACCCGTACCCGGTCGGCGCCGCCGAGGCCAACATGCCGTCGGCCGTCGTCTCACCGGAATCGACCGAGCAGGTCCAGGACATCGTCCGGATCGCCAACGAGTACGGCATCCCCCTCTCCCCGGTCTCGACCGGAAAGAACAACGGTTACGGCGGCGCCGCTCCGAGGCTGTCGGGTTCGGTGATCGTCAAGACGGGCGAGCGGATGAACCGGATCCTCGAGGTCAACGAGAAGTACGGTTACGCACTGCTCGAACCCGGGGTCACCTACTTCGACCTCTACGACTATCTGCAGAGCCACGATTCCGGACTGATGCTCGACTGCCCCGACCTGGGGTGGGGCAGCGTGGTCGGTAACACTCTGGACCGCGGCGTCGGGTACACCCCGTACGGCGACCACTTCATGTGGCAGACGGGCCTGGAAGTGGTGCTGCCGCAAGGTGATGTGATGCGCACCGGGATGGGCGCACTACCCGGCAGCGACGCGTGGCAGCTGTTTCCCTACGGGTTCGGCCCCTTCCCGGACGGCATGTTCACCCAGTCGAATCTCGGGATCGTCACCAAGATGGGGATCGCCCTGATGCAGCGGCCGCCCGCGTCGCAGTCGTTCCTGATCACCTTCGACAAGGAGGAGGATCTGGAGCAGATCGTCGACATCATGCTGCCGCTGCGCATCAACATGGCTCCGCTGCAGAATGTTCCGGTGCTGCGCAACATCTTCATGGACGCGGCCGCGGTGTCGAAGCGCACCGAGTGGTTCGACGGTGACGGGCCGATGCCGGCCGAGGCGATCGAGAGGATGAAGAAAGACCTCGATCTCGGATTCTGGAACTTCTACGGCACCCTGTACGGACCTCCGCCGCTGATCGAGATGTACTACGGGATGATCAAGGAGGCGTTCGGCAAGATTCCCGGTGCCCGCTTCTTCACACACGAGGAACGCGACGACCGCGGTGGACATGTGTTGCAGGACAGGCACAAGATCAACAACGGAATCCCCAGCCTGGACGAACTGCAGCTCCTGGACTGGGTACCCAACGGCGGGCACATCGGATTCTCCCCGGTGTCGGCGCCGGACGGTCGCGAGGCGATGAAACAGTTCGAGATGGTGCGCGCTCGCGCCGACGAATACGCCAAGGACTACGCGGCGCAATTCATCATCGGACTCCGCGAGATGCACCACGTGTGCCTGTTCATCTACGACACGGCGATCCCCGACGCTCGTGAGGAAATCCTGCAGATGACGAAGGTCCTCGTCCGCGAGGCCGCCGACGCGGGCTACGGCGAGTACCGCACCCACAACGCCCTGATGGACGACGTGATGGCGACGTTCGACTGGGGCGACGGTGCGCTGCTGAAGTTCCACGAGAAGATCAAGGACGCCCTCGATCCCAACGGCATCATCGCGCCCGGCAAGTCCGGTGTGTGGCCGCAACGGTTCCGTGGCCAGAACCTCTGACACCCACCCGCCTCAGTGCGCGGGCGTCTCGGCCAGGGCGATCCGGCAGCGGCCGAGGTATCCGCGGAACGCCTCGCGCTGACGAACACTCATGTCGGCGAGCATCTGTTCCTCCAGCCCACAGATGCTCGTGTCGTACTCGGCGAGAAGGTCCAGAGCCTCCGCGGTCAGGCTGGTGAGCATGCGGCGGCGATTGGCGGGGTCGACGCGCCTGGTCACCAGTCCGCGGCGCTCGAGCGCGGAGAGCATCTCGCCCATCGTCTGCGCGGTGACGAAGGAATTTCGTGCCAGCTCGGCGGACGACAATCCGTCGCGCCGGCGCAGGACGGTCAGCGCCGTGTACTGGAGCGCGGTGATGCCCATCGGCCGCAGCAGGGCATCCATGTGCGATCGGATCGCCAGCTCGACCTGCTTGATCGCGTACAGCAGGGTCGGCGAGGAGTCGTGCGCGTACTCCCCGTCGAGCGGTGTCTCGTCGATCTCGTCCGGAAGGTCCGTCGTCATCGTCCACTTCTCCCCGCGCCTCGAGCTCGAGGCCCACGAACTCGGACCTCAGGTTTCCTGACTATCTTAGGTCGCCCGAGCCGGGTTCGACCGCAACAACGAACACAAGGAACCCTGCCGAATACGGTCGGCAGCTCATACGAATCGAAGGCAGCGACATGACCGTCACCGACGACACAGTCCTCATTACCCGACCGCAGATCGGGCCACGTCAGCTGTTCATCGACGGGCAGTGGCGCGAGGCCGGCGCCGGGGAACGATTCGAGATCGTCGACCCCTCCACCGGGAAGCCCGTCACCACCGTCGCCGAGGCGGACGCGGACGATCTCGACTCCGCCGTCCGCGCCGCACGTGCCGCGTTCGACGACGGCCGCTGGTCGGGACTGCCCGGCCGCGAACGGGCCCGGATCCTGCTCCGCGCCGCTGCGCTCGTCCGCGAACGGGCCGACGAGATCGTCGCCGTCGAAAGCGTCGACGTCGGCAAACCCGTCTCCCTGTGCCGACCGGTCGACGTGGTGACCACCGCCGAACAGTACGAGTACTGCGCCGCGCTCGCGCAGACCGCGGGCGGATCGAACCGGGAGACGCCTCTCGACGCCCACGCCTACACTCGCCGCGAACCGCTCGGGGTCGTCGGCGCCATCACCCCGTTCAACTTCCCACTCATCCTCAGTACGTCGAAAATCGCACCCGCCCTGGCGGCCGGGAACACCGTGGTCCACAAGCCCGCCGAGGACACCCCGCTGAGCGCCCTGCTGATGGCGGAGATCCTCACCGAGGCAGGGGTTCCCGCGGGTGTGGTCAACGTCGTCACCGGCAAGGGGTCGACCGTCGGCGAAGCCCTGTTGCAGCACAAGGGGATCGACAAGATCGCCTTCACCGGATCGACGGCGGTCGGTCGGCACGCCGCGAGCGTCGCCGGAGAGAACCTCACACCCGTCACCATGGAACTCGGCGGCAACGCCGCGCACATCGTCTTCGACGACGCCGACGTGGACAAGGCGATCGGCGCGATCATCAAGGGCTTCGTGTTCAACACCGGACAGTTCTGCATGGGCGGCCCGCGACTGCTCGTGGCCCGGCCGCTCTACGAGACGGTGCTCGGCATCCTCGGCCAGGCCGTTCCCGGTGTGCCCGTGGGCGACCCGTTCGACCCGACTACCGTCGTCGGACCGATGGCCGGGGACAAGCACGTGCGGAAGGTCGAGGAGTACGTGCGGATCGCCCGGAGCGAGAACGCACGCATCATCGCCGGCGGCGAACGCCTGGATCTGAACGGCGGCTACTACTACAAGCCGACCGTTATCGCCGACCTGCCCAACACCTCCCGCGTGGTGCAGGAGGAAATCTTCGGACCGGTGCTGACGGTACAACCGTTCGACACCGAGGACGAGGCAATCGGGTTGGCCAACAGCACCGAATACGGGCTCGCATCGGGCCTGCAGACCGTCGACGTCGCACGGGCTCACCGCGTCGCGGCCCGACTGCAGGCCGGAATCGTGTGGGTCAACGACTGGGCCATGCTCGACCCCGCCGTCCCGTTCGGTGGCGTGAAGAACTCCGGATTCGGCCGCGAATACGGCCCGGAGGCGCTCGAGTCGTATTCCAAGGTCAAGTCCGTCGTCATCTCCCTCGCCTAGAGCGCCTCACCCTTTCAGGAGCACCCATGACCACCAGCACCACTGCCGCCGTCGTCGAAACCGGCGGAGCGAAGTTCACCGTGTCCACCGTCGACCTCGACGAACCACGCCCCGACGAGATCCTCGTTCGTCTCGTCGCCGCGGGCCTGTGCCACACCGACCTCGGCGTCGCCTCGGGCGCGTTGCCGTTCCCGCTGCCCGGCGTGCTCGGGCACGAGGGAGCCGGGATCGTCGAGAAGGTCGGCGCCGGAGTGACGACGGTCGACGTCGGAGATCACGTCCTCCTGTCGTTCAGCTCGTGCGGTTCGTGCGGAAACTGCCGCGACGGGCATCCGGCCTACTGCGCAACCTGGCTGCCGCTCAACCTGATCGGGGGCGGGCGCGCCGACGGCACAAGCCCCGTCAGTCGCGGCGGCGAGGCGATCGGTGGGCACTTCTTCGGGCAGTCCTCCTTCGCGCACCATGCCGTCGTCGACGCGCGCAGTGCGGTCAAGGTCGACCCGGACGCCCCACTGGACGTACTGGCGCCGCTGGGGTGCGGAGTACAGACCGGAGTCGGGGCGGTGTGGAACGTGCTGAAACCCCGCCCGGGGCAGGACGTGCTCGTCACGGGGGCGGGCGCCGTCGGGCTGTCGGCGGTGATGGCCGCGGCTCTGACTCCCGCGCCGAAGGTGATCGTCGTCGACCGGGTTCCGGCTCGGCTCGAACTCGCCCGTGAACTCGGCGCGACCCATGTGATCAACGCTGCCGAGGTCGACACCGCGGAGGAACTGGCGAAGATCGTTCCCGGCGGCGTCGACGGCGCGGTCGAGACCACCGGCAACGTCGGGGTGCTGCGGACCGCGATCGACGCGCTCGCACCTCGCGGCACGGCCGTCATCGTCGGTGCACCGGCCTTCGGCACCGAGGTGCCGGTCGACGTCAACGCCATGATCCCGGGCCGCACCATCGTGGGTCTGACGCTCGGCGACAGCGAAA
Organism: Rhodococcus sp. ACPA1; assembly: GCF_002300195.1. Classification (NCBI taxonomy): domain Bacteria; kingdom Bacillati; phylum Actinomycetota; class Actinomycetes; order Mycobacteriales; family Nocardiaceae; genus Rhodococcus; species Rhodococcus sp. ACPA1. The sequence continues at coordinate 1,293,835 of NZ_NSDX01000004.1, read as the reverse complement.
CCCAGACTCTCATCCCCGTGCTCGTCGACCTCGTCAAGTCGGGCCGGTTGCCGATCGGCCGTCTCATCACGCACTACAGTTTCGACGACATCAACACCGCGGTCGCGGACATGACCAGCGGCGCCTCGATCAAACCGGTTCTCCGGTTCTGATCATCGAGAAGCAATCGAACGCAGTGCCGCAGAGGGGCTTTCACCGAACAACTCGCGGTACTGCCCGGCGAAGCGACCCAGGTGGTTGAACCCCCACCGGTAGGCGATCTCGGCGACGCCTGCCGTCTCGGGGTCGGCCGCCAGCAGGTCGCCACGGACCTTCCGCAGCCGGAGGTCCCGCAGATAGCGCATCGGAGTGGTGTGCAACGACGTCTGGAAGCCGTGCTGCAGCCCCCGCAGACTCACCCCGACCGCGCCCGCGATCTCGAGGGCGGTCAACGGCTCGTCCGCGTGCGCCTCGATGTACTGCTTGGCGTGCTCGACCGCCGCCGGGCAGGCGGGGGCGACGGTCGCCGCCAACTGCTCGCTGTAGTCGTGGCGCGATGCCAGGAGCAGCGACACGATCACGCTCTGTGTCAGCGGCGCCAGCAGTAGCGGGTGGCGGAATAGCGCATCCGTGTCGCGCAGTTGCACCGACAGGGCCTGCATCACGGACCACCACTGCTGCCCGTGCCCGGTGGTGATGTCCAACGCGAGGTCGAAGGCGATCGGGTTGCGGATGGGGCGTCCGAGGAGGAGGGCGAGTTGCTCCTCGACGGCGCGGCGTTCGATCTTCATCCCCAGGATCCGTCGGGTCTCCTGCCCCCAGCCCTGGAGCACCGATCCGCGGTCCGCGCGGTACACGGCGGCGCACGACGGGGTCGCGATGATCCGGTCGGCGCCCGAACTCGTCTTCAAACGGCCGCTCACCGGCACATTGACCTGGTACCAGTCCTCGAGTTTGCCGGTTTCGATCTCGACCTCGGTGTCGTAGGACAGCCAGCCCATTGTGACGGGACCCAGCTCGGCGGCGTCGAGGTGTATGCCGAAGCTCTGCTGATCGCCGAGAACTTCCACGGAGTGCGGGTAGAACAGTCGTCCGCCCACGTGGCGCGCCTCTTCGACGTCTCGGCTGACGAGAGAGACAGACGCTGAGCCGCCGACAGAGGTGGACATCTCACAATGAGACCAGAGTCACACCACGATTGCAAGGTTTCCTTATCTTGAAGTCTGTCAAGGACAGTCTTTGAACCGTCCGATCGGGTAGTACCCGAGCCAGCCGGCCCAGGGGCATACTTGGCCGGCTCGGGGGTTTCCGCAGACGATACGGAGAAACTGATGCTCGACCGGCTGTACGCCGCTGTCCTCGCCGTCGCCGGGCTCGGCTACGGGGGATACATCCTCCTCGACGAGCTGACCGGAGGCTCGGACACCCCCGGAGAGGAAGACCATCACCTCCGCCGAGAACCCTCCGAGCAGGTGTCCACGGCATAACCGCACCTTCGTCATGGCACTCTGATGGACCGCTGCGGCAGGCAGCGGCCGGCTCACTGGTCGACGGTGAGGCCCTTCGCTTCGAGCACCTGGGCGAGATTGCTGACCTGGATCGGGGTTTCGCCCTTCTTGTACCGCTCGATGTAGGCGGCCTCGGCGGCGTCGCGCTCACGGGAGGCGTCGATGGCGAACTGGACCTCGTCGCGCCGGACCACGACCACTCCGTCGCAGTCACCCTTGATCACGTCGCCGGGATAGATGATCTGGCCGCCGAACACCAACGGCTGGTTGACGGGACCGAGGGATTCCTTCACCGTTCCCTCGATGCACACGTGCTTGGAGAAGACGGGGAACCCGAGTTCGCGGATCTCCCGGCTGTCCCGCACTCCGCCGTCCGTGACCAGTGCGCTGATGCCTCGGGCCACGCACGCGTTGGCCAGCACGTCGCCGAACTGGCCCGCCGGCTGGTCGCCGGAGGACACGATGAGCACGTCGCCGGGTTGCGCGTAGCTGATGGCGACCTGGAGCATGATGTTGTCGCGCGGATGGCAGACGACCGTGAACGCCGTTCCACAGAACGACATGTCGCGGTCGATGGGCTTGATCCCGGAATCCAGTGCGCCCTTGCGGCCCTGGGCTTCGTGGATGGTGGCGGCCGAGTAGGCGCCCAGCCGGTCGATCGCGGCCTTGTCGGCGCGGTCGATCTTGGTAGTGACGTGAACCATGGTGTCTCCGTTGGTCGTGTAAATGGGCGGGTGGGGTCAGCTGAGCGACGCGACGGCTTTCTCGACCGCCGCGGCCGCGTTCCGCAGCACGTCCTCGGACGTGGCGAACGAGACGCGGAAATACGACTGGGCGCCGTACGCGGAGCCCTGGATGGTGGCCACCGACGCGTGGTCGAGGAGGAAGAGCACCACGTCCTGGTCGTTCTCGAGCAGTGTGCCGTCGGGTGTCCGCTTGCCCACCAGGCCGGAGCATCCGACGAACAGGTAGAATGCGCCCTGCGGCAGTACGGGTTCCAGACCATCGATTCGGGAGAACAATTCGAAGATGACGTCCCGCCGTGCCCGGTAGCTCGCGACGGAGGTGGTGACGAAACTCTGATCGCCGGTGAGCGCCTCGGCCGCGGCGGCCTGGCTGATCGACGACGGGCAGGAGGAACTCTGCGACTGCAGCTTGTTGATCGCTGCGATCAGGCCCTTGTTCCCGACGCCGTACCCCAGACGCCAGCCGGTCATCGCGTAGGCCTTCGAGACACCGTTGGTCACCAGGATCCGATCACGGAGGTGCGGCGCGGACGACAACAGGTTCGGAACGGGTGAGTCGGTGAAGACGATCTCGTCGTAGATTTCGTCGCAGAGGACGTTCACGTGCGGGTTCCGATCGAGGACCATTGCCAGTTCCGCCAGTTCCCGCTCGCTGTACACCGCACCGGTCGGATTCGACGGCGCGTTGAGGATCACCCATTTCGTCGCGGGAGTGATGGCGGCAGCGAGCTTCTCCGCGGTGAGCAGGAACCGGTCGGATTCCGGGCAGTCGACGACGACGGGTGTTCCGCCGTGAACGGTCACCATGTCGGGGTACGACACCCAGTACGGTGCGGGCACGATCACCTCGGTGCCCTCCTCCACCGTCGCCATCAGCGCCAGGAAGATGACCTGCTTGGCACCACCGCCGACGGTGATCTCGTTGTCCGCGAACTCGACCCCGGTCCGGTCGAGCATCCGCTTCGAGATCGCGTCCCGCAGTGCGGGAATACCGTTGACGGGGGTGTACTTGGTGAGACCGGATTCCATCGCTGCGACGGCTGCCGCCTTGATGTGGTCCGGCGTGTCGAAATCGGGCTCTCCGACCGTCAGGTCGAGGATCTCCCGCCCCGACGCCCGGAGCTCGCGAACCCGTTGCGCAGCTGCCACACTCGGTGACTCACGCATCTGGTCGACTCGTGCTGCAGGGACGAAGGTGGACATTGTTCCTCCTGGTAGAGGGCGTGGGAACGAAAGAAGCCGGGAAGTCGGGCGGTACCTTCACACCCAGGCTATCGGGGGCACATCACGCCTGTACAAGACCGATTACTTGTCGGGCGATAGCCGTTCGGCATGACTGGAATCAGAACGCCAGCAACACCTTCGCGGACGTGGACGCGTCCTTGGCGACGGCGAAGGCCTCGAGGCCGTCCTCGATGCCGAATTCGTGGCTGATCACCGGTTCGACGTTCAGGCTGCCGTCCGCCAGAGCGGCGAGCACCGAATCGATCTCGTCGTTGAATCGGAAGGATCCGACGAGTTCGAGTTCCCGCGTGATGACGAGCGAGAGCGGCGCGGGCTGAAGACCCGTGGGGAGCAGTCCGAGCATGACGACTCGGCCGCCGCGCGTCACGCCGCGAATCGCCGATTCGAGCCCGAGACGGTTACCGGAGCACTCGACGACGATGTCGGCGTCGACGGCCGCGATGCTCTCGGAGTCGGTGGCGTCGAGGGTCCGGTCGGCGCCGAGCGCCCGTGCGACGGTGAGGGGATATTCGTGCACGTCGACTGCGGTGATCTCGCGCGCCCCGGCCCGGCGCAGGACTGCCACCACGAGGGCGCCGATGGGTCCGCACCCCACGACGAGAGCGCTCTTCCCCGACACGTCGCCGGCGCGGGCCACGGCATGCCACGCGACGGCGGCGGGTTCCGCGACCGCAGCGGTGCGCAGTGGAAGGTCCGGTGGCAGCGGCCGCAGCATTCGGGAGGGCAGAACTGCGTACTTCGCGAATGCCCCTTCGGTGTGGGGGAATTGCGCTGCACTGCCGAGGTACGTGCATCCCGGCGAGAGATTCGGGCGATCGGCGGGGAACCTGGCGCCGCGACCGCCGGGGGTGGCGGGATGCACGGCGACTCGTTCACCCGCTGCGGGGCCGCTGCCGTCCGCCGCGGCCTGCACCACCGTTCCCACCACTTCGTGGCCCAGCAGCATGGGTGCCTTCAGAATCGACTCACCCGCCGCCCCGTGCGTCCAGTAGTGCAGGTCGGATCCGCAGATCCCGCCGTATGCGATCTCGACGACCGTCTCGGACGATTCGGGCCGGCGCAGCGGCACCGATTCGATGCGCAGGTCTCCCGCGGCGTGCGCCACCATCCCGAGGGTTTCGGCCGGAAGCGGGGCGCCGGACTCGCGCTGTGCAGTCTTCACTGCGGGTCTCGATCGTTGCGCCGGATGAAGTCGAGTCCACCCGGTACCTGGAATGTGGGCATGATTTCGATCAGGCCGAGATTGACGTGGCCCGGGGCGTCGATCGCGAACTCGATGGTGTCGGCGATGTCCTTGGTCGTGATGGATTCGAAGCCTTCGTAGTACGTCTCCCACGCTTCCTTCATCGCCTCCGGCGACCCGCCCAGGTTGCGTCCGAAGATCTCGGTTTCGACTCTGCCCGGGCAGATCTCGGTCACGCGAATGCGCTTGCCGATGGTGTCGTTGCGCAGCTGTCGCGAGATCTGGTGCACCGCAGCCTTCGTGGCGTGGTAGGCGGTGTGGCCGTAGAAGTTGTACAGGCCGGCGATGGAGCTGATGTTGACGATGTGGCCGAGGTCCCGCTCGACCATTCCCGGCATCAGCAGCCGGCACAGGTGCAGCACCGCGCGGAGATTGACATCGACCATGGCGTCGACCGAGTCGGCCGAGGCATCCAGGATGTTGCCGGTGGCCGACACTCCCGCGTTGTTGATCAGCACGTCGATCTCGAGCCCCTCGACGGCCGCGCTCAGTGCGTCGATGTCCGTGATGTCGACGGCGAGCGGGATCATTCCCGTCTTGTCCGCGACCTCGTCGAGACGTTCCTTGTTGCGGGCCACACCGTAGACGGTCAGTCCGCGTTTGGTCAGGATCTCGGTGACCGCGGCACCCATTCCGGTGTTGGCACCGGTGACGAGTGCCGTCCGGTAGTCGTTGAATGGCATAACGCTCCCTTGTCTTGCTGGTGGTGAAAGTTGGTACAGCCCGGTGGTCTTCGAGTGGTCAGGAGACCACCGGGCCGAGTCTGGATCCGTCAGAGCGTGTCGCGGAGAGGCACGTGCGCCCGGTCGGTGATGGTGCTGACGGCGATGAGGGTGCCCACCGCGGTGACGACGGCATAGACCGCGGGAACGTAGATTCCGAACTGGGGGATCAGCCACGTCATGAGCAGGGGCGCCGTGCCACCGAAGACCGCCGAGGAGATGTTGTAGCCCAGCCCGTACGCCGAGTACCGCACCCGGGTGGGGAAGAGCTCGACGATGAGGATGTGGATGACGGCGGTGTGACCGGCGAAGATCACCGCCATGATGCATGCGCCGACCACGGCGAGCACGAAGTTGCCGGTCGCGATCAGGGCGTAACAGGGGATGGCACCGATGGCCATGGCGATCGCCGCGCCGGCGATGACCTTCTTGCGGCCGACGCGGTCGGAGAGAGCACCCATGAACGGGATGGCGATGCAGATCGCCACGAGGCTCGCCGCGGTCACGAGCAGGGCGGTGCCGGTCGAGAAGCCGATGTTGTCGCCCTTGAGGAACGTCGGCATGTAGGAGAACAGCACGTAGTAGCCGGAGCCGTTCATCAGCGGGATGAACAGCGCGAGCAGCATCGCCTTGCGGTGCTCGGGGGTCGCGAACGCTTCCTTCAGCGGGTTGCGGGACAGTCCGCCTTCGGCCTTGAGCTTCTCGAAGTTCGGGGTGTCGCTGATGGCCCGCCGGATGTACCAGCCGATGATGCCCATCGGGATCGCGACGAGGAACGGCACACGCCAGGCCCAGCTGGCCGGGCCGCCACCGTTGATCGCGGCCTCGTTGAGCCACGGTGACATCGCGAACGCCACGAGCGTGCCGGTGAGCAGGGCCAGGAAGGACGCGATCTGGGCGTAGCTGGTGATGAGTCCGCGCTTGCCCTCCGGCGAGTGCTCGGCGAGGAAGGTCATGGCTCCCGCCGCCTCACCGCCCACGGAGAATCCCTGCAGGATGCGCAGGAGGATCAACAACGCGGGTGCGGCGACGCCGATCGCGGCGTAGGTCGGGAGAATGCCGATTCCCGCGGTGGCGACGCTGATCAGCATGATGACGAAGACGAGCATCTTCTGCCTGCCGATCCGGTCGCCCAGGATGCCGCAGACGACCGCGCCGAGAGGTCGCACGAAGAACGAGATCGCGTAACCGGCGAAGACGAGCATCAGCGCGTCACTCGACTTGGAGACGTCGAAGAAGACGATGGCCAGGGCGGTCGCCATGAAGGCGAAGATGCCGTTGTCGTAGAGCTCGACGAAGATGCCCACGCAGCCGGCGAGAACGACTTTGCGTAGCTGGCGGGGTTGCACCTCGTGTTCGGACGTGTGCCCGGCCGTGTCGGGTGAGATCGCGTTGGTCATGCTGACTCCATCTGGGGTACCGAGCTGTGCTGGGCGGATGTCGTTTCTGTGTGAAGGGGGATCCGAAGACTGGCGAACGCGTTCGCCACGCGGGAGCGGAGGAGATCGATCGAGCGTCGTTGTGACCGGTATGCGTCCACGGCGTCGGGGACGGTCACCTTCCTGAACCGGACCTCCTGGCCGGGCCGTGCCTGGCCGAGCTGGGACAGAGCGGTGGCGGTCACGACCGCGAGCACCGGGTATCCGGCGGTCACCCCTCGTCCACGATGCAGAACGAGGATCTCGTCGCCGGCGGGAACCTCGACCGCACCGATCGGCACTCCGCGGGAGAGCACCTCCGTCGACCGGTCTCTCCGGGGAACGGGGCTGCCCGGATCGGTCGGCGTGAGGCGGAGACCGATGTGGTTCGAGTTGCCGCCGATGACGAAGGGGGTGTCGAACAATCGGGCGGAGGTCGAGCCGAATTCGTGGACGTCGGGCCCATCCGTCACGTCGATGGTCCAGCATCCGGTGAAGGCCGCGGGCCGGGCGCCGAGCCGGAACAGCGGCATCCGGAAGTGCGGGTGGTCGATCGGCGGTCCGTCGACGTCGATGGCGACGGACTCGCCGACCGTCAGTTGCCGGCCGAAACCGAGAACCGAGTCGGGGGCGCAACTACCGAGCAGATAGGGCGCGTCGATCGTTCCGTGCACGGCGAGGTAGACCCTGAGCCCGTCGCGGATTCCGCGGACGGTGAGTTCTTCGCCTGCGGTCCACACGAACGGCTCCCACTGTGGGCGGGTGACACCCCCGACCTGCACCTCCGCCGGCGCTCCGGTCACGGCGACGAGCAGGTCGATGCTCGCGACGGCGCCGAAGTCCATGGCAACCAACTCGAGCAGGGGTGCCGTACGCGGGCTTCCGACCAGTGCGTTCGCCACGTCGGCGCTGTACTGGTCCGAGGCGCCGCCGGTCATCTGGCCGAATCGGGATGCTCGGAGCCGGCCGAGGTCCTGGATCGAGGTCAGGCCGGGTGTCGTGACGGTGATCGATTCAGCCATGACGGACCCCCTCGTACGTCGACCACTCGGCGGCGGTGATCGGAACGAAGAGGAACGTGTCGCCGGGCCGGAAGTCGGACAGTGGGTCCGTCGCCGGATCGACGATGGTCAGCGGGGTTCGACCGATCACCGGCCAGCCTCCCGGTGCGGGACGCGCGGACACGACGGCCTGCCTGCCCGCGACAGCGACCGCGCCGGCGGGCACGTGCGGCCGCGGAATCGTGCGGCGTGGGACGGGCCGCGGGAAGGCGGGGCCGTCCAGCATCGGGGCGCCGCCCGGGGAACCGAAGCAGCGCATCGTCAATGGGCCTGCGCCGTGCAGTCGGATCACCTCGGCGGGTGAGAGTTCGAGGTGTTCTGCCACCTCGTCGAGGTCGGGGCCGAAGTCTCCCCCGTAGACGACCGGGATCTCGAACTGCCGCGGGCCGCGGGCCGCGGCATCCGCGGGGAGCTCGATCAGTCGTTCGACATGTGCACGGATGGCGTCGTGAGTGGTTGCACCACAGTCGAATTCGACCAGCAACGCGTCGTACGTGGGGATGATGCCGGTGACCGCGACCTCGTCGCCGCGTGCGTCGAGCGCGGCGGCAACCGTGTGGACCGCCTGCCAACGCTCCTCGGCATCCGCGGACAGCGACGTGAGACGTACCGCGGAGTCTCCGCAATCCGAGAGAACGAACTCCCGGTGCGGCCGGATGCACGTCACGCCGGACACGACGCGGACTCCGTCTCTTCCTTGGCTGCTTCCTTGGCCGCGAGGACCTCCGTCACCGGGGCGATGACAACGCCCGCACGCAGGAGCGCCTCCCGGATCGCTCGCGCATTGCGTACGGCGTCGGCGCCGTCACCGTGCAGCAGCACAGTGTCGGCCTCGATCGGGATGCGGGTGCCGTCGACGGCCTCGACGACACCCTCGGTCACCATCTGTACCGTGCGCGCCACCAGAGTGTCCTGGTCGTGAATCACGGCACCGGGCTCGGACCGCGGCACCAGGGTGCCGTCCGAGCGGTACGCGCGGTCGACGATGGCGACGATCGCCACGCGAATCCCCCGCTCACGGGCGTGGTCGGCGAGTTCACCGTCCTGGGCGAGCACGATCAGCCGCGGGTCGAACGCTTCCACCGCGTCGACGACGGCACGTGCGTAGTCCGCGCGCGTCGCGACGAGATTTCCCAACCGACCGTGCGGTGCGATGTGCGAGAGCGTCGTGCCGTGTGATGTCGCGAAGGCGTGCAGCGCGCCGAGTTGGTACAGAACGTCCGTGCGTACCTCGTCTGCGGTGAGGTCCATCGCGCGCCGGCCGAAGCCTGCCAGGTCGGGAAAGCTGGGGTGCGCGCCGATACCGATTCCGCGGGCGACGCATCCTCGGACCGTCGCGTCCATGGTCCTGGCGTCACCGGCATGGAATCCGCACGCGACGTTGGCGGACGTCAGCACGTCGAGCAGAGCGTCGTCGTCGCCCATCGTCCATGCGCCGAAGCTCTCGCCGAGGTCGGCGACGAGATCGATCTTGACAGTCACGGTGCCTCCCATGGGGACCTGCAGTGGAACCGCTGGTGCAGTTCCTGTGAACTTTCGATGTAAACGGACGCTACGCAGGATCCGGTTCGGGCGGTTAATACCTGTTTTACGTGAGGCGATAACGAACGTCTATGGTGTTTGAACAGCGGCGATGCAAAAAGGGAAGAACAGCGCCTCGCATTTGGCTACGGCGGTGTTTCCGCCCGGCAACCTTGTCGAAACCGCGGCGTGCTTGCGTCGCCGCATCGTCAGAAAGGCAGATCGCTCGTGGATACCCGACGCTTGTTCTCATTCGTCCGCATCGTCGACGCCGGAAGCATCACGCGGGCGGCCGACATTCTGCACATCGCCCAGCCGGCACTGAGCCAGCAGATGACGGCACTGGAGACGCACTTCGGTCAGCAGCTACTGATCCGCAGCAAGCAGGGAGTGGAACCCACCGATGCGGGGCGCGCGCTGTATCGGCACGCGCAGGTGATCCTGCGGCAGGTGGAGAGCGCGCAAGCCGAGGTGAGCGTCGTCGGTCGAGAACTGGCGGGCGGTGTCTCCGTCGGCCTCGCGCCCTACAGCACCGTCAGCTCCATCGCGTTACCGCTGCTCACCGCGGTGCGGTCGCGGTACCCCAGCATCCTTCTGCACATCAACGAGAACTTCGGCGGCGTGCTGAGCGAGGCCATGATGACCGGCCGCATGGACATGGCGCTGCTCTACGACGCCGGGCCGATCAAGGGCGTCAACTTCGAGCGTCTTCTCACCGAGGAGCTCATGGTCGTCGCCCCGGCAGGCACCGGTCTGCCCGGTGACACCGGGACCGCCGTGGCCATCAAGGACCTCGTCGACCTGCCGCTGCTGCTGCCGGGCCCGATGCACACCATCCGCAAAGTGGTGGAGCAGGCCTACGAACACGCCTTCGAGCACGCGCGAGTGGTCGGCGAGGTGGAATCGGTGACCCTGATGGCGCAGGCGGTCCGGAACGGTCTGGGCGCGACGGTATTACCGTTCTCCGTGGCACGCCGCATCATGAATGTGGAGAACCTGGAACTCCGCCGCATCGAACCGACCATCGAAGTCCAGGTCTCCCTCGGAACACCCGCCAATCAGCCGCTCTCGGGACCTGCCGAGGCGGTACGCGAGGTGTTGCGCAGTGTCGTCGCCAACTACATCCGGACCAGTTCGGAAGCCGACCGAGGCCTTCAGTAGCCCCGGCCCGGGTCGATCGGCGCCATCAAAGGCGCTCCGGCAGCGAAGCGTTCGACGTTGGACGCGACGTGATCGGCAAGCAGCCGCGTCAGACCGGTCGCCGGATTCGCCACGTGCGGGGTGATGATGGCGTTCGGCAGGGTCCAGAGCGGGTGTCCGCCGGGAAGGGGTTCGGGGTCGGTGACGTCGAGGGCGGCACCGCCGATCGACCCGGCCCGCAGTGCGTCGACGAGCCCCGCGGTGTCGACGAGGGAGCCGCGCGCCACGTTGACGATCCACGCCGTCGATTTCATCTGCGCGAGCGCATCCTTGTCGACGATCTGTGCGGTCGCCGCCGTCGCCGGTGCGGCGATGACGAAATGATCGGCTCTGGACCAGACTTCCGACGTCCGATCGGACGGCAGCGTCTCCACTGCACCCGGTACCGGGGTTCCCGAACGGGTCACGGCGAGCACCCGCGCCCCGAACGCGTCGAGCAGCGGGATCATCGCGCGACCGATGCCGCCGCACCCGACGATCGCGACCGTCGCCCCGCGCAGCGTGCCCACCTGCGGGTCGAACTCGGCCTTGCGCCAGGAGGTCGCGCGCACCTGCTCGGTGAGGGCACGGACCCCGGCCAGGAGCAGCAGGACTCCGTGTTCCGCGACGTTACCGGCATAGGCGCCGGCCGCGGACGTCCACGTCCGCTCGGTGTCGACGATCCCCGCGGAAATCCACGGCTCCACACCCGCCGAGGGGAGTTGCACCCAGCGCACCGAGTCCGGCAACTGCGCCGGGAACGTGTCGGGGCCCTGCGCCCACACCACGGCTTCGGCGTCGTCGAGCGGGGCGAGTACGCCTCCGCCCCGTTCGATCCCGCGCATCAGGGCGGTGTCGGGGTTCGGTCCGAGGTGGATACGGGGCGTTGCGGTGTTCGGCATCATGGTCTTTCGAGTCGGTCGGGTGGGGATCACACTACGGCGGTGAGGCCGCCGTCGACGTACAGGATCTGGCCGTTGACGAAGTCCGACGCCGGCGACGAGAGAAAGAGCAGTGCGCCCACGAGTTCCTCGGTGCGGCCCCACCGCCCGGCGGGCGTGCGTTTGGTCAGCCACGCACTGAACTCGGCATCGTTCACGAGCGCCTCGGTGAGCTGGGTATCGAAGTAGCCGGGCGCGATGGCGTTGGCCTGCAGTCCCAATGGTGCCCAGTCGGCGCACATTCCGCGTGTGAGCATCTTCAGCCCGCCCTTACTCGCGGCGTACGGGGCGATGCCCGCCCGGCCCAGTTCACTCTGGACGGAACAGATGTTGACGATCTTGCCGTGCCCGCGCCGGACCATCGCCCGCGCGAACTCGCGGCCGACGAAGAAGGCGCTGCTCAGGTTGGTGTCGAGCACGCGACGGAAGTCGTCGTCGCCGAACTCGAGCAGTGGGCTGCGGTGCTGGACGCCGGTGTTGTTCACGACGATCTCGACGGGACCGATCTCGTTCTCGACCCGCTGCGCGGCGGCGGCGACCTCCTCGGGAGCGGTGACGTCGAAGGCGCAGGTGTGGACCGTCGCGCCGGTGGCGCGGACGATCTCGTCGCGGCTGCGTGCGAGGGCGTCGGCGTCCCGCCCGTTGAGCACGACCTCCGCACCCGCCTCGGCGAGTCCGTTGGCGAGTGCGAAGCCGATTCCCCGACTCGACCCCGTGACGAGCGCGATCTTGCCCTCGACGTCGAAACTCCCATGCGAACTCACTGTGTGACGACCTTTCGTTCTTCGTGCAGGTATTCGACGGCGGCCCGGGCGATCGCGTCCGGCGCCGGAGCGACGTCCAGGACCACTCCGAATTCGTCGGCGTCGAGCGGCTCGAGGAGCGCGAACTGGGAATCGAGCAGGGCAGGTGGCATGAAGTGCCCGCTCCGCGCGTGCATCCGGTCGTGGATGACCTCCCGCTCGCCCGTGAGGTGGACGAACAGCACCGGGTCGGAGACGTCGCGGAGGATGTCCCGGTAGCTCCGCCGTAGCGCCGAGCACGCCACCACACCACGGCGTCCCTGATCGGACAGTTCCCGCAGTCGGTCACGGACGACTGCGAGCCACGGCGCCCGGTCGTCGTCGGTCAGCGGGATACCGGCGGCCATCTTCTCGACGTTCGACGGCGGATGCAGATCGTCGGCGTCGAGGAACCGGTGGCCGGAAAGTTCGGAAACTTGCTGCGCGACTGTCGTCTTCCCGCAGCCGGTCACCCCCATCACCACGATGTGGGGTCGCTGATCGCCACTCATGAAATGTTCCTGTCCGCCGGTGTGGAGAGATGCAGTTCGAACATGCCCGACCGGACAACTGCTTGGCAATGGCGGAGGGGATACCGGTTGACGTTGCCGTCATAGCGAAGCGCGAGGGATGCGGGGTGTTACCGGCTCACGAGTTTGATCGCCGCGGCCTCGATGGTCTCCTCCGACAGCAGGACCTCGAGTGCGGCATCGCCGAGCGGAATGAAACTGTCGTCGCTCGTGACGCGTGCGAGCGGCCCGGTGAAGCCGTCGTCGACCAATGCCGCGACCACACCCTCGGAGACACCCCCCGATGTGCGGGTCTCGTCGACGACGAGGACCCGGCCGGTGGCGTCCGCCTCTCGGAGGATGTCGTGCACGGGTAGCGGTGCGAGCCACCGCATATCCACCACACGCGCAGCGATGTGCGCCTTCTCGAGCCGGCGCGCGACCCGCAGGCTCATCCGGACCCCGTTGCCGAACGTGACGATCGTCAGGTCGGTGCCGTCACCGTACGTGCGGGCGGAGCCGATCGCCACATGGTTCTCGGCCCGCTTCACCGGATCCGGATACGCGGCCAGCCACTGCTCGTCACCGTCCTCGAACAGATCCCGGGTGTGGTACAGCGCAATCGGTTCCAGATACACACACACCGCCCCCGCGGTTCGCGCGGCCGCCACACACGTGTGCATCATGGCCGCGGCGTCGTCGGGGCGAGCCGGGGATGCCACGACGACCCCGGGGATGTCACGCAGCGCGGCGACGGCGTTGTCGTTGTGGAAATGCCCACCGAACCCCTTCTGATACCCGTACCCCGCGACCCGCACCACCATCGGGTTTCGGTACTGACGGTCGGAGAAGAACTGCAACGTCGCGCCCTCCCCACGGATCTGATCGGCGGCATTGTGCAGATACGCCAGGTACTGGATCTCCGGGATCGGCAGCAGTCCGGACACCCCCGCGCCCAGCGCGAGCCCCAGGATTGCCTGCTCGTCGAGGAGCGTGTCGAACACGCGCGCCGACCCCGCCCTCTTCATCAGACCCCGGGTCACCCCGTAGACCCCGCCCTTGCGGGCCACGTCCTCACCGAACACCAGCGCCTCGGGGTAGCGGGCCAACACGTCGAGCAGGGCGCGGTTGATCGCGAGACCGGTGGTGAGCGGACCTTCCTCCTCCGGAAGCGGGGATCCGACGAACTGCGCGCGACGGTCCGAATCGACGCGCTCCGGCACGGCCACGGCGGCCTCGACGGCACTGTCGGTGAGCGGTTTCATCACCGCCGCGGGACTGTCCAGTTGAGGTAGCTCACCGACCTGCTCGGCCAGTTCGAGCACCTCGGCACGCTTCTGCTCGTAGAGGTCGAGGGCATCTGTGGGGCTCAGGTGTCCTCGCTCGACCAGCAGTTTCGCCGTGCACAGCACCGGGTCGCGGTCGAAGTCGGCGGCGATCTCCGCTGATGTCCGGTACGCGGCCTCGACATCGGATCCGGCGTGGCCCATCAACCGGACGGTGCGCAGGTGCAGGAACGCGGGCTTCCGGTGCCTGCGGACCCAGTCGGCGGCATGCTGCGCCGTCGCGTACGCCGCCGGCAGATCGGAGCCGTCCGCCTCGAAGTACTCGAGTCCCGCCCGGTCACCGAAGTTCGCGGCGATCCAGCCCTGCGGAGTCTTGGTGCTGATCCCGATCCCGTTGTCCTCGCACACCAGTAGCAGCGGCAACGGCAACCCCTGGTAGGCAGCGTGCACCGCGGTGTTGATGGCACCGACGGCGGTGGAGTGGTTCGCGGACGCGTCCCCGAAGCTGCAGACGGCGACGGCGTCGGCCGGCCACGGCGAGGGCACGTGCACCTTCTCCGACCGGGCGATGGAGAACGCGACACCGACAGCGCGTGGGAGATGCGAAGCGATGGTGGAGGTTTGGGGAATGATATTGAGGTCGCGGCGGCCGAACACCTTGTGCCTGCCACCCGAGATCGGCTCCTCCGTCGCGGCCACGAGTCCGAGGAGGACGTCGCGCAGTGGATCACTGCCATCCACCTGCTGCGCCCGCGCCAGGAAGAAACCGCCGGAACGGTAATGCAGCAGAGCGGGATCGGTGGGTCGCAGCGCGGCCGCGACGGCGGCGTTGCTCTCGTGCCCGGACGAGCCGATCGTGTAGAAACCCTTGCCCCGCGACCGCAACCAGCGGGCCGCCAGATCGAGGTGCCTGCTGCCGAGCTGGGCGTCGAAGAGATCCAGCGCGCCCCGCACCGACAACGGGAACGGCGGCTGGATCGGATCCTCCGGACCGACGCCGGGGCGGCTCTCCCCGGGGATCAGCCCCGACACGACAGAGGTGAAGTAGTCGTCGATCTGTTCGGCCATCCCTAGATCATCCTGTGGCGCCGATCAGCGGGCAAGAGTCGCAAGATCAGAGTCTCGATGCCTCACCGTAAGGTCGACTGGTCCTCGCGCCGGTCCGTGGCGTCAGCACGACACGTACTGTGGTCACGGTGCCCCTGCGGGCGCTCCGCCGACGGCTCCGATGTTCGAGCACATGACGTTCGGCGACTCTGGTGTGGAGTCGCGGGATGGCAACATGTCTGGGTCCGACTCCGCAGACCGACTGCACATTCGAGAGGCCGCTGTGATCATGAACAATTCCCCCGCTGGTGAATACACACTGGTGCGCAGTCGATGACCACGACGAGAACCAATGTCGCCGTGATCGGTACCGGCACTATGGGCTCCGCAATCATGTGGCGACTGTCGGAGCGGGGTGTTTCTGCCGTCGGTCTCGAGCAGTTCACTCCCGGGCACGATCGTGGCTCCGGGCACGGCGAGTCGCGCATCTTCAGAACCGCATATCATGAGGATCCGGCGTATGTCCCGATGCTCCGAGCCGCACTCCGAGGATGGCGGGAACTCGGTGAGCAAACCGGCGAACCCGTCCTGACGATGACCGGGGGCCTCAGTATCGGCCCCTCGACCGGCGTGATCGTGGGTGGCTCCCTCGAAGCAGCCAAGGTGCATGCTCTCACCCAGGAGATTCTCGACCCGGCCGAGTTCGGTACCCGGTTTCCTCCTCAGCGATTGTGTGAGGGGGATACCGCCATCTGGGAGAAGGACGCCGGCGTGATCAGGCCGGAACTGGCGATCACCGGCGCAGCGCGCCGTGCGTGCGAACTGGGTGCCTCTGTGCGTCCCGAGAGCCGCGTCCTGGGTATCGAGGACGGTCCCGGTGACACGGTGCTCGTGCGGCTCGACGACGAGGTCATTCGAGCCGACCACGTCGTGGTCGCGGCCGGCGCCTGGATTCCCGGCCTTCTCCCTGCCGCCCAGCTCCCGTTGACTGTGGAGCGCAAGATCCTCGCATGGTTCCCGGCCGACGATCCGACACAGTTCGGGCCGGACCGGTTCCCGGTATTCCTGAGGGACAGCCCGGAAGGTACGTGGTACGGCTTCCCCAGCATGGACGGAAAGACGGTCAAGATCGCGCTCCATCTCGGCGGGCGCGAGACCGACCCTGACGAGTTGGATCGTGTGGTCCACGACGAGGACACCGCTCCGTTGCGGGACCTCGTTCGTCGTTATCTGCCCGGATTGGGTTCGCGCCCAGTGCGGGCCGCGGTGTGCATGTACACGAACACACCCGACGGACACTTCGTCATCGGAAATCCACCCGCCTACAGGAACGTGACGGTCATCTCCGCGTGCTCTGGTCACGGTTTCAAATTTGCACCGGTGATCGGAGAGATCGCCGCCGATCTCAGTTGCGGATCGACCCCTGAATTCCCCTTGGAGTTGTTCGACGTCAACCGATTCGCGGATTGACACACCGGAATACGGCGTCCGCGCGGTTGCGATCGAGGGGGGAGGGCCGTCGGCCCTCCCCCCTCGCCGGCTAGGCGGAGAAGTACACCGGGGGTGTCGTCGAGTCGAGTGCCAGTGCCACAGCCGCGCGGGCAGCGACGGGGCCCACCAGGTTTCCCGTCCCGTTGTACCCACCGATGGCGATGACACCGGGAAGAACCTCGGAACAGAGGGGTCGACCGTCGGTGGTGTAACTCACGGACGCACCCCATCTCCGAACGACGTCGACGGGCTTGCCCGCCATACGTTCCGCTACCCGTTCGATGTAGCCCTGGACGTCCGGAGTGGGTGAAGTGTCGAATGTCCACTCGGTGTCGACGAAACGGTCTCGCCCGCCCCCGACGAACAGGCGCCCATCCTTCGCTTGCTGCGCGTAGTCGTATCCCCAGCGTCCGTATACAGGACACGGCAGGCGTTCGGGCAGCCCCGGCGCCGTCCCGAGCATCTGCAGGCGTGCCGTCCGAACCCGCCCCTGCAAGACCGGGAGGATCTGTTCGAGTGTGCCGTCCACCGCGACAATGACGACAGGCGCACTGATCGAACCGTGTTCTGTTGTCACCCTTCCACTTTCCACGGCGGTGACAGCCGAGTGCTCGTACAGGCCGGCCCGCCCCCGAAGGAGTGACGCCAGCCCCAGAGCTCGACGGGAGGGGTTCATGGCCGCGTCGTCGGGCAGAAACAGGCCGCGCCCGAGCTCGCCGTCGTATTCTTCGACAGCGATGTCGTTGTCACGCAGCACCGTTTCCAGTGCTGCGCAATCCGCGAGTTCCGCCACACGGTCGGCCGCCTCGGCGTCGTCGACAGGTTCGCCGGGCAATCCGGCGAGGCGAATGGAACCCGTCCGTGCGATGACCTCCGGACCCAGCATCTCGGCAAGCCGGTCCAACTCGAGAAGAGTTGCGCGATAGAGATCGACCGACGACGTCCCCCAGGTCGTGAGGGACGAGTGGAGGAACGTCGCCGGGCCGCCCAGGAGGAAGCCGCCGTTGCGCCCCGCCGCGCCGGCCGCGACCCGCCCGGCGTCGACACCGACAACCTGCAGCCCACGTTCGACCAGGGCGCCGATCGCCGCGAGACCCGACCCGCCGAGGCCGACGACACACGCGTCGGCCGTGACGTTCTGTTCCAACACCGGAAGACCGTTCCACGACGCGACCACCGGGTCGTCGTCCCAGGCGCTCACCGAGTCCCACTGGGTGTCGGATCGAAAATTCATCATCGCATTCCCTATCCTTCAGCTCGCGACGTTCCGATGTCCGAGGAAGTTGACGCGTTGCGCGAAGCCACGACCGGGCAAGTCTATGTGGCATTGCGGGCGTCGAGATAGTCACAGATGACCTTTCCAGCGGGCAACGGTCGCTGCCGGGACCGGTGTCATGAAATGTTGCGCCGGTGTCGCTCGTCGAACCGGTGGATCTCGTCGATGACGGTCTCGACGATGCGTGCCCCGGCACCAGTGTCGGAGGTCGCGACCGCGAGTACGCCGACCGCACTGGGCTTGTCGGCCGGGTGGGGTGTCCACGCGGGGACCACGCCGCAGTCGACCGTCACGCCGGGCGCCGGCTCTACCCCTCGCCTGTCAGTCGTGCCCGACGTTCGCCGGGCGACGCCGAGTGCAGTGCGGGTCGCGGATTCGAGCAGTTCCGCGGCGGCGCCGTCGGTCCGGGAGCAGCACATCAGATTTCCGGCGTCGTCGACCACGCTGACGGCGACGGCGGTGTCGAGTGTCGCGGCATGGCGCCGAGCCAGATCGAGGGCGAGTTGCGCACGCGCTGCGGTGAGTGTCATGGCGTTCTCCGATGATCGATCGCGGACGGTGCGGCTCAGCTCACCTTCTTGATCAGGTCGGCGAGCTCGGCCAGTTCGACGGCATCGAGGTCGGTCAAAGGCGCGCGCACGGGGCCGGCGGGTCGGTCGATCACCGTCATGCCGGCCTTGATGATGCTGACCGCGTAACCCTGCTTCTTGTTGCGCAGGTTGCAGTACGGGATCACGAACTCGTTGAGCGCGTTGATGACGAACGCGTTGTCTCCGCTGCGGAGTGCGTTGTAGAAGTCGAGCGCGAACTCGGGCACGAAGTTGTAGATGGCCGAGGAGTACGTGGTGACGCCGAGTGCGAGATAGGGCATTGCGAACATCTCGGCGGTAGGCAGTCCGCCGATGTAGGTGAGCCGGTCGCCGAGACTCGCGTAGATACGGGTCATCTGCTCGATGTTGCCGACCCCGTCCTTGAACCCGACCAGGTTCGGGCAGCTGTCCGCGAGCTCCGCGACGGCGGCCTCGGTGTAGACGGCGTTGGCGCGACTGTAGATCGTCACGCCGAGAGTGGTTGCGGCACACACTTCTTTGACGTGGGCGACGAGACCGTCCTGGCTCGCCTCGGTGAGATACGGGGGCAGCAGCAGGATGCCGTGCGCGCCGACGCTCTCAGCCGACCGGGCCATCTGCACGGCGGTGGCGGTGCCGTAACCGGCGGGCGCGATCACCGGAAGACCGTCGGGTGCCTCCTGCACCGCGGCGCGGACCACCTGCTCCACCTCGGGCGGGGTGAGCGAGAAGAACTCGCCTGTGCCGCCTGCGGCGAACAACCCGGAGGCGTCGAACTGCCCGAGCCAGCCGATGTTCTCGCGGTACGCGGCCTCGTCGAACGAGTGGTCATTCTTGAAGTGGGTGACCGGGAACGACAACAGACCGGTGCCGAGCTTGTGGGCGATCTCGTGGGGGGACGCAGTGGTCATGGGTTTCGTTCTCCTCGTTCGCAATCGCGTCACTGTCGGTGCGCGCTGTGTCCACAAGGCTAGGAGCGTCAACCATTCAAGTCCAACACCAGTTATGGATCTTTTGATACCCAAAAGGTATTGCGCTCCCTGGACGAACGGGACGCTCGTTCGATCTGTCGCAACGAACGTCCCGTTCGTTCAGGAGAGGGGTCGTTCAGGAGAGGTCGAGGGCGGCGCGGACGATGCTGTCGGTGTCGATGCCGTGGTAGCGGTAGACGTCGTCGAGGGAACCGACCTGCCCGAACCGGCTGACACCGAGTGCCGCGCCGGGGACGTGGTTGATGCCGGTCAGGAATGCGAGGGTGTGCGGGTGGCCGTCGAGGACGGTCACCATCGGTGTGGCCCGGCCGGCGGGGAACACCTGGTCGAGGATCCACGACGGGCCGTCGGCGAGTCCGCGGCGGGCCTGCACCGCCTCGAACAAGAGTCCGGGACTGGTCACGCACACGACGTCGGCGGCAATCCCCTGCTCGGTCAACCGGTCCGCGGCGGTGAGGGTTTCGGTGATCATGGCACCCATCCCGACCAGCGTGACCACCGGGTTGTCGCTGTGCCGGAGGGTGTACGCGCCGGCGACCACCTGACGGCGGCGACGTTCCCGGGCGGCGGGATCTGACGGCACCGCGGCCAGGGTCTGATCCACCGGGCGGGTCGAGAGCCGCAGGTACGACGAGGAGCCGTCCGGCCGTCCCAACCGGGAGATGCTGTCGAGGAGCGTCCATTCGACGTCGATCGCGAAGGCGGGTTCGTAGCTGACGCAGCCGGGCTGTTCGAGGCCGATCGACGGGGTCTTGATCGACTGATGCGCCCCTCCCTCCGCGGCGAGGGTCACCCCGGACGGGGTGCCGACCAGGATCGACTGCCCACCCGCATAGATGCCGTAGGACCAGGGCTCGAGGGCACGCTCGACGAACGGGTCGTACATCACCCCGATCGGGAACAGCGGCTGCCCCCACCGGCTCCACGTCGCGCCGAGCTCACCCATCAACCCGACCAGGTTGGTTTCGGCGATGCCGAGTTCCATGTGCTGCCCGGTGGGCTTTTCCCGCCAGTGCATGATCGTCTCGGCGTCGTCGTCGAACCAGTTGCGGCGCTCGTGCGGCGACCACACCCCCACCTTGTTCAACCACCCGGCCAGGTTCGTGGTCGAGGACACGTCGGGGCTGACGGTGACCACCCGTTTCGCCGCGTCGGGGGCCTCTCGGGACAGGTCGAGCAGCGCCCGGCCCAATGCGGCCTGCGTCGTGGACGTCCCCGACGGGGTGCGGCCGATATCGGTCGGGATCGCGGGCGGTGTGCCGAATTCGACCTTCTCCCGCCGCAACCGGTCCGCGGTCGCCGCGCACACCCGGCCCGCCGCACTGCCGGCCTCGAACCGGGCCCACGGGTGCGCCGGGTCCATACCCAGCTCGGCTGCCAACTGTTCGTACTGCTCCACCGTCAGCAGCGACGAGTGATTCTGCGGATGCCCCTGCGTCGGCAGGCCGCGGCCCTTGATCGTGTAGGCGATGATCACCGTCGGGCGGGTGTCGTCGATCTGCGCGTACGCGGCGCGCAGGGCGTCGAGGTCGTGACCGCCCAGGTTGCGGATCGCCCGCAGCAGGGTGTCGTCGTCGAGGCCGGCGATCAGCGACGCGATCGCGGCCGCATCGGGGCCGTCCCCGGGCAGCCGCCCCCGCACCTGCTCGGCACTGCACCGCAGCAGCCGCTGATATTCGGGGTTGGGCATGTCCAGGATCCGGGTCCGCAACGACGCCCCGCCGGTCCGGGTGAACAGTGACTCGAGCAGGGTCCCGAACTTCACGGTGATGACCTGCCACCCGGCGGCCGCAAACATCGCCTCGAGCCGGCCGGCGGCGATGTTCGGCACCACCCGGTCCAGGGACTGCCGGTTCAGGTCGACGATCCACACGATCTCACCGAGCTCGGACACGGACGTGTCGAGGATCGCCTCCCACACCGCGCCCTCGTCCAGTTCGGCGTCGCCAACGAGGGAGTACTGCCGACCCGTGCCGGCGCCGCCGATGGCGGTGTCGACGTAGCGGCGGGCGATGGCACCCCAGATCGGGGCCGTCGCACCGATCCCCACCGAACCCGTCGAATAGTCCACCGGATCAGGATCTTTCGACCGGCTGGGGTACGACTGCAGGCCACCGAACTCCCGCAACGTCGTCAGATACTTCTCGTCCAGCTCGCCCAGCAGGTAGTTGATGCCGTGCAGCACCGGCGAGGCGTGGGGTTTGACCGACACCCGGTCACCGGGCCGGAGCTGCTCGAACCACAACGACGTCATGATCGAGACCATCGACGCGCACGACGCCTGATGGCCGCCCACCTTCAATCCCGTCGGATTCGGGCGAACCCGGTTGGCGTGGTGGATCATCGATGTCGACAACCACAACACCCGCTTCTCGATCTCCACAAGCGCTTCCGGAGTGGCCGCGCGCGGGGTGAGCTGCGCCGTGTGGTCGTGGATCGTGCGGGCGTCGTTCATTGCTTCGTCCTTGCCTGTGAGTTCCTGGCACCGAATCCGATCCTCCTCGGCCCAGTTCGTGAGCGAGGCGGATCGGCGGTGACGGGCAGGCGGACCTGTGGGAACCGACCTCACCGTATCTTCGAGGTCTCGTGTGCAGATCTCTCACAACAGTCGACCATCGGAACGCACTTTGAGCAATACCAAGCGTCAAGTTTGAGCATCCTGCGCATGTTCGGAGCAGCCGTCGTGGTCGGCGGTTGGCAAAATGCCCAGCACGACCGCCGCCGCTACCCTCCGGCGCTACCCTGACCGGGAGGGCACTGCACCGCGCACACCGACCCAGGGGGAAAGCTTGACCACCACACCAGACCGCGTTCGCACGGCGTTCCCGGAGATCAGCTCGCGTGCGTGGGAGCACCCGGCGGATCGGGCGGCGCTGGTCACCCTGCGCACCTTGAAGGGGTTCGACACGGTCTTCCGGACCATCTCGGGTCTGTTGCAGGAGCGCCAGCACCGTCTGATGTACCTGGCCACGTCCGTGCGCGTCGACGAACGGCAGTTCGGCGATCTCCACGACCTCCGCAGCGACTGCGTGCGCATTCTCGGCGCCGACGAGACGCCCGAGCTGTTCGTGCTGCAAACCCCGGTGGTGAATGCCTTCACCATCGGCATGGACCGTCCGTTCATCGTGGTCACCACCGGACTGCTCGACGTGATGAATTACGAGGAGCAGCGGTTCATCCTCGGCCACGAACTCGGGCACGCGCTGTCCGGGCACGCGGTGTATCGCACGATCCTCATGCATCTGATGCGCTTGGCCGGGACCATCGGCTGGATTCCGATCGGCGGGTGGGCGCTGCGCGCGATCATCGCCGCGCTCATGGAATGGCAGCGCAAATCGGAACTGTCCGGCGACCGTGCCGGATTGCTGTGCGGGCAGGACGTCCACACCGCCCTCCGCGTGCAGCTGAAGCTGGCCGGCGGCTCTCGGGTGAGCGAGATCGACACCGACGCCTTCCTGGCCCAGGCCGCGGAGTACGACGCCAGCGGCGACCTGCGCGACGGTGTCCTCAAGCTCCTCAACATCGAACTGCTCACCCATCCGTTCTCGGTGCTGCGTGCCGCCGAGCTGAAGAAGTGGGTGGACAGCGGCGCCTACGCGGCGATCCTCCGCGGGGAGTACCCGCGCCGCGGCGAGGACGACGACGCCAAGATCAGCGAAGAATTCCGCAAGGCCGCGAAATCGTACAAACAGAATTTCGACACCTCGAACGACCCGCTGATCCGCATGCTCCGTGAGATCGGCAGCGGACTGGGCACCACCGTGGACGCCGTCGGAAACGGCGTCGGCGACGTCGCGGCGGACATCAAGGAGCGGTTCACGCACTGGCGCAGGAATTCCGACGGCAAGAAGGATTCCGACGGCGACAGCTGACCGGTAACCCAGCGGAGGTCGGGCGCGATTTCGCGCGCCCGACCCCTTCGGTCAGTCGGCCATCGCCTCGGCCAGCTCCTCGACCTCCTGGATGACCGGTTGGGGCACCCGCACGGGGCCGGGCGTGTAAGTGACCGACCGCAGTCTGCCGGTGAATCGGAACGTTCCGCGGCGTTCCCGCAGATCCCACACGACGGGTCCGCGGGCGTCGACGCCCACCGAGATCCCGGTCCACGGCGCCATGCCGACCAGCTGGAACTGGTCGTCGAGGGTGGCCACGTCGGTGGTGACCCCGGCCGAGTCGGTGAGGGCGACGGTGAAGTTCCACCGGACGGATTCGGTGGCCTCCGCCCGCACCTGCACGCCCACCACATCCGCGCCGAGGGGAGCGGACGTGTGTGCGACGCGGCCGTAGCTGTTGACCGCGAACACGATCCGGTCGTCCTCGACGTAGAGCACGTATCCGCCGTGCGGGTCGCCGTGGGCGACGAGGACCCCTTCGTCGCCTGCGGCGATCGGGTGGGTGGCGACGTCGATGGTGAAGTCGCGGTACTGGATCAGCACACTGGACCGATAGCGTTCCAGCGTCGGCGTGCCCGCGAGGATCTTCAGCGGCTCCGCGAGGCGACGCTCGTCGGGTCGCCGCTGCACGGCCTTGCGGTCGTTGAGGATCGGGAACACGGTGTTGTGCCACGCCGCCCGATCCCACGCCTCGGCGAGTTCGCGCACCTTCTCGGGGAAGAGATGCGCGACGTCCGTGGTCTCGGCCGGGTCGGATTCGACGTCGAACAGTTGCCACTGCGGATCGTCGACGCGGATCGGATCCGTGTGCAGCGACAGCAGTTTCCAGCCGTCCCGGTAGAACCCGCGGTGACCACCGAACTCGGCGTACTGCTCCGTGTGGGGGGTGGGCTGCGCGGCGTCCCGCAGGATGTCGGCGAGGCTGACACCGTCACGCTCCTGGGCGGGACGCCCGTTCCGGTGGCGCGGAGTCTCGAGTCCCGCGAGATCCAGGAGGGTCGGGGTGATGTCGGTGACGTAGGAGTAGTGCTTGCGCAGTCCGGTGTCACCGTCGGCGCGCCCGAGACCGGCCGGCCAGGACAGCAGGAACGGCACTCGGACACCACCGGCGAACGTCTGACCCTTGTAGAACCGGAACGGGGTATTCGACGCCTGCCCCCAGCCGCGCGGGTAGTGGACACCGATCTTCTCCGAGCCGATCAGTTCCTCGTCGTGCGGAACGTCGCGCACCCAGTCCGACGGCACCGGCCCGTGCACGAATTGACTGAAGTACGACCGTGTTCCCGCTGCGCCACCCTCGGCGGTGCCACCGTTGTCGGACGTGAACACGATGATGGTGTTGTCGGTCTCGCCGAGTTCGTCGAGAGTGTCGAGTACCCGGCCCACGCTCTGGTCGATGCTGTCGACCATCGCGGCGTAGACCTCCTGGTACCGGGCGAACCGCAACTGCTCCTCTTCGGTGAGCTCGTCCCACGGCGGGGCGTCGTAGCCGGGTTCGGTGTTGCGTTCGGCCATCTGGGTGCCGGGCGGGAAGAACCCTGCCTCGAGCTGTGCATCGAAGCGGCTGCGTCGCACTGCGTCCCAGCCCTCGGTGTAGCGGCCGCGATACTTGGCGAGGTCTTCGGGCTTGGCCTGGTGCGGTCCGTGCATCGCGATGTGCGAGAAGTACAGGAAGAACGGCTTGTCGGCGTCGTGGGCGCGCAGGCTCTTGATGCGCGAAATGGCCTTGTCCGTGATGTCGTCGGTGACGTAGTAGTCCGGCGGATACTCCTCGACGTCGACTACGGAGTTGTCGGAGATCAGCTCGTTCGGGTAGTAGAACGAATTCAACCCTTCGAGCGAGCCGTAGTAGCTGTCGAATCCACGCTGCAGGGGCCAGGAGTCGCGGGTGCGGCCCGGCGCGAGGTTGGTGTCGCGTGCGAGATGCCACTTGCCGACCGCGTGCGTGGCATACCCGTTCGCGCGCAGAATCTCGGCGAGGCTGAGCGCGTCGTCGGCGAGTTCCATCCGCAGTCCGGGGAAGCCGGGATCGAAGTTGGCGACGCTGCCGTAGCCTGCGCGGTGCGGGTTCAGTCCGGTGAGCAGCGCCGCGCGAGCCGGTGAGCAGACCGAGGTGGTGTGATAGTTCGACAGCCGGTAGCCGCTGTCGGCGAGCCGGTTCAGGTTGGGGGTGTCGATCTCGGAGCCGAACGGTCCGATGTCCGAGTAGCCCATGTCGTCGATGAGGATGACCACGATGTTCGGCGCACCGGCGGGGGCTTTCGTCTCCGGCGCCCACCACGGCGTCGACTCCGTACTCGTCCGCCCGATATGTCCGCCGAATCCGTCGTACCCTCGCGCACCCGGGGGGAGTTTCTGTCCCCCGGAACCCTGCCCGTCTCCGCTGGTTGCCGAATCCGTCACAATCACAATCCCTTTCACTATCCGAGGCATGTTTCCCCACAGAATCGGAGAAATATTTCCCCGTGCAATCCGGGAAATACTACGGTCGCCCACGAGCCCGTCGAGTAGTTAGAATCATGCAGATTTCAACCACTGATCGAACTTGGTCGGGTATCCGAGCCGGTGCTAGCTTCGATCCATGGGTACCCCGACCAGCTGCGACCGCGCCTCCATGCGGTGTCGCTGCCGTAGCTGAACGTTCCCCTCACGCCTCTCGTCACCCGGACGACTCGATCCGGGGTGTTCACGGGTCTCGCGTATCCCCTGCCCTTCCCACTTCCCTTCGGGTGACCCTTAGGACACAGCCATGCCTTCTCGTTTCCCCACGCCGACCACGCACCGGCGACGAGGCCTTCTCGTGACGGCGGTTGTCGCTGCCCTCGTCGTGCTGGTCACCGGGTGCACCTCGGCAGTCGGCCTGCAGCGGTCGGGTACGGAAGCGGTGCTCCAACCCGGAGAAGACGTGCCCACAGGCGGGACGGCGCGGATCGGTGTCGGTGCCGACCTCATCCCCGCGACGTTCCTGTCGCTGGGCAACAACCCCACCAACGGCGGGGTCTCGGCCAACGTCTTCGACACTCTGGTCCAGTACCCGCACGGCAGTCTCGAGCCCGACCCCCGGCTGGCCACCTCGTGGCAGCTGTCGGACGACGGACGTCGACTGGAGTTGGCGCTGCGTGACGACGTCCGCTTCCACAACGGCAAGGAATTCACGTCGAGAGACGTCGAATTCACGTTGCGGACCTACACCGATCCCAGTTGGAACGCGCAGTTCCGGCGGACCGCGGCGGCGATCACCGCGTTCGACACCAGCGACCCCCACCGCATCGTGCTCACCCTGTCGCAGCCGACCGGGAACATCTTCGACCTCCTGGCGGTCGCGCCCATCCTCGACGGCGACACTGTCGACGGACTGAAGGAGGGGCGGGTGTTCAACGGCACCGGCCCGTTCACGTTCGTCTCCTGGCAACCGAAGGTCGCACTGTCGCTGGCCCGCAACCCCGATTACTGGGGTGATCCGCCCCACCTGGACGGCGTGACGTTCGCCGTCGTCTCCGACGATCAGGCGCTGGTGACCAAATTGCGGACCGGCCAGATCGACGCCGCCTACGATCTGCCCTCCCTCGACGCCGAACTCGCCGTCTCCCGGGGCGGGTTCCGCTCCCACGTACTGGAGGGCGCTGAGTCCGACCAGTACATCGGGATCAACGTCTCCGCACCGCCACTGAACGACGTACGGGTTCGGCAGGCGATCGCATACGCGATCGACCGTGATCGCATCCTCACCGACGTGTACCGCGGCAAGGGTTACGCATCGAGCCTGCCGTGGCCGCGGACCTCGCCCGCCTACGACGAACAGACCGCGGACACCTACAGCCGGGACGTGGAACGGGCCCGCGCACTCGTCACCGAGATCGGTGACGTCCCGACCATCCCGCTGAACTACCCCGCCGATCGCACCTCCCGGATCATCGCGGAGATCATCCAGGCGAACCTTCGCGACGTGGGCATCGACGTCGACCTGATCCCCACCGACGCAGCCCAGATGACCAGTCTGCTGGTGGCCGGCCAGTTCCCGGGTTTGTGGGTCACCCAGCACGGCTTCGCGCAGATGACCCCGTCCACCCTGGCCGTGGCCGCCTTCCCGTACAACGCGGTGAAGAACGCCTCCAACTTCCTCGACCCGGAGTACCAGGCGCATGCGGTGGCGGCCTGGCAGCAGCAGGACCCCACGTCACCCGCGGCGATCGACGCCTACCGCGCGCTGAACGCGGACCTGCTGGAGTCGCTGTTCCTGGTGGAGATCGGGGTGGTGCAGACCGAGGTCGTGGTATCCACCGACCTCGGCGGGTTCGACTGGTCCCGCACCAACGATCCGCGCTTCGATTCCACGTACCTGCTGCGCACCTGATCCGACGACCGCCCGCCCACCCACCGACACAGGACTCGACATCATGGTGACCTATCTGGCCAGGCGGCTCCCGTCGGCCGTCCTCGTACTCTTCCTCGCCTCACTCCTCATCTTCGCGATCCTCCGCCTGGTTCCCGGCAGCCCGGAGGAGACGCTCGCCGGTGCGGATGCCTCACCGGAACAGCTGGCGGCCGTGCGCGCCGATCTCGGTCTCGACCGGCCGCTGGTGGCGCAGTACCTGTCCTGGCTCGGTTCCCTGTTCCGCTTCGACCTCGGCAAGTCCTACATCGTCGGCGGGTCGATCGGTGACCTGATCGCCTACGGTGCCCAGAACACGGTGGTGCTGGCGGCGTCCGCCCTGCTGATCGCGGTGGTGTACGCGCTCGTCGTCAGCACCGCTTCGGTGATCTTCCGCAATCGGCTGCTCGACGCCGTTGTGACGGTGAACAACTCGATCGCGGCGGCGCTGCCCATCTTCATCACCGGGACGCTGCTGGTGCTCGTGTTCGGGATCCTGTGGCCGATCCTGCCGTCGGGCGGGATCCCACCGGACGGGTTCCTGACCCGGCCCGACATCGCCGCGCAGTATCTGATCCTCCCGGCGATCACCTTGGCGATCCCGGCGGGCGCCGCCCTGACCCGATTCCTGGTGGAGGCCTTGCACACCGAGCTGCGGCAACCGTATGTCGTGACGGCACAGTCGATCGGCGTCAGCCGCCGCCGCATCGTGCTGGCGCACGCGCTGCCGAATGCACTGCCGTCGGTGTTGACCGTTCTCGGACTGACGGTGGGCGGGCTGCTCGGTGGGGCCGTGCTGGTGGAGTCGATCTTCGTCTGGCCCGGCCTGGGGCTTCTCACCGAGGAGGCGATCAACAGCCGTGACTATCCGCTCGTGCAGGTGTTGCTGGTCCTCTCCGTCGCGGTGTTCGTGGTGCTGCAACTGCTCACCGACGTCGCCCACGCCTGGCTGGATCCCCGTATCCGATTGGGAGGACAGGCATGAGTGAGCTGGTCGATCGAACTGTGGCGACACCGGAAGCGTCGCTACCCGGCGGCCCCGCAGACGTCCGGCCCGGCCTGGTCCCGGAAACCCCGGCGGATCGGGATCCCCGCCGCAGCACGGAACCGTTGTGGCGCAGCCTGACGCATGGCCGAGGTCTGGCCGGCGCGGTGCTCGTCGGGATCGTGGTGCTCCTCGGGGCGCTCGCCCCGGTGCTGGCGCCGTTCGCGCCGGACGATCAGTTGGACGCGTCGTTCCTCCTCGGCCCGAGTTCCACGCACTGGCTGGGCACCGACGACGTGAACCGCGACGTGTTGTCGCGGGTGTTGTTCGGGATCCGCGCCGACCTGGTGATCGTGTTCGTCGCGGTGCCCGCCGGGGCGATACTCGGATCACTGATCGGTCTGGTGGCCGGCATCCGGGGATACA
Source organism: Rhodococcus sp. ACPA1 (assembly GCF_002300195.1). Lineage (NCBI taxonomy): Bacteria > Bacillati > Actinomycetota > Actinomycetes > Mycobacteriales > Nocardiaceae > Rhodococcus > Rhodococcus sp. ACPA1. The sequence goes on along the minus strand of NZ_NSDX01000004.1, from coordinate 1,264,644 downwards.
CCGATGCCGTCGCGCAGCGCGTGTTCGACGTGATCCTCGCGTTCCCGGCACTCGTTCTGGCGATCGCCCTGACCGCGGTGCTCGGGCCCGGAGTCCGCGCGATCGTGCTGGTGATCGTCCTCGCCGAGATACCTGTGTTCGGCAGGCTCATGCGTACGTCCGTATTGGAGGTGCGCGAACTTCGCTACGTCGAGGCCGCCGTGGTCTCGGGTGCGAGCATCGGCTGGGTTCTGCGCAAGCACGTTCTGCCGAACTCGATCGAACCGCTGGGAGTACAACTGGCACTGTCGATGTCGATCGCCGTGTTCATCGAGGGCGCGATGAGCTTCCTCGGCATCGGTGTGGTTCCACCGACTCCGTCACTCGGCTCCATCCTCAGCGACGGCAACCGCTATCTCGAGACCAACCCGCTGTTCGCGGTCGGCCCCCTGGTGGTCGTCTCCCTGCTGACACTCGGCTTTCTGCTGATCTCCCAGGCATTCGCGCACGCGCGGCGCCTGTAGAAAGGACCACCTTCGTGACCGCAGCATCCACTACCCCCGCCCTCGACGTGACGGACTTGCAGGTGGCGTTCAGCCATCCGCGCCCCGCCGTCCGGAGCATCGGTCTCCGCGTGAACCGGGGTGAGATCGTCGCGCTCGTCGGCGAATCCGGATCCGGCAAGTCGATCACGGCCCGCGCCGCGATGGGCCTGCTTCCGCCCACCGCAACAGCGACCGGTTCCGTGCAAGTCGACGGCGTCGAGGTGCTCGGCGCGTCCGAACGCGAACTCGGGGCCATCCGCGGCGGGCGGGTCGCGATGGTCTTCCAGGAGCCGCAGACGGCGCTCAATCCTGTGCGGACGGTCGGCTGGCTGATCGGTGAGGCCTTGCGTGCGCACGGCCGCTCGGGACGGAAGCAGTTGCGCGACCGCGCGATCGAACTGCTGACCCTCGTGGAGATCCCGGAACCGGACAAGCGCGTCGACTACTTCCCGCACCAACTCTCCGGCGGCCAGAAGCAGCGTGTGGTCATCGCCCTGGCACTGGCCAACGACCCCGTCCTGCTCCTGGCCGACGAACCCACCACCGCGCTCGACGTCACGGTGCAGGCCGAGATCCTCTCCCTGCTCCGCCGGCTGCGGGACCGCACGAATGCCGGCATCCTGCTGATCACCCACAACCTGGGTGTCGTCGCCGATATCGCCGACAGCGTGGTGGTACTGCAACTCGGCGAGGTCGTCGAACGGGGAGAAGTCACCGAGATATTCGCACGACCCGAGCACGAATACACCCGGCACCTCCTCGACTCGGTCCTGCGGCTGCCGCAGCCGAGTGACGTAGCAGAACCGGTCGCCGAGGTCGCCGACCCGACCACCCCGGTCCTGGACGTCGACACCGTGTCGGTCGTCTACCCGGGCCGACGTGGTCAGGCAGCGTTCCGCGCGCTCGACAACGTCTCACTGAAGCTGGCCGCGGGTGAGGTGCTCGGCGTGGTCGGTGAATCCGGCTCGGGAAAAACCACTTTGGGTCGCACGATCGCCGGATTGATTGCACCGGCGACCGGGACGATCCGCGTCGACGGCCGTGATGTCGCCGCCACCCGCGGATCGGCGCTGCGGGAACTACGTCGTCGGCTGGCTTTCGTGCCGCAGGATCCCGCCGCCTCGCTCGACCCCCGCTTCACGCTCGAGGAGAGCATCGCCGAGCCCCTCGACATCCATCGGGTCGGCACCCGCGCCGAGCGGCGCAAGAAGGTTGTCGACCTGCTGGATGCGGTCCGGCTGCCGGCGTCGTTCGCCACCCGGCTGCCGTCCGAGTTGTCCGGCGGGCAGCGTCAACGGGTCGCGTTGGCCCGGGCGCTCGTGCTGGAACCCACCCTGCTGATCGCCGACGAACCGACCAGCGCCCTGGACGTCTCCGTGCAGGCCGACGTGCTCGAACTGTTCGCCACCCTCCAGCGGGAGCTCGGCTTCGCGGCCGTGTTCATCAGCCACGACCTCGCCGTGGTCGAGCGGGTGTCCACCACGGTCGCCGTGCTCCGGGCCGGACACCTGGTCGAGACCGGCCCCGCCACGGTCGTGCTGACCCACCCGCAGCACGACTACACCCGACGCCTCGTGGCCGCTCTGCCCGTACCGGACCCCGTGGCGCAGCGTGCCCGGCGACAGGCGACGGCAGCTTTGTGACCTGCATCGCCGGAAACACGGTGCATAACGTGATCTGCGCTATGAAAGCGGCGACTTTTACACGGGCGTAAGAAATCCAGGACAGGCTGTGCGAAGGCTTGTCCACCGGCGGTCGTCGGTGTCGGCAGGCGATAGAAAATGTGCTCCTGCCCACGTGTGACCGTCCAGAAAGCTGTACCACTGTGCTCCAGCTCATCTCGATACTCGCCTTTCTCCGAAGGGTCGGCTCCACCGCTCTGCCGTCGGTGCGCGCTTCGTTGCTTCGCTTCGCGGGGTACCTGGTGCCGATCGCGCAGACGGCGGTCACCGCGGGGGCGGCGTGGTGGGTGTCGGTCGAGGTGGCCGGTCACGAGCAGCCGCTGCTGGCCCCGCTGGCGGCGGTGGTGTGCCTGAGTGTCGCGCGGGGTGCCCGCAGTCGTCGGGCCGGCGAGTTGATCGCGGGCGTCACCATCGGAACGATCGTCTCGGACGTCGTCGTGCGGTACATCGGCAACGGGCCGTGGCAGATCTGCCTCGTCGTGGCAGTGGCGATGTCTTTTGCGGTGCTCCTCGACGGTGGTTCGGTGATCGTCCTGCAGGCGGGTTCGTCGGCGGCGTTGGTCGCAGCCATGGCATCCGCCACGAGCGCCCACCCGTTCGACCGTGTCGTGGACGCACTGATCGGGGGTGCGCTCAGCCTGGTGGCGCTGTCCGTGTTGCCCACCGACCCCGTGCGGCGGACGCGCCGGTGCGCCGCCGCCGTGCTGGACAGCGTGGCCGCAGCCCTCCGGCAGACGTCGAAGGGACTGGCCGCCGGCGATGTCTCCGCACTGGAGGACGCTCTCGCACTTGCCCGTTCGACGCAGTCGACCATCGACAGCATGCGCGTCGAACTCCGCTCCGGATCCGAGGTGGCCCGGATCTCACCGATCCACTGGCGGGGGCGACGCCGCATCGGCCGGCTGGCATCGATTGCCGACCCGATCGACAACGCCGCACGCAACACCCGGGTCCTGGTGCGGCGCGCCCTGATCGCCACATACGACGGCGAACGAGTCGACCCGCAGCTGGCGGACGCCATCTCCGATCTGGCGCACCTCGCCGACCGGATGCGGCTGATGATTCTCGCAACTCCCACGAAGAAGCCCAACGAAATCCAGATCAGCGACGAACTCGAGCGATTCGCGCGCTCACTGCCGCAGCAGGAGATCTCGGCAGGGTTCTCCGCAGCGGTCGTCTCCGCGCAGGTCCGATCCATCGTCATCGACTTCTTCGAAGTGTGCGGCATCCCCCGTGCCGTCTGCCGGCCGATGCTGCCCCGTCCCGCCCACTACGCGGGCGCCGCGTAGAGCAAGACTCAGGACATCTCGAGCCGGCACTGTTCGGGTGCGCGAGAGTTGTCGATGACGCAGAACCGGTTGCCCTCGGTGTCCTCCAGCACGACGAAGTCCGATTCCTCGGGGTACCGGTCCCACGGCACCCGCTGCGCGCCAAGACCGACGAGTCGTTTGATTTCCGCGGCCTGATCCGTGCTGTCGCGGGCGTGCAGGTCGAGGTGCAGCCGAGGCTCGGGTTCCGCGTCGTGTTCGCTCTGCTGGATCGCCAACACCGGCCGACCGTCGGGCCGCGTCAGGTTGGTGAAGCCGTTGTCGCCGACGGGCGGGAGCGCAGTCAACCCGAGTGCCTCGGTCCAGAACCTGGTTGCACGTCCGACGTCGCGTGCTCCGATCACGGTCGTTCCCAAGATGAGCATGAACCGAATTTATCCGCTGCGCCGGGCCGGGGTGGACGATGTGGGGTGTGGATTTCGAGGACCGGGCATTGCGACCCCTCGCCGAGCAGTTGTGCCACATCGGCGGCGTCGTCGGCGTCACCCTCGGCGGCAGCCGCGCCCGAGGGACGCACACGGCGGAATCCGATTACGACCTGGGCGTCTACTACCGCGGGACCCTCGACACCGACGGGCTGAACGACCTCGCGCAGGAGTGGGCGGGCGCCTCTGCATCGGCGACCCGGACGGGTGAGTGGGGACCGTGGGTCGACGGTGGTGCGTGGCTGTCGATCGACGGCCGGGCGGTGGACTGGCTGTACCGCGACCTCGACCGGGTGACCGCGGTGTGGCACGACACCCAGCAGGGTGTGTACGGGTTTCACGCCCAGACCGGTCACCCGTTCGGGTTCGCGGACTTCGCGTACGCGGGCGAACTCGCGTCGGCGGTGATCCTCGCCGATCCGTCCGGACGCATCGCTGCGCTCCACACCGACATGCAGCACTACCCGGACCCGCTGCGCGAAGCCCTGGTGCGGCGCCTGTGGGAGGCGGACTTCGTCACCGTGCTGGCCCGCAAGGCGATCCCGCGGGCCGATGCAACGTATGTGGCGGGGTGCCTGTTCCGCGCGGTGTGCCTGTGCGCGCACGCCCTACACGCGCATGCCCGGCGCTGGCTCATCAACGAGAAGGGTGCCGTTGCCGCCGCCGGTGCCCTGCCGAACGCACCCACCGACTTCACCGCTCGCGCTCACGCCGTCCTCGGCCGGCTCGGAACCACGCCCGACGAACTGACCGCCGCCCTCACCCTGGCCGAACAACTCGTCGACGACACCCGCAACGCCTGCCCCCTGACGTGATCGTGTGAAACCTCAGGCGTTCTCCCCGAACCGCCCCCGGGCCTCGACCGGAATCAGCGGCTTCTCCGCCCGCGCCTTGATCTGCTGGACCGCCCACGTATTGCCGTCGGGATCGGCGAATCCGAAGAAGGTTCCCCCGTCACGCTCGTCGAACACGGTGATCTCACTGACCTCGACACCCCGATCGAGCAACTCCCGGCGGGCCGCGGCGGCATCGGCGACCACCAACTGCAGTCCCCTCATCGACCCGGGTGCCATCTCCGTCTGCGACGGGAGATCGCCGATCACGATCGAGCAGCCCGAACCGGTGGGGGTCAGCTGAACGACGTGCATGTGCTCGTTGGCGGTGTCGTGATCGAGATGGAAGCCGAGCTTGTCGCGGTAGAACGCGACGGAACGATCGATGTCACTGACGGGCAGAACGACCACTTCGAGTGTCCAGTCCATGATGCGAGTTCCTCCGTATAGGTGAGGAGCGAAATTGCTCCGCATCAGATGGTGGCGCATCGGGGACATCGGTGCCGTCGTTCTGCCCAGAACTCGGGGTTACCAGCCGCGCAACCGGTCCGGGGTGACGCGGACGAGCGTCGAGTAGTCCTGCCGGAACTTCTCGGGCGTGTAATCCAGACCGGCCATGTGCTCGCGGTACTTCTCGACGTAGGTCTCCCACTCCTCCGCCGTGGGACCGTCCGTGTCGACATGGGCCTTCCCCGTGAACACCGACACGTCACCACCCGTGGGGCTGCTGTTGAAATTCAGCGCGACCTGCGGATTCCTGCCGATGTTCGCCAGCTTGGCGGTAGCCGGTCGACTGAAAATCAGGAACTCGGTGCCCGACCAGCTGAACCACACCGGGGTCGGAACCGGCGTGTCCTTGCGACCGATGGTCGTCAGCCACACGATGGCTTCGTGGCCCAGCCGGTCGGCAACGGATTCGGTGATCGCGGACGCTGAAAGAGTCATTGCGTTCGCTTCCGATGTTGACTTCCTCTCGGCCGTGAACGACCGAGAATCCCCTCGAAACTCGCGTCCCGAGGTTCCTGTTTCACCGACAGTTGCCTCCCCACACCCTAGGCGCGGGGCGGTCTCACACCATCTCCGCAGGCTGCCACCGTCAGTCCGACGGCCAAAATGTTCTTCGCCGCGTTCACATCCCGGTCGCGGACGGCGCCGCATCGGCACGCCCACTCCCGCACGGTCAGCGGCATCGTCGACGCGAGCACCCCCGCACACCGAGCAGGTCTTCGACGAGGGATAGAACCGGTCGATCACCACCACCCGCCGCCCGTACCAGTCGGCCTTGTACTCGAGCATCGACCGGAACTCGGACCAACCCGCATCCGAGATCGCCCGAGACAACGACCGATTCTTGACCATGTTCCGCACACTCAGATCCTCGATGGCGATCACTTGATTTTCGCGCACCAGCCGAGTGGAAAGTTTGTGCAAATAGTCGCGGCGCCGATCGGCGATCCGACCAAAAATCTTCGCGACCTTCAGTCGGGCCTTGGCCCGGTTACGGGATCCCTTCTCCTTCCTGGCGAGCACCCGCTGCGCCTTCGCCAACCGCGCACGGTCCCTGCGCTCGTGACGCGGGTTGGTGATCTTTTCCCCCGTCGAGAGCGTGTACAGGCTCGTGATCCCGGCATCGAGTCCGACCACCCGATCGGCCGGTTCGAGTTCGGGAATCGTGTCCTCGACGAGAATCGAGACGTGGTATTGACCGCGTGCATTGCGTGACACCGTCACCTGCGACGGCACTGCCCCCTCCGGGAGCGGCCTCCACCGAACATCCAGCGGTTCGGTCTGCTTGGCCAACCGGATCTGCCCGCAACGGTATGTGAAGCAGTTCGAGAAGTAGGTCGCCGACTCCTTCGACCGCCCCTTCTTCTTGAATTGCGGGTATCCGGTCTGCTTGCGCCAGAACCTGTCGAACGCACCCTGCAACTGCCGCAGCGACTCCTGCAACGGCCCCTTCGACGGCTCCGACAACCACTCCGTCTCGGCATCCCGCTTCCAATCGGTGAGCATCTTCGAGGTATCCGCATAGGTCACCCGACGCCGCTCCTGCGACCAGGCACGCGTCCGCTCCGCCAACGCCCGGTTGTAGACATACCGGGTGCACCCGAACGTTCGAGCAAGCTGTTCCGCCTGCACCGCAGTCGGATAGAAACGGTACTTGAACGCCCGCCTCACCACCCTCCCCGCCATAACCCAGACACTAGCCACACAGTCCGACAAAACCAGATCGGCTCACCCGGACCTGAAGGACCGGATTTGCGCCGAAAGACTCACGGATCAACCGGTATCAACCGCGGACCGGTGCGCGATCTTCCCCGACGCGGATCGAATGCGTTCAGCCGTGCGCGTGCAGCGGCTTCCCCGACAACGCCAGCATCGCTTCGCCCAGTGCTTCGTTCTGGGTGGGGTGCGCGTGGACGAACGGCGCGACGTCGGTGGGCAGGGCTTCCCAGGCGACGGTCAGTTGGGCCTCACCGATCAGCTCGCCGACGCGGTCGCCGACCATGTGCACACCCACCACCGGGCCGGTGTCGCCGGTTCGGACGACCTTGATCCCACCCGACGTCTTCAGGATCTGGCTCTTGCCGTTGCCTGAGAGGTCGTACACGACGGACGTGACGTCGCCGTACCGTTCGCGGGCGGCATCCTCGGTGAGTCCGACGGACGCGACCTCGGGGTGCGAGTACGTCACCCGCGGAACGAGATGCTCGGCCACGGGAACGGGATCGAGGCCGGCGATCTCTTCGGCAACGAATACGCCCTGCTGAAAGCCGCGGTGCGCCAGTTGAAGTCCGGCCACGATGTCCCCGACGGCGTACACACCGTCGACGTGGGTGCGCAGCCGCTCGTCGGCGACGACGAACCCACGGTCCAGGGTGATGCCGTGTTCCGCGAACCCGCTGTCGCCGGTGCGCGGACCACGCCCCACCGCCACCAGCAGGATCTCCGCCTCGAGGGTGTCGCCGCCCTCGAGTTCCACGAGAACGCCGTCCGCGGTTTCCTTCGCCGCGGCGACCGTCACGCCCGTGCGGGCGGTGATACCACGCTTGCGGAGCGCGCGTTCGAGTTGCTTCGAGCACCACGGATCCTCCGCCGCGACCAGGTGGGGGAGCGCCTCGACGACAGTCACCTCCGCGCCGAACGACGCCCAGACGCTGGCGAATTCGACGCCGATCACGCCGCCGCCGAGAACGATGGTCTTCTTCGGGACGAATCCGAGGTTCAGTGCGTCGTCACTGGTGACGATGCGCTCACCGAGCTCGATGGACGGCACTGTCCGCGCGTAGGAGCCGGTAGCGAGCACCACGGACGTCCCGGTGTAGCGGGTGCCGTCCACCTCGATCGTCCTGTCTCCGACATACTTTCCGTGCCCGTTCACGACGCTGATCTCGAGATGGGCGACCAGCCCCCGCAGTCCCCTGTGCAACCGGTCGATCGTGTCGTTCTTGTAGCGGTGTACCGCCTCGATGTCGATGCCGTCGAACGTCGTTCGCACGCCGAACGCGGAACCGGTCCGCGCGGTGTCGGCGACCTCGGCGGAGTGGAGCAGCGCCTTGGTCGGGATACAGCCCCGGTGCAGGCAGGTTCCGCCGATCTTGTCCGCCTCGATCACCGTCACCGACAGCCCGAGCTGCGCGGCCCGGACGGCGCAGGCGTAGCCGCCGGAACCGCCACCGAGGATCAGGACGTCACTGTGCGTGTCGAACATCTACAGCCTCCCCAGCACGGTGATCGGGTTCTCGAGGTAGTCGGCGAACAATCTGAGGAACCCGCCCGCGGCACCGCCGTCGCACACGCGGTGATCGAAGCTCAACGACACCTGGGTGACCTTCCGAACGACCAACTGCCCGTCCACGACCCACGGTTTGTCGACGATGCGGCCGACACCGAGAATCGCGGCCTCGGGATGGTTGATGATCGGGGTCGAACCGTCCACACCGAAGACGCCGTAGTTGTTGAGGGTGAACGTGCCACCCGTCAGCCGTGCCTGCGGGAGCGTCCCCTCACGGGCCAGCGCCGTCGTGTCCCGCAGTTGCCGGGCCAGTTCGACGGTGGTGAGCGAGTCGGCCTTCTCGATCACCGGGACGACCAGGCCGCGCGGTGTCTGCGCCGCGATGCCGAGGTGGACGTGACCGTATCGGACGATCTCGTTGCGTTCGGTGTCGACGGTCGAGTTCAGTTCCGGGTACTGCTTCAGCGCCGCGAGGGCCAGACGCGCGAGCAGGGCCATCAGGCTCACGCCGGCGTCGGCGTCGAGGGCGGCATTGATTGCCCGGCGGGCGGCGAGGAGATCGGTGGCGTCCACATCCACCCAGGTTGTCGCGTCCGGGATTTCACGGCGGCTCGTCGAGAGCTTGTCGGCGACCGCTTTCCGCAGGCCCTTGATCGGAATCCGCTGTACGTCGGCCGTCGCGGGTGGCGCGGCGAGTGCCCGCTCGACGTCGGCGCGGTTGATCACACCGCCGGGACCGCTCCCGGGCAGCCGCGACAGGTCGAGACCGTTCTGCCGCGCGAGGTTGCGAACGACCGGCGAGATGACCCGTGGCGCAACACCGGTGCGGTTCGGTTCCGGCGGTGTGACCTCGCGTGTCACGCCGACGCGACGCCGACGCCGGCGGGTGTCCTCGCTGGTGCCGTACCCGATCAGGACGTTGCCCGAGCCGGCTTTTTCTTCTTCGCGGTACTGCGCGTGTGCGGCGGGTGTTCCGCTGACGGTGATCAGCGGGGTGCCCACCTGCAGCGTCGAGCCTTCGTCGCCGTGTAGGGAGATCACCGTGCCCTCGAAGGGAATCGGCACCTCGACCGCGGCTTTCGCGGTTTCGACCTCGACGACCACCTGGTCGATGGTGACGGTGTCGCCGACCTCAACTTTCCATTCGGCGATGTCGGCCTCGGTGAGTCCTTCGCCGAGGTCGGGGAGCAGGAAGACCTGGTTGCTCATGCGGTCACCGCCCAGCGGGTGTCGGCGGAGTCGTTCCACTGCAACCGGTCGACGCTGTCGAGGACGCGGTCGACGCTCGGCAGGTGGAGGCGTTCGAGTTTCGGCGCCGGGTACGGGATGTCGAATCCGCTGACCCGCAGCACCGGCGCGTGCAGGTGATGGAAGCAGCGTTCCTGGACGCGGGCGGCGATCTCGGCGCCGACACCGGCGAATCCCTGCGCCTCTTGAATGACGATGCAGCGACCGGTCTTCCGGACCGATGCCATGACGGTCTCGTCGTCGAACGGCACGATCGACCGCAGGTCGATCACCTCGATGTCGTGGCCCTCCGCAGCGGCCGCTTCGGCGGATTCGAGCGCGACGGACACCGACGGCCCGTACGCGACGATGGTCGCGTCCCGGCCGGGACGCCGGACGGCGGCCCGCCCGATCGGTGCGCCCACCGCGAGGTCGACGTCGGCGCGGGAGAAGTACAGGCGTTTCGGTTCGAGGAAGATCACCGGGTCGGGGTCGTCGATCGCCTCGCGCAGCAGGGTGTAGGCGTCCTCGACGGTGGACGGGGCCACGACCTTCAGGCCGGGGGTGTGGGCGTAGTAGCCCTCGCTGGAATCGCAGTGGTGCTCGACCCCGCCGATCCCGCCCGCGAACGGGATCCGGATGACGATCGGCACGGACAGCGCACCCTTGGTGCGGTTCCGGATCTTCGCGACGTGGGAGACGATCTGCTCGAACGCCGGGTAGGCGAACGCGTCGAACTGCATTTCGACGACCGGCTTGAACCCGGACATCGCCATGCCGATCGCGAAGCCGATGATGCCGGATTCGGCGAGCGGGGTGTCGAAGCACCGGTCGTCACCGAAGTCTCGGGTCAGGCCGTCGGTGACGCGGAAGACCCCGCCGAGGGTGCCGACGTCCTCGCCGAAGACGACGATGTTCTCGTCGGCGGCGAGGGCGTCGCGCAGTGCGGTGTTCAGGGCCTGGGCCATGGTGAGCACGGGCATGGTGTCAGTTCTCCTCGGACTCGGCGGCCAGTTCGGCTTCCGCCTGCGCTTGCTGCTCTCGAAGTTGCGGGGTCTGTTCGGCGAAGACGTACCGGAACAGGTCCCTCGGGTCGCCGGGTCGGTCGACGTTCATGCCGGCACGCAGCGCGGTTGCGGCGGTCTCGGCGTCCGCGGTGAGGGCTGCCGACGATGCGTCGTCGAGCAGGCCCTTCCCGCGCAGGTACTTCTCCAGCCGGGCCAGCGGGTCGCGGCCGAGCCACTGCTCCACCTCGGCCGAGTCGCGGTAGCGGGTGGCGTCGTCGGCGTTGGTGTGCGCGTCGATCCGGTAGGTGTGAGCTTCGACGATGACCGGACCGTTGCCGGCCCGGACGAAGTTCGCGGCCTCGTCCATCACGGCGAGCATGGCGACCGGGTCGTTTCCGTCCACCTGCTCGGAGCCGATTCCGTAGCCGACTCCCTTGTGCGCCAACGTGGGCGCCGCGCTCTGCCGGGCGAGCGGCACACTGATCGCGAATCCGTTGTTCTGCACCAGAAACACCACCGGGGCCTTGAACACGGCGGCGAAGTTGAGGGCCTCGTGGAAGTCGCCCTCACTGGTCGCGCCGTCACCGCAGAACGCCAGCGCGATCGTGTCGTTTCCCTTGCGGTGTTCGCCGTAGGCCACGCCGGTCGCGTGCAGCAACTGGGTGGCCAGCGGGGTGCACTGCGGGGCGCTGCGGTGGGCGGCTGGGTCGTAGCCGCAGTGCCAGTTGCCGGCGAGCATGCTGAGGATCTCGACCGGATCGATGCCGCGGGCGGCGAGCGCGACCGAGTCGCGGTACGTGGGGAACATCCAGTCGCCGGGTTGCAGGCTCATGGCCGCCGCGATCTGGCAGGCCTCCTGACCACGCGACGACGGGTACACCGCCAGCCGGCCCTGCTTGGTCAGAGCCGTCGCCTGCTGATCGAAACGCCTGCCCAGCACCATGTTCCGGTACATCTCGACCAGACGGTCGTCGCTCGGCCTCGGATACCGGGCCTCGCTCTCGGTCAGCTCGCCGGCCGCGTCCAGATACTGCACCGCGCACTCGGCGGGGAGGAACTTCCGATACGGCGTCGCCAGGGGCGGCTCTACGAGCGTCACGTCTACCTCCAGATGCATTGTGTTCGTCAATGCTCGCAACTGAACGACCCATCGACAACGACAAGGCGGAATTGGAGACAAACGGTCTAGAATCGGCTCATCGGGAGCAGAATGTCTCACCGGAGTGTGAGCGACCACAGCAGGGATGGACAGATGGCCGGCGGCACAGCGGACACGTATGAACTCGACGCGATCGACCGGCGCATCATCAAGGAACTCGTCGCCGACAGCCGCATCTCGATGCGGGCGCTGGCGGAGAAGGCGCACATCTCCCGCGCGCACGCCTACGTCCGCATCGAGCGGTTGCAGGAGGCGGGGATCATCGAAGGCTTCACCACGCGGATCTCGCACTCCAAGGCGGGACTCGGCTCCTCCGCGTTCATCGCCCTCTCGATCCGACAGGACTCGTGGCGGGGGATCTCCACCCAGCTCCGGACGCTGCCCTTCGTCGAGCACTTCTCGCTGTTGGGCGGCGATTTCGACGTTCTCGTCCTGGTGCGCGCACCGGACAACAGCGCACTGCGTCATGTCGTCCTCGAACGCTTGCAGAGCCTGGAAGGTGTGCAGTCGACCAAGACGTGGCTGATCTTCGAGGAAGCCAACGGGCCCGGACCGGAATGGGTTCGTTGACGGGACGGATAGGATTCCTCCATGCGCAGCGACCTGATGAAGAACGCGGAACGCAGTGGTGAACCGGGCACCTTCGTGCTTCAGAATCCCCGAATGCTCAAGGTGGACTTGGCCGGAACCAGCGGTCACTTCTTTGCCCGGCAAGGATCGATGGTCGCCTACCAGGGGGACGTCGACTTCGCCTACCAGGGCAGCGGGGGTGTCGGGAAGTTCTTCAAAAAGGCATTCACCGGTGAGGGCATGTCGCTGATGAAGGTGTCCGGCAGCGGCGACGTGTTCCTCGCCCGCGACGCCGACGAGATCTTCCTGCTCGAACTCGAGGACGAGTCGGTGACCGTCAGCGGTTCCAACGTTCTCGCGTTCGACAGCGCCTTGAGCTGGGACATCAACCGCGTCGAGGGCGCGTCGATGCTCAGCGGCGGACTGTTCAACACCACGTTCACCGGCCGCGGTGTCCTCGCCGTCACGATCTACGGCACTCCCGTCGTCCTCAACGTGGACACCCCCACGTACGTCGACATGCAGAGCGCGGTGCTGTGGTCGACCGGCCTGCACTCGACGATCCGCAAGACCGCGAAGATGGGCGCCGCGATCGGCCGGGGTTCCGGTGAGGCATATCAGCTGTGCCTCACCGGAAACGGCATCGTCGTCGTCCAGGCCTCGGAGGGGCACCCGGTTCCCAAGCCGTAACTGCCGCGGCTGCACGGGTGCCCCGGTCGATCACCCTGCCCGGGTGCGGGCGAGGGCGCCGACCGCGACGTCGACGAGCAGGAACGCGAGGAGGCTGACGCCGAGCAGCGGGACGAACCAGCCGACGAGGACGACGCATCCGGCCCCGGCCACCGCCGCCGCCGGGTGGATTCGACGCCAGGTGCCCCGCACCGGCGGCCTGCCCACCGCCCGGGTGGTGCCGCGGGTGGGCCGGCGCCGCCACCACAGGAGGTAGCCGCGGACGATCACGGCGAGCAACGCCACCGCGAGGGCGGCCAGGACCAGCTGGTTGAGCAGGCCGAACAGCAACCCCATGTGCAGGGCGATGCCCCAGGACGTCAGCTTCGCGGCGAGCGGCCAGTCACCGAATCGCGACACGTCCGTCACCGCGCCCGTGGCCCCGTCGACTGCGATCGAGTCGGTCGAGAACTGCCACGGTTCGCGGGTCTGCGTGACGGTGAACGCGGTGCCCGCATCGGCGGGAACAGTCGCCTCGACAGCACCGGTGACACCGCCCCGCCGGGCCACGTCGAGGACGGTGTCGAGTGCGCCCACATTGCGGTCGAGGATGCCCGGATCCGACGCAGGGATGTGCCCTGCGCCGTGCCCGTCGTGACCGCCCGATGCGGCGGCGCCGGCAGCGGGCGCCGAGTCCAGCTTCTTATCGATCTTGGGAGTGGTCCAGCTCAGGGCGGTACGGAGTTCGCCGACGTTCTCGCCCGTGTACCGCGACCACGTCAGGCCCGTGGCCGAGAGGAACACCAGGCCGACCGCGATCCAGATGCCGACCACACCGTGCCAGCTGAGGGTGCGGTTGCGTCCGCGGCTCGACCGATCGAGCGTCCACAGCCTGGCGGCGTCCGCGTTGCGGGCGCGGGTGGTGCGGTAGCGCTGCACCCATAGGTACACGCCACCGAGCGCGATGACCCACAGCCACGACGCGGCGAGCTCGCTGTAGATGCGGCCGGGCTCGCCCAGGTGCAGGTGCCGGTGCAACTGTGAAATCCAGGTGCGCATCGGCAACGCCCCGCTGCTGCCGTAGACGACGAGCTCGCCCACCGACTCCGCGGTGACGGGATCGACGAAGACCGCGCGGCGCTCGGACTCGCCCAGGGTGGGATCGGTGAACATCACCTGCGTCGTGTCACCCGGTTCGGTCGCCGGGCGCACGGCGGCGACGACGAGATCCGGGCGAACCTGCTGCGCGGCCCGCACCTGTTCGGACATCGGCAGGTCCGGGCCGGTCGAGTCGACGTGCAGGAAGTCGCGGTAGACCAGCTGCTCGACCGACGGCGCGAGAGCGTAGAGGCCGCCGCTGACCGCGGCGATCACCAGGAACGGGGCCACCAGGATCCCCGCATAGAAGTGCAGGCGCAGGATCAGTGGCCGGAAACTGCGCGGCGGCGCGGACACCTTCGACGCCGGGGAGGACGCAACCGGTGTGTCGTGTTCGAGTTCAGGGATGGACATGACGATCTCGCTTCGAATCGGCTGAGACGGGCACCCAGCGCCGTCGAGGCCGCGCACAGCAGGGTGCGCTGGGCAACTCGAGGTGACACGTCAGGGATGCGCCGACTCAGGAAGGAATCGGCACCGGGACTCGCGTGGGAGTCTGCTGGTGCCGCGTGAGAACACGCCGGACCGACGACCACACGTCGTGTGCGTGCCGGGAAGGCGGTGAGAAAGGATTCGACTAGACGAGAGCGGGTGGTCCGCGGGTGCCGGCGCCCGCGGCGACCAGCAGCCACAACGACAGCTTCGCGCGGTAGACCGGGGTCGCCGTCCAGGTGCCGGTATCGACCTGGGGCCAGGACTGCGAGAACGATGCGCGACAACGCCGCCAATGCCCTCAGGCAGGCGCGTTCGGCCGACCGGACCAGCACCGCGGCGACTGCGATCGCGGCGAGGTGCGCGGCGATCATCGGGGTGGAAAGCCCCAGACCATGGGAATGATCGGCGGCCAAGGCCAGTGTGGTGTGGCCGATCAGCTGGCCCGCAGCGAGCACCGACAGCACGAACAACCATTCACGGCGGGGCACCCGGACGGCGGCGACCGACGCCCCGACTGCGGCGCACGCCGCGAGAAGCAACACCACCGAACCATCACTCGGGGGCATTCCGCCTCCGGCGATGCCGTGCGCGGCGATGCTGACCGCGCCGGACAGTGAACCCACAAAGGAGCCGCGTACCCGCGCGACCACATCCAACCGTGAATTCACCCCGCGAGGGTACCGCTTCCGATGCCCACCCCGGCCGCGGTGTGCGAAACGGGTCAGGCGGAAGCCCCGGCCGCCGGGCGCAGTCGCGCGAGGACATCCGTCAAGGTGACGACACCGGTCAGCTCACCGTTGTCGGTGACGATCGCGAGGTGGCTGCGGGTCTCGCGCATGGTGTGCAGTGCCTCGTACACGGCAGCGTCCGCGTCGAGGGTCAGCACCGGGCGCATGAGGTCGGCGGCCGTGACTGCGGCGCCGGCCCGCAGGCTGTCCCGGGCGTGCACCACTCCCTTGATCCCGTCCGCGTCGCGTACGAGCAGTCGGAGGTGGCCGCTCCGATCCGCGGCCGCCCTGATCGCCGCCGCGGTGGCGTCCGGGGCGACACTGCTCGGGGCGGTGTTCGGCCGCACCACGTCTCGCACTGCGAGCGATTGGAGTTCCAGGGCGCTGGTCAGTTGGCCGTGGTATCGCTCGTCGAGCGTGCCGACGGTCGCCGAGTGCTCGACGAGGTGACGCAGCGCGTCGGGATCCTGGCCGGCGCCCACCTGGTCGACCGGCTCCACGCCGAACCTTCGCAGACACCGGTTCGCCATCCGGTTCAGCACCAGCAGCAGCGGGCGGGTGGCCCACATGAATCCGCGCATCGGGATCGCCAGCAGTGTCGCCGATTTCTCCGGGTGCGCGATCGCCCACGACTTGGGTGCCATCTCACCGACGACGAGATGCAGGAACGTGACGATGATCAGGGCGAGGATGAATCCGAGCACGTCCGCCAGCCACAGCGGGGCGCCCCAACCTGCGAAGGCCGGGGTGAGCCAGTGATGCACGGCCGGCTTCGTGACCGCGCCGAGCGCGAGGGTGCAGACGGTGATGCCCAGCTGGGATCCGGCCAGCAGCACGGACAGCTCGGATGCGCTGCGGAGAGCCGCGCGGGCAGCCCTGCTGGTGGGGGCGGCGTCCTCGAGCCGGTGGCGGCGGGCAGCGATCAACGCGAATTCGATCGCCACGAAGAACGCGCTGGCCGCGATCAACCCGACGGTGACGAGCACGATGACCCACGGATTACTCATCGGTCGCGTCACTTTCCAGGATGCGGAGCCTCACGAACAGCGAGGACGGGACGTGCTTGTCGACTGCCCGCACCTCGGCGTCGAGGGTGCGGACGGGCGGGTCGGCGTCGTTGATCAGGTCGGCCGGATCCGGGTTCAATCGGATCGCGACGGCGTCTCCGACGACGGGGAGCCCGCCGAACTCGGCGATGACGGCACCCGCGAGCGTCTCGAAGTCGCCGGGCGGCAGGTCGTGTCCGAGGATGCGCTCCACCTCGTCGATGTGCAGATCGCCGGGCATCGTCCAGCCTTCGGATTCGGACCCCGTCACCGACGCGTCGCCGTCGGGATCGTGTTCGTCGGCGATCTCACCGACGAGTTCCTCCGCGAGGTCCTCGATCGTGATGACGCCGGCGAACCCGCCGTACTCGTCGACGACGAGCGCCATTTCGTCCCGGGCAGCCGTCAGCTGTTCCAGCACGTCGGGCAGCGGCAGCGATGTCGGCACGACGACGGCCGAACGGGCCCGGGACGCGGCCGGACCGTCGGCCTGCTCGCCGAGCAGGTCGTGGAGGTGGATGACGCCGCGCAGATCGTCGGAGGAACTCCCGACCACGGGGTAGCGGGTGTGGCCCGCGCCCATCTTCTCGAGAACACTGCTCAGGGAATCGTGGGCCCGGACGGTATCGACGTTGGCGCGGGGAATCATCGCGTGCCCGGCGGTGCGGGTGGGAAAGTCGAGGATCCGGTCGAGCAGGGTCGACAGTTCCCGCGGCAGCTCACCGGCGTCGCGGGATTCGGCGACGATGTGTTCGAGGTCCCGCACGGTGGCCGAGTGTTCGACGTCGTGGACCGGCTCGATCCGCAGCGCACGCAGCAGCAGGTTCGACGACTGGTCGAACAGCCAGATCAGCCAGCCGAAGAGTTTCAGGTAGATCGTGGTCGACAGCGCGAGCCAACGCGCCACCGGTTCGGGCCGGGCGATCGCCAGGTTCTTCGGGAAGAGCTCCCCGAAGAGCATCTGGACGAAGGTGGAGAACAGGACGGCGAGGACGGCGCCGACGCCGATCCCGACCGCGGTGGGGATGCCGACACCGCCGAGGAGCTCACCGAGGCCGCGTCCGATCAGGGGTTCGGCGACATAACCGACGAGCAGGCCGGTGACGGTGATGCCCAGCTGGGCGCCGGAGAGCATGAACGAGGTGCGGCGAGTGACGCCGAGGGCGCGGGCGGCGCCCGCGTCTCCCGCCTCGGCCCGGGCTTTGAGCCGCGAGCGGTCGACCGACATGTACGCGAATTCCTGGGCGACGAAGTAGCCGGTCAGGGCGGTGATCAGTAATACGACGACGACGCCGAAGCCGATGCTCAGGACGGTCACCATGTATTCACCCCCGCGGTGCGTCCGGGACTGCGGTGATCACTCTGGGGCGGGCTGGGTCTTCGGGGGCGCGAAGCGCTGGTCATGGCTCTCTCTGTATTCGGGGTATGAGTCACCCATAGTAAAGGACTCTTTACTTTTGCGATCGGCGGGTGCGCAGATCACGCGGTCGGTGTTACGACCGGATTTCCGGATTCGGGCCGCGGTGAGGGTTACGAAACCTGAGCTTGTTCCTCGCGTGACCATTCGGAAATCACCGAACCGTGTACTTGTTTCAGGTCGACGGAGTGCGCAGCGCACTCTCCTCACGCAGAGCGAATGGACATCGAAGTCTACGCCCGGCCCGTCGCCCACAGCATCTCATCAGCGCGTTCAGGCCCTTCGGGCGCCTCCGCCCCCACGAACAACCAGGAGTCCCCTGTGACCGACATCGAGAACACCATCGCCGAGAACATCCAGAAGGCACTCGGCGAGATTCCCCACCCGGCACTGCCCAAGGGCACCAACCTCTACGGGTCGACGAAGATCTTCCCGGACTACAAGGCCGAGGACGGCGAGTCCTACTTCACGCTGGTGCACGGCATCGCGCACGAATCCTCCGTCAGCTTCGTCGCCGTCCTGCAGGCAACCCGCGCACTGCGCAAGGGTTTCGAGTCGGCGATCTATTTCTACGGCCCCGGCGCCCTCAACTGCCTTGCGACGCGCGGGTTTCCGACCACCGGAGACAACGGTTTCCCGGGCGAGCAGAACATCAACGACGCACTCGCGACCTTCATCTCCGAAGGTGGGACCGTCTTCGCGTGCCGCTTCGGCCTCGCGCTGCACGGCGGACGGGAAGAGGACCTGATCGAGGGCGTCGTGCCCGCACATCCCCTGGATGTGCAGGACGCCATCATCCACTACTCCCGCAAGGGCGCCATCATCAACTCCACATACATGGTCTGAGGTGTGAACCATGAGCGATCTCTCGACACGAGTTGACGTAGCAGTACGTGGAATTCGATCACTGAACGTCCCGGTCACCCGGACTTCCGGCGCCGGCCCCAGCGACGACGGTCATGTACTGATCGGCGGGATCGGCGGCGCCATCCCCATCCGGTCCGACAGCCCGTACGAAGTCAGTGGAAACCGTCTGCTGTTGAACGGCACCGACATGGGGGTGGAAATCGAGCCGGTCCGCCGGCCCCGCTTCTACGACCTCGATACCGCCGACGGAATCTCCTACGAGAAGATCGCCCGGCTGCACGGGACGAACGTCCTCGCCACGACCGTGGTCCAGACCTGCATTCGATACGACCCGGCACAGCGGTGCCGGTTCTGCTCGATCGAGGCATCCCTGCAGTCCGGCTCGACCATCGCGGTGAAGAAGCCCGAACAACTCGCCGAGGTCGCCGAAGCCGCCGTCCGCCTCGACGGCGTCACCCAGATGATCATGACCACGGGCACGTCGGCGGCCAAGGATCGCGGTGCCCGTCACCTGGCGCGATGCGTCGCGGCCGTCAAGGCGGTGGCCCCGAACCTCGCCATACAGGTGCAGTGCGAACCGCCCGGCGATCTCGCGACCATCGCGGATCTTCGGGACGCGGGGGCCGATTCCATCGGCATCCACGTGGAGTCCCTGGACGACGAGGTTCGGCGGCGCTGGATGCCCGGCAAGGCGACTGTTCCGCTGGACGAGTACCGGGCGGCGTGGCGCGAGGCGGTACGGGTTTTCGGACGGAATCAGGTGTCGACGTACCTGCTGGTCGGGCTGGGTGAAGATCCCGACGAATTGGTCGCGGGCGCAGCCGAACTGATCGACATGGGCGTCTACCCGTTCGTCGTCCCGTTCCGGCCGCTCGCCGGCACGCTGGCAGTCGAGGACGGGGCGCAGGCGCCGTCGCCGGCCCTGCTCGCCGACGTCACCTCGCGGGTGGCGAAGGAATTGCAGGCGGGCGGCATGCGCGGCGCCGACCAGAAGGCGGGCTGCGCCGCGTGTGGGGCCTGCAGCGTCCTTCAGAACGCAGGAGGCTGACATGTGGGACCTGCCGACCGCCGAGAGCACTCCTTCCGATTTCGCCGTCCTCACCGGGCCGTCGATTCAGGAGTCTCAGTGGAGTTTCCTCGTGCAACCCGCCACCGGTCGGGTGATGACCGAGGCGTACCGACGACTGCGGCGTGAGACGTTCGTCGTGGAACAGGGACTGTTCACCGCCAGCGACCGGGACGATGTCGACGACGATCCCCGAACCGTGGTGCTCGTGGCGATCAGCACCACGGGCGAGGTGCTCGGCGGTGTTCGCCTCGCCCCGATGACGGACGGCACCGACCTCGGGTGGTGGGCGGGAAGCCGCCTCGTGGTGGGTCGAAACGTGCGGAACAGCAGGGGAATCGGAAAGGCACTCGTGCGGGCCGCCTGCGCCCACGCCGAATCCCGCGGCGCGTTGCGGTTCGACGCCACCGTGCAGAGCCGAAACGAAACGATGTTCGCCCACCTGGGCTGGACGCGGCTGGGTGACGTCACGGTGGCGGGCGCGCCGCACGTGCACATGACGTGGCCGATCGATCGCGTCGAGCGTCTGGTCCAGAGCACGAAGTCGTGTCTGGCCCACACCCTGACACCCTTCGGGAAGCATGGTGATGCGCTCGGCGGCAGCGGGTTCCGCGGCGACGACGGCGCACCGGTACCGGGCAGCGACCTGATCGCGGCGTGTGACGCCATCCTGCCCGCCATGGTTCAGCGCGATCCCGAGTGGGCCGGATGGTGCGCCGCCCTCGTCAACCTCAACGATCTGTCGGCGATGGGTGCCGTCCCGGTCGGGATGCTCGACTCGGTCGGCGCACCGAACACCTCGATCCTGTCGAAGGTGATCCGTGGGCTCAGCCGGGCCGCGGAAGCGTGGGACGTACCGGTACTGGGCGGCCACACCCAGCTCGGTGTTCCCGCGGCGCTGTCGGTGACGGCGCTCGGACGCACCGCGGATCCGGTGCCCGCGGGTGGTGGCCGGGTCGGCGACGAGCTCACGCTGACAGCAGACCTGGACGGGCAGTGGCGGCCGGGATACACCGGACAGCAGTGGGATTCGACGTCCCATCGCAGCTCGGACGAACTGCGGGACATGGCCTCGTTCGTCGCCCGCACCCGCCCCGCCGCGGCGAAGGACATCAGCATGGCGGGGTTCGCCGGCACCACCGGGATGCTCGCCGAGGCGAGCGGACTCGGCGCCGTCCTCGACGCCGCATCGGTCCCCAGGCCGCCCGGAACGACGGCGGGTGACTGGATGACGTGCTTTCCCGGGTTCGCGATGATCACCGCCGATCGGCGGGGTAGCGCGCCGGCGCCCGCCGGACCGGCCACCTCGGCCGTCTGCGGGGAATTGACATACGAGCCGGGGGTCAGCCTTCGCTGGCCCGACGGCGTAACGACACGCGTGGTGCACTCCACGGTCACAGGATTGGGAAGAGCATGACTGACATCGGAATCTCCGTTGCGGCAACCGAGTTCGGCCGCGACATGGAACAGGCGTATCGCACGATCGGTGAACTGATCGAGCAGGCGCGGGCGGCCGGGAGTTCGCTACTCGTGCTTCCGGAGGCCTGCCTGGGCGGTTACCTCCCCAGCCTGGGCGGAGGCGACGAAACCGAGGAGCAGCGGCAGCGGCGGCTCCGTAGCCTCCCGCCCGCACTGGAATTGGACGGGCCCGAGATCCGGCGGGTCGTCGACATGGCCGGCGACCTGGTGATCACCCTCGGATTCTGCGAGGCCGACGGCGCCGACCGGTACAACGCCGCGGTGACGCTGCACGGTGACGGGATACTCGGCTCGTACCGCAAGGTGCACCAACCGCTGGGGGAGAACCTCTGCTACCGCGCCGGCGACAAGTACGAAGCGTTCGACACACCGGTCGGACGGATGGGCATGCAGATCTGTTACGACAAGGCCTTTCCCGAGGCCGCGAGGACGCTCGCCCTCGACGGCGCGGAGATCATCACGTCGCTGTCGGCGTGGCCCACCGCCCGCACCAACCGCGTCGAGAATCCCGAGGACGATCGGTGGAAGCAGAGATTCGACATCTACGACCGCGCGCGGGCCACGGAGAATCAGGTGGTCTGGGTGGCGTCGAATCAGGCGGGAACGTTCGGGTCGCTCCGGTTCGTGTGCAGCGCGAAGATCGTCGGCCCGGGCGGCGAGATCCTCGCCACCACAGGCGTGGAACCCGGCCTCGCCTCGGCCACGCTGGATGTGCAGGCCGAACTGGACGCGATTCGCAGCGGCGGGATGTACAACCTCCGGGACCGCCGGCCGGAACTGTACGGAGACGTCGTCGCGGAGAACCGGGTGAGCGGCACCCGGCTCGACGCGACGGCGCGACCGTCGTTCCTCCGCACCACGACAGCCGAACTGGAGTCCGTCGATGCCTGAGATGACGTTCACGGTGCGCTGGCCGGACGGAAGCACCCAGTCCTGCTACTCGCCGTCGCTGGTCATGCACGACCACCTGGTGGCCGGTGAGGACTACACGGTCGCCGATTTCCTCACACGCACCACGACGGCGCTCACCGAGGCCAGTGAGCGAGTCCGTGCCAAGTTCGGGATGTACTGCACGTCCGCTTCCGAGCAGATGCAGGAACTCGAACGCGCCGGCCGCACCCTCGACCCCCAATCCCTCGTCCGGGTCCTCGAGATGAACCCGGCTTCACTCCCCGGAGAGTCGCGATGACCGAACAACACACAGTCGTCGTGATCGGCGGCGGCCAGGCAGGCCTGTCGATCAGCTGGCATCTGGTGCAGCGTGGAATCGACCACGTGGTGCTCGAACGAGAGTCGATCGCACACGAGTGGCGCGACAGTCGCTGGGACAGCTTCACCCTCGTCACTCCGAACTGGCAGTGCACCCTTCCGGGATACAGCTACTCGGGCGGCGATCCCGACGGGTTCATGAACCGCGAGCAGACCTACCAGTTCGTGCGCGGGTACGCCGATACCTTCGATCCTCCTGTGCGCGAAGGCGTCACGGTGGTCGCCGTCCGACAGTCGGGTTCCGGAGGATTCGACGTGGACACGACGGAAGGCTCGATGCACGCCGACCACGTCGTCGTCGCGGCCGGCGGGTACCACACACCAGTCGTTCCCCGGTTCGCCGAACGGCTGCCCGCCGACATCACGCAATTGCACTCGTCGCAGTACCGGAGCGCCGGCGAACTGCCCGCGGGCGAGGTTCTCGTGGTGGGCAACGGCCAGTCCGGCGCCCAGATCGCGGAGGATCTCCATCTCGCGGGTCGCACCGTCCACCTCGTCACCGGTGGGGCGCCGCGCGTCGCGCGGTTCTACCGCGGCCGGGACTGCGTGGCCTGGCTGCACGACATGGGCACCTACGACGTCTCGATCGCCGATCACCCGGGCGGTCTGGGCAAGCGGGAGAACACCAACCACTACGTCACCGGCCGGGACGGTGGCCGCGACATCGACCTCCGTGCGTTCGCGCTCGCGGGAATGCGTCTCTACGGGCGGCTGCTCGACGTCGTGGACGGCACCCTGCGGTTCGCGCCCACCCTGGAGTCGTCGCTGGATGCTGCCGACGCCGTGAGCGAGAGCATCAAGGATTCCATCGACGCCTACATCGCCCGCGAGGGCATCGATGCGCCGCGCGAGGAACGGTACGTGCCGGTCTGGCGTCCCGAACGTGAGGTCACCGAATTGGAGCTGCCGACGTCGGGCATCACGTCGGTGGTGTGGTCCATCGGTTTCCGGACCGACTACCGGTGGCTCCGCGCGGGCGTGTTCGACGGTGAGGGCCATCCCACCCACAACCGCGGCGTCACCGCGGTGCCCGGGCTGTACTTCCTCGGCCTTCCGTGGCAGCACACGTGGGGTTCGGGACGGTTCGCGGGAGTGGCGCGGGACGCGGAGTATCTGGCGGACCGCCTCGAACTCGAAGCGGGTGTGTTGCCGGCGACGGCGACACTAGCCTGACGCTTATGGTGACGACACGGTTGGCAGCGTTGGCGGGGCACTTCGGCCGCGACATCGATCGCGCGCTCCTGAAGTTGCAGGCGCTGATCGAGAGTGCGACGAACGACGGGGTGGACCTGCTCGTCCTGCCCGACGCCTGCCTCGGCGGCTACATCTCTGATCTCCGGCGGCCGGACACGGAGGAGCTCCCGCCCGCGCTCGCCGCGGACAGCCCGGAGCTGAAGGCCGTCGCGAAGATGGCGGGCCGCATGACGGTCTGCATCGGGTACACGGAACTGTGCGACGGGGTGCGATACAACGCCGCCGCCTGCGTGACCGGCGACGGGGTGCTGGGCAGTCACCGCAAGGTGCATCAGCCGGCCGGGGAATCCCTGGCGTACGCAGCGGGTGACTCGTTCACCGCCTTCGACACACCGGTGGGCCGGATCGGGATGCTGATCGACTATGACAAGACGTTCCCGGAATCCGCCCGCACCCTCGCGCTCGACGGCGCGCGGATCATCGCCGCGTTGTCCGCGTGGCCGGCCAGCATCACGGACCGGGCGGCGCGCATGATGCAGGACAGGCAATCCCGCCTGTTCGATCTGTACGACTCGGCGCGGGCCGCCGAGAACCAGGTGGTCCTCGTGTCGTCCAACCAGACCGGAATCCAGGGTGGACTGCGATTCCTCGGTCAGGCCAAGGTGGTGGGCCCGGGCGGCGACGTGCTCGCGCGAACGGGGACGAAGGGCGGCCTCGCCGTCGCCGAACTCGACGTCGACTACGAGGTGAATCGGGCCAGGAAGGTGCTGCGGCACCTGGAGGAACGCCGCATCGACAGCTACCGGAGACTGCTGGACCGAGGAGAACACTGACGTGCGGATCGCTCTGCTGACCTATTCGACCAAACCCCGCGGGGGAGTCGTGCACACGCTGGCGTTGGCCGAGGCCCTCGCCCGGCAGGGCGCGGACGTGACGGTCTGGACCCTGGGCAGGCACGGCGACGCCGCTTTCTTCCGTCCGGTCGACCCGACTGTCACCGTGCGGGTGGTGCCGTTCGCACACGTCGACGACGAGACCGTCGGTGAGCGGATCCTCCGATCCATCGAGACGATGCGCGCCGCCTTCCCACCGGCGGCCTATGACATCGTCCACGCGCAGGACTGCATCAGTGCCAACGCGGTCGGGCGGTGCGTGCGAACCGTCCACCACCTCGACCAGTTCACGACGCCCGCGCTGGCCGCCTGCCACGAGCGCGCGATCGTGGATCCGTACGCGCGGATCTGCGTGTCCGCCGCCGTCGCCGCGGAGGTCTCCGCCGGGTGGGGTCTCGATTGCGCCGTCATTCCGAACGGCGTGGACGCCGCCCGATTCGAGGACGCACGCGAGGACACCGGGCGCCGCCGCAGGTGGGCCGATGAATTGGGCGACTACGTGTTGGCGGTCGGCGGTATCGAACCGCGCAAGGGCAGCATCGACCTGGTGGAGTCGTTCGCGCTGGTCGTGAAGGAGCAACCGGACCTGCGGCTGGTGTTCGCCGGCGGCGAGACCCTGTTCGACTACCGGGGGTACCGGGACGAGTTCGACCGGCGGGCCGCAGAGCTGGGTGTGACACCGACCATTCTCGGAACGATCGACGACGCCGAACTCCCCTCGCTGGTGGCCCAGGCGCGCTCGTTCGCCTTCCTCTCCACCAAGGAAGGATTCGGGCTGGCCGCGATGGAAGCCCTGGCGGCGGGCGTTCCCGTCGTCGCACGCGACCTGCCGGTCCTGCGGGAGGTCTTTCGCGGGACGGTCCGGTACGCGTCCACCCACGAGGAGATGGCACGCGCCCTGACCGAACCTGCCGACGGCGCCTCCCTCGACGAGGGACGCGCCTTCGCTCGCTCACATCGATGGGACGACGTCGCGCAGAAACATCTCGAGTTCTACCGAGAGGTCGCGGCGCACCGCTGACTCAGTCGGCGCTCTTGATGGTCTTCATCGTGATCAACGAGGTGACCCGCGACACCGCCGGGAGCCCGCTGAGCTTGGTGGCCATGAAGTTCTCGTACGTCGCGAGGTCGCGGACCGCCACCCGGATGAAGTAGTCGGGGATCCCGAACAGCCTCCGGCATTCGATCACTTCGTCGAAGGCGGCGACCCGGGACTCGAACTGCTCGATGGTCGCCTGGTCGTTCACACCGATCTCGGCGGTGACGATCACCTGGAAACCCCGATCGAGCGCTTCCTGGCTGACGATGGCGCGGTAGCCGGTGATGACTCCGTCCGCCTCGAGCTTCTTGACCCTGCGCAGGCACGGGGACGGAGTCAGACCCACCAGATCCGCCAATTCCGTGTTGGTCAGACTGGAGTCATTCCGCAGGTGGTCCAGAATTGCGTGATCGATGTCATCCATTGAACTATTATTGCGCAGAGTGCGAAAAATGGGCATTTGCCCGCAATCGTGCACCGGGATAGTTGCTATAGATTTGCGTGGTGATCGATCCAGCATCCCTCTCGACGACCGCAGTCGTCGACTCCGACCCCCGGCAGCCCCCGGAGTGGCGTCGCGCCCTGCAGGCGTCCCTCCCCGTCGGGATCGGGCTGGTTCCGCTGGGGATCGCCCTCGGGGTGCTCGTCGTCCAGCAGGGATTCAACCCGTGGTGGGCGATGGTCTTCACCTCGCTGATCTACGCCGGTTCCCTCGAATTCATCGCGGTCGGCATGGTGGCGGCGATGACGCCGCTCCCGTACATCGCGCTGACCGCGTTGCTGGTGAACTTCCGGCACGTGTTCTACGCCTTGAGCTTTCCCCTCGACAGGGTGAAGGGCCGGCTCGCCCGCTTCTACAGCATGTTCGCGCTGACCGACGAGGCGTACGCCATGACGGTCACCGGCGACCGGAAGTCGATGTCCGGCCGGGTCATCGTGTACTCGCAGTTGTATCTCCACGCGTACTGGATCGGTGGAGCGATGCTCGGAGCGACCGCGGCGCAATGGATCCCGGAGAACATCGTCGGCCTCGACTTCGCGCTGACCGCTCTGTTCGTCGTGCTGTCCATCGAGGCCATCAGGTCCCAGAGCGGTTTCGCGGTGCCCTCGATGGCCGTGATGTGCGCGCTGATCGCGCGACTCGTCGACCCCGGACACATGCTGCCGATAGCGATGGGCGCCTTCGTGAGCCTGCTCGTCGTCCGCTATTTCCTCGCCCGGCGAAAGGTGCGCACCGATGCCTGACGCCGGTTACATCCTCGCGGCCATCGCGATCATGGCGATCGTCACGTTCGCCCTGCGCGCCGTCCCCTTCGCGATCGTCATGCCGTTGCGCTCGTCCGCGCTCGTCGGCTATCTGGGTGTCTACCTGCCGGCCGGGATCATGCTGATCCTGGTGGCGTACTCGCTGAAGAACGTCTCCGTCACCGCCCCGTCGCACGGGATCCCCGAACTGATCGCGGTGGGTGCGACGGCCGCGGTGCACCTGTGGCGCAAGAATGCGGTGCTCTCGATCGTCGTCGGAACCGGGCTGTATGTCGTCCTGATGAACTGGGTATTCGCCTGAGCCCGGCGCGCCTCACGTTTACGATGCAACCACACGGGTAGGCAGGAACCACAAGACAGTCGGCCGTTTCTCGGGAAGGACGCACTGATGAGCGAACAAGATGCACGTTCGGTGACGGGTGTTCGGGACAAGGACTACAACCTGATTTGGTTCGTCGAAGCGTCACTGAGCAACGCTCTGCGTCTCGAGGGTTACATTTCGGACGCCGACATGGACGGCGACGCCGAGTTGGCCGACTTCTTCCGCCGCGCCCAAGCCGTGAGCCGGAAGGGTGGCGATCTGGGCAAGGCCATGCTGGCCGCCCGCCTGAAGAAGGAACAGTAGGCCTCCGCCCCTACTGGCCCGGATCGGAACTCAACTGCTCTGCGTCGGCCAGGGACCGCCGCGGACAGGCCTGCCCGCGGCGGTCCGTTTTTCGTTGTCGCGGAACCGCGGCTCGTAGTGATGGAAGAACACCTTGCCGACCAGGTCGCGTCGGCTGTGCACGCCGGTCTTGTCGAAGATGCTCTTCAGATGTTGCTGCACGGTCTGTGCCGACACGTGTAGTTCGGCGGAGATCTGCGAAGTCGACGCCCCTTGCAACACCATCGACGTGACCTCCTTCTCGCGCTCGGTCAGCCCGTACGCCGACATCAGCAGCGGATACAGACGGCTCGGATGCGCCGGCTCCACGATCACCGCGATCCGCCGCCTGCCCGTCGACGTCAGGCATGCCCCGTGCAGCACCAACCACGCCCCCGACCGCGACAGCACCCGCGAGATGGCCACGTCGCCCAGCCGGTCGCGGTCTTCCACACACCGCAACACACGACCGGCGAGACTGATCACCGCGGCCGGCAACTCCCCCCGATCCCAGTCCCCGCCCGGCAGATCCACCATCCACCGGTCGACCCCGGGCGTCGCGGATTCGATGTTCCAGTTCTCGTCGAGGACGAGCAGACCCGGCGAATCGGCATACTCCGGTTCCTCGGCCTGCCCGCACAGCAGTGCGCGGCGGGCACCGCCCGCGAGGACCGGCGCGATCTCCTGCACGAACGACTTCTCGGTTTCCGAGAACATCGGCATCCCCTCGTCGCGATAGAGGCTCAGCGCTCCCCAGGTTTCTCCCGAGCGCGTGCGTAACCGCGCAATCAACTCCTGGTCGCCGCCGAGTGTCCGGTTCCGGCGCCAGCGCGGACTTCCCGACGGATCGCCGTGCGCGGCTTCGTGCAACGTGGAAATCCCTTCGGCGGACCGCATTACGTCGGGGACGGACTGAACGTCGTCCTCGTAGTACTCGGCGGCCAGCCATTCTCCGGGAAATTCGTCCATGCCGAAGTGATAGTGACTGGTCATCAGCATGGACACGGGGTCGAGGGTGAACCAGCACGGCGTCCAGTAGTACGGGACGACACCGGCGACGACGTCCGATGCGTCCCGCCACAGCGACACCAGGCCGCGGGGTGCGGCGCACAATCGTGCGACCTTGTCTGCCGCGCACTGCACGGAATCCACGCTCACGAGTCAAGCGTACGAGCGCGGATCGGCGCCGGAAATACCAGAATTGTGGAATGGTGCGCCCGCTCCACCGCTCCTAGCGTCGGTGACATGTCCAAAACCGATACCGCAAATGTGCGGCTGAACCCGCCGCCACCCCAATTGATGCGGCTGGTCAACCCGTTGGTCCGGCGGGTCCTCACGACCCGGTCACTGGGGCGGCGCATCCGGCGCCAAGGACTGATCGAGTTCACCGGCCGTCGTACCGGGCGCACCCTGCGAGTGCCGGTATGCCTGCACGACGTCGACGGTCAGACGCTCGTCTTCACCGAGCGTCCGTGGCGGCGCAACTTCGCCGGCGGCGCACTCGTGACGGTCACCCACCGGGGCCGTGTCCGCCGGGGCTGGGCCCTGCTACTCGAGGCCACCCCCGCCGAGGCAGGCGCCGCATTCCGTGCCGCGCTCGACAACGGGGCCACCCCGTTCGAACTGGGCCTGAAGGTCCCGCGGGGATACGAGCCGACCGAAGCCGAACTGGCAACGATCGCCCGGTCGCTGATCCGCGTCGACTACGACGACTGAGGAGAGTTCCCATGCGTATCAACAGAATCCGACGCGACATCACGGTACTCGGCGACGAACTGGAAGTACCGGGGATCGGGCACCTACCGGTGAACGCATACGTTCTCCACGCCGCCGAACCCGTCGTCGTCGACACCGGACTCAGCCTGCCCGGACGCGGCTTCATGGACGCCCTGGGATCGGTGCTCGACCCCGCGGACGTCGAGTGGATCTGGCTGACGCATCCGGACCGCGATCACACCGGCGCGTTGTTCGACCTGCTCGACGCGGCGCCGCGCGCCCGCCTGATCACGACGTTCGCGGGCGTAGGCATCATGTCCTGCGCGCGGCCCGTCCCGATGGACCGGGTCTACCTGCTCAATCCAGGTCAATCCCTCGACGTCGGCGATCACACACTGACGGCGCTGCGGCCCCCGCTGTTCGACAATCCCAGCACCGTCGGCTTCTACGACGACCGCAGCGAGGCCTGCTTCTCGTCGGATTGCTTCGGAGCGCCGATGGAGACCGCCGAACTCGCCACCGCCAACGACGTCGGGTACTCCGCACCCAGCGCCGTCCGTGCCGCGCAGCACCTGTGGGCCACCGTCGACAGTCCCTGGGTGCACCTGGTGGACGAGGCGAAATTCCTGCGCACCGTCGCCGCGGTCCGGGCGCTCGACCCGCGATGGATCCTCAGCACCCACCTCCCCCCGGCGGACGGACGCACCGCCGAGTTTCTGGACATGCTCGCCGAGGCACCGAAGTCAGACCCCTTCATCGGGCCCGACCAGGCCGCACTCGAGCAGATGCTGGCCGGATTCGAGCCTGTCGGGTGAGGTCCAGGGCAGAAAAAAGCCGCCGACACCAAAATGGTGCCGACGGCCTCTGCGACGGTGCCGTCATATCGCCTCTCGGCAAGTGGTCGCTCTCGGCGACAATTTTAATGTGGTACCCGGGGTATGTCCGACACCGTCGACGGGTTCAACTGTACCGTCCTCGGAGATATTCCGCCTCTCCCGCGTCACACGTCGTGGTCAGCTGTCGGATGCGCGATCGCGAGCAGCGCCGGCGCACCTCGGCCCGGCCAGGTGCCCTCCAGAGTGTGCGAGCCGAGGTCCGCGACCCGATCCGGATCGATCACCCGGAACACCCGCATGCCGATCGCGGCCGTCGTGATGACAGTGGTCGCTCCCTCATTCGTACAGGTCACGGCACCGACGACCGGCACGGTCGAGCCCGGTGAGCCGCTACCCGACACCCTGGTGGTCACCTCTCGGCGCTC
This sequence comes from Rhodococcus sp. ACPA1, assembly GCF_002300195.1. Taxonomy (NCBI): domain Bacteria; kingdom Bacillati; phylum Actinomycetota; class Actinomycetes; order Mycobacteriales; family Nocardiaceae; genus Rhodococcus; species Rhodococcus sp. ACPA1. Next base: position 1,234,007 of record NZ_NSDX01000004.1, on the reverse strand, counting down.
GGCGGGTGCGGCGAACTGGAGTTCCGCCTCGGTTCCTCCCGTCAGGATGGCGGTCGCGAGCGCACTCGCGTACACCGGGTCGGCGCAGGCGTCGTAGACCCAGCGCTCACCCAGCACGGAATGGTGCATCGTGGTGATCAACGACGCCTCCGCACCGGCCATCGGGGCACCGCGGTACGTCACCGGCACCTGCACGACCTGCCCGTCCGCCGTCCGGACCAGGTGGGTTTCGATGCCGACCTCCCCGGCCGGATCGTCGAACCGGTACGCGCCGACGACCTCGAGGGACGACGCGTCGGCGGAACCGATCCAGGACTGGCGAGGAACCCAGTCACCGAGCATCTCGGTCTTGGACGGAGACAGTTGAGCGTGATGGATGAGAGCCACACGGCCGACGGTACCGCCTCACCCGGCAACCGGTGCCGCGCCGAGACCGGCGGCGTAGACGGTCATCCAGTGCGGATGCAGCCGGTAGTAGACCACGTCGTTGTCCCAGTCGAAGAAGTCTTCGCCGTAGAAGCTTTTGAAGTAGGCGAGCAGGTCCGGCCAGTCCGCGGCCGGCTCGCCGTCCCGGGGGTTGAGGATCTCCACCGTGCCGTGCGTGAACACGCCCAGGTCCTCACCCCGCATGTGCGCGGCGCTGGCGGCCGGCCGGGCAGCGAGGTGGCGGGCCTTTGCCGCGCCGCGCGCCGTGCCGAAATGCCACTTTCCGTGCAGGAAGTGCCCGTCCACACCACTGATTCGCGGTTCGCCCTTGGCCGTGACGGTGGACAGGGCGAGGGTGCACATGCCGGTGACGATCTGGGTGAGCTGCTCTGCGGTCAGGGTGCTCTCGGTGTTGATGATCGAACGCAGATGTGCGGTGGAGCGGGACAGGGAGGCGTCGAGGAGGGTCTGGAGCTCTTCGAGCTCTTCTCGTGTTTCGCGCATGGAGGTCCTTGTCTGTGTCGATGTCGATCCGGGCCCGGCGCCGAACGGTGAAACCATGCTCGCACCGAGACCCTGACATCCTGTGTCAGGTTTTTCCGTCGATCTGCTCGATTCAGCTCTTGGACGTGTGTCCCAGTGCGGACATTCCGGCATCGAAACTCTCCAGGGCCGCGCCGACCGCCGCGGCGACGGTGACCTCGAAGACCTGATCCTCGGTGGGTCCGGCGGCGAGGAGCCTGCCGATGTCGGTGTCGGTGATCGCGTAGGAGGCGTCGCGGACCATCGCGGCGTAGGCCTGCCACGGTTCTGGAAGCGGGTCACCGGCCGCGGCGGCGGTGCGCAGGCCCGGGTCGGTGACGGCGGGCCGGTTCAACACCGAGTGGCGGAGGTTGGCCACGACATCGTCACTGTCGTCGGGTTTCTCGCCGTCTGCGAGCAGGAAGCCGGGAAAGCGGTAGCCGAAACGGTGCAGGGAGCGGGTACCGCTGTGCAACTGGCCTTCTCGGAGGGTGAAGCCGAACGCGTTGGCAAGGCGGTTGACGATGTTCCACACCAGGTTGACACGCAATGCTTCCCGAAGCGCCTGTTCGGGCAGGTCGGCAACTCCGGCGATGTCGGCACGCTCCGGCGTGCGAGTGATCGTGTCGAGGAACTCGCGGACGGCGCTCAGTGGGGGCCGTGCCGACGCGGGATCATCCGGGTCGATCTCGCCGTGGCCCGCGATGCGGGTGAGCTCGGCGTGCGTGTCGATGCAGAACGGGCAGCGGTGCAACTGCGCGGTGCACATCGCGAGATACTCCCGTTCCGCGGCGGTCCAGTACGACTGCCCGCGCATCGCGTCGGCGGTGAGTTCCAACAGCGGACGGGTGAGGAAGCCCGGCCGGTACAGCAGGAGCTTCACGATGTCGGGGCTGTCCACACGCGACATGGTGGACGTGAGCATGAGGAACAACTTGGTGCGTCGGGTGTGGCCGTGGTCGAGAATCGACAGTCTCATGAGGACTCCGTCAGGTCGAGTTCGAGCAGACGCTGGGCGAGAAATCGCCGGTCTGCGGGATTGTCGGCGAGTTCGTGTGCCCGCCGGTAGGCGATTGCCGCATCGGTGGTGCGGCCGAGGCGGCGCAGCAGGTCGGCTCGTGCCGCGTGCAGCAGGTGGTAGCGGTCGATCCCGTCGATTCCGTCGATCAGTGCGAGCCCTTCTTCCGGGCCGCCCGTCATGGCCCTGGCCACGGCGTGGTTCAACGCCACCACCGGTGACGGATCGACAGCGAGCAATTGGGTGTAGAGGGCGGCGATGCCCGGCCAGTCCGTGTGATCAGCCGAAGCGGCCTGGGTGTGCAAGGCGGCGATCGCGGCCTGCAGCTGATACGGACCCGGTCTGCCGAGGCGTAGTGCCCGGTCCAGGACGCCGATCGCTTCGATGATCTCGGCGCGATCCCAGCGTGAGCGGTCCTGCTCCGACAGCAGCACCACATCACCGGCGCGGTCGTAGCGGGCGGCGCGCCGCGAGTGCTGCAGCAGCAACAACGCGACCAGTCCGAGCGCTTCGGGTTCGTCGGGCATGAGGGTGGCGACGAGCTTGGCGAGCCTGATCGCTTCCTCGCACAGCGTGCTCTGTTCGAACTGCTCAGGGGCGGCGGCGTAGCCCTTGGTGAAGATCAGGTACACGACCGCGAGAACGCCGGAAACCCGCTCGGGCAGTTGGTGATCGGCGGGGACTTCCAGACTGATGGCGGCGTCGCGGATCTTGCGTTTCGCCCGCACCAACCGCTGCGCCAGCGTCGACTCGCCGATCAGGAACATGCGGGCGATCTGTCCTGCGGTCAGCCCGGCCACGGCCTGCAGGGTCAGGGCGACCCGCGCGTCCTCGGCGAGAGCGGGGTGGCAGCACGCGAAGATCAGGCTCAGCCGCTCGTCCCCCATGCGCAGCAAGCTGTCCTCACCGACGTCGGTCATCGCCGTCACCACCCTGGACTGTTCACCGACCTGGGCGAGCTTCTCCCGGCCGAGCCGGGCCCGCCGCAGCCGGTCGATCGCGCTGTTGCGGGCCGCCGTGAGCAGCCAGGCCACAGGGTCGCTCGGGACGGTGTCGCCCCACTTACGCAACGCGAGAGCACACGCATCCTGCAGTGCATCCTCGGCCAGTTCGAAGTCACCGAGCACGTGGATCAGGGCTGCGAGCATCCGGGCCCGGTGCTCCCGGTACACCTGCTGCAGCCCCGGTTCGACGTTCATTCGCCGCCGGCCGTCACATTCGCCGGACGGTGGTCCAGCCCCGGCACATCGACGATGGGCCGCACCTCGATCGACCCCAGCTCGGCCAACGGGCACAGCGCGGCCAGCTCCAGGGCTTCGTCGAGATTGCGGCAGTCGAGGACGTAGGCGCCGCCGAGGTGTTCGTGGGTTTCGGCGAACGGTCCGTCGGTGATCAGCGTCCGACCGTCCCGAACGCTGACGGTGGTGGCGGTGTGTTCCGGCTGCAGGGGGTGCCCGGAGACGAAGACGCCGCGGCGGCGGCACTCGTCGGCGAATGCGTTCACCCGGGCCAGCGCCTCGGCGAAACCCGGATCGCCCGGTTCGGGCCGCTCACAGTTGTAGATCAACAGCATGTACTGCACAGGTCGCTCCTCTCACCCGTAACAAATCGGCTGTAGAGAATGACGAACGAGCCAACCCTATCTCGACTCTTCGGCCCGATCGGTTTCGATATCGGCACCATCGGCCCGCCCAAGTCGATGTTCGAGCGTCTCACATCACCGGCCCGGCGAAGGGTCGGGCTGCGTCAGCGTCGCGGTCAGGCCCGCGAGGAGGATGTCGACTCCGCGTTCGAGTTCGGCGGCGCCGTCGTAGGACGCCAGGACCGGTGCCAGACCCCGGAGTAAGGGAAACTCGCCGATCGGCAGGCGGTGAAGGCCGAGGCGCAGAAGGTCGTCGGACTCGTCGGGACGCTCGACGAGTTCCTGCAACTCGTTGAGGACGTGGCCGTAGAGGAAGCCGAACAACGCCCGATAGACGTGCAAGGCATCGGCATCGGTGAAACCCGCCTTGGTGAGCAGGGCCAGGATGTTCTCGAGGGGACGCAGGGTGCCGAGCGGCCTGAGCCCGAGCGGCGTCGACAGCGGCCGGGTGACCAGTAGCGGTACCACCTGGGGATGGGCGACGGCCAACCGGCGGAACCCCCGCGCGACCTGCCGTAGCTGGGTGGCCCAGTCGCCGTCGTCGGTGTCGACCTCGAGTTCTTCGAGGACGAGCTCGGCGACCCCGTCGAGCAGCGCGGCCTTGTTCGGGGCGTGGCGGTACAGGGTCATCGGGTCGCGGCCGAGTGCCTTACCGAGGCGGCGCATGGACAGCCCGTCGATTCCGTCTCGGTCGATGATCTCGAGCGCGCACTCGAGAATCCGCTCACGGGTGATCGGGCCACCGTCGGAGTGGATCGAACGACGCTCGGGCACCTTCGCCATCACGACACCTTCCCTCATTTCCAACTGTAGGCCTAAACCGTAGATCTACAGTGTTGACATGAGGTCGCATCCGGCGTTGACTTGGTTATGAGCATCGGAAAGAAGCTTCGACACAAGGCTGAAACCGCTGAAGGCGCCGCCAAGAAGACCGTCGGGAAGGCGCTCGGAAACGAGCGCATGGAGGCCGAGGGACGCTCACAGGAAGCCAAGGGCAAGATGAAGCAAGCCGGCGACCAGGTCAAGCAGGCAGGGCAGAAGATCAAGAACATTTTCAAACACTGACCCGCACTGCACACCCGCCCGGCACTCAACCCCGTCCCGAAATCAGGCCATTATCATGATCATTCTCGGAATCATCCTCGCCATCGTCGGCTTGGTCCTCAGCGTCCCAGTGCTCCTGTACATCGGGATAGCGCTCATCATCATCGGAGTGGTCCTCGAGGTCATGGGCATGGCCGGGCACGCGGTCGCGGGCAGACGCCATTACTACTGACGCACAGCCGATCCGGGGTGGTTCCGGAAACTGGAGTCGACCATGGCGATATCCGACATCAAGGAATACGCGCGCCTCACCGCAGAGGACGTCGAGGCGCTCAGCGTCGAACTCGACGCCATCAGGCGGGACATCACCGATTCACTCGGCGAGCGAGACGCCACCTACATCCACCGAACGATCGCCTTCCAGCGCGGGCTGGATGCCGCTGCGCGGCTGGTGATCCACGCAAGCCGGACGCGAGTCGGGTGGGTCCTCGGAACCACGGCTCTCGCTGTGGCCAAAAGTGTGGAGAACATGGAGATCGGGCACAACGTGTCCCACGGCCAGTGGGACTGGATGAACGACCCGGAAATCCACTCCAGCACGTGGGAATGGGACATGGCGGGCCTGTCGTCCCAGTGGCAGTACTCCCACAACTATCGCCACCACGTGTTCAGCAACGTGATCGGGATGGACGACGACCTCGGATTCGGCGTCATCCGCATCACCCGCGACCAGCCGTGGAAACCGGACAACCTTCTGCAACCGCTGCGGAACCTGTTGTTGGCGGCCACGTTCGAATGGGGCATCGCCCTGCACGGGTTGTATTCCGAGCAGGAGCGCGCCGGCACCGCCGCCGAGAAGTCCGGCCACACCCGAGCACTGATCGGCAAGATCGTCCGGCAGACCGGCAAGGATTACGTCCTCTTTCCCGCGCTCAGCGGGCGGCGGTGGCGACGGACGCTGAAGGCGAACCTCGCGGCCAACCTGCTGCGAAACCTGTGGGCGTACGTCGTGATCTTCTGCGGTCACTTCCCGGACGGCGCCGAGAAGTTCACCCCCGCCGAACTGGAAAACGAGACCCGGGCGGAATGGTATCTACGGCAGATGCTCGGTACCGCCAACTTCCGAGCCGGCGCCGTGCTGGCATTCCTCAGCGGCAACCTCTGCTACCAGATCGAGCACCACCTGTTCCCGGACCTCCCCAGCAATCGGTACCCGGAAATCGCGATGCGGGTCCGCGCACTGTGCGAGAAGTACGATCTGCCCTACACCACCGGTTCGCTTGCCAAGCAATACCTTTTGACCCTGCGCACCATCCACAAGCTGGCACTCCCGGACCGGTTTCTGTCCGCGACCGCCGACGATGCTCCCGAGACCGCGTCCGAACTGAAATTCCGCACAGCACCCACCACGCCCGTCGCCGGAGGCACAGGACGGCGCGCGGGACTACGAACCGCGCTGCGCGCTTACCAGCATTGAGCCGTTACGCGGCGAGCGGGGACGCCGCGGGCATCCCGCAGTCATGAGCGGTATCGACCGAGTCGTGGTGGTCGAAGATACCGGCGGTCCTTCTCCGTCGTGCCGCCCCAGACGCCGAATTGTTCACCGGTGATCAGTGCGTGATTTCGGCACTCGGTCCGGACCGGGCAGGGCTCGCAGACATGCTTTGCGGCTCGTTCTCGACGAATGCGTGCGCCCTGCCCTTCGCCCTCGTACGGGAAGAAGAGCTCGGCGTCCATGGACCGGCATCGCGCGTGCATCCGCCAATCCCAGTCCGACACGGAGAGTGCGACCTGCTGGAGTTCGAACCTGCGCTGAGACATCCTGCTCGCCTCTTTCGTGAGAAACGGTATTCGCTCGACGGGAGGTCGTGGTGATCGATGGGGCACTTTCCGGCCATTCACTCTGTGAAGGGACTGTAAATACGGCCATTAGGTCCATCGGCCCTTCCGATCGCGCTCTGAGCCCTTGAACAGCATAGATAGGAACTATCCGGACCAAATGGTGGCACCGGATGTGCATGGATGTCAACGCCCACCCTTGACGAATACGTACATAACCGAGAATATGGCCGTACAAATCACCGGGCCACTAGGGCCCCTCGCGCCGATTCGGGAGAAGTGCAATGAGCTACAGGCTGAACGAGGAAGAGACCTTCCTGGTCAAGACGGTCCGCGAGTTCGTCGACCGCGAGGTCAAGCCGTCGGTGCAGGAGGTCGAGCACGCCAACGAGTACCCCGAGAAGTGGATCGAGCAGATGAAGCAGATCGGGATCTACGGTCTGGCGGTCCCGGAGGAGTACGGCGGATCACCGGTGTCGATGCCCTGTTATGCGCAGGTCACCCAGGAACTGGCCCGCGGGTGGATGAGCCTGGCGGGGGCGATGGGCGGGCACACCGTCGTCGCGAAGCTGCTGTCGCTGTACGGCACCGAGGAGCAGAAGCGGCAGTACCTGCCGAAGATGGCGACCGGTGAGATCCGGGCCACCATGGCGCTGACCGAGCCCGGCGGCGGGTCCGATCTGCAGGCGATGTCCACCAACGCCAAGACCGACGGCGACGATCTGGTGATCACCGGGTCGAAGACGTGGATCTCCAACGCCCGCCGCTCCGGGCTGATCGCGCTGCTGTGCAAGACCGACCCGAAGGCGACCCCCCAGCACAAGGGGATTTCGATCGTCCTGGTCGAGCACGGTCCCGGTCTGACGGTGTCCCGGGATCTGCCCAAGCTCGGCTACAAGGGCGTCGAAACCTGTGAGCTGTCGTTCGACAACTACCGGACCCCGGCCACGGCGATCCTCGGCGGCACCCCGGGCAAGGGGTTCGCGCAGATGATGAAGGGCCTCGAGACCGGCCGCATCCAGGTGGCCTGCCGGGCCCTGGGTGTGGCCACGGCGGCGCTCGAGGACTCCCTCGCCTACGCGCAGCAGCGGGAGAGCTTCGGCAAACCGATCTGGAAGCACCAGTCGATCGGCAACTACCTGGCCGACATGGCAACCAAGCTGACCGCGGCACGGCAGCTGACCTGGCATGCCGCCGAGCAGTACGACAGCGGCGACCGGTGCGACATGGAGGCCGGAATGGCCAAGCTGTACGCGTCCGAGGTCGCGATGGACATCGCCCTCAACGCGGTGCGCATCCACGGAGGTTACGGCTATTCCACCGAGTACGACGTCGAGCGGTACTTCCGCGACGCCCCGCTGATGATCGTCGGCGAGGGCACCAACGAGATCCAGCGCAACGTCATCGCCGGCCAGCTGGTGGCACGCGGAGGTCTCTGATCCGCGCGCGACTAGTCGTCCGGCTTCCAACGGGCGGACGGCCACTCACCGCGCTCGACGGCGTCACGCATCTGGCGGACCAGCAGATCAGCCACCGCGCGGACGGCAGGCGGGATCCGCGGGGCGCTCGGTAACGCTAGCGCGACGGTGCGCTCGACCGCCGGGGAATGGAGCGGCGCCGCACTGAGCAGACCGCTGGCGACATCACCGGCAACGGCGATGCCCGGCAGGATCGTCCAGCCGTGACCAGCTCGCACGAGCCGCTTCTGGATGCTCACTTCGTTGGTCTCGACGACAATGTTCAGGACGATGTCGAGTCTCGCGCACGCCTCCGCTACCAATGTCCGAATTCCGTGGGGCGCACTGGGCATCACGACCGGGTGACTCGCGACTTCGTCGAGGGTGACCGGTCGGCCGGTGTCGAGCCCGCCGTCGGGCGGGCCAACCGCCCACAGGTTTTCGGCGAGCAGTGCCCGCACGTTGAGCGACGACGTGGATTTCAGGTTGTAGAGCAGGCCGAGGTCGATGTCACCGGCATCGAGCCACTGCCGCACGTGTCCGGCGTAACCGGACACTATTCGCAGCCGGACGGCGGGATGCTCCTGCAATACGGCCGCGACGAGTCGTTCGGCGAGCAGTTCGGAGGTGGAGGACAGAAGTCCGACCGTCACGATCCCTTGCAGCACCCCTGGATTCGGTCGGATCTCGGCCCGGGCACGCTCGAGTTCGGACAGCACCCTCCGGGCGCGCTCGAGCATGAGCCGGCCGGACTCCGTCAATTCCATTCCCGCACGGCTACGTTCGAACAGCGGGACACCCAGTTCCTGTTCGAGCGTGTGAATTTGGCGTGTCACCGCCGGCTGAACCAAGTGGAGTAGTTCGGCTGCGCGGGTCACGCTCCCGGCGTCCGCCACTGCAACGAGTGCAGTCAACTGCTTGACGTCCACCGGACGACCCACCTTCCCGAGCTACCCGCCGGCCCGCACCATCAGCAGGCGATATGCAGGAGCGGCATCGATCACAACAGAGAATACCAATTTCTCAACCCTGGACGGTGGTGATCGGTGTCCCCTTCGAGGCCGAGTGCTGCGCGCGGTCGGTCGGTCCCGGGGCTGCCGTCGCGGCGATGAGGTTGACGTCCTTGGTCTCACGCATGAACACGTAGGTGATCAGTGAGATGGCCGCGCAGATCGAGACGTAGATGAAGAACCAACTCTCCCGGCCCGCGTCGCGGAACGCCAGAGCGATGTATGGGGCAGTGCCCCCGAACACGGCGGTGGCGATGCTGTACGGGATGGCAACACCGACCGTTCGTACCCCGGTGGGGAACAGTTCGGCCTTGACCACCGCGTTGACCGACGAGTACCCCACCACGAACACCAGGCCGAGGACGGTGAGCACCAGGCAGGTGAGCCACGTGGGATTGTTCTGCATTCCCTGCAGGATCGGATACGTTCCGATCGTGGTGCCGATGCCGAAGAAGATGAGGACGGGCCGCCGGCCTTTGCGGTCGGAGACGTATCCACCGATCGGCAAGAGGACCAGGAAGACGAGCAGTCCGATGAAGCTGATCGTCGAGGCCTGCGACTTCTCGAGGCCGACGCTGTTCACGAAGTAGCTGGTCAGGTAGGTGGTGTAGGTGTAGTAGGCGACGGTGCCACCGAGGGTCAGGGTGAAGACGACGACGGCGGCGCGCCGGTTGCGCCATACCTCGGCCAGTGTTCCCCGGCGATCTTCGGTATCGACCGTTTCGGCAACCGAGTAGGCCGTCGTCTCGTGCATTCCGCGCCGCAGGTAGAAGACCGCGACGGCACCGATGGCACCCATCGCGAACGGCACCCTCCAACCCCACGACGTCAGCTGTTCGTCGGACAAGGAGAACTGCAAGACGATGAGGACCAGCAGGCCGGCGAGCTGCCCCAGGGTGACGGAGATGTATTGGAAACTCGCCCCCAGACCCCGCCAGCCCTTCTTGGATACCTCGGTCAGATACGCTGCCGACGCGGCATACTCGCCACCGACCGACAGTCCCTGCAGGATGCGCGCGGTGACCAACAGGCACGCTCCCAGATTGCCGGCCGTCTCGTAGTTCGGCGCGAGAGCGATCATCAAGGCGCTCGCAGACATCATTCCGACGGACACCGTCAGGCCGGCTTTACGGCCGTTGCGGTCCGACAGACGCCCGAGCAACCAGCCGCCGAGAGGCCTCGCCAGGAATCCGACGGCGAAGATGGCCGCCGTGTTCAGGAGCTGCGCGGTGCGGTCGTCGCTCGGAAAGAATTGTCCGGCAAAATAGATTGCGAAAGTCGAATACACGAACCAGTCGAACCATTCGATCATGTTGCCGATGGAACCGACCAGCACCGACTTGACGTAGTGACTGCGCGAGCGAGGCGGCTCCTCTGATCGATCATCGGTTCTGTGAGCTTGCGGCGGTGTGGAGGGGGTCATGGCGACTCCTTGTGGTGGGAATGGATCCTGCAATGGCTGCGGGCTTCACCGATCGACGGTCCGGTCCGTCACGAACCCGCCTCAGGGGCTGAGGGTTTCGGAGCCGCTGGGATGCACCACACCCCTCGGTAGCCTGCGTTACTTCGCCTCGAAGTAGTTATCTGGATCTCACTTCGTTGTAGTGACTCAGGTGATTCTGCTACCTGATGGACCAGGCGCGATAATGCCAAATTCTGATGGAGTGATGACGAGCGGACATGGCAACCCGATTGAGTCGAAGCGACTGTGCTGCACCTGGTTCGACTCGCTGCTCGTCCCCGAAACCGAGGGTGATTCCTCTTGTCGCCGCCGACTGCGTGCGATACGGTGACCGCCATCCAGGAAGGCGCGCCGAGGGACTATCCGCCGCGTCCTCCGACTCCCCGCACCGACTCACCCAAGCGAGGCATGAATGCGTGCAGCATGCGTGACCACACCCGGCGTCGTCGAAGTTCGCGACTTCTCCCGGCCGGTCCCGGAGCCGAACCAAGTGCTCGTGGAAATGCGATACGCCTCGATCTGCGGCTCCGACGTCCATATCGTCTTCGACGGATTCCACAACCCCGAGCTTCTCGGAAGACCTGGATATCCGGGTCACGAGGGAGTGGGAATCGTTGTTCGGAGCGAGAATTCGGATGTCGAGGTCGGACGGCCAGTGCTGACCGTTCCCCACGGTCAGCGCGGTGGTTGTTTCGCCGAGTACCAGGCCGTCGACGCCAGCCATGTGATCGCGTTGCAAGACGGCGTCGACCTACGGCGCATGCTGCTCGCACAGCAACTCGGCACCACTCTCTTCGGAATGAAGAAGTTTCTGCCCGCCGACACCCCGGTCGAGCGTATGCCCCAGACCGCGGCGGTCATCGGCGCCGGCTCCTCGGGTCTGTTCTACCTGCAGCACTTGATCACTCGGGGCGTCGAGGTCACCGTCGCCGACCTGGACAAGGACCGCCTCGCCATCGCTGCACGGCTCGGCGCGGCACGGACCGTCCTCGAGCCGGTCGAGTCGATCTCCGACGTCGTACTCGACGCGACCCGCGGCGTCGGTGCGGACTTGGTGATCGAGGCCGCGGGTTACGACCTCGCCCGTGCCGCCGCGGTCGAAGCCGCGCGTATTCGCGGGACTGTCGGATTCTTCGGTTACCCCGAATCGAAGGGCAACGCGCCGTTCCCCGTGGAGCGTTCATTCCGCAAATCCCTGACCATGGAGTGGGTCAACGGTACGCAGTCCGAGGCCGGGCTGCTGTCGTTCCGGGCGGCAGTCGAGGCCATCGATACCGGGACGATCGAGGTCGACCACTGCCTCGAGAAGATGTTCGACCTCGAGGACACTCCCGCCGCACTCGCCGCCGCCCGCGACCACGGCCACGGTGCCGCGAAGGTCGGTATCGTCATGCCCGGATCCGGTGACTAGTGCGCCTCAACCCCACTCGTGAGCGAATTCTCACGGTGCGAAGAGGAAGCTGATCGCCGCGGCGCCCGCGACAGTGCGATCTTCTTCGAAGTACGCGTGCCGTGCGCCGGGGAGCAACCGCACGCGGGCATTCGGGATCCGCTCGGCGAGCAGGGGAGCGTTGTCGACCGGGGACAGAAGGTCGTCGGTCCCGTGCAGGACGAGGGTCGGTGCACTGATCGACGGCAGCGCATCCCACGCGTCGTGGCCGTTGCTGGCCCGCAGGTGGGCGAGCTTGGCGTGCGCGGGCATGTCCGGATCACCGAGGGTGTTGTAGGGACCGAGATTTCGACCGATCCAATCCTGTGTGTACATCAACTCCAACAGGGCGCGGCATGACCGGTCGGGATCGGGTTGCGCCAGGCTCGCGCGCACCTCCCGGCTGCGCTCCACCGCGTGCGTTCCGCCGGGCGAGGTGCAGCCGAGGATCAGTGTGTGGACACGCTCCGGGTGGCGCGCGGCGACCCATTGCGCCACCCGGCCTCCCATGGAGGTGCCGTAGACGTGCGCCCTCTCGATGCCGAGGGAGTCCAGCACGCAGATCGCATCGGCGGCGAACAGTACTGTGCTGTACTCGGTCTCGGGCTTGTCGCTTGCTCCGGTTCCGCGGTAGTCCACCGTGATGGTGCGGAAGTGCGTGTCGAAGTCCGCGCGAACGCGGTCCCACCAGTGGTGATTGTTGGCCTGACCGGCGAGCAGCAGCAGCGGCGGTCCGCCGCCGCTGACCTGGTACGCGATACGCGTTCCGTCGGACGCCACTGCACGGGGCACTGCCGGCCCTCAGACCGTGTCTGCCGCGTGCAGCTCGGAGATCACGCCGTCGGTATAGCCGAGCTCCCCCAGGATGGCATCCGTGTGCGCGCCCAGAGCCGGAACCGGATCGAATCGAGGTTCCACACCACTGAGGTTCGCGGGCGGCAGCAACGCCCGAACCGGGCCGCCCGGGGTAGCCACCTCACGCCAACGGTCACGGCCGGCCAGGGACGGGTGGGACAGAAAGTCCGTTACGGTGCCCAGCCTGCCGTTGGCGATCGACACCTTGTCGAGCAGGGCGAGGGCGTCGTCGGTGCTGAGCAGACGCGTCCGCTCGGAGATCAGAGCGTTGCATTCCTCACGGTGCGTCACCCGCGCGGAGTTACGGCAGAAACGCGGGTCGGTGGAGATCGACTCGTCGCCGAGGACCTCCGAGCAGAACGCGGACCATTCGCGGTCGTTCTGGATCGACAGCAGGACCGTGCCGTCGGCGGTGGGGAACGGGCCGTACGGGGCGATCGTCGCGTGTTCCGCTCCGACCCGGCTCGGCTGCCGGCCACCGTACTCGGTGTAGTAGGCGGGAGATCCCATCCATTCGCCGAGCGCCTCGAACAGAGCGACCTCGACCGCGCGGGCCGTGCCGGTGGTTGCGCGCGTGTACAGCGCGGACAGGATCCCGCTGTAGGCGTACATGCCGGCCGCGATGTCGGCGATCGACACTCCGACCTTGGACGGGCACTCGTCGGGGCCGGTCAGCGACATCAGACCGGATTCGCCCTGGACGAGCATGTCGTAGGCTTTGCGATCGGACCAGGGACCGGTGTTGCCGTAGCCGGACACGTCGCACGGAATCAGCGTGGGATACCGCTGCTGGAGCGACTGGGCGTCGAGGTTCATTCGGGCTGCCGCGCCAGGAGCCAGGTTCTGTACGAAGACATCCGCTGTGGACAAGAGCTTTTCGAGGATGCCGCGGCCCTCCTCGGACTTCAGGTCGAGGGTCAGCGACTCCTTGGAGCGGTTGAGCCAGACGAAGTAGCTCGATTCGCCGTGCACGGTCTCGTCGTAACGTCGGGCGAAGTCGCCGGCGTCGGGACGTTCCACTTTGATGACGCGGGCACCGAGGTCGGCCAGTTGCCGGGTCGCGAAGGGTGCAGCAACTGCTTGTTCGATGCTCACGACGGTGATCCCCGCGAGCGGTAGGGCGGTCTGCGATGCCATGGAGCCAGCCTTCCTCGAAATGTACGGCCATTTTGCCTCTATGTACGCGCCATAGTCAATCGGGCGAGGGCCAGGTTTACACGTACTTGAGGTTGCCGGCGGTACCCGTCCGCCTTCTAACCGTGGTGACGGCGGTACGCCTCGACAGCCCCCGGATGGCGAGGGACGCCGGCTGTCTGGATCAGTGATCGGGCGTCGAGGAACTGCGCGCCGACGGTATCGGGGGGAATCAGGTCCTGGGCTCGATCGATGAGAAGGTCGACGAGGGCACCTGCCACGGCGGCGGGCAGCTGCGGCGAGGCGACGAGCAGGCTGGGAACCCCCACCGTCGCGGTCTCGGCAGTGTCACCGTATGTCCGGGCAGGGACCGAAACCGGTTCGTACATGGGCCCGTAGTTCTTGCGCATCTCGACGTACTCGGCGGACAGGTCGAGTAGCCGGATCCCGCCGTCCGGACCGTGACCGGGCCGCGGCATCGCCGCCGGGGTGGGCACGCCACCGGCCCACAGTGCGGCGGCGACCGTGCCGTCGCGCAGGGAATCCAGAACGGTGGTGAGTGAGACCGGGCGCACCGTCACGTCGTCGAGGGTCAGTCCGCTCGCCTCGAGGACCCGCAGTCCGGTCTGCGCGGTTCCGGAACCCGGGGCTCCGAGGCTGATCGTCTGGCCCCGAAGATCTTTCATCGTGTGGAAGGGTGAGCGGGCCGGCACCGCGCACTGGAGATAGTTCTCGTACACCCGGCCGATGGCCACGATCGGGGTGGCCGACTCGACAGCGGAGTCGGCCAGGGTCAGCCCGATGAGTACCTCACCCGACGCCAGCAGCGAGAGGTTCTCCAGGGAACCGGTGGTGTAGCGCACCGTCAACCGAAGGTCCCCGCCCGAGGGGGGCGGGACGTCCGCAAGCAACTCGGCGAACTCGGACTGGAATCCGTCGCGCTCACCCGACGCGATCTCATACGTCCCCGAGGGCTGGGTACGGGCGCACCCGGACAGTGCGACCGCTGCGGCCACACCGCCGATGAACTGTCGCCGGTTAATCATCGTCCAGCTTCTCCACGTGCGGTTCGAGCCACAAGCGTACGCGCAGTCCGCCCGCGGGGGCCTCGTCGATGACGAGACGCCCGCCGTAGGCTGCGGCGACCACCTCGACGATGGAGAGGCCGAGACCCGTTCCGACCTGGTCGCTGGCCCGGAAGAAGCGCTCGGTGAGCTTGCCGCGCAACTCTTCCGGGACTCCCGGACCGTCGTCGGCCACCCACACGCACACCGGAGTGTGATCGTGCGACGGTTCCACGGCCACGCCGATTTCGATGGTGGGGTGTGGGCCTGCGTACCGGGAGGCGTTGTCGATCAGCACATCGAGCACCTGGGACAGATCGTTCTCGGCGATCGCGACCGGGACACGGTCGACGTCGGGGGCCGCGACGGTAACCAGACGCGCACCACGTTCGCGGGCCGTCACCGACCAGAAGTCGACCCGGTCGGCTACCACTGACAGTGCGTCGCAGGCCGCCTCGGACCGATCGCCCCCGAAGCGCGGCGTCTCGGCCGAGGCGAGCGAGAGAAGGCTGTCGAGAATGATCTGCAAGCGTTTGGCCTCCTCGGTCACGCTGTGATAATCCTCGCGCGCATTGTCCGGTATCCCGTCGTCGAGGAGGTCGAGGCGAAACTGCAATGCCGCGAGCGGGTTCCGCAGTTGGTGGGCGGTGTCGGCGATCAGGCGCTGTTGCGCGTCCGCTGCCCGCAGCACCGCCGAAGACATCACGTCGAACGAATGCGCGAGCCGACGCACCTCGGGCGGCCCGCCTGCGGCCGTGGCCGGCAGCACGGATCGCGGCGGCACGGAACTCGTCGGCGTCCTCGCGTCGGGCATCCGGCGGATGAGTTGCACGATTCCCTTGGACAAATTCGCGAGCGGTCCGAGCACCCACCGGCTCAAGGCGACCGCGAGGACACCGAAAGCGACCAGTGCCAGCACGGCGCCGGCCGCGATCACGGCCCATTGCCGGAGGATGTCGGAGCGGGCCTCGGCGGTCGAGGCACGCAGCACGATGGTGCCGTTCACCTGAGCGCCCGACCCCACCGGCTTGACGAACAGGGCCTCGTCGTCGCTCCACGGGAACAGCCGGTCGACGGTGGACACGCGCTCGTTGCGCAGTCCGCTGCGAATCGCGGCGTCGATTCCGGGTTCGTCGCCGTCGAGGCCCACGCCGAGGGTGGGCACACCACGCGTGGAGACCACCAGAACGCCCTCGCCGTACACGTCGTCGTACGCCTCGACCTCGCCGGCGATCCTGGCGGGGTCTCCGGTCCTGACGTACTCCTCGGCGAGCACGGCGAACCGTTGGATGTCTCCCTCGCGGCCGAGTGTGAACGACTGCGTCCGCGAGTCCGCGGTCGCGAGCGCGAGGGGGATGGCGAAACTCGCGACCGCACAGGATCCGAGTATCGCGAGAATCAGCAGTAACCGTCGGCGCATGTCGATTCGACCCTGAGGTCAGCACACCCACCGGTAGCCGAAACCACGGATGGTGCTGATCAGCCCGGGCCGGTCCAGTTTGGCCCGCAGAGTGCCGATGTGGACGTCGAGCGAACGCGAAACCGCCACGAACGCGTCACCCCAGACCCGATCCATCAGTTGCTGACGGCTGACCGCAGCCCCGGGTTCTCGAGCAGGATCTCGAGAAGGGAGAACTCCTTCGACGTCAGGTCCACCTCTGTGCCCGCCACGGTGACGGTGCGGGAATCGAGGTCGACGCGGACGTCTCCGGTGACCACTTCTCGTGGTGCGCCGCCTTCGACCGCCATACTTCGCCGGCGCACCACTTCGATGCGAGCGAAGAGCTCCAACATCCGCGCCGGCTTGACCAGGTAGTCGTCGGCGCCGCCGCGCAGGCCGCGCACCACCGAACGTTCGTCGTCGCGGGCGGTCAGGATGATGACGGGGACGGCGCTGACCTGGCGCAGCTGACGCAGCACCTCGAGCCCGTCGCGGTCCGGTAACCCGAGATCGAGCAGGACGAAGTCCACCTCGCCGTGGTGCAGCAGCAGTTCGGACCCGAACTTCATCCGCACAGGCTGGTGCGCCTGCCGGGTCAGCCCCGCAACGAGTGCGTTGCCGACGCCGTCGTCGTCCTCGACCACCGCAATCCGCATAACCGGCATTGTCCCCCGGCCACGATGAGCCGGGGGAACAATGCCGGACGAGCAGGGATCAGACACGCTCGAGTTCGCGGTTGTCGCGGTCTTCCTCGCGTCCGTCGCGGGCCTGATTCTCCGTCGCAGGATCGAGGGTGGTGCCGCCCTTGCCCTTGGACATGAACAGTGCGGCGACCAGGGTCAGTGCCGAGCAACCGACGACGTAGTAGAAGAACGCCGACTCATGTCCGGCCTGCTTGAGAGCGAGCGCGAGAGGCTCGGCCGTGCCACTGAACAGGGCGGCGGTGATCGCGTGCGGCAACCCGACACCGAGCGCGCGGACCTTCGTCGGGAACAGCTCCGCCTTGACGATCGCGCTCAGCGCGCTGTAGGCGGTCACGATGACCAGTCCGGTCATCATCAGGCCGAACGCGACGAACGCATTGGTGGTGTTGCCGAGAACGGTCAGGATCGGCACGGTCAGCACGGTCGAGCCGACACCGAAGAACAGCATGACCTTGCGGCGACCGATGCGGTCGGAGATCAGTCCGGCCACGGGCTGCAGAAGCATGTAGATGAACAGTGCGGCGAAGTTGATCCACGCCACCGTTTCCGGGGCGATCCCCGAGGTGTTGATCATGTACTTCTGCAGGTACGTGGTGTACGTGTAGAACGCGACGGTGCCGCCGATCGCGAGGCCGAACACCATCGCGAGTTGCTTCGGGTACTGCAGCAGCAGGCGGAGGGTGCCGCGCTTGGCCGACGGCGTCGTACCGGATGCCTTCTCGGCAGCGATCTGAGCCGCTTCCTCCTTGTACTGGTCCGATTCGTCCATCCCACGACGGAAGAGCATCACGGTGACGGCGGCGATAGCGCCGATCACGAACGGAATACGCCAACCCCAGGCCTCCATCTGGTCGATGGTGAGGAGCTGCAGCAGGATGATCTGGACGCCGAGCGCAGCGAGCTGACCCAGAATGATCGACACGTACTGGAAGCTCGAGTAGAAGCCGCGTCGACCGGGCGTCGCAACCTCGGACAGATACGTGGCGCTGGAAGCGAATTCGCCTCCCACGGAGAGCCCCTGGATCAGTCGCGCCATCACCAGCAGCGCCGGTGCGAGCATGCCGATCGCCTCGAAACTCGGTGTCGCAGCGATGATCAGCGATCCCGCGGCCATCATCAGCACCGACAACGTCAGCGCATTCTTACGCCCGTACCGGTCCGCGTATCGGCCCAGGATGTACCCACCGATCGGGCGCATCAGGAATCCGACCGCGAAAACCAGTGCCGTGGAGAGAAGCTGGGCGGTCGTGCTGCTCTGCGGGAAGAAGGACGCCGCGAAGAACACACTGAACGCTGCATAGACGAACCAGTCGTACCACTCCACGAGGTTGCCGATGCAGCCGCGAACCACGTTCGCAACAACCCGCCTCTCGCCGGTCGACGACGCTGGGTTCGAAGTCGTGTGTCGCATGATGTTCCTTCCTCGACTGCTGTGATGATGCATAGTCACTGACACCAATGTGGTCGCCGCCACAGCGAGAGGGAAGGGATGGGCCGCTTTCCTTACATTCGCTTTAGACGGCACTGCTGCGGGTCGCTCGGAGCGCGGCCGAGGACGAATCTCATCGACATCAGCTGTGCGACCGTGCCCCGCACGTTGTCGCCGACGTCAGCGCGGACGGCTACCGAGACCGGAGGCCGTATTTCATGGCCAGCGGGGGCGCGGGCGGCACTTCGATCGACTACTCGATGCCGGCTGCGCGGCGTGACCGGTCGTCCCACTTGGGGTCGACGCCTGCCGTGTGCGGTCCGCGCCCCTTGCGATACACCATGAGGGTCCGTTCGAAGGTGATGACGATGGTGCCGTCCTGGTTGTACCCGATGGTGCGCACGGTGACGATGCCGATGTCCCTGTGGGACGCGGACTCTCGTTTGGTGAGGACCTCCGATTGGGAGTAGATGGTGTCGCCTTCGAATACCGGATTCGGCAGGCGCACTCGGTCCCAGCCGAGGTTGGCGTGCACGTGCTGGGAGATGTCACTGACGCTCTGCCCGGTGACGAGGGCAAGTGTGAAGGTGGAGTCCACGAGTGGCTTACCCCACGTCGTCTGACTCGAGTAGTGCGCATCGAAGTGGATCGGCGCGGTGTTCTGGGTGAGAAGCGTCATCCACGAGTTGTCGACCGGCAGCACCGTGCGGCCGAGTGGGTGCCGGTACACGTCTCCGATTTCGAAGTCTTCGAAGTAGCGGCCGGGCCAGCCGGTGACCGGTGGCGCCGACTGCTCGACCTGGATTTCACTGCTGTTCACGGTAATTCTCCTTCGGTAGTTCGTCGCCGACGGCGCGACACGGCCGACGGCGGAGGGAAGAGGAGTGTCAGGACCCGACCGCTGCGTACTCGTCGAGCCACGTCAGGATGCTGTCGGTGTGTTCCCCCAGGCCGGGTACGGGGCGCATCTCGTGTTCGACGCCCATCACCGTCACCGGGGGCAGTAGTCCTTCGAGCCGTCCGACGGGGGAATCGAATTGTGCCCACCGGGAGCGTGCCGCGAGCTGCGGGTGCGCCGCGAACTCGTCCATCGTGCGCTGCCGGGCATACGCGATCTTCGCCGCTTCCAACCTGTCGACGAGGTCAGCGCCGGTCAGGCCTGCGGCGACCTCGGCGATGACGCCATCGAGGTCGGCGCGGTGCGCGACCCGGTCGGCGTTGGTGACGAACCGCGGATCGTCGATCAGCTCCGGCGCCTGCAGCACGACACGGCAGAACACCTCCCATTCGCGTTCGTTCTGCAAACCCAGGTTGACGACCTCCCCGTCCGCCGCAGTGAACGGTCCGTACGGTGCGATGGTCGCGTGGCTCGCTCCCGTCCGCTCCGGCGCCGATCCGCCGTATCGGGCGTAGTAGTCGGCATACCCCATCCACTCGCCGAGCGCCTCGAGCATGGAGATCTCGAGGTTGGCGCCGTGTCCGGTCCGCCCACGATCGAGCAAGGCGGTGAGGATCCCCGAGTAGGCATACATGCCGGCGCAGATGTCCGCGATGGACAGACCGACCTTCGAGGGCTCGTCCTCGGTTCCGGTGATCGACACCAGTCCGGCTTCGCACTGAATCAGCAGGTCGTAGGCCTTGCGTGCCTCGTAGGGGCCGCCGCGGCCATATCCGGAGATATCGCACGTGATCAGGCGCGGGTGGGTTTGCCGCAAGCGCTCGGCCCCGATGCCGAGGCGCCCCGCCGCGCCGGGTGCCAGGTTCTGGACGAGGACATCGGCGCGGTCGACGAGTTGGTGCAGGATCCGGTTGCCGTCCTCGGAGCGAACGTCGAGCTCGATGCTCTCCTTCCCACGGTTCGTCCACACGAAATGGCTCGCCATCCCCTGAACCGTCCGGTCGTATCCGCGTGCGAGATCGCCGACGCCGGGACGTTCGATCTTGATCACCCGCGCACCGAGGTCGGCGAGTTGCCGGGTCGCGAACGGTGCCGCGATCGCCTGTTCGAGCGAGACCACCACGACACCCTCCAATGGCCGATGCACAGGGTGGGAAGCAAAATCCGAACGCTCGGTACTCACGTCATTCTCCTTGCCGGGTCAGTCGCGTCAGTGCCCTTTCACTGTCGCGCCCCTGCGGCGGTTTGTGAAATGCCGATATCCGCTGGTCCTCATACGCTTCGCGTATAAGCTCAGGCAGTGAACTTGCAGGAGTTGCGATGGTTCGTCGCCCTCACCGAATCGGAGAACATCACCGCTGTCGCCGCGGAGATGCATGTCACGCAACCGACGTTGTCGCGGGCCATAGCCCGGCTGGAGACGGGGTTCGGGGTGCGCTTGTTCGACCGGCGGCACAATCGGCTCCATCTCAACCGGTACGGCGAGATTCTCCGCGCACATGCGTTGCGCGCATTGAGCGAGGTGGATTCCGCACACAACCGGATCAGCACCCTTGCGGATCCGAACGAAGGCACCGTCTCCCTCTGCTTCCTGCACAGCCTCGGCGAGTGGCTCGTGCCGGAACTGATCAGCAGGTACCGCGCCGAACATCCCAAGGTGAGATTCGAACTACGCGGCGCTGCGGCCGATTCGGTTGTCGATGATGTGAGGGCGGGCCGGTCCGATCTCGGTTTCGTGGCACCCGAGCCCCCCGTCGACGACCTGGTGTGGACACCGGTGGCCACCGAACCGGTTCGCTTGCTCGTCCCGGTCCGTCACCGGCTGGCCCGCCGCAAGACGGTGAGTTTCGCCGAAGTCGCCGAAGACGATTTCGTGGCGCTCACGCCGGAGTACGGGCTGCGCCAACTCACCGACCGTCTCGCCCGAGCTGCCGGCTTCGCCCCGCGAATCGCGTTCTCGGTCACCGAGGTCGGCACGATGCGCGCCATGATCGCGGCCGGAGTGGGCGTAGGAGTTGTTCCTGCTCCATCGGCGGCTGCCGACCCTCCCGAGGGGACCGTGCTGGTGGAACTCCGCGATCGCGATGCTTGGCGAACGATCGGCATGATCCGGGCCGATCGACCCCTCACCTCCTCGGTCGCCGAAGGCTTTCACCACTTCATTCTCGACACCTTGGATACAAGCGGCCTAGTTCCATAGGACACCGAGGGGGTGTTCACCCATTAGGCCCCGTTGTGTTCACCTATTGCGCCAGTGGTCGAACCTGGGCGCTGCGTTCTCGCGTTGTACAGGCCGCCTCATTCCAAGGACCACTGTGCCTCGCGGCGGAGTCTCAGTCGCCGATGTAGCCACACTCCATAGCGCTTTCCCACTCCGAAGGCGTGGGCTCGGCAATCGCTTTGTACTGGGCACCCATCGCAGATCTGTTACGCAGACTTTCCCGCCGAATTGTCTCCGAGTGCCGGCTAGGGGATGGCGGCGAAGTTGTACAGCTCGAGCGTGGTCTTGCCGACGCACAACTCGTCGAAGATGCGCTTTTCGTCGGCCACTCGCGCGTCCGAGCGTTCGAGAACGTCGGTGACGTGTTCGTGCGGTATCACCACGACACCGTCCGCATCTCCGACGACGAGATCCCCAGTTGCGATTCGAATTCCACCGACAGTGATCGGCACGCCGAGACCACCCTGGTAGCCCTTGCGGGTGCCGACGATGGAGATGCCGCGCGAGAAGACGGGAAAGTCGATGCCGGCGAGTTCGACGGTGTCACGGACGCCGCCATCGATGATCAACCCCAGCAGCCCACGCTGCTGCGCTGCGACGGCGAGCACCTCACCCCAGTGCCCGTGAAGGGCGCCGCCGAGATCGGCGACCAGAACGTGCCCCGCCGGGGCGGCGGCGACCGCGTTGTGCAGCGCCAGGTTGTCACCGCCCGCACCCTGCACCGTGTACGCCGGACCCGCGACCCGCGCGCCGGTCCACGAGGGCCTGATCGCCGGGTCGAGTGCGATGTTCATCTTGGATGCTTCGTAGATGGTGGCGGTGGCGTGACCGCGGGCCAGGTCGCTCATGCCTGCTTCCTCTGCAGTGTGTGGTACGAAAAGCGCTGTCGCGCTTCGCGGAGAGTTCTTCCGTCGCGGGCCGCGGCGACGATGTCGGCCTCGACCTGCTCGATCCGTTCGGCGACGTCGAGCACCTCGTCGACGATGCTCGCGGCGACTGCGACAACGCCGTCGGAGTCGGCGGTGATGTAATCACCCGGGCGGATGGTGACTCCGTCGATCACCACCTCGCCCTGCACCTCGGCAAGCCGGACGCGGTCCTTGCCGGTCCGCATGAACCGTGCCGTACTCCAGATCGGATAGTTCTGTTCGAGGGAAGTGGCGGTGTCCCGGCAGGTCCCGTTGATCACGGTTCCACCGATTCCGCGGGCGGCCGCGATCTGCGTCATGATGCCTCCCCACACCGTGCAGTCGGTGCGGCCCTGGTTGTCGATGACGATCACGGATCCTGGTTCGACGTCGTCGAGGAAGTCGCCCACCGTTCCGGACTCGTCGGTTACCGGTTCGTAGCGAACTGTGAACGCACGCACCGACACTCGGATGCCGGAGGCGAGCGGGCCGATGCCGTGGAGGGAACCAGGGTGCCCCAGGGCGTCGAGGGCATCGGAGACCGACGCCGTCGGCACAGTTTCGAGTCTCGTCACAGTGTCGTTCGTCATTTCTTTCCTTCACTTCCGGCCAGACGCGCGTCTCGCATGGCATCGGGTAGGGCCATACGCCACCGCCTCGTACTCGACCTCCGGAAACGTGCACGCTGTTCGCGTCGGAGCCGGATGTGACCCGGCAACGAGGCGCCGGCAGTTTCGTTTCGGCCATTGCCTGAAACGGGGGTGCGGTAGGTGGCGACGCGCGTGTGCGTCGCGGTCAGCGCAGGACGAACGGGTTTCCGGTCGGTGCCCCGGTGTTGATCCACACGCTCTTGGTTTCGAGGTACTCGTCGATTGCCTCGGCACCGTTTTCCCGGCCGATACCGGAGTCCTTCACCCCGCCGAACGGCAGCATGAAGCTGACCGCGCGGTAGGTGTTGACCCAGACCGTCCCGGACTCGATCGCCTCCGCCATGCGGAACGCGCGGGACAGATCGGTGGTCCAGACCCCGGCACCGAGACCGTACTTCGAGTCGTTGGCGATGGTGATCGCCTCGTCTTCGGTGTCGAACGGGATCACCGCCAGCACCGGGCCGAAGACTTCCTCCTGCGCCAACCGGGATTGATTGCTCACCCCGGTGAACACTGTCGGCTGTACGAACCACCCATCGGTTCCGGTATCCGTGGCCACGCCGCCACCGAGCGCGAGTTGTGCGCCCTCGGCGGTGGCGATGTCGATGTACTCGAGGACCTTCTTGTGCTGGTCCCGAGTCGTGATCGGCCCCACCTGGGTGTCGGGGGACATCGGATCGCCGATCCGCGCGGTCGAGGCCAGCGCGACCAGCTTGGCGACGACCTCGTCGTGCACGGAACGCTGCACCAGGAGCCGGCTGCCGGCGATGCAGGTCTGACCGGTCGCGGCGAAAATTCCGGACACCGCGCCGTTGACCGCGGCGTCGAGATCGGCGTCGGCAAAGACGATGTTCGGTGACTTGCCGCCGAGTTCGAGCGAAACCCGCTTGAGGCCGCGCGCCGCCGCGGCGCCGATGTGCCGCCCGGTCGCGTCCGAGCCGGTGAAGCCGACCTTGCGCACCAGAGGGTGGTCGACGAGCGGGCCGCCCACGTCCGGCCCGAATCCGGTGACCACGTTGACCACTCCGGCAGGCAGGCCCGCCTGCTCGAGGATACGAACGAATTCGAGGGTGGAGGCGGAGGTGTATTCGGAGGGCTTGACGACGACCGAGCAACCAGCGGCCAACGCGGGTGCCAGCTTCCAGGTGAGCAGGAGCAGCGGCGAGTTCCACGGGGTGATGATTCCGACGACCCCGATCGGCTCGCGCCGGGTGTAGGTGAAGTATCCCGGCTTGTCGACGGGAACGACGCGGCCTTCGATCTTGTCGGCGAGACCACCGTAGTACCGGTACCACTGCGCGAGATACCGGCACTGGCCGAACATTTCGCTGTAGAGCTTGCCGTTGTCGCGGACCTCGATGCGGGCGAGGAGTTCGGCGTTGTCCTCGAGCGCGTCGGCGACGCGCTGCAGGAGGAGACCGCGGGCGCTGGGACTCATGGTCGCCCACGGCCCGGTGGTCATGGCACGGTGCGCGGCCTGAACGGCGTCCTCGACGTCCTCGGCCTGCCCGCGCGCGATCTGCGCCCACGGCCGGCCGGTGAAGGGATTGTCGGTCTCGAAGTAGGAATCGTCGGCGGACGGGCGCTGCTGACCGTCGATGTGGAGAAGGTATTTCTGCATCACAGTGTTCTCTCTCGCTTCGGTGTCGGCCATCAGAACGTGTCGAGGCCGAGTGCGGCGCGGAACTTGTTCTTCACCGCCGTGCCGTCCCGGGGCGGAAGGGCGCGTGGTGGTTCGGTCTGCTCGATGAACACCTGGACGAAGGTCGTACCTTCCCGGGCGGTGACGATCTGTGCGACATGGTCGGCGTCGGCGATGTCGCGGACCCGTTCGGTGCGGGCAATGCCGAACGACGACGCGATGCCGGCCAAATCGGCTCCGAGACTGGAATGGCTGCGTTGCATGCCCGTTTCGCCGAAGTGCCCGTTGTCGAGGACGACGATGGTGAGGTTCTTCGGGGCCTTGACCGCGACCGATCCGAGCGCACCGATTCCCATGAGCTGTTCCCCGTCACCGGTGATGACGACCACGGACTCGTCCGGACGAGCGAGCGCAAGGCCCAAGCCGGTGGGTACGGCGGCGCCCATGGCGCCCCACAAATAGAAGTTGCGGTCGCGCTCCCCGGCGGCGAACACGTCATAGGAGGGGGAGCCGAGACCGGTGACGACCAGTGCCTCCGGCGCTCGGTCGAGCAGTGTCGCGACGAACTCGCGCCGGTCCAGACGTTCGCCGGCGAGGGTTCCGATGGTCGAGTTGTGTGCGTTCACTTGCGCTCCCACTTCTTGCGTCCGATGAGCCGCTGGCCCAGGAGCACGGCGACGCGCTCACCAGCGAGAAATGCCTGATCGAAGGCGGCGGAGACGACCTCGCCGACCTGATCGGGGTCGTCGACCCGGAAAACTGTGATGCCCATGATTTCGAGGGCCTGCTGCGTGGTCGAACCCATGGGGATCTGCCACGGGTTGAACTCGGCGTACTCACCACGCATCGTCACCAGCGTCAGGAACGGAAACTTGCACATCTCCAGCAGGGAGAACATGTTGACACAGTTACCGACTCCGCTGCTCTGCATGAGCAGGACCGCGCGCTGCCCGCCGAGCCACGCGCCGCTGACAACGCCGACGCCCTCTTCCTCGGTGGTCAGCACGACGTCTTCGATGCCGGGGTCGGCGATCGCGGCTTGGATCGCGTACGAGTGGCCGGCGTCCGGTACGTACGCGATCTGCTTGACATCTCCTTCACGCAGAACGTCGAAGACGGACTTCTGCCAGCCGGGTGCGCTGACTGTGGAATTCATGGGTGCTCCGATTCATGACGATGGACGCTCCCAAAGATCATGAAACAACATGTTGGCGGGGCGGTAATAGAATTCTGTGATACTGGTATCAACGGTTTTGTTTGCGGCGGGAAGGACCCACCGAACAGGCCTCGGTCATCGACGTTCGCGGCGACGGCACCACTCCAGCCCAGACGCGTTCCCGGCGTTGGCACAGGGGTGGGCAACACGCACCCTAGGGTGGCTGTCGAACCGCTTCACCGGAAGGCAGTGTTGTTGTGGCCAAGGAATACTCGACCACACACCACCAAGGACTCCGCATGTTTCGCCACACCGCCATTCGCGCCGGCCTGATGTTCGCCGCGGTTGCTTTCTCTGTCACCGGCGCCGCCGGAATCGCGCACGCCATGCCCGCCTCGTCGGGGACCGATGTCGCAGTGGTCTCGCAGTCGGACCGCGATGCCCGCGACCGCGATCGGCGCGACCGTTTCGACGACGACGAGAAGGCCATGCTCTGCGAGGGTCAGGCCGTCGTCGACCGCCCCAGCTGCTCGTCTTTGCCGTACTGATTTCGCATCGATCGGACGGCCCTCCGCCGGCGCCGCTGCCGCGTTCAGTGCGGCAGCGGCGGGCGAACCGATGCCGCAGGCGCGTATCGTCTGCTGCAAGGTAACCCCGCGCCCGATGGCTTCGCCCATCGGTCCGCCTACTGCGCGGGGTCTGACGATGCTCGACGATCGACCACGACGCACGCCTGAACATGCCTCACCCCAGACGCTCACGGTCTTCGTCGACGACGAGCCTGTTTCCACAGACTCCGTCTGGCACCGGGGTGACACCGTGACCACCGCCCTCTCGTGGCTCGACGAGCAGCAGCTTCCCGCCGAGCTCCGATCGCTGGCAGAGGAGGTCGAGGTGCGGCCGAACGGTGCCGGCCGAGGAGTCTTCTACGTCGACAGGTACCCGGGCTTCTCCCCTCAGCCCGTGTCCGTAAGCGGAGTGATCGCGACGATCGAGGTCGTCGCGAACCTCGAACTGCACACCGACCACGGCTGGAAACTGTTGCCCGACAACGTACAGATGTGGGACGTACCCGACACAGGCACCTGGCGCATGCCAAATCGGCAGTACTCGATGCCCGGCATGTCCGGTGACCTTCGGTTCATCGAACAACACGAGTTCATCGAGCGGTACGGCGTCACCACACCGACCTTCCGTCGCGATTCCCGATACTTCCGGGTGGCTCTCTACCTGGCCGAGTGAGAGCTATTCTCCCGGTTCGTCGGGTTGGCTCGATCAATCCTCACCCCACAGGTGGAGGGTTCGTGAAGCGCTCGGACCAGCGGACCCCCGGATGCGCAGCGAGCAGTGCACGGCGCTGACGTTCCGTCATCCCACCCCAGATGCCGAATTCGATTCGATTGTCGAGTGCGTACGCGCCGCATTCCATCAGCACCGGACAGTGCCGGCACAGGGCGGCGGCCTTGCGTTGCGCGGCGCCTGTGACGAAAAGCCGATCCGGGTCTCCTTCTCGACACCGAGCCCTCGTTATCCAGTCGAGTCCCGGTGCGGGGTGCGCGAGGTCGTGATGCCTGTTCGGTTTGCACATGCGGAGTCATCCCCCTCTGGAAGACCGAGCACAGTCAGGGCACTGGGAATGCGGGCGACCCGATGGACCGCGTGAAAGAACTAGTTGCGGACAGATTTTCGCAACGCTCGGCTCCGGCGACGAGGTGCGATCGACAACTGCACCGCTGACAGATTAACTGCACTCCGTGCCGATCGCGCGCCGGAGACCGGGACGGCCGTTGTGGGTGCAGACTGGGTCCATGGTGTCGACGCAGCGCGAGCGGGAAGACAAGTACGAGGTGGGGCTCGAATTCGTCCTGCCGGATCTCGAGGACGTGATACCTGCCGGGGGCCGGATCGAGCAGGGCACGGTAAATCTGAACAGCGTCTATTACGACACGGATGACCGCGATCTGCTCCGTCAGAAGATCACGTTCCGCCGCCGGAGCGGGGATGCCGATGTGGGATGGCAATTGAAGGTCCCCGCCGACAAAGCCCGCACCGAGATTCGGATGCATCCGGGGGAGAGTGACGCGGTTCCCGACGAGTTGGCGACCATGATTGCGGGTGTCGCACTGGGCAAACCCGTGCACCCGGTGGCGACGCTGAAAACCGTGCGACGCACGCAGCGACTCCTCGACCGAGACGACCGTCTGCTGGCGGAAGTGGCCGACGACCGCGTGCGCGGTGCCGTCGCCGGCGATCGCGCAGTCCTGAGCGAGTGGCGGGAGGTGGAGGTCGAACTCGGCGACGCCGGGAACGAGAAACTGCTCGGGAAGATCGGTAAACGCCTCACCCGCCGCGGAGCGCAGCCGTCGCGGTATCCGTCGAAGCTCAGCCGGGTGCTCAGCGCCGCGCACCTCGCGGTCGACGGCGGCGACACGACCCGGACGACGGTGGAAGCGGTGCTCGTCGACTACCTGGATGCCCAGATCCAGGCGATCGTGGCCGGCGACGTGTGGTTGCGTCGTGGACTGGACCCGGTCCATCCCACCCGCGTGGGAATCCGGCGTTTCCGCAGCACGCTGCGGGTATTCGGGCGCCTGTTCGATCAGACCGCGCGGGCAGAACTCGACGCGGAACTGTCGTGGTACGCCGGGTTGCTCGGAGAGGTGCGGGATCGGCAGGTGCAACGCGCACGCTTCGCGGACGCTCTCGCGGCCCTGCCTTCCGAACTGGTGATGGGCCCGGTCGCCGCGCGCATCGAGAACGATCTGCTCGCCGAGCAACTCCGTCGTATGAAGGAAGTAATGGAAGCCCTCGACGGTGACCGCTACCGTGCGCTGTTGGCTACGCTGGCGCGGTGGCGCACCACGCCACCGCTGACCGCTGAGGCCGGCGACGATCCCCGCGTCATCGACAAGTGCGTGCGGAAAGCCGAACGCAAGGCGCTCACGCGCGTCGCCACCGCGGCTGCCGGCGACGACGATGCCGCCCTGCACCGCGCGCGGAAGGCCGCCAAACGAGCCCGGTACGCCGCCGAACTGGCCGCACCGATTCTGGGGAGGAAGTCGGCAAAGAAGAAGGCGGCACAGTTCAAGAAGATGCAGCGAGTTCTCGGCGAGCACCAGGACAGCGTCGTCGCCGCGGAGACGCTCCGGACGCTCGGCGCCCGCGCCGGCACGACACCGGGCGAGAACGGTTTCACGTTCGGCCTGTTGTACGGCCTGGAACTGCAGAATGCGCGGCAGGCCCGGGAGGACGCCGCCCGGCTCGCGCCGGCCTAGAAGTCGAGGTCAGCCGGTCGGAATCGGCGCGAGGTACCGCAGCGCCGGGGGCGGACCTGCACCGCAGTCGACGAACCACACGCCCCCTTTTGCGGTCGCCCCTGGGGGAGGGAGGCCCGGTATTCCGCGCGACTGCGCGAACTCGGCCAGCGCGTTGAGGATCTCCCCGTGGGTGCAGAAAACCGCCCGGTCGGCGTCGGGTCTGTGTAGCGCGGCGAACAGTTCGTCGGGGGGTGCGTCCGGTGCCAGCAGCGGTTCGTCGTGGATGGGCAGACCGCGCGCCTGCGCGAGCGGCAGCAGCGTCTGGCGACAACGGGTAGTGGGACTCGACAGCAGTGCCTCGATCTCGATGCCGCTCAGCGCCGCGACGAGGCCGTGGGCCTGCTCGTGCCCGAGCGGGCTCAGCGGACGCTCGACGTCGGGGCCGTGCCATTGCTTCTTGTCGCCCGCATGGGAATGCCGGACCAGGACGAACATTCTCACCTTCTCCCAGCGCTGGGATAGTCGTTGAAGACTCCCACGCGAGACGACTGCCCGAGGCGAATTGCCGTCGGAAGATTGTCGAAATGCTGTGCGGGGTGCCAGGCCATTCGCGACAGTCAGGTCCGGCGGGCCGAACGGATCCCGTAGATCACGGCCCCGACTCCGAGGACGATCACACCCGAGATCACCGAAGCCAGGGGGAGGAACGCGGCGAGAACGACACATCCGACGGCGCCGACGACGGCCACCAGCCGCGACCACGGTTTCGCGGACAGGGTCCAGGCCGATGCGTTGGCGATCAGGTAGTAGACCAGCACCGCGAACGAGGAGAACCCGATGACACCGCGCAGATCCGCTGTCGCGGCGAGAAGCGCCACCACCACGCCGACGGCCAACTCGGCCCGATAGGGCACCGCGAACCGGGGGTGGACGGCGTCGAGCAGACGTGGCAGGTTGCCGTCCCGTGCCATTGCGAACGTGGTCCGTGACACCCCCAGGATCAGGGCGAGCAGTGAGCCGAGCGCCGCGATCACCGCAGCCACCCGGACCACCGGTTCGAGGCCCCCGAACCCCACAGCGGCAACGGCCTGCGCGAGTGGATCCGTCGCGGCAGCGAGTGCGTCGGCGCCGAGCGCGTTCAAGACGGCGATCGCGACGCACAGGTACACGACGAGAGTGATCGCCAGAGCGATGGGGATCGCCCGGGCGATGGTCCGGGCCGGGTCCTTCACCTCCTCGCCGAGCGTGGCGATCCGGGCGTACCCGGCGAACGCGAAGAACAGGAGGCCGGCGGCCTGCAGGACTCCGGCCACGCCGTGACCCGCGGTGATCGCGAGCCCGTCGAAGCCGGTGTCGGAACCGGTCAGGCACACGACGACGACCACAGCGAGGACGGCGAGCACCACGAACACGATGACCCGGGTGACCAGCGCGGACTTCTGCACACCCAGGTAGTTCACCGCCGTGATGGCGGCGACGGCGACGACCGCGACGAGATGCGCGCGGCCGGGCCAGGCGTAGGCGCCGACGGTCAGGGCCATCGCGGCACACGACGCGGTCTTGCCGGCCACGAATCCCCAGCCCGCCAGATATCCGAAGAACGGTCCCAGGCGTTCGCGGCCGTAGACATAGGTTCCACCGGATTGCGGATACAGCGCCGCGAGCCGGGCCGAGGAGTGGGCATTGCAGTACGCGATCACCGCGGCCACGGCCAACCCGACGAGCAGGGCGCCTCCGGCGGCGGACGCGGCAGGCCCCAGCGCGGCGAAGATCCCCGCCCCGATCATCGACCCGAGGCCGATCATCACCGAGTCGAACACCCCCAACCGGCGGCGCAACTGTGGCGTCGCGGTCGGGTGCGCGTCGTTGCCTTCCGAAATCTCGTCACCGGTCATGCGTGGCAGTGTCCCCTCGGACGTACGGATATCGGGCACTCCAACGCTAGCGGTCGTCCGGAACTCACACGTGAACCCCTCGGGGTCACGTGGTTTCGGTGTGGCGGCACGCACGGGGTCACAACCAGTGCCTTTTCGGCCGCGGCGAGGGGGCGCGGACGTCGCAGTGGAAACACCGATAAGCCGCTCGAAGGGGTGATTTCCGCCAACGGCTCGGACCATAATTGTTTCATCGGGAAAACGGATACACCGAAATCATGCGTAACCCGAGAATCATCGACCGGTGAGAAGCCGGGCGACAATCGAATCAAAGGTGACATCAGATGAACACGTTCGCATTGCGCACGGCGATTACATCGGCCGCGATCGCCGCCTTTTTTGCGCTCGGTTCGGGCGTCGTGGCGGCGGCACCGGCATTTCATGGGGACCCGAGCACCCCCGGCACGCAGCTTCACGTCCACAACGACCACCCCATGGACAACAACAGTTACCAGTGTGGGGCGATCGGCGTCGGCGGCGCGGGAGTCGGATCGAATCCCCCTGGAGGCAGCGGGCAACTCAACGGCGTCTTCTTCGGCAGCGGCCCCGTCCAGGGTGGTTGCATCGGGAATGACGGGTCGGTGCATTTCCCGTCCGGACGTGCCGAGTAATACGCGGCGCTCGGCCTGATCCGCGCCCTGGCCGTCCTACGCGTTGCACCCTGATTCGACATCTGTCAATATCGACGTATGTCGAATCAGGAATCGTCGGACGGTGGCGCGTGTTGCTCGCCGCTCGCGCGTGAACCACTGACCGAGGACTGGGCCGGGGATCTGGCCCGGATGTTCAAGGCCCTCGGCGATCCGGTGCGCCTGCGCCTGCTGAGCCTGATCGCCAGCCACGCCGGTGGTGAGGCCTGCGTGTGCGACATCTCCGAGTCGTTCGACCTGTCGCAGCCGACGATCTCGCATCATCTGAAGGTGCTCCGCGCCGCCGGACTGCTGGACTGTGAGCGTCGTGGCACCTGGGTGTACTACTGGGTGATCCCGCCGGCACTGCAGCAGCTGTCTGCTGTGCTCCTGACCGAGAGTGGACCGGTCGTCCCGTCCGAGACCTGCACCTCCACGGAGGTTCCGGCATGAGCGAGGTCTCGACCACCGAACACCCGGCCGTCGTCGGCAAACTCTCCACCCTCGACCGGTTCCTGCCGGTGTGGATCGGCGTCGCCATGGTCGCCGGACTGCTCCTCGGCCGGATGATTCCCGGCCTGGGTGATGCCCTGTCCGCGGTGGAGATCGACGGCATCTCGTTGCCGATCGCCCTCGGCCTGCTGATCATGATGTACCCGGTGCTCGCCAAGGTCCGCTACGACCGACTCGACACCGTCACCGGCGACCGCAAACTGCTCATCGGATCATTAGTGCTGAACTGGGTGCTCGGTCCGGCGCTGATGTTCGCCCTGGCCTGGCTGCTGCTGCCGGATCTGCCGGAGTACCGCACCGGGCTGATCATCGTCGGCCTGGCCCGCTGCATCGCCATGGTCATCATCTGGAACGACCTCGCCTGCGGTGACCGCGAGGCCGCCGCCGTGCTGGTCGCGATCAACTCGGTGTTCCAGGTCATCATGTTCGCCGTGCTCGGCTGGTTCTACCTGTCCGTGCTGCCCGGCTGGCTCGGCCTCGAGCAGACCACCATCGACACCTCGCCGTGGCAGATCGCGAAGTCGGTGCTCATCTTCCTGGGCATCCCCCTGCTCGCCGGCTACCTCACCCGCCGCTTCGGCGAAAAAGCCAAGGGTCGTACCTGGTACGAAACCAAGTTCATCCCGAAGATCGGGCCCTGGGCGCTGTACGGCCTGCTGTTCACTATCGTGATCCTCTTCGCTCTCCAAGGTGAGCAGATCACCTCCCAGCCGTGGGACGTCGTCCGGATCGCGATCCCGCTTCTCGCCTATTTCGCAATCATGTGGGGCGGCGGCTACGCCCTCGGCGCGACCATGGGCCTCGGGTATGAGCGCACCACCACCCTGGCGTTCACCGCCGCGGGCAACAACTTCGAACTCGCCATCGCCGTGGCCATCGCCACCTACGGCGCCACTTCCGGGCAAGCCCTGGCCGGTGTCGTCGGACCGCTGATCGAGGTCCCCGTCCTCGTCGGACTCGTCTACGTGTCGCTCGCGCTCCGTTCCCGCTTCCGCGCGCAGTCCCCGTCCGCCACGAAAGGTTCACTCCCATGACGACGCCCAGTGTGTTGTTCGTCTGCGTCCACAACGCCGGCCGCTCCCAGATGGCCGCCGGATTCCTCACCCACCTCGCCGGAGATCGGATCGAGGTCCGCTCAGCCGGGTCCGCCCCGGCAGCAACCATCAACTCCGCCGCAGTCGAGGCCATGGCCGAGATCGGGATCGACATCTCCGACCAAACCCCGAAGATCCTCACCCCCGACACCGTCGAAACCTCCGACGTGGTCATCACCATGGGCTGCGGCGACGCCTGCCCCTACTTCCCCGGGGTCAGCTACCGGGATTGGGCACTCGACGATCCGGCAGGCAAGGGCATCGACGCGGTTCGTCCGATCCGCGACGAGATCCAGACGCGAGTCGAAGCCCTGATCGCCGAACTCGTCCCCGCCACCGCCTGAGACTGGAACCGGCGCCGAGTCGCCGGTCGAGTGACTAGGGTCGATCCGTATGACCGCACTCAACGCTGTCGGACGTGTCGGCGCCACCGTCCTTGCGACCCTCGCGATCTCCGGCTTCCTCGCATCGGGAACCGCGGCCGCCGCACCGAGCACGGTTCCGTTCCAGGTCGACCCCGTCATCCCGCTCGTCGACTTGCCCACACCCCGGCTTGCCGCAACCGTCGGCGAACAACCCGGCGTCGCCGTGTTGCACGTGCGCCGCACGCCGGGGGACGGAAACCCGCACTCCGCGGTCGTCCACTGGGTGAGTCTGGGCACGGGTGCGTCCGGATCCGCAGCGTTCCCGACGCTGGACGCTCAACCCGTCACCATTCGTCCGGGCTCGGGTCAGGTCCTCGCATTCGTCGACCCGCAGGCGATCGGAACACCGGGCTTCGGAACGTTCTTCGTTCCCTGACACCCGGGTGACGGTCAGATCGCGGTCTCCTGCGCCGACAGTGCCATCCACGTGCCGTTCTGCTTGACGAACACATCGGTGAAGCGTTCCCGGGCCAGCACATTGCCCGCCTCGGTGAGGGTGTTGACGCCGTGGATCACGGCGGTGTCACCGACGATGTCGACGGTCTGCTCGGTGGCATTCATCGTGAAGGCCACGGGAACGATGCTCGCGATCTCCTCGTCACGACCGAGGAGTTCGCCCTCACTCGTGATGTGCTTGAAATCGGGACTCAGAATCGACTCGATCGTGTCGCGGTCACCGGCGGTGATGGCCGTCAGCCACCTCGCTTCCTGAGCGAGAACCACGTCCTGCTCCTCGGTGGCGCTGCTCGATCCGATCGCCGAGATCGAGATTGACGCCGTCTCAGTCGTGTCGCCACCGCATCCGGCCAGTCCACCGGACACCAGCACCGCGACGACGACGCCGATCGCTTTTCGTGTCACACCGACGTTCATACCGTCTCCAGGTGGGCCGCGGGTTTCGGTCTCTCACCACACTGACACACGCCTACCCGCCCGCGGCGGAAAACTACGGAGTCGCCGTGCGGGTGCAGCCGCGTTCCCTCCTCTCTACTCGCTTCCAGCAGAACGATCGCATGTTTCGGTGGAGTTCCTGCGAAAGGTGCAGCTGCTCACTGCGATAGAAGTCGAGTGCGTGTCCCAGCCGTAGTTCGTACAGCTCGGGTGTCAGCCCGAACGTGACCATGATTTCTTCGGCGCTCGCGCCTCCGTAGGGATGCCACTTGGCTGCAAAGTTTACGAGGTCGAACGTTTCCCGACTGTGCGGTGTCGTCCGCACCGGGGAAGGGCACGTCGATGAAGGCTTCATGAAGATCCTTTGGTGGGCAGCTGGACACGGACATCGAACAGGCCGAACTACGGACGTCACTAGGACAGAATCGGATTCGGATCAGCGAAATCACCTGATCACGAACATCTTTCGGTGTTCGTCGTCGGAACTCCGCCTGCGACGGCAGCCCCGGCAGTAAAAAGCCAGCGTTTCGCGTCGCGTTGCGCAGCGTTGGATGATCCGGCGAGCGCCGTCAGTGAAACTGCAGGGTTGCCCATGCCGGGTGCGACCTGGCCGACGACGAGCTGTGTGCGCACGCCCGCGGTGGCGCAGATTTCCGTGATGTGGCCGACGAGTTTGCCGGTCAGCGACGTCGAATCCAGGCATCCCTCACCGGTGACGACAAGGTCGGCGTCGGCGAGGTGATCAGTCAGACCCGTGATGTCCGAGATTCGCGCGGCACCCGGCGTACAGCGCGCACCCCACGTCGCCAGGCCGAAACCGACTCCGCCGGCGGCTCCCGCGCCGGGCCGGCAGGGGTCGGCTCGCATCCCGGCTTCGTCGAGCGTCGTTTCCCAGTGGCGCAGGCCGTGATCCAAGGCCTCGACGTCGTCGGGACGTGCACCCTTCTGCGGGCCGAAGACGTACGCGGCACCCCGCTTTCCGTACAGCACGGCGCGGGTGTCGGTGAGGAGTTCGATCCCGCCGGGCGGCAGTGCGCGCAGTCGCGACGTGTCGACGTGCGCGATATCGAGCAAACCCCCCGCACCCTCACGTACCGGCGTCCCGCCGGCGTCGAGCATCCGCAATCCGAGGGCTCGCAGCGCCCCGGCGCCGCCATCGGTGGAGGCAGAGCCCCCGAGCGCGACCGTGATGCACCGAGCCCCGTGACAGAGCACATCGTCGATCACCTCGCCGAGGCCTCTGCTGGTTGCCCGGAGAGCGTCCAGCCGTCTCATGTGGGAGATGCCCGACGACCGCGCGAGTTCGACGAAGGCGTGGCGATGGGGATCCATCAACCACTTCGCATGCACCCGCCGACCGTCCGGGCCGGTCACATCCTGGGTTTCATGCCATTGGTATCGGGGTGAGGCAGCGGCGACTACGTCGAGTGTGCCTTCACCCCCGTCCGCTTGTGGGAGTACGACGAGCTCATCGCCCGCGCGCACCGAGCGCCACCCGGCGGCCAGTGCGTAGGCAACCTCGACGGATCCCAGGGAACCTTTGAACGAATCCGGCGCGAAGACGACCTTCATTCAGCTCACCTCAGCAGCGCCGGCCGAACGAGTTCGAGGTACCGGTCCTTCATCGTCTCGATGACCTGGTTCCCGTCAGTGGCCCAAATATCCTCGTTGAAGATTTCGACTTCGACGTCACCTCGGTAACCGGCATCGCGCACGCTGGCGCCGAGCACAGCGAAGTCGATGACGCCGTCACCCATCATGCCGCGGGAGAGCAGCGGGTCCGCGGCCATCGGGACCAGCCAGTCGCAAACCTGGTAGGAGCTGATGCGGCCTTGCTCACCGGCTGCCGCGATGCCTTGTTCCAGTTCCGGGTCCCACCAGATGTGGAAGCTGTCCACGACGACACCGACCGTGTCGGCGGGGTGCGGGGCCGCCAAATCCAAGGCTTGGCCGAGTGTCGAGATCACCGCGCGGTCGGCGCAGTACATCGGGTGCAGCGGTTCGAGGGCCATTCGCACGTTCCGCTCGGCGGCGTAGGGGACGAGTTCGGCGAGCCGGTCCTCGAGTCGCCGCCGGGCACCGGCCAGATCCCGGTCGGGGATGCCACCGGCGACCATGACCAACTCACGGGTGCCGAGTTCGGCGGCCTCGTCGATCGCCTGCCGGTTGGACTCCAGCGCGATTGCGGGGTCGCCCAGGTCGGTGAGAAACCCGCCGCGGCACAAGCTCGAGACGCGGATACCGGCGTCGCGCACGATTTTTGCTGCTTTCTCGACACCGGTTTCCTGCACCCGGTCGCGCCACAGACCGACGGCGCCGAGTCCGGCCGCGGCCGCGGCGTCCACTGCTTCGACCACCGTCCACGATTTGGTCGTCATCGTGTTCAGCGACAGTCCTGCATAGGGGTTGCCGGACTGAGTTTCGAGATGCTCGACAGCGGTCGAGGTCATGAGGTGACTCCGTTCAGCTCGAGGTAGAGGCGCATTCGGTGCGCCGCGATCGTGGGGTCGCTCAACAGGCCTGCCTGGTCGGCAAGGACGAAGAGGGTGGTCAGGTGTTCGACCGATCGCCCGGTGGTGAGGCCGCCCACCATCGAGAAGCCGGCTTGATTGCCGTTGAGCCAGGACAGGAATGCGATTCCGGTCTTGTAGTAGTAGGTCGGGGCGGCGAAGATGTGCCGGCCCAACTCGCGCGTCGAGTCGAGGATCTCCCGCGCGCGAATGGCGTTGCCCGCGTCGAGTTCCTGCAGTGCGGTCGAGGCGGCCGGGTAGATGCCGGCGAAGACGCCGAGCAAGGCATCGGAATGCCCGTGGTCGTCGCCGAGGATCAGTTCGGGATAGTTGAAGTCGTCGCCTGTGTAGAGACGCACGGCGGACGGGAGTGTTCGCCGTAGGGCGATCTCGTGCCCGGCGTCGAGCAGTGACACCTTGACACCGTCGATCTTGGAACTGTGACTCTCGATGAGACCGCTGAACACCTCTGTCGCGGTCGGGATGTGCTCGCTGCCCCAGTAGCCCTGTAAGGCGGGATCGAACATCGTGCCGAGCCAGTGGAGGATCACCGGCTGGTCGACCTCCGACAACAGGGTCTCGTACACCGCGAGGTAGTCGTCCGCCGAGGTGGTCACCTTCGCGAGGGCCCGCGACGCCATGAGGATGACCTGGGCACCGGCGCTGCGCACCACGTCGATCTGTTCCCGGTAGGCGTCGAGGATGACGGTGAGGCCTTGCTTGCCGGAGGGTATGTCGGCCAGTTCGAGTTGGTCGGTGCCCGCACCACAGGCCAGCCGGCCGCCGACTGCTGCGGCTTCGGCGCCGCTGCGCCGGATCAGTTCGGCGGTCGCCGGCCAGTCCAGGCCCATACCCCGTTGCGCGGTGTCCA
Source organism: Rhodococcus sp. ACPA1 (assembly GCF_002300195.1). Classification (NCBI taxonomy): domain Bacteria; kingdom Bacillati; phylum Actinomycetota; class Actinomycetes; order Mycobacteriales; family Nocardiaceae; genus Rhodococcus; species Rhodococcus sp. ACPA1. The sequence goes on along the minus strand of NZ_NSDX01000004.1, from coordinate 1,195,932 downwards.
TTGCGTCGGCGACCCCGAGGCCGTAGGACCACAACTCGTGCCGGTACGCCAGCGTGGTCTCCCAGTCGAGTTCGGCCGGTGCTCCGGGCACGTTCGTTGCGAGAGCGCGGGGAACGACGTGCGCGGCCGCGTACGCAATCCGGGTCGTCAGCGGGGCCACCGGTCGCCGCCACGGTCCAGGTTCGCCGAGTTCGTAGTCGGTGAGGCGTCCGTCGCGCGGGAGGGTAACCGTCAGACGCGTCGCTGCGGCGGTCACAGGGTGATCTCCGGGATCTCCAGCCGACGGCCCTCCGCTGAGCTCCGGAGACCGAGCTCGGCGAGCTGCACTCCGCGGGCGGCCGACAGCAGGCCGAAACGGTGCCGGCGTTCGGCGACGACGTCCCGCAGGAACTCCTCCCATTGCAGTTTGAAGCCGTTGTCGAGATCGGCGTTCGCGGGCACGTCCAGCCACTGGTCACGGAACGATTCGGTAACGGGAAGGTCCGGGTTCCACACCGGTTTCGGTGTGTGTGCCCGCTGCTGGGCGACGCATTTGTTCAGCCCGGCCACGGCGGATCCATGGGTGCCATCGACCTGGAACTCGACCAGTTCGTCACGGTAGACCCGGACCGCCCAGGACGAGTTGATCTGGGCGATCACGCCACCTTCCATCTCGAAGATGCCGTAGGCCGCGTCATCGGCTGTCGCGTCGTAGGCATTGCGGTTCTCGTCCCAGCGAGTGGGGATGTGGGTCACTGCCTTCGCAGTGACTGATTCGACCTTGCCGAGAATGCCTTCCAATACGTAGTTCCAGTGGCAGAACATGTCCACCGTGATGCCGCCACCGTCCTCGGAACGGTAGTTCCAGCTCGGACGCTGGCCCGGCTGCCCGTCGCCTTCGAACACCCAGTATCCGAATTCTCCTCGCAGGGAGAGGATTCGACCGAAGAATCCTTCGTCGACCAGGCGGCGCAGCTTTACCAGCCCGGGGAGGTACAGCTTGTCGTGCACCACACCGGCATTCACGCCCGCGTTCTCGGCGATCCGGGCGAGTTCGATGGCCTCGGTCAGTGTCTCGGCTGTGGGCTTCTCGGTGAAGACATGCTTGCCGGCTTTCATCGCGGCCGTGAGCGCCTCGGCGCGGCGAGAAGTGACCTGCGCGTCGAAATAGATGTCGATTGTCGGGTCCGAAATCACCGCGGCCAGGTCGGTGGTCCACTGTCCGATGCCGTGCAGTTCGGCCAGTTCGGCCAGCTTGGCGGCGTTGCGGCCGACCAGGATCGGTTCGATGTCCACCCGGGTGCCGTCCTCGAGGACGAGACCCGAGTCGCGGAGCGGGAGGATGGACCGCACCAGATGCTGGCGATAGCCCATCCGGCCGGTGACGCCGTTCATGGCGATGCGCAGGGTACGGCGAGCAGAAGGTGTCGTCATGAGTTGCCTGTTCTCTGTTCGGGCGCCGACGGGAGATGCCCGTGCAAGCGGGTTCAGGTCGACGGGAATGGCGTTCTCGGTTGTCACCGCCGCGTTGTCTGGGGCGGAACCGCTTGGAATGCGCTTTCCACGGTAGGGTGTCAGTAGAGTTCAGTCAAGACATTGGCCCGGGCTTCTTCGCGGAACCCACCCGCGTCAGAACGCCAGGACGACAGAGGTGCGAAGAATGGTTGCAGTGAGATTGCAGGATGTGGCAATCCGGGCGGGGGTGTCGCAGGCGACCGCCTCGCGTGTGCTCAACGGTTCCACGCGGGTGCCGGGTGCAGGGGTGGCCGACCGCGTTCGGGCCGCCGCACGCGAACTGGGTTATGTGCCGAATGCGCAGGCACAGGCGTTGGCACGGTCGTCGAGCGGGCTACTGGGGCTGATCGTGCACGACATCGCCGACCCCTATTTCTCCTCGATCATGCGAGGCGTGCAGACTGCGGCCCGCGCTGCGAACAAGCAGGTACTGCTGGCGAGCACGGATCGCGACTTCGACATCGAGCGGGAGGCGGTCAGCACCTTCATCGCACACCGTGCCGATGCCATCGTGCTTGCCGGTTCACGGCAGAGCAGCGAACCCGACCAGGGTCTCGAAGCGGAGTTCGAACGTTACCGCGCGAACGGTGGCCGCATCGCGGTGGTCGGGCAGCCCGTTACCTTCGGCGCCGCCGTGGTGATCGAAAACTATTCATTCTCATTCGAATTGGCCGAGGCTCTGATCGCGCAGGGACACCGCCGTTTCGCGATTCTCGGGGGTCCTGGGAACAATCGCACGGCAGGTGATCGGCGTAACGGATTCGTCGACGCGCTCGGCCGCCACGGCATCACGCCCACGGTCGAAGTTGCCGGGGACTTCACCCGCGACGGCGGCTTCGAAGCCGCCAAAATCCTCGCCACAGCACTGGGCATAGCGCCGGGTAACGGCGACCCGATCTGCGTCTTCGCGGTCACCGACGTCATGGCGATCGGCGCAATCGCGGCATGGCGCGAATTGGATCTGAGTGTTCCCCACGACGTCTGTATCGCGGGTTTCGACGACATCCCGACACTGCGCGACCATGTTCCCAGCCTTTCCACCGTGGCGCTACCACTGGTCGCGATCGGCGAACTCGTCGTCAAACTTGCGCTGCACCCCGCGTCCACCAGCGACAATGCCTGCGAACGGGTACCCGGCGAGGTCATTCTGCGCGAGAGCAGCCGTCTCGGCGGTCCCTAGGCGCTCGGAAAGGGCTTACCGCATCCGTCCTGGGACCAATGCGCCTCTCACGCACCTGCGGTCCATTCGTTCGCGACGCTGTTGTCGAGAACACCGTCGGCGACGAGAGCGCGGAACCCCCGCGTAATCGTCCCGCCGGCCGGGAGCGTCAGCGGGTCCACAGCGGCCAGCTGCATCCCGACGGCGGGATAGTCCTCGACCCGGACGAACCAGGGGTCGGCCCGCGTGGCGTCATCGATACCCGCCACCACGATCGTGAAGTCCGCGGCGTGGTCGGTCCAGGCGATCCACGGTGCGACCGAACCGTGCACGCCGCGCTCGCCTTCTGCTCGGGCAGTACTTACGCCCACGTCCCCAGCCGGATGCGGGAGCCGCCAGAACAAACCGCCGTATCCTGCGCCGACACGGCCGTTGGTGGCCGGGCTGCCGAGCCGAACCGGCCGGTCTGCAGTGTTGGTGAGAGCGGTGACGACTTCGAGTTCCCAGCCCGTTTCGACGATGCGGGCACATATCTGGCGGTACTCGGCGAGCAGCTGCTCGCCGCGGGGGGTCAGCCACCGCAGCCTCTCCGCGAACCCGCTGTCGCCGAGTTCGGTGAAGTCGGCGTGCTCGATCCGGCCGTGGTCGTCGCGCCAGGTATATCCGTGCCCACGCAGGTACGACCTCCCGCCCCAGAAGTTCCAGCCGTCGACGTCCTGCAGCGCGACCGACACACCGAGGTGCCACCGGTGGTCCGGCTGTCGAGTCGCGGTCACCGGCGTGCCGCCGAGAGTGCGAACGGGGTGGAGGTGTGGGCGCGGTGCGAGGTCCGGGTCCAGCCCGAACCCGCTCACATAGTCGGCCACGGGTATGCCGCCGGCCCGTAGCGTGGCCAGGGTGTCAGTCACGCAGCACCGCCGCAGTCGGGTGGGCCCAGGGCAGGTCGAGCTCGGAGAACAGCGCGAGTTCGTCCGCTGCCCTCGCGACCGTCGCGTCGATTCCGGGCACGACGTAGCGCGGGTGCGGCCCCGACCGGTCGAGCGCGCGGTTCTCGGACGACACCTCGGCCGGTTCCGGGGCGAGTCGCACGGTCTCGACGACCTGCATGAAGGCTCGGGTGGCGGCGACCGGCGCGACCAGTGGTACGTCGGGATCTCGTACGTGGGCAACCAGGTTTTCCAGTAGGTCGGTGGCGGCGTGCTCGGTGGTCGTCACCCGACCCGCGCGCTCGAGTCGGACGCGGCCGGTCTCGTAGTGGAGCACGATGCGGCCGCGCGTGCCGTGCACGATGAGGTACGGCTCAGCTGCACGTTCGGCACACAGAGTGACGGCGACGGTGATCGTGGTGCCTCGCCGAGTCACCAAGCGCAGGCAGGAGGTGTCATCGGCTTCGATGGGGTTCGCCCGGAACAGCTCAACCTGTATCTCTCGCAAACCCTCCTCGCCGGTGGCGCCGTCGAGCGCCAGGGCGGTGGCAGTTGCGTGAGCGAATGGGTTCGTGAGCGCGCCGTCGACGATCTGCACGCCGTCGATGCTGCGGCGCCCCGCCCACGGGGCACGCGCGTAGTACGAGGCGTCGCGCTGCCACGCCCCGGCCGCTCCTATGCCGAGGACCTCGCCGATCACGCCGTCGGCCATGAGCGCGCGGGTGTAGGGGACTGCGTGCGACCCCAGGCTCTGGAACCCGATCTGACAGCTACGCCCGGTTACCGCCAGGCCGGCCGACAACCGCTCGAAGTCGGCGAGGGTGGGCGTCGGCGGCTTCTCCAGCAGCACATGGGAACCTGCAGTCGCGGCCGCGAGGCCCAGCTCGGCATGAGTGTGTATCGGAGTGCAGACGACCGTCACCTGAGGCCGGACTGCGTCGAGCAGATCGTCGAGACGGCTTTCCACCCGGACTTCGCCGGCCAGGTCGCGTTCCTCGCTTCCCAAGGGCTGGGGGTCGCAGATCCCGGCCAGGCGCATCGGTGCACCGCTGCGAATCAGTCGGTCGATATTCCGTAAATGCCAGCGGCCGTGTCCGTGCACGCCCACCAGCACGACAGGAATCGGAATTGGTACTGGCATCCTGGCATCCTCCACGAGGGTTGATCCTGTGTTGGTCGTAACCCCACCGTAGCGGGCCGATTCGATTTGGGAAAGCGCATGCCGAACGCGTGAATCGGCGATTTATGCAATTCCGGCCGGCGCGAACCAATAAACCCCCAGTTCAGCGCATATATCGAACCCATCACAGCGGCGAAGCCAAGTGACTGCCGCCACATTTTTCGTTGACAATGCTGCAGGGCGTGTGGTGCTCTGGGAAGCGCTTGCCGAACACCAACGACTCCACTTCGGAGAACGCCGCGCGTCGAGAGGTTGATCAAAGTGGCCAGCTCGAAGATGCGCGGTCCGCTTCCCATGGTGACGAGCGCCGGCCGCACGACCACCGGGCTGTGAGTGGCTGCGCCGCACCATGATCAGAACCTGTCCGACCAGGACATCTGGTCGCTGCCTGTGATCTCGACCAGCGGTCGCCCAGCACTCGCCGGACGCCCCGGCCAAATATCGGCGTCAAATCTCTGAAGAAACCCTGCCGCGACGGCCACCCGCCGTGGTACTGAAGAACCTAGGAGGAAAGATGCAACACGAGGTGCGCGGGGGTGCAGATACACCCAGCCCGACGGATGTCCGCAAGACGCCGAAAAAGGCAGCGGTGAGTGGCTGGGTCGGGAGTGCGCTGGAGTACTACGACTTCTTCATCTATGCGCAAGCCGCAGCGCTGGTCTTCCCGAAGATCTTCTTTCCCTCGGCGAGTCCCGCCGTGGCGCTGATCGCGTCATTGGCTACCTACGCGGTGGGGTATGTGGCACGGCCACTCGGAGCATTCCTTCTCGGTCAGTGGGGCGACAAGCACGGTCGAAAGAACGTACTGGTCGTCGCAATGCTGATGATGGGGATGTCGACCTTCGCCATTGCGCTACTGCCCACCTACGGCCAGATCGGAGTGCTGGCTCCCATCCTGCTGGTGATGCTGAGGCTGGTTCAAGGTTTCGCTGTCGCCGGCGAGCTCGGTGGTGCCAGCGCCATGATCGTGGAACACGCGCCGTTTGGCCGGCGCGGCTACTACGCAAGCTTCACCCTGCAGGGCACCCAGGCCGGACAAATCATCGCAGCCGCGATTTTCCTCCCGTTGTCCATGGCGTTACCCGCTGAGGCGTTCAACTCGTGGGGGTGGCGAATCCCGTTCCTACTCAGCTGCATCGTGGTGCTTGCCGGATATCTCATCCGGCGGCGAGTCGACGAGACACCGGCGTTCCTCACAGCCGAAGCGCACCACGAGGTCCCCAAGGCGCCGATCGTTCACGTTGTCCGCGAGAGCGGATGGAACATGGTGCGTGCAGTCTGCATGGCCCTCGCGAACGTCATCGGTGTCACCACGGCGGTCTTCGGTGCGGCATACGCCACGCAGCCGGGTTACGGCATCGAAATGAGCACGACGACGTACCTGTGGATCCCGGTGCTGGCCAACATCGCCGCAATAATCGTCATCCCATTCTTCGGTAATCTGTCCGACCGGATCGGGCGGCGACCACTGATGATCGTCGGCTCGCTCAGTTCCGGCCTGCTGTCGTACGCCTACATGTTCGCGATCAGTCAGAAGAACGTGGCGTTGACGGTCATCCTGGCGATTGTCATGTGGGGCATCCTGTACCAAATGTGGAACGCGACGTTCGTCAGCTTCTTCCAGGAGATGTTCCCGACCCGCACCCGCGTCACGGGATTCGCTGTCTCCCAGAACATCGGCCTCGTCATCATTGCCTTCCTCCCGACTGTGTTCGCGGCTGTCGCTCCGCCCGGTTCGGAGAACGTGCCGCTCATCGTCGGGAGTATTTCCTTCGCACTGGCGATCATCGCCGCGATCGCCGCCTGGTCCACCCGGGAGACGCACCGCGTCCACCTGAACCAGCTCGGCCTGCCGGACGCGGTTCCGGTCCCTCGCGAGGAATACGAAAGGCTCCGCACCGAGTCGATCGAGCAACCGAATGCAGGGCAGGACAGGCGGAAGGCAGCGGCAGGCAGCATCGAGGCTTCCTCCTCCCCGCATCGGTAGGTGACAGGTGCGGGGGCTCCTGACCGCCTCCCGCACTCTCCCGACGACAGCAACGAAGGACAACACAGATGAGCACAGCCGGCCAGCCGTTCTGCCTGTGCCTGAGGAGGCCGAAAATGACCGGGTGGGAGCAGCTGACACCGCTACCGCTCGATCACCGACACCGTATCGTCGGCGAGGTTGACGATGTAGGCGGTGTGGCTGGTCGGGTCGACGGCCACACCCTGCGGACCGCTCCCGACCGGGACGGTGTCGGTGACGGTGCGGGTCTCGGTGTCGATCACCGACACCGAATTGTCATCCATATCGGTGACATAGGCGGTATGCGTCGACGGGTCGACAGTTGCCCCGTAGGGTTGCGTTCCGACCTGGAGGGTGTCGGTGACGGTGAGGGTTTCGAGGTCGAGCACCGACACCGTACCGTCGTCTGCGTTCGGCACGAAGGCCGTCCGGGTCGAGGGATCCACCGCCACGTCGTGCGGGTTCCGGCCGGCAGCGACCGTATTTGTGACGGTGAGGGTTTCGGCGTCGATCACCGACACGACCCCGCCCGGCCCCGTTGTCGCGACGTACAGTGCATGGGTCGACGGATCGACGCCCATTCCCCCGGGTCGGTTCCCGACCGCGACGGTGGCCGACACGGTGCGGGTCTCGGTGTCGATGACGGACACCGACCCGTCCTCGACGTTGGCGACGTAGAGGGTGTGGGTCGACGGATCCACCTCGATGCCCTGGGGCACGGCACCGACGGGGATGGTGGCCGTGACAGCCCGGGATTCGATGTCGACCACCGACACCGCGCCCTCGGCCAGACTCGTCACGTACGCGGTGTGGGTGGACGGATCCACCGCCACCCCAGCCGGTGCCCGGCCCACCTCGATGGCGCTGATGCCGCCGTCGGCGTCGATCAGCGACAACAAGTCGTCACGGCTGCTGGTGACGTAGGCGGCGCCGGTGGACGGGTCCACCGTCACATCGAGGAGTGGTCCCTTCCCGACACTCACCGTGGCGGCGACGGTGGGTTTTCCCAACGGGGCGTCGTCGACGGCGGAATCGCTCCGCGACTGCCCGCACGCCGCCACAGTCAGGAGCATCGCGGCCACCGCAATCCAGGCCGCTCGCCTGCGTGGCCGATGAGCGCCGACCATTCCGTCCACGACTTCTCCCGTCGACTCGGATCACCCGTCGTCGCCATTCTGTCACCGCCGACGCCTCCGGACGCCGTTTCACGGGCGGCCGGTGGCCCTGATCAACCCTCGCTCTGGGATTCGACGACCCACACCGCGATCTGCGCACGTGAATTGAAACCCAGCTTCGTCAGGAGATGTTCCACGTGCCCCTGTGCGGTGCGGGGCGAGATCACCAGCCGTGCGGCGATCTCCTTGTTGGTCAGCCCCTCGGCGATCAGTGCGGCAACCTCACGCTCCCGCTTCGTCGGTGTGGGCGACGGGCCGGCGGACGTCGACGAGGGCGAAACCTGCTCGCCCAGAGCGTAGGCGACGGCCGCATCGAAACCGAGCGCCGCACCCTTCCTCTGGGCCGCGGCGAAGGCCTGCTCACTCATCGCCCGTCGGGTCTGGCGCTCGCACTCGTCTTGAAACACGCTCAGGCCGGGCACCAACACCGTCGAACTGCCCACCGATCGGGTGAACTCGTTTGCGGCGCCCATCAATACGGCCGCTCGCTGCATGTCCTGTCCCTCTGCGGCGATCCACGCGAGTGCCTGCAGGCACACACTGGCACTGAGTCGGTCGTTCACGCGACGGTCGACCTGGAGCGCCTGCCCGAGGAGCCGCACCGCCCGTTCTCTCTCCCCGAGCCGCCACACCGCGACGGCCAGCGCCCACAACGAGTACGACCGATAGACCGATTCGCCCTGCGCCTCGGTGATCGCGAGGACTCGCTCATGGCATTCGATGGCGCGTTCCGTGTCGTTCAAGAGGTCGTGCGTCATGCCGAGGCCGACGACTGCGGCCACCTCGTAGAGGTCGTTTCGTGCCGTGAACCCGTGGACGGCCTTCTCGAGATGTACGCGGGCGTCGGGAAGGCGCCCCGCGAACAGTGCCGCGTATCCGACCGCGTGTTCGGCGTGCGCACGCACCAGCGGGTCGGCCGTCCGAGCAGCGACCGCCTGCGCTTCCTCGGCCAGTGCGTCCGACACCGGAATGTCGCCCTGCACTCCGGCCAGCACACTGCCGGCGTAGAGCGCCTTGGCGCGATCGCCGGTAAGCTCGGCCGGCCGTCGAGCCAGGAGGCGACCGAGCCACCGCCGCCCCTCGCTGAACAAACCCCGGGACAGCCAGAACGGGTACAGAGCGGCAGCGATCCGCAGTCCGGATTCGGGACTGTCGGACACGCAGAAATCCAGCGCCTCACGGAAATTCGGTTGTTCGCGAGCCAGTCTGGAGATCAACGCCAGCTGCCGGGAACTGATCCATTCGGATTCCGCCTCGACCGCCAGCCGCTCACACCAGTCACGGTGCCGGCGGCGAAGCTCCGTGTAGCCGCCAGTCTCCTGCGCCTTTTCCCGCCCGTACGCACGCACGGTCTCGAGCATTCGGAACCGCACCGTGCTACTCGACTCTTCTCTCGTCAGGATCGACTTGTCGACGAGGAACGTCACCGTGTCGAGAAGGTCGTCTGCGCCGTCACCATCGCAGACCTGTTCCGCGGCCTCGAGTTCGAAACTGCCCGCGAACACCGAGAGCTGCGCCCACATCCGTTGTTCCACAGGAGTGCACAGGTCGTAACTCCAATCGATGCACATCCGCAACGTCTGCTGCCGCGACGGCGCGTCCCTGCTGCCGCGAGTGAGCAGCAGGTAGCGGTCGGTGAGGCGCTGCAGGATCTGGTCGGGCGTCATCGCGCGAAGCCGGGCCGCAGCCAGCTCGATCGGGAGCGGCAGCCCGTCCAGCCGCTGACAGATTCGGGCGATGGTGACCTTGTTCTCGTCGGTGAGCTCGAATCCCGGGACTGCGGTGGCGCCCCGTTCCGCGAACAGGGTGACCGCATCGTTGCGGGGCAGTCCCTTCGGCAGGTGATCGGGATCCGGGACGGGCAGCGGGGGGATCAGCAGCGCCGTTTCCCCACCGATCCCGAGCGGTTCGCGACTCGTCGCGAGAATTCGCAGCCGAGGGCACGCACGAAGCAGAATTTCGGCGAGCTTCGCGGCGGCGGCCACCACCTGCTCACAATTGTCCAGCACCAGCAACACTTCACGTGGTGCAAGGAACTCGACGAGCACCTCGTGCGAGGGTCGCGCCGACTGGTCGCGCAGCCCGAGTGCCGCGGCCACCCCGCCCGCCAACAGCGAATCGTCGAGCAGTTCAGCCAGTTCCACCAGCGTCACACCGTCGGAGAAGTTCCGTTGTGCCTTGGCGGCAGCACGCAGAGCAAGCCGGGTCTTTCCCACCCCGCCGATTCCGGTCAACGTCACCAGCCGCGACGTCGACAACAAGTTCGTCGCCTCGGCCAGTTCCGTGCGGCGGTCGACGAAACTGGTGAGCTCCAGCGGAAGTCCACCCGTTCGGCCCGAATCCGACGGTGACCACGAAGGCCGGACTGACGCTCCGCCCTGCACCGCACCCGGTTCCGCGTACATGGCCATCTCGTCGACCGGGAAGCCCTGATGAAGTTGTGACTCGCGCAGTTGACGACCAAGGTCCACGGCGGAGGGACGGGCCACGGGTTCGGCGGACATCGCACGTTCGATGACCGCGCTGACGTCGTCGGAGATGCCGTGTTCACGTGGGTTCGGAACCGGCTCGGACGTGATCCTCAGGAACTGCGCCATCAGTTGCTCACCGCTCCGGCGTTCGAACGCCGCATGGCCGGTGATCGCAGCGAACAAGGTGGCGCCGAGGCCGTACACGTCGGCGGCGGGACTCGGTGGCTCACCGGCCACCACCTCGGGGGCGGTGAACGCCGGCGAACCCGTCACGACGCCGGCGGTGGTTTCGAACCCGCCGGCGATGTGAGCGATGCCGAAATCCGTCAGCGCAGGTTCGCCGTAATCGGTGATCAGGATGTTCCCGGGCTTGACGTCGCGATGGAGGATCCCGAGGCGGTGCGCGGTCTCCAGGGCGCCGGCCATCTTCACCCCGAGTCGCAGCGCTTCGTCGAGTGGGAGCGGTCCGTGGCGGCGGATCCGCGCGTCGAGAGAACCCTGAGCGTGGTACGGCATCACGATGAAGGGACGCCCGTTCTCGGTGACACCGGCGTGGAGAACATTGACGATGTTGGGGTGACCGGTCAGGCGGCCGGCCGCGCGCTGTTCTCGCAGGAACCGTGCCCGGTTCTGCTCGTCGAGGTCGGCGGTGAGGACCTTCACCGCCACGGTGCGGTCGAGCGCCGCCTGGGTGCACCGGTACACGACCCCGAAACCGCCGCGGCCGATCTCCTGGGCGTCCTCGAATCCGGCCGCCGCCAACTCCGCCGTGACCGAACCGGACACGTCGCGTTGCGTCGCGAACGGATCGACGTCAGTCATCGACTACATCGATTCATCCCGCTCGAGGCACTGCCGACGAATGCCACACTGCTCACCTCTCGACGATGTACCCCAGGATATCGCCGCACGTCCCGGCCCGGCGCTCGAGATCGCACGGGGTCGGCTGCACAGCCGAAGGCGAACCGGGTGGCTCGGAATGAGCCACCCGGTCGCTCTCAGCTCGTGCGCTGCCGCACACGTCCGACTTCGGTCGTTATCGAAGCGACCGCAAGCCCGCGCGAACCTCGTTTACCAAATGCTGGGGCTGCTCCCAGGCGGCGAAGTGCCCGCCCTTGTCCAGCTTGTTGTAGTGGATGAGGTTGGGGTAGGCCTTCTCTGCCCAACTCCGCGGTGCCTGATAGAGCTCGTCGGGAAAGACGCTCACGGCAACCGGGATGGAGACGTTACCGGCGGCGAAGAACGGCGCCTTGTTCTCCCAGTAGAGACGAGCCGCTGACAACGCCGTGTTCGTCAGCCAGAACAGGGTGATGTTGTCGAGGATGTCGTCTCGCGTCAGGCCCTCGGGCTGTCCCGCGAAGACCCGCGAGATCAGCGCCAAACTCGCCGGGTCGTGGTCGATCATGAAGGCCGCCAGACCGACGGGCGAATCCGCCAATCCGATCAGTGTCTCCGGGCGCGACCCCATCTCCACGGCGTAGCCGATGTGCTGATAGAAGAATGCCAGCTGGTCGCACGCAGCCTGTTCGTCGTCGGACAGGCCGGAGGGCACGGGATGCCCGGTGAGGAGCGCCTGGTCGATCTCGGGTGGAACCACCTTGGCCATGTTGGTGTGGATGCCGAGCAGTTCCGGCGGTGCCTGCACCGCCATCGCCTCTGTCACGATCGCACCCCAGTCCCCGCCTTGTGCCACGTACCGGTTGTACCCGAGGCGCTTCATCAGCTCCACCCAGGCACGCGCGATGCGGTCGGGGCCCCAGCCGGTCGTCGTGGGCTTGCCCGAGAAGCCGTAGCCGGGCATCGACGGAATCACCAGATGGAAAGCATCCGATGCGTCACCACCATGGGCGGTGGGATCGGTCAGCGGGTCGATGATCTTCAGTTGCTCGACGATCGAACCGGGCCACCCATGTGTGACGATGAGCGGCAACGCATCCTCGTGCTTCGAGCGGACGTGGATGAAATGGATGTCCAATCCGTCGATCTCGGTGATGTACTGCGGCAGAGCATTCAGCTTCGCCTCGACCTTGCGCCAGTCGTATTCCGAGGCCCAGTACTGCGCCAGTGCCTTGCTCGTCGCGAGCGGTGTGCCCTGCGAATGATCTGCGACGGTTTCCGTTTCGGGCCAGCGGGTGGTCTCGACGCGCTCACGCAGCGCCTCGAGTTCGGTGTCGGGGAAGTGGACGGTGAACGGCCGGATGGTGACGTCGGTTGTGAAAGACATAGTGGTTTTCCTTGCTGTGTTGGTTGTTGGTCGAGAATGGTTTTCGTTGGATTGGTGCCTCTGACGGGACCAGAGGAGCGATGACGTTGGTTCGGGCCTCCAGGGGAGCGTTCGACGGTGCGACCGTCTACCTCGGGTTGCTGCTCCAGCCGCCGAGGATCTCGTTGTCGATGGTGATTTCGGCGCGGCGGTCCTGCCTTTGGTCGCGTTGGCGGTCGTGCCGGCGCTGCTGCATGGTGGTGTCGTCGTCGCGAGGAATGTCCTGGGCAACGACGGCGGTGAGGGGGATGGGCGCCGGTGTGCTGGTGGTTGCGGCCGCGACGCCGGCGGGGATGATGCCGAGTGCGGCGGCGGCGACTCCGACGGTGGCGAACCGCTTCCAGGAGGTGCTGGTGGTGTGTGCCTTGGTCTGGTGGAGGTGTGTGCTGTTCATGCCGATAAGACTCGCAATTGCGCGGCGAGTGGGACGGCGAAGAACTACGTGCTTCACTACCCGCATTTCCTACGCAGGTACCCGCGTGGACCCAGCGACGCCATCGATGAGTTCAGCCCGGGTCCGCACCCAACGCAGCGGGGCACTGCCCGAACTACGGATTTCGGGACTCGATGCTCTCCTCGCGGGCGATCCAGGCGGCAAGCTGCGCGCGGGATCGGTGTCCGGTCTTCGTGAGGATGCGGTCTACGTGTCCTTCTGCGGTACGAGGCGAGATGACCAATCTTTGCGCGATCTCCTTGTTGGTGAGTCCCTCGGCCACCAGCTTTCCTACTTCTTTCTCGCGAGGTGTGAGTTTCACCTTCGCTGAAGGAGTGGCGGGCGCCGCTGGCTCGGATGTGCGTTTTTGCAACGCGAATTCGATCGACGCGAGGTGTTCGAGGCGTTCACCGGCCCGGAATGCTTTCTCGAAGGCAGAGTCACCCAGCAGCTGACGGGTGCGTTGTTCGTAACGAGTCCGTGTGCGGATCAGCGTGTCGTTTCCGAAGAGCGGAGAGCTTCCCATCTCGCCGCACAGGGTGCGCCCGATACCGAGTAGTCGGGCGGATCGGAGGGGATTTCCTTCCTCGATCGCGGTCCACGCCAGAATCTCGGTGCATGTACTCACACCCAACCAGTCACTCAATGACTGCTTCAGTTCGAGCGATTCCTTCAACGAGTCCGAAGCTTGCGGGTACTTGCGCTGGGTCCACAGGGCAAGTCCGCGGGCCCACAGCGCCCATGACGTCGAGAAGTGCTCCTTCAGCGACTTACCTGAGGCGATGGTGTCGTCCGCCCAGGCAAGGGATTGTTCCAGGTTCCCGGACAGGCAGTGCACTAAAGCGAGCTGAGCGCCGCCCAGCAGTGTCAGAGAATTGACCTCCCCCAACTCTGCGTGAAGTGTCATGCCGGCAGTGAGGAACTCCAGTGCGACGTCGAGATTTCCGTTTCCGAGCATCTCCGCCGCACCCCGGAACTGAACTGCAAACGCCTGGGCGGTTCGGTCACCGATCGATTCCGCGACGGCGCTGCATTCCAGCAGATACTGTGTGGAGGTCGGGTTGTCGCCCTGAACCATGGCGTTCCACGCGATCACCCAGAGCGCTTTCGCCCTCTCGCGGCTCGGATCCTGGTCGGCCTCCAAAGCGCGGGACAGCCAGTACCGCCCGTCTCGCAGCAGGCCACTCGCGTTCCAGAAGAACCACAGCGCACCCGCCATCCGGAGACCTGTTCGCGCCTCGCCAGGGGTGGACAGGCAGTACTCCAGCGCCGACCGCAGATTCGCCCGCTCGTGCCGGAGACGACGGTTCCATACCAGCTGCCCTGACCCCAGTGACTGGCTCTCGCTGAGTTCGGCCAAACGCAGGAAATAGTCTCGATGATTCCTGCGCCACGTGTCCTCGTCGCCTTGCTCGGCGAGTTTCTCGGCCGCGTAGTCCTTGATGCTTTCCAACAGTTTGTATCGAACTGTGGATCCGGATTGAACGGTGGAAATGACCGATTTTTCAACGAGACCGGAGATTATCTCGAGAGCGTCCGGAACAATTTCCGGATCGGTGCACACGCTCTCGACCGCATCGAAATCGAATCCGCCCGCGAAGACGGACAGCCGCGCCCACAGGACTTGTTCTTCCGGCGAGCAGAGATCGAAGCTCCAATCGATGGCGCCACGCAGCGTTTGATGCCGCACCGGTCCGCCACGGTTTCCCCGCGTCAACAGATTGAAAAGGGCGCCCTCGCGCGACAGGACGCGGTCGAGGGGAAGGGACCTGATCCGGACCGCTGCGAGTTCGATAGCCAGAGGGATGCCGTCCAGCCGCTGGCACAGGCGGGCAACCTCCAGGCGGCTCTCATCGTCGAGGGTGTATCCGGGGACGACGGCTGCAGCGCGTTGCTCGAAAAGATCGACCGCCTCGGAATGAAAGCTCTTGCCGTCTTGTCGCTCGGCGAGCTGAGCTTCGTCCAGAACCAACAGGGGAGGTACCTCGAACACGGTCTCCCCCAGAACACCGAGAGGCTCCCGACTGGTTGCCAGGATCTCCACGCGGTCCGCCCGCCGAACAATCTCGGCGGCGACGCTTCCGCACGCCTCGATCAAGTGCTCGCAGTTGTCCAAGACGATGAGTGCATGTCTCTCACCGAGGAATTCGAACAGGTAGTGACTACCGTCCGCATTCATTCCGTCTCGAATGTCGAGCGCCTCGGTAATCGCGCTGACGACGAGTTCTGGAGTGGAGATCGCGGCGAGATCCACAAACCAGACGCCGTCGGTGTAGGTTCTGCGCACTTCCGAGGCGACGCGGCATGCCAGCCGGGTTTTGCCCACCCCACCAAATCCTGTGAGGGTCACTATTCGGGAATCCGACAGACGCCCCTTGACGGCGGCTACTTCATTACGGCGTCCGACGAAACTTGTCACTTCGCGAAAGAAGTCGTGTGCATGGGAGACGAGTTGGTGAGGCGGCGCCACCCTCACGTTCTCCTGTGGTCGCACGGCTCCCGGTTCGGTGTGCAGTGCCATCTCGTCGACGGGGAAACCATGGAGACGTTGAGATGCTCGAAGTTGGTGACCAAGTTCCGTAGCGGAGGGGCGGCCCTCCGGGGTGCCGGTCATGGCGCGTTCGATGATCGCGCTGACGTCCTCGGGAACACCGTGCTTCCGTGGGTCGGGACCAGGCTCGGCGGCGATTCTCAGGAATTGGGCCACCACCTGCTCCCCGCTGCGGCGTTCGAAGGCGGCGTGACCGGTCATCGCAGCGAACAACGTGGCACCGAGGCCGTACACGTCGGCAGCAGCACTCGGGGGTTGGCCGGTCACCACCTCGGGGGCGGTGAACGCCGGCGAACCCGTCACGACGCCGGCGGTGGTTTCGAACCCGCCGGCGATACGGGCGATGCCGAAATCTGACAGTGCAGGCTCACCGTAGTCGCTGAGCAGGATGTTCCCGGGCTTGACGTCGCGGTGAAGGATCCCGAGGCGGTGGGCAGTCTCGAGGGCACCGGCCATCTTCACCCCGAGTCGCAGGGCTTCATCCAGTGGGAGTGGCCCGTGGCGGCGGATCCGCGCGTCGAGGGAGTCCTGGGCGTGGTACGGCATGACGATGTACGGCCGACCGTTGTCGGTGACGCCGACGTGGAGGACATTGACGACATTCGGGTGCCCGGTCAGCCGGCCCGCCGCGCGCTGCTCGCGGACGAATCGTTCCCGGTTCTGCTCGTCGAGGTCTGCGGTGAGGACCTTGATTGCCACGGTGCGGTCGAGCGCCGCCTGGGTGCAGCGGTAGACGACGCCGAAACCGCCGCGGCCGATCTCGTGTGCGTCCTCGAATCCGGCGGCTGCCAGATCGGCCGTGACCGAACCCGACGCGCCGCGTTGCGTCGCGAAGGGATCGTCGTCGGTCATCGACCGGATCGATTCTTCCGGTCCGAACCACTGTCGAAGAAGTGCACCACCGCTGGCCTCTCGAGGAGATACTCCAGGATATCGCCGACGGGCCCCCGTCCGATGCTCGACTTACGACCCACACAGGCAGAGTTTTCTGGTTGCGTCCCCGGAAGATGGTGTTACGCACAACTAAACACCCGCCCAATCCTTCCCGAGGCCTCGCACTCTCGTACGCGTCCGGCGGGATCGCCTGGGTGACGGATGATCTTCGCAGGTCAGACTGCCGCGAGCTGCGTCGTCACTCGGGCGAAACTTTTCGTGCCCGAAGCGAGTAGCCCCGCACGTCGGCGGGTACCCGGCATCCACGCTGCCCCGGGCTCGACGGCCCCGAGTGGCAGCCAGGCCCCCTGACCGGTCCCCCTCGGCTGGGAGGCCGTCCGCCGCTCGTGGCCGGGGACGCCCCCCTCTTCCTCGGCCGCGGGCGGCTCGTCGTGCGCCTGCACAGGTGCGGTCGGGGCGGGTGACGATGTGCCTGCGACAGGCGACATCCTGCACGTGGCCAACGGAAGCCGCAGAATACTGTAATCGTTCACACGACCCGCCGAAGCCGAAACGCGGTTGTCATTTTCTGCGCACCTTGCACATCGAACAGGCTCTCGCATAGTCACTTTGACGTTGACGACACATCAAAGGAAGGCGAGGATCATGCGACAACCGGGCTGCGGTGCCCCGCGTCGTGACCCGACAACGGTCACGACTCGGCCGTCCTCACCCGCACACTTCCGAGGTACTCGCCGCAAGTAAATTCGATACAAGGAGTCGCACGTGGGCGCTGCGCAGATCGTGTTCTTAGTCGGCCTTGCTTCTCTGATCGTGGCCATGGCACTACGCAAGAACGTCATGATCCCCGCGGTACTCGCGACATTTGCCACGGCACTTGCGTACAGCGGCAGCGTCCCGAATGCCATCATGTCGGTGTTCCGGGCCACCATCACGTCCGGCACCGCACTGTTCGAGATCTTCATCGTCATCGCCGCGGTGACGTCGATGCTCGCGGCGATGCGGGCGATCGGTTCCGATGAGGTGATGGTGCGCCCCGTCAGTCGGTGGATGGTCAATGGTCGCGTCGCGTACATCGTGCTGTTCGTCTTCACCTATTTTCTCTCGCTGTTCTTCTGGCCGACCCCGGCACTGGCCCTGATCGGTGCGGTTCTACTTCCTGCCGCGATCAAGGTGGGTCTGCCACCGCTCGGAGCTGCGGTGGTTCTTGCGATCTCCGGCCAGGGGATGTCGATCGCCTCCGACTACGTGATCGGTCTTGCGCCGTCGATTTCCGCGAGCGGCGCGGGCGTTCCCGCCGACGACATCGCCGATCGTGCCCTGGTGATCTCATTGATCGTCGGTATCACCGCGGCGGTGCTCGCCTACTTCCTGACCGTCCGCCGCAGGATGCGTACGGACGCGGTTCCGGGCACCGACCCGATCGGCAGAACCGTGCATCCCCACGGCGGTGTCGGTGGCACGCCCGCCGGCCCGGCTGCCGGTTTCGCCCCGGGCCCGGATGTCGCGGTCTCACCCACCGCCACGGACGTGCTCGACGAGGAACTGCCCGGCTTCGAGGACGACGGAACGAGAATCACCGATCGCCCGACTCTGACCCGTGCGTGGGCGATCGGCGTGCCCGCCGCGTTCGTCGCCGTCCTGGTTTACATGTTGGTCGGTCGTTTCACCGACCTCGTCCCCTGGGAGGACGGCGCGGGCGCGTCTCTGGTGGGAGGCACGGCAATCATCCTGATGGCCCTCGTGACCGTCACCTCACGACGCTCCGAGGCGCTCGAATTCTGCGCCACCCACTTCATCGATGGTCTGTCGTACGCATTCAAGGCAATGGGAATCATCCTTCCCGTCGCAGGTTTCGTGTACATCGGAATTCCCGACTACTCTGGCGCCATTCTCGGACTCGACGACGACACCACCGGTCCGGCCTTCCTCTTCGACACCGTCGAACGGGTGCAGCCGTACATCCCCGACAACGGCGTTTTCGTCGCGCTCAGCATGCTCTTCATCGGTATGGCGGTCGGTCTCGACGGTTCGGGGTGGGCGGGCTTACCCCTCACCGGCGGATTGGCTGCCGCGCTGGCACCGCAGTCCGGAATGGACACCGCTACCTTGGCTGCCATCGCCCAGAACGGCGCCACATGGACGGGCGGGGGAACTCTCGTGATCTGGTCGTCGCTGGTGGTGGTCGCCGGATTCTGCCGGATACCGGTTGCCGAACTGGTCCGCCATCTCGTCGTCCCGGTGATGGCCGGACTGCTGCTGGCTACCGGAGCCGCCGTCGTCATCTGGTAGCGGCTCAACGCCGAACAAGGTTTCCGCACAACCCCTGACATGGAAGGACACTAACGAATGAGCTCGGTCCCGTTCCGCTACGACCCCGCCCGGTGCGCACTGATCGTCATCGACATGCAGAACGATTTCTGCTCACCCGCCGGGTCGCTGGCCCAGAAGGGCTTCGACGTGACCGCCCCGGTGGCGATGGCTCCGCGACTGGACCACCTCGTCGCGTCCGCGCGCACGGCCGGGGTCCGGGTGATCTTCGTACGTACCCTGCACGACGAAACCACCGATACACCCCAGTGGCTCGGTCGCGTGGGCGAGGGACCGGACGCGGCACGCACCGGAATTACCTGCCGCACAGGAACACCCGGGGCAGACTACTATGCCGTCGCTCCGCAGGACGGCGACGTGGTGATCACGAAGAACCGGTTCAGCGCGTTCGTCGGCACCAACCTCGACCTCACCCTGCGTTCCCTCGGCATCGACTCCCTGCTCTTTACCGGCGTCGCCACCGAGGTATGTGTCGAGTCGAGTCTGCGTAGCGCGCTGTTTCACGAATACTGGGTTTCGCTCGTCGAAGACTGCGCCGCCACCTACAGTCGAACAGCCCACGACGCTTCGGTGTCCGTCGTCGCCCAGAATTTCGGCACCGTGATCACCGCCGAGAAGCTCGAGACGTTTTGGACTGCAGGATTGTGAACGGCTTCAGCAAGCGACGGGCGCGTTGAGCGACCGTCAGATCTTCGCCGGAGTCCAGTCGGGGGCCTCGACGAGGGCGACCTGCTTCAGGAGGTTCGCCGCCCGGCCGACGCCTTCGAGGGAATTGACGAGTGCGTCCTCGTGCTCGATGTTGAGTGTGCCGTCGTATCCGACCGCGCGAAGGTTGTAGACGAAATCCGCCCAGAACGTGGCGCCGTCCGGGTGGCCGAGACCGAGAGTGACGTAGTTCCAGGCCCGCCCCAGCGGATCGGTCAGGGGCCCGGTGTCGAGGAGTCCGTCGCGTTGCGCGGTCCAGGAGTTGATGCGAATGTCCTTCGCGTGCACGTGGAAGATCGACGTGCCGAGAGCACGAATGACGGTGGGGATGTCGGCGCCCATCCACATCAGGTGGGACGGGTCCAGGTTCGCGCCCACCACGTCGTCGCCTGCGCTGTCGATCAGCCGGAGCATCGCCGAAGCGTTGTGCACGAGCTGACCTCCGCACGCTTCGACAGCGAGCTTGACGTTCTGGTCCCGGGCGAAGGCCGCGAGTTCCTTCCAGTACAATCGCGACCTCGTTCCACTGATAGGCGAGGACATCGAGGTTCTCCGGTGGCCACGCCGTGGTGATCCAATTGGGGTTGGTGTCACCTTTCGCGCCCGGCAGTCCGGACATGAGGACGACGGTCGGGACGTCGAGTGCGCTCGCGAGTTCGACGGTCTTTCGGATGACGGCGTCGTGCGCCTGTCCCGAGACCGGATGCAGTTGGTTGCCGTTGGCGTTCAGTGCGCTCAGCGTCAGGCCCCGGCTGGAGATCTTCTCGGCGAACTCGGCGCGGGCGTCCGCCGACGAGACCAGTGTGTCGAGGTCGGCGTGCGGCGCCTCCGACCAGTTTCCCGTTGCGACCTCGACCGAGTTCAAGCCGTGTTCCTGCGCGAGGTCGAGAGCTGTCTCGAAAGGTAGATGGCTGACCGAGTCGGTGATCAGTCCGATTTCCATGCCTGCTCTCCCTCACACTCGGCGCTGGGTACAACTAGTACGTTCTAGCCCTCCTGTTTGTCAAGACATTCTCAGCTGTGACTGTGCAGTGGTGTACCCGCGAGAGCGAGGTGTGCCTCGCCGAGCGCTTCGGCCTGGGTGGGGTGCGCGTGCACGAGGGCGGCGACTTCGCCGGGGTAGGCGCCCCAGTTGACGATCAGTTGGGCCTCGCCGATGAGTTCGCCCACGCGCTCGCCGACCATGTGGATCCCGACGACCGGTCCCTCCGTGGCTCCGGCGCGCACCAGTTTGACGCCGCCGCTGGTTCCGAGGATCTGACTCTTGCCGTTGCCGGCGAGGTCGTACACGACGGTGGCGACGTCGCCGTGCCGCTCGCGGGCCTGGTCTTCGGTGAGCCCGACCGACGCGACCTCCGGGTTGGCGTACGTCACCCGGGGGATGCCGCTGTCCTCGATCGATGTCGGGCTCAGGCCGGCGATCGTTTCCGCGACGAAGATGCCCTGCTGGAATCCGCGATGCGCGAGTTGCGGTCCGGCGACGATGTCGCCGACCGCGTACACGTCCGGCTGCGAGGTGCACAGAGAGTCGTCGACCGTGACGAAACCGCGGGAGTCGAGTACGACGCCGTTCTCGGTGAGCCCGATGTCGGTGGTCCGGGGTCCGCGGCCGACCGCGACGAGCAGCAGGTCCGCCTCGATCGTGTCGCCCGACTCCACCGTGACGCTGACCGTGCTCTCGTCCTGGACCGCCTTCGCGAATCGGGTGCCGGTCGTGATCGTGATGCCGCGTTTGCGGAGGGCCCGGGTGAGTTGCTTCGACGACCACTCGTCCTCGGCGGCGACGAGCCGGGGCAGCGCTTCGACGATCGTGACGGCCGCGCCCAACGAAGCCCAGATACTGGCGAACTCGACCCCGATGACACCGCCGCCGAGTACGACGACGCGCTTCGGAAGCTCGGGAAACGTCAGCGCTTCGTCGCTCGTGAGGATGCGGCCACCGATCTCGAGTCCGGGCAGGCTCCGGACCTGCGAGCCGGTCGCGAGCACCAGCGACGTGCCGGTGATCGTGCGATCGCCGACGTGGACGGTGCGGCCCCCGCCGTAGCGGCCGGTGCCGTGCACCACCTCGATCTTGTGGCTGCGGACCAGCCCCTGCAGGCCCTTGTACAGACGTTCGACCGTCGAGTTCTTGTAGGCATGGACACCACCGAGGTCGATCCCGTCCAGCGTCGCACCGATACCGAGGGCCGACGCGTGATTGACGGTGTCGGCGACCTCGGCGGCGTGCACGAGGGCCTTGGTGGGGATGCACCCTCGGTGCAGGCAGGTGCCGCCGACCTTGTCCTCTTCGATCAGGGTGACGGTCTTGCCCAGTTGCGCGGCGCGGAAGGCGCAGGCGTACCCGCCGGATCCACCGCCGAGAATCAGGACGTCCGGTTGGTCGGACATGGGAAAACTCCCTCGGTCGGGCACGTCACGGACGTGCCGGAAGGTTGGAAGGAACAGGGGCTCAGCTCAGTGCGATCAACGTCAACGGGTCCGACAGGATCTGACCGATGGCCGCGAGGAATCTCGATCCCTGCTCGCCGTCGACCAGTCGATGGTCGAACGACAGGCTCAGTGTGGTGACCGAGCGCAACGCGATCTCGCCCTGGTATTCCCACGGCTGCCTGCGGATCGCCCCGAAGCACAGGATCGCCGCCTCGCCCGGGTTGAGGATGGGCGTGCCCGCGTCGACACCGAAGACGCCGACATTGGTGATCGTGATCGTGCCGTCGGCGAGATCGGCGGGGCCGGTCTTGCCCTCCTTCGCCGTGGTCGTCAGATCCGACAGGGCGATCGCGAGGTCGCGCAGACCGAGGGTGTGGGCGTTCTTGATGTTCGGCACCATCAGCCCGCGCGGGGTGGCGGCCGCGATGCCGAGGTTCACGGAGCGTTTGAGGACGATCTCCTGAGTGTCCTCGTCCCAGAACGAATTCAGGGTCGGGTTGGTGCGCAGCGCCACGAGCAATGCCTTGGCCACCAACGTCAGTGGTGTCAGGCGCACGTCGGTGAAGTGCTTCGTTTCGCGCAGCCGAGCCAGGAGGTCGATCGTCGGGGTGACGTCTGCCGTGACGAACTCGGTGACGTGCGGGGCGGTGAATGCGCTGCGGACCATCGCTGCGGCGGTGTGCTTGCGGACGCCCTTGATCGGGATGCGTTCCTCGTCGGCGTCCGGCGGGACCGTCGCCGCGGACGTCGTCACCGGGGCGGCGGTGCGGTGGCGCTCGAGGTCGTCCCTGGTGACTTCACCGTGCACCCCGGTTGCGTCCACTTCGGTGAGGTCGACACCGTGTTGCTTCGCTGCGAACCGCACCGGGGGAGAGGCCAGCGGACGCGACGTGCCCGGCGCCGCGGTGACGTCGACTCGGGTTCCCGTCGCCGGACGCCGCTGCCGGCGCCGGCTCGAGGAGTCTTCGGCCACGCCGTAGCCGACCAGGACCGGGGTCCGCTCGGCCGGGGCCGCGGGAGCGGTCGGCTCGAGGGCGTCCACCGGGTCCTCGCCGGCGACCGCGACGTCGATGAACGGGCTGCCGACGTCGACGGTCGTCCCCTCCTCGGCGTGCAACGCGACCACCGTTCCGGCGTAGGGCGAGGGCAACTCCACGGACGCCTTCGCCGTCTCGACCTCGGCGATGATCTGGTTGAGCGTCACGGTGTCGCCGACCTTCACCAGCCAGGTCAGCAGTTCGGCGTCGGTGAGGCCCTCGCCGAGGTCGGGCAGCAGGAATGTCTTGACAGTGGGCATGGCGAACTCCTGGTTCCTACGCGGTGAAGGTGCGGTCGACGCCGTCGAGGATGCGGTCGACGTCCGGCAGGAAGTGCTCCTCGAGTTTTGCCGGCGGATACGGGACGGTGAAGCCGCCGACGCGGGCCACCGGTGCTTCGAGGTGATAGAAGCAGCGCTCGCTGATGCGGGCAGCGATTTCGGCACCGATCCCGAGGAACACGGGCGCCTCGTGGGTGATCACCAGACGTCCGGTGCGCTGCACGGACGCGGCGACGGTGTCGACGTCGAGCGGGGAGATGGACCTCAGATCGATCACCTCGATCGACCTGCCCTCGCCCGCAGCGACTTTCGCGGCCTGCAGTGCAGTTGTCACGAGCGGCCCGTAGGCGACGACGGTGGCGTCGGTGCCCGGTGCGACCACCCGGGCCTTGTGCAGTGGGCTCGTCTCGGCCGCCGGGTCGAGCTGCCCCTTCTCCCAGTAGCGGCGCTTGGGTTCGAAGAACAGCACCGGATCGTCCGACGCGATGGCCTGCTGAATCATCATGTGCGCGTCGGCGGCGGTGCTGCAGGTGACGACGCGAAGACCCGCGGTCGCGGCGAAATACCCCTCCGGCGACTCGGAGTGATGCTCGATCGCACCGATGCCGCCGCCGTACGGGACGCGGATGGTGATCGGCATCTTCACGTTTCCGCTCGTGCGGTAGTGCAGTTTGGCGACCTGCGAGACGATCTGGTCGAAGCCGGGGTAGATGAACCCGTCGAACTGGATCTCGCACACCGGCCGGTATCCGCGCATCGCGAGACCGACTGCGGTACCGATGATCCCGGATTCGGCGAGCGGGGTGTCGATGACACGGTTGGGACCGAAGTCCTTCTGCAGTCCGTCGGTGATGCGGAAGACGCCGCCGAGTTTGCCGATGTCCTCTCCCATGAGCACGACCTTCGGGTCGTTCTCCAGGGCGCGGCGCAGGCCGGCGTTCAGGGCCTTGCCGAGCGGAAGCGTGGTCGGGGCGGCCGCGGAGATGGCTGTACTCATGCGTCGATTCCTTCGAAACTGTCGAGGTAGGCCGCGAACTGGCGCCGCTCTTCGTCGACGAGGGGATGGGGTTCGGCGTACACGTTGTCGAACAGGGACATCGGCTCGGGTTCGACGGTCTCGAGGCATCCGCGGCGCAACGCCGCTGCGGTGTCGTCGGAGCGCTGCTGCACGGCGGCGAGGTAGTCGTCGTCGATCGCGCCCGCCGACTCGAGGAGGGCGCGGATGCGGTCGAGGGGGTCCTTGCGTTTCCATTCCTCGTCGAGCGCAGCGGGGCGGTACCGGGACGGGTCGTCGGACGTGGTGTGCGGGCCCATCCGGTAGGTGACCGCCTCGATCAGGGTGGGTCCGCTGCCTTCCCGTGCCCGTTCGAGCGCGGCCCGGGTCACGGCGATCACGGCGAGGACGTCGTTGCCGTCGACGCGCACGCTGGGAACACCGAAGCCCCGGCCCCGCGCGGCGATACTCACCCGCGATTGCAGGCTGACCGGTTCGGAGATCGCCCACTGGTTGTTCTGGCAGAAGAACACCACGGGGGCGTTGAAGCTCGCGGCGAACCCGAAGGCCTCGGAGATGTCGCCCTGACTGGTGGCGCCGTCGCCGAAGTAAGTGATCGCGGCGCCGTCGGAACCGTCGAACTGCATGCCCATCGCATACCCGGTGGCGTGCAGTGCCTGCGCGCCGACGATGATCGCGGGCGTCGTCATGTTGTATTCGAACGGGTTCCAGCCCGAGTGCGTCGACCCTCGCCAGAACCTGAGCATGTGGGTGGGATCGACGTCGCGGCAGTACGCGACTCCGTGTTCGCGGTAGCTGGCGAAGACGAAGTCGTCCGGACGGAGGGCGCGCGCCGACCCGACCTGCGCGGCTTCCTGCCCCAGCAGCGGAGCCCACAGCCCCAGTTCGCCCTGACGCTGCAGCGCGGTCGCCTCCGCGTCGATGCGCCGCACCACGACCAGGTCTTCGTACAGCGCGCGCACCGACGTGATGTCGACATCGTCGACGTACCGGGAATAGTCCGGATGATTTACTCGCGCACCGTTTTCGGTGACCAGCTGCACCACATCGTCATTGTCGAACACGAAAACCTCCGAAAGCGATGTACCGGGAGAGCTCGCTGCCCGCGAGTGACCTTTTCGGTCAGAATGTTGCATTCACACAACCACCAGGATTCATCATGCGCAAGTGCTGTCGAGCAGATTAAGCAGAATGCTCAAATATGAAGCTCTGAACTCTGGCATACTGCGCTACATGACGAGACTCGATCGGACCGACGCCCGCCTGCTGCTCGCCCTGTGCGACGCCCCTCGCGCCACCGGGGTGCAATTGGCCTCCCTGCTGGGGATGGCACGTAATACCGTGCAAGCAAGGATGTCTCGCTGGGAAGAGCAACGAGTGCTCGCACCCGTCGACCGCTGCGTGTCACCCCGCGATCTGGGGTACCCCCTGCAGGCGTTCGTCACCGCGGTGGTCGACCAGCATCGCCTCGAGGACGTCATCGAGCACCTGCGGGACATCGCCGAGGTCGTGGAGGTCGTCGGCATCTCCGGAGCGGCGGACCTGCACATCGGCGTGGTCGCCGTCGATGCCGACGATCTGTATCGGGTCGCCGGCCTCATCCTCGCCGTGCCGGGGATCGAGCGCACCACGGTGTCCGTGGCGATGCGCGACGCCATCCCCTACCGAACCCGTCCGCTGCTGGAGCGGATCGCCGAGGAGCACTGACGAAGGCGCTGCCGTCGACCGCCCGGCAGCGCCTGTTCTCCGATCAGTGGTGTGCGGCGACGACCTCCCCGCCGACGTCTTCGGTACTGCGAGTAGGACTTACCCGCGATCTGAGCACGAGTACCAGCACCACGGCGACGAGCATGACCGCCCCGACGACCCACAGGCCTGCGCGTGAATTCCCGGTGGCGTCGAACAGCCAACCCGTGACGTACGGGGCCCCGAAGCCGCTCATGTTGCCCACCGAGTTGACGACCGCGATACCTGCGGCGGCACCCGCGCCGGTGAGGAACGTGCTGGGCAGGTACCAGAACACCGGCAGGGCACAGAACACACCGACCGCGTTGACGGTCACCGCGATCATCGTCGTGAGCGGCGACTGCATGTACAGGGCGATCGGAATGGAGACGGCTCCGATCAGGGTGGGGATGGCGACGTGCCAGATCCTTTCACCGGTACGGTCGGAGTGCCTGCTCCACAACACCATTGCGACAGCACCCACTGCGAACGGGACCGCGACGATCAACCCGGTGGTGAACAGCGAGAAGTCGGTGTCGAACGTCTTCTTGAAACCGGCGACGATGCTCGGCAGGAAGAAACTGAGCGAGTACAGCCCGTAGGTGATCCCGAAGTAGACGAGCCCGAGCATCCAGACGCGGGAATCTGTCACCGCCCGGCGTACCGACCCGCTGATGTGAGAGCCGGATTCGCACGCCTCGGATTCGAGTTCACGAGTGAGCCACACCTTTTCGTCCTCGTCCAGCCATGTGGCCTGCGAGGGCCGGTCCGTCAGGTAGAACCAGGTGACCACCGCGAGCACGACGGCCGGGATCCCCTCGAGCAGGAACATGACCCGCCACCCGGACAGTCCGAACAGCCCGTCCCAGTACTGGATGATGGCGCTCGACAACGGGGCGCCGAGCGCCGACGACACCGGGAGCGCGAGAAGGAACAGGCCCATCAGCCGGACCCGATAGGCGCGGGGAAACCACAGCGTCAGGTAGAGCAGAACCCCCGGGAAGAATCCCGCCTCGGCGATACCCAGCAGCATGCGCAGCGTATACAGCGAGCCGGCATTGGGCACGAAGGCCATGGCCGCCGCGATGATTCCCCACGTGAGCATGATCCGAGCGATCCACCGGCGCGCCCCGAACCTGTGCAGCGCGAGATTGCTCGGCACCTCGAACAGGAGATATCCGATGAAGAAGAGCCCGGAGGCCAGGCCGAACATGGTCTCGGTGAGTCCGAGTTCCTCGCTCATGGTCAGCTTCGCCAGCCCGATATTGGTCCGGTCGAGATAGTTGACGAAGTAGGCCAGGCCGAGGAACGGAATGAGCCGCCGTGCGACCTTCCGGACCACCCTCGCCTCGATCTCGGGTTTCTGCAGTACAGACGACATGTGTGACTCGACTTTCTGAGGAGTGGGCATGGGTCGGACCGCCGTGTCCCGCTCGGCCGAAAAGCTTGCGTGACAGGCGTTGGTGCTCGGGGTGGTTTACGAGAAGATCTTCCCGGGGTTCATGATTCCGCGCGGGTCGAGGGCGTTCTTCACCGATCGATGCATGCCCAGGACGACCGGATCGAGTTCCTGGGCGAGGCCGTCCATCTTCAGTAGACCGACACCGTGCTCGCCGGTGACCGTGCCGCCGAGTTCCAGTGCCGCGTCGATGATGTCCGCGAACGCGGCCTGCGCGCGGGCGCGGGCCGCCTCGTCGTCGCGGGGTGTGATCAGGAGCGGGTGCAGGTTTCCGTCGCCGGCGTGTGCGATGTTGGCGATGGTGGTCTCGTGGGCGATGCCGATCTGTTCGATGCGCGCAAGCATCTCGGGGACAGCCCGTTTCGGCACGCACACGTCTTCGGTGAGGACCGGTCCGAGTCGTTCCATCGCGGGGTAGGCCAGACGACGCGCAGCGAACAACGCGTCCGCTTCCTCCTGGTCGGTGGAGACGGCAGACCACGTGGCTCCGGCTTCGTCGAAACACGACAGCATCTTCTCCGCTTCCTGGTCGCCGACGACTCCCGCGGTGTCGATGCGGCCGAGCAGAACGACGTTGGCCTCCACCGACAATCCCATCTTCTTCCAGGCGTCGACGGCGATGAGGCACTGCTTGTCCACCAGTTCGAGCGCCGACGGGGTGAGCCCCGCCGCGGCCACCGCGCTGACGGCCCGGCCCGCGTCGACGATGGAGTCGAAGTAGCCGGCCACCGTGCGCTGCGGGTCCTGGAGCGGTCGCAACTTGACGGTGATTTCGGTGATGACGCCGAGCGTTCCCTCGGACCCGACCATGAGACCCGCCAGATCGTAACCGGCTACCCCCTTGGCGGTCTTGCGTCCGAGGCGCACGAGGTCGCCGGTGCCGGTGACGATCTGCATGCCGAGCACGTAGTCGCGGGTGACGCCGTACTTGACGCAGCACAGTCCGCCCGCGTTGGTGGCGACGTTCCCTCCGATCGTCGACCACGGCGAACTGGCCGGATCCGGCGGATACCAGAGTCCGTGTTCGGCGCACGCGGCGCGGAGATGGTCGTTCACCACGCCGGGCTCGACGACGGCGTACCGCTCGAGCGGATCGATTTCCTTGATCGCGTTCATGCCCTCGAGTGCGAGGACGACGCAGCCGTCGGTCGCGTTCGCTCCGCCGGACAGACCGGTCCCGGCACCCCGTGTGACGACGGCGGCGTCGTGGTCGAGGCAGGCGCGCACGACAGCCTGGACTTCGAGGGCCGTTCGGGGCCTGACGACCGCGAGCGGAGCGGCGTACGGCGCCCACTCGGCTTCGTCGTGCTGGTACTTCGCGACGACGTCGGGGTCGCGCACGACGCGATCCGCGGGGAGGGATGCCAACAGTGCATCGATCAACATGGCGAAAACCGGTCCTTTGCGGGCGAGAAGGTGATGTCTCGAATCTAGCTGTGATCTGGATCTCGGCCAATGTAGATTTCATCTATCAAATCCAGGACTCCATGGATGGAGGCACCAGTGAGTACTGCCGATCGCGGCTGGATGGAACTGCTGCTCGACGACGCACCCATCGACGAACTCGATGCCCTCCGGCGCACGTTGATCGAGGAATCCGACGCGTCCGACAGGGCCGCGGTCGAACGCGAAGCCAATGCCGCACTCCGGCTCCGCGCGCAGCTCGACCAGCGCCAACAGCGCAGTAGGGAGTTGGCGGCGCTCAACGACATCGCCGTCCGGTTGACGACGGTCCGCTACGACCGGGTGTTGCTGCAGGAAGTGGTCGATCAGGCGCGGCAACTGCTCGGTGTGGATCTCGCCTACATGGGATCGGTCTACGACGAGGAATTCGTCATCGAGGTCACCAGCGGGGCCCTGACCCCGAACCTCGTCGGAATCCGACTGTCCCTGGACGAAGGA
Organism: Rhodococcus sp. ACPA1; assembly: GCF_002300195.1. Classification (NCBI taxonomy): domain Bacteria; kingdom Bacillati; phylum Actinomycetota; class Actinomycetes; order Mycobacteriales; family Nocardiaceae; genus Rhodococcus; species Rhodococcus sp. ACPA1. Next base: position 1,166,490 of record NZ_NSDX01000004.1, on the reverse strand, counting down.
CTCGTGGGCCTGATCGTCCGCAGGTCCGCGCCGGAGTGGACGCCCGACTACCAGAGCGAACCGGCGTTCCGGCACATCACCGGAGCCGACAGCGCAGCGCGGTCGGAGAACATGCGCGGCCTGCTCGGGGTGCCCCTGCGCGTCGCCGACCGCGTCATCGGTGCCCTGTTCGCGTGCAAGCGTCAGGAGCGGGCCTTCACCGAATCCGAGATCGCGCTGCTGTCGGCGCTGGCAGCCCATGCGGCGATCGCGATCGAGAACGTTCGCTCGTTGGAACGTGAGCGAGACACCGTCGCACGGCTCGAATCGGTGAACGCCGAATTATCGCAGCGCACAACCGAGCTCGAACAGATTCTGCAGTGGGATCGGACGCTGACTCAGGTGGTGCTACTCGGGGCGGGGGTGCAGCGTCTGGTGCAGGAGGTCGCCCAACTCTCCCGGCAACCGGCTTATTTCGTGCAGGACGAATCCGAGTTGCCCGTGGACCTGATGCCGCACGCCGACGAGGTGTCGGCGGCGGTCCGCGAGCTGCGGGCGGGCGGCAACGACCACGCCGAACGCGGCGAGGTGATCGCGCAGCGTGTCGCGGCTGCCGGCGAGATGCTCGGCGCGCTCCTGTCCGTGGGAGCCGGGCAGCCGACCACTCGCCTCCTGCTCGAACGCGCGGCACCCGCGATCGCGCTGTCGCTCGCCGAGGAACGTGCGGCGGGGGAGGCGACGCGTCGTGCACGGGATGCCTTTCTCGTCGACCTCTTGACCCATCCCGCCGCCACCGCACAGGACGAGCGCCGCCAACTGCGGTTGGCCGGGCTCAACCCCGACACGACGTACTGTGTCGCCGTGGCGATCGCCACGGGCCAGGACGCGGTCCGTACCGCTCTCGGGGCATTGCCCTTCCCGTCGGGAACCGTCGCCGCGGAACATGGTTCCCGCGCGCTGGCGGTCGTGCCCGCCAAGGATTCCGCCGCCGTCCAGGCGGTGTTCACCGCCGGACGGCTCGACGCGACGATCGGTATCGCGGAGCCCGCGCGTGGTGCGAAGGCGCTCGCGCGCGCCTACGTCGAAGCCCAGCAGACCGTCGACGTGCTCGACACATTGGGACGCGCTGGGGAGGTCTCGTCCGCGCGCGGTCTGGGCATCTACCGGATCCTGCTGAGCCACATGGCGCGCGAGCACCTCGACGAACTGACCGAGGCCCAACTGGGCCCGCTGATGACGGAGCAGGCCAAACGCGGAGTGCCGTTGCTGGAAACCCTGTCGGAGTATCTGGCGCACGGCCGCCACCATTCGGCGACCGCGTCGAGTCTCGGCGTGCACGTCAACACCCTCTACCAGCGTCTCGACGCGATCGACCGCCTCCTCGGCCCGGACTGGCGCAACCCCGACAAGGCTCTCGATCTGCAGGTGCTGATGCGGTTGCGGAGAACCGCGGAACTACTCGGCACCCGAACTCGGTGACACGGTTCAGGCGCTGATGCCGCCCGTGAGGATGGCGGCGAGTTCCGCGTAGGCGTGCGCGTCGTCGAGTCCGGTGCTGTCGCGGACCCCGCGCTGCTGGATGCGGACCATCATGGTGGCGGCGAGGTCGGCGGCGAAGGCGGCGTGCACGTCGCGGAAGTCCCCGCCGGCGACGCCTTCGGTGATCAACTCCTGAACTCGACCGGCCGCGAATTGGGTGTTCCGTTCGTACACCTCCCGTGCCGGCGGGAAGGCGTCGAGGTCGGCCATGAACTGGTCGGATGCGGCCGAGAGGGCGGTGCCCACGGCCGACAGGTAGGCGGTGATCCGCTCGCGCGGCCCGGTGATCGGCTCGATGTACGACTCGACGTCGTCGGTCGCGCGGCGGAAGAAGTGCACGGTAGCGGCCCGGACGAGCTGCTCTTTGCTGCCGGCGAGGGTGTACAGCGTCGACTTCGAACAGCGCAGCCGGTTCGCGATCTCGTCGAGCGTCAGGTGGGCGAACCCCTCGACCAGGATCAGGTCGACGAGGGCGTCGAAGAGCTGGGTGCGCCGTCGGGTGGCGAAACCGGGTCGGGTGGGCTGCTCCATGACAGAAATAGTACTGGGCGATGCCTTGCAGTACTATTTTGCAATCAGTACCCTGGGGCGTAATCCAGTACTGTTTTCCGTAGCCTTCCCGAGGAGAAACCGTGGCCGTCGATCGCTTGCTGCCTACTGACGAAGCCCGTGACCTGATCCAGCTCACGCGTGACGTCGCCGACAAGGTCCTGACGCCGATCGTCGACGAGCACGAGAAGGCGGAGACCTACCCCGAAGGCGTGTTCGCCACCCTCGGCGAGGCCGGACTGCTGAGCCTGCCGTACCCGGAGGAGTGGGGCGGCGGCGCACAGCCCTACGAGGTGTACCTGCAGGTGCTCGAGGAGATCGCCGCCCGCTGGGCATCTGTCGCGGTCGCGGTCAGCGTCCACAGCCTTGCCTGCCACCCGCTGATGGCGTTCGGCACGGACGAGCAGAAGCAGCAGTGGCTCCCGGAGATGCTCGGCGGCAGCACCATCGGCGCCTACAGCCTGTCCGAGCCGCAGGCCGGATCCGACGCCGCCGCACTGACCTGCAAGGCCACAGCGACCGACGGCGGGTACGTCGTCAACGGCGCGAAGGCGTGGATCACCCACGGCGGCATCGCCGATTTCTACAATCTCTTCGCTCGCACCGGTGAGGGATCGAAGGGGATCTCCTGCTTCCTGGTCCCGAGGGACACCGAGGGCCTGACGTTCGGCAAGCCCGAGGAGAAGATGGGCCTGCACGCCGTGCCGACCACGTCCGCGCATTACGACGACGCCTTCGTCCCCGCCGAACGCCGGATCGGAGCGGAGGGTCAGGGTCTGCAGATCGCGTTCAGCGCACTCGATTCCGGCCGCCTGGGCATCGCCGCGGTCGCCGTCGGTCTCGCACAGGCCGCCCTCGACGAGGCCGTCGCCTACGCCCAGGAGCGGACCGCGTTCGGCAAGAAGATCATCGACCACCAAGGGCTCGGCTTCCTGCTCGCCGACATGGCCGCCGCCGTCGACTCCGCGCGCGCCACCTACATCGACGCGGCCCGCCGCCGCGACGCCGGCCTGCCGTACTCCCGCAACGCGTCCGTCGCCAAGCTCGTCGCCACCGACGCCGCGATGAAGGTCACCACCGACGCCGTCCAGGTGCTCGGCGGCTACGGCTACACCCGCGACTTCCGCGTCGAGCGGTATATGCGGGAAGCGAAGATCACGCAGATCTTCGAGGGCACCAACCAGATTCAGCGCCTGGTCATCAGCCGCACCCTCGCCGCGAACTGACGCACCCACCCCCCAGAAAGGCTTCTCCTCACATGCCCACCTCTGTGATCGTCGCCGGCGCCCGCACCCCGATCGGCCGTCTGCAGGGTTCGCTCGCCGGGTTCTCCGGCGCCGACCTCGGTGCCATCGCCATCGACGCGGCGCTCGGCAAGGCCGGTGTGGCCCCGGACCAGGTGCAGTACGTCATCATGGGGCAGGTCCTCACCGCCGGCGCCGGGCAGATGCCCGCCCGTCAGGCCGCCGCGAAGGCCGGCATCCCGATGAGCACCCCGTCGCTGAACATCAACAAGGTCTGCCTGTCGGGGGTCGAGTCGATCATCCTCGCCGACCAGTTCATCCGGTCCGGCGCATTCGACGTGATCGTCGCCGGCGGCATGGAGTCGATGAGCCAGGCACCGCACCTGCTGCCCGGTTCACGCGGCGGTTTCAAGTACGGCGACGTCACCCTCGTCGACCACATGGCCCTCGACGGGCTGCACGACGCGTTCACCGATCAGCCGATGGGGCTGCTCACCGAGGCCGGCAACGACAGGGACGTCATCGCCCGCGAGGACCAGGACGCGTTCGCGGCCCGCTCGCACCAGCTGGCCGCCAAGGCCTGGGACAACGGAATCTTCGACGACGAGGTCGTCCCGGTCGAGATCCCCGCCCGCAGAGGCGAGAGCACCTGGCTGCGCCGCGACGAAGGCATCCGCCCCGACACCACCGCCGACACGCTGGCGCGGTTGCGCGGCGCGTTCCGCGACGGCGGCACCGTCACCGCGGGGAACGCGTCGACGATCAACGACGGCGCCGCCGCCGTCGTGGTGATGAGCAGGGAACGCGCCGAGGCCGAGGGGCTGACCTGGCTGGCGGAGATCGGCGAGCACGGCATGGTCGCCGGACCGGATTCGGGTCTGCAGTTCCAGCCGTCCGGTGCCATCGTGAAAGCCTGTGATGCGGCGGGTATCGCGCCGGCCGAGCTGGATCTGATCGAGATCAACGAGGCGTTCGCGGCGGTCGGGATCGCCTCCACCCGCGAACTCGGCGTCGACCCTGACCGGGTCAACGTCAACGGTGGTGCGATCGCCCTCGGTCATCCGATCGGCATGTCCGGCGCCCGGATCACCCTGCACCTCGCGCTCGAGTTGCAGCGCCGCGGCGGCGGCACCGGCGCCGTCGCCCTCTGCGGCGGCGGCGGACAGGGCGACGCCCTGATCCTGCGCGTCCCCTGACAACCCCGTTTACCCACCACTGCCGCAACCATATTCGAGGAGAACTTTGTGAAGATCGATGGAGCCGTCGCTGTCGTCACCGGCGGAGCATCCGGACTCGGTAACGCCACCGCCCGGGCCCTGCACGAGCGCGGCGCGCAGGTCGTGCTGCTGGACCTCCCGTCGTCCGACGGGGAAGTGGCTGCCAAGGAGATCGGGAAGGGCGCCTACTTCACGGCCGCCGACGTCACCTCCGCCGGTGACGTCACGTCCGCGATCGACTTCGCCGCGTCACTCGGCGACCTCCGCGTGGTGGTCAACTGCGCCGGAATTGCCACGCCCGGCAAGGTTCTCGGCAAGGCCGGCGCCCTTCCCCTCGCGGACTTCGAACGTGTCGTCCGCATCAACCTCGTCGGCACCTTCAACGTCCTGCGCCTCGCCGCGGAGAAGATCGCCCAGACCGAACCCGTCGACGGGGAACGCGGCGTCATCATCGACACCGCCTCCGTCGCCGCGTTCGACGGCCAGATCGGCCAGCCCGCCTACGCGGCATCCAAGGGCGGCGTCGCCGCGATGACACTGCCGATCGCCCGCGAACTGGCCCGCCACCTCATCCGCGTCGTCACCATCGCACCCGGAATCTTCGAAACGCCCATGATGGCCGGGCTCCCCGAGGAGGCGCAGAAGTCCCTCGGACAGCAGGTGCCGCACCCCTCCCGGCTCGGCAAGGCCACCGAATACGCCGCCCTCGCCGCGCACATCATCGACAACGCCATGCTCAACGGCGAAACCATCCGCCTCGACGGCGCCATCCGCATGGGACCCAAGTAGAGAATCGACGGTTGCTGCCGGCGGCACCGAGTCAGCGGGTGATCTGATCGGGCAGTGTACGGGTGATGATCTGCCGAGCCTCGGTGAGGATCGACCCGACCACCTCCTCGCAGCTGCCGATGTCGTGGATCAGGCCCTGGGCCTGACCGGCCCACCACATGCCGCCTTCGACGTCACCGTTGCCGTACACCTGCTCGCGGCCGCGGGCGCCGCTGGCCAAATGGGCGATATGGTCGAAGGTCGCACCCGGTTCGCGGGAGAGGGTCGCGATTTCTTCGGAGACCGAGTTGCGGGCAACGCGGGCGGAGTTGTGGAACTCGCGGAAGACGATGACGGTGTCGCGTTCGGTGTTGTCGACGATCTGTTGTTTGACGTTGTGGTGGATGGGCGCCTCAGTGGTTGCCATGAAACGGGTGCCCATGTTGACCGCGGATGCGCCGAGCGCGAGGGCGGCGACGAGTCCGGCGCCGGTGGCGATTCCGCCGCTGGCGATGATCGGGATCGACAGTGCCCGGGCCGCGGCGGGGATCAGCACGAGCCCGGGGACGTCGTCCTCGCCGGGGTGCCCGGCGCACTCGAAGCCGTCGATGCTGACGGCGTCGACCCCGAGTTGCTGCGCTTTGAGGGCGTGCCTCACCGAGACCGCCTTGTGGATCACCTTCACACCGGCCGCCCTGAAGGTGGGGAGGTGCGGCCCAGGGTTGCCGCCTGCGGTTTCGACAATCCGGATGCCGCTGTCGACGATGGCGTCGCGGTATTCGTCGTAGGGCACCGGCTGGATGGTCGGCAGGATCGTCAGATTGACCCCGAACGGCTTGTCGGTGAGGTCGCGGCAGCGGGCGATCTCCTTGACCAATGCCTCGGGGGTGGGCTGGGTGAGGGCGGTGAGGAATCCGAGTGCCCCGGCGTTGGCCACGGCGCTGATCAGATCCGCGGTGCCGACGGCGGTCATGCCGCCGCACACGATGGGGTGCTCGATCCCGAAGGTCCCGGTGAAGGTGTTGGTGAACATGTGCTTCCTAGCTGTTGCGTTGTCGGTCAGGAAGGGAGTTTGAACGCACGGATTGCGTTGTCGCGCAGGAATGCTGTGCGGGTCGGCTCGTCGAGTTCGAGTGTGCCCAACCCCGTGAGGCAGTCGGGTGCCGGCCAGGCGGGGTGGTTGGAACCGAACAGCACCTTGTGCCGGCCGTGCCCGCGAAGGTAGTCGACGATCTCCGCCGGATAACGGGACGTCTTGTACGCGGAGGTATCGATGTAGACGTTCGGGTACTTCGTGGCCAGCGAAATCGCTTCACCTGTCCACGGCACGCCGATGTGACCGGCGATGATCCGTAGTTCGGGGAATTCGAGTGCCACGCGATCGAGATACGGAATCGGACGCCCGGGTTCGGAGGGGCACAGCGGGCCGGTGTGGCCGATCTGGGTGCAGAAGGCGATGTCGAGGTCGCAGCACGCCGCGTACAGCGGGTAGTACCGGCGGTCGTCCGGCGGCAGGTCCCACAGCCACGGCAGGATCCGCAGTGCGCAGGCGCCGAATTCCTCGACAGACCGGCGCAGTTCCCGGACGGCTTCCATCGGCTGGTGGAGGTTGACCGAGGCGACCATGACGAAGCGGTCCGGGTGCCGTTTGACGATGTCCCCGACCTCGTCGTTGCTGATCAGCGGTCCCGTGGGGCCGTGCCAGGCGCCGAGCAGGCCCAGGTCGACGCCGGCTTCATCCATGCGGTCGAGCGTCCACGACACCGGCGGTTCGGCATCGGGGATGGTTCCCTTCGACCAGCGTCGCAGGGAGTCCAGGAACGGCATGTCGAGCCATCGCCGGGTCGGGTGTTGCATCCAGGAATCGATCGTGTCGGTCATCATATTGACTCTCGAAGTGCCTTCTTCTCAAGCGGTTTCGGCAACCGGACGGGACGCCCGGCTGACGTCCCCGGTTCCGATCCCTTCCATGTCGCGGTGCCGAGTTTCGGGCAGGGCGAGCGCGCAGGCGAAGCTGAGGAGGCCGAAGCCGGCGAGCATCCACCCGACCGCGGTGCTGCCGTATCGGGAGGTCAGTTCCGCGGCGAGCATGGGTGCGGTACCGCCGCCGATGACTCCGGCGATGGCGTAGGCCATGCCCGCGCCGGTGTAGCGGTATTCGGTGTGGAACATCTCCGGCAGCAGTGCCCCGGCAGGCCCGTAGGAGACGCCCATGATGACCAGGGCGAGGGCCAGGCCGGCGAGGAACGCGAGCGGGGAGCCGGTGTCGAGGAGGGGGAACAGCACCAGCCCGCCGGGGATCGCCACGAGGCAGGAGGCGAGCACCATCTTGCGGCGGCCGATTCGGTCGGAGTAGATGGCGGACAGGATGATCGCGGCACAGAAGACGGCGGCGGCGATCAGGCCGAGGGAGAGCACTGTGGTGCGGCTGAGACCAAGGGTGGCGGTGCCGTACGACGTGAGGTACGCGGTGCCGATGTAGAAGAACGCGAACATCATCGCCAAGGATCCGGCGGCGACGAGCAACTCACGGGGCTGGCTCTTGAAGACTCCGAGGAGCGGCCCCGCACCGGCGCGGCGGGCCCGGGTGGCCTGCCGGGCGAACATCGGGGTCTCCTCCACCTTCAGCCGGACATAGAGGCCGATCAGTACGAGGAGGGCGCTGGCGATGAAGGGAATCCGCCAGCCGTAGTCGAGGAACGCCTGCGAGGTCTCGCCGACGAAGAGGTTGACCGCAAGGAAGGTGCCGTTGGACAACGCGAAGGCCAGCGAGGGCCCCAGTTGCGGGAACACCGCGTACAGGCCCCGTTTGCCGGTGGGGGCGTATTCGGTGGCCAGCAGGGTTGCCCCGGCCCATTCACCGCCGACGGCGAGGCCCTGCGCGATCCGAAGCGCGATCAGGGCAAGTGGTGCGGCCACGCCGATCGTGCCGGCGCCGGGCAGGAGTCCGATGAGCACGGTGCTGATCCCCATCAGCAGCAGTGTGCTGACCAGGGTCTTCTTGCGGCCGATCCGATCACCGAAATGGCCGAAGATCGCGGCGCCGAGGGGGCGGGCGACGAACGCGACGGCGAACGTGGCGAAGGAGGCGACGGTGCCGGCGGCCGTACCGAGGGCGGGGAAGAAGACCTTCGGGAAGACCAGTGCCGCCGCGGTGCCGTAGATGAAGAAGTCGTAGAACTCGATGGTGGTGCCGGTGCAGCTTGCTATGGCGACGCGACGCATCGGGGTGGTCGGTGGGTTTTTCACCGGATCGACGGTTCGGGACATCTGAGATCTCCTGCTCGGTGGGCCCGTCCGCCCGCTGGCGGAGGACTGAGTACGACGAGCAGTGTGAGCGCCGTTACACCCAGCGCAACACCCTCCTAAGTGGGTTACCTACCGGGACAGCTACTTTCGGGGGTACGGTCCGCGCCGTGCCATGCCCGCATCGCGGCAGGGTCAGCGGAGGAAACCGCGCTCGCGGGCTGCGAGGATCGCCTGCACACGGTTGGTCGCGTGCAGTTTGCGCATGGCGCTCTTGAGGTAGGACTTCACCGTGTTGGGCAGCAAGCCGAGGGCCTCGGCGACCTCGCGGTTGCTCAGACCCCGCGCCACGTGTTCGAGCACGTCGATCTCGCGGGGCCGGAGCAAGGTCGGTGGACCCTGGGATCCGGCCGGCGTCGGGACGGGTGCGAACCGGTTCCCGACGGCCTCGACCTGGGCGCGCAGGGTGACGTCCTCGATCTGGCCGGCCAGGTCCGTCAGTTCCTGGGCGATATCGTGCAGGTCGGCTCGGCTGAGCACCATCCGGTCGGAATCGGTGTTGTTTCGCATCAAGCTCAGCCGCCGCCGTACCTCGTCCTCGACCGCGATGTCGCGCTCCAGCCGACGGACCAGCGGTGTGAAGCTGTCGAACCAGCGGTCGCCCAAGCGCACGTGGGTTCGGGCCGCCAGGTAGACGAGGATCCGGGGTACACGGTCGACGATGATCGGAAGCGCGGCCAGGGTCTCGATCGCCTCCGGTCGCACGGCGTGGTCGTAGACGTGGGTGATGCCTTGCGCCGCGAAATAGTCGGCCACCGACACCGGTCGCGCGAGCATCAGTGCCTTGCCGCCGAGTCCCTCGCCGTTGCGAACGATCAGGTTCACCGCCGAGCGAGTGCGGACCCCGGTCAGGTCGGTGATCTCCATCGCCGCTGCCCCGTGATGCACCGGCCCACCGAACACCATGTCCATACCGGCGTGCTTGCGGAGAGTTTCCAGCGAGCGCGCGAGGATGCGCCGTTCGATCGGCGTATCGGTTTCGAATGACATGGTCACGTCGGCCTCCAACTAAACATCTGATGCCGAGGCTAGTGAGTGTCGTCACACCGTGGCAACGTCGTACCCCCGAAGGTGGGTACGACATTCCCCGACCTACCTTCGGGGGTCCCGCTCCGTTCGTTTCACAGGTCACATTCCTCCCAGAACGGAGGAACACACATGAACACCAGGCTGAGTCATAGCGTCGGTCCGACCGAGCGGGCGCTGCTGGAGATGACGATCGGCGACAACTTCGACCGGACCGCCGCGAGATTTCCCGAGCGCGAGGCTGTGGTCGACGTTCCCACGGGCCGGCGGTGGACGTACGCCGGCCTCCGCGCCGACGTCGATGCGCTGGCTTCTGCCCTGCTCGAAGAGGGGATCGTCCCCGGGGACAGGGTTGCGATCTGGGCCCCGAACTGTCCTGAATGGGTGCTGGTGCAGTTCGCCGCGGCGAAGGTGGGTGCCATCCTGGTGACCCTCAATCCCGCATACCGCTCCCACGAACTCGAGTACGTCCTCACCCAGTCTGGGATCCGGCTGGTGTTCGCGGTCCCGTCGTTCAAGACCTCCGACTACGAGGCGATGGTCACGGAGGTTTCGCCCCGGTGTCCGGGGCTCGATCGGGTGATAATTTTCGGCAGCGACGAGTGGGATTCATTGCTGATCCGCGGAGATCAGGCCTCATCGGAACGGCTCACCGCAGTGCAGGCGGGCCTGTCACCGCACGACCCGATCAACATCCAGTACACGTCGGGGACCACCGGTTTCCCGAAGGGCGTCACTCTCTCGCACCGCAACATCCTCAACAACGGGTTCTTCGTCGGCGAGTTGCTCGGCTACACCGAGCAGGACCGGATCTGCGTCCAGGTGCCGTTCTACCACTGCTTCGGCATGGTCATGGGCAACCTCGGGGCCAGCACGCACGGCGCGTGTGTCGTCATTCCGTCACCGTCGTTCGACCCGGTCGCCACGCTGACAGCCTGTGCGCACGAGCAGTGCACCTCGGTGTACGGGGTTCCGACGATGTTCATCAGCATGCTCGATGTCCCGAATTTCGCGTCCTACGACCTGTCGTCGGTCCGCACCGGCGCGATGGCGGGCTCACCGTGCCCGGTGGAGATCATGAAGCAGGTCACCCAGTGGGTACCGGAGGTGGCAATCGCCTACGGAATGACCGAGACATCCCCTGCCTCCACGCAGACCTGGGTGGACGACTCCCTGGACCGCCGGGTGTCCACCGTCGGCCGCGCCCACCCCCACGTGGAGGTCAAGGTCGTCGATCCCGCAACCGGCGAGACCGTGCCACGGGGACGATCCGGTGAATTGTGTATCCGGGGCTACTCGGTGATGCTCGGCTACTGGAACGAACCCGAGAGGACCACCAAGGCCATCGACGCCGACGGCTGGATCCACAGCGGCGACCTCGCGGTCATGGACGAGGACGGGTTCGTCGCCATCACCGGGCGCATCAAGGACATGGTGATCCGCGGCGGGGAGAACATCTACCCGCGGGAGATCGAGGAGTTCCTCTACACCCATCCCGACATCCTGGACGCGCAGGTGATCGGGGTACCCGACACCAAGTACGGGGAAGAGCTGATGGTCTGGCTGCGGCTGCGCGAGGGAGCCGAGAAGATCGACGCGTCGAGCCTGCGGGAGTTCTGTAAGGGCAGAATCGCGCATTTCAAGATCCCGCGCTACGTGCACTGCGTCGACCAGTTCCCCATGACCGTCAGCGGCAAGGTCCGCAAGGTGGAGATGCGGGAACAAGCCCTTCAGATCCTCGGGCTGTAGGCCCGAACACGCCCATACTCGAACCACATTCACGACAATCTGTACGGAGGAATTTGCATGAGCTGGACAATCGAACGGCGTGGTCGCGTCGCCGTGGTGACGATGAACACCAACCCGGTCAACGCGCAGAACCGCGCCTTCTTCGCCGACCTGCACGACGCGTTCGACCGACTCGAACGCGACCACCCGCAGTCCCCGGTGGTGCTGACCGGGACTGGTACCCGATTCTCGGCCGGACTCGATCTCGGAGAACACTTTCCGCTCTTCGCCGGGGACACCGAGGCGGTCGCGTCCTGGTTCCGGGACTACCGGGCGACGAACATGCGGCTGTTCACCTATCCGCGGCCGACGGTGGCCGCGGTGAACGGGCACGCGTTCGCCGGGGGCCTGATCACCGCCGCCGTGTGTGATCGCCGCGTCGCCGTCCCCGACGGCGCCCGATTCGGGATCAACGAGGTGCCGATCGGAATCCCGATGCCCGCGGTGTATCTGCGGATGCTGGCCTACGCCTGGGGAGAACCCGTGGCGTCGCGCACCTGCTTGCAGGGCGAGATCTTCACCTCGGACGAGGCGTACTCCATGGGCATCGTGCACGAACTGGTGCCGGCGGAGGAACTACTCGATCGGGCCGTCGCCATCGCCGAGTCGACCCCCGAGGACTGCATCGAGAACTACGCCTACACCAAGCGGGCCCTGCAGGCCGCAGCCCTGCGCGACATCGCGGACCTCTCCGACCCACTGGACCGGAACGAGCTGGCCGCAGGCATGACGAGCGAGCCGTCCCGGCGCGCCCACCGCCGGTACTGGGAACAGCTCAAGGGCCGCCCCGCGGAGTGGTGAGCGGGGTGGACAGCGGCGCGGATGAACGGTTGCCGGACTGGGTGATCTGGCGGCAGCGGCCGTTTCCCGATGCCAACCTGCTGCTGATCGACGGGCGGGAACCGGCGCTCGTCGACAGCGGCTTCGTCGGGCACGCGCAGCGGACAGCCGAATGGGTGCGCGCGCACAGCGGCAACCTCACCCGGGTCGTGAACACGCACTGGCACGACCACGTCGGCGGCAACGGTCTACTGCAGGCGGGGGCGCCGGCATCGCGGCCGGCGCCCCGGACGCCGACGCCATCGCCCGACGTGACCCGGGCTGCTGTGCAGCGGAGTACCTCGACCAGCCGGTTGCCCCCTATACCGTCGACGAGCCGCTCGACGACGGGCAACTACTCCGGCTCGGTGACGCCGACTGGGAAGTCCTCCACACGCCGGGCCACACTCCCGGCCACGTGGCGTTGTGGCAACCCGAGGAGCGACTACTGGTGGTCGGAGATGCGCTGTCCGACTACGACGTCGGCTGGGTCAACCTCGCCCTCGACGGGCCTGACGCCGCGACTACCGCTCTCGCCTCGCTGCAACGACTGGCCGACCTCGAGCCGCGGGTCCTGTTGCCCGCCCACGGCCCGATTCCCGCCGAACCCACCGCCGCATTCGCTGCCGCACTGCGTCGCGGCCGGCGTCTCGTCGACGACCCGGACGGGGCAATATGGTACGGCGCCCGGCGAATATTCGCCTTCGCGTTGATGATTCGCGGCGGCATCTCCGCCGGCGAGGTCGAGTCCTACCTGCTCGCGCGCGCGTGGCTCGTCGACGCGGCCGGGCTGCTGCGCAGGACACCCGAAACCCTGGCCGCCGAACTGATCGACACCATGATCCGCAGCGGCGCCGTCGTGGTTCGGGACAACCGACTTCACGCGGCCGCCGAATACAGCCCGGTCATGCCGGAAACGCTGCAGGCTCCGTTCCCTCGGGCCTGGCCGGCGCCGGCAGGCCGGCGAGGCCTGTGAACATACCGCTGTCGCCGAGGCTATCCGGCCACGCGCTCGAACAGCAGCACTACACCGATCACGATCATCGCCGCCCCCGACACCCAGGTCACCACCCGCGCCGCGGCTGGCCGTGCCCGCAGCACCACCCGCGCCCCAGTCCCCACCCCCGTGTAGACGACCGCGCAGCTGGCCGTGTGCACCAAACCCAACAGCACAATCTGCAGCGCGAGCGGCCACCGCGCGCCCGCGTTGGTGAACTGCGGCAGCAGCGCCAGAAACAGCAGAAACACCTTCGGGTTCAGTCCACTGATTCCCAGTCCTTTGACCGCCTGCCGAACCCACGATTCCGACGCCTGTTCCGCCCCTGCCTGCGGCAGCGCCACGGGGTTTGCGAGCATCGCGATCCCGAGCCACACCAGGTACGCCGCCCCGACCGCCGTCAACGCGGTCAGTACCAACGGCGAGCGGGCCACCAACGACGCGACGCCGGCGGCCACCACCACAGTCATCGCCACATGGCCCGTCAACAGTCCACCCACCGCGGGCACCACGGTGCGATGCCGCAGCCCCGCCGCGATCGCGTACGCCCAATCCGCCCCCGGCGTCAGCACGAACAGAAAAGACACCGCCCAGAACGCAGCAACGGTACCGATCGCCATGATCTCACTCATCCTTCACACTCTCGGAACACCAGAACGCCCGGCGGTCCCGATAAGAAAGATTAGAAAGAACGGGGGAGAAAACGTTGCCAAAGATTCCCTGAACACCACCGTGGTGGGGGAAAATCTTCCACATGGATAACGTAGACAGGAAAATTCTTGCCGAGCTCCAGCAAGATGGTCGACTCACCCTCACCGAACTCGCCGATCGAGTCCGACTCAGCATCTCGCCCTGCCACCGCCGCCTGCGCGCACTGGAGAGCTCCGGCGCGATCAGCGGTTACCGCGCACAACTCGACGCCCGCGCACTGGGCCTCACCTTCGAGGCGCTCGTCTTCGTCACCATGCGCGCCGCCGACCGCGACACCATCGAGGAATTCGAACAGGCCGTCGCCGCCATTCCCCATGTCCTGCAGGCTCAACGATTGTTCGGCGACCCCGACTACCTCCTTCGGGTCATCACCCGCGACCTACCCGGCTTCCAGACGCTCTACGACGAAAGCCTCGCCACCCTCCCCGGCGTCCAGCGCCTCAGCTCCACCCTCGTCATGAAGAGCGTGGCCGACAATCGACCCTTGCCCCTATGAGGGATCGATTAGCTTCAGCGAATCACGCGGACAGGGCTGATCGAACCCGACCCCATAGTTACCGCGTGATCGTAGGGAACGTCGGCCGGGACCGGCCAGGGCCCCTCGGCTTGCCGGAGAGCCGTTCGTGGCCCTGCCTCCGCACGAAGGCTCGGTACTGGGCGACCGGTTGCGCAGGCTGAGCCTGGGGGCGGGATTCGATCCCGACATCGTGCAAAGGGCACCCGATTCGTGGACCGCCATGGCGCTGGTGGGCGCCGAAGTCGGATGCTCCCTGACGGTGTCGTCAGTCGCGGAGAACGTGACCGCCCCGCATGTGCACTTCCTGCGGGTGCTCGACGAGACCCTGCCGATCCATCTGCGCATGGCGTGGCGCCCGACCTCGGACAACCCGGCCCTGCCTCCGGTCCTCTCCCTTGCGGAACGCGTCTGGCCCGGCCGTCCCGACGACGCGGCCCCGCAGGAGTAGAACAGCCACAGCGACCGCGGCAATCCACAGAGCGGCAACGACATACGGCGTCACGTCGGCCAGGCTGTCTGCCGCGTCGGCGACGATGTTGGGAAACCCCACCCGATCGAACACCCATCCGGCTGCGGCTGCCGCGGCCAGTACGGCTGCGGCTGCCCTAACGGGATGGTAGATGCGGGTCCGCGCGAGCACGACGAGCGGCGGCAGTACGGCCGCGACGACGGCGAGTTGCATCAGTTCGATGCCGATGTTGAAACCCAACAGGCTCACTGCGAGTTGCCCACCGGTGAGATCGAGCTCGGTGAGTGTCGCGGAGAACGCGAGGCCGTGGACGAGACCGAAGATCCCGGCTGTGAACGCTTCGCGGCCGGCGAAGATCGGCACAACGGCGTGAACGGCAGCGACGAGAATGCTGATCGCAATGAGAACCTCGACGGGCTGCTGCGGAACCGGAAAGCCGATCGTGCCCAACGCGAGAGTCACCGAGTGGCCGACGGTGAACGCCAGCGTGATCGCAGCTATCTTGCGCACCGCCACTCCAGGCCGCGCCGGCCCACCCCAGCGCCGCGCGGCGACGAGCAACGGAGCGGGTAGCAACAACGTGAGCAGGAACAGTTGGTGGTCCGTTCCCTCCCGGATGTGCGTGATGCCGAGCGAGACCATACTGACGAATCCCTGCCAGGCGCTTCCGTCGTCGAGGTGCACTGTCAGTGGTGTGATGTCGCCGATGACGGAGTCCACTCCGACGGTGCCGATCTCTCGCCCGGAATCTATTGTTCCCGTGGACCAGTCGGATCGTACGGTCACCATGACGACATGGGTGACGACGCGATGGATCACCGCGTCGTAGCCGAGATCGAACGAGCGTTCATCGGCTCCGGCGGGGGGAACGAGATGCGCCGTCGTCGTGAGGGTGTCATAGATTCCGGTACCGAGGTCCTCCGCCGAGCTCAGGGTGAGTTCGTCGAAGGTGACCGCCCACGGCCGGCCGTCCAGCGTGGTCGGCGCGAAATGATTCTCGAGATAGTCCAGCAGTTCGCTCGAATGCGCGTCGATCCCGCTCTGACCGGCGGATCCGAGGTCGATCCCGCTTGCCGCCTCCAGGTCGCTCAGTGGAATCGTCAGAGCAGCATCGATTTCCGCGGCGCGAACGTCGAGCTCGATGGTGGTGGTCGGAAGAACGTGAGCCTGCGCGGTACCACCGATCAGCCACAGTCCGATCGATGAGAGCACCAGCATCAACCGCGCAACCGACTTGCGAAGCCGAGGGGAGATCACTCCTGCGTTCCGCCGTAGTCCGTCGTCCGGTCACGCCACACCGAGTGCGGGTGGTTCCCGGACAGCACGATGCCGTGCTGCATCGAGAACTCGATCCAGACCGACGGTCCGTCGATCCGCACGTAGTCGTTCTGCTCCGTCACACCGGTGCTACCCGAGTACGAGACGTACGTCTGGTCCAGCTCGCTCTCGTATTTCGCCAAGATGGTCGCCGCATCCGCGTCGTCGATGTCGTCGACGTAGGTGGCGATCGCGGCCATCACCAGTTGCTTCTGTTCCGGAGTGAACGTCGACACCTGGACGCCTTCCTTGGTGGTCGGGAATGCCCAGTCGTTGCCGGGTTTGAGCACCAGATCGCTGTACACGGAATCGAGCTTCGCCGTGGCCAGCTCCTCGGTGGACATTCCTGCGAGCATTTCCGCGAACGAAGACTGCTCATTGGCGAGCGGGGAATTCGACGTGCCGTTCTGCTCGAACGTGCCGAACGGTTCGACCCCTCGGAACGACGGGGTGGCACCGACGAGAGCGCCGTCGACGTAGGTGTTGGCGAAGGCCAGATGGTGTCCGCCGAACTGCAATTCCCACGTCCCGGAATCGGACGGGGTGCCGAGGAAGGCGATGTAGTAGTTGCCGCGGCCGTAGTCGGTTCCGCCGCCGTTGGCCGCGAGGTAGTCGTCCGCGTTGAGCAGCTGCTGGATCTCGTCGTACCCGTCGCCCGCCGCCGATCCGGTGACCGCCTGCAAGAGGGTGTCGAGCGCGACGATTCGAGTGTCGTCGAGGTCGCTGAGTTGCAGGCCGATCCGCCCCTGACCGCCTCGGAGCAGTGCCTGCGGCAGATTCGACCACTTCTGCGCATTCTCGAACGAATACTCCTGTTGCAGTGACGCTTTCTGATCGTCGGTCAACGTCGCCGCAAAGGCCTCGGCACTGGCGACGACGCTGCCTGCGTCGGCAGTGGCAGCAGTCGATGCGACAGAACTCGAAGCGGACGTGGACGCAGTCGTTTGGGTGGTGTCGCTGTCGGTCCCGCATGCGGCGAGTGAGAGTCCGAGAAGCATCACCATCGAGGACACGACGATCAACTTCTTCGGTGGGGTGACACGGGAGTTCTGAGTTCGCATGGGAGGAGCGTAAGTAGACAGAATCCGGTCGACCCGTGAAGTCGCTGGCACTTTCCTGTGAAGCGCGGGACATTCACATCAATAGGCTGCATGTTCCAATATGCACAATATGAGTTGGATTTATGTGAGTGGAGTCACTTCACTGGGTGCATGACCAGCACACCCGCTAGTTCCGCTATCGACCTCTTCGCCGACGAGATCCTGACCGACCCCTATCCGACATATTCCGAACTCCGCGATCTCGGCGCGGTGGTGCATCTGCCCGCCAACGACGTCTACGCCCTGACCCGGTACGACGCCATCCGCGACGCACTGGCCGACCCCGGCACGTTCTCGTCCCGGACGATCGGCTTCAACCCCATGGTCAACGAGGCACTGCAAGGCACGTCGCTTGCCTCCGACCCGCCGATCCACGCCGAACTGCGCGCGACGCTCACCGAGAACCTCTCCCCACGGGCGCTGCGGGGAATCAGGGACCGGATCCAAACCAAGGCCGATGCGCTGGTCGCGGACCTGGTAGCGCGGGGTTCGTTCGAGGCCATCGATGCGCTGGCCCGTGTCTTTCCGCTCGCGGTCGTCGCGGACCTGATCGGCTTCACCGGCGAGGTGCGCGACAACATGCTGCGCTGGGGACAGGCCGCGATGGAGGTCATCGGCCCGATGAACCAGCGGACTGCGGAAAACTTCCCGATCGCCGGCGAACTCTACGGTTGGTGCACCGGCGTCCGGGCCGAGGATCTGGCGCCGGGGTCGGTCGGTCGCCGCATCTTCGACGCCGCGGACCGGGGCGCCATACCTCCCGGAACCGCCGGCCACATCATCCACCAGTACCTGGGCGCCGGAGTGGACACCACGATCGCTGCGCTCGGCAACATCGTCGCACTGTTCTCGGCCTTCCCCGACCAATTCGACCTGGTACGAAGGGATTCCGCGCTGGTGCCGGCAGCCTTCAACGAGATACTCCGATTCTGGGCGCCGGTGCATGCCTGGGGGCGCCTCGTCACCCGGGACGTCATCATCGACGGCTCCCTGGTGCCTGCCGGCTCCCAGGTGGCGATCCTCTTCGGTGCCGGCAACCGCGACCCGCGACACTACGAGAACCCGGACGCCTTTCTGGTCGAACGGAACCCGGTCGACCACCTCTCCTTCGGTTACGGCCCGCACGGCTGCGCAGGCCAGGGCCTGGCACGCTTGGAAGCTCACGCCGTCATCGGGGCACTGGCCGTCCACGCACAGCGTCTGGTGGCCGCCGATCCGGTTCGGTTGCCCAGCAACATCACCCGCTCCATCAACACACTCGAGATCCTGAAGGTGGTCCCGGCATGAGAATCGTGATCGATCGGCCCCGTTGTGAGGGCCACGGACTGTGCGAAGAGATCGCTCCCGATCTGATGCACCTCGACGACGAGGGCGAACTGATCCTCGACGTCGAAGAGCTCTCCGAGGGAAGCCCTGAACTCGCTGACGCCGGCGCCGCTGTCCGGGTCTGTCCCGTGGCCGCACTCACACTCGCATGAAACTCACCGAAGCTCCCCGGAGGATTCTGGTCATCGGCAACGGGATCGCCGGCCAGACCGCGTGTGACAGCCTCCGTGCCGCAGGTTTCGACGGCGACCTGACCGTCGTGGGCGACGAACCCCGGGCGGCGTACTCGCGACCAGCGCTCTCCAAGGGGCTCCTGGTCGACGGCGGTTCCCACGCCTTGGCGCCGCCCACGCACGAGGCCGCCGAGGTGCTCGGGGTGGCGGCAGTCGGCCTCGACGTCGTGTCCCGCCGGGTAAGTCTCGACGACGGTTCGGATCTGCCCTACGACGGACTGGTGATCGCCACCGGTTCCCGGGCCCGGCGTCTGGGTGGCGAAGACAGCGTCGAGCTGACCCTGCGCACCCTGGACGATGCCCTGGTTCTCCGGGAACGGCTGGCTGCCCGTCCGTCGGTGGTGGTCGTCGGGGCCGGTCCGCTGGGCATGGAAATCGCGTCCGCCGCCCTGTCGGCGGGATGCCGGGTCACGCTGGTGGCCGACGGCCGGCCGATGCTGTCGCATCTGGGGCCCTGCCTGTCCGACGCGTTCGCCGCGGCCGCGGTCGCCCGGGGACTCACTATCGTCGTCGGCTCGGCCGCCGGGATCGACGATGCGCGTGGGGTGGTCCTGCGGGACGGATCACGGGTCGCGGCCGACCTGCTCGTCAGCGCGATCGGCGACATCCCCAACACGGAGTGGCTGGCCGCCTGCGGACTGATGACCGGCGGCCGCCTCGAGGCGGACTCTCGGGGACGGATCGGGCCCGGCATCGTCGCGGCCGGGGACGTCGCGGCCGTCCCGACGCGGACGGGAGTGCGCCGGATTCCGCTGTGGAGCAGCGCCATCGAACAGGCCAAGGTCGCTGCCCTCGCACTACTGGCCGGCGACGAGGCGCCGGAACTCGACTTCGATCCGTACTTCTGGACCGAGCAATTCGGGTTGAACCTCAAGGCCACCGGCGACCTGCCGGCTGCCGGTGAACCCGAGTTCCTCCTCGGGGACAGCCCGCGCGGACCGTCGGTGATGCGCTGGACTCACGACGACGGTCACGGTGTCGCGGTCGCCGTCAACCACCGGATCCCGATCCCGAGACTGCGCCGCATGGCCTCGGCCGGAGCATGACGCCGACGGTTCGGGAGAAGGACGCGTAACTTCGTGTGGATGAACCAACCCGGGGATCATTCGAGTGATCTCGGCCTGGAGCGGCTCGCCTCGGTCAACCTCAATCTGCTGGTGCCGCTCCTGGCGCTCCTCGAAGAGGGATCGGTCACCCGCGCCGCGGCCCGGGTGGGCATGTCCCAACCCGCGATGAGTCATGCCCTGGGACGGATGCGCCGAATGATCGGTGACGACCTGGTGACTCGGCAGGGCAGCGGCCTGGTGCTCACCCCGCGTGCGTTGGAACTCATCGCGCCACTGCGTGAAGTGCTGCGGCAGACCGCCGAGGTGGTGAACTTTCCGGGCTTCGACCCTGCCCACGACAGCCGAACCATCACGATGGCGATGACCACCAGCACCGCATTCGTCGTCGGGCCCGCGTCGGCGCGTCTGATCGCGGAGCGGGCACCGAATGCGACCCTCCGGGTGCGCAACTTCGTCGAGCCTCAGGCAAGCGACTTCACCGACGAAGGGGTGGACGTCGTACTCCTGTCCGAGGCGTTCACCTCGCCGTACCCGCGCGAACGGCTGTACGAGAACCGCTGGGTGGTGATCGCCCATCCGGACAGTGATCCCGAAGCGTCTGCTCTGGACCTACTCACCTCGATGCCCCACGTCACGTACGACTCGCGGCACCGGGTGGCGCCGTACGCGGCGATGGACGCGCACGGCGTGCAATACCGGATCGGACAACTCGTCTCCGATCACCTGCTCATCCCGCATCTGGTGGCGACGGCCGGTGGCGTGGCCGTGCACACCCTTCGGGTCGCGGTCGCGATGCGCGAACGGGTCGACCTCCGGATCGAGGAATTCCCGCTGCCGCTGTCACCGTTGAGGGTCGACATGGTGTGGAACCCGCGTCTGGCAGATGCGGCGTTCATCGGCTGGTTGCGGGAGATCCTCGTCGAAGCGACGACGTTCGAGCCTCAGTTGTCCGACGCGAGCAGGTGGCACCAGGAGTCGGTGAGTTCGTCGAGGCAGACCTCGCGGGGAATCCGCCAGCCGACCGAGAAGTAGCGGCGCGAGAGGTACTCGAGCTGGCCGAAGGCGAGCACGCAGCGCACCTGGCGACGGTCCGGCGGGTAGCGCTTCGCCCGATCCAGCCCCTCGGTCATCTGACCGACCGCGTCCTCGAACCACTGCTCGGTCTTGGCCGCGACGTCCGGCTCGTGTGCGGCCTGGAACGACGCGGTGAGGTACGGCTTGATCTCGTCCCATTGCGAGAACTTGCGGTCCAGCCACTCCCGGATCAGGTCGCGCGAGCCGGAGGCGACCACCGCGCTCAGCGTCGGGTCGTCGGCCGTCGTGAGGATCGCGTCGACCTTCGTCAGCAGCGCGCTCATCACCTCGGCCTTCGACGAGAAATGCAGGTAGAAGGTGGTCCGGGTGGAGCCGGCGGCGGTGGCGATGTCGTCGATCGTGGTCGCGGTGTAGCCCTTCCCGCCGAACAGCTCGAGCGCCTTCGCGAGGAAGAGCTCGTAGGTCATCTGCTTCTGTGCGGCACGGAGAGACATGGCCCGGATTCTATCCGCAGTACAGCCACGAACCTGCCCGCAAAGTCACATGCCTTCCAATGCACTCACTTGACAGTCTGTAATGTTAATCCCTACTGTGATGCGCAGCACGTCATGCAGACATGACGCTGACGAAAGGAAGTGCCGATGAAGGTCTCCCAGACCGCCGAGAGCAACACCGTCAACACCGTCCTCGGCCCCGTTCCCGCCGACGAGCTGGGAGTCGTCTCGGTTCACGAGGCGCTGCTCTCCGCGGTTCCCGGCGCAGAGCATGCGTTCGACATCGCCATGGACCGCGCCGAGATCTTCGAGATCCTGGCGGCGAAGCTGACGGATTTCCGGGACCACGGGGGACGGACGATCGTCGACAGCACCGGCATGTTCCACGGTCGCGACGTGAACCTGTACGAGGCGCTCTCCCGCTCGACCGGAGTGCACATCGTCGCGTCGACGGGCATGGGCCCGGAAGAGATGCTCGGCGGTTATTTCCTGACGCCGCAGACCAATCCGCCGACGCCGTGGCCCGCGGAGAAGTTCGCCGAGCTCTTCACCAAGGAGATCACCGATGGCATGGTGATCCCACGGGTCGAACGACGGGGCGCCGCGGGTCTGGTGACCACCACCGCGACCCGCGGAGGCATGACCCCCACCGACGAGAGCCTGTTCCGCGGCGCGGCCCGGGCCGCCCTGCATACCGGCGTCGCGGTCTCACTTCGCTACGGGCACGACGCGGCGGCTGACCTCGAGATCGTCGTGGACGAGCAGCTGCCCGCCCACCGCGTCGTCGTCGGCGGGCTCGACCGCAAGGACGCGGTCGCCGCCGGCGCCCCGCTCGAGATCGCCCGCCGCGGCGCCTTCGTCGCCCTGGACCACGTGGGCCCGGACAACGGCGCCCACATCACCGACAGTGAACGCGCCGTCGTGGTGCGCGAGCTGGTCGAGGCCGGCCACGGGGACCGAATCCTGCTCTCGAGCAGCACGATCGGCGTCGCCAAGGGTCAGCCCGACTGCGACGTCCCGTTCAGCTACGTCCTGTCGACGTTCGTACCCCTCCTCACCGCGCAGGGGCTCGGCGACGCGGACGTCCAGCGGATCCTCGTGGACAACCCGCGCGAACTGCTGTCGGTGCGCTGACCGCGCGAAATCCGCAATCGAAGTGTCGTCTTTCCCGAAGGGAGTTGTTGTGTCGAGAGTCAATACAGTCCTGGGGCCGATCCCGACCGAAGAGTTGGGCATCGTCGCCATCCACGAGCACATCGGGTACGGCATGCCCGGCTCCGAGCTGGATACGAGATGGTGGAAGACCCCCGAGGAGCGGTACGAGGAGACCGTCCCGAAGCTGCGCAAGTTCCACCAGTACGGGGGCGGGACCTTCGTCGACGTCACCGGAATCTGCAACGGTCGTGACGTCGACTACTACAAGTCGCTGTCCGCGAAGACCGGAGTCCACATCGTCGCGTGCACCGGATTCGTCGGCGGCGACACCGCTTTGCCGTTCTTCGAGCGGGCGAGCGTGGAGTACCTGACGCGGCAGTTCGTCCACGAGATCACCGTCGGCATCGGGGACACCGGCAGCCGCGCCGGCGTCATCAAGGTCGGGGTGAGCCGCGGTGGCCGAATGACGGAGCTGGACAAGCGAATCTACCGCGCCGCGGCTCGCGCCGCCCTGAGCACCGGCGTGCCGATCCTGACGCACCTGGCCATCGACGCCGAGAACGCGATCGCCATCTTCCACGAAGAGGGCCTGCCGCTTCACCGCGTGCTGTTCGGGCACGTCGACGACGGCGTGAACGCGGAGAAGACGCGCGACACCTGGATCGCCGAACAGGGCGGTCGCGTCGGCTTCGACACGTTCGGCTACGAGACCGAACTCGAGGATCCGCCGTTCTGGGCCCGTCCGCGCAAGGAGCGCCTGGACCACTTCCTCCGGTTCCTCGGAGCAGGCCACCTGGACAAGGCGCTCGCCGGCGTCGACGCCAACTGCAGCCCGCTCGGGTGGCCGGGAGTCAAGGGCCACACCGTGAACTACCTCTTCGAGGACCTCATCCCCGACCTCCGTGAGGCCGGTATCGACGAGGCAACGATCACCAAGTTGTTCGTCGAGAACCCCGCCGATTTCCTGACCATTCAGAACTGACAAGGACGAGAAACATGCAGCCAACAGAGCTGAAGAACCTGAACATCGCCATCGTCGGCGCGGGGTACGCCGGCGCTGCGGCGGCCAAGGCCCTGAGCCTGCTCGGCGCCGAGGTCACCGTGTACGAGCAGGCCTCCGCGGTTCGGGAGGTCGGCGCCGGCATCGGGCTGCGTCCTTCCACCATGCACCGCTTCCGTCAGTGGGGGATCTTCGACGCGATCGCGAAGGTCAGCTCGCCGAGCGACTACTTCGAGATCCTCACCGCCACCAATGATCCGATCTTGAAGGAGGCGTGGCCGGGAATCGACTACGACGAGGAGACCAAGACCCACCTGATCCACCGCGGGGACTTCATCGACGCTCTCCTCGGCGTGCTCCCCGAGGGCATGGTGCGCCTCGGTCACAAGCTCGAGACCGTCGAGGACCGAGGCGACCGCTCCGTCCTCACGTTCGCCAACGGCGAGACCGTCGAAGCCGATCTGGTCATCGGCGCCGACGGCATCAAATCGGTGGTGCGCCAGCAGATTTTCAGCGACAAGGATCCGGTGTTCTCCGGGGAGCACGCCTACCGCGCCGTGATCTCCGTCGACGACGCCCACGGAATGGTCGTCGACGACAACCTCCGGATGTACATCGGCAGGGGTACGAAGGTGTACCTGCTGCCGTTGCGCCACCGGGGCCAGGTGTCCTTCGACATCACCGCCCTGTGCCCCGACGGCACCTGGGCGCCGCAGATCACGAAGGACGACATCATGGCAACCGTCGAGGGCTTCGACGAGCGGATCGTGAACATCGCACGAGGCCTCGACCTGGACACCGTGAGCATTCGAGCGGTCTACGACATCGACCCGGTCGAGCAGTGGCACTCCGACTCGGTCGTCCTCGTCGGCGACGCAGCGCACTCGATGCTGCACCACCAGGGGCAGGGTGCGAACTCGGCGATCCTGGACGCCGGCGCACTCGCCGACGCCCTGCAGGAAGCCGACTCCGTCAAAGACGCGCTGGCGTTGTACCAGGCGACCCGCAAGCCGATGACAGATGAGCTGCAGCGCATATCGCGTCAGGGGTGGGCCGAGGACGAGGTCGACGACGTCTTCCCCGGTCAGAAGCCCGCTGCTCGGCAGTCCGCCGCGAAGTAAGAAACGAGGTCACTGACATGCCGCTACACCCCCAGATCGCCCAGGTGATCGCGAACCTGCCCGCCCCGCCCGAGGGCCCGCTCGACCCGGCGGCCATGCGCGCCGGCGAGCAGGCACAGGTCACTCCCGTCGAGGAGCGCCTGCCGCTCCACGCAGTCGAGGACAGCACCGCAGGGGACGTACCCGTCCGGATCTACACACCGGTCGACGCCGACTCCTACGGACTGCTGGTGTACTTCCACGGCGGCGCGTTCTTCCTCGGAAGCCTGGACACGCACGACCACGTCGCACGGTCCCTGGCGATGGAGACCGGGCTGAAGGTCGTCTCCGTCGACTACCGCCGGGCACCCGAGGCGGCATTCCCGGCCGGCCTCCAGGATTGCCTCGGGGTGGTCCGGTGGGTGGCGGAGAACGGCGGGGACCTGGAGTGGGACGGCTCGACACTCGCACTGGCCGGCGACAGTTCGGGTGGCACGTTCGTCGCCGCCGTCGCCGCGATGGCCCACGACGAGGGATTCGATCGCATCACCCACCAGGTCCTGTTCTACCCGTCGCTGGACCTGGACTTCGACATCGACCGCTACGCCTCCCTGCGGGAGAACGCCGAAGGGTACGGCGTGGAGACCGCGGGGTTGAAGCCCTTCAACGCCTTCTATTTCGACAGCGGTGCGGATCCGGCAGACCCGCTGGTCTCCCCGATCAAGCGTGAGGATCTGACCGGGCTGCCCCCGGCGCTGATCGTCACCGCCGAATTCGACCCCATGCGCGACGAGGGCGAACTCTACGGCGCGCGGCTGAACGAGGCCGGAGTGGAGGCGACGGTCAGTCGTCATGCCGGTGCCAACCACGGGTTCGTCCAGAACTTCTCCTGGATCCCGGAGTACCAGAGGGTGTTCGAGGAGACGGCGAAGTTCCTTCAGTCCGCTCCGGGGAAGTGACATGACGCAGGACGTGAAGATTCACCCCCTCGTCTCGCCGTGGGGTCGATTCGGCCTGTACAGCTTCTTCATCGATGCCCCTGAGCCGGCGATCGTCGACACCGGCATCGCCTCGTCGCCCGCCGCGGGAATGGCCCCCGCGCTCGCGGCGCTCGGGCGGCGCATCGAGGATGTCCGCTGGATCCTGTTGACCCACGGCCACATCGACCACCTCGGCGGGGCGCACGCCCTGTGGGAACTTACCGGCAGGCGTGCCCAGGTCGTGATCCACGAGGCCGACGCGCACCTGTTGCGATCGCGGCAGGCGCACGTGGACGAGTACGTGGCGGTGCGTGGGCAGTACCTGCACGACCCGCAGGGTGCCGCGAAGCAGACGGCGACGGCGCAGGCGGCCATCTCCGGGGAGATGGAGCCGCACAGGTTGCTCCGGGGCGGCGAGACCTTTTCCCTCGGTGGCGATGTCACCGTCTCGGTGCATTCCATCCCCGGCCACACCGCCGGATCGGTCGCCTACGTGGTGGACGGCCAGAACTCCGTGTTCGTCGGCGACGCCGTCCAGGTCCACGGCGCCGCCAACGGCTTTCCCGGCTACGAGGATCCGGTCGCCTACCGGTCGAGCGTGCAGTATCTGCGTGACGAGATCCGTCCACAGCACCTGTATCTGGGGCATCCGTACCGCCGGGCGGACGGCGTGGCCTACGGAGTAGAACTCGACAGCGACCAGGCTCGGCATGCCCTCCAGGAGAGTGTGGATATCCAGGCGCGGGTCAGCGACGCGGCCCATCGGTATCTGCGGGACGGTCTGCAGGAACCGGACTCGGCGTATTCGCCGTTCGCCCGGGTGGCAGAGGAACTCGGCTACGAGGGGGACCCCACGCTCGAACCGTCCCCGTTCTTCACGACGCTGCACGGTCATCGCACGCAGTTCAACCAACAGTCTTGACAGAGAAAGAGAGTCGCGCACTCATGACGGATCTTCGAACGTTGGATGCGGGTGGGCAGAAGATCGCCGTCCGCAAGGACCTCCGGGTGCCGATGCGGGACGGTGTCACGCTCGTCGCCGACTCGTACTCCGGGGTGGAGGACAAGCCCCGGCCCGCGCTGGTCGCCCTGAGCCCGTACGGCAAGGAGTTGCAGGCCCTCGCCCTCACCACGCCGCCGCAGCGACGCCCCAGCCCGATGTGGGACGGCTGCATCGAGGCGGGCGACATCGCACGCGTCGTCGAAGAGGACTACGTCCACGTGATCGGCGACCTCCGCGGCTCCGGCGCCTCCGAGGGTGAGCACATCGGCAACTACAACGCCGGCGGCGGCGTCTCCCTGGGTCAGGACGCGTACGACTTCATCGAGTGGGTGGCCGAGCAGCCATGGTGCGACGGCAACGTCGGGATGATCGGCATCTCCTACTTCGGGTCGATGCAGGTGCTCGCCGCCGCGGAGCGTCCGCCGCATCTGAAGGCGATCTTCGTCAGCGGCGGGCACTACGACTTCTACGAGACCACCTACCACGGCGGCATCATGTGGTTCATGCCGCGCGCCGCCCGCGAGGGCCGCGGCGGCGACTCCGGATGGGCCTTCACCGACAACGTCAAGTCCCGCGTGCTCGAGACGTACTCCCCGGAGGAGATCAAGCAGCGCGTCGCCGAGCGCCTCGAGGATCCGGACGTGGCCGCCTGGCCGAACCTGGTCCACGTGTTGAACTACCCGAAGCACCACGAGGCCTGGTTCGACATCGTGATGAACGACCTGGACGGGGACTGGTACGAGGAGCGCAACCCCGTCACCCTGGCCCCGAACATCGACATCCCCGTCTATCTCCAGATCGACCAGGGTCGCGGCTGGACGGTCGACGGCACGATCGAACTCTTCGACGCGCTGAAGGGTCCGAAGAAGCTGGACATCGGCCCGTACCCGCCCATGCAGTCGCGCCCCTTCATCGAGGAGCACGACAAGATGTTCCGGTGGTACGACTACTGGATCAAGGGCATCGACAACGGGATCATGGACGAGCCCGCGGTGAACGTCTTCGTCGAGGGCTCGCGTGAGCGGGTGACCGGAAGTCAGTGGCCGCCGAAGGACGTGGAGTACCGGTCGCTGTACCTGCGCCCGCGCGGCACGCTGTCCACGGAGCCCGAGCGGATGGGTGCGGAATACGCCGCACCGGACGGTTTCTACCAGGCGCCGCTCACGGTCACCGATACAGTGTCGATGCTGCGCTGGAGCACCGAGCCGTTCGAGGAGCCCACGGAACTGATCGGCACCGGCGCCGCGCACATCTTCGCCGAGATCGACCAGGACGACACGAACTTCATTCTGCGTCTGTGGGATTCCGCGCCCGACGGTAGGCGCCAGCTGATCACGTCCGGTTACCTCAAGGCCTCGCACCGCGAACTCGACGAGCGCACCACCGAGGGCAACCCGCACCACCCGCATACCCGCGCTGTGCCGGTCGAGCCCGGGACGATCGAGGAGTACGTGCTGCGCCTCTACCCGTTTGCCGCGAGGTTCCGGCCGGGACACGCTCTGACCGTGGAGCTCTCGAACAACGAACCGCTGGCCGACGCGCACAACGCGCTGCTGCCGCCCGATGCCTTCCATCTGCCGGTGGGCCGCCCGGTCACCCACAAGATCTACCGGGACGCCGCGCACCGGTCCCGCCTCGTGCTGCCGTTCACGACATGCAAGGCGGAGAGGCAGAGGTAGCGCCGCGCCGAGCGGTACCTGTCCGGCCAACTGCGACGTTGTCGGAGCAGCCAGTGATGTGCGCAAGAGCGTGATGGCGGCCTGTGTGGCTGCTCCCGGGGCCGGGCACTCTGCAGTATGGGATCGAACGCAGGCCGCCCCGCCAGCCCGACGGCCGCAGCTCTCGGCGGTCGGCTGATGCAACTGGTCGGGGACCGCGACGCCGCTCAGTTCTCGTTCGAGATATCCCGAGTGTGCGCCGAACCGCACCCAGACGGAGAGCGGCCACAATACGGCGAGGTGCTCGCCTGGGTCGTCGATGCCATCGTCGGCGTGGTCATCGCGCGCCTGGGCGCCGCGGGTCCAGGGGAGCGGTTCATCCTCGACCTCCGCTTCACAGACGGCGGGTACGTCGACGTCGATGCCCTACCGGCATCGGCGCGGTGGGTGCTGCGGACCGTGTCGGCCTTCCTCGCCGAGGATCACGCGGAAGTGGAGCGGTCGCTCACCGCCGCCGAGCAACAGTTCGACCTCACCATGCGCGCGGAAACCCTGGCCGACGCACTCATCTGGCTCGACTTCGTTCTCGGCGTCGACCTTCCCGACCCGCCCGACGTCACCACCGCATAGGGAGGGATGCCTGACTCGGTCCAGGTTCCGTGCTGAGGTGTCGGCCGCGAGTCAGTCCTGCGCCCCCGGCTGGGTGTCGGGGTTCTCGTGTGCGGTCAGGAGCAAGTGGTCGAACCGGGCGCGAAACGACTCGGGGAGGGTCGCCTCGGCGGCGAGTGCGTCGACGAAACGCTCGGCGAGGGTGTGAAGTTTGGTGTTGGTCTCCTGTGAACGCCAGGTGAGGATGCCGAAGGCGCGTTCCGAGGAGATGCCGTAGACGAGCATGAGTGCACCCTTGGCCTGCTCGATCACCGCCCGCGATTGTTCGAGTTCGGCGACGGCCTCGGTGAGCGCCGCGTTGAACTCGCGGAGGTCGGTTTCCAACGCTTCGGTGACGTCGATGTAATACCCGGATGTGCCGATGACCTCGTCGTTCTCGTCGAGCATTCGATCGCCGACCACGATGACGTGGTGGATGCGCCGTTCGGTGTCGATGATGCGGTGTTTGCTGCTGAACGGCTCACCGGCGTGGATCATCTTGTCGAAGAGGGCCGCGACCTGAGGTTGGTCGTCAGGATGCTTGTGGGAGAGCAGCAGTTCGGTGGTGGGGGTTACCTCGCCTGGGTGGTAGCCGTGCATACGGGCGACGGGGTCGGACCATTCCCAGCGCTGGCCGTCGAGGTAGAACCGGAAACTTCCACCCTGCGGGGGTGCATTCGAGCCGCGGAGCTCATCAGTGTCCACAGCGACCCCCACGGCACTGCGTGCTCGACCATCCTCGCCTCGCAACCACTGCCACAGTATGCCGCGCACTCATGTCGGAATGCGCAGGAATCAGCCGCCCGCAACACTGCCTGTCCGGTCAGTTCGGGCTTTGGGTGTGCTTGCCCTCCGTCGGCGAAGTAACGGTCGCCGGTTCCGTGGTCGTCGGAGTGCGACCCGCAGCTTCCTCCAGTGACACTCCGTTGGTGGGGGCGCCCGTCGCGCTCGTGTCCGTGCCGCGGTGGGTAGCCTTCTTCGCCAGTTCGCCGACCTTGTGCTGCACCTGCGGAGCCTTGTCCTTGACGATCTCCGTCGCCTCGCTCACCTTCTCCTGCACGGTGGGGTTGTGCCAGAGCTCGAGGGACTGATGCCGCATCTTCTCGTAGGATTGTCGACCGGACCGAGTGCCCAGGACGAAACCCGCGGCCGCGCCCGCTGCGAAGATCAACACTTTCTGCATGACATCTCCTGACTGTTGTGTGGCCCGAGCGGTCAGCCGAATCATCGTCCGAACGCCCCTCCTGCACAGCTTGCCCTCAGCTGCCGAACCCAAACCGCGCCGGCGACGACTTCCGAACTAACTCACATCTCATCTGCGCGTAACCTACGGTTCCGTAACTTGCCGTAGCGTCACGATATGGCGATTTCGGATGTCAAGATGTACGCCCACCTGACCGAGGCCGATGTCGAAGCTCTCGGGATCGACTTCGACACGATCCGACGAGACATCGAAGCCTCGCGCGGGGAGAGTGATGCCCTGTACATCAGAAACGCCATCCGGCTGCAGCGATCACTCGAAATCGGCGGGCGTGCACTGTTGTTCGCGAGCCTGTTCCCACCGGCGTGGCTTGGGGGTACCGCGATGCTCGGCACCGCCAAGATCATCGAGAACATGGAACTGGGTCACAACGTGCTGCATGGTCAGTGGGATTGGATGAACGATCCCGAGATCCACTCGTCGTTCTGGGAGTGGGACATCGCCGGCCTGTCGGAGCACTGGAAGCAGACCCACAACTACGTTCACCACAAGTACACGAATGTGCTGGGCATGGATGACGACGTGGGCTACGGCATGCTGCGGGTCACTCGCGATCAGCGGTGGACACCGCTGAGCATCGGCAACCCGGTCTACAACCTGTTGCTGCAGTTGTTCTTCGAGTACGGCGTTGCCCTCCAGCACCTCGAGCTCGGCAAGGTGATTTTGGGTCGTGTCGATCGTGAGGAGTTCGAGCGCAGGTGCCACGAGGTGCTCGAGAAGGTCGGCCGCCAGGTGCGCAAGGACTACGTCGTCTACCCGGCGCTCACCGGTTCGGCGTTCCTGACGACCTTCACCGCGAACCTGACGGCGAACATGATCCGCAATGTGTGGACGAACGCCGTGATCTTCTGCGGTCATTTCCCTGACGGCGCCGAGAAGTTCACTACGAAAGACCTCGAGAGCGAGACGCGGGGCCAGTGGTACTTGCGGCAGATGCTGGGTAGCTCGAACTTCGAGGCCGGCCCGGTCATGGAGTTCATGAGTGGCAACCTCTGCTACCAGATCGAGCATCACCTGTTCCCGGACCTGCCGAGCAACCGCCTGCGCGAGATCTCCGTGCGGGTGCGGGCTCTGGCCCAGAAGTACGACCTGCCCTACACGACGGGTTCGCTGCCGGTGCAGTACTTCAAGTCGTGGCGGACCATCGCCAAGCTGGCGCTGCCGAACAAGTTCCTCAGCGCAACCGCCGACGACGCACCCGAGACTGCATCGGAACGCAAGTTCACCGATTCGCCCCCGCAGATCGATCCGGTCACGGGCAATCGCCGCGGGCTGTTGACAGCGCTTCGTGCACGGGCGGGAGTCTGAAGATCGCCGGAGGATGGGGCAAGTGCCGGTTCGTGGCCGGTTCTCTCATCTGCGTTCGGTAATCCGCTGCGCGATAACACTCAACCGGGTGTTGGTTTCCTGGGAGAGTCTGCTGAGCAGCTCGAACGCACGGATCGCGTCGATGTCGAATCGCTCCATCAGCATTCCCTTCGCCTGCCCGATGACGTCGCGTGAGGCAACCGCTGATCGCAGCTGGTCTTCGGTCCGTACAGCGGTGAGTGCCAACGCGGCGTGGGCGGCGAGAACCTCGCCTGCTGCTTCCTCGTTGGGACCGAACGCGTTCGGCGAGAATGCAAACAGGTTGAGTGCTCCCATCTTTCCCTCGGAGGTATACAGCTGAAAGGACATCGAACTGAGAATCCCCACATCGACGGCGGCGGCAGCGAACTGCGGCCATCGCGATTCCGAGCGAAGGTCTTCGCTTCGCACCACGAGATTGTTGAGCGCCGCCGCCACACACGGTCCCTGCCCGAGTTGCTGCTGAGCGTGGTCGAGCTTTCGGAGCAGCTCGGATGTCGGCGCGACGGTCTCGAATTTGTTGCCACCGGAGATGAGCAGAATGCCCGCGCACGTTTCGTGCGGCATCAGCTCGACAACTGCGGCGGTGACAGCGCGCAGGCGTTCGTCGAGGGTGCGTGGACCGGAGAGACTGCGGGCCAACTCGGCCATGGTGCGGCTGAGGTCCCCCGCGCCGGAATCGCTCATTACCACTCCTGGGGTCGGTCGAAAAAGATGGCTGCAGGATGCCACCCACACCACCATAAGCACCCCGGCTCCTGTGCCGGACCGGAAAAGCAGGTTCCTTCCGTTGGCAGGGAATGCGGCGCTGTTTCGGTGAAGGAAAGGGCAAGCCCTTCTCGCGGTGGTCGGGATGAAGCGGCATCGGTGCGCGTGACGCCGTGGCACCCGTTCCGCTGTCGCCGTGTCAGCGGTGCGCGTCGTGGTACGCGGTGGTGGCACAGCCCGGGCACAAGGTGAGTTCGGTGAAGGCCCAGCCGTTGATCTGTGCCGCCCTGGCCGCCGCAGTCCGATCTCCGATACCGGTGCGCAATCCATGATCGCACCGATCGCAGCGCACTTCCCACACCCCGTTGCCCGAACGAATCATCACGGATTGCCCCTCCCTCGTCGAGCGAGCTCGATGCGAGGAAGGCCCGAGGACCGTCAGTCCGCGCTCGCTACTCATGGAAGCCGAATACCCGTCACCGAGAACGGTAATCACCGAATCGATGCCCCCGTCTGCGCACCCCAGGCCGAGCGTCTGGTCATCCATGAGGAAGTCCCTCACCGACGCGCCGTTCCGCACGCTCACCACATCCCTTTTGGGCGGCTCCGCCGGCTATGGGCTTAACCGGGGAGCCTGGCCGTCGTCGCGTCCGGACACGACGAGGACGTGAGTATCGAAGTACCCTGCCGCGAGCGAGAGTAATCCCGTGTCCTCGCAATTGCTTTCACCCCGTCGGCACCGGACGTCAGATCCACGAGTTCCTTCGCCAGCCGAGCGAGTTTGATGTTTCTCTGCTGCGAGCTGACGACGAGGAAATCGAAGGCCTCGTCCGCGGACACACCCCCGGTGGCCATGACGATTCCCTTCGCCTGCTCGATGATGCTGCGCGACTCCATGGCTTTGATCAGACCCGCCACTTCCTCACGCGCCTCCCGACCATCTCGCGCGAGCCGAATCGTCGACGCAATCAGGGTGGCGTACACCCGGAGTAGCGCAGCATCGAATTCCGAGAAGGCGCTGCCGATGCGGCTGTACAGATTCAGCGATCCCAGTCCGTCTCCCACGGACAGTGGAGCACACAGAAAACTGCCCGACTCGAAGCCGGCAGCTTCAACCGCGGACGCCAACGCGGGCCATCGCCGAACCACCCCCTCACCGAATTCACCCCTCACTACCGTGCACGTGTCAGCAGCGACAGGACCCGGGCCCTTGCCTGTCCGTATCTGGGCATCCCCGATCGAGGCGACGCGAGGGTCCGCGCACGCCACCGACCCACTGCCCCCAGCGTCATAGGAAAGAACCGCCCCGGCCATCTCCGCGCCGCTGAAGGCATCGACTGCCCACTCGCACAGTCGGTGCAGGAGAGTGTGTCCGGACACTTCTTCTTCGAGAAGTCGACGCAATGCGTCGAGCGCCTTTCCGACCGCCTCGACATCTCCGCCCCAACCGCCGTGCGCGGACACGCCAAACCCCTTTCTACATAGCTTGCACCAATTAATCTATGGCTTCCGATAAAGATATCGTGCGACTCGGTCCGTCTCAACGCAAGGAGCTCGCGGAGGGAAATGCCCGGCGTGCGAGCGCGAAGCAGCCCCCGGCCCGTCCAGCGCGAGAACGGCAGGCCGGGGACTACGGATGGACAACGTCACGTGTTCCCGTGCGGCGGAGAGCGTTGGGTGGCTGCTACTTCCGGGTTCGGACCCCTGCGCCGCGTGGTGGGTGCCACCGCGTGCAGCGGGGGCCTCGTGTTCTCGCCGTGGACGTCCGCTGTCGAAGTCGGTGCCAAGTCCGTGAGGACCGGTGCGGGCGCGTCGGCGAAGATCAGGTCCACCTCGGCTGCCAACAGCCGGCACTCGAGGTCATCCCACACGTACTCGACCTGTGGCAGTTCCGCTTCCACGGTCGAAGGGCTGTTCTGTGCGTACACCATCGTGGTCATCCCTCCCGCTGTGTGTCGGATCGGCGCGGGTCAGGCGCTGACGGCCTTTCTGTCGTCGCTGTGGGTGATCTCGATCTTCCGGGCCTTGGCACGTTCGGCCACCGGGACCGTCAGCCGGAGCACCCCCGATTGGTAGTTGGCCGTGATCCGGTCGGTGTCGAGGTTGTCGCCGAGGAACAGCTGCCGGCTGAATACGCCCCTCGGTCGCTCCGAGGCCAGCATTTCCTGGTTGTCGGCGCGCGCGGGGCGTTCAGCATGAACGGTCACAACGTTGCGCTCGACATCGAGCGAGACGGAATCGGCGTCCACCCCTGGCAGGTCGAACTCGACCACTAACTGTTCGCCGTCGCGCCACGCGTCCATCGGCATGGCCGCCGGTCGCGCCGTGGTGCCGAGGATCTGCTGAGTCAGGCGGTCGAGATCGCGGAATGGATCAGTGCGCATCAACATTGTCTCCACCTCCAGAAACCCGAATCGTAATAGGTAACCTTCAGCAAATGCTGTAGATTCGTTATAGCAAACGCTCTAGCTCCTCGCAAGAGGGTTCGGCGGACTCGATTCTCGAGGAGGACGCGATGTCGAACGACGACAAGTCGCGAGCCAAACAGGGGGTCTACGGCATCACCGTGGCGTCCGAGCTCTCCGGGTTCGGCACCCAGGCGCTACGTTTCTACGAGCAGCACGGCCTGATCAACCCGGCCCGCACCAGCGGCGGAACCCGCCGCTACAGCGACGACGACCTCATTCGATTGCGGCGCATCGCCGAGCTGATCGCGGACGGGGTCAACCTCACGGGCATCGCTCGCGTCCTCGATCTCGAGCACCTCAACACCGAGCTCGCGAGCGACAACGATCGCCTCGTCGAGGCCAATAACCGGCTCGAGAGCGACAACGCTCGACTCAGAAGGGACGGGACTCGCGGCGGGCGAGCCTGAGTGTCAGATCACCCGTTGAGTGCCGTCTCGTTGCGGCGCTTGTCTTTTTCCGCCTCGGCCAGTTTCTCCACGCGGTCGGCGCGAGCTCGTTTGTCCGCCGCCTCGTCCTGCTTGTCCGCGGCGTCCTTCAGCTGGGCCCTGGCCGGCGCTCCCGCCGCCTTCTCCGCTTCCCGGAGTCTGGTCTGCTCGGCGCGGTGCTCGGCCTCTGCCACCCGGGTGCGTTGGGCGGCAAGTTGATCGGCGTTCGTCTTCGCCACCTGTTTGCGGTGCTCGGCATCCCGTTCGGCCGCTTGTTTGCGTTCGAACTCACGTCGGCGTGCCTGTTCGACATCGCGCTGCTTCGCCTCGCGCGCTGCCGCCTGCTCGTCCTGGACCTGCTTGCGCTTGGTTTCCAGTGCGGTGTCGGCCTCGGCCTCGGTGCGTGCCGCCTCTTCGTCGAGTTCCGCCGCCCGGGCCAGTGCGTCGCTGCGCTCGGTGAGTGCGTCGCCGCGCCGCTCGGTGTCACGGTCGCCGAGTGCACAGCCGACGGCGCCGTCGAGCACGCCCAGGGTGCGCTCGTACATCAGCCGGGCCGGTGATTCGGTTGCCAGCCGGGACATCAACTGGTCTTCGACGAGTTGCAGAGGAATCCGCAGGATCGTGTACTGGAACCGCAAGAGCGTGATCGGGACGGTGAGGATGTTCATGGAATCTCCGATGGTTCGTGGGGAGTGGATCAGGACAGGCCGGCGTCGTTGCTGAGGCCCTCGGCGGCGCGCCTGACTCGTTCTGCCTCGTCGCGGGCCGCGTTCGCTTCACGGACAGCCCGCCGGTGTTCGTCGGTGGCATCGACGGCTTCTTCGGCGGCGGCGACCGTCTTCGACCGTTCGACGGTCTCCGCCCGTGCCGCTTCGTCGCGGGCGTCGGCCGCCGCGCGGGACTGCTCCTGCGCGACCTGGCGGTGCTGTTGCTCCTCCGCGGCCCGGTGCTCTGCTTGCTGCCGGTTCCGGACAGCTTCTTCGGCGGCCGCCGTCTCGGCACCGATCGCAGCGCGTTCCTCGGCACTCTCGCGACGCACCTGGCCGAGTTCCTCTGCAGCCTGCGAGGTTTCCGCCCTGGCCACGGTCTCGGCACTGTTCACCTCTTTACGTTGCTGCGCCTGCGCCTGTTGCAGCTGCCCTTCGGAGGCCAGCGAGTCGTTGCCGGTCACGGCCCCGGCCACTTCCTTCACCTTGCCCTTGACCGTGTCGAGGAGACCCTTGCGTGCTTGTCCGGACGTGTTCTGCTCGTTCATGACTATGTCCTCCTGGTATTCGGGCGGGCGACGGTACCGCCACCCGCAATGGCGTGTTGTCTTTGTCTTTCATGCTTTGCTCCGGAGGTCGGGTGTTCGGGGTGCGCCGTAAGGTCGAGGACGCGCCGGACGCCGGATAGTTCGACCGGGGACGGGCGCACTGCGCGGACCGCAAGTTCCTCCGGTTACGCTGCCGCTCTTCCGAACTCGCCAATCATGAAGGTGCGCAACCATGTCGACGAGGGTCTCGAGATCGCCATCGGCGGCCCCGAGACCCTCGTCCAGACCGTTTCACTTCACAACCGCGTCACGTCACACCTGGCGCTCCCAGACCCGGTGGGACTTCATCAGCGCAGTGATGCCGTCGAACAGTTCGGACGCCTCGTCTGCGATCACGATGCCCGGGGCCTCGGCCGGGATTCCGGCGGCTTCGAGGAGGCCGCGACCGGCGGCCCATCCCCCGATCGCCTTGCAGTGCCGGAATGCTTCCATCAGCAACACGTGCAGCCGCGGGTCCGACGCCGGCGCCGCGACGAGAATCGCGTCGAACTCCACCGACCGCATCGTGAGGAACGTCCGGGACACGGGGACGGCGCCCTTACCCGACCCCAATTCGCCACCGTGCGGCCCGATGACGAGCGGCACCATGCCGTTCTTGCCGATCATCTCGACGGCGTCGGCCACCTCGGACAGATCGGACTCGTCGTCGGCGACGATGCCGATGATCCGGCCGTCCAGCGGCCACTCGGCACCGACCTGCGACAGCGCGGGACTGGGCGTGGGCGCCACGTCGTAGGCGACGGTCGGCGCGGGCGCCGGGAGGCCGAGACCCGCGGCCACCTGCTCGCACAGACCGGGGTCGATGTTCGCGACGACCTCGAGTGCACGCTCCTTGATCACCTGCTCGTAGCACTTGCCCAGCTCGAACGTGTAAGCCTCCGCGACGTGCGCCTGCTCGACCGGGCTGAGGCTGGCGTAGAACAGTCGGGCCTGCGAGAAGTGGTCGTCGAAGCTCGCGGGGGCGGCGCGTAGTTTCGTCGACTCCGGCATCTGCACCGGAACCTCCACGAAGGCAGCGTCCGCGCCGGCCAGGAACGGGCAACCGGCGTCGAGGGAGTTCGGCCGATACGGCGCGACACCCGGATGAACTCCCGTCTGGTGCATGCCGTCGCGCAGCATGTCGTTTACCTCCGCCTGGGGCCGATTGATCGGTATCTGCCCGAAGTTGGGCCCACCGAGCCGGCTGATCTGGGTGTCGAGGTAAGAGAACAGCCGAGCCTGCAGAAGCGGGTCGTCGGTGACGTCGATCCCGGGAACGAGGTGCCCGGGATGGAACGCCACCTGCTCGGTCTCGGCGAAGAAGTTCGTCGGATTCGCGTCGAGCGTCATCAGCCCGATCGGCTGCACGGGGGCCAGTTCCTCCGGCACCATCTTGGTCGGGTCGAGCAGGTCGATGCCCTCGAACGTCTGGTCCGGGGTGTCCGGGAACGCCTGGATGCCCAGTTCCCATTCCGGGTACGCGCCGGACTCGATCGCGTCGGCGAGATCGCGGCGGTGGTAGTCGGGGTCCATGCCGTTGACGATCTGCGCTTCTTCCCACACCAGTGAGTGCACACCGAGTTTCGGCTTCCAGTGGAACTTGACGAGCGAACTCTCACCCGCCGCGTTCACCATCCGAAAGGTGTTGACGCCGAAGCCTTCCATCATCCGGTACGACCGCGGTATGCCTCGATCCGACATGTTCCACAACGTGTGTGCGGTGGCTTCGGTGTGCAGGGACACGAAGTCCCAGAACGTGTCGTGAGCGCTCTGCGCCTGCGGAATCTCGCGATCGGGATGCGGCTTGGCGGCGTGAATGACGTCGGGAAACTTGATGCCGTCCTGGATGAAGAACACCGGAATGTTGTTTCCCACCAAGTCGAGAGTGCCTTCGCCGGTGTAGAACTTGGTCGCGAACCCTCGTGTGTCGCGGACGGCGTCGGCCGATCCGCGGGAACCGAGGACGGTGGAGAACCGGACGAAGACCGGCGTCTCGACGTCCTTGCCGAGGAACGCCGCCTTGCTGATCGGTTCGGCGGCGCCGTATCCGCGGAAGACGCCGTGCGCGGCCGCACCGCGTGCGTGCACGACCCGCTCCGGTATCCGCTCGTGATCGAAGTGCGTGATCTTCTCACGGAGATGATGGTCCTGGAGCAGGGTCGGTCCCCGGGTTCCCGCTTTGAGTGAGTGATCGGTGTCGTACAGCCGCGCGCCCTGCGCCGTGGTGAGGTACTCCCCCTGCTGGCCGCGGGCCGTGTCCGGACCTTCGACGGGTTGCCCGGTCGCGGTGCCCAGCGCGGGAGCGCGCTGATCGGGCTTGGGCGGCAACGGATCAGTGGGTTCCGTGGGCTCGGCGAGCGTCGGGGTACCGGAACCGGGTGTTCCGGGAATGGGCGGGTTCTTCTTGGGCACGGCGTAGCTCCTCGCTGAGAATCCGTGGGATCGGCGCCGCATCGTTGCTGAACGGTCCGCTCTTCTCCGAGTGCCCAAACGTTCGCAAACCGAATCAGGATGGGCCCAGCGCCACACCGTGCCCCGATCGAGAGACGCGGTTTCGCATTCGCGCCCCAGGGCATAGCTACAGCAGATGTCAATCACCAACGAACCGAGAATCCGGCGTTCTGCTGCGTCGGGAAGGAGTGATCATGGGTACCGAACCAGGCACGCAGTTGCACGAGGAACCACAGTCCGAGCGTGGCCCCGAGGGCTCACGAGACGCGGGCCCGGACCAGGCTGGAACTGGCCAGACGGACCGCAAGCCCGGGTCCCTGGACCAGGAGGAGGTCACCTCCTCCGCGGAGTCAGGCACGAACCCTGCGCCCGCCGGCGGCTCGCTGCCTCCCGGCGACGCGGAGCCGGCCACACCGCCGTACGACGGCCGGACGACCAGCACGAAAGAAGGACGCCCGGAGCACGACGACCATGTGGACTCCGGCAGAATGCAGTCGCCGAAACCCGGCGAGACCCCACGCGGCGCGGTGGCCTCGCCGGCCGAGGAGAAGCCGGCCGCACACGCTGCCGAGACCGAGGGCAGCGACTCCGGAGTCGGACCCGCGCATCACGGAGGCGTCGGCAAGGCCGAAGACAAGAAATAAGAAGTCACATCCGCGACGAGGGCCGTACTCGCCCAGTTCACCCCCGATTTCGGCTCGACGCCGGCGCCTGTAGAGCGAGCCACGGACACCGACCGTTCTCGACGATCCACTCCGGCGATGTCCTTCGTCACAGATTCGCGCACAGCAGTTCTCGCATCCCACGTGACGCACACTTCTGAGCGGGATCGGCAGGCGCTGCCTTGCGGTGAGTTTGCCCATGTCAGCGCTCGGCCGGAGGCTCGAACAGCGTCTCGGCCTGGCCGGGAGCCGCCGACGACGAGGCGAATCGGTGACGTCGATGCGGCTTGACCCCATCGCCGAATTCGGCGGAAGATCATTGAATGTTGAACGATGAAGAGTAGCTCCATCTCACCAGGGTCATCGATCGCCTCCAGACCCGGTACCCGGACGTCTCCCGGGACACCATCGACGAGGTAGTGCGCTCTGCACACGGCCAATTCGCGGACCGGAAGGTACGCGACTTCGTGCCGCTGCTCGTCGAGCGGGCTGCCCGCGAGAAGATCCAGGAACTGGTGACGTCGTAGGCGTCGTCACTAGGCGAACAACCGCGCCGGGTCGCCATCCGCGATCGGGA
Organism: Rhodococcus sp. ACPA1; assembly: GCF_002300195.1. Taxonomy (NCBI): domain Bacteria; kingdom Bacillati; phylum Actinomycetota; class Actinomycetes; order Mycobacteriales; family Nocardiaceae; genus Rhodococcus; species Rhodococcus sp. ACPA1. Next base: position 1,126,252 of record NZ_NSDX01000004.1, on the reverse strand, counting down.
TGGCGACCCGGTGCGTGCCACGGAACCTGTTCCGGCACCGGTCAGTTGAGCTTCTGCGGCACACCGTAGGTCATGACGGTGTCACCGTTGGCCGTCACGGCCTTCGCGTACGGCCGGATGGTGACCGGTCCGATCGCTCCGGAGATGGAACCGTGAACGCCCTGCATCCGCACCAGCGCCTCGGGTCCGTCGAACTCCTGACCCTCGAGCAGCGGGACCTCGGTGATACCGCCCGGCTCCAGGTCGATGTCCAGCTCCTGCGACGGGATGATGTCACCCGCCAGCTCCGCGTTGGTCCCCGCGCTCAGATCCAGCGTGAAATCGGGGACGAGTCCCAGGTCGATTCCGGTGTCCGACCCGATCGCGAACCCGAGGCCGGGCGAATTGAGGACGATGGTCGCACCGGCCAGCGCAACCGGGTAACCGATCTGGTATCCGACGGTGAGCTGTGTGCCCTCGAACTCCGCGGCGCCGGGACCGCTGATGTTCACCCCGGCGTATCCGTTGTGGAAGAACTCGACGCTGGTCGGCACGCCGTCGAGTGGCGGAACGACTTGATACTGCGTGTCGCCCTGCAGGACCTCGATGCGGTTGCCGTCCGCGTCGATGACGGAACTGGAGTTGTCGACACCTGCCGAGGCGGTGCCGTTACCCATCACCATGGCAAGTACGGCGATACCTGCGACCGCCGCCAAACGGGTGAAGGGCTTGTATCCGGGTCGAGCTGTGCTGATGTTCGTCATGAGAATCCCCATTCAGTACGTACTGCAACCGATACGAAAAAGCATGCAGAGCGTAACCATTCGAGCCCCTCGACGTCTTTGAGTTGTTCAGACGTTCACGAGCGTTTCGTGTAGTCCGCCCCCGCTGACCTGCTAGTTCGTGGCAGGATGGGCAGGACGAGCGCGGAGCGGGTCAGTCGTTGCGGGCGCCGGGAGTTCGACCACCGAGACGCCCGAGAACGTTCACCCAGACTTCCCGGTTACTTTCTCTCCGACACTTCTGGGCGACCCCTACGCTGACGGAGTGTCGCGGCAGCCGATGTCGACCCATCAGGATGCGACACCTCGACCCCGCCTCGCTGACGTAGGTGCCGAACCGACACCTGGCCGCAGCCACCCCCGGTGCGATCGGGGAGCCGCGGTCGGCGTGTGCGAGCGCGTCGTGGAGGGCGTTGGGTGCAGGTGCCGCCCAACCAGCAGCTCGGACGACACCTGCACTCCACCCCTCGCGTGAACCGCCTCGTGTGCCCGAGACGTCCGCGTCGTCATGTGACCACCATGACGGAGCAGACGTTACCAGAAAACGGGCCAATTGGTTTGTTTCATTTCTCAGGGGCAGACATGCCGTCAGAGGTGAGCATCCACCCGCCTTGCTGCCAGGATCCACACAACACATGTGGCAAACCGAACCCGGGAGTCGTGAGAATCCGAGCGGTCTCGTCGGCAGAGCCCCACTCCACCGGATCGCGGTGAGTGAGCCTCGTTCGAATCCTCACAGTAGACAGTGGGGTCCGCATGGTTGGACGCCGCAGTCGTGACGGCTGCATCCGGGCCGTATGGCGTTTATCTGCCGTCCGATGGCGCCGGTGCCGGCTGTTGCAGCCGCCACCGATCCAGGATCCCACGGGGTGGCTGGCAGACCCGCCACGACGGCATGCCGGCTCGGCGACAGGAATTGTCCTGTTGCCGAGTCGGCAATGTGTGCGGCGCCCTGGGTCAGGACGCTCGGGGCCGAGCGCGGTTGTACGCCGGTATCGGCTTCCGTTCCCAGTCGACCTGCCGCGGTGGGATGAACGTGGGGTGCCGGTCGGCTCCCATCTCTATCTCCCAGTCGCTGTGGTGCAGCAGTCGGTGGTGGAAGCCGCAGAGCAGCACCAGGTTGCCCATGTCGGACGGCCCGCCTGCGGACCAGTGGACGATGTGGTGACCTTCGCACCAGGACGGCGGCGCACCACACCCGGGGAACGCGCATCCTCGATCCCTCGCCACCAACGCTTTTCGCTGTCTCTTGGTGACTGTCCGGGTGGAGATGCCGAGGTCGAGTGGCGCTCCGTTGTCGTCGAGCACGATCGGCGTGTAGATCGAATCGCAGCTGAGGAGCCGGGCCGCCCTGAGACTCAGCGGCCCCATCCACTCGGTCCACGCGACTCCATCGACGGCGAAGAGCGAGTCGTCGGACGAAGCGTCATCCTGCTGTGTGCGTGTGCCGCAATCGGTGTGGTCGGCGAGATCCTTGGCGTTGACGTGGAGGGAGACGTGTGGACGTTCTCCGCCTTCTTCGCCAGCGATCCCGGAGTCGAGGTAACGGCGAAGGAGTTCGGTGAACCCATCGGCCCGCCGCTGCCCAGGGGTGCGGGGGTCCTTGGTTCCATCCTGCGCGGGTCGCGGCTTGGACAGTCCGGAGAGCGCCGAGAGCAGCATTTCACCGGTAACGGCATCCAGGTCGCCTTTGACGGCGACGCGCCCGTTGAGCGTCTTGGACGCGTGGAACTCGTTGAGTTCGGTGTCTTCACTGGGCGGCGGATCGTCGGACTCGAAGGCACGTTCCAACCTGGCGATCACGGCGCGCACCGCATCAGTGTTGGCGGTAGGGCCGGTTGCCGCGAACAGCAACGCATTTCGGCAGTCGTCCATCGCTTCGAGCGGCATGCCCTTGGGTGGCCGTTCGCAGAACTTCATGATCAGCGCTGCGTGCTCCGCCGAAATGTTGGTGTCGAAGTACTCGTCGGCGATCTCCGGCTGGAGACGCAAACCTCGGCCCAACAGCACGATTCGCCCCGCCGCCCCCACCTCGAGCAGGGTCTTGGAGGCCAGCCACATCTTGGCGTTCGGAAATCCCAGCACTTCGACCTTGCATCGGTGGTCGACGGCACCGACGAGCTTGACGCGCAAGGCTTCGAGTCGCTGAATCTCCTCCGAGATACGAACGACCGATTCGAGCAACTCCGCCTCGGCCAGACGCCACGCATCACCGACCGCGGTCGCCAGAATCTCGTCCGACAACGCCCCCTGAATATCTCCCCCGAGACTCATCCTTGAATCCTAGTTCGAACACACTTTCGAGTCAAGGGTTTCACGCCATCGGTATCGGGTCTCCGAGGAGGACGAGAACGCCCGCGACCTCGCAGCCGGCGGCTGAGTGCGCTTGTGTCAGAGTCTTGTACAGGGCTGTCCCCACCACACGTAGGTCCACCGCGACCCAGCGCGCGAAGACGCACGCGCTCGACCGCGGGGTGTCGAAGGACCGCGGGTTCCGGCGTTCCGGGGGAGCGTCCTGCGAACGGGCGCGGTGCGCGATTCTGCTTCTGGATGCAGCTCCTGCTCACACTGACCTCTACCCACCTCCCTCCGACCACCATCGCGATCAGCAAGGGCCCCTGCCGGACCACATCGACCTCCGGAGACGGCCGCCGATGACCGGACTTCACCGGCCTGATCGGGATGACCAATGACGGACCACGCGCACATGCTCGACCGTGACGGTGCGCCCGTCTGCGGCGATCAAGACTCGTTTTACGGTGTCCCCCTTGCACCTTCAGCATCGCGCATCGCCGCACTCTTATCAGAGTCTTATAGTTCGACCATGAACATTTGCGTCTTCCTCTCCTCCGCCGACCTCGATGAGCGCTATACCCGACCGGCCCGCGAGTTCGCAGAACTCATCGGAAGCGGCGGCCATACCCTGGTATGGGGCGGATCCGATACCGGGCTGATGAAGGTTGTCGCCGACGGAGTACGAGAGTCCGGCGGGCGGCTCGTCGGGATCTCGGTCGACTTTCTCCGGGACTTTGCCAGGGAGGATTCCGACGAGATGGTGATCGCCAAGGATCTCGCCGAACGCAAAGCGCTGCTGCTCGCCAGATCGGATGCCGTGGTGGTGATGGTCGGCGGCCTGGGCACGCTGGATGAGGCGACTGAAATCCTGGAGTTGAGGAAACACGGACTGCTCGACAAGCCGGTGGCTCTGCTGAACACGGTGGGCTTCTATGACGGGTTGATACTTCAGCTTCGGCGGATGGAGGACGAGGGGTTCCTGCCGGTGCCCCTAGTGGAGCTGGTCTTGATCGCCAACGAGGGTGCCGACGCACTCGCCCACCTCGAGGATTCCCTCGGGAGCCGGTGATGGAATCATGCCGCACTGAACACATTGGCGCCTCGAGCGCGAACCGACTGTGAGCAGCATCGGGCTGGGGCAGCGCCTTGTCTAGGGCATCACCCTGCACAATGCGTCCAGCGCACCTGCCCACGCACTGTCCGAGGGAGCCGCGTAGTTGACCACCAACGCGTCCCGCCCGGGCAACTGCCACTCGGCGTCCGCCACTTCGTAGCGGAACTGCGCGATCCCGCTGACCGCCAGTCCTTGCCGGGCCGCCGCCTCCACGACCCTGCGCTCGGTCCCGCGCGGGAGTTCGAGGACCGCTTGCAGCCCGGCCGCCATGCCGGTCACACGGACGTCGGGGGCCCTCTGCGCCAGGGCCGCGACCAGTTGGTCACGGCGGCGCCGGTAGCGCAGCCGCATCGCGCGCACATGACGGTCATACGCGCCCGACGCGATGAACTCCGCAAGCGTCAACTGCTCCAGCGCACTCGACATATAGTCGCCGTGCGCCTTGGCCGTCACGATCTCCGGAATGAGTTCCTCTGGTAGCACCATCCAGCCGAGCCGCAACCCTGGCGCCAGCGACTTGCTCACCGAACCGAAATACACCACCCGCTCGCGGTCGAGGCCCTGCAGAGCACCCACCGGCTGACGGTCGTATCGGAACTCTCCGTCGTAGTCGTCCTCCAAGATCAGCCCACCGGTCGCACGCGCCCAGTCGACCGCCGCCGTGCGCCGGTCCGGGCTGAGCGCGACCCCCGTCGGATACTGATGCGCTGGAGTCGTCAAAACAGCACCTACTCCACGCAATCGTGCCAACTCGTCTGTACGGGCACCATATTCGTCGACATAGAGGGGCGGGGTACGCAGGCCTGCGCCGGTCAGCAGGTCCCGATAGAGGTCGAGACCGTACGACTCGACTGCCACCGCCTGCACCCGCCGCGCCCTGAGTGCCTGCGCCATCAACGTCAGACCATGGTGGAAACCGGAACAGATGACGACCCGCTCCGGCTCGGCGTACACCCCACGGGCCCGCGCCAGATAGTCCGCCAGGGCGGTGCGCAGCTCGACCCGGCCGAGGGCATCGCCGTAGCCGAACGCTTCGTGCGGCGCCGCGGTCAGAGCGCGGCGGGCCGCGGAGAGCCACTGCATGCGCGGAAAGTCCGTGAGGTCCGGTGAACCCGGCAGCAGTCCATACGTGGGACGGCGCTGGGTCGGCCTCGCACGGGCAGCCGCGGGCGCGGCCGTGCGCGCCTCGGCCCGCCTGGCCACCCATGTCCCGGAACCCTGCTGCGCGCTGAGCCAGCCCTCGGCCACCAGTTCGGCGTAGGACTCGGTCACGGTATTGCGTGAGATACCGAGATCGGCGGCGAGCGAGCGAGACGCCGGCAGCCGGGTGCCGGGCGCCAGACGCCCCGTACGCACGGCCTCTCGCAATGCGTCCGTGAGGCCAGCGCGCAGCTTGGGTCCGTTCAGTTCCACCAGCAGGTCGGCACCGAACCCGGAAGGGGGCAAGCCCACAGAATTGGTATGAATATCTGGCATAGAAATGGACCATACTCTAGAGCCACTCGGGACATAGCGTTGCTGGCATGACGATGAACGAAGTACACGAAAGCACTGAACTTCTCCCCGAGCACGCACCCCGCCTGGACTGGGCAAAGTTCGCACCCGAGGCCTACAAGGCCATGATCCGCCTCGACACGGCCGCAGCGCTGGGCGTCGAGCCGACGTTGCTCAACCTGGTCAAGATCCGCGCGTCCCAGATCAACCGCTGCGCCTTCTGCCTGGACATGCACAGCAAGGACGCACTGGCCGCCGGCGAATCGGCGGAGCGGATCATCCAGCTCAACGCATGGACGGAGTCGAAACACTTCTACACGGCGAAGGAGATCGCAGCGATCGAGTTGACCGAGGCGATCACCGTACTCACGGACGGATTCGTCCCTGACGAGGTGTACGCGAAGGCCGCGAACGAGTTCGACGATACCGAGTTGGCTCGACTCATCGTCGCGATCGCGACGATCAACACGTGGAACCGCTTCGGCGTATCCACCCGATTGGTCCCCGGTCACTACACGCCGGACTCCTAACTCACCGAGCGCGCGAACGCGCCAGGGCGACCGGCGAACTCGCGGACGAGCTTTCGTCTGAAATCTGGTATCCGGGCAGACGGTTGGCCGAGAACGACCGGGACCCGCTGTCCGGATGCGTCCGGAATCCACGCCGCTTCCGGCACACCAACACTAGGAGATCATGGTGAGTACCGCTTCGCCTCTTCCACGCCGGCATCCACTGGCGCGTGCCGCCGACGAGTTCGCGCTCACCACCGTCCTGCTGTTCCTCGCGGTGACTGTCGTCCGGTGGTTGCGTGATCCGGGCTCCACCCTCTACATCGCCGATCTAGACGTCGCACTTGCCGTCATCGGGGTTCTCAGCGGGATCATCCTCACCGGCCTGATGTTCAGCCCACCCGGCAGACGCGCTGGCGGGCATATGAATCCCGCCGTGACCATCGCCCTGTGGCTGATGAACGGCTTCCCTGGTCGCAGCGTTCCGCCCTACATACTCGCCCAACTTGCGGGTTCGGCGGTGGGGACGGTGCTCGGGCGCCTGGTGTGGGGGCGTGCGGTCTCGTTCCCTCCTGTCGACTACGCCGCGATCAGGGCCGCGTCCGCCTGGCGGCCCACCTCTGTCTTTCTCGCCGAGATGGGCTCGATGATGGTCCTGATCGTTGTCGTCGGGTTCTTCCTGGCCCGTCCCGGCCATGCACGCCTGCTGCCGTACGTCATCGGACTGTCGGTCGGGCTGGTCATCGCCCTCCTCGGTCCCCGCAGCGGGGGATCGATCAACCCCGCCCGCCAGTTCGGTCCTGCTGCACTCTCTGGGCGTACCACCGATCTATGGATCTACCTGGTCGCGCCGGTCCTGGGAGCGGCACTCGGGGCCTCGGTCGACCACGTAATCAACCGGCGGTTCCGCACACCGCACCACGAGCGGGACCCGAGATTGCATGAATACTTGCGCAACCCACAGCCCTCCGACACTCGTCACCTGGGGCCGGAGCGATGAAATCGTCGCATCCAGTGACCTCACAAGCCCATCCTCACAACCCCATCGGCCCTCACCGCGTCGGCCCCAACCCATTCGGTCACGATCGGGGAGGCCCGACAGAACGTCACAGGTTCAACCCGTTCCAGTGGGGCATCTGTCCCGGCATTTCTCCCCAGAGCCATTGCCTCCCTCGAGGGCCGCGGTGGTCGGGCTCCTTGGGCGTGCACAGAGGCCAGCGCTTCCGAAAGGGCAGGGACCCGTATGACATCACCGTGCCGCGGTTGACAGCGACGGTTCGGTTCTCAATTCCATTTCGTATAGTAAGGAGTAATCATGAGGATATTTCTTGCCGGCGCATCCGGCGTGATTGGGCAGCGGCTGATTCCCCGGTTGATTCAGGCGGGGCACGTAGTCGGCGGTATGACGCGCTCACCCAGCAAGACGGAGCTACTGGGCCACCTCGGTGCCGAACCGGTGCTGTGTGATGTCTTCGACCGGGAGGCTGTAATCCAGGCGGTTCGTGACTTCACACCGGACGTCATGCTGAACGAGCTGACCGATCTGCCGGATGATTCGGCGCAGATCGGTGAACACGCAGATCTGAACGCTCGCATCCGAACCGAGGGAACCCAGAATCTTATCGAAGCCGCGCGGCGGAGCGGGTCGCCGAAGATCCTGACTCAAAGCGTAGCCTGGCAATTGACTAACGGGACCGCCGCTCGGGCGGTCGCAGAATTGGAGCGGTCCGTTCTCGCCGAGGGCGGTGTTGTATTGCGCTATGGACAGTTCTTCGGACCCGGCACCTATCACGAGCAGCAACAACCCGAGGGACCTCGGGTTCATATCGACCGAGCTGCCGAACGAACGGTGGAGGCGCTGGGCGAGCCGACGGGCGTCGTCGTCATAGCCGACTGAGCGCGCGACCGGGATCCGGTTGGCCGTCGCGCTGTGCTGAATTCGGGGTAGTGAGTAGAAGTCGGGTGGGCAGTGTGGGCGCATAACCATGCTGCACACGGGGGTTCCGACCGGCACCGACGACTCGTCGACTACCTACAGTTGAGTGCCTACCTCGGCAAACCCAGGATCCGTTCGCCGATGATGTTGCGCTGAATCTGATTCGAACCGCGCGCGATCCGGCGGCCCCGGCTCTCGAGGAACACGCGCTGCAGGGAGTCGAGTTGATATCCGACCCCCTCGGGGCGGGTCAGAGCCGACGCCCCGAGAAGCTCCAGCGCCGTCGACCCGAAAATACAGTGGTATTCCGACCAGTTGATCTTGTCGATCGCCAGTAGCTCGTGCACGGCCTGCCCCTCTGCAACGCGGGCACTGATCACGGAACCAACGGCACGCATCAACTCGACCTCGACCACCAGTTCCGCCAACCGCTGGCGGACGATCACGTCGCCGAGCCGACCGTTCTTGTCCAGTCGCTCCACCAACACACCGAGTTCGTGGCGATAGCCGACGTACTGCGTCGCCGCCTTGCCTGCCCGCTCGGCACCGAGTGTGGTCATCGCGACCGCCCAACCGTTGCCGAGCCCACCCACCACATTGGTCAAGGGGGCGCAGGCATCGGCTATCCGTTCCTGCGCAAACCCTCTGTCACCCGACGCCATCCGGATGGGGTCGACGTCGATGCCGTTGTCCGTCATGGGAACAAGGACAAACGAGATGCCGCGGTGTCTCGGTGCATCGCGGTCGGTGCGGCACAATAGGAACATCATGTTGGCCTGATCGCCGTTGCTGGTCCAGATCTTGTCACCGGTTATCCGCAATTCGTCGCCGTTCACGGTTCCGCTGGTCCGCAGCGAGGCGAGATCGGATCCGGTCTCGGGTTCGGAGAAGCCCTGGCACCACGTGTCTTCGCCCGACAGAATGCGGCACAGGAACCGGCGCTTCTGGTCCTCGCTCCCGTGCGCCAACAGGGCGGGCGCAAGCAGGGTCTCGCCCATTCCGAGTTGCGGGCGTCGAAGTCCCGCGCGCGCGAACTCCTCCTCTACTACCAGAGTTTCGACCGGTCCCAGTCCTCGGCCGCCGTGTTCCTCCGGCCACGACAGGCACAGCCAACGCCCCTTCCGCAACAGATCGGTCCAGTGCTTCTCGGCATCGGTGTCTTCGTGCCCGAATGGTTCCTGCGCGTATTCGAGCGGTCTTCCCTCGGCGCGGTGCTCGGCCAACCAGGCGCGGACCTCGGTCCGCAGGTCCGCCAGCGGAGCGGGTTCGTCGGCCCGCGCCGGCGCCTCGAACGCGGTGCCGGTGGCGAGGACTCCGGCGAGCAGACGCTCGCGGTGCCACGCCGACGATCCGAACATCAGCTGATCGGTCTTCGCCCGCTTGAGATGAACATGAGCCTCGTGCTCCCAGGTGAAGCCGATCGCGCCGTGCAGTTGAATCGTCTCGCCGGCGATCTGCAGGTACCTTTCGGCCCCCGCGACGCAGAGCAGGCTCACCAGTGCCGGCAGTTCCGGCGCTTCGGTATCCGCGGCGTGAGCGGCAACGGCGACGGCAGCGGCGACCGGTTCGAGCGCCCGGATCGCGTCCGCTAGTCCGTGTTTGACTGCTTGATTGGTACCGATCGGACGACCGAATTGGTTGCGGGTCTTCGCATAGTCGGTTGTCAGGTGCAGGCACCGGCGAGCGCCGCCGACCCTCTCCGCCGCCTGCACGACGAGCGCCTTGTCGAGCGCTCGGGACAGTGCCTCCGAAATGTCTGCGGTGCCACTGATCCGTTGCGCTGCTGCGCTATCGAAGGTGAGAGTCGTCAGCGGACGGGTCAGGTCCAACGCCGGCTGCCGGACCCGCAGAATGCTCGCGTCCGATGGTTCCACCAGAAACAGGCCGGTCCCGTCTTCCGTCCGGGCGACGACAACGACCGTGTCGGCGCAATGACCGAAGAGCACGTGATCGGCCCGTCCGTCGATCCGCCAGCCGTCGCCGTCCGGGTGCGCACGCACCGCTTCCGAGCCGGCCTGCCACCACCCGTCGGCGTCGGCAAATGCCAGACACCCGAGACGAGTGCCCGCGGCGAGACCTGGCAGCAGCTCATGGAGCCAACTCTCCTGGGCGCAATCCGCGATGGCGAGCGTGGTCAACACCGAACTCGCGAAGAAGGGGCTGCACGCTGCGGAGCGTCCGAATTCCTCGGCGACCACGACGAGGTCGCCGATACCCGCGCCTGATCCACCGTATTTCTCGTCGACGAGCATTCCTTGCAGTTCGAGTTGTTCGGCCATCGTTGCCCACATCTCGGGTCGGTATCCGAGTTCCGTGTCCTGGACGGCCAATACTTCGGCCGGTTCACTGGTTGCGGTGAGAAACTCCCGAACCGCGTCGCGAAGCGCGCGGTGTTCTGCAGTTGTCGTCATACCCATTCGATTGTCTCCTTCGAGTCCCGTGCAAGCACCATCTCGGTCCGAATCCCCAGACCTGGGATGACCGGGCGTCCTGCGACCTGTCCGCCCGGTTGTGCATTGTGTTGTCTTGTGGTTTTTCGACGGCAGGTGCCGCCGTGCGCACGCACTTACGCGGGCAGTGTTCTGCGCGTCAGAATCGCTTGCTTCATGGCGATTCCCCCGCCGTTGCGGTAGGCCGCAATCTTGTCGGTGAGCTCGGTCGCCCGGCCCAAAACCTGCTCGTCCGGCACCATCGCGTAGGCGAAGCTGCGCCGCAATAAGTCAGGACCGTACTGACGTTCACAGGCCAGCGTGAGCTGCAGTGCCTGGTTCACGTCATATTTCGCGAGCAACCACCGCAGATTGTTCGGCGCAGCTACCCCCATCTCCGCCTCGCTGACCATGAGGAACGACGTCTCTCCCACCACAAGGAGGTCACAAGCCAGCACAATCGCCGCAGCACCGTTGACAGCGGCCCGCTCCAGCGCTCCGATCAGCGGTTTCTCTAACCCGGACAGGTTCGTGTGCAGGTCGGCGAGCGCCGCCGTGATTGCCGGCTCACCCGGGCGTACCTCGGCCAGATCCAAACCGGAACTGAAGCACCCGCCCGCGCCGTGCAGCAACACCGCGGTCACTGTGTCGTCGTCCTGAGCGTCAGCGAACGTTCTGGCGAGCTGGGTGACCATCGGCACCGTCAAGGCGTTCTTCCGCTCGGGACGATGTAGTTCTATGTCCAGCCGTCCGCTCTGATGGTGCCGAACGACCACGACATCGCTCTCCGTAGAACTCACGACATGCTCCTCACGAGTCCGTCGAACTGCCCGGCGGGAGCAGCCGGCCACCCCGTGGCGCGTTCGCCACTTGTCATCGGACGCACGTTGCCTCCCAACAACATTGGTGTGCTCATCGCTTCCTTCCACAATCGCTGACGACAGGCTCGAGCACTCAGACCACGTTCGTGGACGGCGGTGCCGTCGACCGTTCGGTTCGGCCTACTTGTTCGGGTGGTGTGCGGCGATCGTGGTTGCATCACGTTCGGGGTTGACCAGGACGGCGGCGGCGAGTGCGCCGACCAGCATGATGACTCCCACGATGACGAAGCCTCGGCCGTATCCAGCGGCGGTGTCGGCGGCCCCGGAGACGAGGGAGCCGATGAGAAGTGGTGCCGCGACACCGCCGAGGCTGTAGATCGCGACGGTGATCGACATGACGGATCCGCGTTGCTTGGCGGGCACCACATCGGAGAGCAGGGAGAAGGCCAGTCCCCAGGCTGCGGTGTTGAGAGAGAACGCGAGCGCGATCAGCACCATTTGAGTGGGTCCGACGGGCAACACGGTGAATCCGATCATGCACACGCCGCCGGCGGCGAGTAGGCCGGCCGCGAACAGGGCGCGGGCGGTGCGGGACGATCGTCCGGCCAGCGAGAGGCGGGTGGAGATCAGGCCGGCGAGGAACGTCAGGATGACGGCCGCGGCGAAGGGCAATGTGATCAGCAATCCGGTGGCGTTGGCGCTGTAGTGCAGGCCTTCGCGCAGGTACAGCGGTAACCAACTCACCTTCAACGCGGTCGCCCAATAGGAGCAGAACGAGAAGATCGCGACACCGATCACTGTGGGGCGAGTCCACAGGAGCCGGACGGGCACGGTGTCGGGAAGCGTCACCGCCTGATTCCCGGTTCCTGCCCCGGCATTGCCGGCGGGTCCTTCACCGCCGATGAACAGCCAGGCCACCAGCCACATCACTCCGGCGGCCATGAGTACGAGAAACGCTGCGTGCCAGCTGTAGCTCTGGATGATCCAGGTCAGGACCGGGGCGGCAATCAGCGGGCCGAGAGAGGCTCCCATGATGACTACCGAGGCCGGTAGTGAACGACGCTTGGGGGAGAACCAGGTGTGGGCGATCTGCTGGGACAACGCCCCGGCGGGGCCTTCGGCGAATCCGAGCAGCATTCGGCAGGCGAGGAAGACCCCGAACCCGACCGTCGTGGTCATCGGGGCCAGGCTGAGCACCCATAGACCGACCAGGCCGGCGAGGAGCCATCGCGCGGAGATGCGGCCGCCGAGGGATCCGAGGGCGACCGCGCCGACGGCGAAGAGCCAAAAGAACGCGCTCTGCGCGGTGCCGAACTGCTGATTACTCAACCCGAGGTCGGTCTTGATCTCGACGCCGGCGAGGCTGACGACGACCTTGTCGGCGAAGTTGATCAGCATGAAGGCCATCAGCATCAGGGTGATGATCCAGCCACGCCGGCGAACGCGCGGGCTGTCGAGTTCAAGGTCGGCGGCGAGGCCGCCCTCCTCGGCGCGGGTTTGCGGATTCTGCAGGGACACGAGGGCTCCTGGGGGTCGTAAGCGGTGGAGGGGTAGTTGGCGCCGGCGGCGGTCAGGTCACGTCAGGGAGTACTCGCCCAGCTGGTAGTGGGCGACGATCTCGTGGCTGTGTTCTCCGAGTTCGGGGACCCGCCCGGCGTCCGCGGTGCGGGGGGTGCTGCGGGAGCGGTAGGGGAGTCCTGGGATGGAGTAGGTGTGTCCGTCGCCGGTGCTGCCGGTGGTGAAGATGCCGCTGGCAATCACATCGGGGGCACTCGGGACCTGGTCGTAGGTGCGTACGGCGCCGGCGACGATGCCGACGGATGTCAGGGCCGCTAGGGCGGCTTCGGTGTCGAGGCCGGCGAAGAACGGTGTGAGCGCGGCGAGGAGTTCGCCGCGGTGGGCGACCCTTGACGGGTTGTCGACGAAGCGGGGATCCTTCGGCAGGTCGGGTTGGCCGGCGAGGTCGCAAAGCTGGGCGAATCGCTGCTCGGTGTAGGCGGAAATGACGATCGAGCCGTCAGCGGTGGGGAAGATGTCGGCGGCCGGTGCCGCGGTGGGTTGTCCGTTACCGCGCCGGTGGGGCGCGACGCCGGTGATGGAGTATTCGCCCCAGTTCACGCATTGCAGGTCGATCGCCACATCGAGCAGTGAGACGTCGATGTCGTCCCCGAGGCCGGTACGTTCTCGTCGGAACAGGGCCGCCAGCACCGCCTGGGTGACCACGTAGGAGGTGGCATGGTCAACGAGCGGGAAGCCGACGCGTTGCGGGTCTCCGTCCGCCTCTCCGGTCACTGACATCATGCCGGTTTCCGCCTGGGCGGCGATGTCGAGGCCCGGCCGGCGGCGGGAGGGTCCATCGGTGCCGAAGCCGGACACCGCGGCGAGGATGACGGTGGGATTCAGTTCGCGTATTTCGTCGGCCGACAGGCCGAGCTTTTCCATCACCCCTGGTCGCAGGTTGTGGATCACGACGTCGGCTCGGGCGATGAGGGCCCGGGCGTGGCGGAGATCGTCCTCGGCTTTGAGGTCGAGGACGATCGACTTCTTGCGCCGGTTGTAGGCGCGCATGATGGCTTCGCCGTAGACGCCGATCCCGCGTGCCTGGTCGCCGCCGGGGCCTTCGATCTTGAGGACGTCGGCGCCGAGGTCGGCCAGGGTCTGCGCGGCGCCGGGCGCCGCGATGTACTGACCGAAATCGACGACCGTGATCCCGGACAGGGGCAGGTCATCGGGAGCGTACTCGGAGTCTGGCATCGTTCCTCATTCTGGGCCGGTGTGGACTTCGGGGCTGGTGGAGCCGTTCTGGTCCTCAGCGTGGCCGAATGGGTTGCTGTCGTACCATCGGCGGCGGTCACACTCTTCACGTCAGTAGTGTGTGACCCGTCACACCTAGGAGGCGTTCTATGCGCACCGCGCCCACGGACGAGGCAACCAAAGACGATCTGCAGGGCACGATCGCCCGTATTCGCCGGTCGGTGCCGCGGATGGCACGGGCAATCATCGACCGCTACATCGCCACCTCGCCGCTCTACACGCAGACCGCGGTGCCCGAACATTTGCACCGGGAAAGCGCCCACACCGTCCGATCGCTGCTCGAGGTGTGCCTGCGGTCGATCACCGACGAGTCCATCGACGTCGCCGACACGATGCGCGAGAACATCGAACGCGGCACCGAACGAGTCGCGGAAGGGTTGCCGCTACGGGAGTACATGCGCTGCTGGCAGATCGGATTCGACGTACTCGTCGAAGAACTGGAACGCGAACTCGGCACCGACCACGGACTGTTCTGGTTCGCATACCGCCGAGCCCATATCACCTTTGACTGCATGCTACGAGAGGTCGTCTCCGCGTACGAGATCCACGCGCACGACCTCATTGCGGCGCAAGACCGAAACCATGCCCCCGCCATCGATGCCCTCCTGCGCGGCGACGGGTGGGTGTTCGACGACCCCGACTCCATCCCGGCCGAACCGAGCATCATGTTGCTGCGCATCGGTGAGACCCCCGCCGAGGGATCCGGCGACCGGAACGCCCGATCACTGGCGGCCACACGGAAGGTCCGCGCGATCCGCGCCCACCTCGCCAGGGCGGTCCCCGGCCTGTGGCTCGTCGATGTCCGGCCTCGGCACGCCCGGATCGTGATGCATCCACCGATCGGGGCTCTCGACCCGCTGGCCGTGGACCTTGCGCGGATCAGCGGCGCACCGGTGACGATCGCGATCGAGGACGCCACCTCGATCGAGGATCTTCCGCGTGCCGGCACCACGGCCGCCGAGGTACTCGACATCGCGATCCGGTCCGGCCGCACCGGCACGGTCAGCCGAATGAGCGATGTCGCACTTGCGCACCATTTCGCCCACACCAGTGCGTCGCTGCCGGTGCTGCTGGAGCGCTGCGCCCCGTTGCAATCGCGACCGGACCTGGTGCACACCCTCCGGGTCTATCTGGCCAGCAACCTGGACCGGCGCGCCACTGCGGACACCCTGGTGGTGCACCCCAATACCGTCGACAACCGGCTCAACCGCGTCCGCGAGCTGACCGGCCTCGACGTACACATCACCACGGAGCTCCTTACTCTTGCAGTCGCGGTCAGCGCCGCCACCGACGACCCCGACGCGGAGGCACCCGCAGTGAATCTGTGATCGGTCACAGACCGGGGCCGGCCGGGGTGTGCGCACAGACGATTGTTCGGCTGATGTCCGGTGCACAGAATGAGGCGCACGGGACTTCGCAGCGTCGCGGTCCGACAGCCAAGCCGAGGAGAGCGCCACATGACGGACATCATCGACTACGCCGACAAGGTCTGGAAGGGCGAAGCCAACCAGAACGCCTACCACCACGGAGACCTCCGGAAGGAGGGAATGCACTACATCGCGGAAGGCGCCTACATGTGGCCGGCGTTCGGCAACGTCTACGTATTTCCCACCAACGCTGGTCTTTTCGTATACGACACCGGTGACCGTCGCACCGCCGAAGACCTGTTCGCAGCCACCCGGCGAATCTCCGAGCAACCGGTGCACACGGCCGTCTACTCGCACGGACACGTCGACCACGTCTTCGGCATGGACCCCTTCGACACCGAAGCACGCGAGCGCGGCTGGACCCGCCCCACGGTCCTCGCACACGAAAACGTAATCAGCCGGTTCGACCGCTACAAGAAAACCCGCGGCTACAACGGCATCATCAACCAACGCCAATTCCAGGCACCGAACCTGACGTGGCCGGCCGAATACCGATACCCCGACGTCACCTTCACCGACCAGACCACCCTCACCGTCGACGACCTGCAGGTGCAGCTCCATCACGCCCGCGGTGAGACCGATGACGCCGCGATCGCCTGGATCCCCGACCGCAAGATCCTGTGCTGTGGTGATTTCTTCATCTGGGCCAGCCCCAACGCCGGAAACCCACAGAAGGTGCAACGCTTCGCACACGAATGGGCCCGAACCCTGCGGTGGATGGCCGACCTGGGTGCCGAAATCCTCCTCCCCGGACACGGGCTCCCGGTCCTCGGCGCCGACCGAATCCGCACCACCCTCACCGATGCCGCCGAACTCCTGGACATCCTGCATGGCCGCACCCTCGAGATGATGAACGCCGGAGCGACCCTCGACGAGGTCGTGCACACCGTCACCGCCCCCGCCGAACTCCTCCGCAAGCCCTACCTCGCACCCTCCTACGACGAACCGGAATTCGTCATTCGCAACGTCTGGCGCCTCTACGGCGGCTGGTACGACGGCAACCCCGCCAACCTCAAGTCCGCCCCCCGCACCGACCTCGCCCGCGAGATCGCGGACCTCGGCGGCGGCGCCGCCCAACTGGCCGAGCGGGCCCGCGCCCTACTGGCACGAGGCGAACACCGGCTGGCGGGACACTTCGCCCAGATGGCCACCGACGCCGATCCGCAGAGCCGCGACTCGCATCAGGCCCGCGTCGACATCTTCGGCCGGCTGGAACAAGGCGCCACTTCCACTATGGCGAAAGGTGTCTACGGGTGGGCAGTGGCGGAATCGCGGGCCTTCCTCGACGGCAGCGACCACGCGACCGAACTGAAAGCCAAAACGGCCGGCCGCGCGCGATGGGCATTCTGACCTCAGACAATCCCCGTCCCTCAGCGGACTCAGGTTCGGTGGATGAGGAACCGGACTACCGGTACACGCTGGCGAACGAACGCACCTACCTGGCATGGATCCGCACCGCTATGGCGCTCCTGGCGGCAGGTGTGGCTGCCCATCAGTTACTTGCGTTGCCCTCCGGGGCACTGCAGATGACGATCACGATGGTGTGTTTCGGGCTGGCCACCGTCCTCGCCTCCGGCGCGTATCTGCGCTGGAAGGCCGCGCAGTCGGCCATCAGGCGGAACCTGCCACTTCCGGGCTCCGTCCTCGTGCCCTCTCTTGCGCTCGGATTGGGGATCCTCACGCTCCTCGCCGCCGGAGCGGCATTGTGGTCATGATCGGGTCCGTCGACCGGGATCCGGGACTACAACCAGACCGCACCGCGCTGGCCTGGCGGAGAACCACACTCTCCGCCGCCGCGACGACGGTGGCGCTCCTCCACATACCCACCGCCCATGGTCACCGCGCTGCTTCGCTCACCTTGGTACCGATGGCGGTGCTACTGCTCGTGATCACGTACATCAGCCACCGACGGGGCCGTTCGCTGCAGCGGGGGAGTCACGGAATGACCCGACACCATGCCTTGCTGGTAGCTCTACTCCTCACGGCCACAGCGGTCGCCGCTGCCGCGACCGCCGCCCTTGTCCGATAGCCACACTCTCGAACCACAATTCGAAGCACACACTGGAAGGAGACACCGATGCCCGTTGCGGAAGTCGACAACAACCCGCTGTTCGGAGGCACCGAAATCACCGTTGTAGCCCCAGGAATCTTCACGATGGGCCTACAGGGAAACAGCTTGGCCGTAGAAACCGATGAGGGATTGCTCGTCGTCGACTCCGGACCGAGTCCATCCGTGGTTCCTCAGGCACTCGCCCAACTCCGCGAGCACACCGACCAGACAGTCCGCTGGATCGTCTACAGCCACGGCCATCTCGGTTACAACTACGGTGTGCCAGGGTTCCTGGCCGAAGCCGAAAGGCGCGGAGAACCCCGCCCGACGATCATCGCCCACGAGAATGTCGTCCGCCGCTACCGTCGCTACATCGAGACCGCCGGACTCCAAAACCACATCAACTCCCGCCAGTTCCGTCGGCCGATCGAAGAGTTCGCACCAGTGCCGACCCTGACGTTCCCCGACCAAACCTACCGGGATGCAATGACACTCGGCGGCCCGACCCGCCAGGTTCGGCTGTTGTGGGCACCTTCGGAGACGAACGATGTCACCGCCGTGTGGTTGCCTCGAGAACGGATCCTCTACGGGAGCGCCGCAGTCATCGACAGCATCCCGAACATCGGCACGCCCATGCGCACCATGCGGGACGCCGTTCGGTGGGCGAACACCCTCGACAGTCTTGCTGCCCTCAATCCTGCCGTCCTGATCCCCGAGTTCGGATCAGTCATCCACGACGTCGGCGCCGAGCAGCTGGCCGCCACGTCGGCGGCACTTCGCTGGCTGCGCAGAGCCGTCGTGGAACGCCTCAACAAGGGAATGGGCGTCGATGACATCGTGCACGATATCGACTACCCGACCGAATTGTTCGAGGTCCCGTGGATGCGACAAGCCTACTGACGGCGCTCGCTGAAAATGCTCAGTTCTGCTTACCGAAAGTGCTCACCCGTGTGGCTCCGCCGATGAGGGCGGGTCTCCCTCGATGCTGGTGGTCTCTGACCACACACCAGCGATTCGAAGGAGACCCGCAATCTCATGCTGACATGGGAGGAAGACGTGGAAGTACACGCACTGCACAAACAGGGTTGGACGATCTCGGCGATCGCCCGCCACACCGGCCGCAACCGCCGCACCATCCGCAACTACATCAACGGTGTCACCACCCCCGGTATCCGCAAACCCGCACGTGAGGACCCCTTCGAACCGTTCGTCGAGTACGTCACCTGCCGGCTGCGGGAGGACCCGCACCTGTGGGCCCGCACCCTGTGCGACGAGCTCGAGGATCTCGGCTACCGGTTGTCGTATCCGACGCTGACCCGACAGATCCGCGACCGCAAACTCCGCCCGGTGTGCGAGGCCTGCGCGAACGCCACCGACCGGGCGAACGCGATGATCGACCATCCGCCCGGCGAGGAAACTCAGTGGGACTGGGTCGATCTGCCGAATCCACCCGCCTCCTGGGGCTGGGGCGGGATGGCGCACCTGCTGGTCGGCTCCCTGGCGCATTCGGGGCGCTGGCGCGGGATCCTGGCACCGGCGATGACCCAACCGCACCTCGTCGACGGCCTCGACCGGGTCAGCCGCAAGCTCGACGGCGTGACGAGGGTGTGGCGGTTCGATCGGATGGCCACCGTCTGCCATCCCGAGTCGGGCCGGGTGACCGCGAGCTTCGCCGGCGTCGCGAAGCACTACGGCGTCTCGGTGGCGATCTGCCCACCCAAATCCGGGAACCGCAAAGGTGTGGTCGAGAAGGCCAATCATACTGCCGCGCAACGATGGTGGCGCACCCTTCCGGACGACGTCACCGTCGAACAGGCCCAACAACGCGTGGACGAATTCTGCCGGCTGCGGGGCGACACCCGGATGCGGGCCACCGCCAATGGCAAGGCATCGGTGGCGACGGTGGCGGCCGCCGAACCGTTGACCGTGCTGCCGGCCACGCCGTATCCGGCGATCCTCACCGAACCCCGGACCGCATCGCGGCAGGCGCTGGTGTCCTACCGCGGCAACCGGTACTCGGTGCCCCCGGAGCTGGCGTCGGCGCAGGTCACCGTCACCCAAGTCCTCGGATCGGAGGTGATCGACATCGTCACCACCGCGCAGATCACCATCGCCCGCCACCGCCTCGCCCCGGACGGCGCCGGGGTGATCGTCCGCGACCACGGCCATGTCTACGCGCTCGAGCAAGTGGCCATGGCCGCCGCCGGGTCCGCCGGGCGCCCGCACCGCCGGAAAGAACGGATCCCACCCGGACCCGCCGCGATCGAGGCCGCGGACGTGTTGCGCCGCACCACCACCACAACATCGAGTGCGGTCGAACCCTCGGCTGCAACGGCCTCGACGGTCATCGACCTGTCCACCTACGAGCGGGCCGCCCGCGGAAGGAACACCCTCGCATGACCACCACCCCGATCCCCGATGCGGTGCCGGCGCCGAACACCGCCGAGGCGGCCAGCCTCTACCAACGCCTGCGCGGCCATCTGGCGGTACTCAAACTCCACGACGCCGCCGAAGCCCTGCCCGCGGTCCTCGACCGCGCGCAACAAACCAACCTGTCGATGACCGCCACCCTGGAGGAGTTGCTCTCGATCGAGGTCGACGCTACCGAGGCCCGCCGACTCGCCGGACGATTGCGGTTTGCGTGCCTGCCGACACCAGCGTCGCTCGAGGACTTCGACTTCGACGCCGCCGCGGGCCTCGACCGGAAGCTGATCGCCGAGCTCGGGACCTGCCGCTACCTCGAAACCGCGACGAACCTCCTGCTCATCGGCCCGCCGGGGGTCGGCAAGACACACCTCGCGGTCGGGCTGGCGCGGGCCGCGGTGCACGCCGGCTACCGCACCTACTTCACCACCGCCGCGGACCTCGCCGCCCGCTGCCACCGGGCCGCGATCGAGGGCCGGTGGGCGACGACGATGCGGTTCTTCGCCGGCCCCACCCTGCTGGTCGTCGATGAACTGGGCTATCTCCCGTTGCCCGGCGAGGCGGCGTCGGCGCTGTTTCAGGTTGTCACGCAACGGTATTTGAAGACCTCGATCATCATGACGACAAACCGCAGTGTCGGCGAGTGGGGTCAGGTCCTCGGTGACACCACCGTCGCCGCGGCCATGCTCGACCGGCTCCTGCACCGGTCCGTGGTGCTCAACCTGGACGGGGACTCCTACCGCCTTCGGGATCATCACGCCCGCTCCGAAAACCTCCGCAAAGCCACCACCACACCCCGCCAACCGCTACAGTAATCACCGCTCACAGGTGGGCACATTCACCGAGCAAGTCTGAGCACTTTCGCCGAGCGTCGTCACCTACGGGCATCGGGACTTCATCGTGCGGGACATCGTCCGCTCGGAAACCGGGTGGTGGGACGGCAACCCGACCCACCTACACCCCGCCCGGCCCGACGTCGCCGCCAACGCACGCGCGGCAGCGATCACCGACAAGCAGGCCGTGCTCGACCAGGTACACCGACTGCGTGACGCCGGACGGGTTCAGGAAGCGCTACACGTCGTCGATCTGCTGGCACTCGCGACCGCAGACTTCCCAGAGGCTCACCACGCCCGCACACTTAAATCCGAACTGAGTGCGCTTCTGGCCGAAGACGCACCCAGCTACGTCTCGCGCAGCTTCTATCGCGCCGTGACCTGAACGGCACACAGCAAGATGAGAGGGCGGAGCCGGTCGATCTTGCGCGACTCTCGCCCGGCAGATCGACGAACGTCAGCTCGTAAATTCCGGACGCGAACGATCCGGAGGGGTTGATTCCCCCCGCGCTACGATCCATCGACGGGCCCTCGGTGCCGGAAAATTTCAACGTCGGGAACCATACGAACGATGAGCTTTCAGCGGCGAGGCCCACCGAATACGCGACGACGCCCGGGAGAGCAGCCACTGCTCGGCCCAGGCGTCGCGAACCTACGGTGCCGCCGGTCAGCCCACGGACATCGCATCAGCGGCGTCGACCGCGGGGTAGATGGGGTACTCCACACCGGACAGGTACTGGACAGTGCGCACCACCTGGCACGAGTATCCGAACTCGTTGTCATACCAGACGTAGAGGATGGCGGTGTCGCCGTCGACGATCGTCGCGTTCGCGTCGACGATGCACGCGGCGCGCGAACCGATGAAGTCACTGGACACGGCATCGGTTGCAGCGGTGTAGTCGAGGTTCCGGCTCAGAGCTCCGGTGAGCGACTCCTCGCTGAGATGCTCGAGCACCTCCTCCCTGGTGGTCTCACGACCCAGCTGAAGGTGGAGGATGGCGACGGATACGTCCGGAGTGGGAACGCGGATCGAGTTGCCAGTGATCTTGGCATTCAGCTCGGGGAGCGCCTTGGCGACCGCCGACGCGGCGCCGGTCTCGGTGAGCACGAGGTTGAACGGCGCCGAACGACCACGACGGTCGGCCTTGTGATAGTTGTCCAAGAGGTTCTGGTCGTTGGTGAACGAGTGCACGGTCTCGACGTGGCCTCGAGACACACCGAATTCGTCGTCCATGGTCTTCAGCGGCGGGACGATGGCATTGGTGGTGCAGGACGCGCACGACACGATCTGCTCGTTCGGGTCGAGGTCGCGGTGATTGACGCCGTGCACGATGTTCGGGACGTCTCCCTTGCCGGGCGCGGTGAGCACCACCTTCGCGACTCCGGGGCGGAGGTGCTTCGACAGTCCTTCGCGGTCGCGCCAGATTCCGGTGTTGTCGATCAGGATGGCGTTGTCGATGCCATGCTCGGTGTAGTCGAGGCTCTCCGGGTCGTTGCTGTAAATGAACTTGATGACGTTGCCGTTGGCGATCAGCGTGTTGTTGTCGGTGTCGACCTTGATCGTGCCGTTGAACTGCCCGTGGACGGAGTCACGGCGCAGCAACGATGCGCGCTTGGTCAGATCGTCGCTGCCACCCTTTCGGACCACCACGGCACGCAGGTTCAGCCCATTGCCCGAGCCGGCCTTCTCGATAAGCAGTCGAGCGACGAGGCGACCGATACGCCCGAATCCGTACAGGATCACATCCTGCGGCTGCGCGGGACTCGTCTGGGCGCCGCCGACCAGGTCGGCGAGGCTCCGTGCAACGAACTCTGGGACCGATGCTCCGTCACCGTTGGCGCGATAGGCCATCACCAGCAGTCCGAGGTCGATCTTCGAGGGCCGAAGATTGAGGTGAGTCAGCGCTTCGAGGAAGGGGAACGTCTCCTCGACCGACAGTTCATCGCCGCTGATCTGCCGGGCGAAACGATGGGTCCGCAGGATACTGATGACCGACTTGTTCACCAGGGAGCGACTGTGAAGCAGAATGGTCACCGAGCTTCTGCGGTGCAGGCCGCCGATGATCGGGATCATCGCCTCCGCGAGAGCTTCCTCGGAGTTCCACTGGGCCAGTTCCACTGTGCTCATTACGCTTGTCTGCCTTCCCGGCTCATGTGGCGTGTCCTTAGGTGGGATGCCGGCGAGCGCACACCGCTCCACCAGCCGTGACCTGGATCACCGGACCCGGTTTCGCGACTCGCGGACACCGGCGCGCCCGACGCACTCATCATATGGAAGCGTGTCGTCGGGCCGACAAGCCGGTCGCCGAAACGTCCGGTGGGACGAGAATCCGGCCATCTCGCAGGGTCTGACGACCGACGAATTGCCCGAGCGGTAGCCGTCAGGCAACAGGCAGAGTGTAGGAGGAGGGAGGGGCGGCCGCCGGCACTAGCCCCAAAGCCGTGTAGTTAACGGGGACGGCTGGCGGTCAAGAATGCGGGTCTTGGGCGTGTCGTGCGCGAATGGGTAGCGGAGCTCCGGTAGAAGAGGGCGTCCTCCAAGACATCCTCGACCCAGGAGCTCCGCTGACTACTGATTCTGTCATCACCCGTGTCGTCACCGTCGCGGGAGGCCGGTTCGCCCCGGGTCATCTCGGGGAGCTGACCCGAATCGTGGGCTTCGACATGGTCGACGCCGCATTGGCCGAGACCGGCAAGGTCCAGGCCCGGGTGCGTGATTTGCCCTCGCGGGTGGTGGTCTACCTGCTGCTGGCCGCCGGGCTGTTCGCCGAGGTGGGGTTCGGGCAGGTGTGGCAGCGGATGATCGCCGGACTCGACGGGCTCGCGGTGGCCACCCCGTCCGCCGGAGCGCTGGCCCAGGCCCGACGCCGGATCGGCCCGGCACCGTTGCGTGCCCTGTTCGACCTGCTCCGCGGCCCGGCCGCCGGCCTGGCCACGAAGGGCGTGTACTGGCGGGGGCTACTGGTTACGGCCATCGACGGCACCATGATGTGCTGCCCGGACACCGTGGCGAATTTGCAGGTCTACCACCGGGGCGGCGGGTTTCACGGCGGCACCGGGTATCCGATGGTGCGCCTTCTCGCTCTGGTGGCGTGCGGCACCCGCACCGTGATCGACGCGACGTTCGGTGCCAGCAGCGTCGGGGAGACCACCTACACCCTCGACCTACTCCGGGGGATGCGCCGCGGGATGATCGTGCTGGCCGACCGCAACTTCGCCTCGCAGGCGTTGCTCGCCGCGGTCCGCGACACCGGTGCGCACCTGCTGGTCCGGGTCAAGAACAGCCGCAACCTCCCGGTCTGCGCCCGCCTGCCCGACGGCTCCTACCTGTCCCGGATGGGCCCGGTCGAGGTCCGTGTCCTGTGCTGCGAGATCACCATCACAACCAGCGCGGGAGCTCGCAGCGAGACCTACAAGCTGGTGACCACCCTCCTCGATCCCGACTGTCCCGCAACCGAAATCGTCCGCCTCTACCACGATCGGTGGGAGATCGAGACCGCGTTCCTGGAGCTGAAATCGACGATCCTCGGTGGCCGGGTGCTGCGCGCCCGCACCCCACGCGGGGTCGAGCAGGAGATCTACGCGCTGCTCGTCACCTACCAGGCGTTGCGCGTCGCGATCACCGACGCCACCCTCGGGTGCCCCGACGTCGATCCCGACCGTGCCAGCTTCACCATCGCCCTCAACGCGGCCCGCGACCAACTCATTCACGCCGCGGGTGTCATCGAAACCACCGTCGTCGACCTCGTCGGCATCATCGGCGAACGCGTCCTCGACCACCTGATGCCCGCCCGACGATCACGAACCAACCCCCGCGTGGTCAAACGAGCGATCTCCAAGTTCGTCGCCAGCACTGCCCGCGGCCGCACCCGAGGGCCAAGTCTCAAGGCCACCATCGCCATCAACATCCTCACCGACATCGACCCTTGACAACACAACCCACGACTTAACTACACGGCTTTGGCACTAGCCCCGCGCCATGTCGACGAACTTGGACAGGTGAAGCTGGTGCGCCACGGTGATTGTCGCTGTCGGGCCGTTACGGTGCTTGCCGAGGATGAGGTCGGCCTCGCCGCCGCGGGGGTCGTCGCGTTCGGTGGCGTCGGGGCGGTAGAGCAGAATTACCATGTCGGCGTCCTGCTCGAGCGATCCCGACTCACGAAGGTCGGCGACCTGGGGGCGCTTGTCCTGTCGCTGTTCGGGACCACGGTTCAGCTGACAGATCGCGACCACGGGAACCTCGAGTTCCTTCGCCAAAAGCTTGAGGCTACGGGAGAACTCGGAGACTTCCTGCTGACGTGACTCGACCTTCTTACCCGAGCTCATCAGCTGCAGGTAGTCGATCACGATGAGCTTGATGTCGTGTTTCTGCTTGAGCCGCCGGGCTTTTGCGCGGATCTCCATCATCGTGAGGTTGGGGGAGTCGTCGATGAACAGCGGCGCTTCACTGATCTCACTCATACGTCGAGCGAGCTTCGTCCAGTCGTCGTCGGTCATTTTGCCGGAGCGCATGTCGCCGAGCTTGATCTTCGCCTCCGCCGACAGCAGACGCATGACGATCTCGGTCTTGCTCATCTCGAGCGAGAACATGACGCTGGCCATGCCGTGCTTCACGGAGCAGGAACGCAGGAAGTCCATGCCGAGGGTGGAGTTGTGGGTCGGCACCATAGAACGACCCGCGAGGTACAAGTGGTCGGCGTTGTCGACCTCGACGCACCGCACGGGGACACTCTCGATCGGGCGCACCGCGACGATGCGTCGCGAACCACTGACCGCGCCGCGAAGCTCCTTGTGCCGGATCGCCTTCCGATGAAGCTGGAACACGTCGTCATCGGCGCAGAAGGTGACGCCACCGTCGACACAACTGCAGTCGTATCCCAACCCGACGACGAGTTCGGCGACATCCTCCGACAGCGGGGGGTTGACGGTCTCGAACCGCACGGAGCCGTCATCGGCAACCGATCCCGCCACATCGAGCAGGCCGGCCAGCAACTCGCGACGCTCCGGCTCGGAGCCGCGCAACAGTTCCGCCGGGATTCGCTTGGCGTCGGCCGGAAGGATGAGTTCTTCGGTACCGACGGGCATCTCCGGATCGGAGAGGCCCTCGATGGTGAGCGAGGCACCCAGAGCGTACGGGTCGACGCGCACAGTCGACGTCGGCAACTGCAGCGCACGGGTGTGCGCGACCTGGTGGCCGCGGTCGATCGAACCGGCGATCCGAGCCGTGGTGCGGACGGCGGCCTCGCCGTCAACGGCCGTCAACCACTGATGCTGCTCGTCGGCGACGAGGACGGTGCCGTCGGAGAACTCCACCTCGTAGCAGGGCCTGCCGACCATGATGTCGGTGGCGGCGACGACGCGGGTGGGCTTGCCGTCGGCGTCGATGAGGTGGTCGCCGACCTGGACGTCGCCCATGGTGGTCCAGCCGGTGGGTGTGGCCAGGGGAGTGTCGAGGGCGAGCGCCTTACCGACACCGGGTCGGGCCGCGACGATGATCATCTGGCCGGGGTGGAGGCCGTTGGTGATCTCGTCGAGTTCGACGAAGCCGGTGGGCACACCGAGGGAGATGCCGCCGCGGCTGGCGATGGAGTCGATCTCGTCCATCGTGGGCTGCAGGAGCTCCTCGAGGGGGACGAAGTCCTCGGTGGTGCGGCGTTCGGTGACCTCGAAGATCTCGGCTTGCGCGCGGTCGACGACCTCGGCGACGTCCTGACCGTCGGCGCCGGTGTAGCCGTACTGGACGATGCGGGTGCCTGCGTCGACGAGGCGGCGCAGGATGGCCTTCTCCGCCACGATCTCGGCGTAGTAGCCGGCGTTGGCGGCGGTGGGCACCGTCTGGGTGAGCGTCACCAGATAGGGCGCTCCACCGATGCGACGGAGCTCGCCACGACGATCCAGCTCGGCGGACACCGTGACCGGGTCGGCGGGCTCACCGCGGCTGTAGAGGTCCAGGATCACGTCGTACACCGACTGATGCGCGGGACGGTAGAAGTCGCCGGGACGGAGCACCTCGAGCACGTCCGCGATGGCGTCCTTGCTGAGGAGCATGCCGCCGAGCACCGACTGCTCCGCCGCCATGTCCTGAGGTGGCTGCCGGCCGAACTCTTCGCCGGGCTCCGCGTCAGGCGGACCCGGGTATTCGGAACGGCCCCGATCGTCTACTACAGCCACTCGACCGACCTTCCCCATCACTGTTGCGCCACCCCGGAAAATGCTTCCCGGTGTTGGTGCCCCGAACTCTTTGTACTCGCCCCTACCGACAACCTTCGCAGGCTCTTCGCGGCAGCCGGCGTCGTGATCGCGAGACACGCCGGGACGACGTTAGGGATTAGCTACCCGCTGTTCAAACCAGCCTGTGTACACAGCTGGGGACAAATTGTGTAAACCGCTGGGTACGTTTGTTAACCCCATGGGGATAACCTGAGGATAAGTGCATATCACAATCCCAAAAACCCAGATCAGAGCCGTTTTTTGGTTTCTCACCACTGTGGATGAAAACCCGTTCGGCGTGTCTTTCACGTTGACGACTCGGGCGTGTTGAGTTGGTCGCCCCTGCGTGGCAATATGATCCACCTCACAGATCGTCGGCGGGGCGGCTAACTTCCAGACACAGCTGGAAGCCGCTCCTCCGCGTGCTTCACACCCGTGAAAACAGGCTCGAGAGGGCGGCTGTGAGCCGGAATCGACACGCACAGACCCCCCACACGCCGAGGCGTCCGGGGGGCCTGTGAGTAAACGAGTCGACTAGGCGCCGACGACGTTCAGGTGGAACTTCGCAACCACGTCGGGGTGCAGGTTCACGACGATGGCGTGCTTGCCGGTCGCCTTGATGTGAGCCTTCGGCAGCTCCAGGCTGCGCTTGTCGACGACGGGTCCACCGGCGGCCTTGATGGCACCGGCGACATCGGCGGCGGTAACCGAACCGAAGAGCTTGCCCGAGTCACCGGCGGTCTTGACCGACAGCGAGACGTTCTCGAGGCCCTCGATGGCGTCCTTCAGCTCCTTGGCGTGGTCGAGTCCGCGCACGGCGCGGGCTTCCTGCGCACGACGGATGCCCTCGACCTGCTTCTCGGCGCCACGGGTGGCGACGATGGCCAGGCCGCGGGGCAGCAGGTAGTTGCGGCCGTAGCCGTCCTTGACCTCGACGGTGTCGCCAGGCGCACCGAGGTTGTCCACGTCAGCGGTGAGGATGAGCTTCATGTCTTTCCTCCCTTTCCTTAGCGAGCCACGGTGGCGTAAGGCAGCAACGCCACCTCACGTGAGTTCTTGACGGCAATGGCAACGTCGCGCTGGTGCTGGACGCAGTTGCCGGTGACACGGCGCGCGCGGATCTTGCCGCGGTCGCTGACGTACTTACGCAGAAGCGTCGTGTCCTTGTAGTTGATCTGCGTGTTCTTCTCTTTGCAGAAGATGCAGATCTTCTTCTTCATTACCTTGTCGCGCAAGGGCGGCTTCGGCATTAGTTTGCTCTTTTCTGGATGTTCCGATCAGGTACGGATCAGAACGGGGGTTCGTCGCTCCCGCCACCAGAGCCTCCGAAGGAGCCGGACGCCTGCGGCGCGCTGCCCCACGGATCATCTCCGCCGGTGTTGGATTGCGGACGTCCGCCGCCCGATCCGCCGGAGGAACCGAAGCCACCGCCGCTGCCGCCACCACGGTTGGCCTTGTTGACCTTGGCCGTGGCGTACCTCAGCGAGGGGCCGATCTCGTCGACCTCGAGCTCGACGACAGTGCGCTTTTCACCTTCACGAGTTTCGTACGAACGCTGCTTGAGCCGGCCGCTCACGATCACTCGCGAGCCACGGGTCAAGCTCTCCGCGACGTTCTCGGCTGCCTCGCGCCAGATGTTGCAACGCAGAAACAGTGCTTCGCCGTCTTTCCATTCATTGGTCTGACGGTCGAAGGTGCGGGGCGTGGACGCGACAGTGAAGTTCGCGACCGCGGCACCCGCGGGGGTGAATCGAAGCTCCGGATCAGCCGTCAAGTTTCCGATGACGGTGATGACGGTGTCGCCTGCCATATGGTTCCTCCTGCAGAATGTGGAGTTCGGTTGGGCACGAGCCTAGGGCTGGTGACCGACAGAAATCACTTGTTGTGGCGCAGAACCTTCGTACGCAGCACCGACTCGTTCAGACCGAGCTGACGGTCGAGCTCTGCGACGGTGGCGGGAGTAGCGCTGATGTCGATCACCGCGTAGATGCCTTCGCTGTGCTTCAGGATCTCGTAGGCGAGACGACGCTTACCCCAGACATCGACCTTGTCGATCTTGCCGCCGTCCTGGCGAACAACATTGAGGAACGTATCCAGCGAAGGAGCAACAGTGCGCTCGTCCAGGCTGGGGTCAAGGATGACCATCAATTCGTAATGACGCATAAGACCTCATCACCTCCTATGGACTAGTGAAAACGGCCACGGACTGTCCGTGGCAGGAGGGTCGTTGCGTCAGCAACCTTTGCAGGTTACACGACGAGCCCCTGACCAGCGAAATCAGGCCGGCCGGTGTGACACCGGGAACCGCCGGGTACGCCGACACGATGGCAGAGGAGAAGAAATTCCGACAGGGCGACGAGGTGGAGTGGAAGACCCACGGCACCACGACGTCGGGGACGGTCGAGGAGAAGATCACCGAGGACACCGAGGCGGCGGGCCGCACGGTGCGGGCGTCCGAGGACGACCCGCAGTACCGCGTCGTCAGCGACAAGAGCGGGCGGGACGCCGTCCACAAACCCGATGCCCTGCGCCGGGCGAGCGACTGACCTCCGCACCCGCGGCGTTTCCGCTTCGCACGCGGAGCCCCGCGCACCCTAATGTGGATTCATGCATATCGGAGCTCGGCAGCGGTCGCCGATCACGGCGCTCGTCGTCGGGTTGGCGGGTCTCTCCATGCTCGCCGGCTACCTGCAGAAGGCGCGATGCGCCGGGGCGCCGTTCGACGGCGTCGGGCGAAGCCTGATCTTCGACCGCATCAAGGACACGCAGGTCTGCTACTCCGACATCCAGTTCCTGTGGCTCGGACGCGACGTCAACCTGCATGTCTTCCCGTACGTCACCGGGGGAATCAACGCCGACGGCATCCTCACCGGCGGCACCGTGGAGTACCCGGTGCTGAGCGGTGTACTGATGTGGCTCGGCGGCATCGGTTCACACACCGACGCCGACTTCCTGCTGCACTCGGCGCTGATCCTCGCCCCGTTCGGCCTGCTCACGGCGTGGATGCTGGGACGGCTGGCCGGCTGGTGGGCGCTGTTGTGGTCGGCCACCCCGCCGCTGGTGCTGTACGCGTTCCACAACTGGGAACTGCCGGTGGTCGCGACGTCGGTGGCCGCGATCTTCGTCATGACGCTCGAACGCATCCCCCTCCGCGCCCGGGCCGTCCTCGCGGCGGTGCTCCTCGCCGTCGGCTTCTGCCTGAAGGTGTATCCGGGTGCGTTCGTGCTGCCGCTGATCGCCTACGTCCTCACCCGGAACGGCACCGCCGGGCGGCGCTACGACGTGCGCGGCGCCGTGATGGTCGCGGTGGCCGCGATCACCACCGTCGTGGCGGTGAACCTGCCGTTCGCCCTCATCTCCTACAGCGGATGGCGGGCGTCGTTCACGTTCCAGGAGAACCGTCAGGCCGACCTCACGACCAACTCCATCTGGTACTGGGGCCTGCGGCCGCTGTTCGGGCCGGTCGCCGACGACGTCCCGCTCCCCGCGTACGACCAGACGGTGAGCCTGCTGTCGCCGCTCCTCGTCTGCGCCGCGTTCGCGATCGCCCTGAGGCTCGGCTGGCTGCGGTTCCAACGCGATGGCGTTTACCCGTGGATCGCGGTCAGCGCCGCCATGCTCTGCGGATTCCTGCTGCTGCACAAGGTGCATTCGCCGCAGTACACGTTGTGGCTCATCCCGTTCTTCGTCCTGCTGCGCGTCCCGTGGGGGCTCGTCGCGGCGTATCTGGTGGCCGACCTGTCGATGGGGATCGGCGTCTTCAAATACTTCGGCGCCCTCGCCGCCCAGACCGACGCGTCGACGTTCGAGGTTCTGGTGAAGTTCGGGGTCTGGGGCCGCGCGGGACTGCTGGTGGTGCTGTTCTTCGTGTTCCTGCGCGCCGCCCAACGGCATCCGCCCGTCCGCGGGCGCACCGGTCCCGAATCCGGCAGGCGGCCGGTGCTGAAATCTCCCGAGCCGGTGCGATGAGCGAATCCTGGTTCGCGCACCCCACGCTGACCGGACGGCACGTACGACTCGAACCACTGGGCGAGGATCACGTCGACGGCCTGATGGACGCCGTCGACGATCCCCGCATCTTCCACTGGACGTCCGCAGCGATCGCCGAGCGCGACGACGCGGTGGCGTTCGTCCGCACCGCCGACGAGGATCCGACCCGCCTCGCATACGCGCAGATCGACATCACCACCGAGAGGATCGTCGGCTCGACGTCGCTGTATCTGATCGACCCGAAGAACCGCAGTCTCGCGATCGGGCACACCTGGCTGTCCCGTTCCGCGCAGGGCACATTCATCAATCCGGAGGCGAAACTGCTGTTGCTGCGGCGGGCGTTCGAAGACCTCGGCGCGGTCCGCGTCGAATGGCACACCGACGAACGCAACGCCCACTCCCGCGGCGCCATCGCGAAACTGGGGGCCGAGTTCGAGGGAATCCTGCGCAAGCATCGGCGTCGCCGCGACGGGACCTGGCGCAACACCGCACTGTTCTCGATGATCGACGAGGAGTGGCCGCGCATCTGCCCCCGACTCGAGGCACGAGTCGAGGGCTGACACGGTCGGATCACGTCACCCGACAGGAGCGGTGGCCGTCACCCTCTTCACGAACTCGACGACCGCCGAGCGCATCTCGGCGCTACGCGGAACCGCCCCCGACATCCAGAACGCGCCGTGAATCAGACCGTCGAAGCGGATCGCCTCGGTGTCGACCCCGGCCTGCCGCAACGATTCGGCGTACGCCTCCGCCTCGTCGCGGGCCACCTCGTTCTCGGTGGTGAGCACGAGGGCCGGCGGCAGCCCCTCGAGGCCGCCGGCGCGACTCGGTACCGCATACGGGTGTTCCGCGTCCTCGGGCGAGGAGAGGTAGTTGCTCCAGAACCAGTCGAGGTCCCCGGCGCCGATCACGTAGCCCTCGGCGAACTGCTGCCGGGACGGGAGGTCGGCGTTCGGGTCGATCACCGGGTAGATCAGCACCTGCCCCCGCAGCCGCGGTCCGTCCTCGTCCCGGGCCCGCAGCGCGGTGACGGCGGCCAGGTTGCCGCCGGCACTGTCACCCATGACGACGACGTTGCCGGGATCACCGTCGTAGTTTCCGACGTGGTCGGCCACCCACTGCAGGGCAGCGGACGCGTCGTCGGCGGCGGCCGGGAACCGATGTTCCGGTGCGCGGCGGTACGTCGCGGCGACGACGATCGCGCCGGCGCCGTTCGCGACCGCGCGCGCCGGTTCGTCGATGACGTCGAGGTTGCCGGCGACGAATCCACCGCCGTGGAAGTACAGGACCACCGGGTGCGGCGCCTCGCCCTCCGGCACGTAGACCCGCAGCGCGATCTGCGCTCCGCCGCTCTCGTAGTGCGCGTCCTCCACCCGGGCGACGGGTTCGGGCGGCGCCTGCAGTCCGGCGAACGTCGCCACGACGGCCCGCACCTCCTCCACAGTGCTGTGCTCGAAAGCCTTCAGCCCCTGCGCTTGTAATCCGGCGATCAGTTCTGCTGCGTGTGCGTCGAGTGCCATGTCGGTCTCCTTGGTCGGGGGTTCGGGGTCAGGACACGGTGGAGGCCACGCGGGCCCCCGCCCGGGTGAGCGCGAAACCGGAGTAGCCGCCGGCCACCACCTCGTCGCACGTCGCCCGATAGGTGGGGGCTCCGCCGAGGTAGACCATGCAGGCGCGAGGCTTGCCGGGAATGTTCGCGCCCATGTACCACGAGTTCGTCTCCGGGAGCAGGGTCTGGTTGGCGATGTCGTTGGTCAAGGCACCCCAATCGCTTTCGGCCTGCGCGGTGGGCTCGATGACGTCGAGTTCGCGGCGGTCCAGGTAGTCGATCGCGTCGGTCGCGAAATCGACGTGGTCCTCGATGGCGAGGGGCATGTTGTAGAGCACCGACGGCGACTGCGGTCCGGTGATGAGGAACAGGTTCGGGAACTCGTTGACCATGATGCCGAGGTAGGTCTTGGGACCGTGTTCCCACTTCTGAGCCAGCGGCAGACCGCTCCGACCGCGGATGTCCATGGCCATCAGCGGACCGGTCATCGCGTCGAATCCGGTTGCGAGGACGATGGTGTCGACCTCGTAGACGCGGTCGCCGACCCGAACTCCGCTCTGGGTGATCTCGTCGATCGGCGTGGTCTTCACGTCGACGACGCTCACCGAGTCGCGGTTGAAGGCCTCGTAGTAGTTGGTCTCGAGCGGGGGACGCTTGGTGCCGTACGCGTAGCCCGTCGGCGCCAGCGTCGCGGCCTTCTCCGGATCCTGCACACGCTCGTGGATCCGATCCCGGATGTAGTCGGCGATCGTGTCGTTGGCCTTCTTGTCGAACAGGATGTCCTGGTAGGAGTCGATGAACAACCGGAACCCGCCGGCGTTCCAGCGCTCGTCGAACGTGCGGCGGCGCTCCTCGGCGTCGACGGCGAGCGCGGACGGCTGCACCTGAGTGAACGGCACGCCGAGGAAGTGGTTGCGGGCCGCGGTCCGCACGTCCGCGTAGTTGCTCTTGATGTCCGCCACCTCGTTCGGGTCGATCGGACCGTTGCCGAGGGGGGTCGCGAAGTTGGGGGTGCGCTGGAAGACCACCAGTTCGGCGGCGTCCTCGGCGATGAACGGGATGGCCTGGATGCCGCTGGCTCCGGTCCCGATCACGGCCACCCGCTTGCCGGTGAAGTCGGCGCCCTCACGCGGCCAGTTGCCGGTGAGCAGCACCTCCCCGCGGAAGTTGTCGATGCCGCCGAACTCCGGCGTCTTCGGCACGGACAGATTGCCCGCCCCCGAGATGAAATACCGGCTGCGCACGACGGCGCCGTCGTCGGTGCGGACCGTCCACACCGAGTTCTCGTCGTCCCAATGCACGCCGACCACGCGGGTGTCGAACGTGATGTCCTTACGCAGGTCGAAGCGGTCGGCGACGTGTTCGAGGTAGCGGAGGATCTCCGGCTGTCCGGCGAACCTCTCACTCCACTGCCATTCCTGCTGCAGATCCTCGTCGAACGAGTACGAATAGTGGACGCTCTCGATGTCGCAGCGGGCTCCCGGATAGCGGTTCCAGAACCAGGTGCCGCCCACGTCCGAGCCGGCCTCGAACACCCGCGTCGACAGGTTCATCGTGTCGCGCAACTTGCGCAGCGCGTAGAGGCCGGCGAACCCGGCACCCACGACGACGACATCGACGTCGGCGGAAGAAATGGTCTTTGACATGGTGTTGAGCTCCTCGGGACGATGGGTTCCGGCTGGAGTCGAGCGGGCAACCGGGGTATGCCAACGACAATGGCCCACGTCACATCACCCCCACACCGGGTAAAACACCCCCTCGGTTACCTGTGTTGTCCGTCACATCGGGTGGGGGTAGGTTCGTGCCACACCTGGCCAACCGGAAACGGGGGAGATCCACTGACTCGCTCGAGAGAACTCACGAGGTCGATGACCAGCTTCGTCGGCCGGCGCCGCGAGATCGAGGAAGCCCGCGCACGACTGCAACAGTCCCGGCTCGTGTCGCTGCTCGGTGCCGGCGGCGTGGGCAAGACGCGGCTGGCCGAGGAACTCGCGGTCCGTTCCGCGCGCGCCTTCCGCGACTCCGTCCGGTGGATCGACCTCGCGCCCGTCCGCGATCCCGACGCGCTGCCCTCCGCGGCCGCGGCCGCCCTCGGCGTCACCGACCAGTCGAGCCGTGCGGTGATGGACAAGGTGATCGACCAGCTGCAGTCCCGGCACCTGCTGATCGTCCTCGACAACTGCGAGCACCTACTGTCCGCGGCAAGCGAATTCGTCGGTACCGTCCTCGCCGCTGCGCCGGAGGTCCGGATCCTCACCACGAGTCGCGAACCGCTCGGGATCGCCGGCGAATTCACGTACGTCCTTCCGCCGCTGAGCACTCCGGGTGACATCGAGGACTGCCGTGCCGCGGACATCGCCCCGTTCGAATCGGTGTCGTTGCTGGTGGAGCGCGCGCAGGGCGTCGTCGCCGACTTCCGCCTCACCGACGCGAACGCCCCTGCCATCGCGCAGTTGTGCAATCAGCTCGACGGGATCCCGCTCGCCATCGAACTGGCCGCCGCCCGGCTGCGGTCGCTGTCGGCGTCGCAGCTCGTCGAACGCCTCGACCAGCGTTTCGCGCTCCTCACCGGTGGCGACCGGGCGGCGATGCCCCGCCAGCAGACGCTGCGCGCCCTCATCGACTGGAGTTACGAACTGTGCTCGGACACCGAGCGGCTGCTGTGGTCCCGGCTCGCCGTGTTCCCCGGAAGCTTCGACCTCGAAGCCGCGGAAGCGATCAGCGGGTTCGGTGCGCTGACGGACACGCCGGTCATCGACGTCCTCGATCGGCTGGTCGGAAAATGTCTTGTCACCGTGGATCGTTCGACCGAGAGTCTCCGCTACTCGCAGCTGATGACGGTGCGGGAGTACGGGCACGAGCTCCTCGAGCTGAGCGGGGAGCACGACGAGCTGTACCGGCGACATCTCGAGCACTATTCGGAACGCGCCCGTCGATCGTCGCTCGACTGGTGCGGGCCAGGACAATCCGAGATCCTCGCGGGACTGCGGATCGACCACCCCAACCTCGTGGCTGCCCTGGACTGGGCCCTGCACGACGACACACAGCGGGCGGCGGCCGCGGAACTGGCCGTCGCCCTGCGGTACCACTGGATCGCAGGCGGCAACCTGTCCGACGGGCGGATTCGGCTCGAGCGGATACTGCTACGGCTCACCGAACCCACGCGGGAGCGGGGCGACGTCCTGTGGGTGACCGCGTGGACCGCGCTCATCCAGGGCGACCGCGACGCCGCGCGCGAACACCTCGACGAATGCACGGCGATCGCGACCGCGCTCGGTGACGAACGACTGCGCGCGCACGCCGACCACTGGGCGGGGATCCACGCCGTCTTCTCCGGCCACCCCGACGACGCCATCCGGCTGTTCCGTGACGCCATCGCCGTCCACCGCGCCGTCGGCGACACCGCCTCGGTGCTGACCGCGTCGTTCGAGATGGGCATGGCGCAGACCTACGACGGCCGGCTCGACGACGCCCTCGAGACGTGCCGCGACGTGATCGCGGTGGCGGACGCGCACGGTGAGAAGTGGAACAAGGCCTACGCCCTGTGGGTTTCGAGCGTCGCGTACTTTCACCTGGGCCGGGGCGACGACGCCGTCGATGCCGCCCAGCAAGCACTGCGGATCCAACGCGACTTCAAGGACAAGATCTGCACGGCCCTGTCGATCGAGGTGCTGTCGTGGGTGGCCACGTCGAGCGGCGACGCGAACGCGGCGGCAAGACTGTGCGGCGCCGCGAAAGGTGTGTGGCATCGGCTCGGCACGTCCGTCGCGGCGTTCGGCCCGCACATCACCGACGACTCGCTGTCGTCGGAGCGCGACGCCGCCCGCATCGTCGGGCCCGACGAGTTCGCCCAGCTCGCAACACCTGCGGTCCGGCTCACCATCGAGGAGGCCGTCGACCTCGCACTGGGAACACCCACCGAGCACCGGGCGCCACCCCGCGCCGAGGCGTCGCCGCTCACCAAACGGGAACAGGAGATCGCCGGCCTGCTCGCCCAGGGCCTCAGCAATCGGCAGATAGCCGAGTCGTTGGTGATCTCGCGGCGCACCGTCGACGGACACGTCGAGCACATCTTCGACAAGCTGGCCGTCAGCTCCCGCACGCAGGTGGCCGCGTGGGTCGCGGCCCGGGCGCATCCACCCGTCGTGGAGACCGGCCGATAGCCGGAGCGTAACCGCCGACAGCGCGAAAGGCACTGCACAGTCGGGAATCTCGACGGTCTATACTCCACCTCGTCGCCCACGGTCGTGGGCTCCACCACGGGGAGGCAACGCATGACGTCGCAGCAGCAGGACACCTCGGCGGACCACAGCGGGCCGCTGGCACCGCCGCCCGCCAGCAGTCTGCCGCTCGCCATTCTTGCGATCGTCGCGTTCGTGCCGTTCGGCATCGTCGCACTGCTGCGCTCGCTCACCGTCCACCGACTGTGGGAGCGGGGCGAGTACGACCTTTCGGTGCGCGCCGCCGCCGACGCCCGCCAGTGGTCGATCCGCGCGATCGCCCTCGGCCTGTCGATCGCGGTGTTCGCGGTCGGGGCGGCGCTGGTGCTGTCGAAGCCCTAACCGGTTGCCGGCGAAACGCTGTGAGCGGGAGCCGCTTCTACCGGCTTCCGCGGCCGTAGCCAGGCGGGCAGCCACCGCGGCTGCGCATCGGGCGCCTGGTCGAGCACGCCGCCCGCCGGATCGTCGATGAAGCCGTACCGCACGAGGTCCTCGTCGGGCCGGTAGATCTGGCGGATGATGAGCGCGCAGATGACCACGACCGCGACGTCGCGGACCACCACCGCGGCGGTGAACCACTGCTCGGGGAGTCCCTTGTTGGACACGCCGAGGTAGTAGAGCATCCGCGGCACCCACACCAGCGCGTCGATCGTCATCCAGGCCAGCAGGATCCGCCGGTGCGGGAACGCGAGCACGGCCAGCGGAACCAGCCACAGCGAATACTGCGGGCTCCACACCTTGTTGGTGAGGAGGAAACCCGCGACCAGCAGGAAACACAGTTGGGTCAGCCGCGGCCGTCTCGGCGCCGTCAGCGCGATGTACCCGATCCCGACGCACACGAGGGCGAACAGTAGGAACGACACGGCGTTGAGCACGGTGGGCGCCTGACCGGCCGACAGGATGCCGTCGAATCCGGTCCAGCCGGTGAACGACGAGATGACGTTGTAGACGGAGTCCGGGTCGGCGCCGCGTTCGGAGTTGAGCCGGAAGAATTCGGCCCAGCCGCGTGGGAACAGCAGGGCGATCGGCAGATTGACCGCCAGCCACGCGCCGACACCGGTCAGTGCCGTCACCGACCACTCGCGGACCTTGCCCGTGCGCAGACACAGCACCAGCAGAGGTCCGAGGAGCAGCAGGGGATACAGCTTGGCGGCACCACCGAGCCCGAGCAGGATCCCGGCGAGCACCGGCCGTTTCCGCGACCACGCAAGCAGCCCACCCGCAGCGAAAGCCGTTGCGAGGGGATCGAAATTCGTGAACGCGTGCACGATCACCAGCGGAGACCCGGCGATCAGTGCGGCGTCCCAGATGCGGCGTCCGGCCAGCAGCGCACTCGCCCAGATGGTGACCAGCCACGCCAGCGCCAGACCGAGCGCGACGACGTTGAAGTAGATCGCGACCTGCAGCGCGCCGGGCAGCCAGTGCACCGCATCCCACGACTTCGCGATCGTCATCGCGCCGTACTGGTAGAGCCCGGAGATCACCGGGTACTCCATGTAGCGGCGCTGGGTCTGGCCGTTGCCGGCGTCTTCCTCCCACCACTTCTTGTAGGGGAAGGCGCCCTCGTTCAACCGTTCCGCCCCGTACAGGGGCACCGTGTCCGAATAGCACATGGCGACGTACTGCCGGCTGCCACTCCAGTCGAGCCCGAGCGCGCCGTTCTCGCCGACCGGCGCCTGCTGGATGCACGGCGCCTTCGCGAACCAGCCGAGCGCGAGAAACACGATCGCCAGCAACAGAATGGCGCGCATCGGCGTGAAGAACCGGCTGCGCCCGACGACCGCATGCCGTCCGACCGGACCGCCGATCACCCCGGAGAGGTCGGCGGTCAGCGGGTCGGTGCGCCCGGGAAGGTCCCGCCAATCCGCGGAACGCCGATCCTTGGCCAGCGGCGCGGGCGAGACGAATCCCGTCTCGCCCGCGTCGCGGACGGCGTGCGCGTCAGGGTTGTCGGCCACTCCGCGAGGTTACCGGTCGCCGTTAACGGGCCGGAACCTGCTGCTGGCCGTTGCCGTTACCGGCGTTCGGCGGCGTCGTCGTCTCCGGTTCCGCCGGAACGGCCGGGGCCGCGGTGGTCGGCCTCGGTGCCAGACCCGGAATCGGAATGGTGATCCCGGGCAGGATCTCCACCGGCGACGGTGTCACGACCACCGGCGGCACGAGCTCCGTCGGCAGCTGGAACGTGCTCGTCGGCGGCGCCGACGTCTTGGTCGGTGCCGGCGCCGAATAGGCCGGGATACCCGACTGGCCACCGATCGCACCCGGCTTCGGGAACTTCTCGACGTCGGTGCCCTCGAGGGCGCCGTCCATCGTGTCCTTCCAGATGTCGGAAGGCAGACCGGAACCGTAGATCATGGCGCCGCTGCTGTTCTCCAGCGCCTGACCGTCGGTGGTGCCCACCCAGACCGCCGTGGACAGCGACGGGGTGTACCCGACCATCCAGGCGTCCTTGTTCTGTCCGGTGTCACCGAGCTGCGCGGTACCCGTCTTGGCTGCCGACGGGCGTCCGCCTGCCAGGTTGTGGTTGCGCGAGTACCCGGCGATGGGTTCCATCGCCGACGTCACGTTGTCGGCGACGTCCTTGTCGATGCGGTCCTCACCGGTGTCGCCGCCGCGGTCGAGCAGCACCGTTCCGTCCGCGCTCACGACCTTCTGCACGAAGTGCGGGGCGTGGTACGTACCCGAGGCGGCCAGCGTGGCGTACGACGACGCCATGTCGAGAACCCGCGACTGGTACTGGCCGAGCACGATGCCGTTGTTGGGACCATTGCCGTCCGGCTCGGTCAGCGAAGGCCCGACGCCGGGGATCTCCTTCGGGATGCCCGCCTTGTGGGCCATGTCGGCGATCGCCTGGGGTCCACCGTCGAGTTCGAGTTCCTGACGGTAGAAGCTGGTGTTCAGCGACCGCTTCAGCGCCTCGGCGATGGTGCAGGTGCCACATCCCTCGCCCTCGACGTTGCTGATGGTGATGCCGTTGACCGTCAGCTCCGAGCTGTCGTACATCTGCGACAGCGGGATGCCCTGATCCAGGGCCGCGGCGAGACCGAACACCTTGAACGACGAACCGGTCTGCAGTCCGGCGTTCGCGAAGTCGTAACCACCGCCGTCCTCGCCGCCGTAGTACGCGCGCACCGCGCCGGTCTTCGGGTCGACCGACACGACACCGGTACGCAGGTTCTCCGGTTCACCCTCCATGTTGGAGCGCGCCGAATCCACCGCCGCCGCCTGGGCGACCGGGTCGATCGTCGTGGTGATCTCGAGGCCCTCGGTGTTGAGCAGCTGTTCGCTGATCCCCGCCTCACCCAGCTCACGCAGAACCTGGTTCTTGATCAGGCCCTCCGGTCCGGAGTCCTGGTTGCCGTTGTCGACCTGCGCGATCGGCACGTACGGCGGGTACTGCATCACGGACCGGGCGGACTGCTCGAGCGTTCCCGCCGACACCATGCCATCGAGCACGTAATTCCAGCGCGCCTGCGCACCCTCCGGGTTGGTCTCCGGATCGAGCAGCGACGGCAGCTGGATCGACGACGCCAGCACCGCGCTCTCCTCGACCGTCAACTGGTCGACGGGCTTGTTGAAATACGCCTTCGACGCGGCCGCGATGCCGTACGCACCACGCCCGAAGTAGATGGTGTTCAGGTACGCGGCGAGGATGTCGTCCTTGGACCACTCGCGGGCCATCTTCGACGAGATGACGAGTTCCTTCATCTTTCGCGTCAGCGAACGCTCGGAACCGACCATCGTCTTCTTCACGTACTGCTGCGTGATGGTCGAGCCACCGCCGGCACTGTCCTTGCCCAGGACGTTGTCGCGGGCGGCACGCGCGAAACCACCGATCGAGAAGCCGGGGTTCGAATAGAAGTCCCGGTCCTCGGCAGCGAGCACCGCGTCACGGGTGTGCTTCGGGATCTGGTCCAGCGTCACCTCGGTGCGGTTGCCCTCCGGCGGCACGACCTTGCTGAGCACCGACGTTCCGTCGGACGCGTAGATCGTGGCCACCTGGTTGGTCTTGAGGTCGCCGGGTCGCGGGACG
Source organism: Rhodococcus sp. ACPA1 (assembly GCF_002300195.1). Taxonomy (NCBI): domain Bacteria; kingdom Bacillati; phylum Actinomycetota; class Actinomycetes; order Mycobacteriales; family Nocardiaceae; genus Rhodococcus; species Rhodococcus sp. ACPA1. The sequence goes on along the minus strand of NZ_NSDX01000004.1, from coordinate 1,085,343 downwards.
TCCTGGACGACGTACGCCGCCATGAACAGCAGGATCGGGATGATCAGACCCATCGCGACGCACGCGTACGCCGTCCGGCGAACGATCTTCCACCGCGACTTCTTCACAGCCGTCTTCTTTCCACCCTTCGGCGGTTCACCACCGCGGCCGCCGCCGGTCTTGCGACCGTTCGACGGCGGAGGTCCCGGCGGGCGCCCGCCGGGGCCCGACTGGTTACGCGCCACCGGGGGAGCGCCTGCCGGACGTCCGGGCGGCGGGCCCGGACGACGCGGCGGGGGACCCGGCGGACGGCCACCACCCTGCGGCGGCGGACCGGGACGACGAGGCGGCGGGCCGGGGGGACGGCCACCACCCTGCGGGGGCGGAGGCGGCATCCGACGCGGCGGCGGCCCACCAGGCTGTCCACCCGCAGGCTGTCCGCCGCGAGGTGGTGGACCTCCGGGGCGTCCCTGTGGCGGGGGGCCACTCGGTCGTCTCGGTCCGTTCGGTCGATCACCCGGGGCGTTGCTGCGGGGGGAACTCACGTACAAATCTCCAGTGGTTGTGGACCGGCTTCAGTCCTGCGTTACGTCTGTGGGCACTCTTCTGCCCGCGTCCGTGTTCGGGCGTGTCTACTCGCTCGCGGTTCGACGGCTCGGAGGCCGCGGCCGTGGCGACGAACGCCTGGGCCGTTTCGGTTCGGGCACGGTACCGAGAACATAGGACTGGACCAAATGGTTCCAGCTGCATGTCCGGCACACCTCGACCACGTGAACCGAGAACTCCTCCTGAGTGGACGCGAGACGCACCAGCTCCTCGGCCGTACGAGCCGAACCCGACACCGGGCCCAACTTGTCACCGAAGACCCAGGAGACCAGAGTCAACTGCTCCTTACGGCAGATCGGGCACACCACATCACTGCCCTTGCCGTGGAACTTTGCGGCACGAAGCAGGTAGGGGCTGGCGTCACACACCTCCGTGACACCCGTCCTGCCCGAGTAGACCTCGGCCAGGAGTGACCGGCGCTGAAGCGCATAGTCCACCACCTGCCGCTGTATCCGCACGGAGACCAGAGTACGTGCGTCGCGTCCGGAGAGAAGGGGTCGGTCGAGTGACGCTGGTCAAACACGGTTGCCGCACTACGATGCCGGTGTGGCCTCAGGACCGTCCTCGCAGACTCGCGCACGCGACCTCGATCGGGTCAACGCGTGCAGCCGGCTCGACGCCGCCTACGCCGACGGACAGCTCGGCGCCGGCGAGTACCACGACCGCACCGCCCAGGCCATGTCGGCGAAGACCCTCGCCGAGCTGAACCTGCTGATCAGCGACCTGCAACTGCCGTCGGTGATCACCGCACAGGCACCTGTCCGGACACCGGGATCACCCCGCCGGGCGCTGCGGATCGCGGCCGCGTGCGGGGCGGTGATCGCGGTCGGCGCGATCGGTCTCGCGCTCACCGAGCAGGACGGCCCGGACCCCGTCACCACACCCGTCCCGGCGCAGGTCGAGAAGCCGCTGACCCGGCCGGAGGTCGAGGTGCCCGCGGTGGAACCGATCATCGTGGGCCAGGCGCAGCCCCTCACCCAGGACGGGATCCACGCCCTCTTCGAGCAGTACCGGCAGAAGTTCGGCGACCTCACCGTCCACGAACTGGGGTTGTACGACAAATACGCGATCCTGTCGCGGACGGCCCCGGACGCGCCCGACAAGGTCGACCGGTACGACTTCCGCGGCGGTTTCAAGCCGTCGGGCATCCGCACGCAGCGCCTCCCCGGAACCGGTGAGGTCGACCTCGCGCAGGTAAATGTGCCGGCACTCGTCGCGCTGATCGCCGACGCACCCCGGCTGGTCGGAGTCCCGGACGGCACCATCGGGCACGTTCTCCTCGCCGACGCCGGCAAGGGACCGACGATCAACGTGTACGTCTACGACAGGGACCAGACCGGCGGAGGCTATCTGCGGGCGACGCTCGGCGGAGACGTATGGCAGGTGAACCCCGCGAACTAGCTCTAAGATCCACCCGTGGCCAGCCGATACCCACCGAACACGCGGGCACGCGACGTCGATCGAGCCAACACGTCCGCACTGCTCGACGCCGCGTTCGGCGACGGCCAGATCAACGAGGCGGAACACCGCGCGATGTCCGACCTCGCCGCGGAGGCGCGGACGCTCGCCGACCTCGAGGTCCTGGTCGGTGATCTGCAGCGACCCGTCGACGCACCACCGGACGTTCGTCCCCCGCGCGACACCGCCGAGCACTGGTTCCCGGCAGCCGTCGCCGTCGTCGCAATCGTGGCGGCCGTCGGCGCCTTCACGCTCGTCGACAGCGACGACGCACAGGCCACCGTGACGCCCGTCGCGCAGCAGGTCGATTTCGATTCCGTCGAACCGCTGGTCGTCGCGACGCCGAATCCCGTCACGCCTGAGGGCATGAAGCTGTTCCTCGACCGGTACCGCGCCAAGTTCGGCGATCTGATCGTCGACGACCTCACCCTCTACGAGGGCGGACACGCCAGCCTCGAACGCGCGCTTCCCTTCGAACCGAACCGGATGGTGAGCTACGACTACCGCGGCGGGTTCACGCCGTCGGGAACGCCGACCACCCGGAAGGTCGACACCCCCGTGTTCGACCTGTCGACGCTGAACCTCGACACGATCGGCGGAACCGTCGTGGGCGCCCCGGTGAGCCTCAACGTCCCCGACGGAGAAGTCAGCCACATCTCGTTCGAGGCCGACGACGACGGCCCCACCGTGTCGATCTACGTGACCAACGAGTTCAGCGAGAGCGGACACATGGAACTCGACCCGTCCGGTGCACCACTGAGCGTCTACCCCTTCGGCCGATAGGACGCAGATGCCCAGGACCACACTCGCGGGAATCCGCGCCCGCGACTCCGACCGCGCCGACGCCTGCGGGATGCTCGACGCAGCACTCGCCGACGGGCAACTGTCCGCGGAGCAACACGCCTCCCGCACCTCCACGGCGATGCGAGCGAAAACGTTCGACGAACTCGACCGCCTCATCGGGGACCTCCAGATCCCCAGCCGGCTCGCGGCCAGCCCCGTCGTGTCCCCGCGGCGCCGCCGATCGTCGCGACGGTGGGTGTACGCCGCGGTCCTCGTGGCCGCCGCAGCTGCCGCGGGCGGCATCGCCGGAGCCGTCGCGAACAGCGACATCGGCCCGTCGAAATCGGTGCCGAACCTCACGACCGGCGCCGGGCTGCACTTCTTCCTCGACGAGTACCGCGCCGAATACGGCGACACCGTCGCCGACGAACTCGGCCTCTACCCGGCCCACGCCGTCTTCGACCGGCCGTCCTCCGGCAACGCCCGGCAATCCGACTCCTATCTCTACGACGGCGAATTCGACGACTGGGGCAGCTCGTCCACCCGATCCGACGACGAGAAGTCCTTCGACCTCGGCACCGTCGACCAGGTCGCGATCGCAGGACTGCTCGCCGGGGCACCCGAAACACTGCGCGTCCCCGACGGTGCGGTGGAGATCGTCTCCTTCCGGTACGAACCCGGGTCCGACGACGGACCGCCGACCATCTCCATCCACGTGAAGAACGCCGCCGGCCACACCGGACACATGGTCGTCGGATTCGACGGCGAACCGTTCGACATCTACCCCTACGAGGACTGAGCGTCCGGGGTCGTTGCCCACCAGCCGCCGTCGGGTGCCGTCGGCCGCCGGGTGGTCGCCCGATGTGACATTCGTTCAGTCAGAGGGCACCGGTGTGACATTCGGCGGCGCCGCCGGACACCCGGACCTGTGTTAACAACCTGTGACGGCTTGTCCCATGTATCGAGCGCGCGTATCCTCCTATATATCGGTGCGATATAGTTTTGAATCGCATCACGCGGTTAGGTCGGGCGACTCAGGGGGTGGACGTGCTCGAATTGGCAATTCTCGGGCTGCTCCACGAGTCACCCATGCACGGATACGAGCTGCGCAAACGGTTGACGGGACTGCTGGGTGCATTTCGCGCCTTTTCGTACGGTTCCCTCTACCCGACGCTTCGACGCATGCAGGCAGACGGTTTGATCGCCGAGGACGCAGGCCCTCCGGGGACCGTCAAGCGTCGCGCCCGCCGCGTCTACCAGCTCACGCCGATCGGCAAGGAGCGGTTCAAGGAACTGGTCGCCGACACGGGTCCGCAGAACTACACCGATGACGGATTCGGCGTTCATCTCGCCTTCTTCAGCCGCACTCCCGCAGAGGCGCGGATGCGGATTCTCGAAGGCAGACGACGCCAGGTCGAGGAGCGCCGTGAGGCGCTTCGCGACGCGATCGGAAAAGCGAGCGGCACGCTGGATCGCTACACCAAGCAGCTCCACCAGCTCGGTCTCGAATCCAGTGAGCGTGAAGTGCGCTGGCTCAACGAGCTGATCGCCGCCGAGCAATCGACAGCAACACCTAAGAAAAAAGGAGAACCCGACCATGGGTGAGAACAGCACCGCGGTGCGCGTGGCCATTGTGGGCGTGGGGAACTGTGCCTCGTCCTTGGTTCAGGGCGTGCAGTACTACAAGGACGCCGACGAGACGGCGACCGTTCCCGGCCTCATGCACGTCAAGTTCGGCAAGTACCACGTGCGCGACGTCCAGTTCGTCGCCGCGTTCGACGTCGACGCCAAGAAGGTCGGATTCGACCTGTCCGAAGCCATCTTCGCCAGCGAGAACAACACCATCAAGATCGCCGACGTCCCGCCGGCCGACGTTCCGGTGCTGCGCGGCCCCACCCTCGACGGCATCGGCAAGTACTACGCCGAGACCATCGAGATCTCCGAGGCCGAGCCCGTCGACGTCGTCAAGGCCCTGAAGGACGCCGAGGTCGACGTGCTGGTCTCGTACCTGCCCGTGGGTTCCGAGGACGCCGACAAGTTCTACGCCCAGTGCGCCATCGACGCCGGTGTCGCGTTCGTCAACGCCCTGCCCGTGTTCATCGCTTCCGACCCCGAGTGGGCTGCGAAGTTCAAGGACGCCGGCGTCCCGATCGTCGGTGACGACATCAAGTCGCAGGTCGGCGCCACCATCACCCACCGCGTGATGGCGAAGCTCTTCGAAGACCGCGGCGTGCAGCTCGACCGCACCATGCAGCTGAACGTCGGCGGCAACATGGACTTCAAGAACATGCTCGAGCGCGACCGCCTGGAGTCGAAGAAGATCTCCAAGACGCAGGCCGTGACGTCGAACCTGACCCGTGACCTCGGTCCGGGCAACGTGCACATCGGCCCGTCGGATCACGTCGGCTGGCTCGACGACCGCAAGTGGGCGTACGTCCGCCTCGAGGGTCGCGCCTTCGGTGACGTTCCGCTGAACCTGGAGTACAAGCTCGAGGTCTGGGACTCCCCGAACTCGGCCGGCATCATCATCGACGCCGTCCGCGCAGCCAAGATCGCCAAGGACCGCGGCATCGGCGGACCCGTCTACCCGGCGTCCGCGTACCTGATGAAGTCCCCCCCGGTCCAGATGGCGGACGACAAGGCTCGCACCGAGCTCGAGGCGTTCATCATCGACGCGTAACCCACCGCGCAGCAGCTCCCGGCGAATGCACCTTTCGTCGTCTTCACGGCGACGAAAGGTGCATTCGCCTTTGTGTTCGATTTCTTGTCAGACCATCCCTCTACGGTGACACCCAGGATTCATCGAGGGAGGCGTGATGTCCGACAACACTTTCGATCGAGAGATCGACGACGCCTGGACCGAACTCCAGGACCGTCTGACCGGGTACGTGCACGCTATGGAGGACGACGACGAACTGGTGCTGCAGTCGCAGTACGACAGCGTCGACGACGGCCTCGTCGAGACCGCCGCGTGCGTGCGGTTCTTCGCGTGGGCCGGCGACAAGGTGCGGTGCGAGGTGCCGTCCAACCGCTTCCTGCACCCGGCGCGGGCACTCACCGAGGAGGAGCACGATCGGCTGATCGAGCTCGGCTGGAACCGCCCCGACCTGTGCGAGCACGTCGACGAGGGCAACGGTTCCGCGTCGTACTACCTCGACGCCGACCGGGAGGACGCCCAGCTGCTGGCGTCGATGACGGTCACGGTGTTCCGGGAGATCTGGGACCTTCTGCATCCCTCGTTCCTGAAGGCGATCACCGGTGGCCGGGGCGAGACCCCGGAGTTCGGTACTGCTGATGTCCCGGCCCAGCTACGTGACGGCGCCGGGCTGCGCGACCGTGTCGATGCCGCGGTCGAATCCATGCTCGAACAGGCACCGGGCAAGGATGCGGACGGCGACATCCTCGTCTGGGTCGGCGACCTTCCCACGTATGTGCGGGTGATCGAGGAGGACGCCCGCGTCGAGGTGTTCGCCCGCGTGGTCCACAAGATCAGCGATCGCACGCGCACCGCGGAGGCGCTCGCCGACCTCAACCGCCAGTGGCCCGACATCAAGTTCCTGCTCATCGTCGACAACGTGGTCGCCGTCATGCGCGTCGACGGGTCACCGTTCGTCGCGGATCACCTGGTATCGGTGTTCCGGATGTTCGAGCATTTCGTGGACACCGTCGACGACGCGTTCGCCGAAAAGCTCGGTGGCAAACTCAATTCCACACCCGGCGCCACGTCCTCGTACGCCGACCACGAATGCGAGGACGAGTTCCCCGCCGCCCTCGTGACCCTGATCCACCTCGACTCGGAGAGCGGGCTCGACCCGGACGACGTCGCGGAGATCTGCGGACGCGACCGCGACACCATCCTCGAGTTCCTCCGGCTCTGCACCGAGCAGGAGTTCGAGTGGCGCCACAACGCGGAACTCGCCCGCGAGGAAGAGCCCGAAGAGGCCGACATGTGCGAGGACGAGGCGAGCGCCTGGGCCAAGACGAAGGAAAGCCTCCGCGCCGCGCTGCGGGTTGTGGTGCTGCCGAACCGTAGCGGAAACAAGCGAGAGCGCCAGAGCGGATTGTTCGAACTCCCCTCAGAGCCGAAGCTTTTCGACGGATTCGCTGACTGAATTCGCCCGTCGGCGGCAGATTCCAATTGGCACGCGCAACTGGCCAGTTGATTTGGCAGATCGCCACAACAGACCACAGCAGAACAGAGAATGACCCGCCCGATTAGGGACCAAATACCCTCTCCACGAGTGTCATTCAGTCAACCGACAGGATATCTGTTACGCCCGGTTTGTCTGATACAAGTACTGTGCCACGCCTTCAACAACCCCTTCGGTCGGTTCGAGCAACAGGCGGGCGAACTACGCCTAATCTAAGGAAACACATGACGTACCCGCCTCAGCCGCCCTACGACCCGAACCAGGCGCAACCGCAGCAGCAGTTCCCGCAGGCGCAACAACCCGCCTATGGTCAGGCTCCGCAGCAACCCTATGGTCAGACCCCACCACCGCCCTACGGGCCGCCTCCGGGATACCAGCCGCCGGCTACCCCTCCACAAGGACCGAAGAAAAAGAAGAAGTGGCCCTGGGTCGTCGGCATCATAGTCGCGATCATCGTGATCTCGAGCCTCGCGAACGGCGGCGATAAGGAGGAAACCCCTTCCGCAAGTTCGACAACGCAGGCGATCGCACCGATCGCTGAAGCAGAAGCAGGGGCTGCGGCGGCACCCGCCGTCGTCCCGGCAGTAGAAGCCCCCACTGCCGGAATCGGCACCGAGGTTCGTGACGGAAAGTTCGGGTTCGTCGTGACAGGTGTCGAGACCGGCCTGTCTTCGATCGGCGACAACCCATATCTCAAGGAGGATGCGGACGGCCAGTTCATCCTGGTTCACGTCGACATCACCAACATCTCCGACAAGCCGCAGAGCTACTTCGGATCGAATCAGACGCTCGTCGATACGTTGGGCCGCGAGTTCACGAACAACACGATGGCAGCCATCAACGTCGACGCCGAAAATGCGATCGGCGGGGATATCAATCCGGGAATCACCAAGTCCGCGACCATCGTCTTCGACATCCCGGTCGACGCCACCCCGAAGGAGATCGAAGTTCACGACTCAATGTTCTCCGGCGGTGCGACCATCTCGCTGACGCAGTAATCCGCTCGACCCGACTGTGCCCCCACCTGTTCAAGGTGGGGGCACGGCGCTGTAGGTCAGGACCTCGGCTAACCCCAAAGCCGTGTAGTTAAGTCGTGGGTTGTGTTGTCAAGGGTCGATGTCGGTGAGGATGTTGATGGCGATGGTGGCCTTGAGACTTGGCCCTCGGGTGCGGCCGCGGGCAGTGCTGGCGACGAACTTGGAGATCGCTCGTTTGACCACGCGGGGGTTGGTTCGTGATCGTCGGGCGGGCATCAGGTGGTCGAGGACGCGTTCGCCGATGATGCCGACGAGGTCGACGACGGTGGTTTCGATGACACCCGCGGCGTGAATGAGTTGGTCGCGGGCCGCGTTGAGGGCGATGGTGAAGCTGGCACGGTCGGGATCGACGTCGGGGCACCCGAGGGTGGCGTCGGTGATCGCGACGCGCAACGCCTGGTAGGTGACGAGCAGCGCGTAGATCTCCTGCTCGACCCCGCGTGGGGTGCGGGCGCGCAGCACCCGGCCACCGAGGATCGTCGATTTCAGCTCCAGGAACGCGGTCTCGATCTCCCACCGATCGTGGTAGAGGCGGACGATTTCGGTTGCGGGACAGTCGGGATCGAGGAGGGTGGTCACCAGCTTGTAGGTCTCGCTGCGAGCTCCCGCGCTGGTTGTGATGGTGATCTCGCAGCACAGGACACGGACCTCGACCGGGCCCATCCGGGACAGGTAGGAGCCGTCGGGCAGGCGGGCGCAGACCGGGAGGTTGCGGCTGTTCTTGACCCGGACCAGCAGGTGCGCACCGGTGTCGCGGACCGCGGCGAGCAACGCCTGCGAGGCGAAGTTGCGGTCGGCCAGCACGATCATCCCGCGGCGCATCCCCCGGAGTAGGTCGAGGGTGTAGGTGGTCTCCCCGACGCTGCTGGCACCGAACGTCGCGTCGATCACGGTGCGGGTGCCGCACGCCACCAGAGCGAGAAGGCGCACCATCGGATACCCGGTGCCGCCGTGAAACCCGCCGCCCCGGTGGTAGACCTGCAAATTCGCCACGGTGTCCGGGCAGCACATCATGGTGCCGTCGATGGCCGTAACCAGTAGCCCCCGCCAGTACACGCCCTTCGTGGCCAGGCCGGCGGCCGGGCCGCGGAGCAGGTCGAACAGGGCACGCAACGGTGCCGGGCCGATCCGGCGTCGGGCCTGGGCCAGCGCTCCGGCGGACGGGGTGGCCACCGCGAGCCCGTCGAGTCCGGCGATCATCCGCTGCCACACCTGCCCGAACCCCACCTCGGCGAACAGCCCGGCGGCCAGCAGCAGGTAGACCACCACCCGCGAGGGCAAATCACGCACCCGGGCCTGGACCTTGCCGGTCTCGGCCAATGCGGCGTCGACCATGTCGAAGCCCACGATTCGGGTCAGCTCCCCGAGATGACCCGGGGCGAACCGGCCTCCCGCGACGGTGACGACACGGGTGATGACAGAATCAGTAGTCAGCGGAGCTCCTGGGTCGAGGATGTCTTGGAGGACGCCCTCTTCTACCGGAGCTCCGCTACCCATTCGCGCACGACACGCCCAAGACCCGCATTCTTGACCGCCAGCCGTCCCCGTTAACTACACGGCTTTGCGGCTAACCCGGCAGCGGGATGATGACGCCCGGGAGGATTTCGATCTGGGTCGGCGCCGGGACGGGTGCGGGCACCGGCGGGACGGGCGGGACCGGGACGGCCGCCGGGGGCGGAACCTCGACGGGTGCCGGAGTGGGGGCACCGGGCGGCGGGACAACCCCGCTGGTGCCGGGTCCCGTTCCGTCGCCGCTGGTTTGACCGGTCCACGTGGGCACACCGGCTTGGCCGCCGATCGGGTCGGGCCACGGGAAGTCTTCCCAATCGGTGTCTTCGAGGGCGCCGTCCATCGTGTCTTTCCAGATGTCGGACGGCAGACCCGAACCGTAGATCAGGCCGCCCCAGCTGTTGTTGATGGCGGTGGCGTCGGCCTTGCCGATCCACACCGCCGTCGCCAGCGACGGCGTGTAACCGACCATCCAGGCGTCCTTGTTCTCACCGGTGTCCCCGAGCTGCGCCGTGCCGGTCTTCGCCGCGGACGGGCGTCCCCCCGCCAGCGCATGGCCCCGCGAGTACGAGGCGATCGGCATCAGTGCCTGACTGATGTTGTCGGCCACCGCGGCATCGAGCCGGCGCTCACCCGGGCTGGGCGCACGGTCCAGGAGCACGACGCCGTCGGCGGTCACCACCCGCTGCACGAAGTACGGCTGGTGGTAGATGCCCGACGCCGCGAGCGTCGCGTACGCGGACGCCATGTCGATCGGCCGCGACAGGTACTGGCCGAGGACGATGCCGCCCTCGGGTTCGCCGCCGTTCTCGCTGAGCGTCTTACCCTGCACCCCGGGAATGAACTCCGGGATCCCCGCCTTGTGGGCGGCGTCGGCGATGGCCTGCGGACCGTTGTCCAGCGACATCATCAACCGGTAGAAGCTCGTGTTCAGCGACCGCTTCGTCGCCTCGGCGATGGTGCACGTGCCGCAGGACTCGCCCTCGACGTTGCCGATCTGGACGCTGCCGACGGTCAGCGGTGCACTGCTGAAGCGGGCGGAGAGGGGGATGCCCTGCTCCAGCGCCGCGGCCAGGCCGAACACCTTGAACGACGACCCGGTCTGCAGCGGCGCCTGGGCGTAGTCGAAGCCGGCGCCGTCCTCGCCGCCGTAGTAGGCGCGCACACCGCCGGTGCGGGGATCGATGGACACGACCGCGGTCCGCAGTCCCGGATCCTCCCCTTCGAGGTTGTCGTGGACGGCGTCGATCGCGGACTGCTGCGCCCTCGGGTCGATCGTGGTGGTGATCTGCAGACCCTCGGTGTTGAGGGTCTGCTCGGAGATTCCCGCATCCGACAATTCGCGCAGCACCTGGTTGCGGATCAGGCCGTCGGGGCCGGGCGCGGAGTTGGCGTCGGTGGGCCGGTTGGACGGGGCGGTGACTGGGAATTCGGCCGCACTGCGGTCCTGCTGACTGAGCACACCCATCGCGACCATGCCGTCGAGCACGTAGTTCCAGCGCGCCTGCAGCTGGTCGAGGTTGGCCTCGGGGTCGAGGTAGGACGGGCTCTGGATCACGGAGGCGAGCACCGCGCCCTCGGCCACCGACAGGTCGCCGACCGGCTTGTCGAAGTAGGCGCGCGACGCCGCCTCGATGCCGTACGCGCCGCGCCCGAAGTAGATGGTGTTCAGGTAGGCGGCGAGAATTTCGTCCTTGGACCACTCGCGGGCCATCTTGGTGGAGATCACGAGTTCCCGCATCTTGCGGTACACGTTGCGGTCCGCGCCGACCAGCACGTTCTTGACGTACTGCTGCGTGATCGTCGACCCACCGCCCGCGCTTTCCTTGCCGAGGACGTTGTCGCGGGCGGCACGCATGAACCCGGTGACGGAGAAGCCGGGGTTGGAGTAGAAGTTGCGGTCCTCCGCCGACAGGACGGCGTCGCGGACGTGCTGGGGAATGGCGTCGAGGGCGATCTCGGTGCGGTTGCCCTCCGGGGGGATCACCTTGGTCAGCTCGGTGGTGCCGTCGGCGGCGAAGACGGTGGCCACCTGATTGGTCTTCATGTCCGACGGGCGCGGGACCTCGGCGCGGACGTAACTGACCAGGAACCCGACAAGCGGGATGACCAGCAGCAACGCGATCACGACCAGGCTGACCCGGCGGACCGTGCGCCACCGGTTGCGCTTCGTCTTCCCGTCCGGTGGTGGAGTGGTCGTGTCAGCCGAACCGTCGTCTACGGGCGGTGTGCCCCCCGGATCGGAGGCATGGTTGCCCGTCGCGTCGTTGCCAGAACTCACTTCCACACTCCCGGTCAGTTATCCGGTCACGGAGGATCATCGCACCCACCCGTACGTATGTTATGTGAATGGCCTCGAGTGTGACGCGCGCCGCGCTAACGCCCAGCAAATATCCATACCGACCGTACTGTTTCAGCGCACTCGATTCCGGGCGACGATCGCCAACCCCGACAGCACCAGGCATCCGAGCAAGACCAGCGCAGGAGTGACGCCGGGGTCGCCGCGAACGACCTCGACGACCGCGGCGATGAACGCCATCACCGTGAAGAACCCGAGGATGCCGATCAGAACCTCGAGCCGCTGCCGCTTCGCCACCGGATGCACGGCCGACACCTTTCCCCTCGCTCCGCTCGACCGACACCTTTCCCCTCGCTCCGCTCGACCGTCAACTCTTCACGCCGCCGGCCGTCAGGCCCGACACGATGCGACGCTGGAACAGCAGCACCATGATCACCAGCGGAATGGTGACGATCGTGCCCGCCGCCATGATCGCCGCGTACGGCACGACGTGCGGGTCGTTGCCGGAGAACCGGGCGATCGCGACCGTGACCGGTTCGGTGGCGTCGCTGGAGAGCTGGCTGGCGAGCAGGTATTCGTTGACGGTCGCGATGAACGCGAGGATGGCGGTGGTGAACAGGGCGGGCGCCGCCAGCGGCAACATCACCAGCCGGAACGCCTGACCGCGGCTGGCGCCGTCGATCCGGGCCGCCTCCTCCAGCTCCCAGGGAAGTTCCTTGAAGAACGACGTCAGCGTGTAGATGGTGAGCGGCAGGACGAACGAGATGTTCGGGATGATCATCGCCTGGTAGGTGCCGATCCAGCCGATGTTCGTGAACAGCTGGAACAGCGGGGTGACGAGGGCGACGACGGGGAACATCGACGCGCCGAGCACGATGCCGACCACCACGTACTTGAACCGGAACTCGATGCGGGCCAGCGCGTAGGCGGTGAAGATGCCGACGGCGAGGGCGACGACGGTGGTGATACCGCCGATGATCATGCTGTTGACGACGGCCCGGGTGAAGTTGTTGCCGCTGCTCGTCGACAGCGCGTTCTGGAAGTTCTCGAGCGTGACGTGCGTGGGCCAGGGTGTGGTGTCGAACGTGTAGTCGGGGTCGCGGAACGCCGTCACCATCATCCAGTAGAACGGCGCGAGCCCCCAGACCAGGATGATCGCGACACCGATATAGATGCGGGAATTCTTGAACGCGAACCGCTTCGGACGGTTGCGGCGGACGGGCCTGCTCGGGAGTTCGAGCTCCGGGGCGCGATGGGTCACGACTTCGGCCCCTTTCGCTGGGCTTCCTGAGTCTCGACGGCGTTGGCGCCGAGGAATTTCACGAGGACGAACGCCACCGCGAAGATCAGGAGGAACGTGATGGTGGAGAGTGCGGACGCGCTGTTGAACCCTTGCCGCACCTGGTCGACCACGAGGATCGACACCGTCGTGGTGGCCGGGTTGCCGCCGGTCAGGATGGCGGGCAGGTCGTACATGCGCAGGGCGTCCATCGTGCGGAACAGGATCGCGACCATCAGCGCCGGCTTCACCAGCGGGAGCGTGATCTGCCGGAACCGCTGCCACGCGGAGGCGCCGTCGACCCGCGCCGCCTCGTACACGTCCTGCGGGATCATCTGCAGTCCGGCGAGGATCAGCAGGGCCATGAAGGGGGTGGTCTTCCAGACGTCCGAGATGATCACCGCGAATCGCGCGGGCCACGCGTCCGACGTCCACAGGATCTCGGTGCCGAGGAGGCGGTTGGCGATGCCGTCGTAGGCGAAGATGAAGTACCAGAGCTTGGCGGTGACCGCGGTCGGGATGGCCCACGGGATCAGGACCGCCGCACGCAGCAGGGCGCGGCCCTTGAACGTCTTGCCCATGATGATCGCCATCCACAGGCCGATCGCGACCTCGAGGCCCACCGTGACGACCGTGAAGAACGCGGTGTTCCCGACGGCCGACCAGAACTGGGAGCCGAGCGTGCCGGGCGGGCACGCCACGGCCACCCCGCTCGGGGAGGTGCACTGCTGCAGAATCCAGTGCGTGTAGTTGGTGAATCCGGCCCAGCCGCCCTCGACGAACATGCCGGTCGACGGATCGAGACCCGCGTCCTTCTGGAACGACATCACCACTGCCCGGATCACCGGGTAGCCGATGACGACGGCCAGCACAGCCAGCGTCGGCACGACGAACAGCCACGCGCGGCGACTGCTCAGCCCAAAGCGTCGCCTGTTCTCGCTCTTCTCACGCGAACCGCGGCCGGGGTCGTCATCCCCGGCCGCGGGACGGGCCGGCGCCCCACTGGTGGTCCCAGTCGGAACGGCCATGTTCACTCCTGTGCTCTACGAGCCTGCGGACTGGATGCCGGACTGCATGTCCGTGATCGCCTGATCCACCGACTTCTCACCCTTGATGGCAGCGTAGGCGTTGTCCTGCACGGCCTTCGACACAGCGGGGTAGAACGGCGTGACCGGACGGGGGACGGCGTTCTCGATCGACACCTTCAGCGTCGGCATGAACGGGTAGGCCGCGATGATCTCCGGGTCGTCGTACAGTGCGGCGCGGACCGGCGGCAGCGAGCCCATGGCAATGATCCGCTGCGCCTGCTCACCCTGCAGGAAGGTGAGGAAGTCGCGGGCCGTGGCCTTGTTCTCGGAGTACGCGCTGATGGCGGCGTTGTAGCCACCGAGGGTCGAGGCGCCGATGCCGTCCTTGCCGGGCAGCGGAGCGACCGCGAACTTACCCTTGACCGCGGACGAATCCTTGTCGGCGGTGCCGTACACATAGGGCCAGTTGCGCAGGAACAGCGCCTTCCCGTCCTCGAACGCCTTCTGGCTCTCGGGCTCCTTGAACGTGGTGTCCTGGGCCGGGATGTCGCCGTTCTTGAAGTTGTCGACCAGAACCTGCAGGCCAGCGCGGGCCTCGGGGCTGTCGATGGTCGGCGTCTTGCCGTCCTCGCCGACGAACGAGCCGCCGTACGCGTTGATGACCTCTGCGGTATTCACCGTCAGGCCCTCGTACGGTGCGAACTGACCGGCGTAGCAGTCGATGTTGTTGGTCTTCGCGACCTCACACGCGGCGGCCAGCTCGGCCCACGTCTTCGGTGCGGCGGGCAGCAGGTCGCTGCGGTAGTACAGCAGGCCGCCGTTGGTGTTCTTCGGCGCCGCGTACTGGGTGCCGTTGTAGGTGGCGCTGTCGACCGTGGCGGGGAGGATTCCGGTGTTGTCCACCGCGAACTCGCCGGTCAGCGGCTGCAGCCAGCCCTTGGCCGCGAACTCCGCGGTCCAGGGGACGTCGAGTGCGACGACGTCGTAGTCGGACTGCTTGGCCTGCAGGTGCTGGACCAGGTCGTCGTGCGCCTGATCGGCGTCGTTCGACTGCTCCTTGAACGTCACCTGCTCGTCCGGGTGCTCGGCGTTCCACGCGTCGATGATCTGGCGGACGACACCGGTCTCGGTGGTGTCCTTGCCCTCGACGTACGTGATGGGTCCGCGACCGTCGAGGTTCTCCGACGTGGAGTCGCTGCCGCTGTCGCTCGAGCAAGCGGTGAGCGTGACCAGCGAGGCAGCGGTGGCAAACACCGCGGCGCGCCGGACCGCTCTCGAAATCTGAACCATGGAGTCTCCCCGTAGGTAGATGTGGATGAACCCGTTACCGGCACGACAGAACTCGCGGCACCGGCGCGGTGTCGGAACATACTGTGGCATGGAACACCGCAGAAGTCCGGCATTACCCCCGACCTGAATCGGTCACGAGCCGTTCTGTTCACCGCCGGTTCAGCTCAGCCGGTAGCCCTCGGACGCCGAGAACAGGTGCACCTGGGACGGGTCGACGTGCAGTTTCACCAGGTCACCCTTGCGGGGCGGGTTCCGCCAGTCGGCGCGGGCCACCAACTGTTGGGTCTCCCCGTTGACGGTGCTGCGGCCGTAGATGTAGGCGTCGGATCCGAGTTCCTCCACCACCGCGACCTCCATCGGGATGCCGGTGGTCGACAGTTCCAGGTGTTCGGGGCGGATCCCGACGACGACCTCACGTTCGTCGGTGTCGGCGCGCAGCTGCCGGGGCAGCGGAATGGTCGCGTCGCCGAGCACGACCCCGTCGGGGGTGATCGGCAGCGTGAACAGGTTCATCGACGGCGACCCCATGAAGCCGGCGACGAACACGTTGGCGGGCCTGTTGTAGAGGTCGCGGGGCGACGCGCACTGCTGCAGCACCCCGTCCTTCAGCACTGCCACCCGGTCGCCCATGGTCATGGCCTCGACCTGGTCGTGTGTCACGTACACCATGGTCGTCTCGAGGCGGCGCTGCAGCTGCGCGATCTGGGTGCGCGTCTGCACGCGGAGCTTGGCGTCGAGGTTGGACAGCGGCTCGTCCATCAGGAACACCTGCGGCTGCCGGACGATGGCCCGTCCCATCGCGACGCGCTGCCGCTGACCGCCGGACAACGCCTTCGGCTTGCGGTCCAGGTACGGCTCGAGGTCGAGGAGTTTCGCCGTCTCCTCGACGCGCTTGCGGATGTCGTCCTTCGCGGCGCCGGCGAGCTTGAGCGCGAAACCCATGTTCTCGGCCACCGACATGTGCGGGTACAGCGCATAGTTCTGGAACACCATCGCGATGTCGCGTTCCTTGGGTTCCTGGGTGGTGACGTCGCGGTCACCGATGAGGATCCGGCCGCTGTGGACGTCCTCCAGCCCGGCCAGCATCCGCAGCGACGTCGACTTGCCGCAGCCGGACGGGCCGACGAGGACCAGGAACTCACCGTCCTCGATCTTCAGGTCGAGCATATCGACGGCCGGTTTGTCCGAGCCGGGGAACAGGCAGGTGGCACCGTCATAGGTCACTGTGGCCATGAACGTCGAAGTCCCTTCTACCCGGCGCCGCGCACAGGTGCGAAGAATCTACCCCGTGCGCCTTTTCGGTAGCCGCCGCTACCAGAAAGGCGCACGGGCGGCTACGGCGCCTCGGCGATGAGGGCTCGAAGCTCCTCTCCGAGTTCGGGGGTGGCCGCGACGATCCCGCTCCAGCGGCGGGTGAGGTCGGTGTCGAACTGGACGGGCCGGCCGAAGGCGTCCAGCACGACGCCACCGGACGCGCCGACGAGGAGGACGGCCGCGGCGATGTCCATGAGCCGGTGGGTGTCGCTGCCGGCGTCGACGAACGCGTCGACGGCTCCCGTGGCCACCAGGACGGCGTCGAGGGTGCTGCAGCTGAGGATCCGGATTCGGGTCGCCTTCTGCGCGACACGGGTCCAGGCGTCCCAGTTCCGCTGGTGCGGGCGCAGCATCGACACGGCGGCGTCGGCGACCGTGCGGCACCCGCTGGTGGTGTACGGCGACAACTCTCGTGACGCCCACCAGCGTTCATCCGTATGTAACCACGTGGTCATCGCCTCGGTGAATTCGCCGTCTATCGCGACGGCGGCGCTGAAGCAGGCCAGCGGCACACCGGCGGCGGCGTTGGCAGAGCCGTCGACGGGATCGACCACCAGGGTGACGGCCGAGCCGACGTCGACCCAGCCCCGCTCCTCGGACAGCACGTTGACCCCGGCCGCGGTGGCGGCATCGATGATGGCGTCCTCGACGATCACGTCCACGAACATGGTCGGGGTGCCGTCCGCCCCCTGCATCGCGATCGACTTCAGCTTCTCCCGCGGGTAGGTGGCGACGGCCTTCCGGTAGGCGTTCGTCGCGGCGTCCGCCGCCGCCATCAGTCCTGAATTTGCTTCGGTCCGAATCGTATTGGTCGGGTTCATCAACAGGTTCCTCCACAGGTTGGGGATGAAGCTAGGACATCGCCCGGCGCATCCACATCGCGACGCCCTCGACGGCCATCACGACGGCGAAGACCATGAGCACGATGGTGGTGACGACGTCGAACTGCAGGACCCGGGCGGCGTTCATCAGGTAAAAGCCGATGCCGCCCGCACCGACGACGCCGAGCAGTGTTGCGGCACGGATGTTCACATCGAGTTGGTAGAACAGATGCGCGACGAGGGCGGGCGCCGACTGCCGGAGCGTCGCGGCGGTGAACACCTGGGAGCGGCTGGCGCCGCCGGCCGACACCGCCTGCTGCACGGAGACATCCGTTTCCTCGAGGGAGTCGGCGATCAGCTTGCCGAGCAACCCGACCGCCCCGACGGACAGCGCGAGCGCGCCCGCCGTGGCACCGAGCCCGGTGACGACGATGAAGATGATCGCGAAGATCAGGTCGGGGATGCCGCGCACTACCACGATGACGATGCGGAAGAACTTCGCGACGCCCGGGGTGGGAGCCACGTTGCGGGCCGCCAGAATTCCGATCGGCACGGCCAGGAGCAGACCCAGAAGCGTTGCCGCGAGTGCGATCTGCACCGTGACGAGAAGCTGCGCGAGCAGTTCGTCCCAGATTCCGCCGGTGCCGGGCGGGAAGAACAGGTCGAGTGTGCGGGGCAGGGACGTGATTCCCTCGGCCATCCGCGACAGGTCGATGTCGGAGCCCCACGTGGCGGCGGCGAGCGCCAGGATCGTCGCGCCGAGATAGAGGGTGCGCCTGATCCGCTCGCCCGTCCACGGTGGGCTGATCCGGTAGTCGCCACCGGGGGTGCGCAGGGCGACGGGGCCGTCGACCCTCGCCGCGGAACCGTTCTCCGCCCAGCCGCCGCGGGCCGACAGCACCCGCTCACGCAGTCCGCGACGCCTGGGCGCCCGGTCCCCGAGCAGGGAACGACGGACGGCGCCGGAGATCAGTTCGATCACGACACACAGCGCGACGACGAACAGGGCCAGGGCCATTCCACGTGGGTAGTTCATCGTCTTCATCGCCAGCGACAGTTCCATGCCGATGCCGCTCACCCCGACGTAGCCGAGGATCACGGACGCGCGCAGGTTGATGTCGAAGCGGTGCAGGGCGGTGGCGACGAAGGCCGGGAGGGCCTGGGGGAAGACGCCGCCGACCACCTGCTGCCACCAGGTCGCCCCGGCGGCGCGGAGGGCGTCGCGCGGCCCGGCGTCGGTGTCCTCGATGGCGTCGGCGTACATCTTGCCGACCATGCCGACGGAGTGGATGCCGAGCGCGAGGATGCCGGCGACCGCGCCGAGGCCGAACAGTCGCAGGAACAGGATGGCGAGCACGATCTCGGGGATCGCCCGGGTGACGACGATGGTGGCGCGGGCCGCCCAGCGCAAGGGGGTACCGGGGGTGGTGTTCCGTGCCGCGGCGAGTGACACCAGCGCGCTGACGACCACGCTCAGGGCGGTGGCACACGTGACGATGGCGAGGGTCTGCCCCGTCATGGTGACGATCTCGCCGAGCGGCGGGAAGTCGAGGGGGAAGATGCGGGACACGAAATCGGCTGCGTTGCCGAGGCTGTCGGCGAACGTGGCGACGTTGATCTTCAGCGAGGCCACCGACCACAGCGAGGCGAGCAGCCATGCGGCGAGCACGACGGTGACGCCGATCGACGTGAGCGACGGCCGGGGCACGGTGCGCGCCTCGGGTTCTCGTTCCTTCGGGCGCGGGGGCAGGAGGACGGTCACAGCGGTCAGACGAGTTGCGGCGACGTCGGCGACGCGACGCTCGAGTAGATGGACATCGTTTCGTTCCGGTCGATGGCGGACACGGGCTTGTCGAGTACCACCCGGCCGCCGCGCAGCCCGACCAGGCGGTGACCCCACGACAGCGCGAGCTCCACCTGATGCAGGCTGCACAGCACGGTGAGGTCGTCCTCCGCGGCGATGCGGGAGATCAGCGCCATCACCTGGGCGGACGACTCGGGGTCGAGGGACGCGACCGGCTCGTCGGCGAGCAGGATGCGGGGACGCTGCACCAGGGCCCGCGCCACCGCGACCCGCTGCTGCTGCCCGCCGGACAGCGTGTCGGCACGCTGGAACGGCCTGTCCGCCAACCCCACTCGGTCGAGTTGTTCCATTGCGGCGCGGCGCACCGACCTCGGGTAGCTGAACAGCCCGAACCGGGGACCGCGCAGCGCGCCGAGGGCGCCGGTGCAGACGTTCTCGAGCACGGACATGCTGCCCACGAGGTGGAACTGCTGGAACACGAAGCCGACGTGGCGTCGCAGTTCGCGGAGTTCACGCCCCCGGGCGGCCCCCACGTCCGTGCCGAGCACCGTCACCGACCCCGTGCTGGGCAGGTGCAGCCCGTCCAGCAGACGCAGCAGTGTCGACTTGCCCGACCCCGACAGCCCGAGCAGCGCGACGACCTCACCGGGATACACCTGCAGCGACACGTCGTCGAGCGCCCGGATCTGGGGACCGAAGTCCTTCGTGACCCGGTCGAGGGTGATGGTCGGTGTCAGGATGCGGTCGATCGACGCGCCGAGCGCGGAGTGATCGGGGTCGGACATGAGGGTCTCCCTACTGTGTCGGGTTCAGTTGCGGCCGGACGGTCAGCCCTGGCACGCCGCGGCCTTCGTGATGTCGCAGACCTTGCGGACACCGTCGTAGAAGGCGTCGTCGACGGCGACGTAGCCGTACTCGACCCCCTCCGGCAGCGCGCATCCGCTCTCGTCGGTGCAGTATCCGGCAGCGACGAGGGCAGGCCGGTTGAGCTTGGTGCGGAAGATGTCGGTGAGCTTGCCCTGGAGTTCGGGGGACAAGTCGGTGCTGATCGCGATGGGGCTGGCGGCGATGGTCTCCGACTTCCACAGCACGTCGACGTCACCCGGTTTGATCTGCCCCTTCTCGACGAGGACCTTGTCGACGATGGTGTCGTAGGCGAAGCCGGCGTCGCACTGGCCGCTGACGACGGCGAGCACCGAGGCGTCGTGCCCGCCGGCGAAGACGGGGGTGACGTCCTTCTGCGGGTCGATCCCGGCCTCGAGGAGTCCGGCCGACGGGTACAGGTACCCGGACGTGGAGGAGGGATCGACGAAGCACACCGTCTTGCCGCGGAAGTCGGCGAGGCTCTTGATGTTCGAACCTGCCTTCGTGATGGCGTACGACTTGTAGCCCGGCTCGGCGTCGGCCGCGTCGACGGGCACCGCGATCGGTGTGGTCGCGACACCCGCGTCCTTCGCGGTGACATAGGAGAACGGCCCGTAACCGGCGATCTGCACCTTGCCGGCCCGCTGTCCCTCGATGACGGCGGCGTAGTCGGTCGCGTTCTGGAATTCGACCGGGATGCCGGTCTCCTTCTCGATCACGTCACCCACCAGCTTGTACTGCTGCTGCAGGCTCTCGGAATCCTCCGACGGGATGGACGCCAGCACGAGCGTCTCCGGGTCGCCCGCACTGTCGGCGGCGCTGGATCCGCACGCGGACAGGGCGAGGACGGCGGCCGCGCCCACCGCGGCAGCGGCGAACGATCGGCGCATGAAGCTACCCATGAAAGTTGTCTCCTTCGGGTGCCCTGAGTCGGGCGTGGCAGGCGCGCATCGAGATCCTGCGCGTTCGGGTCAAGGTTCGTCTTCCACGGTGACCGCAGTGGCAACCCCGGGTGAACCCCCGAGAAACTGCGATGGGCGAGACCAGCGGGTTGTCGCTGCGGGCACGTCTACTGCGCCCGCAGCACGGACCGGACCACCGGGCACCGGTGCTCGAGACCGACGAGCACCAGGTCGGCGCGCTGCCCGGGTTCCAGCGCCCCGCGGTCGGAGAGCCCGACGGCCGTGGCCGCACCGCTGGTGATCAGCGACACCGCGGCGTGCAGCGGCATCGTGTCGTCGGCGGCGAGCGTGAACGCGGCCCCGAGCAGCGAAGACGGCAGGTAGTCCGATGCGAGCGCGGTCACCAGACCCAGCCGGGCCAGTTCCACCGCCGACACGTTGCCGGAGTGCGAGCCGCCGCGCAGGACGTTCGGTCCGCCCATCACCACGGACATGCCGCGGTCGCGGGCCTCCCGGGCCGCCTCCTCCGTCGTCGGGAATTCGGCGACGTTGCCGCCGCGGCGCGCCAGGTCGGCGATCTCGACGGCGGATTCGGGGTCGTGCCCGAAGATCCGGACCGATCCCGTCGCGCCGCGGCCGGCGAGCCACTCCATCGCGTCCTCACGCACCGCGATGTTGCTCTCCCGTTCCCGCACCACCTCGTCGACCCGGAGCCGGGCCTCCTCCATGGAGATGCCGCGGATCCCGGCCATGTACCGCTCGTAGAACGTGCGGTCGGCGTACTGCCCGATGCCCGGGGTGTGGTCCTCGTGCGAGATCACGGCGGGCAGATCCGCACCGACCTGTCCGGTGGCGACCAGGTGGTCGAAGTGGTTGCGGAGCGCCGCCAGACCGGCGGCGGATCGGACGTCGAGCCGGTGCAGCACCCGGTGGTCGACGAGCCGGCCGTCGGTCTCGCGTTCGTTCCACCCGGCGATCGCCTCGCACATCTCCATCGCCGCGTGCACGCTGCGCTGGTTCTTGGCCGCCTCCCGGTCGGAGAACGACGCCCCGTGGAACACGGTGGTCACACCGGCCGCCCGCAGCTTCCCCTCGAACGACATCATCGAGAACATCCACGGCAGTTCCGCCCCCGGCCGCGGGAGGCGTTCCCGCTCGAGGCCGTCCGAGTGGACGTCGACGAGACCGGGAAGGCAGAACAGTCCGCCGCCGTCGACGTCGATCCGGGTGCCGGGTGTGGGTTCACCGACCTCCACGATGCGGCCGTCGCGCACGACGATCCGGGCGTCGTCGAGGATGCCGGCGGGGAGCACGGCACGCACGTGCCCGAGCACGTAGTCGCGGGGCGACTGCTGCAACGACCAGGCGGTGGGTTGCTCGAGGGTCTGCGCAGTTTCGCTCATGCCGCCGCTCCCAGCACGTCGAACGCACTGCCCTGCTGCGCGATCCGGCCCTCACTGAACCGGATCACCCGCGACGCCAGTCTGCGCATCGCGTCGAGGTCGTGGAAGACGGCGAGCACCGCCACCCCCTGCGCGGACAGCGACGCGATCAGCTCCAGCGCGCGTTCCCGGTTGGCCGGGTCGAGCGCCGACACCGGTTCGTCGAGCAGTAGCAGTCGCGGCGGATTGACCGTTCCCGCAGCGATGTTCACGCGCTGGCGTTCGCCACCGGACAGGACGCTGCAATCCACGTCCCACAGCGCCTCGTCGAGGGCCAGGCGCCGCAGCGAGTCGGCGGCGGCGTCGCGGGCGTCGGACCTGCTCATTCCACGCCGGCGCCCCGCGGCCGCGACCACATCCATCGGGCCGGTGCGCGGCGGCGCCGACAGGAACTGGGAGACGTACCCCAGTTCGCGTCCGCGCAGCCGGGCCATCTCGCGGTCCGGCAGCGACGTCAACTCGACCGGGCCGTCGTCGGTGCGCAGGGTGACGGTGCCGCCGTCGGGCAGGTAGCTGCGGTGCACGCAGCGCAGCAGACTGGACTTGCCGGCACCGCTGGGCCCGGCGAGGGCGACGTGCTCGCCCTCAGCGACGTCGAGGTCGACGCCGTGCAGCGACGTCACCGTGCGGCCGTCGATGGTGTGCAGTGTGAACGTCTTCCGCAGTGCGCGGACCGACAGTATCGGAGAAATCATGGTGGGTTACCTCAGCCTTCGATGGTCGGATTCACCGACGTGCGGCCGCGACGAGCCGCTGCGTGTAGGGGTGGTGCGGGTCTTGGAACAGCTGGTCGGTGAGCCCGGACTCGACGACACGGCCGACGTTCATCACGAGGCAGCGGTCGGTGAGGGCCTCGATGACGGCGAAGTCGTGGCTGACGACCACGGCGGCGGTGTCCCGCTCGGCGAGGAGTTTGCGGAGCAGGTCCAGCACACCCGCCGCGACGGACGCGTCGAGCCCGGTGGTGGGCTCGTCGAGCAGCAGCACCCGGGGGTCGGTGGCGAGGGCCTTCGCGATCTGCACCCGCTGACGCATGCCGCCGGAGAACGTGTGGACGGGGTCGTCCATCCGCTCGAGCGGCACCTCCACCTTCTCCAGCAGATACGCGGCGCGGTCCCGGATCTCGTGATAGTTCCGCCAGCCCGCCGCGGTGAGCCGCTCGGCGATGTTGCCGCCGGCGGACACCTTCATGGTCAGGCCGTCCGCCGGGTTCTGGTGCACGAGACCGACGGTGTCGACGCGCAGCGCCCGGCGCTCGGCCGCGTCGAGTCCGAACACGTCGGTGTCGCCGCCGCCGACAGTGGTGAGGAACATCGAACCGGCCGTGGCCGTTTCCTCGCCGACGAGGCAGCGCAGCACGGTCGACTTGCCCGAGCCCGACTCACCGATGAGGCCGAGCGCCTCACCGGGCGCGACGTCGAAGCCGACGTCCCAGGCGGCGACGACCGCGCCGGTGCGGGGGCTGATCGCGGTTCCGGTGCCGGGTCCGGTTCCGGGTACCGCGTCGGCGCCGCCCGGTCCGTGGACCTTGCCGACGCCGCGGACGGCGAGCGTCCAGCCGTCGGCGTGGGCCGGGACCGGCCGCGCCTCCAGCTCCGCGGGACCACGACGCTTCACGGCTGTGGCCGCCCGCACCCGACGTGCCGGGTCGGGCAGGAAGCGCAACGGCGACCGTTCCGCATGGTTGCGCGCATCGACGTCACCGTCGAGTGTCCTGGTGCACCATTCGATGTCGCTGCAGGCCGTCCGCCCGCCGGGTGCCTCCACCAGGAAGGTGTCGGACGAACCGCAGCGCGCGCAGCGCTGGGCGGTGTCGCCCTCGACCTCGAACGGGACGTCGTCGAACGTCAGCGGCTCGACCCGCGTGTACGGCGGGACCGCGAAGATGCGCTTCTCCCGGCCGGCGCCGAACAGCGTCAGGCTCGCGGCGTTGTTCAGGCGCGGCACGTCCCAGCGGGGGATCGGGGTGGTGACCATGACGTAGCGGCCGTTCACGAGCACCGGGTAGCCGGTGGTCTTCGTGATCACTCCGTTGCGCACCAGGTCCTCGTACAGGCTGACCCAGATCATCGAGTAGTCGGCCTCGGCGTGCATCCGCGCGCACTCGCTCACCGACTTCTGCACGCCCCGCAACGGCTCCGCGACCGGAACCTGAAGCACCAGAACCTGATCGTCGATCAGCGGCTCCTCCGGGATGCGGTGCCGACTCTGGACGACGCTGCAATCCCGGGTGTCCTGGGTCTGCGCGCAGTGCTCGCTGTCGACGATGAGGCGACGCAGGTTGGTGGCGTTGACGCCGTCGTCGTCGCCCTGGTCGATGACCTTCACGGTGTCGTGGCCGCCGAGCAGGCCCAGCGTGAGCTGCAGTCCGCCGGAACCCCAGCCGCGGGCCACCGGCATCTCGCGGGACCCGAACGGCACCTGGTAACCGGGCACGCAGACCGCGGTGAGGGTGGCGCGGCGGATCTCCCGCTTGGACCCTTCGTCGAGGATTCCGCGGGGGAAGGATTCGGCGTCGAGCGCCGCGAGAACACCGGCGGTGGTGGGTGTTTCGGTGACGGTGTCGGTGACGGTCATCAGCAGGTCCTTCCGATCGGTTCGGCGGTGCGCTCGGCCACCGACTCCACACCGCGCACGGCGCGCTTGCGGTCGATCATCGAGCGGAACGTGACGTAGTGCGGCAACTTGAGGTGTTCGAGGAATCCGCACGAGTCGAGGCCGTCGGTGGTGAGCAGCAGCACCTGCTCGAGACCGTCCGCGTCACCGAACCGCCGGCAGGCGATGTCGAGGTTCGCCATCGCGATGGCCTTGCGTTCGTTGTGCCCGAAGCACAGTCCGTAGCCGACGTCGAATCGGCTGCGGTCCTCGTCCGGGCCGTCGAGGTCCTCGATCGCCTCGCACTCCGACGCACGGATGTACCCGAGCAGCACCGGCTTTCCGGTGTGCGGGTGCGCGACCCGCAGCGGGAGCCGGCCGTGCCGCACCTCGCCGAGCGTCACCTCGTGGATGTTGCCCTCGGTGCCGCGGATCGAGCGGTACCAGGTGCCGATCAGTGAGCCGGTCTCGGCGCGGGCCATGCTCGCGAGGATCGCCGAGCGCGGGGCAGGCGGTCGTGCGGGATGCCGCGAGATATCGAACGGTGCGGCCTTCGGTGCGCCGTCGGCGGGCCGGTTGTCCACCAGCAGATCCATCTCGCGGAGCATGTCGGAAAACCGCCGCGGATGCCGCTGGTCCTCCGCCCGTTCGGTTTCCGCGGGCACGCTCTCCTGAACGATCACCGGTTCCGGCCGTGCGTCGCGATCCAGCATCCGGCCGGTGTAGTCGCTGGTGCGGCCGAGCAGCTGAGGGCCGTCGGGTGTGCGGTGCGCGGGGACGATGCGCCGCAGCACCACCATCTCGTCGGGGTCGATCGGCTCGCTCACGGCCAGTCGCGGCAACGTCGACTGGTGGGCTCGCACCAGGTGGGTCGCCTCGATGACGTCACCCTCGGCCTGCCGCAGCGCGTCGGCGGCCGTGTCCTCGTCGTACAGGCTGCCCTCGCCCATCACCCGGTCGACGGCCAACCGCATGCGGCCGGTGATCTGTTCCGTCGTCAGCCACGGTGCGGGGTCGGCGTTGCGGGCGCCGCGGACCAGCGACTCGGCGGCGAGGATGGCGTCCAGGCCACCCCGTGCTCCCGAATATCCCATGTCAGTTGTCCTTTCCGAAGACCACGGTGGTGCGGGGGATCCCGACGACTGATCCGTCCGGCCCGACGAACAGCAGGTCGACGCCGGACGGGAACTCCGCGACCAGGTGGCGCCGGACCTGCCACAGGGCGGGGTCGAATCCGGCCGGCGCGAAGGCGATCGCGGACTCGATTCCCGGCCCGGCGAGGCGAACGGGGATGCCGTCGTCGACCGCGTCGACCGCGCAGACGACAGTCGCTGCCGACTCCGGGCTCAGTGCCGTACCGGTTGACACCGAACCGAATTCGGTCACCGTCGGCGGGCGAAGCGCGGTGACGTACTTCGCCGTCCCCAGCGGGGCGGCGGGTGCGCCGGTGGCAACGGCGAGCACGGACGTCCAGTCCTGCTGTTCCTCGAGGACGTGCGTGCCGGTCTCCAGGTCGGCCAGCGCGAGCGCGGGCAGCAGGGCAGGGGGAAAGTCGGTGCGGGGCAACGCCTGGACGGTTCCCGGTCGCGCGAACGCCTCCAGGACCGCCCGGTACACGCGCTGCGCCCGGTCGGGGTGCAGGCCGGCGCCGAGCGCCGAACCGATCACGATCGTGTCGCTCATCTCTACGTCAGCTCCTCGAATTGGACGATGGTGGGGGCCAGCTGCGCCCATTCGTCGAGGTCGGCGAGCCGGCGTTCGTGCTCGACGCGGGCGCACAGTTCGTGAACACGGTCGGCGTGCGGGCGCCCGGCCTGGACCTCGGCGTCGCAGATCGCGGCGGCGAGGGTGGCGGCCCGGTCGTCGCCCAGCCGCATGGCCCAGCCACGCACTCCGGCGAGACTCACCTCGGCGCGGCAGCCGAGGACGTCGCCGAGGAAGAAGTGCTCGTACGCAATGGGTTCACGCACCTGCGCCGCGACGGAACCGACCTCCGGCGCGGTGAGGACCGCGAGTTCGGCGCCGTCGGACAGGCAGGCGTCGGCGAGCTCGACGAGGTCGCCCGCCGACGCGGCGGCGAGCAACTCGGCGACGCGTTCGCGACTGTAGACGTGGGAAATCATGGGGCCGAAACCTCTTTCGTGTCGTTCTCGATGTCGGTGGTGAGTGGTCGGGGTTCGTCCGGAGAGCCGATCTCCATGACGACGCGGACGGCGTCGCCGCGCATCCACGCCTTGCTGTAGGTGAGGGGTGTGCCGGTGTCGGCGTCGCGGTTGACGCTCTCCACCACCCACACCGGGACCGCGGACACGAGCTGCAGCTTCTCCTGCACGTCGGCCGGCGGAATGTCCGATGCGGTGCGGCACCAGGACCGGACCGAACGGACATGTCCCATCTGGCGGAGCACCTCGTCGAGGGATTCCTCCACCCGCATGCCCTCGGCGAGGTCGGGGACGGCGTCGTGGGAGATCCATTCGAATCCGAGACCGGCGACGACGTCGTTGATGTAGCTGAGCCGGACCATGTGGTGCGCCGGGGTGCCGTGCGGCACCTCCAGCCGGTCGGCGCAGTCGGCGGGCAGCGGTGCAAGCGACCGTTCGAGGATCACCGACCGCGGTACCGCCCCGGCCTCCCGGACGGTGCGGTGCCACGACGGCCGGCGGTCGCGGGAGATGACGTAGTCGATCCGCTCGGCGACGAACGTGCCCGCACCCTGGACGCGCCGCACCCGCAGTCGCCGCTCCAGCTCCTGCACCGCACCCCGCGCCGCCGCCCGGCCCACCCCGAAGCGCTTCATCAGCTCGTGTTCGCTGTCGAGTTTGGTGCCCGGCGCCAGGCTCTCGATCTCGCACTCCAGTTGGTCCGCGATCGTGCGGTACCGATGCTCCGTCATGGCGACCACTGTCACGGGCCGAGTTGTACGGACAACCGCCCTGCAGGTAACCGGGAAGGAAACGCCGCTGAACGTGTGGGCAAGTTGTCAGGCGCTTCGCACCCGTGCGCCTTTTTGGTTGTCCTAGCTACCAGAACGGCGCACGGGTGGCGGAGCCGCCTCGAACCGGTCCGGGCTGTCGACGACACCCGCGCTGCAGGCGGTCAGGCGGGGTTCGGCACGGGTCGTGCGAACCCGGACGAGGTCGGTCCCGGCCGGGTGCCGGACCAGGACGTCGGTGTCGCCGTCCGTCCGCGGGGTCGCCGACAGCGGGATCACATCGTCGAGTCCGAGCAGCGACCGCTCGGCCCGGACGGTGTGCTCGGCGAACTGCAGCACCGGGTCGTCGGTGCACCGGCCGCGGTAGTGTTCGAGCACCACGCGTCCGTGATCGTGTTCGGCGACAATGTGTTCCGCCGCCTCCGCGGTGACCCGGCCGTAGTAGATGCCCGACGGCAGGCACACCATGGTCGCGGCGAATCGGTCGCCGCCGACGTGCGTCGATTCCCAGACCCGTCCGTCGCGGTGGCCGAGGCCGGTGACGACGGGGCGTCCGAACGACGCGCAGCACGCGTCCTTCTTGCCGTGGGTGCAGACGAGGAACAGAGATTCGGCGGGGTCGAGACGTTCCCCCACTCCGGGTGACAGGTCGAGGTCGAGGTCGATCAGCTCCCGGTCCTCACGCACCAGCAGTCGCTCCGCCCAGCCGTCGGCTCGTCCGGGACGCACGAGGTAGACGTGACGTCCGGCGGCGAGGTCGCGGCGCTGCCGGGTGCGGATCAGCACCGGACGCACCCCCGCGTCGGCGCACCGGCCTGCGAGCGCGTCGCCGAGGACCGGGTCGAGGCGGCTCTGCCGGAGCCGGTCGCGTCCCCACGGTCCGGGTTGCTCGATCAGCAGCCAGCCGCGCACCCGGGGCGCGGTGCCGCACAACGGCTCCAGGAGTGACCGGGAGAGCGCCGCGCAGGCCGGTGGCGTCCACCCCTCGGGCGACGTCGTCGTCTGCACGCTCACGCAACAGACTGTATAAGGTTAGGTTCGCCTATCTTCTACCCCCTTCGAGATCGAGGTCCAGGATGCGTTCTGCTACGTGCTCCCCGAATGTCACCGACGTCCAATGGCAGGAGATCGTCGACGCCCTGACACGACGAGAATTCGGAGCCGGGCTGGGAGCAGCCGCACTGGCCGCGCTCACCGCCGCCTGCGCGCGACCCGACGCGGCAACGGGCAGCGACAGCGGCGCCCAGCGCACCGTCACCCACGCCATGGGCACGACGACGGTGAACAACCGGCCCAGTCGCATCGTCGCCCTCGACAGCCTGCCCATCGACACCGTCGTCACGCTCGGGAAGACACCGGTCGGCGCTGCTCAGGCCGGTTCCGCCGACGCGCTGCCCGCCTACCTGGGCGGCGGACTGGACAGCACCACCGTCGTCGGGTCGATCGCCGAACCGAACCTCGAGGCGATCGCCGCGTTGCAGCCCGACCTCATCCTCAGCAGCAAACAGCGGCACGGCGACCTGTACGACGCGCTGTCCGCGATCGCGCCCACCGTGTTCTCCGTGTCGCCGGCGGTCGACTGGCAGGGGACGCTCCGGCTGTTCGCCGAGGCCATGGGTGAGACGGACGCAGCCGAGCAGAAGCTGTCGGCGTTCCACGCCCGCGCCGCCGCGTTGACCGAAACCAACCGGGGTCGCACCGCGCACGTCATCCGCGTGATGGACGACGGCCTGCGCCTGCACGGACCCGGCACGTTCTCCGGTTCCGTGCTGACCGCGGCCGGCTACACCATCACCGGGCAGCCGTGGGACGCGAAGAACGACATGTCCGAGATCTCGCTCGAGAACGTCGCCCAGATCGACTCCGACATCGCGTTCGTCGCCAACACGTCCGCACCGAGGGAACTGGGGATCGACCCCGTACTCATCGGGCAGATGGGGCCGTCACGACGCGACGGCGTCCGTCAGACCGACTACCGCGTGTGGATCACCGGCATCGGCCTCACCGGCGCAAACCTGATCCTCGACGACCTCGAGCGGCTGTAGGCGGCTCCGCCGCCCGTGCGCGGTTAAGGAGTGTCAGGACTCGTTAACCACGCACGGGGGGCTAGCCTGCCTGGGTGAGTTCCGACAAGATGCTGACCCGCATCGGTGGGCTCCTCCGGCAGGCGGAATCCACCGACAACCCGCACGAGGGCGAGGCCTTCATGGCCGCCGCCCAGCGGCTCGCCACCGCCTCCTCGATCGACCTCGCGGTGGCGCGCGCACACGCGGCGGGCCGGGAGAAGCGGGCCACCCCCACCCAGCGCCTGATCACGATCGGTGAACCGGGCAAGAAGGGTCTGCGCACGTACGCGCAACTGTTCCTGGTGATCGCCGCCGCCAACGACGTCCAGTGCGACATCGCCCAGACGTCCGCCGTCATCTACGCGTACGGGTTCGCCGGCGACATCGACGTCTGCGAGGCCCTGTACGCGAGCCTGCTGATCCAGATGGTCCGGGCGTCCGACGGCTACATCAAGTCGGGTGAGTACCGCGGCGAGACGACGGTGCGGACGCAGGTCGAGAAGCGCGGGCGCCGCCGGGTCGCGACACGGGTGCGACGGCCCGTCGCCGGTGTCACCGCCCGGTTGAACTTCCAGCTCGCCTACGCCGCGCGGATCGGGCAGCGCCTGGCCGACGCCAAGAAGGAGGCCGAGGAGCAGGCGGTGTCCGTGCCGGAGTCGTCGGCGGAGACGGCACTGGTCCTGCGCGACAAGCAGCTCGAGCTGAAGGACTACTACTCGGAGAACTCGCAGGCCCGCGGCACGTGGCGAGGAGGACGGGCGTCCGCCGGACATTCGTCGAGCGCCCGCCGGGCCGGCGACCGCGCCGCCCGGACCGCCCGCCTGAGCAACTCACCCGAACTGTCGACCGCCCGCAAGCAGATCCCGTCGTGAAGCGGCCCCGCGACACTCAGCGGACCGCCGTGTACGACGCCGAGGCCCTCGTGCGCACCATGTTCGACCGCGCCGACGAGCGCGGGCTGCGCGTCGTCGACGTTCTGGGGTCGCAGGTGACGCTGCCGGTGGAACGCAAATTCGCGTC
The DNA here is from genome assembly GCF_002300195.1 of Rhodococcus sp. ACPA1. Lineage (NCBI taxonomy): Bacteria > Bacillati > Actinomycetota > Actinomycetes > Mycobacteriales > Nocardiaceae > Rhodococcus > Rhodococcus sp. ACPA1. Next base: position 1,054,164 of record NZ_NSDX01000004.1, on the reverse strand, counting down.
GATCGACTCGGTGCAGGACTACGTCGACCGGGTGCTCGCCCTGAACTGGGTGCGATCCACCTGGACGCGGGCGGCCACCCCGGTTCACGTCCGCGCGCGGTCGGGCAACAAGGCGGCCCACTACGAAAGCGATTGCGCGACAATCGCGGTACCCGAGCATCGGAACGGCAACGCCTGGGCGTTCCGCGAACTGGTGGTGCTTCACGAGGTCGCCCATCACCTCGATCCGTCCGACCCCGAGTACCCGACGGTCGCGCCGCACGGACCGGAATACGTGGACCGCTACCTCACCCTGGTCGGGGAGATCATCGGCCCCGAGGCGGCTTTCGTCCTGCGCACCATGCTCCTCGCGGGCGGTGTGCGGCTGAACTGAGCACCCTCAGCCGCGGGGGCGCAGCCGGACGAAACGGATTTCACGGCCGGCCGCCCGGAAGTCGGCCGCGCTGCCGTCGACGTCGAAGCCCATGCCTTTGGCGATCCGCAGTCCGAGTTTCGGATGCTCCGCCGCGTAGTGCGCCATGAAGTCCGCACCGGTCTCGGGATCGAGGAATTCGGCTGTCACCGAGAGCCGCCGGCGGCCCACCTGAATCTTCGCGTTCGGTTGTGCACGCAGGTTCCGGTACCAATCGGACTTGGGACCGAACCCGGCGGCCAGCACGTACCCATCGCCGACGGCGTCGTGGTTGACCACCTCGAGCACGACCTGCCGCCGGGCGCCGGTCTTGCGCCCGACGTGTTCGAGGAGCAGGAATCGGCCACCGAGGAGAAACCCGAGGTGGACGCGGTAGAGGTAGATCGGCGCGCGAAAGAACGCCCGCCGGATGCCGGTGGGCGGGTCAGGCCTCTGCGTGACCTTCACACACCCAGTCTTCCACGTCCGCCGTGTGGTCGGGCTGTGATGCGTCCTCGTCTGTTTCGGAGACGACGGGCAGAAGGTGCCGGAAGTACACGCCGTCGAATTCGCGGCCCCGGCGAGGCTATCGCGTGCCCCGACGGCCAAGTCGTCGGGACGATCCGCGTCGATCGAGCTGAGTGCGGTACACGAGCGCGCCGAGGCTGCCCACCACGGCGAACACCGGCCGAATGCGTTGCATGAGTATCGGGTCCACCGAACCTGACGATCACCGCGAGCGCGGCAGCGGACGGCCGCAACCCGCCACCCGCCGTCTCCGCGCCGCACTCGCGATAGCCCTCGGCGAACGACGTGGGGCTGCCCTTCCTGCAATGCTCGTGACGCTCTGTGAATCCGGCTACCGAGCAGCTCCGTTGCGGGAGACGGAACGCCAGTCAGGGTTCGGCTACCGGGAGAGCCATCCACCGTCGACGGACAGGGCGGTGCCGGTGACGTAAGAGGATGCGGCCGAGGCGAGGAAGACGGCCGCGCCGGCAAGATCCTCCGGTCGCCCCCAGACGCCGGCGGGGATGCGACGCAGCATGTTCTCCGCCCGGGCGGGGTCCTCGCGATGCGCGGCGGTGAACTCGGTCTCCATGTAGCCGGGGGCGATCGCGTTGACTCGGATGCGGTGTGCGGCCCACTCGTTCGCGAGAGCTCGGGTCAGTCCGAGGATTCCGTGCTTGGAGGCGGCGTAGGACGGTACCTCCATCCCGCCTTGGAAGGAGTTGATCGAGGCGATGTTGATGATGCTGGCGGCGGCGTTGTCGTCGAAAGCGGCCTGCGCGAAGGCCTGGCTGAGCAGGAAGGGGGTGGTGAGATTGAGGTCGAGCACCGCCGACCAGTCCGCGGGCGTGGTGTCGGTCGCCGGGCCACGGCGGATGATGCCGGCGTTGTTGACGAGGATCGTCGGATGCGGGAACTCGGTCCCCGCCCAGGACATCAGCTCGGCCGAGGTTTCCGGCGTCAGGTGACTGAGGTCGGCGGTGCGGGTCGCGCACCGGACTCCCCGGGCACGCACTTCCTTGGCGACCTGATCGAGTTCTCCGATGTCGACGGCGACGATGTCGGCTCCTGCTTCCGCGAGAGCGATGGCCAGTGCGCGGCCCAGGCCGCGCGATGCCCCGGTCACGATGGCCGCGTTGCCGTCCAGGCGGAACAGGTCCAGGACCGGGGTGTGGACAGGTGCGTTCATGGGAGAGCTCCTTCTACTCGAATCGGGAGACGACTGGTGGCCGGGCCGGTATGCGGGGTGAGCACCGCACACCAGCCCGGTGGTGTCAGTTCCCGGTGGCCTCGTCGAGGACCCGGTCGTGGACGAGGGAGGTGCGGGCGGTTTCCTTCGCGGCGATCACGGCGATGATGGTGATCACGGCCAGGACAGCGAGGTAGATGCTCACCGCGATGGTGTTCTTCTCCTCGACGGTGCCGAGCAGCGCGACCGCGATGACGGGGGCCAGGCCGCCGGCGAACACCGAGGCGAGCTGGTAGCCGAGGGAGGCGCCGCTGTAGCGGACGCTGGTGCCGAACAGTTCGGAGAACATCGCCGCCTGCGGCGCGTACATCAGGGTGGTGAAGATCAGCCCGATGAAGATCGCCGCCGCGATGACGGTCTGGTTGCCGGTGTCGATGAGGGGGAAGAACACAAAGCCCCAGATGCCGGCACCGAGTGCGCCGGTGAAGTACAGCGGCCGCCTGCCGACCCGGTCGGACAGGGCACCGATGACCGGGGTGAGGAAGAACTGTGCGACCGAGGCGATCAGCACACCCGCGATGGCGGCGCTCTTGGGCATATCCAGGTAGGTGACCATGTAGGTCATCACCACGACCGTGAAGATGTAGTACGAGGTGTTCTCCACCAACCGCAGCCCCATCGCGATGAGGACCTCACGGGGGTATTTGCGCAAGACCTCGATGATCGGTGCGTGCTCGGCCTTGTGATTCTCGAGGGCTTTCTTGTTTTCGGCGAAGACCGGGGATTCCTCGATGCTCAGCCGGATCCACAACCCGATGAGGACGAGAACGGCGCTGAGCAGGAAGGGAATTCGCCAGCCCCAGGAATCGAAGGCTTCGTCGCTCTGGAACAGGGCCAGCACCCACAGCACCACCGCGGAGAGCAGGTTTCCGAGGGGCACCCCGGCCTGGGTCCACGACGTCCAGAATCCGCGGCGGTCGTTGTCACCGTGTTCGGCGGCCATCAGGACCGCTCCACCCCATTCGCCGCCGACGGCGAAGCCCTGTAGCAGTCGGCAGCCGATCAACAGCAGTGGTGCGGCCATGCCGATGCTCGCGAAGGTCGGCAGCAGGCCGATGGCGAAGGTCGCGGCGCCCATCATGAGCAGGCTGACGACCAGCATCTTCTTGCGACCGAGTTTGTCGCCGTAGTGGCCGAAGACGATGCCGCCGAGCGGGCGGGCGAAGAATCCGACCGCGAAGGTGGCGAAGGCGAGCAGGGTGGCCGTGGAAGGCTCGCTGTCGGGGAAGAACAGCGGCCCGAAGACGAGCGCGGCGGCCGAGCCGTAGAGGAAGAAGTCATACCATTCGACGGCTGTGCCGATCATGCTGGCGAAGGCGACCTTGACGATCGAGGTGCGCCCGGCCGCGTGGGTAGCGGGTTCGGCCGCGATGTCGGGTGTGGACATGGCGTGTCCTTTCGGGACAGGGGTGGGGTCCGGTGTGGTCATGGGACGAGCACGACCTTCATGTCGTGACCGGCCGCGGCGCGTTCGAGCGCCGAAGCCGCATCAGTGAGGGAAATTTCGGTCACCAGCTGCGGCCACGGTGCCGGGTCGGCGGCCATCGCGTCGGCAGCGGCCCGGTAGTCGACCTTCGTTGATCCGTAACTGCCCTGCAGACGAATCTCCTTGCGGGTGACGGCGTTGAAGTCGACCGGTCCGGTGCGGGCGAACAGTCCGACGACGGAGATGGGGCTGCCGGGCAGGACCGCGGCGATGGCGGCATCGAGGGCGGCGGTCGAACCGGAGGCGTCGACCCATGCGGTGGGATTGAAAGGCAGCTCGTCCCGGCCGGCGATCACGGTGCGCAGACCGAGCGCGCGGGCCAGTGGCAATCGCACGTTCTCATCGTTGCCGACCCCGGAGAGCACGACGTCGTGGCCGCGTTGGGCGAGGACGAGGGCGGCCATCGTGCCGATCGGTCCGGGACCGGACACCACCACCCGGGTGGGGCCCACGGCGGCGTTCTCGATGTGCGCGACCGCACGGCACGCGACCGACAGCGGTTCGGTCAGCGCCAGCGTCGACGCCGGCATATGCCGGTCGACCTCGACCAGGCGGGCCTCGGGGACGACGAACGATTCGGCGGCCGCGCCGTCGAAGGACAATCCGAGGACGGTGCGCCGGGGACAGATCTGCCGGAAACCGCGCTCGCACAGATCGCACACGCCGCAGCCGTCGATCGCAACGGGGACAACGCGTTTGCCGAGCCAGGCCGGGTCGACGCCCTCGCCGAGGGCTTCGACGTATCCGACCGCCTCGTGTCCGAGCACGACCGGGGGGCGGATCCATTCGTAACCGGTGTCGTGATTCCAGGCGTGCACGTCGCTGCCGCACAACCCGCAGGCCTCGGTGCGTACCCGCACCTGCCCCGGGCCCGGTTCGGGCTTGGGCAGATCCTGCACCAGGACGTCGCGGGGGGTGGCACTTCTCTTGGTGAGAGCTCGCATGTGGGGAACCTGCTACTTTCGCCCGCGATCGGGCTCGTGGAAATAGAGGGTGAGACGCCGGCGGACACCGCCCCCGAGCGCGAAGGGGACTCGGTGTTATTACGCCATGTCGGGAGGTGTCCGCCGGGGCGTCTCAGCGGATGAAGCGGTCGACGTAGTCGGCGCCGAGCCCGATCTTCTCGTAGTGCGCGCGGGCCTTGTCGATCTTGCTGAAGACGTCTTCGATGCCGACGGTGTTGCCGTCGACGTCGACGTAGATGTACGCGCCGCTCACGTGGAAGAGGGTCGCCATCTCGGTCACGTCTTCAGGGACCTCGAGGGTGTGGATGTCGCCGGGCGGCTCGAACGCGTAGGTGCCCTCTTCGGCCCACCAGTCGTACTCGAGGTAATGCCAGCGGCCCCGCAGGGTGAACGCGTGCACCGCACCGGCATGCCGGTGCCGGGACAGGATCCCCGAACGGCGCACCCGCAGAATGTTCACGAAGTAGCCCTGGCTCGCCGACAACACCAGCGGGCGGAACTCGACATCCTGCGATTGCGGAACCCACAGCCGCTCGTCACAGTCCAGGTCCAGTGCACTCGGAACGATCAGATCGTCACTCATGCCGTACGGCTTCGGACCCGTGTAGGGCACAGCCTCTTCGTTCTTCATGTCAACGGTGGAACTCACGATGCTCTCCTTTCGCTTAATCGCATAAGTGACGCTACATCGTTGTGTTCCAGCGCACAAGTCACTGAGTCCGTCGGCCTATGAAAGCAATTGAACTGCAGTTATAGCTCAGGACTCAAACCGCCACACGTCCCACATGTCGAAATATGCGCCTCAAATATGAACTTAAACGAATCAGCATCCCTTTTGTGTCATCCACTTCGTGCAGCCAGGGACATGGGAGCCCGGCCTGATCGAGGCACTTAACCGACTAAGCTTTCGGTTATGACCGATGCTCCTCCGCCTTTGAGCGGCGCCCGCCGAGGCGGTGGCCGTCCCCGCCGCGTGACGATGAGCGACGTCGCCCGCCAGGCTGGGGTGTCGTCGGCAGCAGTCTCCTACGCACTCAGCGGGGCTCCCGGGGTCAGCGACGAGCGCCGCCAGCGGATCCTCGCGATTGCCGACGAGATGGGATTTCGTCCGAGTAGGATCGCCCGAGAACTGCGCTCCGGCACCACGAAAGCCATCGGGCTGCTCCTTGCGGACATCGCGAACCCCTTCTACACGGAGGTCGCGGGGGGTGTGGTCGCCGCGGCCGCGGAAGACGGCTACGAAGTCTTCGTCTCCCACGTCGGCGTGGATGGTTCCCGGCAATCGGACGTCGCGTTTGCGCAGGTCGATCGAAACTGCAGCGGCCTGATCTTCACCTCGCTCGTCGCCACCGACAAGCCGCTCCTCGACAAGCTCCGTAACGAAAACATCCCCGTCGTGCAGCTCTACCGCAAACTCGAGGACGAACCGTCCGACTGGGTCGGAATCGACGACTACTCCGCGTCGTTCGAAATGGCCTCGCACCTCGTCGCGACCGGTCGACGCAAGGTCGCCGTTCTCGGTGGCCCCGACACCTCCAGCGTGTCCGTCAACCGCATGGCCGGATACCGCGACGCCCTCGACAAAGCAGGCCTGCGCGCGATCAACGAACCCGACCTGTGGGGGGGAGCTGACCCGCACGTCTGGGGCACTGCGCGCGCGAGCACTGTTCGCCGAACACCCCGAGACCACCGCGGTCGTCTGCGGCAACGACCTGATCGCCCTTGGCGTTCTCGATGTCTGCCGAGAAATCGGCAAACGAGTCCCGGAGGATGTGGCCTTGACGGGATTCGACGACATGAGTTTTTCCAGCGCCGGGCCCCTGCAGTTGAGCACAGTGACCGTCCCGCGAGATCTGATGGGCCGTCGCGCCGCACGAATGCTCCTGCAGCGCATCGCCGGCGACGAGAGCCCCCCACGCAACGAGCGATTGCCCTACGGAATCCAGGTGCGAGACACCACCGCCCGGCGCGGTTAGACGCCCGTCCGCGGCGGACTCATCGCTCAGATTCGAGGCTCTGCTTGGTGCCGGGCAGAGGTGAGTGATCCTGTCTCGGTTGCTGCCGCGTGTCGTAGGCGAGCCTGCGCGTAGGTGTCCGCATTCGTGCGTACAGCAGCCAGTTCCTGCGTTGTCAGGGCGCGCCGGACCTTTCCTGGCATGCCGGCGACGAGCGTTCCGGGTGGAATCTCCATTCCCTCGGGGATCAGTGCGTTGGCTGCGATCAGAGTGCCCGCCCCGACGCGGGCGCCGTTCATCACTGTCGCACCCATTCCGACCAGAATATCGTCGCCGATCGTACAGCCGTGCAGGATTACGTTGTGCCCCACAGACACCCCTCTTCCGATGACGAGTGGAAAACCGGGATCTGCGTGAAGGACGCAGCCGTCTTGGATGTTCGTCCGCTCGCCGATCTCAATCCTCTCCGCATCGCCGCGGGCCACTGCGCCATACCAGATGCCAACTCCCGACCCGATCTGCACGATTCCGACGATCGTGGCGTTCGGCGCGATCCACACATCCTCTGCAATGTCCTGATCGCCTGGGCTCAGAGAAATCCTCACCGCTGCAGTTCCTCTGTGTCGAGCCGCCGACGATTCGTGCCGGGATAGGGCTGGGCGGATGTGAAGTCGTCCTCGCCGACCCGGTGGACGTGGATGAGGTTGGTGGATCCGACGGTGTGCGGGGGTGAGCCGGCGACGATGACGACGAGGTCGCCGCGCAGGTAGCGGCCCAGCCGTAGGAGGGCGGTGTCGACCTGCCGGATCATCTCGTCGGTCGATTCGACCGGGTCGACGAGGAACGTTTCGGTGCCCCAGGTGAGGGCGAGTTCGTTGCGCACCTGGGGTACCGGGGTGAATGCCAGCAGGGGCAGCGGGGTGTGGAGCCGGGCGAGTCGACGCACGGTGTCCCCGGACTGGGTGAACGCGACCAGCGCGGTGGCGCCCAGGCGTTCGCCGATGTCGCGGGCGGCGAACGAGATCACGCCGCCGTGGGTGCGGGGAGTGTGGGTCAGGGCGGGGACGGTGGTGGACTGGTGTTCGACGGCCGCCCATACGGTCGCGCCGTCGGTGAAGCGGCCGAGGCGGATCTTCGGTCCCTGCAGGTCCGCGAGGATTCCGACGGCCCGGCCGGTGCTGTCGGCGGCGGCGCGGACGCGCCGGTAGTTGGCTTCGTGGTCGGTGTGGTCGCCGTGGCTGAAATTCAGTCGGGCGATGTCCATCCCGGTTTCGACGAGACTGCGGGTGCGCTCGTCGGTGGCGGTGGCGGGCCCGAGCGTGCAGACGATCTTCGCGCGCCGCAATGATCGTTGGGCGGTGGCGTCGAGGTCAGGGATTATGCGGCGTTCCACAACTGCCGAGTCAAGCGTGATGTCCATTGGTCTCCTTGGAAGTCGCGGCTAGGGCGTGGCGAAAGGGGCGGGTGCGGCATCGGCGCCGATCGTGCCGAGTCCGCGGGCCGGCCGGGAAAACCACCGGTCGCGGGCGATACCCGCGCCGGCCTGCTCCAGAAGGCTTTCCGCATTGGCCATGCAGCGGCGTTCGTCGGCTTCGAGATCGGTGAGGGTGTACACCGCATCGAAGCCAGCGGCGCGGGCGTCGTCGGCTGCGACGACGCAACGACCCGCCACAGCTACCGCTGGTACCCCAACCTGCCGGGCGGCCCGGGCGACGCCAACGGGACCCTTGCCACGCAGGCTCTGCGCGTCGAGAGATCCCTCACCCACCACGACGCACGCCGCCCCCCGCACCACCTCGGAGAACGAGGTCAGTTCCAACAGTAGGTCGATACCCGACGTCAGCCGCGCTCCGAGGACCGCGGCCATGGCGAACGCCATACCACCGGCCGCCCCGGCCCCTGGAACGTCCCGAAGGTCCCGGCCGACGGCCTGCGCGACCACGTCGGCCCAGCGGCCCAGGGCGTGATCGAGTCGGGTCACGGTGGACGCGTCGGCACCTTTTTGCGGCCCGTAGACCGCCGCCGCACCGTGTCGTCCGGTGAGTGGATTGTCCACATCGCAGGCGACGATCACCTCGACGTTCCGCAGCCGCGGATCGAGCGAATCGACGTCGAGGACATCCGCGGCGGCGAGGTCCTGGCCACACGGGTAGAGCGGGTCCCCGTCGGCATCGAGGATGCGCGCCCCGAGCGCATTCAGCGCGCCGGCGCCGCCGTCGGTGGACGCACTGCCGCCGACGCCGAGGACGATCCGCTGCGCCCCGCGGTTGAGTGCATCCACCATCAGCTGCCCGACACCGCGGGTGGACGCCGTCCGTGCGGTGGTGGGGGTCGGCCCATGGGTGCCGAGGTGGGCCAGGCCCGCCGCTGAGGCCATCTCGATCACCGCGGTTCTACCCCGCAGCGCATAGGTTGCGGTGAGCGTTTGCTGCAGCGGACCGGTGGCCGGGCACGTGACGGCTGCGTAGCCCTGCCGGATCATCATCTCGACCGTGCCCTCGCCACCGTCGGCGATCGGGAACTCGACCACCGTCAAGTTCGGTGCGGCGGACCGCATCCCACGCGCGACGGCGGCTGCGGCGCCCGCTGCCGTAGCGGAGCCCTTGAACTTGTCGGGCGCCACCACCACATGGCCGGTGGCCCTTGGTGCGGACGGAGTACTCACCCGTTCCCCTTCGGTGCTCGAGAAGGCCTGCGACATCGAGGAATCAGAACGCCACTGCGGACGAGCCCTTGAGACCCAGATGCGCACGTGCCTCATCCGGTGTCGCGGGGGTGCGGTCGAACATCGCGGCCAGGTCCGCTACCTTCGTCACCAGTTGCGCATTGGAGGTGGCCGGCTCGCGCTTGCTCACGCGGAGGTTGTCCTCGAGACCGACTCGAACGTTGCCGCCGAGCATCAAGGACAGTGCAGCAAGGTTGAACTCACCGCGGTAGCCCACTCCGGCGGCCGACCAGGTGAACGAATCCTTGCCGAGAACACGCTCGGCAGTGCGCAGCATGTGGATGAGCTGGTCGGGTTCGGCGGCATTCGCGCCGAGGACGCCGAGCACGAACTGCAGGTTGAACGGCGCCTCGAGCACCCCGTCCTTGACCAACTGCTCGAGGTTGTAGATCTGGCCGACGTCGTAGACCTCGATCTCCGGGCGGGTGTCGGACTGGCGCATCTGCTCGGCCATGTAGGTCATGTCGGCAAAAGTGTTCCTGAAGATGTAATCGGTGGTGCCCTCCAGGTATTCGCGCTCCCAGTCGGCGAAGGGCAAATCACGGGCGGCGACGGGAAACAGGCCGAAGTTGAAGCTGCCGGCATTGAAGGTGGCCATCTCGGGGCGGAACTTCAGGACCGAGGCACGCTCTTCGACGGTCATCCCACGGCCACCACCGGTGGTGGGCTGAAGGACGGCGTCGGTGTGCTTGCGCAGCTCGGACAGGGCGCGTTCGAACAAGTCGAGGTCGGCGACGGGGCGTCCGGTCGTTTCTTCGCGCACGTGTACGTGCAGGACGGAGGCGCCGGCCTCGGCGGCCTTGACACCCTCCTCGACGATCTGGTCGACGGTGATCGGAATGGCCTTGCTCTGGGCGGGGACGGTCATGCCGCCGGTCAGCGCGCAGGTGATGATGACTGTGTCGTTCATGGTGTTCGGCTCCTTGATCGGGATCAAAACTTGGCGGTGTTGTCAGGCGGGAACGGTGGCCAGCGCCGTCAGGGTGTCGCGGCCCGGCGTGCGGAGGCCGCGTTCGCAGTCGTGCACGAGGTCGACGATGCGGGTGTTCAGCGGGCTGGGAATTCCGGCGGATGCGGCGGTCGAGGCGACACCGCCGTTGATGACGTCGACCTCGGTGATCGCGCCGCGTTCGAGATCTTGGAGCATCGATGCCTTGGTCGCCCCGAGTCGGTTCATCAGGATGGCCAGTGCGGCGTCGGCGCGACTGAGGTCGTCGCAGGATCGGACCACGAGCTGATCGGGACGGACGCCCACGATCTCGTCGAGTTGGATGCCGATCGCGGTCGCGACGTCGTATGCCTCGGTCCAGAGCCGGTAGGCGACTTCTCGCCCGAGCGGATCGGAGGCGATGTCGCGGTACAGCAGTCCGGTGACCGCACCGAGTCCGGAGAACGTGCTGTTGAGGAGCAGCTTCGACCAGATCTGCCCGACGATGCGGTCGGAGATGGTCACTTCGGCGGCCGCGGCGAGGATGCGGGCCAGGTTCTCGATGCGTGGGGTCCGGCTGCCGTCCACCTCGCCGACGACGAACGGTGCGACGGTGGTCTGGGCGAGGTGGCCGGGGCCGAGGTTGGTCGCGCCCCACTCGGTGATGCCGATGACCAACCGGTCTGCGCCGACCAGACTCTGAACGATGTTCTGCACCAGTCCGTTCCCGAGGGAAGCGTAGGTGTCGACCAGGTCTCCACGGACGAGGGGAGTCAGTGCCACATCCAGATAGGGTGCTTTGAGGGTGACGAGCGCGTAGTCGAAGCGCCCCTCGAGGTCGTCGGCGGTATCGACGGCAGTGATCGTGATGTGCGAGGTGGCGCCGAGTTCGTCGAACCGGAGTCCGGGTGAGTTCATCAGCCGGACGTGTTCGGTGTTGGCGTCGAGTACCACGACGTCGTGGCCGGCGCGGGCGAGATGGGCAGCGGTGACTCCGCCGATGGCCCCCGCGCCGACGATGAGGATGCGCTCATTCATGCCTTTACCTGGCTTTCCTTCTTGTTGCCGTTCATCTGTGGGTCCTGGATTTTGAGGGTGAGGCTGACCGCTGCCCCGACGGCGACGAGCGCGATGACGAACCAGAGTCCTGCCGACGGGTTGCCGGTCGCCGTTTCGATGAGTCCCATCGCGAAGGGGCCCACGAAGCCGCCGAGAATGCCGAGGGTGTTGACCAGCGCCAATCCGCCCGCCAACGCGGCACCGGCGAGGCGGGACGCGGGAATGGCGAAGAGAATCGACTGGACGACGAAGAAAGTGGCGGCCGCGATACAGAATCCGACCAGAGCCAGTGCCGGACTCGAGACGGCACCGATCGTGAATCCGACTACCATGGACGTCATTCCGCCGAAGAGGATCTTGCGGGAGCGTCGACCGTCGGTGGCGTAACGAGGCAGGACCAGGGTGCCGATCGCCGCCGCCACCCAGGGGAGCGCGGTGAGCAAACCGATGGTCAGGTCCGACATCTCCCCCCACTCGCCGATGATGCTGGGCAGGAAGTAGGTGAGGCTGTAGACCGCGATCTGATGCGTGAAGTACACCGCGATGACCAGCAGGATTTGCTTGTCCTTGAAGACGCCGGCAAACGAATGGGTGCCGGACGCGTCGGCGCCCTCCTGTTGTTCCTTGGCCAGCCGGGCGGTGAGGTCGCGGGCTTGCTTCGGGTCGAGCCACTTCGCGTCGAGAGGGCCGTTGGGCAGGTATTTGAACACCACGACGGCAAGGATCACCGCCGGAATTCCCTCGAGGACGAACATCCATTGCCAGCCCTGCCAGCCGAGCAGGCCGTCCAATCCGAGCAGTGCGCCACCGATGGGGGCACCGATGATGTTTGCGAGGCAGACCGCGACAAGGAATGACCCGTTCGCGCGGGCACGTTGTTCGCGGCCGAACCAGTAGGTGAGGTAGAGCATTACGCCGGGGAACAGCCCGGCCTCTGCCGCACCGAGCAGCACTCGCAGGATGTAGAAGGAGATGGGTCCTTCGACGAATGCCATCGCCGCTGAGAGGAGGCCCCAGGTGACCATGATGCGGGTGATCCACAGCCGCGCGCCGACTCGGTACATGATGAGGTTGCTGGGCACCTCGCACAGCGAATACGCGAGGAAGAACAGTCCCGCACCCAAACCGTATGCGGCGGCGGAGATTCCCAGATCGGCTTCGAGATGATGTTTGGCCAGACCGATATTCGTGCGGTCGATGAACGCGATGATGTACGCGGCGATCAGCAGCGGCATGAGTTTGCGGAAGATGAGCCTGTTCAGATCTTCACCGGGCGGCGTCGAGGCCGCCGGAGTGCGGTTTTCAGACATGACAATGCCTTCTCAGGGGTCGAGAGGTGGCCTCCGTGGGCGGAACGCTCCGGAGAATGTCAGGACGAAGCCCGGAGGGGCGGGATCGTCGGAGGGCAGAGGCCCGTCGTGATGAAAATGAGGTGCGTAGCGTGGTGGCGGAAGAGCGCCGGGCCGCTAGGGGGCGGCGGTGGGTTCCTTTCGTGGGCATCCGCAGGTGGTACCGATGCGGAGTTGGTGAGCGCGGAGAACTGCCTGATACGAGCCGCCGGCGCCGTCGATGCGGCGGGTAAGAAGGTCGAGTGCTTGTTCGGCCATCTCTCGCCGTGGTTGATTGACGGTGGTCAGTTCGACCAGCGGAGACGCGCCGGGAAAGAGGCCGTCGAAACCGGTGACCGCGACATCACCGGGGACGGTGATCGAGTGCGCGCGCAGGGCACTGATCGCGCCGAGCGCGAGTGCATCGCTGCCGCAGACGATCACCCGCGGGAGAGCCTTGTGCGCGAGGAGTTCTTCGACCGCCGCATAACCGCCCTGCTCACTGAGGTACGTGCTGATGCGGTGCGAGGCGATACTGCGAATGCCGTGGGCTTCGGCAGTACGGGTAAACCCTTCCTCCCTGGCGGCAGACGCACTAGAGGTGCGCGGCCCGACAATCGTGACGATGTCCTGATAGCCATGCCAGAGAACGTGTTCCATCATCTCCGACGCCGCGGCACGGTCGTCGATTCCGACGAAGTCTGCGTCGACCCGTTCGATGCGCCGGGACAGCTGGATCAGCGGGATGCGGGCGCTGCGCAGAGAGCGGACGACGTCACCGTCGTCGGGGTGCAGGACGGTGACCACGACACCGTCGACCTGCCGGGCGATCATCGCGTCGACGACGGACCGCAGCGTGTCGGGATCTTCCTGCGTGTGGGCGAGGAATACCTCGTATCCCCGGGCACGGGCGGCGTCGATCGTGCCCGCCGCGATCTCGGTGTAGAACGGATTGGCGATATCGGTCAGAACGAGGCCGATAACCCGGGACTGATGTGAGCGGAGACGGTTCGCTCGGGCACTCGAAGTGTGCCCGAGCTCCTCCGCGACCTCGAGGACCCGTGCCCGAGTCTCCTCCGACACCCCGGATCGCCCGTTCATCACGTAGGAGACGGTGGCCGGCGAGACACCGACCGCACGCGCAACATCGGCCGCAGACACCCGAGGGGGATGCTGCCTGCTGCTGCGTGGACTTGCTGTTCTCACTGGTACACCTCCTCGCCGATCGGATACATCGACGTTAAGTGTGACCCAAATCATTAAGCAACGTTAAGTTGTCGGACTCATCTCCAGCGCGGAAACACGAGCGGCGACAGTACCCGATAGGGGCCACGAGGCGACGGTCACGGACGTCCACCGCATGAATGACGCACGTCACAACTTAACGTTGCTGAACTTCTCCGACGCTTCCAGGGTTCTTCCCCACACCGCACGGCATCCACTGTCCGCACCTCACATCACTACGCCCACGAAAAGGGGGTGGGTTGTCGAGCAAGCAACGTCTTTATCGGATCTACGGCGCGGGCGGCAGAATCTTCCGCTCCACGGCAGGGGGAACACACATCCGGGCCTGGAAAGTCGGACAGAAGGTCGGCTCCATGGCACTCACCCTAGATGGCGCACGCGCTCGTCGCCCGGGCAGAACGCTCTATGCAAAAGCCCAATTCATTGCCAGTGTCGACGGCTGCCGACGGTGACCCACCACAGATCCGGTGCTACCCAATCGACACAGATGGGTCACTTGCCGTAGTAGCCGCACTCGGCACGGGCGAGCAATATGGTTCAGGGAGGGACTTGCACGCACCGGCCCTGCACGCAGGGTCTCCGCACTCATCCGAGGAGCCACGAATGACTCGTCCAGTTCGCATCGGTGTCCAACTTCAGCCGCAGCACGCGCCCGATTACGGGCTGATCCGCGACGCGGTGCTGCGGGCCGAGGACGCCGGCGTCGACATCGTCTTCAACTGGGACCACTTCTATCCGCTGTACGGCGATCCGGCCGGCGCCCACTTCGAGTGCTGGACGATGCTCGGGGCGTTCGCCGAGCAGACGGAGCGGGTGGAGATCGGTGCGCTCGTCACGTGTGCCGGCTACCGGAACCCGGATCTGCTCGCCGACATGGCCCGGACCGTCGACCACATCAGCGGCGGGCGGCTGATCCTGGGCATCGGCTCGGGCTGGTTCGAGCGCGACTACGACGAGTACGGCTACGAATTCGGCACCGCGGGGTCACGGCTGAACCTGCTCGCCGAGTACCTTCCGCGGATCACCGCCCGGTTCGGCAAGCTGGAACCCGCACCCACCCGGCACATTCCGATCCTCATCGGCGGCGGCGGCGAGAAGAAGACGCTGCCGCTGGTCGGGCAGTACGGCGACATCTGGCACAGCTTCAGCGACATGGACACGTACAAACGTAAGTCGGGGATCCTCGCCGGGTACGCACGCGATGCCGGACGCAGCCCCGACAGCATCCAGCACTCCACGTCGTGGCCGGGTGTCGACGACGCGGCAGCCCACGTCGACGCCGGCGTCACCCTGTTCACCGTGGGCGTGGGTGGTCCCGACTACGACCTCGGCACTCTGAAGGAGGCCATCGCCTGGCGCGACGAGAACACCCCGCCGCCGCTGTCGGGCCTGGCGTAGGCGCTTCGCGCCCGTGAGTGGTTAACGAGTCTCTGCACTCGTCAACCACGCACGGGCGGCGGAGCCGCCTACAGCCGCTCGAGCACCATGGCCATGCCCTGTCCGCCTCCGACGCACATGGTTTCGAGACCGAACTGCTTGTCGTGGGTCTGCAGGTTGTTGAGCAGGGTCGCAGTGATGCGGGCACCGGTCATGCCGAAGGGGTGGCCGAGGGCGATCGCGCCGCCGGACACGTTCAGCTTGTCCTCGTCGATGTTCAGCTCCCGCGCCGACCCGATCACCTGCACGGCGAACGCCTCGTTGATCTCGACGAGGTCGATGTCGGAGATGCCCAGTCCCGCGATCGCGAGGGCACGCTTGGACGCCTCGATCGGGCCGAGACCCATGATCTCCGGCGACAGCCCGGACACCCCGGTGGACACGATCCGGGCCAGCGGGGTCAGCCCCAGCTCCTTGGCCTTGGTGTCGGACATGATCACCAGGGCGGCGGCGCCGTCGTTGAGGGGGCACGCGTTGCCGGCGGTGACGGTGCCGTCCGGGCGGAACACCGGCTTGAGCTGGCTGACGGCCTCGTAGGTGGTGCCGGCGCGGGGGCCGTCGTCGGTGGACACGACGGTGCCGTCGGGCAGGGTCACCGGGGTGATCTCCCGTGCGAAGAAGCCCTCGTTGATTGCCGCCTCGGCGCGGTTCTGCGAGCGCACCGCCCACCGGTCCTGCTCCTCGCGGGTGATGCCGGTGATCTGCGCGACGTTCTCGGCGGTCTGGCCCATCGCGATGTAGGTGTCGGGGACCAGGCCCTCCTCACGCGGGTCGACCCACTGCTGGCCGCCCTGGGCGAGCTTCTCGGTGCGGGTCTGCGCGTCGGCGTACAGCGGGTTCTGGGTGTCGGGCAGCGAGTCGGAGTTGCCCTTGACGAACCGGGAGACGGTCTCGACACCGGCGGAGATGAAGACGTCGCCCTCACCGGCCTTGATCGCGTGCAGTGCCATGCGGGTGGTCTGCAGCGACGACGAACAGTACCGGGTGATGGTGGTACCGGGGATGAAGTCGTAGCCGAGCTGGACCGCGACGTTGCGGCCCATGTTGAACCCCTGCTCCCCGCCGGGCAGGCCGCAGCCGAGGATGAGGTCGTTGATGTCGGTGGGGTCGAGCGCGGGCACCTTGTCGAGTGCCGCCTGGACCATCTGCGCGGCGAGGTCGTCGGGGCGCATGCCCTTGAGCGATCCCTTCATGGCGCGACCGATCGGGGAACGGGCGATGGAGACGATGACGGCCTCGGGCATGAGTAACTCCTACCGATTGACGTGGTGGACGGCAGTCGGTGCGGACCTGCAGCCCCTCAGTTCTAAGCATGTGCTTATTTTCTAAGCGTTTGCATATATTGACCACGCCCGCGGCGCGGTGTCAACCCCCGGACGGTCGCGATTGTGCTCAACCGACAACGAACCGCCCGAACTCGAGCCCCCGAGGCCGTTTCTCGCACGAAATCCCGTCGATAGTGTTGTGGATCACACCACAACGAAAGGGCGGACGAAATCGTGTCGCACATCGGCTATTTCGCTTGGGACCTCGCCGCACAGCGTGGTGACGCGCCGTGCCTGCGCGACGACCGACTCGAACTGACGTACCGGCAGTTCGCGGAGCGGGTCGACGCCTTCGCCGCACAATTGTCCGAGAACGGCGTCGGACGTGGCGACGTCGTCGCGATCATGCTGCCGAACCGGGCGGAACTGCTCATCGCCCTGATGGCCTCCTGGCGGATCGGCGCGGCCGCGACCCCGGTCAATCCCACGTTCACCGCAAGCGAGGCCGAGTACCAGATCGACGACGCCACAGCGATTCTCGTGGTCAACGAGGGACCCGACGCACCGACCGGCGGCCGTCCGGCGATCGCCGTCGACGACATGGCGACGATCCCCGACCCTGCCTGGGCACCGGGCACCACCGCCGGCGGAGACGACCTCGCCCTGCTGATCTACACGTCCGGGTCGACCGGACATCCCAAAGGCGTCATGCTCACCCATGACAACCTGCAGTTCATGAGCTCGTCGATGGTGCAGCATTTCTCGTTGACCGCCGACGACCACTGCCTCCTGATCCTGCCGCTGTTCCACGTCAACGCGATCTGCGTCAGCTTCCTGACCCCGATGCTCGCCGGCGGTCAGCTGAGCGTCACCGGGCGCTTCTCACCAGCTCGGTTCTTCGACGACGTCGCCCGCCTGCGGCCGACGTACTTCTCCGCGGTTCCGACCATCTACGCCCTTCTGGTCTCCCAGGACACCGTCGGCGACACCTCCTCGCTGCGGTTCGCGGTCTGCGGGGCCGCCCCGATCTCCAAGGAACTCCTCGACCACGCCGAGCAGCGTTTCGGGCTCGTCATCGTGGAGGGTTACGGGCTGACGGAGGGCACGTGCGCGTCCGCGTGCAATCCGCCTGCCGGCGTTCGCAAGCTGGGCACCGTCGGCCCCGCCCTGCCGGGGCAGACCATCGCGATCGTCGACGAGTCCGGGGCACCGGTGCCGGCGGGGACGGTCGGCGAGGTGGTGATCCGGGGCGCGAACGTGATGCGCGGCTACCTCGGCCGCCCCGAGGAAACGGAACGCACCGTCGTCGACGGATGGCTCCACACGGGCGACGTCGGCCGACTCGACGAAGACGGCTACCTCACCCTCGTCGACCGCGTCAAGGACATGATCATCCGGGGCGGCGAGAACATCTACCCCAAGGAGATCGAAAACGCACTCGCCACTCACGACGGCGTCCTCGAGGCGGCCGTGGTGGGAGCGCCAAACGAGGTGTACGGCGAGGTGCCCGTCGCATACGTGGTCACGTACCCGGACACTGCCGTCACCCACGACGTCCTGGCCGAGCACCTGAGCAGCCGGCTCACGAAAGTCAAACTGCCGGTGGCGATCCACATCGTCGACGCGCTGCCGCGCAACCCCGTCGGCAAGATCGACAAGCCGGGACTGCGGAGCCGGCACCGACCGCAATCGGTGAGCTGACACCACTTTCACCCACTCCACACCTCGGGACGCACCCGAGGCGATGCCCCCTACCCTCAGGAGCCTCCCATGGGATTCAAGACCGGGAACTTCCCCGAAGTCGACCCCGCCGCCTTCCTCGACCTCCCGTTCCGCGACCGCCTGCGCGCCATGTCCACCCATTGGGTCGACTACGGCTTCGGAACCCCGAAGATGGTGCACACCATCTACATTCTGAAACTGCTCGTCCTCTACCTCGGCATCGGACTGTCGCTCGCGACGTTCACGTCCGGCCTGAACGTCCTCGACGCCGGCGCCTGGTGGAACCAGCCGATCGTCTACCAGAAACTGATCCTGTGGACGGTGCTGCTCGAATCGGTGGGTCTCGCCGGTTCGTGGGGTCCGCTCGCCGGGCACTTCAAGCCGATGACCGGCGGCATCCTGTACTGGCTGCGCCCCGGGACCATCCGGCTCCCACCGTGGCCGGGCAAGGTGCCGTTCACCTCGGGTGACACCCGCACCGTCGGCGACGTCCTGATCTACGCGGCGCTACTGCTCAACATCATTGTGGCGCTGATACTTCCGGGCGTGCACACGTCGTCGATCGACGCGGCCATCACCGACAACTCCGGACTCGTCCGCCCCGCCGTGCTGTTTCCCCTGATCGCGCTGCTGGTGCTGATCGGCCTGCGCGACAAGGTCATCTTCATCGCGGCCCGCAGCGAGCAGTACCTGCCCGCGATCGTCTTCTT
The DNA here is from genome assembly GCF_002300195.1 of Rhodococcus sp. ACPA1. Taxonomy (NCBI): domain Bacteria; kingdom Bacillati; phylum Actinomycetota; class Actinomycetes; order Mycobacteriales; family Nocardiaceae; genus Rhodococcus; species Rhodococcus sp. ACPA1. The sequence continues at coordinate 1,035,192 of NZ_NSDX01000004.1, read as the reverse complement.
CGGGGTCCTGCCGTTCGTCGACATGATCATCGCGCTGAAGCTGCTGATCGTCTCGGTGTGGGTCGGGGCGGGCGTCTCCAAGCTCGGACACCACTTCTCGATGGTGGTGCCGCCGATGCTGAGCAACACCCCGTGGATGCCGTTCAAGAAGATCAAGCGCGCGCACTACCGCAACTTCCCCGAGGACCTGCGGCCGTCGATCGTCGCCGGTGGTGTCGCCCATGTTCTCGGGACGGTCGTGGAGGTGGTGACCCCGCTGGTGCTGCTGTTCTCCACCAACCGCACGCTGACGCTGCTCGCGGTCGCGCTGATGGTCGCGTTCCACCTGTTCATCCTGTCCACGTTCCCGCTGGCGGTGCCGCTCGAGTGGAACCTGCTGTTCGCCTACGCGTCGATCTTCCTGTTCCTCGGATTCCCCGCCTGGGACGGGTACGGCGTCGCCGACATGTCCTCGGTGTGGTTGACCGCGGTGATCGTCGCCGCCCTGGTGTTCTTCCCGATCCTCGGCAACCTGCGCCCCGACCTCGTCTCGTTCCTGCCGTCGATGCGTCAGTACGCCGGCAACTGGGCGTCCGCCACCTGGGCCTTCGCACCGGGCGCCGAGGAGAAGCTCGACGAGCACATCATCCGTCCCAGCAAGAACACGCGCACCCAGCTGCTCGCCACCTATCCGCCCGAGGTCGCGGACGTGGTGATGCACCAGCTGCTCGGCTGGCGGTCGATGCACAGCCAGGGACGGGCGTTGTTCTCGCTGATGATGCGCCACCTCGGCGACGACATCGACGCCTACTCGCTGCGCGAGGCCGAGTTCAGCTGCAACTCGCTGGTGGCATTCAACTTCGGTGACGGCCACCTGCACAACGAGTTCCTGATCGCGGCACTCCAGCGGCGCTGCAACTTCGCTCCTGGCGAATTCGTCGTCGCGTGGATCGAATCGCAGCCCATCCACAGGGGCACTCAGCAGTACAAGGTGATCGACGCCGCCCTCGGTGTCATCGAGCGGGGAACGTACAAGGTGTCCGACGCGATCAACGAGCAGCCGTGGCTGCCGAACGGTCCCATTCCGTTCGATGTGGAGTGGACACTGGACGGAGACGGCTCGAACGTGCGGACGCGGGAGGCGAAGATGCAGGAGACAGATCTGGTGGTGCGGCCGTGACCACCGCAGTCGTCGTCGGCAGCGGGCCCAACGGGCTCGCCGCCGCGGTCCACCTCGCCCGGCACGGCGTCGACGTCCAGGTCCTCGAGGCCGCCGACACCATCGGCGGCGGCACCCGCTCCGGCGAACTCACCGTCCCCGGACTGCTGCACGACGAGTGCTCGGCGTTCCACCCGATGGGTGCCGGGTCGCCGTATTTGCAGACCCTCGACCTCGGCCGGTACGGGTTGACGTGGAAGTGGCCGGAGATCGACTGCGCCCACCCCCTCGACTCCGGTGAGGCAGGGTTGCTGCACCGGTCGATCGCGGCCACCGCCGCCGGACTCGGCGAGGACGGCGCCCGCTGGCAGCGCATGTTCGGCGGACTCGCCGACGGCTTCGACGACCTGGCCGCCGACCTGATGCGTCCGATCGCGAACGTGCCCCGGCATCCGCTGCGGCTCGCCGGCTTCGGGCCCCGGGCGTTACTCCCGGCCACGGTGACGGCCCGCTGGTGGCGCACCGACAAGGCCCGCGCACTGTTCGGCGGCGCCGCCGCGCACGCCTACTACCGCCTCGACCGGCCCGCGACGTCCGCGGTCGGGATGATGATCGTCGCCGCCGGGCATCGCTACGGGTGGCCGGTCGCCGAGGGCGGATCGCAATCGATCACCGGCGCACTCGCAGCCTTGCTGACCGACCGGGGCGGGAAGATCACCACCGGTGTCCATGTCCGCGATCGGACCGAACTCCCGACCGCCGACGTCGTCCTGCTGGACGTCGCGCCGTCCGCCGCGCTCGGCATCCTGGGCGCTCGCCTGCCCGATCGGGTGGCCCGTGCATACCGGCGGTTCAAGCACGCGCCCGCCGCCTTCAAGGTCGACTTCGCTATCCAGGGCGGGGTGCCGTGGACCGATCCCGAATGTGGACGCGCCGGGACCGTCCACTTGGGTGGCAGCTTCGCCGAGATCGCGGCCGCCGAACGCGACGTCGCTGCGGGCCGCATGCCGGAGCGGCCGTTCGTCCTCCTCGGTCAGCAATACCTCGCCGATCCCAGTCGTTCGAACGGCGATCTGCATCCGCTGTATGCGTACGCCCATGTCCCGCACGGCTACACGGGCGACGCGACCGAGGCGATCACCGCGCAGATCGAGCGATTCGCCCCCGGCTTCCGGGACCGCATCGTCGCCACGGTGAGTAGCGGACCGGCGCGACTGGCCGCGTCGAATCCCAATTACATCGGCGGTGACATCATCGGCGGCGCCAACACCGAAACCCAGGTCGTGCTGCGGCCGCGCATCGCCCTCGACCCGTACAGCACCGGGATCCCCGGCACCTACCTGTGTTCGGCATCGACGCCGCCCGGCGCCGGGGCACACGGCATGTGTGGGTACAACGCGGCGCAATCCGCCCTGCGCTATCTGCGAAAGGGCGGAGGGGACGTGCTGTGAGCAGTCCCGCCCCCGGCGACCGCGGCGCCGGTGCCAGGCGCCGCATGGCGCGGGTGCCCGCGATGGCGGAGGCCGAGGTCCTCGACATCGTCGCCGGCATCGCCCGGAAACTCGATGCGCGGCAGGCGGAGATCACCCGCTCGATGAGTGCGCTGCTCGCGCACGAGATCGACCAACTCGACGAAGACCCGCAACTCGTCGAACTGCTCGAGGCGAGCGTGAACGGCAACGTCTCGACGATCGTGCACGTCCTCGCCAACGACATTCCCGTCGATCACCTGCAGCCCACCACCGCCGCCGTGGAGTACGCGCTGCGGCTGGCGCAACGTGACGTGTCGTCGAACTCGCTTGTCCGCGCGTACCACATGGGCCAGGACGACCTGATCAAGATCTGCTACGACGAGGTCAGCTCCCTCCAATTGTCCGGACCGCTGACGCTCGCTGTGCTCAAACACATTTCGGAGGTCGTGTACAGCTACATCGACTGGATCACGCTGTACGTGTTCGACGCCTACGAGCAGGAACGACGGCGCTGGCTGGGTGCCCGCGGCAACGTCCACTCGTCGACCATCCACACCCTCCTCACCGGAACCGGCGACGACGGGTCCGCGTTCGAGACCGAAACGCACTACCGGCTCGAGCAGACGCACGTCGCGATGATCCTGTGGTCCACCGGTCCCGACACAGAGGCGAGCCTCAACACCCTCGACCACTACGTGCGGGACCTCGCCCGCCACCTCGCCACCGACTCCGCACCCATCGTCACCGCCATCGACCGCCGAACCCTGTGGGCCTGGCTCCCTTTCGGCCGCCGGAAGCCCGTCCTCGACACCACCGAACTCGCCGCGGCCCTGCCCGCGAACCCGGGAATCCGGACCGCGATCGGCCTACCCGCGACCGGGGTCGCGGGATTCCGGCGGTCACACGAACAGGCCCGCGCCGCCTACTCCGTCGCCACCGTGCCCAACACCCAGGCCCGGCCGATCGTCGGCTTCGGCGACCGCGGCGTCGCCGTCGTCTCGCTCCTCGCCGAGAACCTGGACTCCACCCGGGCATGGGTGTGGGAGGTCCTCGGCCCGCTCGCGGAGAACACCGACCAGGCCGCGACACTGCGGACCACGCTCAGCACCTACTTCGCGACCGGCGAAAGCCACCTCCACACCGCCCAGCAGATGAACCTGCACCGCAACACCGTCAAATACCGCATCACCAAGGCTCTCGGCGACCCCGCCACCGGCACCCACAGCAAGCTGGATCTCGCTCTCGCCCTGCAGGTGTGCGAGTTCCTGGGTCCGACGGTGCTGAAGTAGGCGCTTCGCGCCTGTGCGTGGTTGACGAGTCTCTGGACTCCTTAACCACGCACGGGCGGCGGAGCCGCGAGTTTGTCGCCGATCACGCGTAGGCCTTCCGGGAAGGCGCCGGGGTTGGTACCGGAGTAGTTGAGTCGGATGAAGGGACCCGCGGGTTCGGCGGGGAACCATTCGGCGCCGGGGGCGATGAGCACTCCTGCGGCTTCGCAGTCGCGGACGAGTTGCGTGAGGTTGGTTGCGTCGGGCAGGCGTACCCAGAGGTTGAGTCCGCCTTTGGGCACGTTGGTGAGGTGGGCTCGGGGGACGTGCTCGCGCAGGCCGGTGACGAGCAGGTCGCGGCGTGCCCGGAGTTGTTGCCGGAGATTGCGCAGGTGGGTCTGCCATCCGGGCTGGGTGACGACGTCGAGTGCTGCGGCCTGGAGTAGTCCGCTGACGTACATCGAGGAGGCTCCGCGGTCGGCGAGGATGCGTTCCCGGGCAGGACCGCGGGCGATGACTGCGGCGATGCGTATGGACGGTGACACGCTCTTGGTCAGCGAGCGGAGGTAGACCACATGGCCGGCGTCGTCGTGCGCGGCGACGGGGTTGGAGTTGGTGTCGATTCCGAAATCGTGGGCCCAGTCGTCTTCGACGAGGAAGGCCCCGTTCGCCCGGACTACCTCTAATATGCTTTCGGCCACCGTGTTCGACCATTGTGCGCCAGTGGGGTTGGCGTAGTTCGGTTGCGCGTAGAACACACGCGCGCCGGTCTCCTCGAAGGCGCGGGCCAGCTCGTCCGGGTCAGGGCCGTCAGGTCCGCTGGGGACGGGGACGACGTGCACTCCGGCCTGGGCCGCGGCCAGGATCGCCCCCCAATACGTGGGCGACTCCATCAGCAACGGTTGCCCGAAAGAGACCAGGGCCCGGAAGACGGAGCTGAGCCCGCTCTGACTTCCGGGCAATACGATGACGTCGCTCGCTGTGGGCGGCGTGACGCCGACCGGTGTCGCGCTGCCGAGCTCGTGGGCGAACCACGACTGCAGCTCCGGCAGACCCGCTGTGGGAGAGGGCGACAGCGCGGCGTCGCTGCGTGCTGCTCGGGTCAGCGCGGATCGAATCAGGCGCTCCGGTAGGAGTTCCCGATCCGGATAGCCCGCGTGCAGCGCGATCGCATCGTTGGAGGCGCGGCGCATCGGAGTCGACAGCGAAGGCAGGCGGCTCGGCGGGGATCGCAGAGCCGCGGTCTGCCATCCGTAGTCGAGCGGCCGCGCGGTCCGAACGGCGCGAACGAACGTGCCGACGCCGGGCCTGCTCTCGATCAGCCCCTGCGCGGTGAGGGTACGCAGGGCCTTCTGCACGGTCACCGGACTTGCCGCGTACTCCGCGACCAGCGACCGGGTCGATGGCAGCCGCGCCCCGGGTGGCGCCTGGGCGATCCATTCACCCAGTGCAGCGACGATGCGTGTACTGCTATCGTTGACCATGACGGTAGATAGTAGCGCTACTCAAATTCGCGCGACAGTGTTATCACCTTCTCGTGCCGGTCTCTGGTGGGGCCTGCTCGGGGTGGCGGCGTTCTCGTTCACGGTGCCGTTCACTCGGGTGGCGGTGGGCGGGTTGTCACCGCTGTTCATCGGCTCGGGCCGAGCGGTCGTCGCCGCGGTGCTCGCGGCGCTCGCTCTGACGCTGACCCGGCAGCGCGTGCCGCGGGGTGCGCAGTGGGCGCGGCTCGCCGTGGTGGCGGGTGGAGTCGTCGTCGGCTTCCCGCTTCTCACGTCCTTCGCCCTGACGACCGTGTCTGCCGGTCACGGTGCCGTCGTCATCGCACTGTTGCCGGCGGCGACGGCGGTCACGACTGCTGTCCGAGGAAAAGAGCATCCGCCGCTGTCGTTCTGGATCATGGCGGGGGTGGGCGCCCTGGCATCTGTCGTGTTCGCATCCATGCAGGGCGGCGGGATCGGTCGGTTGCACTGGTCGGACCTGCTGCTGTTCGGTGCCGTCGCGGCCGCCGCGGTCGGATACGCCGAGGGCGGCCTTCTCGCCCGCGAGCTCGGCGCATGGCAGACGGTGTCCTGGGCGCTGATGGTCGCCGCACCGCTGATGATCGCCCTGGCGGTCGTTTCGGCGATCCGGCAGCCGCCGACCGGCTCACCGATCGAGTGGGCTGCGTTCGCGTACCTGGGCGTGGTGAGCATGTTCCTCGGCTTCTTCGCCTGGTACGGCGGGCTCGCGATCGGGCCGATGGCGCAGGTCAGCCAGGTCCAACTGGTCCAACCCGTGTTGACCATCTCCTGGGCGGCCCTGCTCCTGCGTGAACAGCTCACCTGGGCCACCGTCCTCGGCGGCGTGGCCGTGGTCGTCTGCGCAGGGACCGCTGTCCGAGCCCGAGGGCGCTTCGCACCCGTGCGCGGTTAAAGAGTCCAGAGACTCGTCAACCACGCACGGGCGGCGGAGCCGCCTACGCCCGACTGAGGATGGACCCGAGATCGGCGGAGGGGGAGAGCGTGCCGTACTCGTGCGTGCGGTCGGGGCCGAGGCGGGCGTCGACGAAGGCATCGGCGACGGCGGCGGGCGAGAACCGGGTCAGCAGCGACGCCTGCAGTGCGAGGGCCATCGATTCGACGACGGTGCGGGCGCGCAACTGGGCGGCCGCAGGGGCGAGTCCGGCGAGTTCGCCGAGCTGACGACGGACCCGGTCGAGGTGCTCGTCGAGCACCGCGTTGCTGCCGCGGGCCAGGTTCACCTCGGCGTCGAATGCGGCGACGCTGTCGGGTTCGCGGGTCATCGCGCGCAGGACGTCGAGGGCGATGACGTTGCCCGACCCCTCCCACACGGCCATGACGGGCTGCTCGCGGTAGCGGCGGGCGAGCGGGAAGTCCTCGGTGTAACCGTTGCCGCCCAGGCATTCCAGCGCCTCGTAGGCGTGGTGCGGGCCGCGCTTGCAGATCCAGTACTTCGCGACCGCGGTCGCGAGCCGGCGGAAGCTGCGTTCCTGCTCGCTCGCGTCCTCGTCGTGCGCCCGGGCGAGGCGCAGTGCGGTGACGGTGGCCGCCTCCGACTCCAGCGCCAGGTCGGCCAGCACCGACGTCATGGCCGGCTGATCGGCCAGGACCTTCCCGAACGCCGAGCGGTGGCGGGCGTGCCACACCGCCTCGGCGACGGACTGCCGCATGCCCGCGGTGCTGCCGAGCACGCAGTCGAGGCGGGTGCGCGCGACCATCTCGATGATGGTGCGGACGCCGCGTCCCGGTTCACCGACCATGACGCCGACGGTGCCGTCGAGTTCGATTTCGGACGACGCGTTGGACTTGTTGCCCAGCTTGTTCTTCAGTCGCTGGATGCGGAAGACGTTGCGGGTGCCGTCCGGGAGGATGCGGGGAAGCAGGAAGCACGAGAGGCCGTCGCCGCCCGCACCTTCCGCCTGTGCGAGCACGAGGAACGCGTCGGACATCGGCGCGGAGCAGAACCACTTGTGCCCGGTCAGCAGGTAGTCGGCGCCGGGACCGCCGCGTCCGGCGGGTGTCGCGACGGTGGTGTTGGCCCGGACGTCGGAGCCGCCCTGCTTCTCCGTCATGGACATGCCGAAGATCGCGGACGCCTTGCGGGGTGCGTCGAGTTCGGGGGTGTAGCTGCGGGACAGCGCGCGCGGCTTCCAGATCGCGGCGACGTCGGGTTGCAGGCCGAGGGAGGGGATGACGGCGTTGGTCATCGAGATCGGGCAGGAGTGTCCGGGTTCGATCTGCGCGAACATCATGAATGCCGCTGCGCGAGCGACGTTCGCGCCGGGCTTCGGGTCGGCCCACGCCGACGTGTGCGCCCCGTGCGCGACGGCCGCGGAGATGATCCGGTGATACGACGGGTGGTATTCGACCTCGTCGATCCGATTGCCCCAGCGGTCGAACGTCTTCAGTTCGGGGATGATCGTGTTGGCGAGTTCGGCGTCGTGCTGGAACGTGGCGCTGCCGACGAGTGCGCCGATGTCGGTGAGTTCGCCGGTGGCCCAGTCTGCGTCGTGGCGGCGCACGCCCTCGGCCAGCACCGTGTCGAGGGTGAACTCGTTGACGTCGGCGCGGGGCACCGACTGGTTGAGCACGGTGTGAGTCCGGTGGGGTGCGGGATGGGTGACGTTCGTTTCGGAAAAAGTAGTCATGGCACTGTCTTTCGTGAGTCAGCTCGCGGAGCGGATCAGGTGCTTCTGGATCTTGCCGGTGGGTGTGCGGGGCAACACGGTGGCGAACACGTAGTCGCGCGGAATCTTGTAGCGCGCCAGCTTGTCCGACAGGTAGTCGCGGATGTCGTCGGCACCCACGACGTCCGGTTCACGCCACACGACGTGCGCGACGACGGTCTCGCCCCATTCGGGGTGCGGCCGGCCCACCACCGCGACGTCCACGACGTCGGGATGGCCGGAGATGGCGTCCTCCACTTCCTTGGAATAGACGTTCTCGCCGCCGGTGATGATCATGTCTTTCGCCCGGTCGACGATGAAGAGGTAGCCGTCGTCGTCCCGGCGCGCGAGATCGCCTGTGCGGTACCAGCCGCCGTCGGCAAACACGGCTGCGGTGGCGTCGGGATCGTCGAGGTAACCCTGCATCACGGTCTCGGTGCGCAGCCAGATCTCGCCGATCTCCCCGGCGGGCACGTCGATGCCGTCGGGGCCGGCCAGGCGCATGTCGACGCCGGCGAGCGCCGCCCGGCCGATCGAGCCGGCCTTCGCGAGCTGTTCCTCCGGGTAGAGGACGGCCCCCACGGGACCGGTCTCCGTCATCCCGTACACCTGGTAGAAGCGGGTGGTGCGGTACGACTCGACGAGCCGGCGCGCCACATCGGCGCCGATCGGTCCGCCGCCGTAGAGCCAGGCCCGGACGCTGGACAGGTCGTTTTCGGCGAAGTCCGGTACCGCATTCAGCGCCGTGGTGTAGATGACCGGCGGCCCGAAGCACAGCGTGATGCGTTGCTGCTGTACCGCTTCCAGGAAGTGGACGGGATGGTACTCGCGGACGAGCACGACGGTGCCGCCCATGTACAGCGTCGCCATGAGCCAGTTGTTGAGCGGTGACGCGTGCCAGATCGGGACGGCCATCAGCAGTCGCTCGTCGCGGGTGATCGACAGACCGAGGGCCGCCGTGGTCGCCACGAGCACGACGTTGCGATGACTGTGCACGCAACCCTTGGGTGCGCCGGTGGTGCCGGACGTGTAGAGGATTTCCGCGGGGTCGTTCTCGTCCGGCTCGATGCCGTCGATGCCGTCGAGGTCCGCGATCGCGTCGTCGAAGAAGGTGTGTCCCTCCACTGCGGTGTCGGTGGACAGCAGCTGCACCGGCGTCTCGAGTCGCTCGATGACGGGTGCGAGGTCGCCGTCGAAGACGCATACCTTCACCTGCGCGTGCCGCAGGATGTAGTCGACCTCGGGTGCCTGCATCTTGTGGTTGACCGGCACCACCACCGCGCCGATGCGCCAGGCGCCGAGCATCGCGTAGACGAAGCCGGGGGTGTTGAAACACATCAGAGCGACGCGGTCGCCGTGCCCGACCCCCAGTTTCCGCAGCAGGGCGGCGGCGTGGCGGCTGCCGTCCTGCACGGAACCATACGTATGGTCGCGACCCTGAAAATGGAGAAAAGCCTTGTCGGGCGTCTTCCGGACGTTGCTGTCGAATACGCGAACGATGTTCATCGCGCTCCTTGGAGAAGAGAAGTTCAGTCGATGGAGGTGTTGCGGACGGTCTCGGGGATCTGCAGGTTCGCGAAGATGACGGCGACGGCCTCCTCGAGCGAGTAGCCGAAGCTCTCACCGGTGGCGGTCTTCTGGATCACGAGGCCGAAGATCGCCGACCAGAACGCCTTCGATTCGACGTCGATGCCGGCGCGCAGTTTCCAGCCGGTGCGCATCAGGGTGCGGATCAGCGCGTCCTCGCCCGAGGAGTGCAGGGTGCGGAGGGTGTCGGTGATGAGGTCGCGCAGTTCGCCGCGGCGTCCCGTCATCAGCATCGCCGAGGTGAAGAGTTCGACGCTGGGCGCGCCCGGCCCGAGCAGGGAGCCGACGAGCTTCTCCGTGTAGTCGCCGACGGTCTCCGCGGTGGCCGCGTCGCCCTCGGCCCGTTTGCCGGCACGCAGGACGGCAGCGCACGCGACCTCGACGAAGAGGCGCTCCTTGGAACCGTAGTAATAGGTCACCTGGTTGGGGTGGGCCCCCGCGGCGGCGCAGATCTGCGTGATCGGGACACCCTCGCCGTGCTCGAGAAAGAGTTCGGTGGCGGCGGTGAACAGGGCGTCGCGGGTCTGGCGACCGGACTCCCGGGTGGCCCGCGCTGCTCGGCCCGTCTGCGACACCATGACTGCCTCCCACTTGTTTGTATGACAAACAATAACTGAACTTTGTTTGTATGACAAACAAGGAGAGTGACGGGCGTCGCGCCGGACATCCTCCGACCCCGGAAATACCGACCGCCAGGGTTACGCTGCTCACCATGTTTTCTTCCGTCGGAGCGAAGATCCGTGTGGTGGTGGCGCTACTGCTCACCGCCCTGCTGGCGCTGACCCTGTCGTCGTGTTCGAGTGACGGGGAGACGTCGGGATCGGCGTCGCAGGATCTGTGTTCGCCACCCGGCGTCGGCGCGGCCACCGCCGCCCCGACCAACCTCGCCGCCTCCGGCGCCGCGGCCGAGGACCGCTACACGACGCCGTCGACCACCCCCCTCGACCAGATCGACGCGTCCAAGCTGAACCTCATCACCCCCGGCGTGCTCACCGTCGGCACGCTGTCCGACGCACCGCCGAGCATCTGCGTGAACTCCGAGAACCAGTTCACCGGCTACGACAACGAACTGCTGAGGGCCGTCGCCGACAAGCTGGGCCTGCGCGTCGATTTCGTCGGCACCGAGTTCGCCGGCCTGCTCGCCCAGGTCGCCGGGAGACGCTTCGACGTCGGATCCTCGTCCATCACCACCACCGACGAGCGCCGTAACACCGTCGGGTTCACCAACGGATACGACTTCGGCTACTTCTCCCTCGTCGTCCCCAACGGCGGACCGATCCAGGGCTTCGACGACCTGACCGCGACGACCCGCATCGGTGTCGTCCAGGGCACCGTCCAGGACGACTACGTCGTGAACACGCTGAAGCTGAACCCGGTGAAATTCCCCGACTACGCCACCGCGTACGCCAACCTGAAGTCCGGGCAGATCGACGCCTGGGTGGCGCCGTCGCAACAGGCCGAGGGTGCCATTGCGCCGGGCGATCCCACGTCGATCGTCGAGAACACCTTCAGCGTCAACAACTTCGTGGGCTGGGCCGTCAACAAGGAGAACCAGCCGCTCATCGACGCCCTCAACTCCGGGCTCGACGCCGTCATCGCCGACGGCACCTGGGCGCAGCTGTACTCCGACTGGGTGCCCCGCGAACTGCCCGAGGGCTGGAAGCCTGGCAGCAAGGCGGCGCCGGCGCCCGACCTGCCGGACTTCGCCGCGCTCGCCGCCCAGAACTCGCAGAACACGACCGAAACCCCGGTCGCGGAGCCCAAGTCGACGCTCGAGCAGCTGAAGGACACGTTCTTCAACTGGGACCTCTACACGCGGGCGTTCCCGGATCTGCTCAAGACCGGTCTGCCGAACACGTTGATCCTGGCGTTGGCGTCGGGCATCGTCGGCACCGTCCTGGGCATGCTGCTCGCGATGGCCGGCATCTCCCGCACTCGCTGGCTCCGCTGGCCCGCCCGCGTCTACACGGACGTGTTCCGCGGGCTGCCCGCCGTCGTCATCATCCTCATCGTCGGTCTCGGCGCCGGACCCATCGTCAAGGGACTCACCGGCAACAACCCGTACTGGCTCGGTGCGGCCGCGCTGTCGCTGCTCGCGTCCGCGTACATCGGTGAGATCTTCCGGTCCGGCATCCAGAGCGTCGAACCCGGACAACTCGAGGCGTCCCGGGCGCTCGGTTTCAGCTACCGGAAGTCGATGACGCTCGTCGTGGTTCCGCAGGGTGTGCGACGGGTGCTGCCAGCGCTGATGAACCAGTTCATCTCCCTGATCAAGGACTCGTCGCTGATCTACTTCCTCGGCCTGCTCGTCAGCCAGCGGGAACTGTTCGCCGTCGGCCGCGACCTCAACGCGCAGACCGGCAACCTGTCGCCGCTCGTCGCCGCCGGCCTGTTCTACCTGGCGATGACGATTCCGCTGACCCACCTCGTCAACTACATCGACAACCGCCTGCGCACCGGCCGCGCCGACACGTCCGGCACGCTCGACCCGGTGGAACAGTCCATCGTCGTGGAAAGGGGATAAGGCGATGGCCGTCTCTCTCACTGGCACCGACCTGCACCTCGCGTTCGGCACCAACAAGGTGCTCCGCGGCGTCGACCTCCACGTCGACGCCGGCGACACCGTCACCGTGATCGGACCGTCCGGCTCCGGAAAGTCCACCCTGCTGCGGGTCCTCAACCGGCTGCACGAACCCGATCAGGGCGACGTCCTGCTCGACGGGAAGTCGGTGCTGAAGGACAACCCGGACAAGCTGCGGCAGCGCATCGGCATGGTGTTCCAGCACTTCAACCTGTTCCCGCACAAGACCGTCGTCGACAACATCGCCCTCGGGCCCCGCAAGCTCAAGGGGATGTCCAAGGACGAGGCGCGGTCGCTGGCGCTCGAACAGCTCGAACTCGTCGGGCTCGCCAACAAGGCCGACTCACGGCCCGGCAACCTGTCGGGCGGGCAGCAGCAGCGCGTCGCGATCGCCCGCGCCCTCGCGATGAAGCCCGAGGTGATGTTCTTCGACGAGGCCACCTCGGCACTCGACCCCGAACTGGTGAAGGGTGTCCTCGCGCTGATGGCCGACCTCGCCAAGGGTGGCATGACGATGGTCGTCGTCACCCACGAGATGGGCTTCGCCCGCGAGGTGTCCGACACCGTGCTGTTCATGGACCACGGTGCCGTCGTCGAGACCGGCAAGCCGGACCAGCTGTTCGACAAGCCCGAAACCGAACGGCTGCAGCAGTTCCTGTCCCAGGTACTGTAGGCCGCTCCGCGGCCTGTGCGTGGTTGACGAGTCCTGAGACTCCTTAACCACGCACGGGCGCGAAGCGCCTATCGCGTCATCGCCCGGATCCGCCTGGCCGCGACGGAGATCAGCGCCAGCGTGGGTTCGGTGGCGACCTCCGACTCGATCTCCGTCAGCAGCGCACGCGCGCGGGAGAGCCGGGCGGCGTTGTGCTGTTCCCACTGGTCGACCTTGTCGGCCGCGTCCTCGCCGGGTTCGCTCACGGACAGCGCGTCGAGGGTGATGGCGCGCAGCGAGCTGTACAGATCGTCGCGCAGGGCGAGGCGTGCGAGGGCGTGCCACCGGTCCAGCCGGGGGAGCGCCGTGACTGCTGTCAGTGCGGTGTTGATGTGCAGGTGCGCCGACAGCGCGAAGTACAGTTCGGCGACGTCCTCGGGGCGGTGCTGTGAGATCTCCGCGATGTCCACGATGTCGAGGAGGCAGTACGTGTGCAGCAGGTCCGCCACGTCCGCGGCGAGCCCCGTCTCCGCGCCGCGCGACGTGAGGGCCTCGGTGCGCCGTTCCACCGCCGTGATCTCGTCGCCGCGCAACCATTCCCGCACGCGCGGGCCGAGGTCGCGGACGACCGGCCGGTAGCGGGCGATGGTGGCCTCGAGCGGCAGCGGCTGCGGCCGGTGCGTGGTCAGCCACCGCGACGCGCGGTCGATCAGTCGCTGGGTCTGCACCGTCAGTGCATTCGTCCCGGCCGTCGGCGTCGTGTCGGCCGTCGCCCGGATCCGCTCGAAAGTCGCCCCGAGGTCGAAGATCTCGGTGACCGCGGTGAAGGCGTTCACCGCCTCCGCGGAGTCGGCGCCCGTCTCCTCCCGCAGCCGGAAGGCGTACGTCATCCCCGCCCGGTCGACCATGTCGTTGACGACCGACGTCGTGACGATCTCCCGGCGCAGCGGATGCGCGGCGACCGTGTGCGCGAACTCCCGGCCGAGGCGCGGCGGGAAGTAGTTGTGCAGCCGGCCGGCGTAGACCCCGTTGTCGGGGAGCGTCGTGCCCGACACCTCGCTCTTGATGAAACGCTTGACCTGCGCGGTGAGCTGCGCCAGCTCCGGGCTCGTCAGTCCCTTCTGCTCACGTTCGAGTGCGCCGAACTGCGCGGACGTCGGGAGCACGTCGATCGCGCGGTCCACGTGGCCGCGCCGTTCCAGGTCGTCGACCATGCGGGAGTGGAAGCTGACGAGAGTGCCGGCCTGCGCTCGGTTCAGGCTCATCATCTCGTTCTGGCTGCGGTTGTCGGCGAGGACGAGCCTGCTGACGTCGTCGGTCATGTCGGACAGCAACTCTCGCCGGTCCTGCGCGGCGAGGGTGTTGTCGGCGGTCGCGCCTGCCAGGGCGATCTTGATGTTGACCTCGTGGTCCGAGCAGTCGACGCCGGCCGAGTTGTCGAGCGCGTCGGTGTTGACGCGACCGCCGTTGCGCGCGTATTCGATCCGCCCGAGCTGGGTCAGGCCGAGGTTGCCGCCTTCGCCGACCACCCGGACGCGCAGTTGGGGCGCGTCGAGCCGGACCGCGTCGTTCGACTTGTCGCCGACGTCGGCGTGGCTCTCCGTCGTCGCCTTGACGTACGTGCCGACCCCGCCGTTCCACAGCAGGTCCGCGGGCGCACCGAGGACGGCACGCACGAGTTCGACGGTGGTGAGGACCCGATCGTCGTCGATCCCGAGAACGCGCCGGGCCTGCGGTGTCAGCCGAACGGACTTCGCCGACCGGTCGACGATCATGGCGCCGTCGCTGAGGACCGCCTTGTCGTAGTCCTTCCAGCTCGACCTGCCGAGCCCGAAGAGCCGTGCCCGCTCGTCCCACGACCGCTGCGGGACGGGATCGGGGTCGATGAAGACGTGCCGATGGTCGAATGCCGCGAGCAGGCGGATGTGGGGGCTGAGCAGCATCCCGTTTCCGAAGACGTCGCCGCTCATGTCGCCGATGCCGACGACGGTGAAGTCGTCGGTGCGGGTGTCGACGCCCATCTCGCGGAAGTGCTGCATGACGCTTTCCCACGCGCCGCGGGCGGTGATGCCCATCGCCTTGTGGTCGTAGCCGACGGAACCGCCGGACGCGAATCCGTCGCCGAGCCAGTACCCGCGCTCGAGTGCGATCGCGTTGGCGACGTCCGAGAATGCCGCTGTCCCCTTGTCCGCGGCGACCACGAGGTACGTGTCGTCACCGTCGCGCCGGACGATGCCCTCCGGCGCAATTACCTGCCGGGTCCTGATGTCGAGGTTGTCCGTCATGTCGAGCAGGCTCGAGATGAATTCGCGGTAGCAGGAGATGCCCGCCGAGTGCATCGCCTCCCGGTCGGCGGCGGCGTCGCCGGTGGGCACGGGCGGGTCCTTGACGACGAAGCCGCCCTTCGCTCCCGCGGGGACGATGACGGCGTTCTTGACCGCCTGCGCCTTGACGAGTCCGAGGATCTCGGTGCGGAAGTCGTCGCGGCGGTCCGACCACCGGATGCCGCCGCGGGCGACGTCGTCGAATCGCAGGTGCACGCCCTCCATCCGGGGCGAGTACACGTAGGCCTCGTATTTCGGCCGGGGCAGCGGCAGTTCGTCGATCGACGAGGAATCGAACTTGAACGCGAGAGCGCGCGCGGGCCGACGGTCGCCGGCGTAGTACGTCGTCCGGGTGGTGGCGCGGATCAGCGAGAGCAGTGCCCGCAGGATCCGGTCGGCGTCGATCCCGGCGACGGCGTCGATCGCGTCGACGATGCGGCCCCCGAGCGCGTCTTCCGCGGCGGCGTCGCGTTCGATGCCCGGGTCGAGGCGGAGCGCGTGGAACTCGACGAGGAGTTGCGTGATTGCACTGTTGCTCAGCAGGACTCGTTCGACGTTGCTGCGGCTGTACGGAAGCCCGGCCTGACGCAGGTAGGCGGCGTACGCGCGCAGGACGGTCACCTGCCGCCACCCGAGCCCGGCGTGCAGAACGAGCGCGTTGAACCCGTCGACCTCGGTCTCACCCGTCCACGCGGCCCGGAACGCGTCCGCGATCCGGCTGTCCCGGGTCACCCCGTGGCCGTCCGTCACGGCGACCAGATCGACGGTGAGGTCGTAGATCCAGGCACGGTGCCCGTCCGGGCGGGTCAGCGCGGCCGGCCGTTCGTCGAGCGCGTTGACACCGAGGCTGGACAGGATCGGCAGAACCTCGTTGAGCGGAGCGGGTTTCCCGACCGCGTAGATCTTGAGGTTCTCGTACGGCGCGGACGCCTCGGTGGTGGTGAACGTCAGCGCCACACTGTCGACGTCGAGGCGCTCCACCTCGGCGACGTCGCGGATCGCCTGTGCCGGATCGGTTTCGGTGGCGTAGCTGATCGGCAGCGCGGACGCGTAGTGGCGCGCGACGCCGGTGTCGAGACGGTGCGGTTTCGTGAGCAGCGTGCTGCGCCACAGCTCGTGGGACCAGGGGGTGTCGAGTTCCGTGCCGATGCTGTTCATGACGATGGGGTGATCTCCTGTAGTGGGATCGGACCGAAGCCGATCACGCAGTGGTGAAGCGAATCAGTTGACCGGGTCGAGCCTGGGCGATCCGGTCGATGTCCTCGTCCGCGACGACGCCGATGACGGGATAGCCGCCCGAGATGGGATGGTCCGCGAGGAAGACGACGGGCTGCCCGCTCGGCGGAACCTGGATGGAGCCGAGCGCGACACCTTCGGTCGGGAGTTCGGCCTCGGACGTCCGCACCAGTGCCGGCGAGTCGCCGTGCCGGTTCAGGCGCGTCCCGATGCGATCGGTGTCCGGGGACACGGCCCACACTCCCGTGGTCAACGCTTCGGGGTTGGTGAACCAGTCGTCGCGGGGGCCGGCGATGACCCGCACCGACAGCGTTCCCGCGTCCATCGGGGGGACGGGCGCGACGTCGACGTTCGGGAAGTTCGTCGCCGCGGTCCCGACGGGCAGAACATCGTCGGGTTTCAACGCTTCCGGTCCGATTCCGGAGAGGGTGTCGGTGCTGCGGGAGCCGAGCACGTTCGGCACCGCGACGCCACCTCGGACGCCGACGTAGCTGCGCAAGCCGACCTGCGCGTACTGCAGGCGCAGCGTCTGCCCCGGCTGCATCACGATGACGCTCGCGTGCCCCATCGGGATTCCGTCGAGCAGCGCCGTGGCGGGTGCACCGGTGACGGCGACGATGGTCACCTGCGGCGCCCGGAGGGCGAGTCCGCCCATCAGCACCTCGATGCACGCGCTGTTCTCGTCGTTCCCGACCAGCCGATTGGCCAGCTTCGCGGACCCGCGGTCGGCGGCGCCGGACACGCCCACACCCGAACTCAGGTAGCCGGGCCGGCCGAGATCCTGGATCAGGCTGAGCGGACCCGTTTCGAGTACTTCGAGTTCACTCACAGTGTTTCCTCGTCGACGAATCGGACGCGACGCCCCGGCTGCAGCAGCGCCGGAGGGTTCGCGTCGAGGTTCCACATCGGGGAGTCCGTGGTTCCGATGATCTGCCACCCGCCGGGTGAGGACCGGGGATACACCGCGCCGTAGCCGCCGGCGAGGGCCACGGACCCGGCGGGCACCACGGTGCGGGACTGGGCGCGGCGGGGAACGGTGAGCCGGTCGTCGCCGCAGCTGAGGTAGGCGAAACCCGGTGCGAATCCGATGAAGACGCAACGCCAGGTGGCCGACGTGTGGGCGGCGATCACGTCCTCGCGGGTGATCCGCAGATGGTCGGCGACGTCGGCGAGATCGGCGCCGTCGTAGCGGACCGGGATGGTGACCGGCTCGGATTCGGTTGCGCGGCTGTCCTCGTGCACCTCGAGGTCGACGGTCATCGTCCGCAGCGCGCGGCGCACCTCGTCGAGGTCGGTGCGCGGAGTCGTGGTCACGAGCACCGTCCGCGCCGCGGGGAGCACGTCCTCCACCCCCGGGACCGGGGTGCGGCGGAGGCGTTCGGTCAGCGACACCACGAATGGTTCCGACTCCAGTTCGACGAGGAGGCCCCGGTTGCCCGCCGGGAGGATCCGGATGCCGGCGCTCGGGGTGGTCATGCGAAGGACCCGAGCGTGACGTCGGCGCTCTCGAGGGCGTGCCGGACCTGGCGGGCCGTGCGCACGGACCCCGGCGAATCGCCGTGGACGCAGATGCTGTGCACCGACACCGCGACGTCGGCGCCGTCGATCGATTCCACCGTTCCGCTCGACACCATGCGCACGGCCTGGGCGGCGGCGACGTCGGGATCGGCGATGACGGCGCCGGTCACCGAGCGCGGGGTCAACGTGCCCGCGGCGGTGTAGCGGCGATCGGCGAAACCCTCGGCGACGAATTCGATGCCATGGGTTTGCGCCGCACGCTGCAACTGCGAGCCGGGTGGGCCCATCAGCGCGAGCGGTTCGGTGAATCGGTCGATGGCCG
This sequence comes from Rhodococcus sp. ACPA1, assembly GCF_002300195.1. Classification (NCBI taxonomy): domain Bacteria; kingdom Bacillati; phylum Actinomycetota; class Actinomycetes; order Mycobacteriales; family Nocardiaceae; genus Rhodococcus; species Rhodococcus sp. ACPA1. The sequence goes on along the minus strand of NZ_NSDX01000004.1, from coordinate 1,016,926 downwards.
ACGCGATCGCCTCGGCCCGCTCGTAGTCGAGCGCGGCGGAATTATAGAGCGCACCATGCGGTTTGACGTACGACACGCGGGACCCGGCGGCACGCGCGAACCCGGCAAGCGCGCCGATCTGGTACAGCGTCTCGTCGCGCAGATCCGCCGGCGACACCGCGAGTTCACGACGGCCGAATCCGGCGAGATCCCGGAAACCCACGTGCGCACCGATAGCGACGTTGCGCTCGGCCGCACCCTCGCAGGCCCGGCGGATGATCATCGGATCCCCCGCGTGAAAACCGCACGCGATGTTCGCGCTCGTGACGATGTCGAGGAGGGCCTCGTCGTCCGCCAGGGTCCACTGCCCGAAACCCTCGCCGAGGTCGCAGTTCAGATCAACGCGCATCGGGAACCTCCAGGACGTACTCGCTGTCCGGGGTGTCGGTGATCAGCATGTACCCGGGTGCATGGGTGATCGCGAACGGCAACCGGGACGCCATCACCGCCGCCTGCGGGGTGACCCCGCAGGCCCAGAACACCGGCACGTCGCCGGGCTCGAAGTTCACCGGATCGCCGAAGTCGGGGGCCGCGACATCGGCGATGCCGAGTTCCGCGGGATCACCGATGTGCACGGGCCCACCGTGGACGGCAGGCATCCGCGCCGAGATCGCCGCGGCGAGGGCCACCTGATGTTCGGGAACGGGTCGCATCGACACCACCATCGGTCCGCTCATCCGGCCTGCGGGCCTGCACTCACGGTTGGTCACGAACATCGGGACGTTGCTGCCCTGCTCGACGTGACGCAGCGGCACCCCGGCAGCGGCAACCGGGTGCTCGAACGTGAAACTGCACCCGATGTGGAAGGCCACGAGGTCGTCCCGCCACAGGCCCGACACGTCCGCGGTCTCGTCGGCCAGTTCGCCGTCCTTCCACACCCGGTACAGCGGCAGGTCCGTGGTGATGTCGGCGCCGGGGGCGAGCATCGTCGTGCGGGAGCCGACGTCGCCGACGTCGAGGACGGGGCACGGCTTGGGGTTCCGCTGCGTGAACAGCAGAACGTCGTAGGCCCAGTCCTCCGGTACGGCGATGAGATTCGTCTGGGCGAATCCGGGCGCCAGACCGGCGGTCGGGGTGACATGTCCCGAACGGAACGCGGAGCGGAGGTCGGCCGGTGAGTCAGTCAAGTTGGATCCCGCGGGTCTCGGGGAGGAAGAACAGGGCGAAGACGGCGATGGCGTATCCGAGCGCACCGAAGATCATCGCGCCGCCGATACCCAGCTGGGTGGCCGCCAGGAAACCGACGACCGCCGGGAACACGGCGCCGACCGCGCGGCCGAAGTTGTACGTGAAGCCCTGGCCCGTGCCGCGGGACTGCGTCGGGTACAGCTCGGACAGGAACGATCCGAAGCCGCTGAAGATCGCCGACGTGCAGAAGCCGAGGGGGAAGCCCAGGATGAGGATCAACGTGTTCGCGCCCTCGGGCACCTGGGTGTAGCCGACCATGAAGACGGCCGACAGTGCCGCGAACAGCTGCATGGTCCGCTTGCGTCCCAGCTTGTCGGTGAGGATGCCGCCGCTGACGTAGCCGAGGAACGCACCCGAGATCAGGATGGCGAGGTAGCCGCCGGTGCCGACGACGTCGAGTCCGCGCGAGGTCTTCAGGAATGTGGGCAGCCAGGACGCCAGCGTGTAGTAGCCGCCCTGCACGCCGGTGGCGAGCAGCGACGCGAGCACGGTGGTCTTGAGCAGTCCGCCGCGGAAGATCGCGGCGAACGAGCCGGTCTCCTTGCCCGCGGACTCACGACGTTTCGTGACGACCTCGGGATCCTTCAGATTCCGGCGAACCCAGATGATGAGGAACGCGGGCAGGACACCGGTGAAGAACAGCACTCGCCACGCGACGTCGGGATCGAACAGTTGGAAGACGACCGTGTAGACGATCACCGCCAGCGCCCAGCCCACTGCCCACGCGCTCTGGACGAACGCCACGGCCCGGCCCCGGTACTCGGCCCGGGCGTATTCGGCCACGAGAATCGCACCCGCCGCCCACTCGCCGCCGAAGCCGAGGCCCTGGAAGGCGCGGAAGACGAGCAGCGTCTCGAAGTTCTGTGCAAAGCCACACAGCACCGTGAAGATCGTGTACGTCGCGACCGTGACCTGCAGGGTGCGGACCCGGCCGATCTTGTCGACGAGGATGCCGGCGAGGGCACCGCCGAGCGCAGACACGACCAGCGTCACCGTCGTCAGCAGGCCAGCCTGACCGGTGGTGAGGCCGAAGTAGGCGGCGATGGCCGCGAGGCCGAGCGGGAGGACCTGGAAGTCGTAGGAGTCGAGTCCGTACCCGCCGAACGCGCCGATGAAGGCTCTCTTTCCCTTCGGCCCGAGGGTGCGGAACCAGTCGAAGGGGCGCGCCTGCGCGACCTCGGTCTGTGTATCTGTGGTCATGGCACCTCGCCTGAAGAAGGGATGTAACTGCCGGAAGAAACGGTGTAACTCCCATCACGGTACAAATCGTTCAACGATCCTGCAATACCCTGAGAGGATCGTTTAACATGGAAGTCATCGCGGAACCGAGCTCACAACTATGATTGCGGTCGAGATCGAAACCTGAGGAGTGGACTTGACCAGCTCGAATGCCCTTCGCGGCGATGCGCATTCCCGCCTGGCCGCTCACCGCGGCCTGCTCGAACGCACCAGCAGGACCACCCGGGTGGCCGGCATTCTGCGGGACGCGATCATCGACGGAACGTTCCGACCAGGGGCGCGTCTCTCCGAACCCGACATCTGCGCCGCCCTCGACGTCTCCCGCAACACGGTGCGCGAGGCCTTCCAGATCCTGATCGAAGACCGACTGGTCGCACACGAACTCAACCGCGGCGTCTTCGTCCGCGTGCCCACGGCCGAGGACATCACCGAGCTGTACATCTGCCGGCGCGTCGTCGAATGCGCGGGCGTCAACGGATTCGACCCCGCCACCGGCGACCTGTCGCGCGTGGCCGAGGCCCTGGACCTGGCCGACGAGCGGTACGCCGTCGAGGACTGGACCGGAGTCGGCACCGCCGACATCCACTTCCACAGCGCCCTCGCGAGCCTCAACAACAGCAATCGCATCGACGAACTGATGCGCAGCGTGTGGAACGAGGCGCGGCTCGTCTTCCACGTCATGGACGACGCCCACCGATTCCACGGCCCGTACCTCACCCGCAATCACGAGATCTACGACGCGCTGGTGGCGGGCAACACCGAAGCCGCAGGTCAGCTACTCAAGACCTACCTCGAAGACGCCGAGGCGCAGATCCTGGGGGCGTACCGCCCCGTGAGCGGTTGACGAGTCCAGAGACTCCTCAACCACGCACGGGCGCGAAGCGCGAGAGCTGCGGTGAGGCAGCGACGACACGCTTGACCAACGATGCTGCGGCGGTCACCTGCGCCTGATCGACGCCGGTTTCCACATCATGACTGTGAAAATGCGCGACCAGCTCCTCGGTCGCGAGGTTGCCGTGCGCGCCCGGCGTGAAGGGGCACCCGCCGTATCCGCCGACCGCGCTGTCGAAGTGTGCGATCCCCAGATGGCGTGCCGCCTGCAGGGCGGTGGTGAGCGCTTGGCCGTCGGCGTTGTGCAGATGCAGTCCGATGGTGATGTCGGGCAGTGCTTCGCGCACGGCGCCCACCGCGGTGAGCACGTGCTCGGTGGTGGCGGTGCCCAGGGTGTCGGCCAGCCCCAGGGCGCGTATCCCCATGGCTGCGAACTGTTCGGCGACTTCTACCAGGCGTGTGGGTGAGACGGTTCCCTCGAACGGGCAGACGAATGCGGTGGATATCCCGCCGAGGAACCGTTGCTCCGGGTAGCCGGCCACCGCCTGGGACAGGTCCTCGAGGGCCTGCGCAGCGGACTTGCCGGCGTTCGCTCGGCTGTGTGCGGAACTGGCCGATGCCGCGATGTGCACGACGTCGACTCCGGCGGCCACTGCACGGTGGACCCCGGTGGCGTTCAGTGCCAACGCGCTGACCTGTGTGGTGGCACGGTAGGGCTGCAACCGGGCGATGAGTGCGTCGGCGTCTGCCATCTGAGGAACGCGGGTGGGCGAGACGAAGGACACGGCTTCGATCTGCCGGACTCCGGCTGCCACCAGCGCGTCGGCGATGGTGAGTTTGTCGTCGGTGGCGACGAGGACGTTCTCGTCCTGTAGTCCGTCGCGCAGGACGACGTCGGTGATGGTCACGGGCATGCGGGAACCTTCTCGAGAGGGCCGGGGGTCAGAGCGAGGTGGGAACGACGATCAGGGCCCAGGCCACCAGCGGGGCGAGGAGCACGACCAGGCCGCAGTAGGCCAGGACGCTGCGCTGGAACCGTTGACGGTCTTCGACGTCGGCCTCGGCCACCACGATGGATCCGTTCGTGGCGAAGGGGCTGACGTCGACGACGGTGGAGGCGAAGGCCAGCGCGATGATGAATCCCAGCGCGCCGAGTTCCCCGGCGGCGAGCATGGGTGCGGCCAGCGGCAGCGCGATGCCCAGGGTGCCGATCGAGGAGCCGACCGCGGAGATGATCGCGGCGGCGTACAGCAGGATCAGCGCGGCGGCGAGAGGGGAGCCGAGGTGGGTGGCGGCGTCGCCGAGGAAGTCGAGGGTGCCGTTTTGTTTGAGCACCGTCATGTAGGTGAGCATGCCGCACACCAGCACGACGGCCGGCCACGCCACCTTGTCTTCGATCCGGGGCATCTTCTTCGGGGCCATCAGCAGCAGAACCGTGCTGATGCAGATCGAGCTGACTCCGACGTCGACGTTGAAGGCCACCGAACCTACTGCCAGGAGCAGGATTCCGATGAGCGTCGCGACCCGTTCCCGGTTGAACGGGGTGCGGCCGATGACGTCGACGTCGGGCAGGACGGCGGTCGCGGAGGCGGTGCCAGATCCCGGGCTGGGATGGGGGCGGGTCGGTGCGCCGGCGCCGGCGCCGGTGATCTCGTCACGGTCTTCGGGCAGCTCGTGGAGCAGGTCGCGGCCGTAGATGGCGAACAGTACGGCGAGGAACAGGGTGTTCAGTGCAAAGGGAACGATGAACAGCAGCAGCGGGTTCGCCTCGTACCCGGCGGATTTGATCAATCCGTTGACGAAGGCGCCGTAGATCGTGATGGGCGAGAACGCGCAACCCAGAGCGCCGTGGTTGATGGCCATGCCCATCAGCAGGGGGTTGATCTTCTTTTTCCCGGCCAGCCGCATCGCGATGGGGGCGAGCATGCCTGCCGCCATCGGTGATCCCAGGGCCATCAGCGCGCCGGAGAGCAGGAACATCATCCACACCAGCGCCCAGCGCCGTCCGTGGACCAGGCGTAGGGCCGATTCGACGATGATATTGATGGTGCCGTTGGCCTTGGCGATGGCGAATAGCAAGGTGATGCCGGCGACGATCAGGAAGATGTCACCGGGAAATGCGTCGACGATGTCGTCGATCGGGATCCCCGACACCCATCCGCCGACGAGGAAGGCGCCGGCGAAGGCGAGGATGCCCATGTTGATCGGCACCTTGGTGGCGATGGTGAAGATCAGTACGAGGGCGAGGATGGAGATGGCATAGACCATGGGACCGTGTTCTTTCCGTGCGGGGCAGACGGGAAAGGTGCGGCTGCACCAGGGAGCAGAGGGGCGGCGGATGCCCGCGGGTCAGATGACGCCTGCTGTGCGCAGTGCGTTCAGGCGGTCGGGCGTCAGGCCCAGCATCCGGCCCAGTACCGGCTCGGTGTCGGCACCGAGATCAGGCCCCAACCATCCGACTTTCGTTGCCTGGCCGTCGAACTGAGGTACCACGCCGGGGAAGCGCACCTCCTCGGACGAGCCGTCTTCGACGTCGACCTTGAACGGCTGGATCATCCCGCGGGCCAGATAGTGCTCGTCGGAGACGATGCGAGCAGCGTCGTAGACGTCGCTGGCCGGGACACCGGCGTCGGACAGTTCGGTGACCACGTCTCTCGTGGATCTGGTCGTCGTCCATGCCACGATCGCCTCGTCGAGATCGTCTTCCCGCAGGTAGCGTTTGGTGCCGTCGACCAGGTCGGGATCACTCGCCAGGTCCGGGCGGCCGACGGCGTTCATCAGCCTGGCGAAGACCCCGCTGGCGTTCCCGGCGATTAGAACCGAGCCGTCGGCACACGGGTAGGAGCCGCTGGGCACCACACCGGGAAGATTGCCGGCGGTGCGCTCGCGCACCATGGCATAGGCGTCGAAGTCAGCGGTCAGCGACTCCATCGCCATGAAGACCGATTCGTAGAGTGCGACGTCGGCGACCTTGGGTCGCGGGTGGTCGCCGCCACGGGCTTTGGCCAGAAGCATCATCAACGCGCTGACCGCGCCGTAGAGACCGGCGAGGGTGTCGCCCAGCGGTGCTGCCGGACGCACCGGCTCACGGTCGGGATAGCCGGTCACATACCGCAATCCACCGAACGCCTCAGCGACCCCACCGAAGCCGGCGCGCTGCGCGTAGGGGCCGTTCTGGCCGTAGCCGGAGATCCGGACCAGGACGATGTCCGGGTTCGCTGCCTGTAACTGTTCCGGTCCGATATTCCAGCGTTCGAGTGTGCCGGGGCGAAAGTTCTCGATCACGACATCGACGTTGGTGGCCAGGTCGAGCACCAGCTGCTGCCCCTCGGCGCTCTTCAAATCGAGCGTCACCGATCGTTTGTTGCGCGCGATGGTGCGATACATCATCGAGGTGGTGCCCCTGCTGCGACGCCAACCGCGCAGCTCGTCACCACCGTCGGGACGTTCGATCTTGATGACCTCGGCGCCGAAATCAGCCAGCAGCCGGGTCGCGAAGGGCGCTGCGATGAAGTTGCCCAGTTCCAGGACAGTGATGCCGTCGAGCGGACCTGTGGTGGCGTTGTTCATGACGCTCCGATTCCTGTCGGCGATGCGATCAACCTCGTAATGACCCATTATTTGGGTCATTGTGGCCCGAATAATGGGGCAACCATAGTGCTCCGGGTCACAGAGCGCAACGATGCATGCCGGCCGGCACAGGTCGAGACGACAAGAAAAGACGCACCCGCCGCGGCGAGGCGGCGCGGGGTCAGGAGTCGAGAAGTGACTTTTCGATGCGATGAGCGGCGTCGACGGCCGAGGGACCGAGGCGAGGGCCGGGATCGTCACCGAGCCGGTGCAATGGGCCCGACACGCATACCGACGCGACGATCTCGCCGTGTACTCGTACCGGTGCACTGACCGAGCCGAGGCCGGGAACCCGCTCGGAGAGCGTCTGCCACCAGCCGCGGCGTCGCGCGACGGGGTCGTTGTCGAAATCGCCGGCCAGCACGTGACCGCTCGACCCTTCTGCCAGCGGAAATGTGGTGCCGACCGGCATGGTGGCCCGTAGTTCGTTCGACGATTCGACACTGGCGGCGCACAAGCGCAGGTCACCGCGCCGGACCCACAACTGCGAGGACTCACCGGTGCTGTCGCTCAGCTCCCGAAGCACCGGCATGGCGATATCGGTCATCCCTGCCGCAGTGAAGCGATACCCGAGCCAGTATCGGCCCGTGGCATCTCGGCGCAGGTAGCCATAGTGCGCGAGCTCGGCCACAAGACGTTGGGTGGTCGACTTCGACAAGCCGACAGTGCGTGCAAGCTCGCTGGTGATCATCGGTCGCAACTCGACAGCGTCGATGATGGCGAATGCGCGCGACAAGACACCGACCGTCTTGCGCTGCTCGTCCGCCATTGCCCGATTCTCTCGACGAAACCATGCCCGCGACCGCGAGCTGCATGATGTGTGCTGCCTGTGTCGATCGATCCTAGCTTCGAGCACCAGCGACACGACGGATCACTGGTCTGGTCACCTCTCCCACTCGGCGGCGGTGCCGATGCCGTACTCGCCCGATCGCAGCCCGCCTCTACACGTCACCCGACCCACGCACGGGCGCGAAGCGCCCGTAGAAGCCCTCGATGTGCTCCCGCACCAGGCCGGCGGCCCGGGCACCGCGTCCGTCGCGGAGGGCGGCGACGATGCCGCGGTGCTCACAGCGGAGGTGGGTCGCGACCGCAGGCCAGTCGTCGAGGAGAGGAACGGCCTGCATGACGTAGCCGTGAATGGAGTCGCGGAGCGAGACCATCATCGCCTCGACGAGGACGTTGCCCGCGAGTCCGGCCATCGCGACGTGCAGGTCGGCGTCGAGCCGGTGGAACGCCTCGGGTGAGAGTTCCTCGTCGTCCATTGCGTCGAGCAGCGTGTCGATGGCCGAGAAGTCGAGGTCGCGGGCCTGCCCGGCGGCTTCCTGCACCGCCCACGACTCGAGCAGCGTGCGCGTCTGGACCACGTCGCGGATCGGCAGCGTGCGCGTCGCCATGTGCAGTCGCAGGGCCGCGCCGATGGACGCGGCCGGGTCGGCGGCCACGATCGCGCCTGCGTCCGGTCCGGACCCGACGGCCGTGCGGACGATGCCCATCGCCTCGAGCACGCGCATGGCCTCGCGGACGGACGAGCGTCCGACGCCGAGTTCCTCCGCGAGTGCGCGTTCGGCGGGCAGGCGACCGCCGACGGTGAGTTTGCCGGCCGCCAGATCCTGCTCGATGCGGTGCAGGACGACCTCGTGTGTGCGCACGATCAAAGTTTACCTGGTGTGGTCTGACCACAGTGCGCTACTGTGGTCAGACCACAGCCCAGCCCGGTTGGAGTACCCGATGAGAATCGCCCTGTTCGCCACGTGCCTGGCGGATGCCCTGTTCCCCGAATCCGCCAAGTCGACGGTCCATCTCCTCGAGCGACTCGGCCACGAGGTCGTATTCCCGCCGAAGCAGACGTGCTGCGGGCAGATGCACGTCAACACCGGCTACCAGGCCGAGGCGCTGCCGCTCGTCCGTCACCACGTGGAGGCGTTCGAGAGCGGACCGTCCTGGGACGTCGCGGTGGCGCCGTCCGGTTCCTGCGTCGGATCCGTCCGGCACCAGCACGCGATGGTCGCCCGCCGGTACGGCGACGAATCGCTCGCGACGCGCGCCGAGGAGGTCGCGTCCCGGACGTACGAACTGTCGGAACTGCTCGTCGACGTCCTCGGCGTCACCGACGTCGGCGCCTACTACCCACACCGGGTGACGTACCACCCGACGTGCCATTCGCTGCGGATGCTGCGTGTCGCCGACAAGCCGCTGCAACTGCTTCGGGCGGTGCGGGGGATGACGCTGATCGAGCTCCCCGCGGCCGAGTCCTGTTGCGGTTTCGGCGGAACGTTCGCGCTGAAGAACTCCGAGACGTCGACCGCGATGCTCGCCGACAAGATGGGCAACGTCCTGAGCACGGGCGCCGAGGTGTGCAGCGCCGGCGACTCGTCCTGTCTGATGCACATCGGCGGCGGGCTGTCCCGGCTGCGCAGCGGGGTCCGCACCGTCCATCTCGCCGAGATCCTGGCGAGCACCGAGAAGATCGGGAGCAACGCATGACCACGTTCCTCGGCTCGCCCACCTTCCATGCGGGCACCGGAAACATCCGGGGCACAGAATCTTTCCCCGACGCGGCGCGGAAATCGCTCGCCGACACCCAGCTGCGCGCCAATCTCGGCGCGGCCACCACCACCATCCGCAACAAGCGCATCGCCGCGGTCGCCGAGGTCGACGACTGGGAGGAACTGCGCCGGGCGGGCAGCGCCCTGAAGGCGGACGTGATGGCGCGGCTCCCCGAACTGCTCGTGCAATTCGAGGAGAACGTCACCGCCCGCGGCGGCACCGTCCACTGGGCGCGCGACTCGGAGGAGGCGAACCGGATCATCACCGACCTCGTGCGGGCCACCGGCTCCGACGAGGTCGTGAAGGTCAAGTCGATGGCCACCCAGGAGACGGGCCTCAACGAGCACCTCGAGGACAACGGGATCGCGGCGATCGAGACCGACCTCGCCGAACTCATCGTCCAACTCGGCGAGGACAAGCCGAGCCACATCCTCGTTCCCGCCATTCACCGCAACCGCGCCGAGATCCGCGAGATCTTCCTGAAATCGATGCCCGGCATCGACAAGGACATCACCGACGACCCGCGGGCGCTGGCGATGGCCGCGCGGGCACACCTTCGGCGAAAGTTCCTCTCCGCGAAGGTGGCGATCAGCGGCGCGAACTTCGGGGTCGCGGAAACCGGGACCCTCGCGGTGGTGGAGTCGGAGGGCAACGGGCGGATGTGCCTCACCCTCCCCGACACCCTCATCACCCTCATGGGCATCGAGAAACTGGTCCCGACGTTCACCGACCTGGAGGTGTTCATGCAACTGCTGCCGCGGTCGTCCACCGCCGAGCGGATGAACCCGTACACCTCCATGTGGACCGGGGTGCATCCCGGCGACGGCCCGCAGAACTTCCACGTCGTCCTCCTCGACAACGGTCGCACCAACGTCCTCGCCGACGAGGTCGGGCGGTCGGCGCTCCACTGCATCCGCTGCAGCGCCTGCCTGAACGTGTGCCCCGTCTACGAGCGGGCGGGCGGTCACGCGTACGGGTCGGTGTACCCCGGCCCGATCGGCGCGATCCTCAGCCCCCAACTCACCGGGACCACCGGTCACGACGACCCGAACGCTTCGCTGCCGTTCGCCTCGACGCTGTGCGGCGCCTGCTTCGATGCCTGCCCGGTGCGCATCGACATCCCCAGCATCCTGGTGCACCTGCGCGCGGAACAGGTCGACTCCGAGCGCCACGGACTTCCCGGCGGCCAGGACCTCGCGATGAAGGCCGCGGGCTTCGTGATGGGGTCGGAGAAGCGGTTCGCCGCCGCCGAGACGGCGTCCAAGATCGGCCGGGTGCTGGGCGGCAAGAAGGGACGCATCACGTCGCTGCCGTACCCGGGATCGAAGTGGACCGCGAGCCGCGACCTCCCCTCCCCACCGAAGGAGACCTTCCGACAATGGTGGGCCCGCACTCACGAGGACACGACACGATGACCGCACGCGAAGAGATCCTGACCCGGATCCGGTCGGCGCTCGCCGAAGCGCCCGCCCCCGAACCCGTTCCCCGCGACTACCACCGGCAGCCCGCGTCGGGCCCCGGGGACGTCGAATTCTTCGCCCACACCGTCGACGACTACCGCGCGCAGGTCCATCGCGCAGACGAGAGCACGGTCGCCGAGGTCGTCACCGGGCTGATCGCGGAGGGGGCGCGCGCCGTCGTCCCGCCGGACCTGCCGCTGTCGTGGCGGCCGCGACGTGACGTCGTCGTCGACGGGGCGCCCGCCGAACTGTCGACGCTCGAACTCGACGCGCTCGACGTGGTCGTCACCGGCTGCACCCTCGGGATCGCCGCCACCGGGACGATCGTGCTCGACGGCGGCGCCGGTCAGGGGCGGCGGGCGCTGACCCTGGTCCCGGATCACCACATCTGCATCGTGCGCACCGATCAGATCGTCGACACCGTGCCGCAGGCCTTCCAGACCCTCGACGCGACCAAGCCGCTGACGTTCATCAGCGGTCCCAGTGCCACCAGCGACATCGAACTCAACCGTGTCGAGGGCGTCCACGGTCCGCGGACGCTGGACGTCGTCATAGTGCGCTGACGCGCCTGTGCGTGGCCGGCGAGTCCAGGGACTCGTCAACCACTCACGGGGCGCGGAGCGCCCTCGCGGCCAGATCGGCGGTCGCGCGGACGATCTCCGCGCCGCCGAACATCACGTCGTCGTTGTGCCCGGCCCCGGCCAGGACGACGGTTTCCACCGGGCCGAGCGCCGCATCGGCCACGCGAGCACTCTGCTCCGGCGGGACGACGAAGTCGGCGGTGCCGTAGACCACGGTGGTGGGCACGTCGATGCGTGCGACGTACTCCGCGACGGGGAATCGATCGCGCAGCAGCAACCGGACCGGCAGGAACGGGTAGTGATGCCGCCCGACGGACGCGAGGTCGACGAACGGCGACCGGAGCAGCAGGCCCGCAGGTGGATGCTCGGTGGCGAGTTCGGTGACGACGCCGGTGCCGAGGCTTTCCCCGAAGTAGAGCAGCCGCTCCGGCGGCACACGACGCTCGTCGACGAGGTGCCGGCGGGCCGCCCGGACGTCGAGTGCCAGCCCGTCCTCGCTGGGGTGCCCGGGGTTGCCGCCGTACCCGCGGTAGTCGAAGAGCAGCGTGGCGAAACCGGCGGCGGCGAGGTCCGACGCCAGCAGCGCCCGGTCGGCCCTGTTGCCGGCGTTCCCGGCGGCCACGAGGACAGTCATGCGCGGGGCCCCGCCCGCGGGTGGGACGTACCAGGCGCCGAGTTCGAGGCCGTCCGACGTGGTCAGCGTGACGTCCTCGGCCCCGGCGATCAGCCGGTCGGCGGGCGGCACCGGGGAGGGGTCGGGGTAGTAGATCAGGCGTCGCTGCAACACCCACACGGCGGCGACCAGCAGAGCCACGACGACGAGCGCAACGATCCCGACGCGGATCATTGCCGAATCGGTGTTCCGGCCCACTCCAGCAACTCGGCGACGGGCAGGGTGTTGATCACGTCCGACGGCTCGACTCCGCGTTCGGCGGCGCGCTCGCAGGCGTAGCCCTGCCAGGCGAGCTGACCGGTGGTGTGCGCGTCGGTGTCGATGGAGAACTTGCACCCGCTGTTCAGCGCGAGGTCGATCAGGCGTCCCGGCGGGTCGCGGCGCTCGGGGCGGGAGTTGATCTCGACCGCGGTGCCGTACTCGCGGCACGCCTCGAACACCCGTTCCGCGTCGAACTTCGATTCGGGCCGCGGCCCCCGGGCACCCTCGACGAGGCGGCCGGTGCAGTGCCCGAGGACGTCGACGTGTGGGGACTTCACGGCCTGCAGCATCCGCTTGGTCGTCGTCGCGCGGTCGGTGTCCAGGTGCGAGTGCACGCTGGCCACCACGATGTCCAGGTCGGCGAGCAGGTCGTCGTCCTGGTCGAGGGAGCCGTCGACGAGGATGTCGACCTCGATGCCGGTCAGCACGCGGAACGGCGCGAGCTCCGCGTTCAGTTCGGCGACGACGCTCAGCTGGGAGAGCAGCTGCTCCGACGACATCCCGTTCGCGACCGTCAGTCGCGGCGAGTGATCGGTGATCGCGCAGTATTCGTGGCCCAGGGCGGCCGCGCGGCGCATCATCTCCCGGATCGGGCACCGGCCGTCCGACCAGTCGGAATGGGTGTGCAGGTCGCCGCGGAGCGCGTCGAGCAGCTCCGTGCCGCCGAGGCCGATCGGCTCGGCCGCATTGCGCAGGTACGTCAGGTACAGCGGCACCGACTCGGCGCACTCACGGATGATCGCGGCGGCCTCGGACCCGATGTCGGGTGGCGACACCCAGCCGCGCTCCTCCAGGTCGGCCAGTGCGTCCTCGTCCGCGTACGTCAGCACGTCGGCCGCCCGCCGGAATGCGGCGACCCGCGGTGCCTCGTCACGCGAGCGCTCGAGCCAGAACGCAATTTCCCGCAGCGCTTCGACGGGGTCCATCTTTCAATGGTGCACGGCTGTCGGGCTGCTGGCTAGGAGCAATTTCTGCCAGAACTTAGGGTCACCTCGTTGTCCGCACGTTCACACACACGTTCCCTTCGTCTCGCTTACGACTTCTACGGTGCCGGAGTTGTCCACATTCGAATCGGGAGCCACGGTGAGTTTGAAACCCCTCGCACTGTTCGTCAATCACGACGGAGTGTCCTCGCGCGCATCCGTCACTTGCCAGTACAAGTGCGGAAACGCGTGCTCCCACGACGTGCCCAACACCTCGCACGGCGAGTACTTCCGTGACATCGCCCGTACCGCCCTGTCGCGGCGCGGGATGCTGCGCGGGACGGGGATGGCCGTCCTCGCCGTCGGAGCGGGCACTGCGCTGGTGGCCTGCTCGGACGACTCCGGAAGCGGAAGCGTCTCCGGTACGGGCGGTTCGGACGGAGCAGCACCCGCGGGAACGAACTTCGACGCCGTCGCCCCCAACACCGAGGACGCCGTCGTCGTCCCCGACGGCTACGAGCAGGCCGTCGTGATCCGCTGGGGCGACCCGGTGCTACCCGGGGCTCCCGCGTTCGACTTCGACAACCAGACGGCGCAGGCGCAGGCGCAGCAGTTCGGGTTCAACAACGACTTCGCCGGACTTCTGCCTGTCGAGGGGCAGCCGAACACCTACCTGCTGGTGGTCAACCACGAGTACACCACCGAGCCGTTCATGTTCACGGGCTACGACGCCGAAAACCCGTCACCGGAGCAGTTCCAGACCGCGCTCGCCGCCCACGGGCTGTCCGTGGTGCAGGTGAAGGGCGAATCCGCCTCGGGCACGCTCACTCCCGAGTTCGGACCGTACAACCGGCGCATCACGGCGACGACGGAATTCGTCGTCACCGGTCCCGCCGCGGGCAGCGACTTCCTGAAGACGTCCGCGGACCCGACGGGCACGAAGGTGCTCGGCACGCTGAACAACTGCTCGGGTGGCGTGACTCCGTGGGGCACGGTGCTGTCGGGGGAGGAGAACTTCAACCAGTACTTCGCGAACGCCGAACTGGTCACCGACCCCGCGGTCGCCGCACGGTTGAAGCGGTACGGCGTGGAAGGTGCTGCGTCCGAGCGCAAGTGGGAACGGTTCGACAAGCGTTTCGACCTCTTCCAGGAGCCGAACGAGGTCAACCGCTTCGGCTACGTCGTCGAGGTCGACCCGTGGGACGCGGCGTCCGCACCCGTCAAGCACACGGCACTGGGCCGGTTCAAGCACGAGGCCGCCACCATCCACGTCACCGACGACGGCACCGTCGTCGCGTACAGCGGCGACGACGAGCGCTTCGACTACATGTACAAGTTCGTCTCCAGCCGCAAGGTGATGGACGGCAGGAGTCAGGCCGCGTTGCGCCACAACATGACGCTGCTCGACGCGGGCACCCTGTACGTCGCGAAGTTCAGCGGCAACTCGGCGGACGAGATCGACGGGTCTGGCACGCTGCCGGCGAGTGGCACGTTCGACGGCACCGGCGAGTGGATCCCGCTGCTGCGCACCGGTGAGGACGGCCGGGGTGAGTCGCTCGTCGACGGCATGAGCGCCGAAGAGGTGGCGGTGTTCACCCGTCAGGCCGGCGACAAGGTCGGTGCCACCAAGATGGACCGTCCCGAGGACTTCGAACCCAGCCCGACGACCGGCAAGGTGTACGTGGCGCTGACCAACAACACCAAGCGCGGCGTCGACGGCGCGGCGGCGGCCGACGAGGCCAACCCGCGGAACAACAACAAGAACGGCCAGGTCCTCGAACTCACCGACGACCACGCCGGCACCGCGTTCACGTGGAACCTGCTGCTCGTCTGCGGCGACCCGAAGGAGGCCGACACCTACTTCGGCGGCTTCGACAAGGAGAGCGTCAGCCCGATCTCCTGCCCCGACAACCTGGCGTTCGATCCGCACGGCAACCTGTGGATCTCCACCGACGGCAACGCGCTGAAGTCAAACGACGGCCTGTTCAGCGTCGTCCTCGAGGGCCCGAACCGCGGGGAGACCAAGCAGTTCCTCACCGTGCCCAAGGGCGCCGAGACGTGCGGTCCGATCGTCGGCGACGAGCGGGTCACGGTGTGCGTGCAGCACCCGGGGGAACTGGACGACGCGAGCGCCGACAACCCGGCGTCGCACTGGCCCGACGGCGGCGACGCGCAGCCGCGTCCCGCCGTCGTGGCGGTGTGGAAGTCGGGCGGCCGGATCGGCGTCTGACCCCATGTGAGTGGCAAAGTGTGCCCCGGCACGCTTTGCCACTCACCTGGCGGGGGTGGGCGGGCGCCCGAGCAGCGACTCGAACATCGCGCCGCCCGCGAGGAACCCGTACCGGTCGTAGAAGTCGAACATCGCGGCGAGGCGGGCGCGACCGTCGTCCGTCAGGTCCCGCCCGTGCCGCGACATCCACTCGTCGACGGACACCTGCTTCACCGACACCGGACCATGGGCCCGGGCGCACAGATCCCGGACGCTGAGGGCTTCCGGACCGCCCAGCTCGTAGGTGGCGCCGTGGTGGATGTCGGGGCCCTCCGACAGCACTCGCGCCGCTATCTCCGCGACGTCCGCGAGTGCGACGAACGAGAACGTCGCGTCGGGACTGTAGGGCAGTTCGACGGTTGTCGCCGAGCCGTCCAGCACCGACCCGAAGTTCTCCGCGTACGCGCACGGCTGCAGGACGGTCCACCGCAGTCCGCCGCCGAACGTCCGGAGCTCGTCCTCGCAGCGGGCCTTGTCGACGTGGTGGGGCATGAGCGGGGTGTACGGCCAGGCCACGGAGTGGTAGACGAGATGCTCGACACCCACCGACGCTGCGGCGCCCATCGCGTTCCGCAGCAGCGCCGGCTCGTCGGGGTGCACGTTGGGGGCGATGCAGTACACGCCCCGGCAACCCGACAGCGCCTCTTCCAGTCCCGCACCCGTTTCGAGGTCGACGGCGAAGTCGCCGGGACGCCGGGCGGTGTGCACCACCCGGCGTACGTCGGCGAGCCCCTCGAGCGCCGCCACGACGGCGGCTCCGGTCTTTCCCGCGGCGCCGATGACGGCGATCTCGGCGCCGCGGGAGAGTGACTCGGTCATCGGGTCACCGGTCGATGAAGTCGTACTCGGCGAACTTCGCACCGCCGGACAGGCGTTCGTAGCCGGGACCGCGGTCGAAGAACGGCTCGTCCAGTCCCCGCTCGGCGCGCATCTGCTCGCGCAGGGTCTCGGTGGCGTCGACATCCGCGACCGGTTCCTCCGACGACACTGCCAGCACGACACCGTAGTCGACGCGTGCACCCTCGGTGGACACCTTGCCCCACAGCACGTCCCGGACGACGTCCTCGATCGGACGGTCGAGCGGGTCGCCCCAGCCGCCGCCGCCGGTCGTACGGATCCGCACCACCTCGCCGGCCTTGATCGGTTCGGCGTCGGTCAGCGCATCGAACTCGCGCTCGTTCGGGCCGTCCGGGTCGAGGACCACGGAGAAGGGGCGTCCGGCCTTGCCGCCCTTGACTCCCCAGCAGGAGAGGATCGAGCGGTCGGCGATGGACATGAAGTTCGCGTCCTTGAGCATCCGGATGTGCTTCTCGTAGCCGAGGCCGCCGCGGTAGCGTCCGGCGCCGCCGGAGTCCTTCGCCAGGCCGAGCTTCTCGACGATGAACGGGAACCGGCTCTCGGTGAATTCGGTCGGCAGGTTCCGCGAGTCAGGGACGACATGGATGGTGTCTTCGCCGTCCGCGTAGTGCCTTCCGCCGGACCCGCCGCCGAGCACCTCCCGCATCAGGTACGAATGCCCGTCGAAGTCCTCGCCGTACACCCCCGTGTAGCGGATGGTCTCCTGGTCGGCGGGCATGTTCCCGTCGACGGCCTTCGCGACGACGCCGGCGAGCACGCCGAGCAGCCGCAGGATCACGAACGTCCGGGCGTTGGTGGGCGCCGGGAAGATCGGGGTGATCAGCGTGCCCTTCTCCGGGAACTTCATCTCGATCAACGGCACCACACCCTCGTTGACGTCGAGTTCCGCCATCCGCTCGGGACTGTCGGCGAGGTTGCGCAGGATCGGCGCCAGCCACTTGATGAGGAAGTTGCCGTCGGCGTAGTCACCGCAGTGGTTGATGGGACCCTTGGCCTGCGGTCCGGTGCCGTTGAAGTCGAGGATGAGGCGTTCGCCGCCCTCGTCCTCGGGGCCGGTCTTGGTGAGCGTGATCCGCTGCCGGTGCAGCATGGGCTCGTCGACGCCGTCGTGTTCGGCGTAGTCCTCCCACGTGTATTCGCCCTTGGGGATCTTGCTGAGGATCTCCCGCCGGTACGTCTCGGTGGTCGCGTCCATCATCGCGTCGAAGCACGCCTCGACGGTGTCGCAGCCGTACCGCTCGAACAGTTCGGTGAGGCGACGGGCGCCCATCAGGCACGCCGAGCACTCGGCGTCGAGGTCGGCGGCCAGCGCGTCGGGCATCCGCGAGTTGCGGGTCATGATGCGCAGAGCCGCCTCGTTGGGCACACCCTGATCCCACAGCTTGATCGGCGGGACCATCAGGCCCTCCTCGTACACGGTGGTCGCGCCCGACGGCATCGATCCCGGGCAGCAGCCGCCGATGTCGTCGTGGTGGCCGAACGCCTGCACGAACGCGACGACGGACGGTTCCGTGTCGCCC
This sequence comes from Rhodococcus sp. ACPA1, assembly GCF_002300195.1. Lineage (NCBI taxonomy): Bacteria > Bacillati > Actinomycetota > Actinomycetes > Mycobacteriales > Nocardiaceae > Rhodococcus > Rhodococcus sp. ACPA1. The sequence goes on along the minus strand of NZ_NSDX01000004.1, from coordinate 998,907 downwards.
GGCCTGGTCGCGAACACCGGGACGGTGACACAGAGGTCGGGGAGGTGGCCGATGCCGCCTTCGGACAGGTAGACGTCGTTGTGGAAGTAGACGTCGCCGGGCTTCATCGTGTCGAGCGGGAAGTCCCGGGCCACCGGGTGCACGAGCGCCGAATACGAACGGCCCGTGAGCTTCCGGAGGTTTCGGTCGTGGATCCCGGCGCGGAAGTCGTGGGCGTCGCGGATCATCGGCGAGCGGGAGGTCCGCGAGATGGACGTCTCGACCTCCATCTCGACGCTGGCGAGGTAGCCGGCGACGATCTCCACCAGCACGGGGTCGGGTGTCGTTCCGTCGACCGGTGTCAGCCGGTAGGGCTTGACCGCCTGCACTGCAACGGGTTCGGTGGTGACGGTCATCGGTTCGCTCCGTTCGAGTCGGCGATCTTGGTGATGCGGATGTTTCCGAAGGTGTCGATCCGCGCCTGGAAACCGGGGTGCACGGGGATGGTGGAGCTGAATTCCTCGATCACCGCGGGGCCCTCGAGCACGTCGCCCGCGCCGAGCCGGGCCCGGTCGTAGACGCGGGTGGTGACCCACTCGTCGAAGTACGCGGGACGGGTGCCGGTCACGGCGGACTCGGCTCCGGTTCCCGCCGCGATCTCGTTGAGCGTCGGGCGCTTGATGGGGCCGATGCCGCTGACCCGCAGGTTCACCCACTCCACGTGCTGGTGCGGGTCGCCGCGGAAGTCGTAGCCGTACAGCTCCTGGTGCGCCTGGTGGAACCGTTCCGCGGCCTCGTCCATCAGCTCCTGCGTGACGGGACCGTCGCCGATCGCCACCCGGACCTCGAAGGCCTGGCCGAGGTAGCGAAGGTCGGCGGAGCGCGCGTACTTGCGCTCCGCCTCCCCGAAGCCTTCGTCGGCGAGTGCGCGTTCCGCCTCGGCGGCGAGCGCGTCCAGCCCCGACTGCAGTTCCCCGATCTCCAGCCGGTCGTGCCTGCAGACGTGGGTCTGCACGTAGTCGTTGCGGACGTCGACGGTGAGCAGCCCGAAGGCGGACACGTTGCCGGGGTTCAGCGGGACGAGGACGTCCTTGAGCCCGAGGATGTCGACGAGCCGGCAGGCGAGCAGCGAACCCGAACCACCGAACGTCACCAGGGTGAAGTCACGGACGTCGAGACCGCGCTTGACCGTGATCTGGCGCAGCGCGTTGGCCTGGTTCCAGGCCGACACCTCGAGGATGCCGGTGGCGCAGGCCTCGAAGTCGAGCTTCAGCTGGTGGGCGAGCTGCTCGACGCCCTTGCGGGCCAGTTCGGTGTCGAGGGGGATCTCGCCGCCGAGCAGGTGGGGTGGGATGCGGCCGAGCAGCACGTGGGCGTCGGTGATCGTCGGTTCGCTGCCGCCCTTGCCGTAGCAGAGGGGGCCGGGGTCGGCGCCCGCCGACTGCGGTCCGACGCGCAGCGTGCCCTCGGGGGTCTGCCAGGCGATGGAGCCGCCCCCGGCGCCGACGGTGACGACGTCGATCATCGGGATCTTCGACGGGTACGCCCCCACGCGACCTTCGGTGGTGAGCGCGGGCTCACCGCGGACCACGACGGTGACGTCGGTCGACGTTCCGCCGCCGTCACAGGTGAGGACCTGCTCGACACCCGCGACGCTTGCGATGAGAGCCGCGCCGAGCGCCCCGGCCGCCGGGCCGGACAGCACCGTCGTGATCGGCTGGTGCACGACCTCCTTGGCGGAGAGCACGCCGCCGTTCGACTTCATCACGTAGAACGGGATGTCGCGGGCTTCGCCCTCGTCGGAGGAGAACTCGCGCAACCGGTTCGCGATGTTGTTGACGTAGTTGCGGATGTTCGGCTTCACGGCCGCGTCGACCAGGGTGGTGATGGACCGCTCGTATTCGCGGTACTCGCGCAGCACCTGGCTGGAGATACTCACCGTGGCCTCGGGGTATTCCTCGAGCAGAAGATCCCGGACGCGGTTCTCGTGGCTGGGGTCGGCGTACGAGTGCATGAGGCACACACCGATGGTGCGGATGCCGCGGTCGGCGAAGAAGCGGGCGGCCTTGCGGACGTCGTCCTCGACGAGGGGGCGGATCTCGCTGCCGTCGAACGCGAGCCGGCCGCCGATGGTGCGGACGCGGTCGGCGGGAACGATGCGGTCGGGCTTGACCCAGAAGTACGAGTTGCCGTAGCCGTCGGGGACGGACTGCCGGGCGATCTCGAGGACGTGCTCGTACCCCTCGGTGGTGATGAACCCGAGGTTCTCGACCTTGCCTTCGAGGAGTTTGTTGGTGGCGACGGTGGTGCCGTGGCTGACGGCGCCGATCGCGTCGCCGGTCTCGCCGAGCTTGGCGAGCACCTTCTCGATTCCGGTGAGGAATCCCTGCGCCGGGTCGGCAGGCGTCGAGGGTGTCTTGGTGGTGACGACGGCTCCGGACTCCTCGTCCACAGCCACGACGTCGGTGAATGTTCCGCCGGTGTCGATACCGACCCGAATCTTTCTGGATTCCACGATTCCTCCTGGGCTCGTCTCTGTAAGGCAATTGCACCGCGTCCGCCGCCCGGTTTCTTTGTCACATATCGCCGAACTCACCGGTCCTCGTTCGGCGGTGCCCGCGACCCTCGCGCCCCGGACAGACGACAGCACCCCGAACCGGACGGTTCGGGGTGCTGTGTCGGGTGTGCGCGTGTTACTTCGGGCAGGTGCTCCGCACCAGGATGCCGCCGACGAGAACTCCGGCGAGCGCGATGCCCGCACCGAGTGCCGCCGACGCGAGAACGGTTGTCGTGGAGGTGCCCTCGGGCACCCGCACCCGCGCGGCGGCTGCCGCGGGAACCGGGGCCGCCCCCGCGACGCCGGCGACCGCCGGAACCTCGCCCGGCACCGCCGCGACCTCGGCCACCGGGATGCCGTTGGCGATCACGCCGTCGATGCCCTTGAAGAACACCCCGGCCATCTTCTTCGCGACACCGGTGATCATCCGCTGCCCGACGCCGCCGACCATGCCGCCGACGACGGCGTCCGCGTCGTAGCTGAGCAGGGTGCCGCCGTCGCGTTCCTCCAGCCGCACCGTCACGTCGGCCTTCACGGTGCCGGGAGCGCCGGCCCCCGACGCCGTCATCACGAACGACTGGGGCCGATTCTGCTGCGACAGAATCACTTCGCCGTCATAGGTGCCTTTGATGGACGCGACGCCCGCGGTGATGGACAACTTGTAATGGTTGTCGCTGAGCTGTTCGAGGGACTGCACCCCGGGGATGGTCGCCGCGAGGACCCGTCCGTCCTGCAGATTGTCGTACACGGCCTCCGGTGGGGCCGTCAGTAGGGCGGTGCCGGCGATTCTCATTCGTTCTCCTTGCTCTGTGACGACGCGTGCGCGAGGCGAAGCTCGAACAACTCGGAAGGGGATATCGGCATGGACGTGATCGGGAAGCCTTCCGCGTCCTCGATCGCTGCCGCGATGACGGCGGACGTCGGAATGACGCCCGCTTCGCCGGCGCCCTTCATCCCGAGGGGATTGAGGCCGGACGGGGTGACGGTGTGGTCCATCTCGAGCGAGTCGGGCATCTCGGTGACGAACGGCATCAGGAAATCCATGTACGACGCGTTGAGCATCTGGCCGTGCTCGTCGTAGACGATCCTCTCGTACAGCGCGCCGCCGACACCCTGCGCGACGGCACCCATGACCTGGCCTTCGACGATCCGCGGGTTGATGACGTTGCCGCAGTCGTGGATCACGGCATACCGGCGCACGTGGATCTCGGCCGTCAGCGGATCGGTTTCGACGATCGCCGCGTGTACACCGGACGCGAACGTCGACGTCGGCGGCGAGTAGTACCCGGTGGCCTCGAGCCCGGGTTGTTCACCCTCCCGGACCGGCGGAATCGTCATGTCCGCGTCGGCTTTCGCGAATCCGGTGGCCTGCCGTGACGCGTCGTCGAACGCGTAGCGCAGCGGGTTCGACAGCACGGCGACCACCCCCAGCGAGATGGACGTGCCCTCGGCGCCGGGCAGCGTGCCGATCTTGCACACGTGCCCCCCGCGCAGTTCCAGTTCGGCGGGGTCGAGGTTCAGCGCCTCGCCGGCGATCGTGCGGGCCTTCTCCGCCACCATCTGCGCCGCTACGTGGAACGCCGATCCGGACATCACGGCACCGCGGGACGCGAACGTGCCGACGGCATAACCGAATCGGCGGGTGTCGCCGGTGACGATCTCCACGTCGGTGACCGGCACGCCGAGGTCGTCCGCGACGATCTGCGCGAACGCCGTCTGGTGGCCCTGCCCCTGGGTGGTCAGACCCGTTGCGGCCTTGACCTTCCCGGACGTCTCGACGAGGACGTGGGCGCCCTCGTACGGGCCCGGCCCGGTGCCCTCCACGTAGGCGCCGATCCCGATGCCCACGGCCCGGCCTTCCGCCTTCGCCTGCTTCTTGTACTCGGCGAACCCGTCCCAGTCGATGAGCTTCTTCAGTTTGTCGATACCCGCCTGGTAGTTGCCGGTGTCGTAGATCAGCGGGCGGCCGTCCTGGAACGTGAGGTGGAAGTCGTACGGCATCTCCTCGGGCCGGATGAAGTTGTGTTCGCGGACCTCGATGACGTCCTTGCCGAGATATTTGGCGATCGCGTCCATCGCCCGTTCCATCGCGAACACGGCCTGCGGGCGGCCGGCGCCGCGGTAGGGCGTGACGATGACCGTGTTCGTATACAGCGAGTACGCGTCCACCCGGAACGATTTCGGCTTGTACGGTCCGAGCACCTGCGTCGACGTGTTGAGCATGACGATGATGCCGTACGGCAGGTACGCGCCGTTGTCGTGCCAGAACGTGAAGTCGAACGCGAGGAGGGTGCCGTCGTCGTCGAATCCGACCGTCACCTCCTGGATCTGGCCGCGCTCGTGCGCGCTGGACACGAAGTGCTCGCGCCGGTCCTCGACCCATTTGACCTCGCTCGAGATGCCCGCCGTCCCGAGTTGCCGCGCCGCCCAGGTGACCATGACCTCTTCCGGCCACGGGTGGACGATCTTGACACCGAAGCCGCCACCGACGTCGGGTGCGATGCAGTGGACCTTGTTGTGCGCCATCTTCAGTCGCGCGGCGATGGCCGCGCGCGCCGACGTCGACGTCTGCGTCGAGGTCCAGAACGTGAGCGCCTGCTCGTCGGTGTCCCAGCGCGCGTAGACGCCCTTGCCCTCCATCGGCATCGACGCCGACCGCTCGATCTCGAGGTTCAGGGTCAGCCGGTGCGGTGCGTTCGCCAGTTCCGCGTCCACGTCGCCGAATCCGTGCTGCAGGTGCGCCGCGACGTTGTCGGGGACGTCCGCGTGCACCGCGTTGTCCGCCTGCCGCGCCACGTCGATGCCCACGACCGGTGGGAGCATCTCGTACGTGACGTCGATCTTGGCGCACGCGTCCTCGGCGATGTACCGGTTGTCGGCGACCACCATCGCGATCGCCTCGCCGACATGGTTCACCTCGTCCTTGGCGAGCGGATACCCGTTGCGCGGGGCGGTGATCGCCGGATGCGGGATGAGGAGGGGCAGATTCTCGGCCATCTCCGGGGAGTCGTCCGCGAGGTCGTCGTACGTGTAGATCGCGTGCACGCCGGGCATATCCAGCGCGGCATCGACGTCGATGCCGGTGATGCGGGCGTGCGCGTGCGGCGACCGGACGAAGGCGGCGATGAGCGCGTTGTGCCCGAGGTCGTCGAGGTACCGGCCGTTGCCGGAGAGGAGTCGCGCATCCTCCGTGCGGGGAATCGGCTTGCCGAACAGCTTCTCGGATTCTACGGTCTCCGAACCGCTTTCCTTCGTGCGCGCCGGATTCGTGCGGGGTTTCGTGACGCTCATGCTCGCCCTGCCCTTCCGCCGACGGGGTTGGTGGTGCCCCGGACCTTCGGATCGAGAGAGGCGCGTGCTGTCTCGTCGTCCTTGCCGAGCGGGAATTCGCCCGAACGCTCGCGCTTGATCTCCGCGGCGCGTAGCACGGCCGCCCGGATGTTCTGGTAGCCGGTGCATCGGCAGAGGTTGCCGGCGATCGCGTCGGTGGCCTCCTCGCGGGTGGGCGAGTCGTTCTCCTCGAGGAACGCCGCGATGGTGGTGACGAAACCGGGAGTGCAGAAGCCGCACTGCAGGCCGTGACAGTCGATGAACGCCTGCTGCACCGGATGCAGGGTGCCGTCGGGTTCGACGAGTCCCTCGACCGTGGTGACCTCCCGGCCCTCGAGGCTCGCCGCGAGGACGAGGCAGGAGCGCACGGGTTTGCCGTCGAGCAGGACGGTGCAGGCGCCGCAGACTCCGTGCTCGCAGCCCACGTGTGTTCCGGTCTGGCGCAGATGGTGCCGGATCGCGTCGGACGCGAGGGTCCGCGACGGCAGCAGCACCGTCTGCGTCACCGCGTTGAGCGTGAACGTCACCGCGACGTGTTGCTCGCCGGTATCGTCCTGCAGTTCGGCGAGTTGCTCGTCGATGCTGCGCGTTGCCTTTCCCATGGTTACCTTCCTCCCGCCGACACGTGCACGGCGGCACCGTCGAGCACTGCATCCTGCGCGGCCGCGAACCCGACCCGTGCCGTCAGGGCGGCGACCAGTTGCGACCGGTACCGCGCCGTGGCGTGGATGTCGGGTTCGGTGTCGATCCGTTCCCGCGCGAACTCGGACAGATTCCGCCACAACGGGTCTCGATCGTCGGTCGCGGACGCACCCTGGAGAATGTCCGTGTAGTCGACGACCTCACCGAGCTCGCCGGCCGACACGTAGGTCATCCGTGCCTCCGCCACCGCGCCGCCCTCGACGCGGACCTGCGCCGCGACTCCGACGAGTGCGTAGTCGCCGTGCCTGCGGGCGATCTCGTCGATGGCCGTCCCGACACCGGGCTCGGCCGCCGGGACCGTGACACTGGTCGCGATCTCGTCCGCCTCGAGCGTGCTTTCGAGCGGCCCGGCGAACAGGTCGCTCGACCGGATCTCCCGGACCCCGCGAACCGAACGCACGGTGATCGAGCCACCGAGCAGGGCGAGCACCGCCGGCATCTCTGCGGACGGGTCGGCGTGCACGATGGACCCGACCGTCGTGCCGCGGTTACGGATGGTCGGGTGCGCGACCAGACGCAGGCCGCGACCGATCAGCGGCTGCACCTGTGCGGCGCCGCGGTCGGCTTCGAGCACCGAATGGGTGGTCAGGGCGTCGAACGTGACACCCAGATCGCGGGACGACGACACAGCGTCCAGCCGGGGGATCGAGCCGATGTCGACGAGGTGGGCCGGTGCGGCGAGTCGCATCGACAGCAACGGGATCAGCGACTGCCCGCCCGCGAGCACCTTTCCCTCGTGAGCCACGTCCGCGAGGATCTGACAGGCCTCGTCGATCGACCGAGGTCGGTGATAAGTCAGTGGCGACGGTTTCATTCCTCAGATCCTGCCCGTATCGTACGCTCGACGTTTCGTGAACTAGTGACAAAACTCACGTGCTGACGCTGGCAGATCACGTGAGCTGGCCTACCCGGTCCGGCACGGTTCCGTCGCCCGCGGTCGGCTTCGGGTGGTGACGGCCGGTGTCGGCGTCGTCGGCATCCTTGGGGGCGATGACGCGGCACAGGTGGTACATCCCGATCACCACGATCGTGCCGAGCGCGATGCCGCTCAGGGAGAAGGTGTCCGTGAACGTCAGCTCCGTGTCACCGATCGCGATGATCAGGCCGGCGGCGATGGGCATCAGGTTGAGCGGATTGCCGAAGTCGACGCCGTTCTCCTTCCAGATCTTCGCGCCGAGCAGGCCGATGATCCCGTAGAGCACCACCGTGATTCCGCCGAGCACACCGCCGGGGGTCGCGGAGATGACGGCACCGAACTTGGGGGAGAAGCCCAGCAGCATCGCGATCACACCGGCCGCGGCATACGCGGCGGTCGAGTACACCTTGGTCGCGGCCATGACGCCGATGTTCTCCGCGTACGTCGTCGTGGGGGATCCTCCGACGCTGGTCGCGAGGGTGGTGGCCAGGCCGTCGCCGATCAGGGCGCGTCCCATCATCGGGTCGAGGTCGGTCTTGGTGATCTCGGCGACGGCCTTGACGTGTCCGGCGTTCTCCGCGATCAGGGCGATCACACCGGGCAGTACCAGGACGATGAATGTGAGACTGAACGACGGCGCGTGGATGCCCACGATGCCGTTCGCCTCGTCGGAGAACGGCGGCAGCCCGATCCACGACGCCGAGGAGACGCCGTCCCAGTTGACGCGGAAGTGTTCGGTGACTGCGCCGGCGACCGGGTCGTACGACGTGATCATGCCGGTCGTCAGGTCGAGCACCCACGACAGCACGTATCCGAAGAGCAGCGTCAGGAAGATCGCGACCCGCCCGAGGAATCCGCGCAGCGCGACGCTCGCCACCACCAGCACGACCATCACCGTCAACGCGACCCACTGGTCCTGGGGCCAGTACGTTCCGGCCACCACCGGGGCCAGGTTGAACCCGATCAGCATGACGACGGCGCCGGTGACCACCGGCGGGAGGATCTTGAACACCACCCCGCCGCCGAGGAAGTGGATCAGCACGCCGATGCCGGCGAGCACGAGGCCGGATACCAGGATCGCCCCCGTCACCTGCGCCGACGTGCCGCCCTGGGCGCGGATGGCGGCGATGCCGCCGACGAATGCGGCCGACGTCCCCAGGTAGCTGGGAATCCGGCCCTTGACGACCAGGAGGAAGAACAGGGTGCAGAACCCCGACATCATCACGGCCAGTTGAGGATTGAGACCCATGATGATCGGGAAGACGAACGTGGCCCCGAACATCGAGACCACGTGCTGCCCGCCGAGTCCGATCGTGCGACCCCAGCTCAGGCGTTCGCCCGGGGCGACGACCTCCCCGGGCGCGATGGTCTTGCCATCTCCGTGCAGTGTCCAGATAGGCATAGGAGGACCTTTCAGACAGGTGACGGTGCTGGAGTGCCGGCGGCCAGCTTCGATGATGTGCCGCATGTCACAGTTGCACCTCGATAGGAGGGAAACGTTATTACAGCGTCAGCCACCCGGCGTGAGAAGAATCTGCCAGCGCGTGCCCGGCGAAATTGGCAACTTTAGGAATTGATGCCGCGCATCGCCATGATCTTGAGGGCGAGAGACAGATCGAGGCGCAGTTCGGGGTGATCGGTGAACGACCCGAGCATCTTCTCCAGCTTCACCACCCGGTATCGCAGGGTGTTGTAGTGAAAATGCAGTTGACGTGCGGTTTCGGCGATGTTGATGTTGGTGGCGAGCAGCACCTCCAGGGTGCGCCGCATGTCCTGCGCCTCGGATGTGTCCGCCGTCAGCTCACGCAGGGTCTCCTGCGCGAACGACTCGAGTTCGCGGTCGTCCTCGACGAGGCTCAGCAGCCGGTAGACGCCGAGGTCGTCGAAATGTGTCACCGCCCAGGCGCCGGTGATCTGCCGTCCCACCTTCAGCGCGGTCCGGGCCTGACCGTAGAGGGCGGGGATGCCGTCCACGGAGTCCGTCGGCCGGGACACGCCCACCCCGAACGCCCGGCGACCACCGCCGCCGGCGCCGCGCACGGTGGCGACGAGTTCGTGGACGAGGTTCATCGTGTCGGTGCCGACACCCATGAGGATCACCGTCTCCGTCGCCAGCGCGGTGACGGCGGCACCCGTGTCGCGGCCCGCGACGGCACTCGTGAATGCCCGCGCCTGTCGCTCGACGAGCGGCATCCGGGGCATCGACGGCTCGTCCTCACCGACCGGATCGGGTTCGATCACCACGACGACCACGGGACGGTCCAGGTCCCAGCCGAACGTCTTGGCGTGCGCGACGACGTGCTCGTGTTCGCCGCCGCGGCCGAGCAGCAGGTCGCGGATGAAATTGGCGCGGTGCTTCTCCTCGACCGAGGACACGACGAGTTCGCGGGCGACGACCAGGGCGCACACCGCCGCCGCCTGCTCGACGAGGTACAGATCCTCGCTGCGCAGTCGACGTCCGGTGCTGAACTGCACCAGCCGCCCGTGATCGATGCCGTTGGCCGAAATCGCCGACACCGCGATGGACTCGTCGCCCAGCCGGTGCAGACCGAGCCCGCCCTCTGTGGAATCGGTGCGGACCCGCCCGGTGGAGTCGAGCGCCGCACTCGACGCCAGCCGGTTCAGCTCGGACTCGTCCCCGGCCCGGCACAACTGACGTCCGTCGGGTGTCGTGATCAGCACGGCCCCGCCCAATTCGCGGGCGACGGCGACGGAGAGTTCGGCAAACCCGCCGCCGGCCATCACGACGTCGACGAGCACTCTGCGCAACCGGTCCGCCTCGAACAGGGCGTCGACCTGCCGGGCCGACGACTCCGCGAGAGCACCGGACAGCGGGTGTGCCTGCGAGTACAGGTCCGCGACCACGACGACGGGAAACCCGAGTTCGTCGGCCGCATCGGACATCTCGGCCGGCAGCGTGGCGCTGGGGTCGTCGAGTCGGACGGCGAGCCCGGCGACGCCTCGCCTGTCGAGCCGGGCGAGAAACGCGTCGATCGGCTCGACCAGCCGGCCGAGAACCGCGGACGTGGTGATCAGCAACTGTCCGGTCCGGAGCCACGGTCCGATGTCGGGCACCGCCATCACGGCGACGTTCGACACCTCACGCGAGGTGCCGGTCGCGCCGGCGACCAGGGTCGGGGAGACGAGGAGATCGGACACCAGCACGTCGGCGAACGATTGCGGCGCAACGCCCGGACCAGGCCCGTCGCCGGTGTCGGCGGCTGCGCGGAACCCGGGAGCGGAACTACCGACATCCCTCGTCGTCACTGCAACACCCTGCTCACCTGATACGACACTCGCCCCGGACGGCGCGAAAGTGTGACCTTAAGTCGCGACCCGAATACCCGTCAAACGGTGGTCACGCGGTGCACTCGAGCGGCCGGCCGGTCCCGGCCGGCGCATCACGGTGAATCGGACCGCTCAGCTGCTGGAGTTCGAGCCCCGACGTGCCCCGGGTCGTCTTCATCATCTCGGCGAGGATCGACACCGCGGTCTCCTCGGGAGTGCGGGCACCCAGGTCGAGGCCGATCGGGGAATGCAGCCGCGCCAGCTCCGCCGCGGTCGTCCCCTGTTCCCGCAGCAGCGTGACCCGGCGATCGTGCGTGGCCCGGCTGCCCATCGCGCCGATGTACGCGGCGTCCGATCGCAGGGCGAGCCCCAGCAGCGGGATATCGAATTTCTCGTCGTGGGTGAGCACCGCGAGGACCGTCCGGTGGTCGACCGGCGCGGTCTCGAGGAACCGGTGCGGCCACATCACGACGACGTCGTCGGCGTCCGGGAACCGCGCACGCGTCGCGAACACGGCGCGGGCGTCGATCACCGTGACGTGGTAGCCGGCGAACGCGCCCAGCGAGCACATGGCCGCGGCGAAGTCGATGGCCCCGAAGATGTACATCCGCGGTGGGGGCGCGAAGATCTCGACCATGCACACCGTCTCGGACTGCAGCTGATAGACGACCGACTCACCGGCGTCGAGGCGACGGCGGACATTCTCGACATCGGTCTCGGGCAGGTCGAGGTCGCCCGCGAGTGCGTCCCCGGTGATCACGCTGCGCCGGGTCCGTGATCCGTCGCCGGTCTCCGTCACGACGGCGATCGACTCACCGCCACAGATCCTTCGCGCCACGTCCGCGAAGTCCGGGAAGTCGCTGCTCCCGATGCGCTGAACGAACACCTCGATGGTGCCGCCGCACGTCAGACCGACACCGATCGCGTCGTCGTCCGCCACGCAGAACACTTCCGTCCGGCTGCGCCCGTCGGCCAGCACGTCCCGCGCCGTCTCGTACAGCGCGCTCTCGACACACCCACCGGACACACTTCCGAGCACCTCACCGGATTCCGACACGGCCATCGCCGCGCCCGGTGCCCGCGGAGACGACTTCCAGGTGCGCACCACCGTGGCGAGGACGAAATTCTCGCCGCGATCGAACCACGCTTCCAAGCCCGTCAGGATGTCGCGCATCGTCTCGTACTCCTCGGGTGATTCGTCGGGAACCTCACGCTAACCGGCGGCGACCGGCCGTCGGCGCACACAATGCGCCGAAATCCCCAGCGGCCGCTTGTGCATTCTCGCCATCGCTATCGATCGACGACTCCGCAATTCTCGGACGGTCCCCCTTCCTTCACAGAGAACCGAGGATCCACCATGAATCAGTTGCTCAGCGGGATCCGGGTCCTCGACCTCACGCGGGCCCTCGCCGGTCCGCTGTGCACGGCACTGCTGTCGGATTTCGGCGCCGACATCATCAAGGTCGAGACCCGTTCCGGTGGCGACAGTTCCCGGCAGTGGCCGCCGTTCGACGGCAGCGACAGCCTGTACTTCGCCTCCGTCAACCGCGGCAAACGCTCCGTCGCACTCGACATGCGTAGCGAGCAGGGTCGGAAACTGCTGCGCCGCATGGCCGTCGACGTGGACGTCATCGTGGAGAACTTCCGTCCCGGGGTCCTCGCGGAAATGGGACTCGACCAGCAGTCGCTCGCCCAGGACAATCCCGGAGTGATCGTCATGAGTGTCAGCGGCTTCGGCCCGACCGGACCCGAGCAGTTCTCGCCGGGACTCGATCAGGTGGCGCAGGGCATGTCGGGACTGATGTCGGTGACCGGGGCCGGCGACCACACCCCGATGCGCGTCGGCATTCCGATCATCGACACCGTGTCCGGTATCTATGCGGCACTGGGCATCACGGCCGCGCTCGTGGCCCGCGGACGCGATGGCGTCGGTCATCACGTGCAGACGTCCCTGCTCGAGTCGGCCCTGTCGATCATGTCGTTCCAGGCGCAGGACTACCTGAGCACCGGACGCGTCGCGGAGCCGAACGGAAACACACACCCCACGATCACCCCGTACGGGACGTTCGACACGGCCGATTTCCCCATCATCATCGCGACCGGCTCGGACCGGCACTGGGTGTCGCTGTGCCAGGTTCTCGGGGATCCCGAACTCGCCGACCGGCCCGAATACCGCACCGGCCAATCACGACTCGCACACCGCGATCGGCTCACCAAGGAACTTCTCGAACTGCTGTCGGTGCGGCCGGCCGCCGAATGGGTGACATCGATTCGCGCGGCGGGCATCCCGTGCGGTCCCGTCCACACGATCGACCAGGCCTTCGCCGACCCCCAGGTGCAAGCGCTGAAGATGGTACAGCCGGTAACCACGCCGGACGGCGGGGAAGTGCCGCTGGTCCGGGGTCCGTTCTGGGTGGACGCCGAGACCCTGCCGATCCGGAATGCGCCGCCGATGGTGCTGGGGCAGGACACGGCCGAGGTGCTCGGTGAATTCGGGCTGAGCGACGAAGACATCGAGGGCCTCCGGCGCGACCGGGTGATCTGACACCCGTGTCGGCCGCGGTCGCCTCACAACCGGGCGGCCACGGCCAACGCCACGTGCTCGCACCACGGGCGCGCGACGACCTGCACGCCGATCGGCAACCCGGACCGGGTGCTTCCCACCGGAACGACGACGGACGGCAGACCCGTCACGCTGATCGCGCGGCAACTCGCCAGTGCCTGAGACCACGTGAGCGACTGCCCACCGACATCGAACAGTTCGTCGCCGAGCGGCGGCGCCGGGATCGAGGCGACGGGAAGGACGAGGACGTCGCCCATCTCGCCGAGCAATCGGTGCACGAGTTCCGCTCGCTGCGCCCACAGCCGCTCGACCAGGCGCCGGTCCACGTCCCGCGCGGCGGCGAGCATCGTGGCGATGTTCGTTCCGAAGTCGGTGCCGAGTTCGATGATGTCGGTGTGGGTTTCGACCGCGCGCAACGTCCCGAAGAGGTCGTTCCCCTCCGACAGGGCCGCCCCCCGGTACGGTCGGGCGCCGAGCCTGCCGGCGGCGCCGGCGACGGCCGCGACAATCTCCGTGTCCACCGGGACGGTCCCGTCGCCGGGCGCCCACGTCACGTCGAGACGCGAGAGGTCCACCGAAGCCGGGTCCGTCCAGTGATACTGCCGGGACGAGAGCACCCGCAGCACGAGCGCCGCGTCGTCCAGGGTCCGCGCCATCGGACCGATCGTCTGCAGCGTGCCGTGCATGGTCGCCGGATTGGTCAGCACGTGATCGCCCGACGGGACGCCGGGATACTGTCCGTCGGGGTCCACCCGGCCGATCGTCGGGCGCACGGAGCGCAGTCCCGTGCAGTGCGCGGGCCAGCGGACCGAGCCGCCGAAGTCGGTGCCGAGACCGACGACACTCATCCCGGACGCGACCGCCGCCGCCTCGCCGCCGCTCGAACCGCCGGGGGAGCGGGCGACACCGTCGGGCCGGAGCGGGTTCACGGTGTACCCGAACAGGTCGTTGTGGGTGAGCCCGCTGGCCCCGAACTCCGGGGTGTTCGTCTTCCCGACGAGAATCGCGCCGGCCGCCCTCATCGCGGCCACCGCGGGCGCGTCGACAGAAGGCACGTTGTGCTCGAGCGCGCGCGATCCCGCCGTCGTCCGGACACCCGCGGTCGCGATCAGGTCCTTCACCGTGAACGGGACCCCGGCCAGCGGACCGACGTCCTCCCCTCTGCCGATCCGGGTGTCGAGGTCGTCGGCGGCCCGGATCGCCTGATCCTCGGCGACGGTGACGACGGCGTTCAGCTCCGGGTTCCGGGCCTTGATGTGCGCCAGGTGGTCGTCGAGCACCTGGCTCGCGGACACCTCCCGGTTCGTCACCGCGCGGGCGATCGTCTGCGCGTCCGAACCGACCCAGCTGCCGTCGTTACCCCACACATGTCCTCCTCGGCTCGTGCTCAGGGGTCGACGCTAGACATCCCCACACCCGCCGCACACGGCCAGTGTGCACAGGAAACCGTCGCCCGAGCTGTGAAGAGTTGATACTTCGCCGCGCTACGGGCTCTGGGAGGATCGGGTGATGCTCTCGCCCTGGGTTCGCCTCGCCGCCGCGCTGTTCGCGGTCAGCTGGGGTGCCAACCAGTTCGCCCCGATGCAGCTCGTCTACCGCGAACATCTCGGTCTCGGAAACGGCTCGTTCACCGCGATGCTCGCGTCGTACGTCGTCGGGCTGGTGCCCGCCCTGCTGTACTTCGGGCGCGTGTCCGACCGGTTCGGCCGGCGCGCGGTGATCCTGCCCATGATCCCCGTCGGCATCGTCTCCTCCCTCGTGCTGATCGCCGGCGCCGCCGTCCCCGACCTGCTCTACCTGGGGCGGGTGCTGGCCGGACTCGCCTCCGGCATGGCGTTCGGCGCCGGAACCGCCTGGATGAAGGAACTCAGCTCCACCGCGCCGTCCGGGGCGGGTGCGCGCCGCGCCGCCGTGTCGTTGTCCGCGGGATTCGGCTGCGGGGCCCTGTTCGCCGGCGTGATCGCGCAGTGGCTCCCCGCCCCCGAACTGCTCCCGTACCTGGTGCACATCGCGTTGATGCTCGGTGCCCTGGCGCTGGTGTGGGCGGTTCCCGACGTGCGGGTCCGGGCGACCGACCTCACCGCGAAACCCCTGTCGGTGCTGGCGACGCCTCAGTTCCGGTGGGGCATCGCACCCTGGGCGCCATGGGTGTTCGGTGTGGCGACCGTGTCGTTCGCAACCCTTCCACCGCTCGTCTCCGAGTCACTGCGCTCCACGTCGGTGGCGTTCACCGGACTCGTGGCGGCGCTGACCCTGATCACCGGGGCGGTGATCCAGCCGTGGGCCACACGGTGGTCGCAGCGGGGAGACGCCGCCGCCGGGATCCGGGTCGGCATCATCCTCGGGGTGCTGGGCTTCGGCGCCGCGACCGTGGTCGCATACACGGACGGTGCGCTGTCCGTCGCCGCGATCGTCGTCGCGGCCTTCCTCCTCGGATCCTGCTACGGCATCCTGCTCGGTTCCGGTCTCGCGTCGGTCGAAAAACTGGCACCGGCAGACGAACTCGCACAGACCGTGGCGGTGTTCTACTGCCTGATCTACGTCGGCTTCGCCGTCCCGTTCGTCATGTCACTTCTCGCCCCGCACCTCGGTTACGCCACCTGCTTCGTGGGGGCGGCACTGCTGATGCTGCTGTCCGTGGCAGTGGGCCGGAAGGTGAAGGACCGGCACCTCACCCACACGTGAGTGGCGAAGCGTGCCCGGGCACACTTCGCCACTCACCTAGGGAGGGTCCTACCGTTCGGTCGCGCCGCACTCACCGCACGCGGGCACCAGCGCCTCACTGCGCGGCCGTGCCGCACCGGCGGGCGACCGCACCGGAAGCAGCGGCGGCCACGGCCAGTGCTGCCCGAGGCGGCCCCGTGCGCGCAGGAAGCCGAGACCGAGCACGAGCCCGAAGATCAGGTGCCCGCTCAGCGACAGCGTGATCGTCGTCGGCGTGAGCGGGAACATGTCGTGCTGTCCGTGTGGCGACAGGGCGACCGTTCCGATGAGCCCGGCCCACACCGGGAACACCGCGAAGGTGACGAACGCGAGGAGGACGACGCGGCGTGACCGATGCTGGAGGCCGAGCGCGAGGGCGATGAGGAAGAAGGCGATTCCGATGCCGCCGCCGTCGCCGAGGTACCGCCACAGGTAGCCGACGATCGCGCCGGTCCGGGTGTCGGTTCCCGAGTGCAGCCACGTACCCATTTTCGGAATGAAGTCGCCCCACAACCCGAGCAGATACACGGTGTCGAGGCGGAAGACGTCGTAGGCCAGACACGCGAACATCCCCCAGCCGAGGCCGTGGCCGACGATACGGTCGATCGGGTGCGGAGCGAACACGCACAACACGGCGAGGGTGGCGGCGAGCGGAATGATCACCAGCGCACCGGTGGCATTCATCGGCACGACGCCGAACACCTGCGCCGAGATCGCGAGCAGCGGTAGTGAAGCGAGCAGCAGGTACAGGCCTATCCGCGCGAAGGCCCAGTGGTGACGAACCTCTTTGTGGACGGATTCGACGGCGGGCAGGGCCGCGCCCGGCGGATCGTGTTCGTGGACGTCGGGGACGGTGGCACCGAGGATGCGGGGCATGGGGGTTCCTTTCGGTCGAGGGGTTTCTCTCCGAGTGGTCGGTTATCGAGATCCCCAGCGTCCGTCGAGTGCCCGGCATGCGAATAGTCCCCCGAGGGGTGGTGATAGCCACCCCTGCACGCACCGTATGCGCCCCGTCAGTAGGCGCGCCCGAAGATCACCCGCTTGCCGTACGCCGACGCCGCGCCACATCGCACGCACACACCGGTCTCCGGTTCGCCGCCGAGCGGAACGCATCGCGGGGTGGCAGCGGTGAGGGACTTGATCTCCTCCTCGCACGCGGCGATCCCGCAGTGCAGTGCCAGTGCCCATCCGGTCGAGACCGCGTCCGCGAAATCCTCCCAGTTGTCGACGGTTCGAGTGTGGTCGTCGCGGAACGCGGTGGCCCGAGCGAGCAGGAAGGCCTGAAAGTCGTCCAGGACCCCCGGCATGGTCTCGGGCAGGGAGTCGATCGGCACGGCCTGCTTGCCGTCGTCGCCGAGTCGTTTCACCATCATCACGGTGCCGGCCTCCAGATCTCGCGGGCCGAACTCGAGCCGGACCGGGACGCCGCGCAACTCCCACTCGTTGTATTTGAACCCCGGGGTGAGCTGGGGGCGGGCATCGACAAGGGTCCGCACCCCTGCCGACCGCAGGCGGCGGGCCAGCTCGTCGGCCGCTTCCTCGACCGCGACGTTGCCGCCGCGGGTGATCGGCACGATCACCACCTGATACGGCGCCAACCACGGCGGCAACACCAGGCCCTTGTCGTCGCCGTGAGTCATCACGATGCCGCCGACCATCCGGGTACTCATTCCCCAGGACGTCGTGTGACACAGTTCCTCTCGACCCGCCTCGCTCGTGAAGCGGATGTCGAACGCCGACGCGAACTTGGTGCCCATGTAATGCGAGGTGCCGGACTGCAGCGCACGGCCGTCACGCATCATGCCCTCGATCGTGTAGGTCGCCACCGCACCGGCGAACCGTTCACCGGGCGTCTTCTCACCCGGAACGACGGGGATCGCGGCCAACTCACGCGCCACCTCGTGATAGATGTCGAGCGCCAGCATCGTCTCACGGCGGGCCGCCGCCTCGTCGACGTGCGCGGTGTGGCCCTCCTGCCACAGAAATTCTGTGGTGCGCAGAAACATTCGCGGACGCAGCTCCCACCGCACCACATTCGCCCACTGGTTCAACAGCAGCGGCAGGTCGCGGTGCGAGCTGATCCACTTGGCCATCATCTCGCCGATGATCGTCTCCGACGTCGGCCGCACCACCAACGGTTCTTCGAGCTCCTTCCCGCCGGCGTGGGTGACCACCGCCAGTTCCGGGGAAAACCCTTCGACGTGTTCGGCCTCCCGGCCTAGGTAACTTTCCGGAATCAGCAACGGGAAGTATGCATTCTCGTGACCGGCATCCTTGATGCGACGGTCGAGCTCGGACTGCAACAGCTCCCACAGCCGGTACCCATACGGTCGGATCACCATGGTGCCCTTGGCCGGACCTCGGTCCACGAGGCCCGCCTTGAAGACCACCTCGTTATACCAGGCGGCGAAGTCCTCACTCTGGGCTGTCACGCCACGCTCATCCCGTGCCATGCCCACACAGACTACTCGGGAGGATCAGCCGTCCGCAGCTGTCGAATGACGAGTTCGGGTGCAGACTGTCCGAGATCGCCCTCGCCGCACCGGTGAGGACAGAAAAGGGAGGCCAGATGACCGCAGCGCATGCCGTCTCGATCGCGGTGACCTTCACCTGACTGGGAATGGTGCTCGCGATCTCGTTCCTCGAGGCGCCGCTGAAGTTCCGCGCACCCGGGGTGACGGTGCCCCTCGGATGGGGGATAGGCCGGCTCGTGTTCCGTGCACTGAACGTGACCGAGGTGGTCTGGGCGGCACTGCTCGTTGCCGGGCTCCTCATCGACGGGCGACCTACCCGAGTGGTGGTGGCAGGAGCGACGGCCGTCGCGGCGCTCGTGGTCCAACTCGTCGGTGTTCGCCCCCTGCTGACACGTCGATCCGACCGCGTCCTCGCCGGTGAAGACGCCCCGTTACCTTATTTACGGTCCTTCACAGAAGGGCTACGGTCGCCAGACCCGGTATGACTCCTTGCCCCTGTCTCTCGCATGATCCGGGGGGTGGTGTCGCCGGGTGTGGTGGCGTCGACGGACCGCTGATAGGGACACGGCCAACCGAAATTGGGTAGGTCTCTTTGTAACGTGGGTGCCGGGCGTCGATGCCGGATCGGCGACCGGCCGACCGAGACACAAGGGACGACCCCTGAATGGACTCGAACTATGCGGTGTACTGCGGCATCGACGTCGGCAAAGGCGAACACCACGCCGTCGGACTGACCGCCGCCGGAAAGAAGATCTACGACAAGGCGTTGCCGAACGACGAAGCGAAACTGCGGGCGGTCTTCGACCGCCTGGCCAGCCACGGATCGGTGCTGGTGGTCGTCGACCAACCCAATACGATCGGCGCCCTGCCGGTCACCGTGGCCCGCGTAGGCGGCCACGAGGTCGGCTACCTGCCCGGACTGGCGATGCGCCGCATCGCCGACCTGTACCCCGGACAGGCGAAAACAGACGCCCGAGACGCGTTCATCATCGCCGATACCGCCCGCACCATGCCGCACACCCTGCGCCGGGTCGATACCGGCGACGAGGCCCTCGCCGAACTCGAGGTCCTCGTCGGATTCGACGACGACCTTGCCGGTGGGGCCACCCGGGTCAGCAACCGCATCCGAGGCCTGCTCACCTCCATCCACCCTGCCCTTGAGCGGGTCCTCGGCCCCCGCATCACCCATCCGGCGGTGCTCGAGATCCTCTCCCGCTGCGGCGGGCCGGCCGGAATCCGGCAGGCCGGCAAGCGCAAGCTCACCGCGATCGCGGTCAAGCACGCACCCCGAATGGGCGCCAGGTTGGCCACCGACATCCTTGCCGCCCTCGACGAGCAGGCCGTGGTGGTGCCCGGCACCGCGGCCGCCGAAACCGTTCTCCCCAAACTCGCGGATTCACTGAAAGAGACCCTGTTACAACGCAAAGCGGTCGCCGCGGACGTGGAGAGGGCCCTCGATGACCACCCTCTTTCCCCAGTCCTGACCTCGATGCCCGGCATCGGCGTCAGGACGGCAGCTCGGATCTTGATCGAGGTCGGCGACGGCTCCGCCTTCCCCTCCGCCGCCCACCTGGCGGCCTATGCCGGCATCGCACCGGTCACCCGAAAATCGGGATCCTCCATCCGTGGCGAGCACCCCACCCGCTCCGGCAACAAGAAACTCAAACGCGCCCTGTTCCTGTCCGCCTTCGCCGCCCTCCACGACCCCACCCCCCGTTCTCACGCGCACCACGTCTATATCGGCCTGGAAACCGGCAAGGTCATTGCGTTGCTGGTGACCGAGATCGTGTTGCTCGGCGTTTGAAGGCGGCGACCTGTGGCGGCAGCCTCCCGATAGCTCCGCGACTCTGCTCGACCGGGGCTGGTCGCGTGCCGCACGTGCTGAGCCCGCGCGTTCGGGATTGCCGTCACCCATGCTCACTTTGGTTTTCCTTCAATATCATTCGCACTGCCGCCAGGGCATGATTCCTTCGCACACGAACCTCGCCCGTAACTGGAGCGCAGTTGATCTCAGCTTCGTCACCGGTGCATGGCTGACTGCCGCCGGTAGCGCTGAGGGCCGTTGCGCCGATACACAGGATGGTCGGGGAGCTATCCCGAAAGGTGCAGTCATGATCGGTGTTGTGTTCGACCTTCCGGCAGGTATCGGGGACGTGACGTTCTGGCCGTGGACGTGGTGGAACTCGTTCGCGACCTGGTGGAATCAGTTCTAGAGGAGTTGGTGATGATTGGACTATTGCCGGACCTGTTCTCGGCGAATCCTCTCGAGGAGGGCGTATGGCCACTGATACTCGAGTGGAACAACTTCGTCCGTTGGTGGAACCCGCTCTGACACCCCGCCGAACCGCGTCACACAGAACTGTCGCCCGAGGCGAGAATGGGATCTAGTCGGTGTCAGTATCCGACAGCCATTCGCACGGCGTTCGTGGGTCCAGCCCCTCTGCGGACGGTGTCGCTGTCCTCGGTAGCTGGGCGATCACGTCGAGGTGCTGCGGCGTCACCTGCAGGACGTACGCGGAGCGTGGAGCGTCGGACCCCCGAGCGGCAATTACGACGATTGTCTCTCTTCGACGACCCAGGCCGCGACCTGTGCTCGCGAGGTGAATCCGAGTTTGCTGAGTATGTGTTCGACATGTCCCTGAGCGGTGCGTTGTGAGATGACGAGTCGGGCGGCGATCGCCTTGTTGGTGAGGCCCTCGGCGATCAGTTCCGCGACCTGCTGTTCGCGTTTCGTCAAGGTGGCGGGACCCGGGGACGTCGGCTTTCGGGGGTGCTCCTCGAGCGCGTAGGAAGCAGCGGAAGTGAGATCCATAGCCCTGCCGTGCTGCCGGGCCTCCTCGAAGGCGTGTTCGGTGAGCATCCGGCGGGCGGACCGCTCGCATTCGTCGTGATAGACGAGCAGGTCGGGAACGAACACGGAAGGGCTTCCGGCAACACGACCGAGCGCTTCCGCGGCTCCCATCAGCGTGCCGGCACGTCGAGGGTCACTGGTTCCGGCGATCCAGGCGAGTACTTCGACGCAATTTGCGCAACCGACCGGGTCGTCGACGAGTCGAGCGAGCCGCACTCCTTCTTCGAG
This sequence comes from Rhodococcus sp. ACPA1, assembly GCF_002300195.1. Lineage (NCBI taxonomy): Bacteria > Bacillati > Actinomycetota > Actinomycetes > Mycobacteriales > Nocardiaceae > Rhodococcus > Rhodococcus sp. ACPA1. Next base: position 977,316 of record NZ_NSDX01000004.1, on the reverse strand, counting down.
TAGGTCGGTTGCGCGACGCTGATCACCCAGTCGCCATTGTGCGACGGCCATGGCCCACAGTGCGTAGGACCGATAGACGGATTCACCGTGAGCTTCCGTGATCGCGAGAACTTCCTCGTAGCATTCGACAGCCCGGTGGGGTTCGGTGTCGGCCAGTTGATACGACAATCCCAGCAGCGTCAGTGACTCGATCCGCAGTGCGAGATCGTTCTCGGCTTGTCGCAACACGGGCTGTGCCCGCTCCAGACGTGACGCCGCGCGCGTGAGATCGCCGGTGAACAATCCGACGATGCCGTCCGCGTGGTCGACGATCGCGTGCGCTATCGGGTCGGTCATCTGATCGGCGAGGATCCGCGCCCGCTCGACAAGGGCAGCACCTCGCTGGTGGTCCTGCTGCTGTTCGGACATCAGGCAGTCGGCGTACAGCGCCCGGATGTAGGTGATGGTCGGGCGTTCTTTCCAGAGTGACAGGAATTGGTCGAGCCAGCGCCTCGCCTCGCTGAGCTGGCCTCGCGACCCCCAGAGCTGCAACAAGGGTGTAGCAATCTGTAAACCGGCGTCGGCATCGCTTTCGGTGAGGCAGAAATCCATCGCGTCCCGCAGATTGGGCTGCTCACTGCTGAGTCGCTCCATCCACTGGAGCTGCCTGGGACCGATGAACTCGTCCTCGGCGGTGCGAGCCAGCTGGCGGTACCAATCCCGGTGCCGCCGGCGCAGGTCGTGGTAGTCGTCGTTCTGCTGGGCCTTTTCTCGTCCGTAGGCACGGAGGGTCTCGAGCAGCCTGACGCGGACCGTGACGCCGTGCTCTTCGCGGATCGGGATCGACTTGTCGACGAGGGATGCCACCGAGTCCAGTAACGCCTCCGGCGACATGTTCTCCCCGCACACATGCTCTGCGGCATCCAGTTCGAAGCTGCCGGTGAATACCGAAAGTCGTTCCCACGTCCGTTGTTCGAGCGGGGTGCACAGGTCGTAGCTCCAGTCGACGCACAACCGAAGCGTCTGCTGGCGCGAGGGTGCGCCTCGGCTCCCGCGAGTCAACAGCGCATAGCGGTCGGAAAGCCGTTGCAGGATCTGTTCGGGCGACATCGCACGCAACCGCGCCGCCGCCAGTTCGATCGGCAGGGGCAACCCGTCCAACCGGTGACAAATCCGCGCTACAGCGGACTTGTTGGCATCGGTCAACGCGAAGGTCGAGACCGCGGTGGTGGCGCGCTCGGTGAACAGCGACACGGCATCGTAGCGGGGAAGACCCTGGAGCGACGGCTCCCGATCGGCGTCGGGGACGGTGAGTGGGGGCACGCGCAGTGTTGCCTCCCCGGCAATTGCAAGGGGTTCGCGGCTTGTCGCGAGGATGCGCAGATTCGGGTTCTGCTGCAGCAGAACCGTCGCGAGGTCGGCCACCGCGTCGACCACTTGCTCGCAGTTGTCCAAGATCAGCAACAGTTTTCGCGACGACAGGAAGTCCAGCAGAATCTCGCGTAGCGACCGGTCAGTTTGATCCCGCACACCGAGGGTTGCGGCCACCACGTCGATCAAGCGGGACGGAGTATCGACCTCGTCGAGCTCGACGAACCATGCGCCGTCGGCGAACTCGCGGCGGATGCTCGCTGCAAGCCGAAGTGCGAGACGTGTTTTCCCGACTCCGCCGATTCCGGCCAATGTCAGCAGGCGTGACGACGAAAGCAGATTCTTCGCTTCGGCGAGTTCGTGCCTGCGACCGACGAAGCTGGACAGCTCCAGGGGGAGATTCCCCCTCTCGTGGCGGGAAGGGTTCAGGTGAATCCGCTCCTGTGGTGCTGGTTCCGTTTCCGGTGCGGGTCGCACGTGGAGCGCCATGTCGTCTGCAGATATCCCGCGGCGACGTCGGATCTCGCGCAGATTCTCGCCCAGCGCCAGGGCTGAGGGTTGCCGGTCCTCGGGGCGGCCGGACATCGCCTGCTCGATCACGGTAGCGACATCGTCGGCAATGCCGTGATCCCGAAGATCCGGTGCCGGTTCCTTTGTGATGCGGATGAATTGGGCGACCAACTGTTCGCCACTGCGGCGCTCGAATGCGGCGTGGCCGGTGACTGCGCAGAACAGGGTAGCTCCGAGTCCGTATATATCCGAGGCGGGGCTCGGGGCGGCGCCGCCGAGGACCTCGGGCGCCGTGAACGCGGGTGAACCGGTGACGATGCCGGCAGCGGTCTCGAACCCGCCGGATATATGCGCGATCCCGAAGTCCGTGAGCGCCGGCTCGCCATAGTCGGTGAGGAGAATGTTCGCCGGCTTGATGTCGCGGTGGACGATGTCCTCGCCGTGGGCGGCCTCCAACGCGCCTGCCAGTTTCACCCCTAACTGCAGTACGTCGTCCACACCTAACGGGCCGTGCCGTCGGATACGTTCGTCCAGGGAGCCCTGCCGGTGGTACGGCATCACGATGAATGGTTGTCCGCTGTCGGTGACCCCGACCTGGAGGACGTTGACGATGTTGGGGTGGCCGGTCAGGCGGCCCATCGCCCTCTGTTCGCGAAAGAAGCGCTCCCGGTTCTCCTCCGCGAGATCGTTGGTGAGCACCTTCACGGCGACGGTCCGGTCGAGTGCAGGTTGCGTGCACCGGTACACGACACCGAAGCCCCCACGCCCGATCTCCCGGGCGTCGTCGAATCCGGCAGCCGCCAGTTCCGACGCGACTGACGGGGTCACATCGCGATGGGTCTCGAACGGATCGATATCGGACATCGTCCGGATCGATTCATCCGGTCCGCGATATGTTCGATGAAATCTGCACGTTCAGCCTCTCGATGACAGGTTCTCAGGATATCGCCCCGACGGCGTGATCCAGCTGGCTCAACACAAAGGTAGACGTAATCCGAGTCATTCGAGGATGAGCGGGAGTTTCGTCGCCGGCTCGCCGAGATCTGCCTTCTCCGCGTCGGTCGGGCCCCGCCGCCCGGTGCCGACCAGCAGCGCGTCTTTGTCGGAGAACGAGGCGGGGAAGGCGGTCCCGGCGATCTTCTCCAGCATGTCGCGGGACCGGGCGAGGCCCTCTGCGGGCGGTTCCGCCGCGCCCCGGAGGTGGGCGATCAGGTCGAGGTGGTGCAGCGTCGATTCCAAGACGTACGCGGAGAGGTAGTCACCTGCGGTAAGGACCTCGTCGCGGGTGCTGACCCGCAGGTCCGGGTCGACGAGTTCGCCGGCGCGGCCGGCAGCGGAGCCGACGTCGTCGAAGTGGTATTTGAGCAGCCGCGGCTCCTGGTACGCGGCGGCCAGTCGGACGACCAGCGCGTCGAGCGGGTCGTCGCCGGTCGGGGGCGTGTCGGCGAGGTCCCAGTAGGTCACGGCGTCGCGCGTCGGTTCCGTGTCGGCGGGGGTCACGAGGGTGATCAGGACGTCCTGCGCGTCGATGATCAGGTGGCACACCAGATCCCGCACGAGCCAGCCGGTGCAGCCGGACGGCTGTGCGAAGTTCTCATCCGGAAGTTCGGCGACCACCGTGCGCAGCGCCGACCACGAGCGCGAGAAAAGATCCACATCGGCACGGTAGTGCGGGCGTACCGTCGGTGTCATGACCGAGGACAACCAAGTTGCGCCGTGGGACGACATCTACCGAGGCGACGCGGAGGTATTTACGGGACCGGTGCCGTGGAACATCGGTGAGCCGCAGCCCGAGATCGCCGGGCTGATCGCGGAGGGCAAGTTCCGCAGCGACGTGCTGGACGCGGGCTGCGGACATGCCGAGACGTCCCTCCACCTGGCGGCGCAGGGGTACACGGTGGTGGGCCTGGACCTGTCGCCGACGGCCATCGCGGTGGCTCAGGCGGCCGCCGCCGATCGTGGACTGACGACGGCCACGTATCAGGTGGCGGACATCAGTTCGTTCACGGGTTTCGACGGCCGGTTTTCCACGATCGTCGACAGCACCCTGTTCCATTCCCTTCCCGTCGACCGGCGGCGCGACTACCTGCACGCGGTCGCTCGGGCGGCCGCGCCCGGCGCGTCCTACTACATCCTGGTGTTCGCGAAGGGGTCCTTCCCCGAGGGCGAAGGACCGAACCCGGTGACCGACGACGAGCTGCGCGAGGCCGTCGCCGAGTTCTGGACCATCGACGACATTCGCCCGGCCTTCATCCACGCGCTGCTCGGCCCGGAACAGGCCGCCAGCTGGGAGCACGACGAGAAGGGCCGGTCCATGCTGCCGGCGTGGCTGCTGTCCGCTCACCTCGGCTGAGTCGACCGGCAGAAACCCTTACCCGGCAGAACCGTTCGTGCCGGCGGGGCGCAGGAGGAATTCTCCGGCAAGTCGGATGGCTTCGCGTTTGGTGTACCCGGGGTGGTCCGCGACGATGAAGTGGCGGCCGATCGCAAGGCCGAACATGAGGGTGCTGCGTGCCTCGATCTCGTCGGGGTCGGCGACGAAGGTGCCGAACATCTTCCGCAGGAAGTCCATCCGCTCGTTGTCGATGCGCTGCAGCCGCGTCGCGACGGCCCGGTCGTGGTGGGCCCAGGCCCGGATCGCGAGATCGATCCGTTGGAAGTCCTCCGAGTAGGTCAGTTGCCCCACGCGCCGGATTCTGTCGGCGGGGGTGCCGCCTTCGGCATCGGCTTGGGCGATAACGGCTTTGGTGCAGCGACGTTCCCACTCGTCGAGCATCTCGGTGAGCAACGCGGGACGGCCGTCGAAGTAGCCGTAGAACCCGCCCTTCGTCACGCCGAGCTCGGCGGCGAGTGTTTCGACGCGGACGGCGTCGGGTCCTCCTCGTGCGAGGGCGTCGAGGCCCGCCTCTATCCAGCGGGCTCGTGTCGTGCGGGCGACGGCGGGAATCGGGCCACCTCCATTGATCGCGTTCGATGTGTACGGTACCGTATAGATCAAATATACGGTGCCGTATAGATCGGGGACGACAGTGCCACGAATAGCAGAGGCCACCTACATCGAGCAGCCCTGGCGCATCCACGAATTCACGAGAGACTTCGACGTCGAGGACGTGTGGTCGTTCCGCACACCCGGAGCCGGGCCCGATGACTTCCCGACGATGCTCGCCGCGATGCGAGCCGCGGGCGGACCCGCGAAGCAGCCCCGGCTGGTGCGGTTCTTGTTCGCCGTTCGATGGAAGCTCGGGGCACTCTTCGGCTGGGACAATCCGTCAACCGGTGTCGGCGAACGGGTTGCCTCGCTCCGCGACCGCCTGCCCAGCGACCTCCGCGCCGCTCCGCGCGGCCCGGACGACGACGGCATGCCCCTCACAGCGGTGTACGAGTTCGACACGGAGGCCGCCCGCGAGCTGGCGAACAAGACCGTGCACACCGTGATGCATCTCGGCTGGACGACAGGAGCGAACGGCGATTACGAGCTGCAGATGGCCGTTCTCGTCAGGCCCAACGGATGGTTCGGGCGGCTCTACATGACCGCCATCGCGCCCTTCCGGTACCTCATCGTGTACCCGGCCCTGACCCGGCAATGGGAGCGAGCGTGGCGCGACCGCCACCATGCGGAGGCGAGGTAGGCGGCTTGCGGACTCAGCGGCTCACCGCGGTTTCCCGCTCGACGCGCGACAGCTTCTCCGGGTTGCGCACGATGTAGAGCCCGGTGATCATGCCGTCGTCCATCCGCACCGCCACGACGTCGTCGATTTCCCCGTCGAGCCGGACGATCAGCGCGGGGGAGCCATTCATCTGCACCGGCTCGACCGACACCGTGCCGTCGATCCGGGGCAGGCCGGCCGCCAGCAGGCGACCCACCTTGTCGGCCCCCACGATGGGCCGCAGCACCGCCTGCTTGACTCCGCCACCGTCACCCAGGAGGACGACGTCCGGTGCGAGCAGGTCGAGCAGGCTCTGCAGATCGCCCGTCTCGAGCGCCCGCTGGAACGCCTCGAGCGCGTCTCGGGACTCGGCCGGGGATACGACGCCGCGCGGCCGGCGCGCCGCGACATGGGCCCGCGCCCGGTGCGCGATCTGGCGGACGGCGTCCGGGCTCTTGCCGACGGCGTCCGCGATCTCGCCGTACTCCAGAGCGAACACCTCGCGCAGCACGAACACGGCCCGCTCGGTCGGCGCGAGCGTCTCCAGCACGAGCAACATCGCCATCGAGACGCTGTCGGCCAACTCGACATCCTCGGCCACATCCGGCGCGGTCAGCAGCGGCTCGGGCAACCAGGGACCGACATAGGACTCCTTGCGCCTGCTGAGTGTCCGCAGCCGGACGAGCGCCTGGCGAGTGGTGATCCGGACGAGGTACGCACGCTGATTGCGGACCGTGTCGAGATCGACGCCCGCCCACCGCAGCCAGGTCTCCTGGAGGATGTCTTCCGCGTCGGCGGCCGATCCGAGCATCTCGTAGGCAACGGTGAACAGCAGGTTGCGGTGGGCGACGAACGCCTCGGTGGCGGGGTCCGAACGATCGTCCTGGCTCCCGCCGCGATCGTCGGGCGTGGTCTGCGACGTGCCGGCCATGGGTGGCTCCTTCTCACTCTCGACTGTGTCACACACCAGACACCGGGCCCCGCAGTTATGTGACACCAGACGGCAGCCGACCCGTGGTGCCCGCTGCCAAATTACGTGACTTCGAAGTCGCGGCGTGCGCGATTGTCACAAGGATCGGGTCGCCGGCATCTCATGTTCGTCCAGAGCAACACAACACCACGAGTGAGGACGAAGTCATGGACGCCCGATTCAACCTGTTCGACAACGAGATCGCCATGAAGTTCGGCAAGCGGTTCGCCAATGCCGCCCTGGTGATCGACCAATCGCCGCTGCCGAAGGCCACCCAGCACCTGGTCGAGATCCGGGCAAGCCAGATCAACGGCTGCGGCTTCTGCACCGACATGCACACCAAGGACGCCACGGCCGCCGGGGAGACCCAGGTCCGGCTCAACCTGGTCGCAGCCTGGCGCGAGGCCACCGTGTTCACCGAGGCCGAGCGGGCCGCGCTGGCGCTCAGCGAGGAGGGCACCCGGCTCGCCGACGCCCACCACGGGGTGTCCGACGAGACCTGGGCCCAGGTGCGCAAGCACTACGACGACGACCAGATCGCCGCGCTGGTCTCCCTGGTCGCCCTGATCAATGCCGCCAACCGGATCAACGTGATCGTGCGCAACCCGGCGGGTTCCTACGAGCCCGGCATGTTCGCCAGTATGACGAGCTGACCGGCAGACGACAGCCCCCTGACAACGAGTACTTGACCCTGACACAGTGACAAGGACTCGAATGGTCGACGAAGGAGGTGGTTGTCGTGAACACAACCAACCACGGTGGGCCGAATGCCCACCTCGTCGACGCTCTGGCCGCAGCCGACCCGTCAGGTCGGCTGCGGGCGGCGCTCTCTGCAGGCACACGCCCCGATCCCCGTCTCACGGATACCCTCGTCGATCGGTGTGCCGTCGAACCGGATTTCTTCGTCCGCGACATGCTGACCTGGGCATTGTGCCGCCTGCCGACCGAACTCACGGTGCCGCGACTGGTCCGAGAGCTCGCGTCCGACTCCGCGCAGGCCCGCAGTCAGTCGCTGCACACCCTGTCCAAGATCGGGGACCGGCTCGCCTGGCCCGCGGTGTCGGCACTGCTGCACGACGAGCACGACGAGGTCGCGCGCAGTGCGTGGCGGGCGGCCGTGGCACTCGTGCCGCCCGGCGACGAGGCTGCACTCGCGGCCGATCTGGCGACCGAACTCGGACGGGGCGACCAGCACCTGCAGCTCAGCCTGAGCCGTGCGCTGGTGGGACTCGGGGACGCGGTCCTCCCGGTCCTCGACGCAGCCGGGACCAGTCCCGATCCGCACATTCGTGCGCACGCGGATGCGACGAGGCGGCTCTGCCACGACCCCGACAGTGGGTTCACCCTCGCGGTCGAGACGGCGAAGCGCGTCGCGGTCGCCGGTCCGGACACGTAGCAGGAGGAGATGGGATGTTGATCGGTGAGGTCTCCCGGCGGTGTGGTGTCAGCACGCGGATGTTGCGCCACTACGACACGTTGGGTCTGGTGAAGCCCACGGGCCGAACGTCCGGCGGCTACCGCGAGTACTCCGCCGACGACATCCGACGGCTCTTCCACGTCGAGAGCCTCAGGACCCTGGGGCTGTCGTTGAACGAGGCCAAGCGGGCACTGGACGAGCCCGATTTCGCACCGGCCGATCTGGTCGGAGACCTCATCCGCCACACGCGCCGGCGGATCGCTGCCGAGGAGGAACTGCTCGGCAAACTCGAACGCGTCGACGCCGCCTCGCCGGCGGAGTGGGACGATGTCCTGCGGATCGTCAGTCTGCTGCGTGCGCTCGAGTCGGAATCCGCGGCCCGTCGTCAACAAGCGATCCTGTCTCAGAACGGGACGGCGTCGCTGCCCGTCGAAGTGCTGGTCGAAGCCATTTTGTCGGAGGACGACCCGAATGTGGCCGGAGCACTGCAATGGTCGTTGGCGCGGGTCGCCGGCCCGGGACTCGCGGATCTGGCCGACGGTCTCGACGCTGAGGAGGCCGACGTCCGGCGTCGCGCCACTGCCGCGATAGCGGCAATCCACACCGCGGAGGCAACGGCACATCTGAGACGAGCCCTCGATGATCCGGACGCCACGGTCCGCGGGTACGCAGCCCTCGCTCTCGGCTCTCGCGGAAACGTCGACTCGATACCCGCCCTGATCGAGCTGGTCGTCGAGGGGCGGCGCGATGTCGAGGCCGCCGAAGTGCTGGGCCTTCTGACGACGGTCTCACCCTCGGCCGACGACATCGTCCGGGCCCTGCAGGACACGCTCGACGACGCCGACGACGCGCCCACGCGGTTGCGGATCACGCAGGCCCTTGCCGAGATTCCCGGCACGGCGGCGCGGCGGGCACTCGACGGGCTGACCCATGACGGCGACCGGACGATCGCGTCCACCGCGGCGGCGATCCTGAACACGCTGGACCGCGGACGAACCCGACGCCGCCGATCGGGCAGCGGGACGGGAGAGATGGTGGACGGCACACGGTCACCCAAAGTTACTGGTGCATGACAGCATTCGTAGTCGACCCCGAGTCGGCGACGGTCCGTGGCCGAGACCGAATTTTCTTCAGCCCATTGCGGTCTTCGACCGATTGACGGCCGGCTGTTGCGGGTAGTCGGATTCGGGGTTGGTTCGCACCGGGCATGCCGATCTGGAGGTACGCCGGGCAGCCAGTTCCGGACGCTCGGCGTCGACCGATGATGGCCGATGCGGGTGAAGGGAGTCGACGATGATGACCCGATTGCAAGTCGCGGCAGCGGTGGTCGTGGGCTATTGGCTGGGCCGAGCGCACCGGAAGAAACTGGGACTGCTGCTCGCGGCGGTGGGTGCCGGTCGCCTCGCAGGCGGACCCCAGGAGATGGTGGACCGGGCCGCAAAACTGCTGCAGACCTCGCCCGAATTCGCCGAGCTCAGTGAATCGGTGCGTGGCCAACTCCTCGACGCCGTGAAAGTGGCGGCCATGACCGCCGTCACCGCCCGAGTCGACGCACTCAACAATCGGCTGCTCTCCGGCAGCGATGCGGTCCTGGAGACCGCCGAAGACCTGGTCGAGGACACCGCGGGCATGGCCGGAGACGTCACCGACGACACCGTGGACACCGTGGAGGAAGCCGCCGACGACACCGTGGGCACAGTGCGCAAACTCGCGGACGACACCGTGGGCATGGTGGGCGCGCTGGGACGCAGGAAACGACCGAAGAAGGCACCGCCGTCGGACGACGTCGACGACGAGGCGTCAGCGGAGGCCGAGGACGAGGAGGAGGACGAGGAACGACCGGCGCGGCGACCTCCCCGCAAACGAAGCACCCCGGCGAAGACCTCCGGTAGTCGAAAGCGAGGAGCACAGCGATGACCACAGCAGGCGGCGGCCCGAGTTCCAGCAGCCTGGCCGATGTCATCGACACCATCTTGGACAAGGGCCTGGTCATCGACGCCTACGTGCGGGTCTCACTGGTCGGTATCGAACTGCTCACCATCGACGCCCGCGTCGTGGTCGCCAGTGTCGACACCTACCTGCGCTTCGCCGAGGCGGTGAACCGACTGGAGATCGGCAGCGAACCGAAGGGCCTGACCGACCTCGTTTCCGATGTGAAGGGCAGCGGCAGCACGAAGTCCAAGACCAAGGGTGCACTCGAGGCCGTGGGGGAAACGCTCGGTGAGTTCCTCGGCGGATCGGAAGCCGAACGCGAACCCGAGCCGCGCCGGAGACGAAAGTGATCCGACGACACTGACGTGGCCGCGCCGGCGCTCAGGCCGATTACATATTGCTGTTCCTGATAGGAGACGACCACAGCCGGGTACGTTCGTGGCATGGGTGACGAGGCAATCGACCCCGAAGTGGCATATGGAGCCCTTTCCGCCGGCGCGCGCCTCGCTCTGCTGCGAAACCCCGAAGGCATCATGCCGCCGCAGTTCATCGGGCAGGTGATGGCCGTGTGTGGGCACTCCTGCGTCGCGGGGATCAGTGGTGGAGCTGATTCGGTACCGCAGATGGCTGTTCTACAGGGGCCGCTCTCCGAATACCTCTCCCAGTGCAGGTATGTGCTGGACGCGTGGTGGAATTCCCTGACGCCGCAACTCCGGGCGGTCATCAGGTGTCGCGAAGCGGTGCCCGAATCGTTGACACTGCAATTACCCAAACACACGCCCTGGACCGCGGTGTCCGCGCCGTGTTCTCACCTGTTGGTGCGCGACTATCTCGAATTGCAGGCAACGGGACTCGAACTGATGTAACCAAGGCGGTCAGTCGGGGATCTTCGCTCCTGAAATGACGTCTGGTTCGTATTCGTCGTGGCGGCGCAGCCAACTCATGAAGGGGTCGTCGCCGCGGCGGGGTTCTGGTTCCCAGTCTTCCTGGCGGCCGCGCGCGGTGAGGTCGAGCCAGTGGTAGGTGCCGAGCAGAATCTCGGTGGAGCGCGCGTAACCGGAGTAGGTGTGGAAGATGCGCTCACCCTGCCGGAGGAAAGCACTGACGCCGTGCTCTTCGCCGCACCAGCCCTTCCATGCGGGGTCCAACCGTACGAGCTCGGCTTCGTCCTTGTAGTTGTATTCGACCGGTGCGACCGACGCGTCGAGGGTGACGTGGAAGTCGTAGTTGAAGTCGCTGCCGTGCGAGGAGTACCAGGGGAAGGTCCAGCCCATGCGCCGGCGGTACTGCTCGAGTTTGTTCAGCGGTGCGCGTGACACGGCCGCGAACGAGGTGTCCCGGGCGTATAGGTGCTCGAGGTTGCCGACGTTGTCCATCGTGAACGAGCAGGAGGGGCATCCTTCGTCGGCGTCGGGTTCGAACATGAAGTGGTAGATCAGGAGTTGACTGCGACCGTCGAACAGATCTGCAAGTCCGGTCCTGCCGTCGGGGCCGTCGAAAACGTAATTCTTGGCGATTTCGACCATCGGTAGCGCGCGCCGGGCGGCGTTCACCCGATCGCGGTGGCGGGTCAGCTCCTTCTCCTGTGCGAGTAACTCGCGCCGCGCGATGAGCCACTGCTCGCGGGTGGTGACCTGTGGATCGGACGCTGTCATAGTTCGTCTCCTCTCGAAGGGCACCTGCAATCGTCTCAGGCGACACTTGGCGGTGGCTAGCACCAAGACCGGGAACAACTGATTCGCGGTCCGCCCTTCGGTGCAGGATGCGAAGCTGAGTGTGTGAGTGGCGCACTTTATCCGGCGGTGGAACCGTACGAAGCCGGGTTTCTCGATGTCTCCGACGGCCATACCCTGTACTGGGAGACCGTCGGAAACCCCGAGGGGACGCCGGTGCTGTATCTGCACGGGGGGCCGGGATCTGGGTGCACGCCCGGTGCACGCCGCTTCTTCGACCGAATGCTTTTCGTGCGGTGTTGTTCGACCAACGCGGATGCGGGCGGAGCCGCCCACTGGCCACCGGTCCCGACACCGACCTATCGACCAACACCACAACACATTTGACGGAGGACATCGAACGTCTGCGTGCGCATCTGGGGATCAGGTGTTGGGTAGTGGCCGGGGTGTCCTGGGGTGTGACCTTGGGTTTGGTCTACGCCCAACGACATCCGGAGCGTGTTCTCGCGATGGCGCTCGGAGCGATCACGTCGGGAACCCGAACCGAGATCGACTGGATCACCCGTGACATGGGTCGGATCTTCCCCAGGGAGTGGGAGGAGTTCATCGCTCCCGTGCCGGTCGGCGAACGGCACGGGGATCTGGCGGCCGCGTATGCGCGCCTCCTCGCCGACCCCGACGCGGCAGTGCGCGAGGAGGCGGCGAGGAGGTGGTGTGCGTGGGAGGACACCCACGTGTCGTTGATGCCGGGATGGGCTCCGAGCCCCCGATACGAGGACGCAACGTTCCGGATGATCTTCGCCAGATTGGTGACGCACTACTGGAGCCACGAGTGCTTCCTCGTTCCGAACCAGATACTGGACGGAATGAGCCGTCTGGCAGGTATCCCGGCAGTTCTGGTCCACGGCCGCTTCGATGTCTCGGGACCGTTGGACACGGCCTGGAAGCTCTCGCGGGCCTGGCCGGAGAGTCGACTCGTCGTGGTTGACGATGCCGGCCACGGTGGAGGTGGGTTCAGCTCCGCGCTGGTGGCCGCCTTGGACTCCTTCAGCCGGCCATGATCGCGGCCTCAGAGAGCGTCGGTCCACGTCACGTACTCGTGAGGATGACGAGTTGCTGGGTCGCCCGGGTCATGGCGACGTAGCGGTCGACGGCCCCTTCGATCCCCGTGCCGAAGGTGTCCGGGTCGACGAGGACGACGAGGTCGAACTCGAGCCCCTTCGACAGCTCCGGGGTCAGCGACCGGATGCGGGATGTTGCCCGGAACGTCGGATCGCCGATGACGCAGGCGATCCCGTCGGAGTTCGTTTCGAGCCAGGTGTCGAGGATCGAGTGCAGATCCGAAGCAGATCCGTGTAGGACGGGGATGTCGTTGCTGCGGATGGAGGTCGGCACGTTGGCGTCCGGGAGGACGGCTCGGATGACCGGCTCGGCTTCTGCCATGACCTCTTTCGGCGTCCGGTAGTTGACGGTCAGCGAGGCCAGCTCGATCCGGTCGAGCCCGATCCGCTCGAGCCGTTCCTGCCACGACTCCGTGAACCCGTGCCGGGCCTGTGCCCGGTCGCCGACGATGGTGAAGCTCCGAGACGGGCAGCGCAGCAACAACATCTGCCACTCGGCGTCCGTCAGTTCCTGCGCTTCGTCCACGACGACGTGCGCGAACGTGCGGTCGAGCAGGTCGGGGTCGGTGCTGGACATCGCAGCTTCGTCGACCAGCATTTCCTGCAGGTCCTTCTGCCGCAGCTGTGTCATCAAACTTTCACCGTCGTCGTAGGCATCCGCTGCGATCAGGTCGTCGATGACCTTGGACCGCTGCTCGCGTTCGGCGGCGACGGCGGCGTCGTGGCGACGCCGGCGTCGTGATTCCTCCGGGTCGCCGAGCCGCTGCCGTGCTGCGTCCAGCAGCGGCAGGTCGGACACCGTCCAGCGTTGGGCGTCCGGGCGTTGCAGCTTACGAACGTCGTCGGGGCTGAGCCAGGGAGCGCACTTGCGCAGGTAGGCGGGCACCGACCACAGGTCGGCAACGAGGTCGGCCGCCTCGATCAGGGTCCACGCGTTGTCGAGGATCGTGCGTAATTCGTCGTTCTGCTGCAACGACTTCCGGAGCTGGGCCACCGGAACGTCACCGTCGTGCTTGTCGATCAGGATCGTGAGCAGCAGCTCCCAGATCTGCTCGCGCGCCTCGTTGTGCGGGGTACCGGGTTCCGGCGCTTCGAATGCCTCGGTCCAGTCGTCGGCGCTCAGCCAGATGTCGCACCACTCGGTCGCGACCGTCATGCCCTCGGTGGGCGGCTCCTCGTAGAACGTGACCGCCGCGTCGATGGCCTTCACCAGATCCGCGGACGACTTCAGGCGGGCCACGTCGGGGTCGGTTTCGACCTTCGCGGTGGCGCCCTCGGCGACGAGGTCCTTCAGGGTGCAGAGCTGCACACCCTCTTCTCCGAGGCTGGGCAGGACATCGGCGACGTAGGCCAGGTAGGGCTCGTGCGGACCGACGAACAGCACGCCGTGACGGAGTCGGGGGTCGGAGTAGAGCAGATACGCGGCGCGGTGCAGCGCGACGACGGTCTTGCCCGTACCCGGCCCGCCGTCGACGACGAGGGCGCCACGCGATCCCGCGCGGATGATGGCGTCCTGGTCGGCCTGGATGGTGCCGAGCACGTCCCGCATCCGGGCCGACCGGTTGGTGCCCAGGCTGGCGATGAACGCGGACTGGTCGTCGAGCGCGGCGTTCCCCGCGAACCCGTCCGGGGTGAACACCTCGTCCCAGTAGTCGCTGATCCGGCCGCGGTTCCAGCGATACCTGCGGCGGCGGGCCAGGCCCATCGGATTGCCGTGGGTCGCACCGAAGAACGGCTCGGCCACGGGGGAGCGCCAGTCGACGAGCAGTTGATTGCCCGCCCGGTCCATGAGGCCGAGTCGTCCGATGTACACGGGCTCGGGGTTGTCCGCGCTGACGAAGTGCCCGAGGCACAGGTCCAACCCGTAGCGGCGCAGGGCACGCAGCTCGGCGTTCAGCCGGTGGACCATCATGTCCCGCTCCATCGCCTCCTGGCCCAGCCGGCGGGGCGCCTTGCGTTCGGTGTCGATGCGGTGGTCGAGGTCGGCGATCGACTGCTCGAGGCTTTCCGCGATGGCCGCGAAGTGCAGCTCGTCGTCGGCGATCAGCGCCGGGTCAGCCTTGGGTGCGAGGTGGTCGGGAAGGTCGAACGCACTGGTAGTCAGATTTTTCATGTCATCAGCTCCGATCTGAGGTTCGGGCGATCGTGTCGAGCAGCAACGTTGCGGCGACCGCTGCCCCGTCGGTACGGATCGTGCCCGCCACGGCAGCCGCTCGTGCTCCGGTCGCGGGGGTCAGGGCCGTCGTGAGCGCGGTCGACAGGGACTCGACGGTCGGAACCGGACCGTCGTGCGCCGCGCCGATGCCCAAGTCGGCCACCCGGCCGGCCCAGTACGGCTGGTCCGCCGCCTGCGGCACCACCACCTGAGGTGCGCCGGCCCGGGTGGCCGTCGTCGTCGTCCCCGCGCCGCCGTGGTGCACGACGGCGGCCACCCGGCCGAACAATGCCTGCTGGTTGACCTCGCCGACGACGAAGCAATCGTCGACGTCGTCGATCAGGGCCAGGTCGGCCCAGCCGCGCCCGACGAGTGCGCGGCGGCCCTGCGCGCGGATCGCCTCGATGGCCACCTGGGCGGCGTCCGTCGCCGCGTGCAAGGGCATGCTGCCGAAGCCCACGAACACCGGTGGTGTGCCTGCGTCCAGGAACGCCACCACGTCGGCCGGGAGTGGGCGGTCATCGGGCAGGATCCATGCGCCGGTCTGCACGACGTCGAGGTCCGGCGTCTCCTGCCACGGGTCCAGGGTCGGGTCCGTCGCCAGCCACGGCCGGTCGCCGATGACGTAGTCGCGAACGTTGTCCACCGGGGGCAGGCCGATCGACGCCCGGTTGGTGTCGAGCGCCTCACCGAACAGCGCATCGATGCTTTGAGCGTCCAGGTCCCACAGCACCCGGTTGTCCGTCACGTCCGGCGGGAACGCCCGGCCCGGATATGCCAGCGGCCGCCGATGCGGCGACGGCAGGGTGAGCTGCTGGAACGTCACGGACACGGAACGGATGCCCAGCTTCTCGGCGACCGACAGTGCTCCGGCCGCGGCCGGCATCGCGCCGGTCGCCACCAACGCGTCGCATCCCTCGGCCGCCGCGGTGACTGCGTCGAACTGGCCGGCGATCAGCTCGGCCGCGCGCCGGGGCAGGTCCGCCGCCGACGGCGCCGCAGTCGTCAGCGCGCGCGCCGACCGGCCGACGGGCACCATCGACACACCGACCCCGGCCAGCCGCTGCGCGAAGTCCTCGTCCGGCGGCGCGCACACCCGCACCTCCGCGCCGAGTTCCCGCAACCGCACCACGAGTCCCACCAACGGTTCGACATCCCCACGTGACCCATACGTCGACAACAACACACGCAATTCGCGACCCCCATTTCCGCAGGTTCTGGCTTCGGCCGGTAATTGTGCGGCACCACCCGGGCCTTGCCGCAAGCCCCCCGGTGCGCTATAAATTGAAAGTGGAAAGGGGTTGGTACTCCTCTCCACTTCCTCGTCCGATTCGGGCAATCCCCAAGGCATCGTCGGCCCGTCGTGGATCGAATACGTTCGCCCACAATCGAGCTCACCGATCACGGTAACGCCGTCCGATCACAGCGGTGGGCGGGATAGACTGCTCGGAATACGTCGCTGGTACGCCCTGGCCTGCCGTCTGCCCTCGCGGGCGCCCCGTGTCAACACTCAGGAGGTCGCACATGACTCCGCAATCGTGCGATGACCTGAACGTCGCCACCCGGCGTGGGGAGCGCCGATGGTGACGGCTCACCCGATCCCGTCACGGGTGATGCCGCACCGGCCTCGACGCCTCCTGCAAGAGGCATAGGCATTGCACGTACCTCTCCCGACCTCCGCCATCCCGAGAGTGGCCGCCGCGGTGGTGGTCGGTGTCGCGGCGGGCTTCATCGGCGGCCTGGTGATCACAGCCGCGTTGGGGGCTCTCGTCGGCATCGCCGCCGCTGCCGCCGTGTTCGTCGTATCCGGTTGGGCGGTGTTGTGGCCGATGGATGCGGCGGCGACTCGCCGCAACGTGGGACGCGAGGATTTTCGTCCGATAGTCGACGAATTGGTCGTGGTGACAGCGGCTTCGGGAGGTCTCGGAGGAATCGTCGCACTTCAAGTGGCGGGCGGATCCTCGGCGGGAACCGCGCACGCCGCCGTGGCTCTGATCGGGGTATTCCTGGCGTGGGCTTCCCTGCATCTGATGTACGCGGCCCGATACGCCTTTCTGTACTACGAGGGATCTAGTCCCGAAAAGTCAACGGGTGGTATAGATTTCAATTCCACCGCCCCGCCCGCGTTTCGCGACTTCTTTTACTTCAGTTACAACCTCGGGATGACCTACCAGGTATCCGATACCGACGTCTCGAGCCCGGAGATTCGGGCGGTCGCGCTCCGGCACTGCCTGTTGTCCTACGTTTTCGGTGCAGTCATCCTCGCGACGACGATCAATCTGGTCGCCGGGATCCTCACCAGGTGAAGACTGGGGGTTCTCGTACTGATTTCGGCGCCTGCGAGAACCGAGCATCCTGCCTGTTCCCCGGTGTTAATGTTGATCTACTCGGCCACACCGAAAGGTGCACCTCGATGAGAAGATTCACTCGAAGAGTCGGTGGAACCATCGTGGCGCTGACGCTTACCGCCGCCGCCTTCGTCGTGTCACCGCCACCGGTGTACGGATTCGCCGAGGATATTTGCTACACCGAGGACGGTGCACCACCGCACAACTGCGCTCCGCTGCCACCCGAATGCCTACTCGACGATCCCAACTCGCCGATCTGCGGCGCCGAGGCGTTCCTCCGCTACGGGTTCACGTTGCGCCGCCCGCTCGGCGGACGGAGTCTCGTGCATTCGGACTCGACGTACATCATCGCCCGCACCGTCGGCTTCTCCGAGCAGGATGCCTACTGGATCGCGGCGTACGACGAAGCGACCGACCTCGGCACGTTCGCCCCACGCGACATCTTCGGCCGACTCGTCCCCGACGCCGGCGCACTGACCACCAAGGACATCAGCGGACTGGTACGCACCCACTTCGCCACCGGCGGGTTCCTCTTCCACTTCCTGCCCACGCTGCGCGGACCGGTGGATCCCCTGCCCAACGGCCTGCAACCGGATGTCGACGATCCCCGGCACGAAGTCATGCTCACGCACCTGCGGACTTGGGCCCTGGCCGGGCCGGGAAGTGGCGCACCGTTGTGCACGGGAGGTTTCACGAACCCCTCGGAGAACGGCGACTATGCCACGGGCGCAACGTGTTACGGCGATGCGAATCCCGTGCAGATCAACGGCACCTACAGCCTGGAGACTCCGGCCGCCATCCCGTTCACCAACATGACCGGGCAGCAGGTCATCTCCGACACGGTCCTGTCGTCACAGTTCGACTCCTGGATCGGCGACAATTCCTGGAATGCGCGGACCGGCATCTACATTCACGCACTCGGCGATCGCATCTCGCACCATGTCTGCACCGACGCCGGCACGATCACGCCGCCGGGACCGGCCGGGCCGGACTTTCGGATCGATCTGAACCAGCCCACCTGCGACCAGGGTCCGCATGCCGTCCGCCACGAATACGAGACGGGCGTGGATTTCGCCGGCCTGCACCCGGAAGACCGGACCACCGAGGCGGCCCTGTCGATGGTGTACGACGAACTGGTCAACTTCGCGCGGGTGCGCGGAACGCTGGACGAGCGTGCCACGACGCCGACGACCAAGAATGCACTCCTGACCGACGGCCTCGTGCCGGCGCTCGAGATTCGGGAGCCGGTCGAGCGGCTGAACGCCGTGACCGACGTCGGCTGCCGAGTCGGCGTCACGGCGTTCCCCGGAAATCCGGTGTGCCGGGATTGATCGTGCCCGTCGGCGTCAGCTTCCGAAGGGGGATGCGCTGTTGGAGTACCGCGCGAAGTCGCCCTGCGCCCCGCTGTAGACGTTGAGGTCGACGTCGCCGTTGACGCCGGCGATACGACCGGTGCTGGTGTACTGCCAGAACGTCCAGTTGCTCCAGCCGCCGGGGAGGGGGCCGGGCGTGTTCTGACCGTTGTAGTCGGCGATCCACAGCGGGTATCCGGCGAACTCGTTGGTGTTCGCCATCGCCGTCCGCCAGAAGTTCGGGTACGTGTAGATGATCGGCTGACGTCCGGTGAGCGATTGGACCGTGTTGAGGTAGCGGTGCGTCCAGTCGATCAACGCCGCGGGCGGCAACCCACCGGATTGCTCGAGGTCGAGGACCGGAGGCATGTCACCCGGACCGTTGATTCCCAGCACCACCGTCGAGTAGAACGCGGCCTGCGCTTCCGGCGACTGGGTGGGGTCGGCGTAGTGGTACGCGCCGCGGGCAACGCCGGCCACGCGCATGGCGAGGCAGTCCTGGACGAAGAACGGATTGACGTAATTGAGACTCTCGGTGGCCTTGACCATCGAAAAGTCGTGGCCGGCGTTGCGGACGGCGAACCAGTCGATCGGCGACCCGCCCGGGTGTTGCCACGAGGCCACGTCCGGACCTCTGACAGGTTCGGCGGCGGCATGCCCCGGCACCGCGGCCGCGAGCGCACCGGCGAGCAGTAGTGGTGCGATCTTGGAGAACCTTCGGACCTTCACCCCGATAGCCATGCGCCCGAGGGTAACGTCTTCCCGCTGCCCGCACGTGGCAACGGACGTCACTTCGTCACGTACGCCGCCTGCCGGAGCGTCTCGCCACGCGCGGCGCGGCCCGGGGCCGACGACGCGTTGATCGCGAGCACCGACAGCAACTCGTACGCGACGTGCGCTGCCGCGATGCCGGTGATCTCGGCGTGGTCGTATGCGGGCGCGACCTCCACGATGTCGGCGCCTACCACGTTCAGGCCGACGAGTCCGCGCAGTGTGTTCAGCAACTCGCGGGACGTCATGCCGCCGGCCTCGGGTGTTCCGGTGCCCGGCGCGTGCGCGGGATCGAGGACGTCGATGTCCACGGACACGTAGACCGGTCCGCCGTCGAGCCGTCGACGCATCCGTTCGACGATGCTGGCGACGCCGTCCACCTCGTAGTCGTCGGAGCGGATGACCTGGAAACCGAGAACAGCGTCGTCCTCGAGGTCCTTCTTGCTGTACAGCGGGCCCCGGATGCCGATGTGCTGCGAACGCTCGAGGTCGATGAGCCCCTCCTCGCTGGCCCGCCGGAACGGGGTGCCGTGCGTGTAGGGGGCACCGAAGTAGGTGTCCCACGTGTCGAGGTGCGCGTCGAAGTGCAGGACGGCAATGGGACCGTGGTCGCGCGCGAGGGACCGCAGGATCGGCAGGGCGATGGTGTGGTCGCCGCCGAGCGTCAGCACGGTCGAGCCGTCCTTGCGCAGGTCGGTGACGGCGCCGTCGACGGTGGCCAGGGCCTCCTGGATGTCGAACGGGTTGACGCCGATGTCGCCGAAGTCGGCGACCTGTTGCGCCGCGAAGGGGTGCACGTCGAGCGCGGGGTTGTACGGACGCAGGAGCTTCGACGCGGCGCGGATGTGGCCGGGTCCGAAGCGTGCGCCCGGACGGTAGCTCACGCCGGAGTCGAACGGGACGCCCATCACCGTGACGTCGGCGCGGGACACCTCGTCGAGCCGGGGGAGGCGGGCGAACGTGCTGGGTTCGGCGTAGCGCGGCGTGCGGGTCGCGTCGACGGGGCCCTTTATGTCATCTGTACTCATCGGAATCCTTCGGTGTGTGCCGGAGACGTGGCGTCGTCGTATCGTTTCCTTGGAACGCATTCTTGTCAACACTTGTTTCCTATACGAGACACAACGAAGGATCGATGCATGGCGAACGAGCTCGCAACCGAAGGTGCGTCGGGCGTCGACGCGCCCAGGATCGGCCCCCGGCTCAAGGCGGCCCGGCAGGCCCAGCGCCTCACCCTCGACGACCTGGCCGCGAGCTGCGGCATCACCAAGGGCTACCTGTCGAAGATCGAACGGGACCACGCGAGCGCCTCCGTCGCCACGCTGGTGCGGATCTGCGCCGCCTTGAACATTCCGGTCGGGTCGCTGTTCGAGAGCTCCGCCGCAGGTGAGGTGGTACGGGCCGACAACTACCCGCCGATCAGTTTCGGCGGGGAGCGCATGGCCGAGTTCCTGCTGACACCGTTCGGTGAGCGCCGCATCCAGTCGCTCCTGAGCCGGATCGAGCCCGGCGGCGGGAGCGGCTCGGAAACGTACGAACTGCCGGTCGACGTCGCCTTCGTCTACGTCGTCTCGGGCCGGATCTGCATTTCCTTCAACGGTCCGGGGGCCGGGGAGGACGTGTCGCTCGCGTCCGGGGACGCGTTCACCTTCTCGCCCCAGCTGCCACACAGCTTCCGCGCGCTCGGCGACGACACCGCGACCGTTCTGTGGATTCTGGCCCCCGCACTACCGGACGACGTCCGACCCACCTCCCGCTAGGAAACCGTCAAGCGGTTTAGGAAACATGTGTTGACAGTCACGGCTCGCCCGTTCATTGTTGTCCACATCACTCCACCGCTCAGGAGCTCAACGTTGGACATCACCAAGATTTCTCCGCGCCCGCCGGGACTGGCCGGCGCACTCCGCGCCCGCAAATCGGTCGAGGCGATCGTGGCGCGCAACGACCAGGAACCCGGTCACGGCCTCAAGCGGTCGATGGGCCTGGTGCACCTCACCGCACTGAGCATCGGTGCGTCGCTGGGGACGGGCATCTTCGTCATCCTCGGCGAGGCGACACCCAAGGCCGGCCCCGCCGTGGTCCTCGCCTTCGTGCTCGCGGCGTTCACCGCCCTCTTCTCCGCCCTCTCCTACGCGGAACTCGCAGGCAGCATCCCCGTCTCCGGCAGCTCCTACTCGTACACCTATGCGACGATGGGCGAACTCTTCGCGTGGATCTGCGGCTGGTGCCTGATGCTCGAGTACGGTGTCTCGGTCGCGGCCGTCGCCGTCGGCTGGGGCGAGTACATCAACGAACTACTCCACGGCATGTTCGGTATCTCGCTACCCGCCGCGATCAGCGAATCACCGGGAGCGGGCGGCATCGTCAACGTGCCCGCCATCATCATCGTGCTCGTCGCGGTGGCACTGCTGACCCGGGGAGCGTCCGAGAGCGCCCTGGTGAACACGGTCATGGTCGCACTGAAGATCCTCGTCCTCGTGTTCTTCTGCGCTGTCGCGTTCACCGCGTTCCGCGCCGGAAACTTCACGCCGTTCATCCCCCTCGGCGCGGCAGGTGTGACGGCCGCGGCGTCCCAGGTGTTCTTCGCCTACATCGGGTTCGACGCCGCCTCGACCGCAGGCGACGAGGCGAAGAACGCGAAACGCGACCTTCCCCGGGCCATCATCCTCTCGCTCCTGATCGTCACGATCCTCTACTGCCTGGTCGCGATCGCGGCCGTCGGCGCGATGCCCTGGCAGGACATCGCGGGTGAGGGCGCCGCACTCGCGACCATCCTGAATGCCGCGACCACCAGCACCTGGCCCGCCATCCTCCTGTCGGCGGGCGCGGTGATCGCCATCGCCAGCGTCGTCCTCGCCGTGATGTACGGGCAGACCCGGATCCTGTACGCGATGTCGCTCGACGGTCTCGTTCCACGGGTCTTCTCGCGCGTCAACCCGCGCACCCGGGTGCCGGTCGTCAACATCGTCGTCGTCGGTGGCGTCGTCTCCGCGCTCGCCGGATTCGTGCCGCTGGGCGAACTGGCCGACGCGACGAGCATCGGCTCGCTGTTCGCGTTCATGCTCGTCAACATCGCCGTGATCATCCTGCGCCGCCGCCACCCCGACCTGCACCGCAGCTTCCGGACCCCGCTGTTCCCGCTGATGCCGGTCCTCGGCGTCGTGTTCTGCGCGCTGCTGCTGTTCGGTCTCGGCGTCTCGACGTGGGTGGCGTTCGCGCTGTGGATGGCAGTCGGGCTCGCGATCTACTTCGCGTACGGCGTCCGCAAGTCCGAACTCCGCAACAGCCCGGAAAGGGTGCCGGCACCATGAGGGCAGCACTGTTCCAAGGTCCCGAACTCTCCTTCGACGTCGCGGCGAACCTCTCCGCTATCGCGTCGGCCGCGCAGACGGCGGCGGCGTCCGGGGCGTCCATCCTGGTCTGCCCGGAGATGGCGGCCACCGGCTACAACATCGGATCCCTGATCGCGGAGCGGGCCGAACCCGCCGACGGACCGATCGCGGCGCGGATCTCGGAGATCGCACGCGAGTCCGGAATCGCCGTCGTCTACGGATACCCCGAGGCGGACGCAGGCGTCGTCTACAACAGCGTGCAGGTGTTCGACCCGTCCGGGACGTCGCTCGCGAACTACCGCAAGACCCACCTGTTCGGCGAACTCGACCGGTCGCACTTCGCCGCGGGCGACGAACTGGTGGTCCAGTTCGACCACGCCGGAATCCGGTGCGGACTCCTGATCTGCTACGACGTCGAGTTTCCGGAAGCCGTTCGCGCACATGCCGACCGGGGAACACAGTGGCTCGTCGTCCCCACCGGCCTGATGAGCCCGTACGAATTCATCGCGGAGAGCGTCGTCCCGACCCGTGCGTACGAGAGTCAGCTGTTCGTCACGTACGTCAACCGGTGCGGCACCGAAGCCGACCTCGACTACTGCGGATCCAGTTGTGCGATCGCGCCCGACGGCACCGAACTCGCCCGCGCCGGCCGCCACGAAGAGCTGGCGATCGTCGACCTCGAACTCGACGTCCTCCACCGATCCCGCCGTGAGAACACCCACCTCGACGACCGACGCGTCGACCTCTACCCCTTCATGCAGGAGAAGACTTCATGACGATCCCCGTCACCCCGGACAGCACCGCCGCGGACACCGATCCCCGGCCGCTCACCATGTTCGGTCCCGACTTCCCGTTCGCCTACGACGACTACATCGCGCACCGCTCGGGTCTCGGCGCGGTGCCCGCCGACCGCCACGGCACCGAGGTGGCAGTCATCGGCGGCGGACTGTCGGGGATGGTCACGGCGTACGAGCTGATGAAGCTCGGCCTGAAACCGATTGTCTACGAAGCCGATCAGATCGGTGGCCGGATGCGGTCGCAGCCGTTCGACGGGCACCCGGACGTGGTCGCCGAGATGGGCGCGATGCGGTTCCCACCGTCGTCGACCACCCTGTTCCACTACCTCGACGCCATGGGACTGCGGACCGAGGCGTTCCCGAACCCGCTCGCCGACAGCACCCCCAGCACGGTCATCGACCTCAAGGGCGAAAGCTACTACGCGCAGCACCTCGACGACCTGCCGCCCGTGTTCCGGGAGGTGTCGGATGCGTGGCAGCGCACGCTCGAGGATCACGCCGAGCTGATTCCGCTCCAGCAAGCGATCCGCGACCGCGACACCGCCGAACTCAAGCGCATCTGGAACGACCTGGTGGTCCGGCTGGACGATCAGACGTTCTACGGTTTCCTCGCCTCGTCCAAGCACTTCGCGTCGTTCCGGCATCGGGAAGTGTTCGGGCAGGTCGGTTTCGGAACGGGCGGCTGGGACACCGACTTCCCCAACTCGATTCTCGAGATCCTGCGCGTCGTCATCACCGCCGCCGACGATCACCACCGCGGCATCGTCGGCGGGTCGCAGCAGCTGCCCCTGCGCCTGTGGACCGACACCCCGACGGGCATGGCGCACTGGCCGGACGGCACGTCGGTGCGCGCACTGAACGGCGGAAGCACCCGTCCCCGGGTCACCGAGGTCCGGAGGACCGCACCGCACCAGGTGACGGTCACCGACTCGTCCGGGGAAATCCGCACGTACCCCGCCGCCGTCTTCACGGCGCAGAGCTGGATGCTGCTCAACAACATTCACTGCGACGACGACCTGTTCCCGATCGACCACTGGACCGCGATCGAGCGAACCCACTACATGGGGTCGACGAAGGTGTTCGCCCTCGTGGATCGTCCGTTCTGGAAGGACAAGGATCCGGTCACCGGCCGCGACCTCGTCAGCATGACCCTGACGGACCGGATGAGCCGCGGCACCTACCTGCTCGACCACGGTGACGACAAGCCCGGCCTGATCTGCCTGTCCTACACGTGGTCCGACGATTCGCTCAAGCTGCTGCCGCTCGACGCGACGGAGCGGATGAACCTCATGATCAAGTCGCTCGAGGAGATCTACCCGGGAGTCGACTTCCGCAGTCACATCATCTCGACTCCGGTCACGCTGTCCTGGGAGACCGAACGCGACTTCATGGGTGCGTTCAAGGCGAACCTCCCCGGCCACTACCGCTACCAGGAGCGGCTGTTCAGTCATTTCGTCCAGGACGAACTCGACCCGCGGCACCGCGGCATCTTCCTTGCCGGCGACGACATCTCGTGGACCGCGGGCTGGGCGGAGGGCGCCGTGCAGACCGCGCTCAACGCCGTCTGGGGCGTGATGCACCATCTGGGCGGCGCCACCCCGGCCGACAACCCCGGTCCCGGCGACCGATACGCAGACCTCGGCCCGATCCGGCTGTGCGACTAGCGCCTGTGAGTACTTATTAACGTCCCGCGGTTAATAAGTACTCACGGGTGGCGCTAGCCCAACCAGTCCAGGACCGCGGCGGCCGTCCACGACTGCTGCATGCTGCCGAGGGGCTGACCGGTGAACGGTTCGTAGTATTCGGCGAAGCTGCCGTCGCTCGCCTGCCGCAGCCCCTCGGACCGCAGCAGGTGGGCGCGCTCGGCCCACCCGCGCCGGGCGAACGCCCAGGAGAACAGCCACGTCATCACCGGCCACACCGGACCGCGCCAGTACTCGCGCGGGCGGAAGTCGCCCGACACCGGCGACGTCGACGGCGGCACGGCGTACCGGAGGTCGGGGTGGCCGCAGAATTTCGGTCCCTCGAACGTGCGGAGCAGGGCGCGTTCGGCGTCCCGGCTCAGGCCGCCGCACAGCAGGGGGGAGAACATGGCGAGGGTTTCGGTGGAAATCCACCGGCCGCTGCGCAGATCGAAATCGCGTGCCGCCCCGGACCGTTGGTCGGTGGTGGTGAGGACGCCCTGCCGGAACCGGGCCGCCCACCCGTGCAGTTCCCGGACGTCGGAGTTCGGCATCGAGTGTTCCTCGCCGATGGTCGCGAGCACCTCGCACGCCATCGAGAACACGGCGCTGACGAACACGTCCTCCACCGCGAAGCTCATGGCGGTGGCCAGTTCCGTGTCGTCGTAGCGGACCGTCTTCATCTCCTCGAGCAGCCACAGGTAGCGGTCGTACTCGCCGTTGGACGGCCGCTGTCCGGTGTCGGCGACGTGGGACAGATCCTCGCGCAGATACGTGGGAATCACCCCGGCCACGACGTTGGCGTACGAGTGGTCCCAGCGCGGCGAGTTGTCCATACCGGACTCCCAGCCGTGGTACAGCGCGATCCGGCCGTTGCCGTCGAGGTCGCGGGCGTTGGCCAGCCAGCGGTGCCAGCGCACGAGGTCGGGCCAGCGCCGGTCGAGGAACTCCTCCGCGACGGCGCGGGTGCTGCGACCGTGCCTGCGCGAGTGGTCGAGGATGCGCTGCACCGCAATGGCGTGCACGGGCGGCTGGGTGATCCCCGACGTCTGCGTGCCGCTCGGCGCGTGCGCAGCGAGGGTCCCGCACTCCCAGCGCCCGGGACCGGGGA
Organism: Rhodococcus sp. ACPA1; assembly: GCF_002300195.1. Lineage (NCBI taxonomy): Bacteria > Bacillati > Actinomycetota > Actinomycetes > Mycobacteriales > Nocardiaceae > Rhodococcus > Rhodococcus sp. ACPA1. Next base: position 951,151 of record NZ_NSDX01000004.1, on the reverse strand, counting down.
AGTATCCGTCGACGCCGTTCGCGAACACGATGTGCGGGATCATCCCGTTCTTCCACTGCGCCGACAGCAGGGTGTCGAGTTCGACGACCGCCCGCTCCACGCTCAGGGGCGCCAGGCCGACCGCGACGAACGCCGCGTCCCAACTCCACATGTGCGGGTACAGGCGCGGCGCGGCACTCGTCATCGTGCCGAGGTCGTTGCCGCGAAGCAGGTACGCGGCACGTGCCGCGAGCTGTGTCGGGGTGAATCCGCGGTCCGCCATTGCACCATTCTGCTGCGGGTCGGCCCACATCGCTCGTCGGAGGGGTTCAGACCGCAAATCCGCAGAGGGTCAGCGTCGGACGCGAGTCGTGCAGCGGCCGCAGATCCGACAGCCTGCGCAGCAGGGTCGACCCCCACAGGCCCCGGCCGAGGGGCAGCATCACCTCGCGGGTGAACGCGAGGTCCGGCACCTGACCGGGCAGGTCCGCCGCGTCGCCGGCGGAGAGGTGGAACGGCATCGGCGGGACGGTGTAGTCGCCGTGAATCCGCATTCCCTTCTGCGTCTTGCGGCTGACCCATTTCGGCACCGAATCGAACATCATCCGGCCGCCGGGGAAACGCCGGGCGCAGTCGCCGATCAGGGACAGCGACTCGTCGGCGGGCAGATACATCAGCAGGCCCTCCGCCGAGACGAACACGGCCCGGCCGGTGTCGACGTGGTCCATCCACGAACGGTCCAGCGCGGACACGGCGAGTGTGGTGACGTTCGGTTCGCCTGGCAGCAGTTGCCTGCGTAGCGCGACCACCTCGGGCAGGTCGATCGACACCCACCGGACGTCGGGGTCATCGATCCGCCAGTAGCTGGTCTGCAACCCTTCGCCGAGCGCGACGACCGTTCCGCCGGGGTGATCGGCGAGGAACGCCCGGATCTCGTCGTCGAAGGCCCGAGCGCGCAGAGCGTGGGATTGGCTCGGCTTCCCGAAGTTCTCGTACGGATAGTCGAGTGTCTCGTAGAGCGTCACGGCGAGCGGGTCGACCAACGTGCCGTCGGGACGCGACGCCTCGACGGCACGGTTGCGGAGGGTCCACATCATCGTCGCGGACACACCGGTCAGGGTGGTCGCGTCCACCCGTTTCCGGTTTTCGTCAGCCACGCGGCACCGGCTCTGCCACTTCGAGCTTGGAGTGCTTGCGGGAGTAGAAGAAGTACACGATCAGGCCGAGGATCAGCCAGATCCCGAACCGCAGCCAGGTCTCCCACGGCAGCGACAGGATGAGCCAGCCGGAGAACACGACGCCGATGATCGGGACCACCGGCATGAACGGAAGCGTGAAGGAGCGGGGGACGTCGGGGCGGGTGCGCCGGAGCACCGCGACCGCGATGCAGACGACGATGAACGCCGACAGGATCCCGATGTTGGTGAGTTCCGCGACGGTGTTGATGGGGAAGAACCCGGCCAGCAGAGCCGACCCGACGCCCACGATCCAGGTGACCCGGGTCGGCACCTTGCGGACCGGGTGCGTCTTCGCGAACCATTCCGGGAGCAGGCCGTCCCGGCTCATCGCGTACCACACGCGGGTCACGCCGAGCATGAAGGTGAGCACGACGGTGATGATGCCGACGATGGCCCCGACCGCGATGATGTTGGCGACGCCGGGCATGCCCACCGATTCGAACGCGGTCGAGAAACCGCTCTCGGGGCTGATCTCGGTGTACTTCTGCATTCCGGTCAGCACCAGGGTGACCAGGACGTACAGCGTCATCGCGATGCCGAGGGAATACAGGATCGCCTTCGGCAGGTGCTTGGTGGCGTCCTTCGACTCCTCGGCGGCCGTGCTCATCGCGTCGTATCCGAACACCGCGAAGAACACGGTGGCCGCACCGGTGAAGACGGCGGCGGTGCCGAACGGGAAGTAGGGGGTGTAGTTGGCGCTGTCGATGTGGAAGACGCCCAGCGCGATGATGAGGACGACCAGCGCGACCTTGATCGCCACCGCGATCGTCTCGAATCGACCGACACTGCGGATTCCGCGCGAGAGCACCCAGGCGGTGCCGAGGCAGAACAGGGCCGCGAAGACGTCGAACACGTGCCCGTCACCGGTGCCCAGCGCGCCCATCATCCAGTCGGGCAGACTGATGCCGATCTGTTCGAGGAGAAACCGGAAGTACCCGGACACGCCGATGGCGACGACGGCCGCCACCGCGATGTATTCGAGCAGCAGGTCCCAGCCGATGAACCAGCCCACGATCTCGCCGAGCGCCACGTAACCGTAGGTGTAGGCCGATCCGGCCTTGGGGATCATTCCGGCGAACTCGGCGTAACACAGTGCGGCCGCGGCGCTGGCGACACCGGCGATCAGGAAGGAGATCAGCACGGCCGGACCGGTGACGGAATGCGCGACCGAACCGGCGAGTGAGAAGACGCCGGCGCCGATGATGCCGCCGACGCCGATCGCGGTGAGTTGCCACAGGCCGAGCGATTTGGTCAGCCGTTCGTCGGGCGGAGTGTCGTCCTCGACCTCGGTGAGGGGTTTGCGGCGCAGCATTTGGCTGCGCAACTTGTCCATCGACATTGCCAGGCTCCGTTTCCCAGTGGGGTGAGATGCGGTACCTCACTCAATCACTTTTCCGGGCGTGTGTGTGAGAGGAACGCGGGACTCGGCACACACTTGCGGGAATACGGTAGGGGGGTATGGTAGTTATCGAATACAGCATCGACATCCCGAAGAGAGGCAGAACTGTGAGCACCTCGAGCGTCACCGTGACCGGCATGACCTGCAACCACTGCGTGTCCTCGGTTACCGAGGAGATCAGCGCCCTCCCCGGCGTCACCTCCGTGGACGTCGACCTGGCCACCGGCAAGGTCGTCATCGACAGCACCGCGGACCTCGATCCGAGTGCCGTCGCGGGTGCGGTCGAAGAAGCCGGATATTCCGTCGCCGGCTGAGCCGGTATCTCCAGCGCAGCCACTCCACCACAGGAGCCCCACCATGAACGCAACCGGCAAGTTCGCCGGATTCACCGTCGGCCTCGTCGTGATCTTCGGCGCCGCGCTCGCTCTCGGGTCGGTTGCCGGCCCGGACGTCGCCGAGCCCGCCGCGCACACGGCCGAGGACGACGGACACGGCGCGACAGGCCATGACACCTCGAGCCACGACGCCGTCGCCGACGCGACCCCGGGCGGACTGACGCCCACTGCCGACGGCTACACCCTCGAACTGGCATCCGACCACGTCACCGCCGGTGCCGCGGTCCCGGTGCAGTTCCGGATCACGAACCACTCGGGGGTACCCGTGACGGACTACACCGTGGAGCACGAGAAACTGCTGCACCTGATCGTCGTGCGCCGGGATCTCGCCAGGTTCCAGCACGTCCACCCGACGCTCGACGCGACCGGAACGTGGAGCGTCCCCCTCGACCTCACCCGCGGCGGCGACTACCGCGTGTTCGCGGACTTCACCCCGGCAGGCGGGGAAGGCGTCACCCTGGGCACGGACCTGCGCGTGGCGGGCACCTACGACCCACAGGAACTGCCCGCCCCCGCAGCGACCGCCACCGTGGACGGGTACACCGTCACGCTCGACGGCGCGCTGCGGCCGGGGGAGACGTCGAACGTGACGCTCTCGGTGAGCCGCGACGGTCAGCCCGTCACCGATCTGCAGCCGTACCTCGGCGCATACGGTCACCTGGTGGCGCTGCGCACCACCGACCTCGGATACCTGCACGTGCACCCGGACGGACATCCCGGCGACGGCGTCACCGCGGCGGGCCCCGGGATCGACTTCGCCGTCACCGCGCCCAGTCCGGGCGACTACCGGCTGTTCCTGGACTTCCAGCACGCCGGTGCCGTCCACACCGCGGAGTTCACCGCCACCGCCGGACCGGAGGAGAAGTGATGACCCCCTCGACCGACATCGCGGCACCGCCCGATTCCCAGATCGAACTGGCCATCGGCGGAATGACCTGCGCGTCGTGCGCCAACCGCATCGAGCGCAAGCTGAACAAACTGGACGGCGTCACCGCGACCGTCAACTACGCGACGGAGAAGGCCCGCGTCCATTACGACGCCGCCGACGTCTCGCCCGAAGACCTCGTCGCCACGGTCGAGCAGGCCGGATACACGGCGCGACTGCCCGAGGTGAAGCCCCCGGCCCCGGAGGAAGAGGACCCGGCGGCGGAACTGCGACAGCGGCTGCTCGTGTCGGCGGTGCTGACGGTCCCCGTCATCGCGATGGCGATGATCCCGGCGCTGCAATTCACGAACTGGCAGTGGCTCTCGCTCACCCTCGCGGCCCCGGTCGTGGTCTGGGGTGCTTGGCCGTTCCACAAGGCCGCCTGGACAAACCTGCGGCACGGCACCGCGACCATGGACACCCTGGTGTCGATGGGCACGCTGGCCGCGTTCGGCTGGTCGCTGTACGCCCTGTTCTGGGGCACCGCAGGCATGCCGGGGATGACGCACCCGTTCGAGCTCACGATCGCGCGGGTCGACGGCACCGGCAACATCTATCTGGAGGCCGCCGCCGGCGTCACCACGTTCATCCTCGCCGGCCGCTTCTTCGAGGCCCGCGCCAAACGGCGGGCGGGAGCGGCACTGCGGGCGCTGCTCGAACTGGGCGCCAAAGAGGTTTCGGTGCTGCGTGACGGCACCGAACAGCTGATCGGCATCGACCAGCTCGAGGTCGGCGACCTCTTCGTGGTCCGGCCGGGCGAGAAGATCGCCACCGACGGCGTCGTCGTCGAAGGTTCGTCGGCGGTGGACGCGTCGATGCTGACCGGTGAATCCGTGCCGGTCGAGGTGTCACCGGACGCCGAGGTGGCGGGTGCGACGGTCAACGTCGGCGGCCGAATCGTGGTTCGCGCCAGCCGGATCGGAGCCGACACGCAGCTCGCGCAGATGGCGTGGATGGTCGAGGACGCGCAGACAGGCAAGGCCGAGGTGCAACGCCTGGCCGACCGGATCTCCGGCATCTTCGTCCCCATCGTGATCGCGTTGTCGGTCGCGACCCTCGGTTTCTGGATCGGCACCGGCGGTTCGGTCGCCGCCGCGTTCACCGCCGCGGTCGCCGTCCTGATCATCGCGTGCCCGTGTGCGCTCGGACTCGCCACCCCGACCGCACTCATGGTGGGTACGGGACGCGGGGCCCAGCTGGGCATCCTGATCAAGGGACCCGAAGTTCTGGAATCGACGCGGCGAGTCGACACCGTGGTCGTCGACAAGACCGGCACCGTCACCACCGGCACCATGTCGCTGCACGACGTCGTCGCCGCGGACGGCCAGGACGCGGAGCAGGTTCTGCGGTTCGCCGGCGCCCTCGAGGACGCGTCCGAGCATCCCATCGCACGGGCGATCACCCGCGCGGCACGGGACCGGTTGACGACGCTGCCCGACGTCGAACAGTTCACCAACATCGCGGGACTCGGCGTCCAGGGCATGATCGACGGACACGCGGTGGTCATCGGCCGCGCGAAACTGCTCCGCGACTGGTCGCTGCACCTCACCACGGAACTCCAGCGCGCCGTCGACGCGGCGGAGTCGGAGGGCAAGACCGCCGTCGGTATCGGCTGGGACGGCCAGGCGCGCGGCGTGCTCGTGGTCGCCGACACCGTGAAGCCGACGTCGCGCGAGGCAGTGTCGCAGTTCCGCGAACTGGGCCTCACCCCGATCATGCTCACCGGCGACAACAATTCCGCAGCCCGGGCGATCGCCGCCCAGGTCGGTATCGGCGACGTCGTCGCCGAGGTGCTGCCTCAGGACAAGGTCGACGTGATCAAGCGTCTGCAGGCCGAGGGCAAGGTGGTCGCGATGGTCGGCGACGGGGTCAACGACGCCGCCGCCCTCGCTCAGGCCGACCTCGGTCTCGCCATGGGAACCGGCACGGACGTGGCCATCGAGGCCAGCGACCTCACGCTGGTACGCGGCGACCTCCGGGCCGCGGCCGACGCGATCCGGTTGTCGCGCAAGACGTTGAGCACGATCAAGGGCAACCTGTTCTGGGCCTTCGCCTACAACGTCGCGGCGTTGCCACTGGCGGCGGCGGGCCTGCTCAACCCCATGCTGGCCGGTGCCGCCATGGCATTCTCATCGGTGTTCGTCGTGAGCAACAGCCTGCGACTGCGCCGCTTCCAGCCCCTGACCACTCCCACCCGAGGGGAATCACAATGACCGAGCAACCGACCACCGACCACGACCACACGAACGGCCACGGGTACATCAGCGCCAAGGACGACTACCTCAAGCGCCTGCGCCGCATCGAGGGCCAGGCGCGGGGTCTGCAACGGATGGTCGAGGACGAGAAGTACTGCATCGACATCCTCACCCAGGTCTCCGCGATGACCAAGGCGCTGCAGGCCGTGGCGCTGGGTCTGCTCGAAGACCACATCAGCCACTGCGTCGTCGACGCCGCCGTCGCCGGCGGCACCGAGGCCGACGCGAAGATCAAGGAAGCCACCGACGCCATCGCACGACTGGTGCGTTCCTGAAACCAGACCACGAGAGCAGCTTCCGAGGGAGCAGGCATGTCTCACGATCATCAGCAGCAGGAAGTGGAACAGGTCCGGCACACCGGACACGCCGGGCACGACGCACACGGTGACCACACGGATCGGCACGCCGGTCACGGGGCGCACGGTGAGGTGTTCCGGCAGAAATTCTGGATCAGCCTCGCGCTGTCGGTGCCGGTGGTGGTGTTCAGCCACATGTTCGCCGACCTCCTCGGCTACACCGTCCCCGACTTCCCCGGTGCGTCGTGGATTCCGCCGGTGGTCGGCACCGCGATCTTCTTCTACGGCGGTGCGCCGTTCCTCACCGGCGCGTGGAGTGAACTGAAGTCGCGGCGGCCCGGCATGATGCTGCTGATCGGCATGGCGATCACGGTCGCGTTCCTCGCGTCGTGGGTGACGACCCTGCAGATCGGCGGATTCAACCTCGACTTCTGGTGGGAGCTGGCGCTTCTCATCGTCATCATGCTGCTCGGACACTGGCTCGAGATGCGGGCGCTGGGGTCGGCGTCCGGTGCCCTCGACGCGCTCGCCGCGCTGCTGCCGGACACCGCCGACAGGGTCACCGACGACGGCGTCACCGAAGTGCCCGTCTCCGAACTCGCCACCGGCGACCTGGTGCTGGTGCGGGCCGGTGGCCGCATCCCCGCCGACGGCACCGTCGAGGACGGCCGTGCGGAGGTCGACGAATCGATGATCACCGGCGAGTCCAACCCTGTCCCACGGTCGGTCGGCGACACCGTGGTGGCCGGCACCGTCGCCACCGACAGCGCGCTGCGCATCCAGGTGGGCGCGGTGGGGGAGGACACCGCCCTCGCCGGCATCCAGCGACTGGTCGCCGACGCGCAGTCCTCCTCGTCCCGGGCACAGGCCCTCGCGGACCGCGCCGCGGCGTTCCTGTTCTACTTCGCCTCGATCGCAGGGCTTCTCACGTTCGTGGTGTGGTCGCTGCTCGGCAACGTGGACGAGGCCGTGGTGCGGACCGTCACCGTTCTGGTGATCGCCTGCCCGCACGCGCTCGGCCTGGCGATACCCCTCGTGATCGCTATTTCCACCGAACGCGCCGCGAAGGCCGGTGTCCTCGTGAAGGACCGGCTGGCGCTCGAACGCATGCGCAACGTCGACGTCGTCCTGTTCGACAAGACCGGCACACTGACCCAGGGCAGGCACGCCATCACCGGGGTGGTCACCACCGCGGGCGTCACCGAGACCGAACTGCTCGCGCTCGCCGCCGCCGTGGAGGCCGACAGCGAGCACCCGGTCGCGCGGGCCATCGTCGCCGAGGCGGCCGCGAACGTGCCCGCGGACGAGCGGCGCACCGCGTCCGACTTCCGGTCACTGCCCGGACGCGGGGTGCGTGCGAACGTCGACGGCATGGAAGTGGCCGTCGGCGGACCGGCGATGCTCGCCGAACTGAACATGACGGTCCCCGGTGACGTTGCGGCGCAGACGAAACGGTGGGTCGAGCGCGGCGCCTCCGTCCTCCACCTGGTCCGCGACGGGCGGGTGCTCGGCGCGGTGGCGCTCGAGGACGCCGTCCGAGAGGAGTCGCGGCAGGCGATCGACGCCCTGCACGAGCGCGGTGTGAAGGTCGCGATGATCACCGGCGACGCCCGCCAGGTCGCCGACGCCGTCGCCACCGATCTCGGGATCGACGAAGCGTTCGCCGACGTGCTCCCGGAGAACAAGGACGCCGAGGTGGCCGCACTCCAGGCGCGCGGTCACCGGGTGGCGATGGTCGGCGACGGCGTCAACGACGCGCCCGCACTCGCCCGCGCGGACGTCGGCGTCGCGATCGGCGCCGGCACGGACGTCGCCATCGAATCGGCCGGTGTCGTCCTCGCCGCCGACGACCCCCGCGCCGTCCTCTCGATCATCGACCTGTCGCAGGCGAGCTACCGCAAGATGTGGCAGAACCTGGTGTGGGCCACCGGATACAACGTCATTGCCGTCCCTCTGGCCGCCGGGGTCCTCGCGTTCGCCGGGGTCGCGATCTCACCCGCCGTGGCGGCGATCCTGATGTCCGTCTCCACCATCGTCGTCGCCCTCAACGCCCAGCTGCTGCGAAGACTGGATCTGGATCCCGCACGGCTGAGCCGGAACTGACCGCGGTCTACGTCGACCGTGCCAGTGCCCTCACTATCTGCTGTCGGTCAGTGCTTCGATGTTGCGCGAGACGGCGAGCAGTACTGCTCCCAGTAGGACGGCCCCGGAACCGACGAGGAGAAAGAAGGTTCCCGGGGAGATTGTGGTGAACAGTCCGCCGAGTAGGCCGGAGAGCGTTGATCCACCGGCGAGGGTCAGGAAGAGCAGTGCCACGCTCTGCGCCTTGAACCGATCGGGTGCGATGCGCGTTGCCAGTGCGAGTCCGACCGGGCCGACGAAGATTTCGGATGAACCGGCAATGGCCATGCTGACGAGAACCAGCAGCGGTGGCACGGTCTTGTCAGGAAAGAATTGCGAGAGCAACAGCAGTAGGTAGGCGCAGCCGACCATGGTCAGGCCGATGGCGAACTTCGCGGACGTAGTCGGTTGGCGAGTGCCGAGCTTCGTCCACAACATGGCGACGAGAGGGGTGAGCAGGACCGCGGAGACCGGACTGATGGTGGTCAGCCAGGGGGCGGGGACCTGCCGGCCACCGACGTCGAGATCAACCCGATCCTTGATGAACACCGAGATGGTGGTGAACTTCTGGAACAGGAATCCGAAGTACAGCAGGCTTGCGATCCACAGCGGGATGAAGCCCCTCATACGACGCTTCTCCGCCGGTGTCACGTTCCGCGAACGCAGGATCACGGTGAAATAGATGATCGCGGCGACGAGGATGACGACCCCGACGAATTGCGAAAGGTTGGTGTTGTCTACGAGCCCGAGCTGCCAGAGGGCGACCACGAACGCAGTCACGGCAGCGACGGCGGCGAACGCGTAGGGCAGGCGCGTGCGAGCGATGGGATTCTTGACGACACCGGCCTCGGCGGGAAGGTCGCGCATCTTCCACGAGTACTGGATGAGCGCGCCAACCATCCCGATGGCGGCGAGGCCGAAGGCTGCGTGGAATCCCCATCGGCTCTGAGTGAATCCGGTGAGCAGCGGTCCGACTGCGGAACCGGTGTTGATGGCCATGTAAAAGTACGAGAAACCGGCGTCGCGTGCGGCGCGATTGTTCGCATAGAGCATGCCCACTATCGACGTGATGTTCGTCTTCAAAGCGCCCGTGCCCAGAACGATCAGCGCGAGCCCGACAGCCAAACCCCCGAGGCCGTCGAGGACCGCGAGTGCCAGGTGCCCGGCGGTGATGATGACGGCGCCGTAGAGGACCATTCTGCGTGGCGCGATCAGCCGATCGGCGATCCATGCGCCGAGGATCTGAGACAGGTACACCGAGCCGCCGTAGGCTCCGACGATGCTGACCGCGGTCGCCGGCGCAAGTTCGAGGCCGCCGTCGCTGAGTGAGTACAACAGATAGAAGCTGAGAACTCCCTGCAAGCCGTAAAAGCTGAAACGCTCCCAGAGTTCGGTGAACGCCAGGTTCCATAGACCCTTGGGTTGCCCGAGCGACTCGGACCTCTTCCGCTCCACCGTGGGGCGGTCCTCGGTTGCGACGCTCTTGTCGATCTCGGTCATGTCTCTCCCTGTGTTCGGGGAAGGGGGTGAAGTGCGCACCGGCGCCTCGGCGCTGAGCGCGTGCTGGTGGCGAGAGATCAGCGCCCGGCGATCTTGTCGGCCAGCAGCGCGAGTCGGGAGGTTCGAGGGCGGGCCGACCGGGCCTCGAGAATGTCGGCGATCGAGTAGACGCGATAAAGGCCGTGTGCGCCGATCCACCGAAGCGGTTCGGGTTCCCAACGTCTGGGCATCTGGCGAACCCAGGGCAGTGTGGAGAGCTTGGTATCGCCCTGCAGGATCAGGTCGGAAGCGATGCGGCCGGCGAGATGGGCGGCTGTCAGCCCCTGGCCGGCGTAGCCACCCACGCGCAGGATCTTGCTGCTGGGGTCGTTGTCGATGAACGGCGACCAGTCGCGGGACACCCCGAGTACGCCGCACCACGCGTGGGCCGGAGCGAGGGGGACGTGCGGGAACAGGTTCGCCAGGAGGTTGGTCAGTGCAGCGATGGTGTGCTGGTCGACTTCACCGTCACGGTCGAAGCCGGAGGCGAATCGGTACGGCTTGCCGCGGCCGCCGATCGCGATGCGCCCATCGGGCGTTCGCTGGCCGTAGAAGTACGTGTGGGCTGCACCCGACACTCCGTCACCGTGCGCCCAGCCGATCTGCTCCCACTGATCGTCGGTGAGCTGATCGGTCACGAGCATCGCGCTGTTGAGGGGGAGCATCCGTCGGCGCTGTCCCCGCTGGCGAGAGGAATAGCCTTCGGTGGCGACCACGACATGCCGACGTGCCCGCACGGTGTGAGCGCCGACGGAGAGTCGGCCGGGCTCGATCGTGTCCACGCGCGACGAGGTGTAGATGCGCACCCCGGCCCGTTGAACGGTCCGCGCCAGAGTGAGCAACATCTTGACGGGATCCACGCAGTAGTTGTCCGGTGAGTACAGGGCGCCCGTCACACCCGCGATATTCACCCGCTCACTCGCCTCTGCGGCGGTGAGGAGGCGAAGGTGTCCTTCGTCGATGCCCCAGCTACGGCTCTTGGCAAGGTAGCTTTCGATTCGGTTCTGCTCGCTGGCCGAGCGGGCCACCTGCATCCAGCCGCCGTGGCGGGCGTCGATGTTCTGGGCGCCGAGCACGTCGACGACGTCGTGTATGGATTCTTCCAGTCGCTGTTCGATCTCGAGGACTCCGGCACGACCGCCGTGTTCACGTGCCAGAACATCGCGGATTCCAACGGGTTTGGCCGACAACCAGCCGCCGTTGCGTCCGGAGGCTCCGAATCCGAGGCGCTCGGCTTCGAGCACGGCGACGGACAGTGTGGGGTCGGCCTGAGTCAGTGCCCACGCGGTCCACAAACCGGAGAGTCCACCGCCCACGATCGCGACATCGACTTCTTGGTCGCGGTCCAAGGGGACTGTCGCCGGAGTGTCGAGATCATCTCGCGACATCCAGTGGGAAAGGTGGCCGTTTCGCATGGAGAGACTCCCCGGTCAATTTTTCTTTACCTAAGATCAAGTTATCTTGATCACAACCAAAGGCTGATGTACTTTCTGAGGTATGTCAAGTGCATCGACGGACGACGGTTCCCCAGCGGTCGATCCCCACTCACTGGGTGCGCGGCTGCGCTCACGACGACGCGCGCTGCGATTGACGCTGGCCGAGGTCGCTGCAAAAGCCGAGGTCAGTGAGGGGTTTCTCAGCCAGCTCGAACGGGACCGCAACACGGCCAGCATCGCGACCCTGCAGAGGATCTGCGCCACCCTGCAGATGAACGTCGGTGAGCTGTTCACCGAGGCATCCTCCACCGCCGTGCACCGGTACCGCACCGCCCATTTCAATGCCTTCGGCACCAACGCGCGCAAGGTCCGCATCACCCCGACGACCCATCGCCAGCTCGAATCGTTCATCGGGGAGTTCGACCCGTACGGGACCACCGGCGACGAGCTGTACGCACACGGCGACTCCGAAGAAGTTCTGCTCGTCATCTCCGGCCGCATCGAGGTCACCATCGGTGAGCACACCGACGTGCTCAACGCACTCGACAGCGTCGCGTACTCGAGCTCCCGCCCGCACCGCGCCCGGGAGATCGACGGCAACCCCGCCGTTGCGCTCTGGATGATGTCGCCGCCGAGCTACTGAGGAGCTGCTGCGACGACTCGATCTGGATTCACGAGGGATTCCATTGCGGCGAAGACGGGTTCGGTGATCCGGTGCAGCGCGGACACCAGCCCGTCGACCGTGTGGGTGACCGCCGCGATGTAGGCGTCGGGGCGGATGACCCACACCTCGCCGGGCTTCGCGTCCAACGCGGCGGTGAGGACGCCGGTGCTGTCGATCTCCGACAGCCGGACGAGGCGGATCGGTGTGTGCACCGCGCCGAGGGCCGCGCTGCGGATCTCGTCGACGTCCACACCGTCACCGAGCAGGAGAAGGGTTCCGCACCGGGCGATGTCGCGGAGCCGGGTGCCGGCACCACCGCGCAGCGTCACCGGGGTGTCGGGCACGAGGATTCCCGGCGCCGCGGCTGGGGTGCAGCCACGCTCGGGGCGCCCGGCGAACGGCCGTTCCGGATCGATTGTGGTCAAAGGTGATTCGATGTACCAGAACGGCTCGGCGAGGCGACCGCTGTCGACCTTCACCCGGGCCTGCGGGTCGGTGACCGCCGCGGTGAGCACGTCGCGCCGGTGCCGGTGCTGGCCCTCGGACTGCGGCACGAGGAAATCCATCGTCGCCGTGGTGACCGCGATGTTCTCGACGGCCGCCGCGTGCCGCTCGGTGTGGTACGTCTCGAGCAGCGACTCGTCGGCCCAGCCGCGCAGGACGAATGCGAGCTTCCACGCCGCGTTCTCGGCGTCGGCGACACCGGAATTCAGGCCGCGCGCCCCGAACGGTGACACGATGTGCGCGGCGTCGCCGGCCAGTAGCACCCGGTCGACGCGCATCCGATTCGCGACCCGGGAGTGGAAGCGGTACACCGATTTCCACACGATCCGGTAGTCGGTGTCGCCGATGATCTTCCGGATCCGCGCGTCCAGTGCACCCGACTTCTCCTCGGCCTCGAGGTCGTACTCGCCGGGCACCTGCCAGTCGATGCGGAACGTCGAGTCCGGGCACGGGTGGATGAGCACCTGCCTGCCCGGGTTCCACTCCGGGTCGAAGTAGAAGCGGCGTTCGTCGGCCCAGCCCGGAATGTCGGCGGCGATGTCGCAGATCAGGAACTTGTCGTCGAACGAGCGACCGTCGAACGTGACGCCCAGCTGCCGCCGGATCGCACTGCCCCGCGACCCCACGGCCACCGCCGCGTAGTCCGAGGTGACGGCCTCCTCCCCGGAGCGTGTGCGGCAGGTGATGGTCACGCCGGTCTCGTCCTGATCGACCGACGTGGCCTCGTATCCCCACCGGACATCGATCGACGACGTGGCCGCGATCCGCTCGTCGAGCAGTTCCTCGGTCCGCGCCTGGGAGATGTTGACGAACGGCGGGAACGACGAGATGCCGCGGTCGACGAACGTCTGCGCGAACAGTTCGTGGTCGCGGTGGAACGTGCGGGCGCACCCCCACGTCACGCCCTCGTCGGCCAGCTGCCTGCCGACGCCGATCGCGTCCCACACCTCGAGGACGTCCCGCTGCTGGCAGATCGCCTTCGATCCGATCGGGTCGCGTTCGGCCCGTGCGTCGAGCAACGTGACCGGGATGCCCCAGCGTGCCAGCAGCAACGCCGTCGTCTGCCCCACCGGGCCGTTGCCGACGACGGTGACCGTGCCGCCGCGGGTGTGTCGTCTTCCCATGATCCTCGCCTTGTCAGTGTGAAACGGTGACGGACTTCAGCCCTGCAACTGGTCCCAGACCTCGCGGTCACGCTCGGCGGTCCAGATGACGGGCCGTTCGATGCCCGACAGCTCGTCCCACACGCGGGAGACGTCGAACGGGAGGCAGTGTTCGAAGATCGGCCAGTGCCCGTACTGCTCGTTCAGTGCGGCGTGGGTGGCTTCGAACGCTTCCTTCAGGGTGCCGCCGCGCTGCTGCACCGCCCCGACCTCGGCCAACATGACCTCGATGAAGTGGCGGGTCTGCTCGATGGCGGCGTCGACGGCCTCCCGCCCGTGGGAGACGGCGCCGCGTCCGCCGATCAGGACCTCCGCGCCGAGCGCCTTGATCCGGTCGAGGGTGCCGGTGGACCAGTCGCGGTGGAAGGCGTCGCCGGTGTAGAGCGCGGCCTGCGCCTCGACGAGGTCGCCGGCGAAGAGGATCTTCTGCTTCGGCAGCCACGCGGTGATGTCGCCCTCGGTGTGTCCGCGGCCGAAGTGCTGGAGCACGAGGTCGCCGCGTCCGCCGCCGAGGTCGATGGTGAGTTTGTCGGCGAACGTCAGGGTGGGCCACGTCAGTCCGGGCACCGAGTCGGCGGCCTTGGCCAGCCGCGGCATGCGTCCGAATTCGCTTGCCCAGTCTTCCTTTCCACGCTCCTCGATGAGGGCGCGGGTGGTCTCGTGCGACACGATGGTCTCGGCGTCGAACGCGGACGCACCGAGCACGCGGACGGCGTGGTAGTGCGAGAGCACCAGGTACCGGACCGGCTTGTCGGTGTGCTCGCGCAGCTTGCGCAACCAGTCCTGGGCGGCCACCGGGGTGGCGAGCGCCTCGAAGCAGACGACGAAGTCCTCGCCCTCGATGGCGCCGATGTTGGGATCCCCCTCGGCGGTGAGGGCGTACACGCCGTCGGCGAGGACCTCGAGGGTCTGCTCCTTCTCACCGAGGTCGGCCGACGAAGCGAAACTTGTGGGGCTCATGCGATCCACCTAACTAATCAAAGGTTTGATTGATGGTGGCCACAGTAACCCGGATCACAAAATAATGAAAGCCTTGATCAAAATTTGCCTGGGCACCCTGCACCCGCGGCCGACCGACCGGACGAACGGGACGCTCGTTCGATCTGACGCAACGAGCGTCCCGTTCGTCGCGACGGGGGTGGGTAGACGGGGGTGGGTATCAGGGTCGAGTTATCGAGCTCGGCCTCGTCGACGAGCTGCGCATATTCCGCAATCCGGTCGTCGTCGGTGGCGGCGCGCCGTTCCTGCCGCCGGTCACCGAAGACGTCCCGCTCGACCTGATCGAGACGGCGTGCTTACCCGATCCGCCGTCGGCGTGCCTTGGTGAGGGAAGGGGATGGTGCTGAACGGCGCGGCCCGAATGCGATGCGAATTCCTCCACCGCTCGATGTCGAGAACCCGCGGTCGGCGCCGTCCCCGACGTGAGCGCGGCCATGAGGGTCGCGCCACGACGGAAGGCGAATACACATGGAGCGGCACGAGATCGACGACGAACTCGCCGGCACCGGCGCGCAGCAGCTGCTCGAGTGCAGCTCGATGGCCCGCCTGGCGTACCTCGCAACGGACGCAACCCCGCGGGTGATCCCGATCGGCTTCTACTGGACTGGCGACCAGGTCGTGGTCTCCACCGCCGCGACCGCACCCAAGGTCGCGGCGCTGTCAGCCCGCCCGGACGTTGCCCTGACGATCGACAGCGGCGACACGCCCGGCGAAGCCCGAGCCCTGTCGATTCGCGGACGGGCGAGTATCCGGATCGTCGACGGGGTGACCGAGGAATACCTGGCCAGCGCCAGGAAGGCGATGGACGCCGAGTCGGCGGCCCCGTTCGAGCAGAACTGTCGCGAGCTGTACGACCAGATGGCGCGTATCGCGATCACACCGCACTGGGTGCGCTACTACGACTTCGGCGCCGGCCGACTTCCACGATTCCTGCAGGAGCTGGTCGAGCGAACCGGGGGATGACGGTGTGGCACGGTTACCCGGCCCCGTGCAGGTGAGTACAGGTCAATGGAGGGTGGGCCGGTAGATGAGCTCTTGGATGTGACCGTCGAGCGTCCGGTTCTCGAGCAGCTCCAGGTCGAAGTCGGCCCCACCCCGGAAGATCGGGTCCAGCCCGGTCCGAGCGGTGATGACAGGAAAGAGCGTCACCTGCACGCGGTCCACCAGGCCGGCGGCCATCAGCGCCCGATTCATCGACAGGCTGCCGTGCGAGCGCAACGGTACCTCGGACTCCTCCTTGAGCCGGGCGACGACGTCGACGGCGTCACCGCTCACGACGGTCGCGTCCGGCCAGTCGAGGGGTCCTTCCAGTGTCGTCGACACCACCGTTGCCGGCAGGCTCCTCATCCGAGTGACCCATGGATCGCGCACGTCGGATTCCTCGGTGCTCGAGGCCAGCATCTGCGCGAATACCCGATACGTGTTGGCTCCGAAGACCATCCGCTGCTCCGCGCCGTACAGGTCAAGACGATGGTCGAGCAACTCGGGGCCTTGCTTACCCCAGTAGCCGGTCCAGTCGGCACTGGCGGCGCCGTAGCCGTCGAGGCTGGAAAAGACGTCGAAGGTGTAGGTCGCGGTCATGTCGTTCTCCTCGAGTACGGTTGTCGATCGGTGTAGGTACAGACTGGCAACCACTGCGAAACTCATCGCCGCCGGACTGACCACAGCGTCGTGCAGGCCTACGACGCATGGTCGCAACAGGAGTGTCGCGCCCTTCGTGCCGGCTCGCCGCCTCGCGCGTGGAGGGCGAGGCGGCGAGATCGCCCTGTGCGGTGAACCGGCAGGCTCAACCCTTGATGAGGTCGTCAATCTGGCCGATCGCCTGCGAGGCACCCTCGACCACGCCCATGTCGAGCACCTGCTGGAGACCTTCGGCGGTTGCGTAGGTGCTGACGTAGGTGGCGATGGTGCTGCCGTCCCTTTCCTGGAAGGAGAACTCGTTGGTGGACACGGGCATCGATTCGATCGGGGTGAAATCCGCGTCGGCGAACCCGTCGGTGAAGGTGAAGCCGGTCGGCTCGTCGACGGAGATGATGTTCCAAAAACCCGCATGCTTGTCGCCCTCGGGCCCGGTCATGTAGTAGGTGACCCGACCGCCGGGGGCGAACTCATGGTCGACCACTGTCGCCGGGTACGTCGGTGGACCCCAGATCTTTTCGAGCTGGCGAGGATCGGCATAGATCTGCCAGATCCGCGCTCGGGGGGCGGCGAACTCGGCGGTGATGGTCAAAGTCAGTGCATCGATGTCGTGGCTGACATTGGTGACAGGCATCGTTCATTCCTTCCGTTGGAGTTACGTTGCGATCAGTTCGTCGATGCGTGCGATACGCCCACGCCAGACCTGTTCCAGCTCGGCCAGCATGGACGACACCGCGCGGACTGCTTCCACATCGCCCGTGGCGAGTTGTTCACGGCCGCTGCGTCGTTTGACGAGTAAGCCGGATTTCTGGAGGACGGCGACGTGCTTCTGTACCGCAGCGAAACTCATGTCGTAATTCGCTGCCAGTGCCGAGACGGAATGCTCGCCGGCCAGCACGCGACGCATGATGTCGCGCCTCGTTCTGTCGGACAGCGCGTGGAACAGGGCATCGGCCTGATCCTCTTCTGTTTCTGACACACTCAGAACATACAACCAATTGGTTGTATGTGCAAGGCTGCTTCGACTCTCAGGATGCAAGTCGGCGGCGGATGGCACCTTCGACAACGCGAGCCGACGGCGCCCCGATCGACGTCAGTTGCCGAAATGTTTGCCGCTCGGGTATGCACTAACGACACCCCTCGCAGTCTTGATCAACCGGGCGTCGAGGAACACGGTGTTCACCGCGGCGATCTCGCCGTTGCCGTCCCATGAACTGGCGCACGGAAACCGATGCGCCTCCGTCATCAGCTGACCTATGGCCTCAGCTGATGAGCAGTCATGATGTCCTCACCTTGCCTCGTGACTTACCCACCTCGGGTTCTTCCAGGCCGCCGCCGATTCATGGTCGCTCGCGCGAAGCTTCCGGCAGCCCCCGCTTGGGGGCGAAACCCATTCGAGCCCACAGTTCTTCGCCGATATCCCCGCCGGGAGTCCGGAAGCAGTGGAACCCGCCCGGAGGTGAACTGTGCCCCGACGGCGTTTACGCGGGCGGGGGAAAGAGTGTGGCGAGGTATGCGTTCACCCGGGTCAGCCGCGGGGTGAGCACCTCGTGGCGGTCCGGCTGAGCCCGGCTCTGCACGCGTTCGAGCAGTTTCTGGATGCGGAGCAGGACACTGGGCGTGGTCGCCGCCGAGGTGATGAGGTCGTCGAGGCTGGTCCGAACGAACTCGTCCCAGCCCGGTCGCGCGATCACCAGGCGCAGAGCGTTGTCGTCGTCGGTGACGCGGCGGGGTTCGGTCGGTGCTGCAGCGGCCCGGCCGAGCAGGTCCTCGAGGTAGTCCAAGGCCTGGACGGCGGTTGCCGGGTCATTGGGCCGCAGGGCGCGTAGCGCGATGTCGGTCAGCAACCGGAACGCGAACAGCGGGTCTTGTTCGAACGTCCGCTCGCTGCCGACGACCAGCCCGCCGAGGACCACCGAGGCGGGGAGCTGTCCGTGGATGTCGGCCACGGGCACGCCGCACTGCAGGGTGATGCCAGGGGCTGCGCGCAGGACGATGACCGCATTCGCGGCCTGCGCGGCGCCGACGAGGCGGTCGACCTGGATTCTTTGCAGCACGGTCGTGGGATTCGCCCAGGTAACCGTCGTGCAAGGCACGGGCAGGGGCGCCGCGGGTGACGCCGTGGTGCCGGCGTCGTCCGGGTACGCGGAGTCGAGGAGGTCGCGGCCGCGGGCGGCGATGGAACTCAGGACGGGCGAGAGTTGAATGGAGGTTGCCACTGTCACTTGGAGTGTCCGAAGCAGGCCCGCCATCAGAACCAGCAAAACGATGGCGGTGATCAGGACGGCCATCGAGACCCGGAGGTGAGGGCCGATAGTGAAGGCCGCCGAGATGCAGAAGACGGTCACGCCGAGGGCGAACGCAAAGGTTTGCCGCAAGATCGGGGTGTCGCGGAATTCGGTGAGGCGTGGGCTGTAGTTCGAGGCCGCCCACCGTACGACCAGGATCCCTAGCGAAAAGATGACGGCGACCAGGCCGAGCACGCCGAGTCCGATCGTGGTCAGGATGCCGATCACCTGTTGGGCCGGCAGGTCGGGTCCACGCCGAATTCTCGGCACGGTCAGTCCCAGACCCAGCCCGGCGAGGATGTACAGCACCTGGGCGAGTTCGGCGTTCAGGATTCGTCGATGACGGTAGGCATCAGCGGCGGGGGCTTTGGTCATCAGGTACCCGGCCGTAACCGGCCGGTGCCTCTGCACGGTTTGGCCATGACCGGCTCCTCTATCGATCGGGTTCGTCTCTCCCTTGTTCCACCAAAGCACTCCGAGCCCGAGGTCGGCCAGAGCTGCGGTGATAACCCGTTGCGCCGAGTCGGCGAATGACGGTCTTCGGGGGCGGCGTGTGAGCGGTTCGATGCGTGCGCACGGTCGGTCGCGGCGGATCAGAAACAGCGCGATGACCTAGCCGAGAGCTTCGATCGCGCCGCTCGGCAGTGGGGCGCGAAGTACGGCCCGCCGGCACGACGGTGAACCAGGTCGGCCAATCGCCGCGCTGTCACCGCAGGTCTCAGCCCGGACTAGTAGGTTGTCGGTGCTCGGTGGCGAGGATGTACACGCTGACTACCAGCACCCACGCCGGGAAGACCAGCGCCACCCAGAAGCTGAAGCTGACAACCACCAGCAGCACCACAGCGAGCAGATACGTCCCGATCACCAGCGGCTTCGGCATCAACCTCGTCCGCAACCACATCGTGGCCAGGGAGATCATGAACACCGCGGCCATGCGCACGGAGTAGACGTTGTTGATGTGCAGCATCACCTCCCGACCGAAGAAGACGATGTCGGTCTCGACGACATCCGACGAGTGCCGGGAAACGGCGAGCAGTGCGCCCGCGAGCGCCATCGAGACAAAGGTCATGGCGAGAAACAGCAGCCCACTACCCAGGAAGACGGTCGAGAAGAAGCGGTCCTCGAGGTTGCCGAACTGGTCGCGGAGCACACCGACGAACCACAAGAACGCGATGCCCGCGATCGGGGCAAGGAACAGGGCGGTGGTGATCTTCGAGCCACCGCGCACCCAGGGCGTCGCAGCGGTGGACGGCATCGCCGTGACCAGCAGGACGATGCTGGTGGCGAAGAGCGCGCCGAAGACGATGCCCGCGACCGCCGCGGACCGCGGCGTCCGCAGCTGGCGGAATTGGGCCTCGCCGCGCGTATCGGCCATGGGTCCATCATGGCCGAACTCGGGTTCGGGAAGCCAGCGGGCCACCGAACCTCGCCGCGGCCGCGGTGCGCTCTGCTGCACCGTGCGCGAATAAGTCCCGCCCGGCTTGTGCTTGTGATGCGAAGACGCCCCGACACCACACCGGGAACGCTGAAAAGTGGGGTTCCCGCATGCCGAGAAGTGCGCAGCGGGCCGTCGACCGGAGGAGCACCACCATGGCCACGAACCGTAAGGGCAAGATCGCGGTCGACATTCGAGACTCGGTGGCGGACTGGTCGCCGTACCTGCCGACCCCGGCCCCCGAGGGCGCCCCGAACGTGTTGATCATTGTGTGGGACGACGTGGGCTACGGCAGCATGGACGTCTTCGGCGGTCCCATCGAGACCCCCACAATGCGGCGCATCGCCGACGCCGGTGTGCGCTACTCGAATTTCCACACCACGGCGCTGTGTTCGCCCACCCGTGCGTCGCTGCTGACCGGCCGCAACGCCACCTCCAACGGGATGGCCACGGTCGCCGAACTCAGCTCCGGGTTCCCCGGCATCTCGACCCACATCCCCTTCGAGAACGGATTCATCTCCGAGGTACTGGCCGAACGCGGATGGAACACCTACTGCGTCGGCAAATGGCATCTGACCCCGAGCGAGGAATGCAACATGTCGGCGGTCAAGAGCCGGTGGCCGCTCGGCCGCGGCTTCGAACGCTTCTACGGCTTCCTCGGCGGCGAGTCCAACAGCTGGTACCCCGACCTCGTCTACGACAACCACCCGATCGAGGCACCCGCTACCCCCGAGGACGGCTACCACCTCTCAAAAGACCTGTCCGACAAGTCGATCGAGTTCATCCGCGACGCCAAGGCCGTCGACCCCGACAAACCCTTCTTCATGTACCTGGCCCCACAGGCCGGGCACGCCCCGCACCACGTCCCCTCCGAATGGGCCGACAAATACAAGGGCAAGTTCGACCAGGGCTACGAGGCCATCCGCGCCGAGATCCTGGCCCGCCAGAAGGAACTGGGCTTGTTGCCGGCGGACACCGAACTCTCGCCGATCAATCCCCACGGCGAGCCGAACACCACCGGCCCGGACGGTCAGCTCTGGCCGATACTCGACACCGTCCGCCCGTGGGACTCACTCACCGCCGACGAACAGCGCCTGTTCATCCGGATGGCCGAGGTGTTCGCCGGATTCATCTCCTACGCCGACGATCAGCTCGGCCGAGTGATCGACTTCCTCGCCGACTCGGGCGAACTCGACAACACCCTGCTCGTCGTGATCTCCGACAACGGCGCAAGCGGCGAGGGCGGCCCGAACGGGTCGTTCAACGAATGGCGGTTCTTCAACGGAGTCGCCGACACCACCGAGGTGACACTGCCGCACCTCGACGAACTCGGTGGTCCCGCCTCGTACAACCACTACAACACCGGATGGGCCTGGGCGTTCGACACCCCGTTACCGTACTGGAAGCGGTGGGCCGGCTACGAGGGCGGCATCGCCGACATGTGCATGATCTCCTGGCCGGCGAAGCTGGCGCCCCGCCCCGAACCGCTGCACCAGTACATTCACGCGGTCGACGTCGTGCCCACCATCTACGAACTCCTCGACATCGACGCGCCCGCGGTGCTCAAGGGCTACACGCAGAGTCCGATCGAGGGTGAGAGCTTCGCGGCGACGCTGACCGACCCCACCGCCCCGGGGAAGGAGACGCAGTTCTACGCGATGCTCGGCCAGCGATCCCTGTACCAGGACGGGTGGCTCGCGTGTGCCCTGCACCCGCCGATCTCCGGCTGGGGCAACTTCGGCCACGACGTCTGGGAGCTCTACCATCTCGACGAGGACCGAGCCCAATCCCACAACCTCGCCGACACCGAACCGCAACGCCTCGCCGAGATGAAGGAACTCTGGTTCTACTACGCCGGCGTCTTCAACGGCCTCCCACTCGATGACCGCAACGCCCTCGAACAGGTCCTCTCGGACCGCCCACACCCCGCCAAGCCCCGCGACCACTACGTCTACTACCCGAACTGCGCGGACGTCCCCGAAAGCGCGGGCGCACCGATCACCGGCCGCTCGTACACCATCGCGGCCGGAGTCCACGTGGACACCTCGGACGCGGAGGGCGTGCTCTACGCGCACGGCGGCGTCGCCGGCGGACACAGCCTCTACGTCAAGGATCACCGACTCCGCTACACATTCAACTGGCTCGGCACCCGCATCGAGGACGTCGCCGCCGACCGCGACCTCACCCCCGGCGCCCACGTGTGCACCGCCGAATTCACCGTGAAAGGCAAGAACGAGGACCCGACCATGCCCGGATTCGCCGGCACCCTCGACCTCTACCTCGACGACCAACAGGTGGCCAGCAGCGAGATCGTCACCCAGCCCGGCGTGTTCTGCCTCGTCGGCGACGGTATCTGTGTGGGACGCGACAGCGCCTCCCCGGTCACCGCCGACTACACCGCACCGTTCCCGTTCACCGGGGGCACCATCGACAAGGTCGTCGTCGACGTCTCCGGCGAACGATACGTCGACCACGAGTCACAGGTCCGGGGCTGGTTCATGATCGACTAGCACTGGACAAACCAGGTGCCGTCGCGACGCGCCCTCAGCAGTCGAACACCGACCAGCAGATGTCGTTCCGCAACCGCTGGTCGTCGAGTACGAGCTCGCGAATCGCCTCAGGGAGCTGGTCACGCTGCCACCGGCACTCACGTCGTCCGGCTGCCTCGCCCTCATCCTCCGGCGCGGCAGCACGTGCGGCTTTGATCGCATAGGCGGCAGCACCGAGTTCGTGCGCCGCAACGTGCGCGACGGCTCCGGCCTGCCCCGCAGCGTATGCAGCGTGCCGTGCCGCTCCGCGCAGGTCTCTGGCCGCGCCCATCGCATGGCCTCCCGCTGCGCGGGCCTGCATCATCTCGACCTCCCCACGCACCCACGCGCGGGCATGCTCGATCGCCTCACGCGGTCGTGTGTCCTCAGGTCGAGCCGACTCGAACAGGTTGAGGACGTGCTCCGCGCACGATGCCGCCCACAGGGCCAGAAGCTGATGATCCGAGTCGGTGAGGGTCCCACCGCGGCGGATCGTGACGAAGCGAGGGTCTCGGACCTTCGGGAGGATCATGGCTAGAACTTCTATCACTTGCATCCGGCCACAGCACCCGAAAGCTGCGCATGACTCGTGCCCCGGATCTGAATCCTGTGTGCGGGCAGCTCTGCTCGAGCTGGAGAATTGCTACCCGGTTTGCCGGAGGTCGGTGTGTGCAAGGCAGATATCGGCAAGCTCGTCGAGCGACAGGGGAAGAACCCGGGCGAGGGCCGCGACGGTCGTGAATGCGGGTGTCGCCATCCGCCCGGTCTCGATCTTTCGAAGAGTCTCCGGAGAGATCCCGGCCTCCTGCGCGACCTCGGCGAGGGTGCGATCACCCCGTGCCTGCCGTAGCTGATGACCGAGGCGCTTGCCTGCGGCCAGCTGTTCCGGGGTCAGAGGGAGACGCACCATGCGAGCAGTCTAACCCTGCAGCGGTATGAAAATCCCAGCCCGCAGTCTAGGGTGGTATTTTAATACCGAATTTGTGCGTACGAAGAGGAGTAGTTGGTGCTGGAACTGAAAACACCCCGCGAGGTCGCCGCGATGGACGTCACCGGCACATTCATCGCCGAGTTGCTCGACGATCTCGAACACCGCGCCGAACCGGGCGTGAATCTGCTCGAGCTCGAAGACCGAGCCCGGCAGTTGATCGCCCAGCGCGGCGCCACGTCGTGCTACTGGGACTATGCGCCGTCATTCGGGCGCGGACCGTTCCGCAACGTCATCTGCCTGTCGGTCAACGACGCGGTACTCCACGGCCTGCCGCACGACTACGTGCTGCAGGACGGGGACCTGCTGACCATGGACATCGCAGTCTCCATCGACGGGTGGGTCGCCGATTGTGCCCGCAGCATCATCGTCGGCAATCCACGACCCGAGGACGAGCGCCTCATCGCAGCCACCGAAAAGGCCCTGACAGCCGGAATCGCCGCCGCGGTACCCGGCAACCGGCTGGGCGATGTGTCTGCGGCGATCGGCGCGGTCGCCGCCGAGTACGGGTACCCGGTCAACACTGAATTCGGTGGTCACGGGCTCGGGCGGACCATGCACGAAGATCCGCACGTATCGAACACAGGACGTGCGGGCCGAGGACTCACAATGCGCCCGGGGCTGACCCTCGCCCTCGAACCGTGGTTCGCCGCCGGTACGGACAAGATCGTCTACGACCCCGACGGGTGGACCATCCGCTCCGCGGATGGATCGCGCACCTCGCACAGCGAGCACACCATCGCAATCACCGACGGCGCGCCGCTCGTGTTGACGCGCCGGGAACAGGTCGCTGCAACTGCACTGTGATTGCCAGGCCCCCGGACGACGGCCCCCGCCGAACGAACGGGACGCTCGTTCGATCCGAAGCAACGAGCGTCCCGTTCGTCGCGGCGGGGGAGGCGACGGGGGCGAAGGGGGTGGGTAGCGGTATCACCCCGCGAGCAGGACACCGACCAGGGCGATCGACGCGACCCAGACGGTGGAGATGCCTGCGAGCACGAAGGGTCGTGCGCCGACCTTCTTGATCGTGGCGATCTGGACGCCGGCGCCGAGGGCGAACATCGCGGCGGTGAGGAGGGCGGTCTGCACGATCTTGGCCTCGGCGAGCAGGCCCGTGGGCAGCAGGCCGGACGACCGCAGGCCGACGCAGGCGAGGAAGGCGAGGACGAAGAGCGGGACGAGCGGCGGCCGCTTCACGTCGGCGTCGGTGCCGGCGAGCCTGCGCTGGCGCACGCTGAGGACGGCCATGACCGGGGCGAGCATGAGGACGCGGGCGAGTTTGACCACCGCGGCCACGCCCAATGCGGCACCGCCGATCGCGCCGCCCGCGGCGACCACCTGGGCGACCTCGTGGATGGATCCGCCCGCCCACAGGCCGGCGTCGGTGTCGGAGAGTCCCAGCGCCCGCGACAGCAGTGGGATTGCCGGGATCATGAGCGTGCCGAAGATGACGACGAGCGCGACCGCGGTGATCACCTCTTCCTCGTCGGCGTCCACGACACCGTCCACCGCTGCCACCGCGGCCGCGCCGCAGATCGAGAATCCGCAGGCGATGAGCAGTCGCTGGGTCCAGCTGAGGCCGAGCAGCTTGCCCACGAACATCGTTCCCACGATGCCCAGACAGACGATCGACACCACCACGACGATGACGCCCCAGCCCAGTCCGAGAATGTCGCTCAGCATCAACTGGAGTCCGAGGAGGGCGATGCCCACCCGCAACAGCTTCTTGGCGGAGAACTGCAGGCCCGGGCGCAGGCGTTCGGGCAGGTGCACGACGTTCGACAGCACGGCGCCGAGCACGATGGCGATGAGCAGCGGGCTCACCGTCGGAAGGAACCGGCCGAAACCCATGGCGACGGCGGTGGCGACGGCGCACAGCGCCAGACCCGGCAGGAGAGTGGCCGTGGCGGTCTGCAGTCGCGGCAGCGTTGCCGGGCTCTCGACGCGCTGTTCCTCGGACTTCTCGCTCAGTTGACTACTCATGGATTCACGGTCCGTCACCGCGGCCGTCTCCGGTAGCCGTCATCTCGACATGAACACATATCAACGTGATATGTCTTGCGCCAGGGTCATATACTCGATGCATGCCCCGCAGATGGCCCGAGTTCCCCGTTCTCGAGTTGCTCGTCGGCGTCGACGACCACGGAAGCCTCAGCGCTGCCGCCAGACTCGCCGGAATGGCGCAGCCGAATGCCAGTCGCGCCATCAAGCAACTCGAGCGTCAGTTCGGCATGACACTGCTGCAGCGCAGCCCGACGGGCTCGATACTGACACCGCAGGGAACCGTGATCGCGCACTGGGCACGCCGGGTGCTCTCCGATACGCGCCGGCTGCTCGACGTGGCCGAGGGACTGCGCGCGGAACGCGCCGCCGAGTTGACGGTGGGTGCGAGCATGACGGTCGCGGAACACCTGATGCCGGGATGGCTGGGGCAGTTTCGCCGCTTGCACTCCGACGTGACCATTCACCTGCAGGTGCACAACTCGACTCAGGTGTTCGAGCGGATCAACAGCAGGATCTGCGACGTCGGGTTCGTCGAATCGCCGACGGTGCCGCGACCGTTGAAGAGTCTCACTGTGGCGCGTGACCGCTTGGTCGTCGTCGTTCATCCCACCCACCCGTGGGCGCGGCGACGGAAGGCGCTGTCCGTCGCCGAGTTGGCGCTGACACCGCTCCTGGTCCGCGAGCCGGGATCCGGCACGCGAACCACCCTCGACGTGGCATTACAGGAATACGACCGGGCGGCACCGCTTCTCGAGCTGGGCAGCGCCGCCGCGATTCGCACCAGCGTGCTGGCCGGAGTCGGCCCCGCGGTGATGAGTACCCTCGCGGTGGCGGAGCAGGTCGGCGCCGGAGAACTGAAGGTGATCGACGTCGACGGCCTCGAGCTCGACAGGGTGCTGCGGGCCGTGTGGCGGGGCGCGCGTCAGCTCGACGGTCCCGCGGGCGAACTGGTGCGTCTGGTCCGACGGGTCGGTGCCGAGCCCTGAGCGGCTGTCATCCGAGAAGGCAGGTCGCCGCACCGGCGGCGATCACCAGCACGATGACCGCGGAACGAAACACCCCCGGCGGCAGTCGGCGGGCGATCGCGAGCCCGGTGACGTTGCCGATCAGCGCGGCGATGACGAACACCGGGAGGCGCGGCCAGAACATCGACTCCGTGATCTCGTCGTGGAACCACAGGACAGCGAGAGCCATGACGTTCGCGACGATGAAATAGCCTGCGAGATCGGCAATGAACGCCATCGGTGGCAACCGGGCTCGCATGAGCAACAGAACCGGTGGCGGTCCGTTGAGCGACGTCGTCGTTCCGAGGTAGCCACCGACCGATCCGGTGAGGACGTGCGCGGTCGTGGAGGGCACACGCGTGGCGTCCCCGCGGGTGGGCAGTGCCATCGCGAGCCCGCACAGCATCACCACGGCTCCCGCTGCCGGCTTCAGATACTGCTCCGGCATCAGACCGAGAGTGACCGCGCCCAGCCAGGCGCCGGGCAGGCTACCGCCACCGAGCAGTGCCACCCGCCCCCAGCTGATGTGTTCCCGCAACTGATATGCCGCGCCGATCCGCGTGATCAGTCCTGCCACCAGATTGACGAATACCACTTCGGGAACGGCGAATCCGACCATCAACATCACCGGTGTCGCGATCAGTGCCGTCCCGAACCCGGTGGCGCCGCCGATGACGGACGCGATGCCGATGCACAGGGCACCGATGAGGAGCATCGTCATCGCGACTCCCTTCTCGATCGGGCGGCACGTTCCCGTGCAGGTGTGAAGTTCAGGTGGCCAGGGATTGGACTGCGCTCACCAGAGCCATCAGTTCGATGTCACTGCCGGTGCATCCTCGGGACAGGTCGTTCCACGGTGCGGCCAAGCCTT
Source organism: Rhodococcus sp. ACPA1 (assembly GCF_002300195.1). Lineage (NCBI taxonomy): Bacteria > Bacillati > Actinomycetota > Actinomycetes > Mycobacteriales > Nocardiaceae > Rhodococcus > Rhodococcus sp. ACPA1. The sequence continues at coordinate 923,482 of NZ_NSDX01000004.1, read as the reverse complement.
GCAGGATGGGACCCAAGGCTATTGCACCCCCGAGCCGCTGGGCAATTTTGTACCCGATGTTGCCGGCGTCGAGATTGGGGAAGACCAGCACATTGGCGCGGCCGGCGACCCGCGAACCGGGCGCCTTGGATGCGCCGATCTCGGCGACCAGCGCGGCATCGAATTGCAGGTCACCGTCCACGTGCAATTGTGGGTCCCGGACGCGCACCAGGTCCGCGGCCTCGCGGACCTTCTCCACCCGCGGGTGGCTGGCACTGCCCTGGGTGCTGAACGACAGCATCGCCGCGATCGGCGTCTGCTCGGTGAGCTGGAAGTGGGTGGCGCTGGCAGCCAGCGCGATGTCGACCAGTTCCTCGACCGTGGGGTCGGGTACGACGGCGCAGTCGGAGAACGTCAACTGCCTGCCGTCCGACAGCAACATCAGAAACGAGCTCGACAGGATGCTCGAACCCGGCGCGAGGCCGACGATGCGCAGCCCGGCCCGTAGCACGTCGGACGTCGGCCTGCTCGCACCCGCGACGCAGGCGTCGACCACTCCGGCGCGCAGTGCCGCCGCGGCGAGGCACACCGGGTCGGACAGCGCCGACTCGACCCGGTCGGGGTATTTGGCGAACCCCGATTCGACGGCGTCGCGGATCGCGGGGTCGGCAGCCGCCTCGGCGAGGTCGACGACGAGTTCCTCGGTCAGGGGGATACCCGCGGCCTCGGCGATGCGCCGGATGACGTCCCGCCGCCCGAACAGCCGCGGGGAGACGACACATTTGTGGTGCAGATGGTGGGCGGCACGGATCGCGCGTTCGTCTTCTCCGTCCGCGAGACCGACGACGCGATTCTCCCCTCTCAGGCTCGCGACCCAGTGGTCGATCAGCGACGAATCATTCAGTCGTGCAGCGTCGGTGGGTGGTACAGCGGTGACGCCCGGGGCCATGGCCTCGCTCTCCCATCACTACGAAGAGGGGTGGCGGTCGTCGATCGCGACGACCGCCACCCGCTGGAAAATCGGGGAACTGTCGTTCCCTACGGCTGGATTGCCTTTTCGATGTCGGTGAGCATGCTGTCGATTCCGTGGAGCAGTTCCGAGAGCACCTCGTCGTCGGCGACGAGTGGCGGCGAGATCATCAGCATCGTGGCACCGCGGTCGTCGCCGCGGAGGATCACCTTCGTGCGGGCGAACGCCTCCGGAAGCACCTTGCGCAACACCGTCAGAGACTCCTGCTCGGTGAACTCGCGGCCGCTGTCGCTGTCGGCCATCAATTCGATCGCGTAGAAGAATCCGGTGCCGCGCACGTCCTTGACGCAGCGGTGCGCGCTCATCAGCGAGTCGAGTGCCGACCGCAACTTCGGGCCGCGCGCGGACACGTTGCCCAGCACGTTCTCGTCGCGCATCGCGGTGATGTTCGCGACCGCCACCGCCGTCGACACCGGGTGTCCGCCCCACGTCGCGCCGTGCGTGAACACGCCGCCCTTGGGGGAGTCGTAGAGCTCGCGAACCAGCTGCTCACGCACGATCAGGCCGCCGAGCGGCGCGTATCCGGACGTGGAGCCCTTCGCGAACGTGATCATGTCGGGAACCACACCGGTCAGCCCGTGCCCGAACCAGTGTCCGAGGCGGCCGAACGAGCAGATCACCTCGTCGGAGACCAGCAGGATCCCGTGCTTGTCGCACAGCGCGCGCAGCGCGGCCCAGTATCCGTCCGGCGGGACGAGGGCGCCGCGCCCGTTCTGGACCGGCTCGGCGAACACGGCGGCGATGGTCTCGGCGCCCTCTTCCTCGATGACGGCTTCGATCGCGGCGATGCAGTCGAGCTCGTTCGCCGGGCCGCAATCGCCGAGGTAACCGAGGGTGTTGGGTACGGAGCGGACCCCGGGCAGCAGCGGTCCGAACGGGTCTTTGATCTTGGGCAGCTGTGTCACCGAGAGGGCGCCGAGAGTGGTTCCGTGATACGCCATCTCGCGGCTGATGATCTTGGTGCGCTGCGGGTTGCCCTGGCTGCGGTGGTACTGCCGGGCGAACTTGACGGCCGTCTCCACGGCCTCCGAACCCGAGTTGACGAAGAAGGTCGTCCCGAGATCACCGGGCGCCAGGTCGGCGATGAGCGCGGACGCCTCGATCGCGGGAATGTGGGCGCTGCCCCAGTTGGAGGCGTACGCCAGCGTTCCGATCTGCTCGCTCGCCGCCTTGGCGATGTCGTCGCGGCCGTGACCGATGTTCACGCAGAACAGGCCTGCCAGACCGTCGAGGAAACGGTCCCCCTCGGTGTCGATCAGATAGCTTCCCTCGCCACGAACGAACACCGGGAAGTCGCTTTCCCAGGTGTCCTTACGGGTGAAATGAGGTCCGAGGTGCCGGCGGGCCCGTGCTCGCAATTCGGTGACGTCCACGACCATCTCCTTCGTTGTCGAATGGCTGTGATCCACAACATACCGACGAGGCAGACCGCAGGTCAGGGCCAGAAGAGCGGTATTCGATGGGTCCAGTCTGGTCCCCGTAGACGGCGCTCAACTGGTCCTTCTGGTCCCATGCCAGAGTGATCCAGACTTCGGTATCGAATCGCTCGGGCACCACGACATGTGGTCGGAGCGGCGAACAGCCCCAGCTAACGGAGGTCTCAGATGAGGATCGGTATCCCCAAGGAAGTCAAGAACCACGAGTACCGGGTGGCGGCCACTCCCGCCGGTGTCCACGAAATGGTCGCCCACGGGCACGACGTGTTCGTGGAACGCGGTGCGGGGGAGGGCTCGTCGATCGGTGACGACGCCTACGGTGCCGCCGGCGCGAAGATCCTCGACTCCGCCGACGCGGTGTGGCAGAGCGCGGAACTGCTGCTCAAGGTCAAGGAGCCCATCGCCGAGGAATACCACCGGATGCGTTCGGACCTCACGTTGTTCACCTACCTGCACCTCGCTGCGGGTGAAGAGTGCACCCGGGCATTGCTCGCCGCCGGAACCAATTCCGTTGCGTACGAGACCGTTCAGCTTCCCGACGGTTCGCTGCCCCTGCTGTTCCCGATGAGTGAGGTCGCCGGCCGGCTCGCACCGCTCGTCGGTGCGCAGGCACTCATGCGACCGGAAGGTGGCCGAGGCGTACTGATCGGCGGCGTGTCCGGTGTGCTGCCGGCTCGCGTCGTCGTGATCGGTGCGGGCGTATCGGGTATGAACGCCGTCGCCGTCGCCGCAGGCACCTGGGCCGACGTCGTCCTGTTCGACAAGAACGTCGACAAGCTGCGCGCCGCCGACCGGATGTACCAGGGCCGGATTCGCACCCTCGCCGCGAACGCCTACTCGATCGAGCAGGAAGTCATGCAGGCCGACCTCGTCATCGGTGCCGTGCTCGTCCCGGGCGCCAAGGCACCGAAGATCATCTCGAACTCGCTGGTCTCACGGATGAAGCCGGGCAGCGTCCTCGTCGACATCGCGATCGACCAGGGCGGTTGCTTCGAGGATTCGCGTCCCACCACCCACGCGGAGCCCACGTTCAAGGTCCACGACTCGGTGTTCTACTGCGTGGCGAACATGCCGGGAGCGGTGCCCCACACGTCGACGTACGCACTCACCAACGTGACCTTGCCGTACACCCTGCAGATCGCCGAGAAGGGCCTCGCCCGCGCGGCCAGGGAGAATGCCGCACTCCGCGCCGGTGTCAGCACCGTCGCCGGGCGCCTGACGAACGATGCCGTCGGTGAGGCACTCGGGATCGAGTCGGTCAGCGTCGACGACGCGCTCAACCTGGTTTGATTTCGCCGCCGGCCCGGCATACTGAGAAGTGCTCGTTCGAGAACTTCTCGGCGTGCCGGGTCGGCCTACCTCTGGCCACTCTTGGATCCACAGGAGGCGATGCGTGCCGAGAACACTGATCGAGGTCGACCGCAATTCCGCCGAACCGCTCTACCGACAGGTTCGACGGGCGATCGAACACGGCATCGCCAACGGGCTGTTCGATCCACGACACCGCCTTCCGAGTTCGCGTGAACTCGCGGTCGATCTCGCGATCTCCCGGAACACGATCAACCTGGCGTATCAGGAACTGATCGCCGAGGGACTCGTTCAAAGCCACCAGCGCTCGGGCATGTTCGTGAATCCCGACATGATCGAGACGCTCGCAACGGACGCCCGCGCGACCATCCCGCGCATCGACTGGTCGTCCCGCATCCGGCGCTACCCCGACGCCGACGTCCCGCACATCGAGAAGAACGTCGACTGGCACAGCTATCCGTACCCGTTCCTGGCCGGGCAGATCGACATCCGCAGCTTCCCCGCCCGCGCGTGGGTGCGCTGTCTCCGCGACGCGCTGTATCAACCGCACGCCTACGCGAGCCTCCAGGACAGCGTCGGTGCGGACGACCCGATGCTGATCGACATGATCCGCCAGCATCTGCTGCCCTCCCGCGGCATCGAGGCGAGCGCGGACGAGGTTCTCGTGACCGTCGGTTCCCAGCAGGGCCTGGATCTCGTCGGCCGGGTGCTGCTCGGACCCGAACATCGGGTTGCCATCGAGAATCCCGGCTATCTCGATGCGCGACACATCTTCCTGCGCACCGGCGCCCAGGTGTACGGCATCGACGTCGACGACCACGGCCTGCGCCCGCCGGAGACGCTGCGCGGCACGGACCTGATGTATCTGACACCGAGCCATCACCATCCGACCAACGCGACGCTCGGCATCGACCGTCGTCAGCGTCTGCTGCAGCTCGCCGCGGAGTCCGGCACGGTGATCGTGGAGGACGACTACGACAGCGAGTTCCGCTATCACGGCAGCCCCAGCCCGGCGCTGAAAGCGCTCGATTCCAGCGGCGACGCCGTGTACCTCGGCACGTTCTCGAAATTCCTGGCCCCCGGTCTGCGTCTGGGCTACCTCGTCGGACCTGCGGACCTGGTGCGCGAACTGCGGAAGGCCCGACGGTACGTGCTCCGTCATCCACCGGGTCACCAGCAACGGGCCCTGGCCATGCTCATCGACAGTGGGGAGTACCACCGCGCGCTGCGCCATCACCGCACCCAGATGAAACACAAATGGGAGCGTCTGTGTGCGGCCGTCGACAAGTATCTCCCGTGGCCGCAGGAACCCTATCCGCCCGGTGGCGTCAGCTTGTGGATGACCGGACCGGAGAACCTCGACTGCCGGGTGCTCGTGCGCGAGGCGGAAGCCCGCGGTGTGCTCATCGAACGGGGCGACATCTTCTTCACGCAGCCGGTCCCGCCCCGCAACCACTTCCGCATCGGCTACGGCGCGATCCCCCTGCGGTCCATCGAAGAAGGCATCGCACTTCTCGGCCAGGCGTGCCAGGCGAGTTTCCGCTTTGGCAGGTAGACCCCGACAACACCCGCGCCTGCGCGCATACTGCCGCCCAGGCGGCGGCCTGTTCGGCCGGCTTCCTCGCAGCCGCAGTGGCCCACGGCCCGCGGCCCGCGGTCGACATATTTGGAGGCGCGTCGGCTCGGGGGCTCTAGGGTGGTCAGCACATGACTACCGCAGAAGCCTTGTTGGCCGGCCCACGTGGGCGTCGGATGCTGCTCGCCTACGCGAGAGACGCCGAACGAACTCTGCACTCCGAGTTCCGCAGTGACTTGTTCGATCACGCCGTATTTCTGGCGTCGTATCACCTCGAGTCCGGTCGCGAAGGCGCACGCGTGCTGTTCGGGCCCGGCGCCGAAGAGGCTCGGCGGACCGTCCTCACCGCAGACGATGCGGCGCACCGCCTGTCCCAGGTGCCGCTTCCCGAGGTGACCGCGGTTGCACTCCGTTCGGCTCTCGCCGACGCGGTGGACGCGGCGCGCTACTGGCAGGACCCGGACGGTGAAGACATCCTCGTCGCCGCCGAACCGGTGCGCCGTGAGCTTCGACGGGTCGCCGAGCACATCGCACGATCCCCGCATGCGAAGTGGTGGACGACGCCCGCTGCGACCGATCAGTGGTCGGTGGGCTGGAGCGAGGACGGTACGGATCGCATTGACTCCACTACCGCAGAACTGTTACGTGACTACCGTGATCGGACTGCCGCGGAGGAAGTGCGAGCAGAACGCGATCGTCCGGCGGATCCGTCGGCGAACTGGTCCGGCTGGTGGTGGTCGACTCCACCCACACGGTGTTCGTCCCGGCGGCTGTTAGACGGGACCCCGGCCGGTTTGTGGTTCGTCGAGGACAGCATGGGATGGGAGCGCGCCATCACGCGACGAATGAACATCCCCGCCGGCGCTCGCGTGTACGAGGTCGACGGTGCGCAGGCGTGGGCGGAACTGTGCAGACAGTTTCCCGTCGAGGTCACCGCGCAGAAACGACACGATTGGTACCGCACCACCGGACGATCAGGACGATGGGTCATTCCCGACTGGCCGCGGCTCTCCGAACTGTATGAGGGCGTCCATCTCACCGTGGCGGGATACCTCGCCGCGGCGGGCACCGCGATCGCCGTCGACGCCGACAGCGCGAGTGTCATCGCGGGATGGGCGCCCGACGACACCTACTGGCTCACCGACACCGCCAACCTCGACAGTGACGATTCCCGGACCTGGGTGTGCGACACCAATGGAAGACATCCTTCCTGGGTCGGCGAAACTCACCGCTGAGGACTGCTGTCCTTGAGCCGCAGGCGGATCCGCGAACGTGATGCCGGCGGGAATCCCCACGCGACACGCTAAATTTGGGGCACCCCTACGTAGAGGAGAGCCCCATGGGCAAGGTGGTCATGTACAGCTCGGTGTCGGTGGACGGCTTCATCGCGGACGAGCACGACCAGCCCGGACCGCTGTTCGACTGGTTGACCAGCGGTGACGTCCCGTTGGACGAGAGCGGCGAGGTGAAGGTGTCGCAGACGTCCTACGACTACACCCGGCCGTACTGGGACCAGATCGGGGCGACACTCGTCGGCCGCCACGTCTTCGACATGACGGACGGCTGGGACGGAAAGCCTCCGAGCGGGATCGACCACGTGGTCGTCGTGACGCACCGGCCGGAACCCGAGGGCTGGGACCCCGAGGCGCCGTTTCACTTCGTCGACGGCGTCGAGGCAGCCGTGGCCAAGGCGCAGGAACTTGCGGGTGACCGCATCGTCGAGGTCGCCGCTGGCGACGTCGGTGGCCAGGTGCTTGCCGCGGGCCTGATCGACGAGGTGCGCATGGACGTCGTACCCGTCGTGTTCGGGTCCGGCAAGCGCTACTTCGGGTCGGTCCACGCGCAGCACCTATTGGAGGATCCTGACGAGGTGATTCAGGGCAACCGGGTGCTTCACCTGCGCTATCGGGTTCGCCGTCGACCGATCTGAGCGGACTGCGAACGGCGTATCCATGGGCATCAGCGTCATCATCTCCCTCATGGGCGGCTCCACCCCCCTGGTCCTCCAAGCGCTCGTCCAAACCACCGGAAACACCGTCATCCCGGCCGCCTACATCACGACAGCCGCAGCAATATCGCTCGTCGCCGCACTCACCCTCGAGAACAAAACCAGCACCGCGCCAATCCGAGCGCAATCAGAATCCACGTCACCGATATCGACCTCCTGAACCGCCGGCGATGGCAGCGCTCGAGCGCTGCCATCGCCGGTGGTTACGACGCGATGTCCGCCGACTCTCCGTCGATCATGACCATTGTGGGACGGGGGATTTCGGTGGTGCCGTCCGCGAGATCCCCGAGGCTGCCGTCGAGCGCCACCAGGTCCGCACGACGGCCGGCCGTCAAGGTGCCGACACGGGTCTCGTCGTGGACCAGGTACGCGCTGTCGATGGTCATGGCCCGGATCGCGCGATCCACTCCGATCCGCTGGTTTCCGCCGAGCACCGTGCCGCCCCTCGTCATCCTGGTGACCGCGGTTCTGATGGTCGCCAGCGGATCCATCGGGGTGATCGGGCAGTCCGAATGCAGTCCGAATCGCAGCCCCAGCTCGTCGGCGCAGGCGAGGGGATCCATCTCGGCGGCACGCTCGGCACCGAGGAACCGGTCGCGGTGGCGGTCGCCCCAGTAGAAGACGTGGTTGACGAAGAAACTCACCCCGAGTTCGGCTTCCCGGATCGCGGCCAGGTCGCTCGGTGCGCTCACCTGGCAGTGTTCGATGCGGTGCCGTCCCATCCGGCCGTCGGTGGCTTGCGCCCTCCTCAGCGAGGTGATCGCGGCACCGACCGCCGCGTCGCCGTTGGCGTGCACGGCGACCTGGCCACCCGCACGATGCACCCGCAGGATCATCTCGTCGAGCTGCGCCTGCGGGTAGAGCAGGTCGCCGTGATGGCTGGGGTCGCATGCGTACGGCGTGCGGAGTGCGGCGGACAGCCCCTGGATCGATCCGTCGGCCCAGAACTTCGCGCCGGCCAGCCGGAAGCGTGCGCCGGCCGCCGGTGCGTGCTCGAACGTGACTCCCCGGTCGTCGAGGGCCTCGAGCGCCATGTCACCGCGCAGGAACCCGACGACGTGCACCGGCAGCTCACCCGACGCGTCCAGCGAGCGGTAGGCGGTCAGCTCCTGCTCGCCGGCCGAGAGACCCACCCCGAGATCGTGGATCGTGGTGATGCCCCGCGACCGCGCCGACAGCAGGCTGCGAAGCAAGGCGCCGTTGACCTCCTGCTCGGTCAGCGCGGGAACCGCCGCGGTGAGCCTCGCCACCGCATCGATTTCCCACGCCATCCCGGTCAGTCGACCGTCGGCGCCGCGAGGGAAGAGCGGGTCGTCCACCGGCACCGTGGATTCGTCGATGCCTGCGGCCGCGAGTGCGGCGGTGTTGGCGACGGCGAAGTGCCCGCAGATGTGCAGGACGATGACCGGACGGTCGGTGCTGACGGCGTCGAGATCCGTCCGGGTCGGATGCCGCCCCTCGGCGATCTGGGTATCGTCGTAACCCCACCCCCTGATCCATCCGCTGCCGGCGGCCGAGGCACGCAACGCCTGCTGGATGTCGGCGATCGACCGGCACGGGGGTGTCCGGCAGTCCGCCCAGCCGTCGGTGAGGCCGGCATAGGTGGGGTGGATGTGCGATTCGATGAGACCCGGGATCACCGTGGCCCCGGGCAGGTCGAGGTGGCGGGCGCCGACTCCGGCGCGATCCGTCATGTCCTTCGTGGTGCCGGTGGCGATCACGTCGGCTCCGTCGATGACCAGCGCCTCGACAGTCGGCGACGACGGGTCCTGGGTGTGGATCGAATCGGCGGTGAGCAGTGTCCTGGACATCAGGCACCCACTTCGCTGCGTGCGGCCACGGATCCCGCGGCGGTGCCGGACGTTCGGCCGTCGGCGCGAAGGCCGCGGACGGGATCGGTGGGTGGCCAGAACACCCGCGTCGACACCACGAAGAGGATGTTGAGGACCAGGGCGGCCGCGCCGAGATTGACACCGTGCTCGGCGAGCCAGACGGACACGGGGCCGTGCTTGTCGAGATACAGCCACAGCACCACGACGTCGCCGAGCACCACGCCCATGGCGAGGGCAGCGGGGCGCAGTTTCCATCCGAAGACCATCGTCGCGAAGACCACCGCGGCCTGGGTGACGCCGTAGTACGCCGTGTTGACCAGAGTGAGTAGGAGCTGAGGTGTCGCGAGGGTGAGCAGGAGCGAGATCCCGAGGTACGCCACGACGACGCCGCGCACCCAGACCCGTTGGCGGGATTCCGGGATCCCGGGAATGATGTTGCGCGACACGATCGCGCCGATTCCGAGGGCCGCCCCGCACAGCACCACGATCGCGCAGAGGGCCGCGCCGCCTGCGACGACGCCGGTCAGCCAGTCGGGCAACAGTTGTCGCGACAGCTGCAGGAGCACCTGGTCGGATTCCGTGCCCTCGAGCTTCGTGGGCAGCAGCGTGATCGCCCCGAAGGCGGCAGCGACGAGGAACGGGTACATGAGCATGTACAGGGGATTGAACTTGGCGACCCGCTTGATCGTCGCCTCGGACTTCGCCGCGAGCACGGCCTGCACGATGATCGGGAAGATGAAGAACCCGACCGATTGGAACACGATCGTCGTCAGGACGAACGTCAGTGACGACCCGGTGACCGTAGAGTGTGAGGCCGAGCCGCCACCACTGGCTGCCGCCGCGGCGAACAGTTTCTCGGTGCCACCGGTCTCGATCACCGCCGCCAGTCCGATCAGGACGGCGCCGAGCAACAGGGCGGTGTCCTTGACGTACGACACGAACGCGGGGGCGCGCACCCCGGACAGCATGAGGAACAGCAGCGCGAGGGCTGCGCCTGCGAAGACCGCGACGGTGGGGTCGATGGAAATACCCAGACCGGTCAGTGCGATCTGCAGTCCGGCGAGCTGAAGCTGGCCCCACGGGATGAGGAATACGACCGAAGCGATGGCGATCGTCAATTCCAGCCCACGCGACCGGAAGTGGCGCCCGGCCACATCGGGCAGGGTCATGGCGCCGTATCTCTTGCCCGCGCGCCAGAGGTAGGGCGCGAAGAAGTATCCGATCGGGTAGGCCAGCAGGATGTACCCGATGAACCAGACGCCGTAGCTCGCCCCGTGCGCGTACACGCCGCCGGGGAACCCGATCAGGGTGCCGATGCTGTACGCCTCGCCCGCCCCCAGGATGAAGACCAGCAGCGGACCGAACGACCGGCCACCCACCAGGTAGTCGGAGATCTCCTTCTTGCTGCCGCGCCGCGACAGCACGCCTGCCCCGAGGGCGAGGACGAGCACGAGGGTGAAGAAGGCCGCGGTCATGACTGGTCTCCCGTCCGAGCGCTCGTAGCGGCCGATTCGGCGCGCTCGGCAGCTTCGAAGTCCTTGCGGTCGAAGAGCTTCCAGGCGAGATGGAGGCACAGCGAGGTGAGCGGCATCCACAGGAACAACCACGCGAACAGGATGGGGACTCCGAAGACCGTGGCCGTGGATCCGGACAGGGCGACGATGCCGCCCAGAACTCCGGCGAACGGGACACCTATCGCGAGTAAGGCGCTTTTTGCCTCGTTGGACATGATTGTTTTGTCTCCTATTCCGACTGCGTCCACCGGCGTCGCGGGTTGGGTCCGGTGCCGGTCGACGTGCACTCTGGCACTAGTGTGGTCTGAATCACTCCTCTCGGGCCATGGGCGAATCCCGGAAAACGTCGAGGCGGTTCGTGAATTTCACGGGAGTGCGAAAAACGAGGGAGAGGGTGCCCGAGTCCGTGGGTGAAGACACGATCCAACGGCTGTGCCGGCAGGTCTCGGAGGAGATCGAATCGGTAACCGACCGAGCGGTGGGTCAGATCCGTGCCGAATTGCAGTCGTACGCCGCCGTACCGATCGACGAGCAGCGCGGATACATCAGTCGGCAGCTCGCGGCGACGTTGCGCGCCCTCGCGGAGAGCGAGCCTCTCGCCGACGACGTCCTCGAGCGTTCGCGTCAGCTCGGGCGGCGCCGGGCAATGCAGGGATTGCCACTGTCCGACGTCATCGAGACGTACCACATCGCGTCCCGCGAATTGTGGAACACGATGGTGGCCACAGCCGCCGAGCCGACAACCGACCTGCTGCGCGCAGGCGGCATGATGTGGGACCTCGTCCACACCGCCACCAGCGCGGTCGCCGTCGGACACACCGATGCGACCCGAAGCGAACAGGCCATCCGCGCGGGGGTGCGATACCGGTTCTTCGAGGCCCTCGCGCGGTCGGTCGACGGCGACCACCGCGATGTGCGCGAGCTGGCTGAGGCGCTGGGTTTCACCGCGCAGCACGAGTTCCAAGCGGTGTGCGTCGCCGCGGAGGAGTGGTCGGAAGCGCAGCTCGAACGGCTGCAACGCACCCTGGACACGATCCCGGGCACCACTCAATGCAGCGGGCACGGCACCGTCATCATCGCCCTGAGCCAGCGCGCACCGGTCGACGACATCATCCGCGAGGTCCGGCTCGGTCACCCGGGGACCACGGTCGGAGTCGGATTGGGCCGCCCCGGCCTGGCCGGCGCGGCGATGAGCATCACGGACGCGCGCCGGGTTCTGCATCTGGCCTCGCCTACCGGTGAGGTGGTCCGCTTCGCCGACGAATGGGTTGCCGCCACCCTGGCGGATCATCGCGACGAGCTCGCCACGCTGCTGGAGCCGGGTGTCGCCGTCGCCGCGGACCATCCGCACCTCGTCGAGGCGGTATTGGCGTTCGCCCGCAACGAGTTCTCCATCAGCGCGGCCGGGCGGGACATCCACCTGCATGCGAACTCGATCACCTACCGGCTCGACCGCTGGCAACAGCTGACCGGCTGGGATCCCCGGACTCTCGACGGCCTGCAGCGGTCGGTGTCGAGTCTGAGTCTGTTCCAGCGTGATTCGGGCGACACGCCCTCCGACACCGCGGGGGAATAGCGGTCTACCGGCCCGAACTGCGACAAGATCTGCGCCTCGGTCATCGGCCGAGCGGGTAACATCGACTCGCCGGCAGGTCGGACGAAGATGGGATTGCGTGGTGAGCGAAGAACTGCCTGCGGGCACACAATCCGTCGGACGTGCGCTGGCCGTGCTCAAGTTGCTCGCATCTTCACCCGACGAACTCACCGGCAGTGCTATCGCGGCAGAACTCCAGTTGTCGTCCGGTACGGCCAACAGACTCATCCGGGCCCTGATCGCCGAGGGTCTCGTAGCGCGGAATCCGATGTCCGACAGCTACTACCTCGGCAGTGGAACGGTACTGCTCGGCCAGGCCGCCCAGCGCGGGTTCGGCATGGACAAGGCGCTACCCATCCTGGAGCAGCTCAATTCCGAGACCCAGGAATCCGTGAACCTTTCCATCCGTCAGGGGCCGGAATCGGTGGTGATGATGCGGGTGCAGTCGACGCTCCCGTTGCGGTTCGAGCAGCACACGGGCGCCCGGTTTCCCCTGTACACGACGGCTTCGGGCAAGGCGATCCTGGCGTTCTCGCCACACGCCGAGACGTACGTCGAGTCGCTTCCGGCCACGCTGGCCAAGGTCACTCCGCACAGCTTGAGTACTCCCCGTGAACTCTCGGAGCAACTCCGGGAGATCCGGGTCCGCGGGTACAGCATCGACGAGCAGGAGAACGTCGAGGGTGTGCGTTGCGTAGGCGCACCCATTCTGGACGCGGACGGGAACGCGCAGGCAGCGCTGGTGATTCAGGTCCCCACCGTCCGAATGCCCAAGTCGAGGGTACGGACGCTCGGAGACCGCATTGTCCAGGCGGCGAAGGAAGTATCCCAATTCGTCCCGGTCAACCGGGCGATGTCTCACTGACCCGAGGACCTCCCACGGCCCGGGCGTTTGGTGCGGCCGCCGTTCCGTAGCGTCGCGATCCGCTATGTGCTGGATCCCTCGAATTCTTCTTGTGAGGGACTTCACATATCCACGTTGCTGGCCTATCGTCGGTTCACAGTGTGGGGACTATCCCTACATTGTGACAGCGAAGGAGTCTCAACGATGTACCGATCGAACGAGAACGAGAGCGTCTTCACTTGGGCGGCACCCCCATTGAAATTCGGTATCGGCGCTTTGGACGAGGTCGGCGCCGAGCTGTCCGCACTGGGATCGGAATCCTGTTTGGTGATCACCGACCCAGGCGTTCGAAACACCGGGATCCCCGACCGCATCCGCGATCAGCTGATCGCCGCAGGAATCAAGTCGGACGTATTCGACGGCGTCGCAGTGGAACCCACAGATCAGAGCATCGAGGAGGCCGTCTCTTTCGCCCGTGAACGGGAGTGGGACTCCTACCTCGCAGTCGGCGGAGGTTCCGCGATCGACACCGCGAAGGCAGTCAACCTACTCACCACTCACCCCGGGGAACTGCTCGACTACGTGACCCCGCCCATCGGCGGAGGTAAGGCACCGTGGCTTCCCCTCAAACCCCTGATTGCCATACCGACCACCGCGGGCACCGGATCGGAATCGACGACGATCTGCGTCATCGACTTCCTCGGCCTGCACTTGAAGGCCGGGGTCAGTCATCCCAAGTTGCGACCGACGCTCGCAGTAGTCGATCCCCTGACCACCGTCACGCTGCCCTCGCAGGTCACCGCTGCGAGCGGCATGGATGTGCTCTCTCACGCGCTCGAGAGCTACACCAGCGTCCGGTTCGACGCCAAACCTGCGCCCGAAGACCCGATGAAGCGCCCCGCCTTCTGCGGTTCCAACCCCATCAGTGACACCTGGTGCGAGCAGGCCCTGTCGTTGGTGGGGAAGTACCTGCGACGCGCGGTGATGAACGGGCGGGACCTGGAAGCTCGTTACCAGATGGCGCTGGCCTCGACCTCCGCCGGAACAGGGTTCGGCAACGCGGGCACCCACCTGCCCCACGCCAATGCGTACCCGGTCGCCGGCGCCGTCGAGAACTACCAGGCCGAGGGCTATCCTCGAATGCCCATGGTGCCGCACGGGCAGGCCGTATCCGCCACTGCCGCGGCAGTTTTCCGATGGACCTACCCGAGCGACCCCGGCAGGCACCTGCGGGCGGCCGAGCTCCTCTCCGGCCGGACGTTCACGGCCACCGATGGAGCGGACGCGCTCGCGCACGTACTGAGCGAGCTGATGGCCGACATCGAAATGCCCTCGGGATTGCGAAGCTTCGGCTACGGGGAAGAGCACCTGGCGACGCTGGTGGATGGCACGATGAAGCAGACGCGTCAGCTGGCGGTCGTGCCCCGACCGGTGACGAGGAACGCCCTCACACACATATTCCGGGAGTCGTTGTGACTTCTCCGCGAGACACCGACCAGGAACCGTCGAAGTCCGAGATCCGTACCGTCGTAGCCTCGAGCATCGTCGGAACGACTGTGGAGTGGTACGACTTCTTCCTCTACGGCATCGCCGCAGGCCTGGTGTTCGACAAGCTGTTCTTCCCGAGTTCGGATCCGATCGTCGGCACATTGCTCGCGTTCGCCACGTTCGCGATCGGATTCATGGCCCGGCCGTTCGGCGGTCTGATCTTCGGTCACATCGGCGACCGCATCGGCCGGAAGAAGACCCTGGTCGCGACCATGATGATCATGGGTGTGGCGACCTGCCTGATCGGACTGGTCCCCACGTACGCGACGATCGGAATCGCCGCGCCGATTCTGCTGGTGGTGCTCCGGCTCGCACAAGGAGTCGCAATCGGCGGCGAATGGGGTGGGGCAGTCCTGATGGCCGTCGAATACGCACCCCGCGGCAAGCGCGGGTTCTACGGAAGCCTGCCGCAGATCGGTCTCGCAATCGGCCTGATGTTGGGCACGGGTGTCTTCGCGGCACTCAACTCGACCCTGTCCGAGGCCGCCTTCCTGGACTGGGGTTGGCGGATCGCCTTCATGCTCAGCGCGATCCTGGTGGCGGTCGGCCTGTTCATCCGCCTCAAGGTCATGGAGACCCCGGCCTTCCGCAAGCTCGAGACGGTGGAGGAGAAGGCCACCGTGCCTGCCCTGGAACTGATCAAGAGCCCGCAGTCACGGCGAAACATGGTGCTGGGAATGGGCAGTCGATGGGCCGAGGGTGTGGCCTTCAATACGTGGGCGGTTTTTGCGATCGCCTACGGCACCGGCACGCTGCACCTCAGCCGTCAAACCCTGCTTCTGGCAGTGATGGCGGCGGCCGCGACCATGATCGTCTTCATTCCCGTCTTCGGAAAGGTCGCCGACCGGCACGACCGCAGACACGTGTTCGCGGCGGGCAGCGTGATTCTCACGGCTGCAGCCTATCCCGCTTTCGTGCTCATCGGCACCGGAGACACCGCTGTCATCGTCATCACGATCGTGTTGGTCCTCGGCGTCCTCTATCCGATCGTCTACGCCCCCGAGTCCTCGCTGTTCGCGGAACTCTTCCCCACCCGAGTCCGCTACAGCGGAATCTCCGTCGTCTACCAGCTGTCGGGAATCGTCGCATCCGGTCTGACGCCGCTCGTGCTCGCATCCCTCCTCGGCTCGGCGAGCGGAGGACTCTCACTGATCATGGGATACATCGTTGCGGTGGGCGCGGTCAGCACGCTGTGCACGCTCGCAATCCGCGGCCGGGACATCTACACGGAGGACCAGGACGGCAGTTCATACCCTGACAACGCCGCCATGTCGCAAGTATCCCCGACCTGACACCAAAGCTGCTGTGGCCCCGCCTCGGTCTATCGAGAGCGGGGCCTCGGGCTACCGCAACGCCACCTGCACGAGGACGGCGGCGCCGAGGAAGCCGAGTAGCCACAGCACCCGCTGACGGACCTGCTGGGCGGTGGTGCGGTCGAACAGCCATTTCCCTGCGGCGGCGCCGAACATGCAGAGCGGCGTGAACAGGGCGATCTGTGCGAGGACGGGCACGGTGAGGAGACCTCCGGCAGCCGACCCCGCGGCGCCGAACGCGTCGATGACGAGGAAGAACACGACGAGCGAGGCGCGCCCGGTCGCCACGTGGGTGGACGCGGAGAAGTACATCAGGACGGCAGGCGGGCCACCGAGGGCGAAGCCGCCGTTGAGGAGACCGGATGCCACTCCCGTCACGGTGGTCACCCCGGGGCCGGGTAGCGACTGCCGGTCGGGGACGGCGGCCATGGCGACGGCGGAGCCGATGATCGCGACTCCCAGCAGCACGCGCACCAGGTCACCGGACAGCTGCGTGAGCGCCCACATCCCCAGCGGCATACCGATCAGGGTGCCGGCGAACAACCAGCGCAACGACTTCCAGTGCACCTGCCGCCACACCTGGGGCAGCATCGCCGCGCTCGCGACGACCTCGAGAACGAACACGGTCGGGATCACCGACGTCGGCGGGAGGAGGACGACGAGTCCCGCGACCCACACCATCGCGCCACCGAACCCACCGAAACCGCGGACGACACCGCCGGCCACCACCACGCCGAGCGCGAAGAGGAGGGCAGGCAACGACAGATCCCACACCGTTGCCGCCATACCCTGTTGCACCGCTTTCGTTCGCCGTTGTCTCCGTCAGAAGTGTGGGGGTCGCGGCGGCGAACCGACAGGTCCAGACGACGTCGAATCGTCGGTACCAGGAACGCACGGGTCGTGGCCCCCGGCGTCTGCGCCGGGGGCCACGTGCTCGCAGGGAGCGGACTACACGTAGTCCTTGTACTTGTCGAGCAGGCGAACCGGCTTCGACAGCGCGTCGCGGCGGAAGGGGTCGCCGAGTTCGCGGGTGCACATGATCTCGATGACCGTCGTCTTGCCCTCGTTCATCTGTGCGGCGACCGCGCGCTGCAGTGCCGGACCGACCTCCTCGAGCTTGTCCACGACGATGCCCTCGGCGCCCATCGCCTGTGCGATACCGGCGAAGGACTCGCTCTCGAGCTCACCGGCGACGAAGCGGCGGTTGTAGAAGTCGACCTGGTTCTTCTTCTCCGCACCCCACTGCCGGTTGTGGAAGACGACGGCGGTGACCGGGATGTCGTGCCGGACAGCCGTCATGATCTCGCCCAGGCTCATGCCCCAGGCGCCATCGCCTGCGTAGGCGATGGCGGGCCGTTCCGGTGCCGCCGCCTTCGCGCCGATGACGGTCGGCAGGGCGTAACCGCAGTTACCGAAGCTCATCGGGGCAAGGAAGCTGCGCGGCTTCTCGAAGCGCAGGTAGCTGTTGGCGACGGAGTTGATGTTGCCGATGTCCGTGGACACCATCACGTCTTCCGGCATCGCCTTCTCCAGCTCGCGCAGCACCTGACGCGGGTGCAGCCAGTTGCCGTCCTCGCCTTCCTGTTCGGCGATCATGTCGAGGCTGAACGCATCGCGCTCGTGCGTCCATTCGTCGAGTTCCTTCTCCCACGCGGCCTTCTCGGCGTCGATCTTCTCGCCGCGTGCCGCGCGGTTGCCATCGCAGACGAGGGCCTTGCCCTCGAGCCGCTCGGTGAGCGCGACGGCAGCGGCCTTCGCGTCACCGCAGATTCCGACGGAGATCTTCTTGACCAGGCCGAGCATCTTGTGGTCGGCGTCGATCTGGATGATCTTGGCATTCTTCGGCCAGTAGTCCATGCCGTGCTGCGGGAGCGTCCCGAAGGGGCCGAGGCGAGTGCCGAGGGCGAGCACCACGTCCGCCTGGCTGATCAGCTTCATCGCGGCCTTGGAACCCTGGTAGCCGAGCGGTCCGGTCCACAGCGGGTGGCTGGCGGGGAACGAGTCGTTGTGCAGGTAGCTGTTGACGACGGGGGCGCCGAGACGCTCGGCGAGTGCCTTGCACTCCTCGACACCGTCGGCCATCACCACGCCGCCGCCGGACACGATGACCGGGAACTCGGCCTGCGCCAGCAGTTCCGCCGCCTCGTTCAGGCTCGTCTCGCCACCGGGACCGCGGTCGAGGCGGGTGGGCTGCGGGATCTCCGTCTCGATCTCACCGTAGAAGTAGTCGCGCGGAATGTTCAGCTGTGTCGGGCCCATCTCGGACATCGCGCGGTCGAAGCAGCGGCCGGTGAACTCGGCCATGCGCTTCGGGTTGTTGACGTGCCCCTGGTACTTGGTGAACTCCTGGAACATCGGCAGCTGGTTGGCTTCCTGGAAGCCGCCCAGGCCCGTTCCCATGGTGCCGGCCTCGGGAGTGACGATGACGACGGGGCTGTGCGCCCAGAACGCTGCGGCAATCGCGGTGACGCAGTTGCTGATACCCGGACCGTTCTGCCCGATCACCATGCCGTGCCGCCCGCTGACCCGGGCATACCCGTCGGCCATGTGCCCCGCGCCCTGCTCGTGCACGACCGGGACGAGTCGAATCCCGGCGGGAGCGAAGATGTCCATCGCATCCATGAAGGCGGATCCCATGATGCCGAACATGTCGGTGACGCCGTTGGCGACCATCGTCTCGACGAACGCCTCCGACGGTGTCATCTTCTGTACACCGGAGACAGCGGTGCGATCGGCACCGTTCTTCTTCTTGCTCATGTGTGATCCTCCTTCAGGGGCGCGCCGGAACCGGCAGAGAATGTCAAAAATCGGAACGTTTCGTTCGTGATTTTGTGATCTGCAACGACAGTAGGCCACGTCACACACTTCGTCAATGAATGTTCCTAAAACTGGAACGAGATGTATGATTTTTCGATACACGATGCGAATGCGTCGCCGTTTCGGCCAAGGAGGAACCGTGGGTGAGATTCACCGGATCGACGAGTCGAACGGACACCCGACTACGGAGCTACCCGGAGACACACCGACGCTCCGCCTGTTCGCACTGCTCGAGATGATCGCGTCCAAGGACCAGCTGTTCACGTTGCAGGGGCTCGTCGAAGAGACGGGCATGGCCAAGCCGACCCTGCACCGCATGCTCCAGCAACTCGAGGGCGCCGGACTCCTCACCCGGCAGAACAACGGCAGGCATTACGGCACCGGCGTGCGCCTGCGACGCTTCGCCGAGAATCTGCTGCTCAACGACACCCACCACGGCGCACGACACGCCATCCTCCGAAACCTCGTCGCGGAACTCGGCGAGAGCTGCAACGTGACCACCCTGTCGGGTAGCGAAGTGGTGTATCTCGACCGCGTGGAAACCTCCGAGCCCCTTCGCTTTACACTCCATGCGGGATCGCGGGTGCCCGCGCACTGCTCGGCCAGCGGCAAGATGATCCTGTCGCAGCTGAGCCCTGCCCAGCGACGGCGACTTCTCGCGCGGATGCCGCTCGAGAGGTACACCACCAAGACGGTCACCGACGTCGAGCTGATCGAGACCGAACTCAAACAGGTCCGCCGTGACGGTTACGCCATCGACGACGAAGAGTTCCTTCCCGGCCTCGTGTGCGCTGCGGTGCTCGTCCCCTGCGCCACAGGCAATTCCAACCTCTGCATCGCAGTCCAGGCCCCGGTCATGCGACTCACCCCCGACAAGGCGCTCAAGCTTCTGCCCGCGTTGCGGCGGGCGGCCGACGCCATCGGTGAGATCGAGAACGAGGTCACGGACGACGGTTCGCCAGACCTGAACTGAAGGAGGGCGTATGCCCGAAATGACCACTGCGGCACCCAGCCACGTGCTGTCCGCACGCGAGCTGTTCGGAATCGACACCGACCTGACGGTGCGCGCCTTCCGCGAACCCGTCGACCACGTCCCCGACATCGACCCCGCGTACCAGTTCGATCACGCGGTGACGACGGCCCTGCTCGCCGGGTTCGGCCGCAACCGCCGGGTGATGGTGCAGGGTCTGCACGGCACCGGCAAGTCCACGCACATCGAGCAGGTCGCGGCGCGGCTCAACTGGCCGTGTGTGCGGGTCAACCTCGACGGACATCTCAGCCGGCTGGACCTGATAGGCCGGGACGCGGTGGTCCTGCGAGACGGCAAGCAGGTCACCGAATTCCAGGAAGGCATCCTGCCCTGGGCATTGCAGCGACCCGTCGCCCTCATCCTCGACGAATACGACGCCGGCCGCCCCGATGTCATGTTCGTGATCCAGCGTCTCCTCGAACGTGACGGGAAACTCACCCTGCTCGACCAGAACAGGGTCCTGACTCCGCATCCGGCCTTCCGGTTGTTCGCCACGGCCAACACCGTCGGCCTGGGCAATCTCAACGGGTTGTATCACGGCGTGCAGCGGCTCAATCACGCGCAGATCGATCGCTGGAACATCGTCGCGACGCTCGATCACCTCCCCGCGGAACAGGAAATCGAGATCGTGTCCGCGCGGGTGCCGTCACTGAGCCGGGAGCTGATCGGGTCGATGGTGGCCGTGGCCGACCTGACCCGGAGTGGGTTTCGAGTCGGCGACCTGTCGACGCTGATGTCGCCGCGCACGGTGATCACCTGGGCCGAGAACATCGAGATCTTCCACGACCCGGCACTCGCATTCCGGCTGTCGTTCGTCAACAAGTGCGACGAGGCCGAGCGGCCCGTCGTCGCCGAGTACTTCCAGCGGTGCTTCGACTCGGAACTGGAGCGGTCGGCGATGCTCGCGACGAGCACGGCCTGAGCGGGCAGTCATGACAGAACTGCCCGTGCGCCCCGCGTCGGTCCGCCGTCAGCAGGAGGTTCACGAACTCTGTGCCGGCACGATCCGTGCTCTCGCGGGGCAGAGCGAGTTGCACTTTCGCGGACCGGAACTCCACCGCGGACATCGGCGCGTGCCGATGCCCGCCCCGCATCTGCACCCGTCGTTAGACGGTGCCGACTTCGCGTCCTTCCGCGGCGCGGCGGACGGCATGGCGTCGCGCCTCCTCCACACCGACCCCGTCCTGCATCGCAGCCTGTGCCCGGACGGCACCGCGGATCGGCTGATCTTCGAGATCCTGGAACAGTTCCGCGTCGAGTCGCTGGCCGCCGACGCATGGGGTGGCGTGCGCGCCAACCTCTCCCACCGCTTCACGCAGTGGTCACAGGACTACGTGGCGTCCGGGCTGACCGAGACCGTGCACGGGATGCTGCTGTTCACGGTGACGCAGATGTGCCGGGCCCGGATCACCGCCGAGCCGATACCCGAGGCCACCGAGGACCTGATCGAATCGACCCGGTTCGCTCTCGCCTCCGTTCTCGGCGGCCACCTCCCGTGGCTGCGTCGAACCCGTTTTTCGCAAAACGACTTCGGGGTCCACGCACAGGCAGTCGCGGAGCTGATCGGCCGTCACCTGGAGTCACCCACCGACACGGACGTCTCGGCCGACGACCGGAGCGACGGCCGGGCGGCGTTCTCCCTCCTGTTCGACTTCGAACCCGACGACGACGAGGCCTTCCAGACCGCGGTGTCGGGGCGCAGTCGCGCGCTGGGGGAGGGCGGAGACGGATACCGCGTGTTCACCCGCGCCTACGACGAGACACGACAGATCGCGTCCCTCGTCCGGCCCGAGCTGCTCCAGGAGTACCGCCGACGGCTCGATCTCGGCATCGACCTGCAGCACCTCAACGTCCGGAAACTCGGACGGCAGCTGAAGGCCCTGCTCTCGAAACCGGTCCCCGACGGATGGGAAGGCGGCCGGGAAGAGGGATACCTCGACGGTCGCCGGCTCGCCCAGCTCGTCACCTCGCCCACCGAGCGCAGACTCTTCCGGGCCGAACGCACCGAGCCGCAGACCGACACGACCGTGACCTTCCTCATCGACTGCTCCGGTTCGATGAAGGAGTTCAGCGAACCGGTTGCGGTCCTGGTCGACGTGTTCGCCCGGGCACTCGAACTGGCCGACGCCCGGTGCGAGATCCTGGGTTTCACGACCGCCGCTTGGAACGGGGGACGAGCCCGCCGAGACTGGCTCCGGTCCGGCCGTCCGCGCAACCCGGGACGCCTCAACGAGGTCCGGCAGCTGGTGTTCAAGGACGCCGAGACTACCTGGCGCCGAGCCCGTCCCGCGATCGCGGGACTGCTGAAGAACGACCTGTTCAAAGAGGGCGTCGACGGTGAGGCCGTCGACTGGGCGTGCTCCCGGATGCGGGGCACCCAGGGCCGGAGGCTCCTGTTCGTGATCTCGGACGGAAGCCCCCTGGACGGCGCCACCGCGCTGGCCAACGACGAATTCTACCTGGACCACCACCTGCAGGACGTGGTCGAGCGACACGAGGACGAGCGGGCCGTCGAGGTGTACGGACTGGGAGTCGGGCTGGATCTGAGCCCGTACTACGACCGCTGCCGGACGCTCGATCTGTCGTGCGGTACCAACAGCGACGTCATTGCCGACGTGCTGTCGATGATCGCCCACTGACAGCATCACCTGCCAGTGGCTCAACAGTGAGGAGTCACATCCATGACCGAACACGGGGTTTCCCTGGTCACCTTGGACATTGCCGGAACGAGCGTCGACGAAGGCGGCGCCGTGTACGTCGCGTTGCGCGACACCGTCGAGAAGCACCTCGGCGAGCCGATTCCGGACGATCGGTTCGACCGGTGGAAGGGCACGGGCAAGCGGCAGGCCATCGAGGGACTGCTGCGGGAGAGCGGCGTGCCGGCCGAGAAGAATGTTCTGGACGCCGTCGAATCCGATTTCACCGCAATGCTTCTGGCTGCGTACCGGAAGACGCCGCCCACCGCACTGCCCGGGGTTCACGACGCCTTCGGTGCGTTGCGGCAGCGCGGCATCAAAATCGTTCTCCAGACCGGCTATTCACGCCAGATCGCGGAACCGCTGCTGGATCAGGTCGGGTGGGAGATCGGGCGGGACATCGACGGTGTGATCACGAGCGACCAGGTGCGGATGAGCAGGCCGTCGCCCTATCTCATCTTCCGCGCCATGGAACTCGCCGGAGTGCAGAGCGTCGACGAAGTGCTGGTGGGTGGCGACACCCCGAACGATCTCCGGGCGGGGACGAACGCCGGGGCGCGATACGTGGTGGGTGTCCTGACCGGCGCCCACGACGCGGCGACGCTGCGTCCGGAGCCCCACACGCACATCCTGGAGAGCGCGGCGAAGCTTCCCGAACTGCTGGGCTGAACGACGACTGTGGGCCGGTTCCGCTGCACGACAGCAGAACCGGCCCACAGTGGTGTCGGAAGAGCGGGATTACCTACGTCACCAGCCGCGTTCGGCGAGCCGGTGCGGGACCGGGATGTCGTCGACGTTGATCCCGACCATCGCCTCACCCAGCCCGCGGGAGACCTTCGCCAGCACGTCCGGGTCGTCGAAGAACGTGGTCGCCTTCACGATCGCCGCGGCCCGCTCGGCCGGGTTACCGGACTTGAAGATGCCCGACCCGACGAACACACCCTCCGCACCGAGCTGCATCATCATCGCCGCATCCGCCGGGGTGGCGATGCCACCGGCAGTGAACATCGTGACCGGCAACTTCCCGGCCTTGGCGACCTCGACGACCAGGTCGTACGGCGCCTGCAGCTCCTTCGCCGCCACATACAGCTCGTCCTCACTCAGCGAGGTCAACCGGCGGATCTCCCCACCGATCGTCCGCATGTGCGTGGTCGCGTTCGACACGTCACCGGTCCCGGCCTCACCCTTGGACCGGATCATCGCCGCACCCTCGGTGATCCGCCGCAGCGCCTCACCCAGATTGGTGGCACCACAGACGAACGGGACGGTGAACTGCCACTTGTCGATATGGTTGGCGTAGTCCGCCGGGGTCAGCACCTCGGACTCGTCGACGTAATCGACCCCGAGGGACTGCAGGATCTGCGCCTCCACGAAGTGCCCGATCCGGGCCTTGGCCATCACCGGAATCGACACCGCGGAGATGATGCCGTCGATCATGTCCGGATCACTCATCCGGGACACCCCACCCTGCGCCCGGATGTCCGCCGGCACCCGTTCGAGCGCCATGACCGCCACCGCACCGGCGTCCTCGGCGATCTTCGCCTGATCGGGGGTGACGACGTCCATGATGACCCCGCCCTTCAACATCTCGGCCATGCCACGCTTGACGCGCGCCGTACCGACTGCGGAACTGTTCACGACTGTCTCCTCTGATGACGATGGGTGTGCGGCTTCTGTTGCGCGGCCGCCAGCAGTTCGATGTCCGAGCCGCCGAGCGTCTCCACGGACTCGATGCGCTTCTCGGCCTCCGCGACCGACTCGTCCGCGGAACCGATCGGAGGAGCAGCGGACAGTGATTCGTCGTCGCGACCGCCCTTGCCGAGCAACTTCCGTACCTGGTAGCTGATCAGGATGACGATCAACGTCAGACCGCTCATGAGGAACTGGGAACGGGTGGTCGGCAGGAACGCCATCGCGAGAATGACGGTGGCCATCAGGGCGATGGTGGCGTAGCTCAGCCACGGGAACAGCCACATCCGGAGTTGCAGTGCGGCTGGGTCTTCGCGCTCGAGTCGCCGTCGGAGCACCACCTGGGAGATGGCGATCAGGAGGTACACGAACAGCGCGACCGCGCCGTACGAGTTGACGAGGAAGCCGAAGACGACGTCGCCCCACACGTAGGTGCAGGCGACGGACACGTATCCGACTGTGGTGCCGAGCAGGATCGCACGACGCGGCACGCCGTTGCGGGACAGCGTCGTGAAGAACTTGGGGGCGTCGCCGTTGCGGGTGAGTGCGAACAGCATTCGGGACGTGGTGTACAGCGCCGAGTTCAGGCAGGAGAGGACCGCGGTGAGGACGATGAAGTTCATGATCGTCGCGACACCGGGAATTCCGAGGACCTCGAGCACCGCGGCGTACGGGCTCACACCGACACTCTCGGTGTTCCACGGTTGGATCGTGACGACCACGAGAATCGAACCGACGTAGAACGTCACGATCCGTACCACGATCGACCGCATGGCATGGGCGACAGCACGCTTCGGCTCCTCCGACTCGGCCGCGGCGATCGTCACGATCTCGGCTCCCGTGTAGAAGGCGACGCAGGGGACGACCGCGGCGAGCACCGCACCCCAGCCGAGCGGGGTGAAGCCGCCGTGGTTCACGAGGTTGCCGAGCCCGGGCGTCGAATCGGGCCACAGTCCGGTGATCCAGAGGGCGCCCATCCCGAGAAACAGAACGATCGCCACGACCTTGATCGACGAGAACCAGTATTCGAACTCGCCGTAGGAGCGGGCGGACACCATGTTGGTGGCCGTCAGCAGGAGCATCAGCCCCAGGCTCAGGAGCCACAGCGGGATCATCGGCAGCCAGAGCTGCAGGATCCGGCCGCCGGCGATGGCCTCGACGGCGACGACGATGACGAAGAAATACCAGTACATCCACCCCGTCGCGAACCCGGCGCGACGCCCCAGGGCCTGGCGGGCGTAGACGTAGAACGATCCGACCACCGGCCGGGCCACCGCCATCTCCGCCAGCATCCGCATGATCAGCAACGTGATGATGCCTGCGATGAGGAAGGAGATGATGGCGCCGGGACCGGCACCGCCGATGACGACACCGCTGCCCACGAAGAGGCCGGCGCCGATCACCCCGCCCAGGGCGATGAGATTCATGTGCCTGCGCTTCAGGCCCTTGCCGAGACCTGAACTGTCGGTGTGTCCGGGAACGGTACTGTCCACATTTTCCTCCAGAAGGCGCTGCCGTGGCCCTCACCTGACCCGACCTCGTCGGTCGTGCGTCGATGCGGGCACCCACCGGTTCAGCGACCCAATCGTATATGTGATCCACATCACTTATTTCGGTGTTCACCTCACACTACGACTGGTGCCAGAACTCGCCCAGAGCCAGTTGCCTCGCAAGCGATGGGACCAGTTCGACCGCGGAACCGCCGACCGAGAAAGCCTCTGAACTGGGAGGACAGCGATCGCCGCCGGGAGGAGCGTGTTCGCATGGCCCGGCGGGACGGTTTCGCGGCACATCTGGATCCCCCGGCGCCGGCACGCACCCTCGAGGCCGTACGAACACCCCAACCCTGTGACCAGTGGTAACGAACTGGTCCCCAGACGTGCCGTCGAACTGGCACTGTGCTGCCCACCGGACCCTCCATACAGTGTTGTGCATCACATCAACAGTTCAGTTCGCGGTGGATCGTCTCCCGTATCTCCGCCGGCACTGTTCTCCGTTCCAACCGCCGACGATCCGACCCCGGATCGCGATGGCGACCTGACGATTCCGGTCAGCGCACAGTGGAGGAAAACGTGACTTCAACACCACCCCCGGTCCAATCCCAGGACTCCGGCCTCGGAAAGGGCCTGAAGAAACGGCACATGAACCTCATCGCCCTTGGCGGCGTGATCGGTGCCGGATTGTTCGTCGGCAGCGGCGTCGTCATCGAGAGCGCAGGCCCGGCGGCGATCGTGTCGTTTCTCATTGCGGGGGTCATCACACTCCTGATCATGCGGATGCTGGCGGAAATGGCGGTGGCCCGGCCGGTGGTCGGATCGTTCTACGTGTACGCCAGGGAAGCGCTCGGCAATCGCGCCGGCTTCTCGGTCGGCTGGATGTACTGGTACTTCTTCGTCATCGTCGTCGCGGTCGAAGCCATCGCCGGCGGCCGAATACTCCAGCTCTACCTCCCGTCCGCGCCGCTGTGGATCCTCAGCCTCGGCCTTCTCGTGATCCTGACCTGCACCAATCTCGTGTCAGCGCGTTCGTTCGGCGAATTCGAGTACTGGTTCTCGTCGATCAAGGTGATCGCGATCGTCCTCTTCCTCGGGTTGGGCGCACTGTGGATCACCGGACTGTGGCCGGACTCGACCCCCGGAGTGGCGAATCTCGTCAGCCACGGCGGATTCGCTCCGCTCGGCTGGGGCGCGGTGCTCGCCGCGGTCGTCCCCTGCGTGGCCTTCTTCACCGGTGCCGAGATCGTGACCATCGCGGCCGCCGAGTCCGCAGAACCCAAGAAAGCGGTCGCCCGGGCGATGCGCTCCATCGTGGTCCGGATCATCACCTTCTACGTCGGTTCCATCTTCGTCGTCGTCGCGGTTGTGCCGTGGAGCACGGAGGCCGTCGGAGTCAGCCCCTACGCGGCAGCGCTCTCCGCCCTGCACATTCCCGGTGTCGCCACGATCATGAACGTCGTCATCCTCACCGCGGTGCTGTCCTGCCTGAACTCGGCGCTGTACACCTCCTCGCGGATGCTCTTCGCCCTCACCCGCAACGGCGACGCCCCGCACATGTTCACCCGCCTGTCCGGCGGTGGCGTGCCGAGGCGCGCGATCCTCGCCGGAACGGTGATCGGCTACGCGTCGGTGATCGCGGCGTTCGTCTCCCCGGACCTCGTGTTCTCGTTCCTGGTCAACTCGTACGGCGCCGTAGCGCTCTTCGTCTACCTCATGATCGCGATCTCCCAGGTCGCGCTCCGCAGGAAACTGGAGGCTCGAGATCCCGAGGCCCTCAGCCTGAAGATGTGGCTGTTCCCCTGGCTCAGCTACGCGACCATCGCCCTGATGGGAGCCGTGATCGCCGCCATGGCCGTGCTCCCCACCACCCGTTCGCAGTTCTGGCTGAGTGTGGTGACTCTCGCCTTCATCCTGATCGGGTACGAGTTCCGCCGGCGCAGTCGCACCAGCGCCGAACGCCTCGACACCGTCACGCCGCCCGCGGAATCGCCTGCCGACGGTTCCGACGCGGAGCAACTCGTCGGAGTCGTCACCCACGAGCAACCCTGACGCACCCGCAGTACCGAAGGACAGGGACCGCACCAGCGGTCCCTGTCCTTCTCTGTGCGTCCGATGCGACATCGGCTTTTCCGGCACGACCCGCCGGGAATCGGGGCACACTTGCAGAAGACCTCGGCGGAGGAGGACACCGTGTTCCACCGCGGAGACGACGCCGTCACCGAAGAACACTCGCTGGACGAGTCCCTGCTCGTCGAGCCCGAATCCCGGCGCCGGCCGTGGCGGGAATTCCTCGTCTCGACCCCGGGACGACTATCCGTGCTGGGGATCGCCCTCGTGACCGCTGCGCTCGTGACCGGGGCGATCACGTCGGCGGCGATCGGTGCCCGGCAACAGCGCATCGAGACCCTGCGGACGCACACCGAACCCCTCACCTACGCAGCCGAACGGCTCTACAGTTCCCTGTCCATCGCCGACGCCGCGGCCGCCACATCCTTCATCTCGGGCGGTGTCGAGCCGATCGCCGTCCGCAATCGGTACAACCAGGCGATCGGGGACGCGTCGAACGCGCTGGTCACCGCGTCGAACGGCGTCGCCTCGACAGACGCCGCGGCCCTCGCGCTGCTGTCCGAGGTGTCGCGGAACCTCGCCGACTACACCAGCCTGATCGCCACGGCCCGCGCCAACAATCGGTCGGGCAACCCGGTCGGCGTCGCCTATCTCAGCGACGCCTCCGCGATGATGCAGGACACGATCCTGCCCGCGGCCGAGAGTCTCTACTCGGAGCAGTCGAGGTCCGTCGCCGACACCCAGGTCCTCACCGGGCGGCTCCCGAGAGCCGCGTTCGCCGTCGCCGTCGCCCTGCTCGTCGCGCTCGTCGTCGCGCAGGTGTATCTGGCGCGCAAGAGCAAACGACGCGTCAATCCCGGCCTCGTCCTCGCGTCGCTCCTCGCCGCCACCCTCCTGATCTGGCTGGCCGCCGCCACCCTGGTCTCCACCGCGGCCACGGACCGGGCGAGAACCGAAGGGGCGCAACCACTCGGCACGATCACGCAGGCGCGGATCCTCGCACAGCAGGCTCGGGCGGACGAGACCCTCGCGCTGCTGCAGCGCGGCTCCGACGAACAATCCGAGGTCGACTACACCCGGCGGTCGGCCGAACTCGCCGACATCCTCGGGGGGCTGCAGGACGGCGATCACGGTCCGGCGACGACACCGCCGATCGACGCCGCCGTGACCGCACTCGCCGACTGGCGGCGCGCACACACCATGCTGCAGGAGAAGCTCGACGTGGGGGACTACCCGGGGGCGAAGGCCATCGCGATCGGCCCCGCGGACTCGGCGTCCCCCGCCACCTTCGCGGCGCTCGACGAGTCGTTGCAGGACGGCATCGACCGATTCCGCAGCGAGGAACTCGACGGGATGGCCGACGCATATCGCTCGTTGTCGCTGCTCGCGGTGGGTAGCATGGTGATCGGCGTGCTCTGCGGGTTCGCCGTCGGTGGGGGGATCTGGCCCAGACTGAACGAGTACCACTGATGACGCGGGTGAGTCGACCGAGACGGCGGACGCGCCCGCGCGCCCTCCTTCTCTCCGCTGCCGTGGTCGCCGTCCTCGCGGCCGGATGCGCAACCCCGCAGCCCCTCACTCCCACCGTCCAGGGTGACTACTCGGAAGTGCCGCTGACGAGTGGGTCCGAGATCCTTCTGCCCACCGGCGACGTGCCCGAGGAGCCACCCGCACCCGACTCCTGCGGCGCGCTCGCGAGTCTCCGCCCCGCCGCCACCCCGGACGTCCGGGCGCCGGGAAGCTCGCTGGCCGAGATCACCGCCCGCGGCCGGCTGATCGTCGGAATCGATCAGAACACCAACCTCTTCAGTTTCCGGGATCCGACCACCGGCATGCTGATGGGATTCGACGTCGATGTCGCGGGAGAGATGGCACGGGACCTGTTCGGCGACCCCTCCCGGGTCGAATTCCGCCTGCTCACGTCCGGCGACCGTTTCGACGCCCTCGAGAACGAGGACGTGGATCTCGTGGTCAAGAGCACGTCGATCACGTGTGAACGGTCCGAGCGTGTCGCCTTCTCCACCGTGTACTTCCAGGCCTATCAGCGTCTGCTGGTGCCGAAGGGCTCCGGTATCTCCGGCCCGGAGGATCTGGCGGGCAAGCGCGTCTGCACCGCCGGCGACACCACCTCGCTGGACACCGTTCGCCGAGTGCAGCCCGAGGCCACGATCGTGGCGGTACCCGACTGGGACGACTGCCTCGTGGTCCTCCAGCAGCGGCAGGCCGACGCCGCGAGCACCGACGACTCCATCCTCGCCGGGCTCGCCGCGCAGGACCCGAACCTGGAGATCGTCGGCCCGCCGCTCGAATCGGAGCCGTACGGCATCGGGATCAACAAGAACCACGACGATCTGGTGCGTTTCGTGAACGGCACGCTGGATCGGATGCGGGCGGACGGAACCTGGACGAGGCTCTACGACAACTGGCTGACGGTTCTCGGTCCTTCCGCCGGACCACCCGCCCCCACGTACCGGGACTGAGGTGACACCGAGTGAGCGACGAAACCAGGCGAACACCGATGGACGACCCGCAATCCACCAGGGGTGTGCGGTTCGATCCGTTCGCGGACGACGAGGACGACGACGTCCCCTCGTCACGCACGGTGCCGGACGCCGCCCACACCTCCGACCTGTCGATGCTCCTGACCAATCCCGTTCTGGCGGAGCACAAACGTTACTGCGACCGATGCAAGCGTCCCGTCGGACGATCCACCGCCGCGCGGCCGGGCGACACGGAGGGGGTGTGCACCCACTGCGGCACCGTCTTCTCGTTCGCCCCGCAACTCGAGGCGGGTGAACTGGTCGCGGGCCAGTACGAGGTCCTGGGGTGCCTCGCCCACGGCGGTGTCGGCTGGATCTACCTCGCGCTCGACCACAACGTCAGCGACCGCTGGGTGGTGCTCAAAGGCCTGCTGCACTCGGGCGATCCCGTGGCCCAGGAGGTGGCTCTCGCCGAGCGCCGGTTCCTCGCCGAGGTGACGCATCCGAGCATCGTCAAGATCTACAACTTCGTCGAACACCCCGGGATGGACGGCAATCCCATCGGCTACATCGTGATGGAGTACGTCCGGGGCAGAACCCTGCGCGACGTGCTCACCGAACTGAAGGTGGACGCCGGACCCGACGACCCGAAGCCGATGCTGCCCGTGGAGCACGCCATCCGCTACCTCCTCGAGGTCACGCCCGCGCTCGGATATCTGCACTCGATGGGGTTGGTGTACAACGACCTCAAACCCGAGAACATCATGATCGGCGACGACTACGACCAGCTCAAGCTCATCGACATGGGCGCGGTCGCCAGGATCGGGGACCACGGATACATCTACGGCACACAGGGTTACCAAGCCCCCGAGATCGCCACC
Organism: Rhodococcus sp. ACPA1; assembly: GCF_002300195.1. Classification (NCBI taxonomy): domain Bacteria; kingdom Bacillati; phylum Actinomycetota; class Actinomycetes; order Mycobacteriales; family Nocardiaceae; genus Rhodococcus; species Rhodococcus sp. ACPA1. Next base: position 892,344 of record NZ_NSDX01000004.1, on the reverse strand, counting down.
ACCGGTCCCACCGTCGCCTCCGACATCTACACCGTCGGGCGCACACTCGCCGTGCTGACCCTCGACATGCCCACCGCCGGGGGCTGTTACGTCGACGGCCTGCCGACACCCGAGGAGGCGCCGCTGCTGGCGGAGTACGAGTTCTACCACCGGCTGCTGCTCCGGGCCATCCACCCCGATCCGGCCCGGCGCTTCGCGTCGGCCGAGGAGATGTCGACGCAACTCGAGGGTGTTCTACGCGAGGTGCGGGCCCAGCAGACCGGACACCCGCAGCCGGGACTGTCCCACCGGTTCAGCCCGCAGCGCACGACGTTCGGGACCGACCTCACGATCAGCCGCACCGACGTCTACGTCGACGGGCATCGCCGGGACGAGCGGATCAGCGCGATGAGTATCGTTCGGGCGCTGCCGATTCCGTTGGTGGACCCGGATGACCCTGCCGCTCCGCTGCTCTCCGTCGTCCACAGCCGACCGAGGGAACTCCTCGATTCATTGCACAGGGCGAAGGAGGCGGCGGACGACGGCGTGGCGTCCACGAGCATCGAGATCCCGCTCGCCGAAGTGCGCGCACACCTCGACCTCGGGCAGCCCCGTGATGCCGCCACCATTCTCGAATCCCTCGACCACCAACGCGAGGACACGTGGCGCGTCGACTGGCACACGGGACTGTGCGCGCTGGTGGGCGGCGACTTCGAGGCGGCGTTCACCCGATTCGATTCCGTCCTGACCGCGCTACCGGGCGAGGAAGCTCCGAAGCTCGCCCTCGCCGCGACGGCCGAGATGTGGTGCGAATACCGCTCCGGCGAGGACATCGGGCGGTGGCGCCGGACCGCCGAAAAGTATTACTGCACAGTGTGGCGCACGGATCACGGCGCGGTCAGTGCGGCGTTCGGACTGTCGCGGCAACTCGAGCACCGCGACGACCGGGCGGCTGCGGTGCAGGCGCTCGACGAGGTGCCACCGACGTCGCGGCACTATGCCGAGGCCCGGTTGACGAGTGTGCTGATGCTCGTCCACGATCGGCCCCTCGCCGAGGTGAGTGAACGGGATCTGCAGGAGGCGGCCCGGCGGGTCGAACTGCTCGCCCACGACGAGCGTCGCGCACTCCAGACCCGGGTGCTCGTCCTCGGCGTGGCCGTGGACTGGCTGCACGCCGGCGGCATCCCCGAGACGACGAGGATCCTCAGCGTGCCGTTCACCGAGCGCGGTCTGCGCACCGGGGCGGAGTCGGCGCTCCGGGCCCTCGCCCGCAAGGCACCCGAGCGCCGGCATCGGTACACGCTGGTGGATCTCGCAAACCTGATCCGCCCGACCACGTGGCTGTGACACCCGAACTCGAGTCACAGCACCCCGAATCCGATGTGCTCGCGGCCCCACCGGGCATTCCACGCCATCACCTGCATACGGTCGCTCAAAGCGTCACGGCTGCGGACCGTTTCGGCCAGCTGGCCCATGAGTTCGATGATGCGGCGCCGAGCGTCTTCCAGTTCCGTTGCCAGGCGCTCCTCCTCCCTCGACCTCGCGGTGCGGTTCCTGCTCGCGACCATGGTGTTCATCTCTACTCCGATCGTGACGCCGTGGCGTTGTCCACGGGGCTCATCGCACTGACAACTCTGGGGCATCTGGTACGGGTCCAGAAGATCCAGAAAGACGGTGAGACAGGGGTCCAATCTGGACCTATGACGTAGCGCACAAGTGGTTCTGACGTCGGAGGCGATTCGATCGTAGGGTTCGAGTGCTCGCTGAAATCTCGACCGGAGAGGTACCCATGAGCTTTGACACCGACGCACTCACGATCGCGGGCCGGGACTTCTCGTCCCGTCTCGTCATGGGCACAGGCGGTGCGGCCAACCTCTCGGTGCTGGAAGACGCACTCGTCGCCTCGGGCACCGAACTGACGACGGTGGCGATGCGCCGAGTGGACGCCGCAGGGAGGACCGGGCTGCTCGAACTGCTGGATCGACTGGGTATCGCGTTGTTGCCGAACACAGCCGGCTGCCGAGGTGCCACGGAGGCCGTGCTGACCGCGCGCCTGGCCCGCGAGGCCCTGGGCACCAACTGGGTCAAGCTCGAAGTGATCGCCGACGAGCGCACGCTCCTGCCCGACGGAATCGAGCTCGTCGCGGCGGCCGAACAACTCGTGGACGACGGATTCGTCGTGCTGCCCTACACCAACGACGACCCTGTCCTCGCGCAGCGCCTGGTCGATGCCGGGTGCGCCGCCGTGATGCCACTCGGGTCGCCGATCGGCACCGGGCTCGGCATCTCGAACCCCCGCAACATCGAGATGATCGTCGCGCGCACCGACATCCCGGTCATTCTCGACGCCGGGATCGGCACCGCGAGCGACGCAGCACTGGCGATGGAACTCGGCTGCGACGCCGTACTGCTCGCCACGGCGGTGACGAGAGCGTCGGACCCTCCGCTGATGGCCGCGGCGATGGCCGGAGCAGTCGCGGCCGGGCGCCGCGCCCGGAATGCCGGACGAATACCGAAACGGTTCTGGGCGCAGGCGTCGTCACCGGTCGCGGTGTAATCGGCCGTCCCACGAACGCCGACTCGGCTAGCGTGAGCCCCCATGCGGGTACACCACCTCAATTGCGGCTCGTTCTCCTCGGCGCTCATCGGGCGGTTGGTGTGCCATGTGCTGGCGTGCGAAACCGACGCGGGCATCGTGCTGGTCGACTCCGGCTTCGGGTTGGCGGACGTCGCCGATCCCACCGGACGCGTCGGCCGGTACGCGAACCGGATGGGCGCCCGGTTCCGGGAGTCGGAGACGGCGGTCCGCCGGCTCGAGAAGCTGGGCCTGAATCCTGCGGACGTGACCCACATCGTCGCGACCCATCTCGACTTCGACCACATCGGTGGCGTCGCCGACTTCCCGAACGCCACCCTGCACACCACCGCCGCGGAACGGGTGGCGTCGGAAGGACGTTCGTCGTTCCGGGAGAAGGTCCGGTACCGTCCCGCCCAGCTCACCCCCCAACCCACGCTGCACACCTACTCGGGGCCGGGCGAATCCGTGCTCGGGTTCTCCGACACCTACCCGATCGCCGGTGTCGGCGACCGCATCGTGCTCGTCCCGATGCCCGGCCACACCCGCGGTCACGCGGCGGTGGCCGTCGACACCGGCGAGAAGGGCTGGCTGCTACACGCGGGCGACGCGTTCTACCACCGCAGCACCGTCGCCGCCCCCGGACAGGTGTCGCCGGGAACCGAGGGTCGCGCCCTGCGGGTGATGGAAGAGCTGATCGCGGTGGATCGTTCGAAGATCCGCGGCAATCATCGCCGGCTCCGGCAACTGAACAATCAGGTGGCGCCGCGGGTGCGCGTCTTATCCGCCCACGACCCGACACTGTTCGAGGAACTGGCCGGAGAGCGGGGCTAGGCCCAAAGCCGTGTAGTTAACGGGGACGGCTGGCGGTCAAGAATGCGGGTCTTGGGCGTGTCGTGCGCGAATGGGTAGCGGAGCTCCGGTAGAAGAGGGCGTCCTCCAAGACATCCTCGACCCAGGAGCTCCGCTGACTACTGATTCTGTCATCACCCGTGTCGTCACCGTCGCGGGAGGCCGGTTCGCCCCGGGTCATCTCGGGGAGCTGACCCGAATCGTGGGCTTCGACATGGTCGACGCCGCATTGGCCGAGACCGGCAAGGTCCAGGCCCGGGTGCGTGATTTGCCCTCGCGGGTGGTGGTCTACCTGCTGCTGGCCGCCGGGCTGTTCGCCGAGGTGGGGTTCGGGCAGGTGTGGCAGCGGATGATCGCCGGACTCGACGGGCTCGCGGTGGCCACCCCGTCCGCCGGAGCGCTGGCCCAGGCCCGACGCCGGATCGGCCCGGCACCGTTGCGTGCCCTGTTCGACCTGCTCCGCGGCCCGGCCGCCGGCCTGGCCACGAAGGGCGTGTACTGGCGGGGGCTACTGGTTACGGCCATCGACGGCACCATGATGTGCTGCCCGGACACCGTGGCGAATTTGCAGGTCTACCACCGGGGCGGCGGGTTTCACGGCGGCACCGGGTATCCGATGGTGCGCCTTCTCGCTCTGGTGGCGTGCGGCACCCGCACCGTGATCGACGCGACGTTCGGTGCCAGCAGCGTCGGGGAGACCACCTACACCCTCGACCTACTCCGGGGGATGCGCCGCGGGATGATCGTGCTGGCCGACCGCAACTTCGCCTCGCAGGCGTTGCTCGCCGCGGTCCGCGACACCGGTGCGCACCTGCTGGTCCGGGTCAAGAACAGCCGCAACCTCCCGGTCTGCGCCCGCCTGCCCGACGGCTCCTACCTGTCCCGGATGGGCCCGGTCGAGGTCCGTGTCCTGTGCTGCGAGATCACCATCACAACCAGCGCGGGAGCTCGCAGCGAGACCTACAAGCTGGTGACCACCCTCCTCGATCCCGACTGTCCCGCAACCGAAATCGTCCGCCTCTACCACGATCGGTGGGAGATCGAGACCGCGTTCCTGGAGCTGAAATCGACGATCCTCGGTGGCCGGGTGCTGCGCGCCCGCACCCCACGCGGGGTCGAGCAGGAGATCTACGCGCTGCTCGTCACCTACCAGGCGTTGCGCGTCGCGATCACCGACGCCACCCTCGGGTGCCCCGACGTCGATCCCGACCGTGCCAGCTTCACCATCGCCCTCAACGCGGCCCGCGACCAACTCATTCACGCCGCGGGTGTCATCGAAACCACCGTCGTCGACCTCGTCGGCATCATCGGCGAACGCGTCCTCGACCACCTGATGCCCGCCCGACGATCACGAACCAACCCCCGCGTGGTCAAACGAGCGATCTCCAAGTTCGTCGCCAGCACTGCCCGCGGCCGCACCCGAGGGCCAAGTCTCAAGGCCACCATCGCCATCAACATCCTCACCGACATCGACCCTTGACAACACAACCCACGACTTAACTACACGGCTTTGGGGCTAGGCCTTCGGCCCGTGCGTGGTTGACGAGTCCCTGCACTAGTCAGCCATGCACGGGCGTTACTTGGCCCATTCCAGCAGATCGTCGGCGGACCACGTGTTCACGACGCGGTCGGCCTCGACACCGCACCGCATCGCCCGCTCGCATCCGTACCCCTGCCAGGCGAGTTGCCCGGGGGCGTGCGCGTCGGTGTCGATCGAGAACAGGCACCCCACGTCGATGGCCAGATCGATGAGACGGCTCGGCGGGTCGCGGCGTTCGGGACGGCTGTTGATCTCGACGGCGGTGCCGTTGTCGCGGCAGGCGGTGAACACCTGCTCCGCGTCGAACGTCGACTCCGGCCTGGTTCCGCGCCCGCCTTCGACGAGGCGGCCGGTGCAATGCCCCAGCACGTCCACCAGCGGATTCTCCACCGCCCGGACCATCCGGCGGGTCATCGCCCCGCGCTCCGCCCGCAACTTGGAGTGCACGCTGGCGACGACGATGTCGAGTTCGTCGAGCAGATCCGGATCCTGGTCGAGTGAACCGTCGTCGAGGATGTCGACCTCGATGCCGGTGAGGATGCGGAACGGTGCCAGTTCCTCGTTCAGCTCGGCGATCACCTCCAGCTGAGAACGCAACCGCTCCGCCGACAGCCCGTTCGCGACCGTCAGACGCGGGGAATGGTCTGTCAGAGCGCAGTATTCGTGACCCAGAGCGGCCGCGCTGCGCATCATCTCGTCGATGGGGCTGCCGCCGTCCGACCAGTCCGAGTGCGTGTGCAGGTCGCCTTTCAGCGCCTCCCGAAGCGCACCGCCGCCGATGGGCTCCGCGTTCTCCCGTAGTTCCGCGAGATAGACGGGCACGCCGTCGAGCGCCTCCCGGATCACGGTCGCCGTCTTGGGTCCGATGCCGGGCAGATCCTTCCAGCTGTCGGTGCGCTGTCGGACGTCCCGCTGCTCCTCGGACAGTTCGGCCACCACGGCGGCCGCGCGGCGGTACGCCTTCACACGATGCGTCTCCGCACGCGACCGCTCGAGCCAGAACGCTGTCTCTCGCAAGGCCTGCACCGGGTCCATCGGGCTGTCGGCGTCCATGCCTCCAGTGTTGCGCCCACCCGGACGTCACCGCAACGCTTCGCGCGCCCCGTCCCGGACCGCGGTGGTGAGCGCCGCGAGGATCGGCGAGTCCAGCTTCCACCGCTGCCAGTACAACGGGACGTCGATCGGGCGGGACGGGTCGAGTTCGACGAGCCCGTGGTCGTCGCCGGTGTGCAACTCCGGCAGCAGTCCCCAGCCCAGTCCGTGGCGGACGGCGTCGGAGAATGCCGAAGACCCGGGAACGAAATGCCGCGGCGGCTGCAGTCGGCGCCGTGCGAATCCGCGCAGGAACCGGGCCTGCAGTTCGTCCTTGCGGTCGAAGTCGAGCATCGGTGCCACTGCGAGGGCGTCCGGTGCCGGGCCGTCGGGGAGCCAGCGTTCGGCGTAGTCGCGGCTGCAGAGCGCGCGGTACCGCATCGACCCCAGCTTCTCCACGGTGCAGCCCTGCACCGCCTCCGGGACGGACGTCACCGCGGCCATCACCGTGCCCTCCTTCAGCAGGGTGGTCGAGTGGAATTCGTCTTCCCGATGCAGATCGAACAGCGCCCGATGTTCCGGCGCCAAGCGGGCGAGTGCCGGAATCATCCACGTGGACAGCGAATCCGCGTTGACGACCAGCGACAAAGTGCTCGTCGTCGCCTCCTCGGGATTGAGGGACGACATCGCCTCGCGCTCGAGGTGTGCCATCTGGCGGGCGAGCGTGAGCACGACGTGACCGGACTCGGTTGCCCGGACCGGCTTGGCCCGCTGCACCAGGACGCGTCCCACCTGCTGCTCGAGTGCCTTGATCCGCTGGCTCACCGCGGACGGCGTGATGTGCAGTACCCGGGCCGCGGCGTCGAACGTGCCTTCGTCGATCACGGCCGCGAACGTGCGGAGAGAAGCCAGGTCCAGGTCCATATGAAGCAATGCTAATGGCAATGAAGGATAATTAGCTGGATTGATGGCCTCGGGCTTCGTAGCGTGGTTCTCATGCACCTCACCCCTGCCTTGCTCACGGCGGCGGCCGGCTTCGGTACCGGCCTGTCGCTGATCGTCGCGATCGGCGCGCAGAACGCGTTCGTCCTGCGACAGGGGATCGCGCGCAGGCACGTCCTGCCGGTGGTCGTGCTGTGCGCGGTATCGGACGCCGTGCTCATTGCCGTCGGGATCAGCGGGATCGGCGCGGTACTCGCGCACGCTCCCGCCGCCATCACCGTGATCCGGTGGGCGGGTGCGGCATTCCTCGTCTCCTACGCGGTGCTCGCCGCTCGCCGCGCCCTTCGCCCCGGAACGCTCGATGCCACGCAGGAAATCGGATCGGCGACCCTCGCGACGTCGATCCTCACCTGCCTCGCACTCACGTGGCTCAACCCGCACGTGTACCTCGACACGGTGCTGATGCTCGGCTCGGTGGCCAACAACCAGGGCGATTCGGGCCGGTGGCTGTTCGGCCTCGGTGCCGTCACCTCGAGCGTCGTCTGGTTCCTCGCGCTCGGCTACGGCGCCCAGTTCCTGCACCGCGTGTTCGCCCGCCCCGGCGCGTGGCGCGTGCTCGACGCCGGGATCGCCGCATTGATGCTCACCCTCGGCATCACCCTCGTCGCCAGTTAGTCACCATCTAGTCAACATTTGGTTGACAATGCGACTCGTGTCAACCAATACTTGACACATGCCGGACGCCGCGCTCACTCAACTGCTGTCGGACGCGATCGCCAAGGCGGACCCCGAGATCGACCCAGGGCTGGACCACGACCCCGCGGCCTACCTGGCGCTCGTCCGGCTCACCTCGCAGGCACGGGAGTCGGTCGACGAACTGCTGGTCTCCGCGATCGCCGCCGCGCGCTCCGCCGGGCACAGCTGGGACACGGTCGGCGCCGCACTCGGCATGTCGCGGCAGGCGGCGCAACAACGCTTCGGCAAGCGGATCGGCGACGCCCCCGACGCGGACCCGGACGGCCGGACCCGCCGGCTCACCCCGCTCACCGCGTTCAACGAGATGCGCATCCTCAACCACGCCGGCACGTACGGCTGGCACTCCGTCGGGTTCGGCACCCTGTTCCACACCGTCCGCAAGTCCGAGGAGCAGTGGGAGCACACCCGCGTGTCGGCGCCGGCGAGCCGTCAGAAACTCGAGGCCGACGGCTGGCAGAAGGTCGGGACGCTGTGGTTCCCCTGGGCATACTTCAAGCGCCCGTTGGGCATTCCCGCCCTCCCGGAACCGGTGAGCGGCGACTACCTGATGGAGCCGTGATGGACGCCGTCGCGCGATTCGCGGCCGCCCGCATCGCGCGGCTCGCCACGGTCGGGGCCGACGGGGTGCCGCACCTCGTCCCGCTCGTCTTCGCGCTCGACTCCGACACGATCTATTCCTGCGTCGACCACAAACCGAAGCGCACCACGGCATTACGGCGCCTGACGAACATCGCGGCCAACCCCGCCGTCACCCTGCTCGTGGACCACTACGACGAGAACTGGGACCACCTGTGGTGGGTGCGGGTCGACGGTCGGGCCGAGGTCCTCACAGCCGACTCCCCGGAGGGCGGCGCCGCGATCGACGTCCTCGCCGCGAAGTATCCACAGTACGTCGACCGCCGCCCGGACGGACCGGTGATCGCGATCCACGACCTGTCGTGGCACCACTGGAGTGCCTTCGGCCCGTGAGTACTTGTTAACCGCCCGCGGTTAACAAGTACTCACAGGGCGCTAGCCTCGACAGCATGCCCACAGCCCTGATCACCGGCGCGAGCCGTGGCCTCGGAGCCGCCATCGCCCGCGAACTCGCACCGACCCACGACCTCCTGCTCGGCGCCCGGTCTGCCGGATCGCTGACCGGCATTCTCGACGAACTGCCGGACGCCACGCCCTGGCCGGTCGAGGTGACCGATTACGACGCGCTGGCGGCCGCGTGCACCCCGATCGAACGGCTCGACGTGCTCGTCCACAACGCCGGCGTCGCCGATCTCGCGACCGTGGGGGAGTCGACCGTCGAACAGTGGCGGCACACGCTCGAGGCGAACGTCATCGCGGTGGCCGAACTGACACGACTGCTGCTGCCCGCCCTCCGCGCCGCGGGTGGGCACGTCGTCCTGATCAACTCGGGCGCCGGGCTCCGCGCGAACGCCGGCTGGGCGTCGTACGCGGCGAGCAAATTCGCCCTGCGGGCGTTCGGTGACGCACTGCGGCTCGAGGAACCGTTACTGCGCGTCACGTCAATTCACCCCGGGCGGATCGACACCGATATGCAGCGCACCATCGTGGCCGGCGAGGGCGACGAATACCGGCCGGAGAAGTATCTGCAGCCGTCGACGGTCGCAAAAGCCGTGCGCAACGCGGTGGAGACACCGAGTGACGCGCACCCCACAGAAGTCGTGCTGAGGGTGCGCTGACAGCGAAGAAACCTGCGTGAGATAGATCACAGATTGATCTCACAGAAAGGCTTTAAGCTGCTCACAATTAGTCGCCCTACAGTTCTTCTCATCAGCAGAGGCCGCAAACGTGAGTCAGGATGAACGAGCTGACTCCCAGGAGGTATCCCCACGATGAACACCGACCAGCGTATGCACAGCGACACCGTCGTCGCCGTCGACGGCGACGTCTTCGCGACGATGTTCACTCTCGATCTCGGTGACGGCGAGGTCGATCGCGAGGCAGTCGAGCGGATTTACGCCGGCGACTTCGACGAGTGGATCGAGGCGGCAGCGCGGTCGGGTCTGTTCACGCCCCAGGCGGTCGCGAGCCTGGTTCAGACGTGGCAGGACAACCCGAAGACCTTGTTCGACGCTCTGCTCGTCGATGCCGACGAGATGACCCACAAGCGGTACGCGATCATCTGGGACGCGCTCGACGACGCCGACACGTTCGAGAACGTCGAGTACGCCTGACGATCAGAACGGCCACGCGGGCACGGGCGGCAGCCCCTCCCGCGTGGGGCGCCCGATAACCCACGCCAGCAGTTCGGTGCGCGGAAGTTCCGGCACCCCGACGTCCGGATGCCGGGCCGCCAGCGCGGGCAGCTCCGATTCCAGCGTGTGCTCCACGAAGGTCCCCGGCCAGTCGGCCGCCGAGTAGTCGAGCCCCAGGTCGACGTGGTGGATTTCGAGCTCGCGCCACCGCAGCACCGGCACCTGCCGCGCCGGCACCTGCCGACGCCAGTTCACCGGCGTCTCGTACAGATCTTCGGTGATCCGGCGTAGCGACTCGATCACCCGCCGTCCCGCGAAGCGGAAATCGGCCACCAGCAGTTCGGCCGGACGTCCGGCCCCCTCCTCGATCGCCGCGGCCCGCGCGGCCGGACCTCCCGGGTACATCTCGGGTGCGGCCTCGCCGGTGATCACCCCGACGGCGAACCGGTTGAGCGCGTCCGCGTTCCTCGCGAGGTGTGTGACGACGTGCCCCCGGCTCCACCCCGGCAGCAGCGACGGCTCCCGCGCCTGCTCGTCGGTCAACCCCGCCAGCGTCGCCTCCACCGTCCTGTGCGATTCGGCAACCGCATCGAGCAGTTCGGCATACGACAGTGCGGCACGCGGCGATGTCATGCAGACGATGCTAGGCGATGCCACCCACAGCCCACCCCACGACGAATCCCAGGATCTCGATAACGGAACGGTGACGATCGGTACCCGGCGGGTGCAAATCGGACAATCGTACCGATACTGAGATCGACTGTCGGACAAGGTGGTTGAAAGGTGGTGTGTGATATACAACGAATCCGCTACATGGGGGATATCGAGCGAGACCTTTCTGGTGATCTACGTCACCGCCGCCCTGGTCGCGGTCGGGCTGGCGGTGTTCCTCCGGTCCCGGGGCACCGCGCCCGCCCCGACCGCCGGTATTCGTCTCGATCCGGTGCAGGCCGGGATGCTGACCAGCGACGATCGCGCCGTCGCCGCCTCCCTGACGCTGCTGCGGGGAGCTGACCTCATCTCCGCCGACGGGACGATCCTGCGGGAGTGGGGAGTCGCGGACAACGCCCTCGGATCGTTCACGCGGGCCGTCTACGACGAACTCTCCTCCGGGCGCAGCGCCCTCGGCAACCTGCGGCTCCCGGGCCGGTTGCAGGCCCCGCTCGACCACCTGCGGGCCACCCTGGTCGCGCAGGGGCTGCTCACCGGACCCGAGCAGAAGGCCTGGAATCGGCGCGCGACCCTCCCGATCCTCGTCGTCGTGGCCATCGGCGTCGCACGCCTCCTCGCCGGGTTCGCCGGCGGCAAGCCGATCGGCTTCCTGCTGGTCGCGGTGGTTCTGCTCTCGGCCTCGCGGGAGCTCGTTCGCCGGACCGGCCGCAGGACGCCCCAGGGCACTGCGGAGCTCACCCGGCTGCGCCGCACACATTCCTACCTGGCGCCGCGGATGCGCCCGTCGCTCACCGCGTACGGTCCGACGCCGATCGCACTGTCGACGGCACTGTTCGGGATGGGGGCCGTCGGCCTGTTCTCTCCCGGTTTCGCGAGCGCAGCCGGTATCTCCGACAGCGGCAGCGGTGACGGCCCCAGCAGCGGCGGCGACAGCTCCTGCGGCGGCGGTGGAGGCTGCGGCGGCGGTGGGGGGTGCGGGGGATGACCGCCCTGATCGAGCCCGGCGTCGGCATCGGCTGGCGGCCGGAGATCTGCGGGATCATCGACCGGCTCGACGGGCTGCGGTTCTGCGAGGTGATCGCCGAATCGCTGCCCGTCCGCCGGCGCGGAGTCGGCGTTCCGGACGAACTGCGGTCGCTGGGGGTTCCCGTCGTCCCGCACGGCATCTCGCTGTCGCTGGGTGGCGCGGACGGCGTCGAGCAGCACCGGATCGACCGTCTCGCGCGGTGCGCCGACGCGCTCGGTGCGCCGCTCGTCAGCGAGCACGTCGCGTTCGTGCGGGCGGGCGGTCTCGAGGCCGGGCACCTGCTGCCGGTGCCGCGCTCGGCGGAAGCCCTGGACGTGCTGGTGCGCAACGTCCGGCGCACGCAGGAGTGCCTGCCGGTGCCCCTGGCAGTGGAGAACATCGCGGCCCTGTTCGACTGGCCGGACGACGAATACTCCGAGGGTGAGTTCCTGGCCGAGCTCGTCGAACGCACCGGCGTTCACCTGTTGCTGGACGTCGCCAACGTCTACGCGAACGCCCGCAACCGCGGCCGCGACGCCGGTGAGGAACTCCGGCGGCTTCCCCTCGAACGCGTGGCGTACTGCCACGTCGCCGGGGGATCCGAACGGGACGGCGCGTATCACGACACCCACACCGATCCGGTGCCCGACGGGGTGCTGGACCTGGTCCGGCAGTGGGCACCCGAAGGTCCCCCCGCGATGATGCTCGAGCGCGACGGTAACTACCCGCCCGCCCGGGAGTTGTTCGACGAGTTGGATGCGATCGCGGATGCGGCCGGGTTCGACCGGGTCACCGGCGGCGCCGTGTCGAGTCTGTCGTGACCGGGCTGGCGGAGCGGCAGGCAGCATTGGTCCGCGCTCTCGTCGCAGCGGGGCAGCTGCCGGAGGGATTCGACCGCGACGCGATCGGCACCGCATCGAAGGCCTTGCTCCGCAAGCGGTCCGGGGAAGTGGGCGATCACCTTCCCCACGTCCGCGCAACCCTCGGCGACCGATTCTTCGCGCTGTTCGCCGCCTGGGCCGAGGGCAGGCCGAAGGTGAGCACTCACGCGGACGCCGAGGCGTTCACCGCGTACCTCGAGTCGATCGGTGAACTGCCCGAACAGAGTCGCCGTCGTCGCCGTCGCCTGTTCAGCCCGCGACGAACCTGAGCAGCAGCTCGTTCACCTCTCCGGGTCGTTCCTGCTGGACGAAGTGGCCGGCGCCCTCGACGAGATGGATTCCGCGCAGGTCGGGGACGGTGTCGCGCATCCGGTCGAGGGCCTGCGCACCACTCATCGCGAGGACGGGATCGTGCACGCCGGCCACGAACAGCGTCGGCACCTCGATGTCGGCTCCGGCGAGACCCCCGGAGCGTTCCCAGTTGGCGTCGTACGCCCGGTACCAGTTCAGTCCGCCGGTGAACCCCGTCCGGGTGAAGACCTTCACGTAGTGGTCGAACTCGTCCTCCGTCAGCCACGACCACGGCAGGGGTGGGGCTTCCGGCAACACGTCCAGGTAACCGTTGCCGTCCGAGGGGTGCTGCCAGATGTCCAGATAGCGGTAAGCGCCCGACAACGCGTAGAACAGCCGCTGCAGGAATCCGCGGGGATCGGCGTCGAGTTCGCGGTCGGCGACACCCGGTTCCTGGAAGTAGTGGATGTGCAGGAAGTGCTTGCGCGCCATCGACGCATAGAGCTCCGACGGTCGCAGCGGGAACCGGTCGGGTGCGTAGGGGACAGCCAGTAGCACCAGCCCGGACACGCGTGCGCGGTGACGCAGTGCGACGGTCCATGCGACCGGCGCGCCGAAGTCGTGGCCGACGAACACGGCACGCTCGTGACCGAGCGTGTCGAGCAGACCGACCAGCGCGTCCGCCACTCGCTCGTTCGTGTAGTCGTCGATGTCGCGGGGCACGTCGGTGCCGCCGTAGCCGGGCATGTCCGGGGCGATTGCGCGGTACCCGGAAGCCGCGAGGGCCCGCATCTGATGTCGGTAGCTGTAGCCGAGGCCCGGGAATCCGTGGCACAGGACGACGGGTGGGCCGTCTCCCAGTTCGGTAATCTGCCAACGGAATCCGTCGACCGTGACGATCCGCTCCGTCGACGACGCCATGCTCCGCATCCCTCCACCGGCTGGAACGTGTTCTCGCAATGTAGCGTAGCGACGACGCCATTAGAATGCACCTGGCTCACAGTGGCGATCGTCGACCGACCGGGGAAGTGGAGTGATGCGCAATGGTGGAGGCACGCTCCCGCCATGAGTTCGTCGCACTCCAACTCCGGCAGCGCATCATGCAGCGGCAGTACGCGGTGGGTGAGTCGCTCCCCAGCGAAAGCATGCTGTGCGCGGAGTTCGAGGTGTCTCGCGGTCCCGTGCGCCAGGCTCTGGCGACGTTGAAGAACGAGGGGCTGATCCTGCTGTCCCAGGGGAAGCCTGCCGTGGTGCGAAGCCACGACATCACGCAGACCCTGGACACGTTCACCCCGTTCTCCCAGTGGGCACGTCGCACCGGCCGCGCCGCGGGGAGCCGCACGCTCGAGATCTCACGTCGCCGGGTGTCCGAACCTGCCGCCGGCGCATTGGGATTGACCACGGACGACTTCGTCGTCGAGGTGCTCCGCGTCCGGCTGCTGGACGGCGAACCGACGATGATCGAGCGGAGCACGTTCACCGAGCGGGTCGGCTCCCTGCTGTTCGAGTTCGACATCGACACCGGATCGATCACCGACTACCTCACCTCCCGCGGCGTCCGCTTCGAATCGATGGAGCATGTGCTCGACGCCGTCGCCGCGACCGGGGTCGACGCCGAGAATCTCGGGATCGACCCCGGCAGCCCGTTGCTCCGGGAACGTCGGACGTCGCGGGATCAGCACGGCGACACGTTCGAGTACGCGGACGATCGGTACCGTCCCGACCTCGTCGCCTTCAGCATCGTGAACGCCCGCACCATCGACCCCCGACTTCCGTCGGACGACGGCAACGGAAGTTAGCCGGCCGCCGCCATCAGGCGTTGCGCAGTTCGGCGAGCAGACCGGGCAGGTCCGCGACACTGTCGAGAACGTGGGTGGCCCCGGCCTCGGCCAGCTGGGTGGCGTCGTGGGCACCGGTGAGCACGCCCACGGAGGCGAGCGCTCCGGCGCGGAGGCCGGTGGTGACGTCCGACGTGGTGTCGCCGAGCACCACCATGGACTGCACGGACGGGGCGCCGGTGCGCATCAACGCGGTCAGCGCCAGGTCCGGGAAGGGGCGGCCGCGGACGCCGTCTCCGGGGCACAACACGACGTCGGCGACGTCCTGCCAGCCGAGCGCGCGGATGATCGACATCTGCGTTTCGCGCGCGAACCCGGTGGTGAGCGCCGTCTTGATGCCCTGCTCACGCAGCGAGCCGAAGAGTTCCTCGGCGCCGGGGACGGCGCTGCACCGGCCGTCGTCGACGAGTTGCGAGTAGCAGCGTTCGAATTCTTTGTTCGCCGCCTGCGCCTGCTCCTCGTTTCCGCCGCTGAGATGGCGGAAGACGACGATCTTGGACTGGCCCATGGTGTCGGAGACGTAGTCGAGCATCCGCCGGCGCTCCTCGTCGGTCTTCGACAGTCCGGCATGCGCGTCCGCGGCGAGGAAGGACTGCTGGACCAGCCCGCTGTCCTCGACGGTGGTGCCTGCCATGTCGAAGACGACGAGGCTGATGTCCCGGTGATGTGTTCCCATTGTCTGGTTCCTCTCGGAGTTCGGTGAGTGTGGTTGTGCTGCTACGCCATTACCGGCAGGGTTTCGCGGCCGAAGACGTGCTCGATGCGGTCCTTCGCCAGTCCCGTGCTGGTGGTCATGCCGATCCCGGTGGTCACGGTGACGATGTGCACGCCGTCGATCGGCTCCTCGATCAGGAATTCCGAACCGGGAGCCGAGCTGTACACGCCCTGCCAGCGTTCGGTGACGGTGACGTCCGAGACGCCGAAGAGGGCGGCGGCTTCACGGATCAGCACCTCGAACCCCTTCTCCGACTGGAACGGCTCGGCCGAGATCTCGCGGATGTGAGTGTCGCCCATCAGGATCGAACCATCGGGCTGTGGTGTGTACATTTGGTGGAGGTCGAGGTCGACGTAGTCGGGGTACTCGTCGCGGAGCCGTGCCGCGAGCGCCGCCGTCGCGGGAAGATTCTCGAAACCGCTGTACCGCACGAGCGACCAGCCCGTGAACAGGGGTGCGGGCAACGGCGCGGACAACGGAATCCTCGCGCGCATCATGTGGAGCCGGCACCGCAGGAGTCCCGCGCGCTCGGCCGGCTCCGGGAACAGGCGGTCGATGTCGTAATTGACGGTGACGAACACCGTCCCCGCGCGCAGATCGCCCCGCGAGGTGCGGACGGCTCCGGTCTCGAAACCGGTTGCGGCGGTTCGCCAGAAGAAGTCGACACCCGACGCTTCGAGCCACTGCGCGATGGCGGGGGCCGCTTCCCGCGGGTTCACCTGGAGGTCGTCGGCCATGTACATGCCCCCGACGACGCGGTCGCCGACGATGGGTAGCGCGCCGAGGATCCGGTCGCGGGACAGCAGTTCCGCTTCGGCCGGTCCGCGTACGTCCGCGAACTCGGTCATGACGGCCAGCTCGTCGTCATGCCGTGCTACGCAGTATGTTCCGGACTCGGCAGACCAGAACCCGGCCTTACGTGCCAGGTCGAGCCAGTGCTCCCGGCCCGCTCGGGCGTAGTCGCGGGCGACGCCCGACTGGGCGGTGATGCAGGCGTGGCCGAAGTTCTGGACGGACGCGCCCGCCACCCGGTCGGCATGATCGATCACCGCCACCGACAGACCCCGATTCGCCGCGTGGTACGCGTGAGCGAGGCCGACGATTCCGGCACCGACAACCACCACGTCGTAGCGTCGTTGATGTGTCATGGGTCCCACTGTGAACCGAGGACTCCAACATGTCAATACAAGTTGGTGGAATTCACCGCAGGTATATATAAGTTTCCTTCCGTTAACCGTGCGTTGGGTGGGTCGAGTGGTACGGGCCGGCCGTCTCTGCGACGATGACATTCCGTATCCACCCACCTCAGAAGGGCCAATCGATGAGTGGTGCTACCGATCCGAGTCCGGCGCCCGTGCACGAATCGCCGTCGGCGAACGATCGTTTCGGCCACTTGATCGAGCGCCGCGACGGCGTCGACTTCCCCTTCTACAACGGGGTTCCCGCGGCGCTGTCGGTGCGGCAGTGGGTGCTGGTGTGGGCGTCCGTCGCCGTCGGCTTCGCCGCCCTGATCCTCATCCCTCAGCCGAACAACTTCGTGGCGCTGATTCCGCGAATCCTGTTCGTCGCCATCCCGCTCGGAGTGCTGGCGCGGGTGACGCGCGAGCACTGGAAAGCGCTGTTTCGCAGAGTGAGCGGCCGCGACGTCCTCACGATGATGGGTTTCGCGCTGCTCAACCTGGCCGTCTCGGCCGGGCTGGCGTTGATCGTGCAATCCCTGTTCGACGTAGCGTCCAACGAGGCCGTCGACGATGCGGGCAAGGCGAGTGCGCTCGACACCGTCGCGTTCTACGTGGGCACCGGTATCCAATTGGTCGGCGAAGAAGTGTTCACCATGATCCCGTTTCTCGCGGTCATGTACTTCCTGTTCGCCAAGGCCAAGCTGTCTCGCAAGACGGCGATCGTCGTGGCCTGGCTGCTCAGTGCCGTGTGGTTCGGCGCTGCCCACCTGCAAACCTACGACTGGAACTTCGCTCAGGCATTCATCGTGATCGGCGGGGCCCGACTGGTTCTCACGCTCGCCTACATCCGCACCAAGAACCTGTGGGTCTCGACGGGCGCGCACATCATCAACGACTGGACGCTCTTCACCCAGGCGATTGTCCTCAACGCGGCCCTTTTCGCCCTCTAGCCGGGAGCCCGACCGTCAGTTGGGAATGGGGATGACGATGGGCGGCAGGCCCGGTATCTGCACCTGAATCTGCTGTGGCGGTGCGGGCGGCGCCGGAGCGGGGGCCGGGGGATAGTTCACCGGCGGCTCTGGCGCGGGCGGTGGGGGAGGCGGTGGCGGTGGCGGCGCGGGCGGTGGGGGCGGCGGCGCTGCCGGTTCGGGTGCCGGCGCGGGCCGCGGAGCCGCCTGCTGCACCACCGCAGGCGGTGGTGAATCCACCACCGGCGCCTGGGCTTCCACGGGTGCCACCGGATTCGGGCGCTCTGCCGGCTGCTGCGGGCCGGAACCGATCGGCACCGGCGACAGTCCACCGGTCATCAGATCCACCACGGTCACTTCGGTCATCGCCAGGTTGGAGGGCTGCACGACGTACAACCTGTCCTGTTGGAAGCCCGGCCACGGATCACCCTGCACGTCCGCGTTCTCGTTCACCACCGGGGAGAGCAGTGGGCTTCCGCGCACACATCGGACGCGGGGAACGCCGTGGTCGTCGATCAGCACGATGGTCCCCGCCTCGAGGACGGACTGGAACGCGCTCGCATGCCCGTCGTCGAAGCCGTGGTTGGTGACACGGGTATCTGCACGGAGCAGCACCGGTGTCAGGGTACGGACGTAATTCCGCACGTCGTCGACCTGGAACACACTCGACCAGGCCTGCAGCCTCGCCGGATCCTGCTCGAGGTCGTCGACGAGACGCTGCCGGTCGCAGAGCACTCGGTCGGGGCTTCCGCCGTAGAGGCCGGCACGGTCGCCGATCACCCGGATCCCGGCGGCGCGGGGTTCGCTCGGCAGGTCGGTGCCCGGCGGACCGAACGGAACCGTCGTCGGCGTCTGCGGCGGAAGCAGCACTTCCGTCCACGGAAGTTGCCCGTTGTCGGTGGCCCGGTCCAGGTCGACCGGGTCGGGGTTGGACCCTGAACCCGAGGAGCACGCCACGAGCACCGCGGCGGTCAGGGCCCCGGCGACCGCCAGCCAGCTACGCGGTGCGCGCCCGGGGCGCGTACCGGCTCGAACGACTGCTGTGCGTCGGGCACGCCGTGCGGCCTGCCCGGCGACGTCGGTGGCCACCACGCCATGGTAAGCACAGTCGCTGATCAGCCGGGCCGTATTGCGGTGTGGTTGCCGGCCCGGCAATCGGTCAGCTGGTGATCATGTCCTCCTGCGACCAGAACGCCCGCATCGACGTGATCTTCCCGTCGTCGTCGAAGGTCATGACATCGATCGGGGCGATTTCGAGCTTCTGCTCACCCAGATCGGTGACGAGGGAGAAGTGGAACGCGGCCGAGTTGCCGGCGATCTTCAGGGTCAGGAGCTCGCCGGTCTGCTTCAGGGGTTCGATCACGCCGTAGAACTCGCGCAGCGATTCCACCGACGTCCGCGGCTCCGTGCCCACGGGATCCTCCACGGTGGCGCCCTCGGCGTACAGCGCGACGACGTCGTCGACGGTCCCGGTGGCCACCGCCTCGATGTACCTTTCGACGGTCTTGCGGATGTCTTCTGCGGACGGTGCCATGATGCGAACTCCTCAGTCGAATAGAACGTGTTCTAGCTTGGAGAGTAGCGCAGCACGTCCCGGCCGGGGAGCCCCTTCTCCCAGGCAGCGGGACATGGCTCCGCCCCCGCCGACGTCGGCAGAGGCGGAGAGGACATGGTCGTCAGGTTCGCGGCGCGGAGGCCTCCTCCAATTTCTCGAGCCGGGGAGCGCTCGCCCCCCTGGCCGGAGCAGCCGTTACGGAGGACACTTCTTCCAGCGACTTCCCCTTCGTCTCCGGAGACATGAAGAAGCAGATCACGAACGCGACCGCCGTCAGCACTGCACCGAAGAGCATCGTGGTGCCGGTTCCCAGCGACGAGATACTCAGCGGCAGCAGGTACGTGCCCGTCGCGGCGCCGAACCGGCTCACCGCGGTGGCGATTCCCACCGCAGTCGCCCTGAACTCGGTGGGGAAGAGCTCGTTGGGGTAGATCCACACCAGGATGCTCGGACCGCCGGAGATGAACGCGTACGCGCAGAAGGCGGCGACGATGAACCAGAGGGGCCCGTCCGCCCACAACCACAGCCCTGCCAGCGGAATCACCATCAGTGCCAGCGGGACCACGGCGATCGGACGCCGGCCCCACTTCTCGACCAGGAACAGCGCGGGAATGGATCCGGCGACGATGAGCCCGATGATGACGGTTTCGACGATGAGCCCCGCGGAACCGTCACCGGAGATCGAGAAGCCCGACAGGATCGTGGGCAGGAAGGTCAGCAGTGCGTAGAGCGGGGTGACGACCGCCAGATACAAAGCGCTGCACATGATCAGCCGGGCAAGGTACTGGCCGCGAAAGTAGATCCGGATGTCGGCCTTCGGCTCGTCCGCCGTGTCCTCGACCGTGACCTTGCTCAGGTCGAGTTTCTCCCCGTAGATCTTCTCGACCACGGCCTCGGCGTCGGCCACCCGGCCGTTCTTCAGGAGCCAGCGCGGCGACTCCGGGATTCCGCGACGCACCAGGATCACGATCAGACCCAGAACGGCACTGGACGCGAGGAGCAGTCGCCAGTGGTCGTTGCCGCCGGAGATGCCGACGACGAGCGCGCCGACCACGTACGCGGCAACCGCGCCCGCCGACCACGCGACAGCCGACATCCCGACCATGGCGCCGCGCTTCTTGGTGGGCGTGAACTCGGTGAGCAGCGAGGTGGCGATGGGGTAGTCGGCACCGATGGCCGCGCCGATGACGAAGCGCAGGACGATGAGCTGCCACGGCAATTGGACGAACACCGACAGCCCGCACGCGACGACCAGCACCACCAGGTCGAGGGCGTACATCTTCTCCCGGCCGATCCGGTCGGTGAGGAAGCCGAACACGGTGGCGCCGAAGAAGATACCGATCAGCGAGGCCGCGCCGATCAACCCTGCCTCGGCTGTCGTCGGGTGAAGTTGCTCGGTCACCCCGAGCAGGGCCACGCCGATGATGCTCATGACGTACCCGTCCAGGAATGGTCCGCCACAGCACGCGATCAGGAGCTTGGTGTGGAACCCGCGTTTGGCGGGTCTGTCCATCACGTCGAAGGAACTCATGTCGTCTCCACTACGTAGATTGGTGCCGTCACCCTGGGGGTGGCGGTCGAGTCGGCCGCACTCGGCCGGTACCGCTAAGGGGTTGTCTTGTTCAGCGCCGAGTAGGCGAGCTGCTCGAGCAACAGCGAGGCATGGTGCGGGGAGTCGGCGCTGACGTCCAGCACCTGCTTGGTGATGCTCAGCGCCAGCGGCGAATACGCCGCGAGTTCGTGCGCGATGCTCAGCGCCTGCTTCACGTGCTCCGCGGGAGGGGCGATCTCACTGACGACGCCCCAGCGTTCGGCGTCCGAGTGATCGAAGCGCCGCCCGCGCAGGACGAGGTCGCGGGCACGTCCGGCCCCGACGATGCGGGTGATGCGCGTGACGCCACCGGAACTGGGGAGGATCCCGATTCCGATCTCCGGGAATCCGAACACCGCGGCCGGATCGGCGACGCGAATGTCGGTGGCGAGAGCCAGTTCGAGCCCGCCTCCGAGGCAGTAGCCGGTGATCGCGGACACGGTGGGTTGCGGGAGAGCCGCGAGCACCTCGTACACCGAACCGGACGTGCGGTAGTACTCGGCGATCGCCTCCGGGGTCATCTCCCGCAGTTCGGTGACGTCCGCGCCGGCCGAGAACACCGAGTCGCCCCCGGTGAGGACCACCGCACGACTGGACTTCACCTCGGGTGACCCCAGTGCGCCGAGCAGTTCGGCTTCCATGTGCGTGGACAACGCGTTCCGCTTCTGTTCCCGCTTCAGGGTGACGACGGCGACGTCGCCGTCGCGGCGCACATCGACGGTCCCGGCGTTCTCGGTCGGCATCGTGCTACTTCTCCCCGGCCTCGTAGCGGAAGGACAGCAGATTGTCGAGGCCCCGCTTGTTGGCCTCGTTCGCGATGACCAGGCGCTGGATCTCGGACGTGCCCTCCCAGATACGATCGACGCGCAGTTCGCGCCACAGCCGCTCGACGGGGTAGTCGCGGATGTAACCGCGCCCACCGAAGATCTGGACGGCCCGGTCCACCACCCGGTTCGACGCCTCGGAGGCGGCCAGCTTCACGGTTGCAGCCTTGGCGTGCAGCGTCTTTCGCAAGTCGGCATCGTTGGGGTCGGCCTGGTCGAACTCCCACGCCACCTGGTGGGTGAGCGCCCGGTTGGTGGTGATGTCCACGACGGAGTCGGCGATCATGCCCTGGATCAGCTGACGGTTGATCAGCGGCTCGCCGCCCTGCACCCGCTCCCGCGCCCAGTCGACGGCCAGGGTCAGCGCCCGCTCGGCGGCACCGATCGTGCGTGCACCGATCATCAGCCGCTCCTCCGTGAACCAGTCGCGGGTGAGGTCGTGGCCCTGTCCGATGCCACCGAGCACGGCGTCCGCTCCGACACGCACGTTCTCGAACGTGAACTCGGGGTGCTCGTAGACGAACGTGTGCGTGTAGCGGGGGATGTGCTTGATCTTCACACCCGGGGTGTCGACGTCGATCAGGAAGATCGTTGCGGCGTGCTCGGGTTCGACGTTGGCCAGCACGATGAGGTAGTCGGCGACGTCACCGACCGTGACGAACCACTTCTCGCCGTTAATGATGTACCCGCCGTTGCCGTCGGGTGTCGCGGTGGTGCTCGCCGCGGAGAAGTCCGAGCCCGCGTTGGCCTCGGAGATCGCGACGGCGTCGCGGCGGTCGCCGCGGGCACCGGGAATCAGGTAGCGCTCCCGCTGTTCGGGGGTCGCGTGGGTCAGCGGGTTCGCGGGCCGCCACACCGTGTCCCACAGCGCGTTGGTGAGCTTGCCGAGTTCGTCCTGCACGACGGCCTGCTCGAGCACCGTCAGTCCGGCACCGCCGTATTCGACGGGGGTGTTGATCGCCTGGAGTCCCGATGCGAGGACGGCCGCTTTGATGGTGGCGTGGGATTCGTCGGAAATTCCGTTGTTTCTTTCGCACTCGTCCTCGAACTGCATGATCGTGTCGGTCAGGGCGCGTGCGCGCTCCTTGAGGTCGGCGAGGCGGGGGCTGTATGCGAATTCCATGGTGTCAGAACTTCCTTGTGTCAGTTGGTGTTCGATGTGTTGAGGACGATGCGTGCGTCGAGTCCGAGGGCTTGCTTCGGAGTGACGAACAGCGGGTTGATTTCGAGTTCCGCGATCTCGGGGTGCGCGGTGGCCACGGCCGTGACGGCGGCGATGGCGTCCGCGGCCGCGTCGAGGTTGATCGGGGGCCTGCCGCGAACCCCTCGGAGCAGAGCGGATGCCCGCAGGTTGTCGAGCAGACCACGGGCGGTCTCCGCGTCGACGGGCGCCAGTGCGAAGGCGACGTCGGCGAGGACCTCGGTGAAGATGCCGCCGAGACCCACCATCGCCACGGGTCCGAATCGCGGGTCGGTCTGGACGCCCACGATGAGTTCGACTCCCTCACTCAGGTCGGCCATGCTCTCCACGCAGTAGGCGGGCGCGGCGAGCGAGCCGTCCATACGCGTGAACGCGTCGGTGAGTTGCTGCGCGGTTTCCAAACCCAGTGCGACCCCGCCGGAGTCGGACTTGTGCAGCAGGCCCATCGCCTTCAGAACCACGGGGTATCCCACGCTGCCGGCCGCTGCCACCGCTTCGGCGCACGTCCGCACCAGTTGCGCGTCCGGGAACTCGACGCCCGCACCGCGGAAGAGTTCGCGGGCGTCCCAGTAGGCGTCGCTGGCGACCGGCTCGGCCGGCTCGCTCTCCCCGCCCGCAGGATGCTGCGGCGCAGCGGTTTCGGCGATGACTCCGAGCGCACCGGAGGCATCCTCCACCGCCCGGAAGACCGGGACTCCGCTGTCGGTCAGGACCCGGGCCGCGGCGCTGTCGGGATGCATCGTGTGCACGACGACCGGCTTGCCGTGGTTTCGCGCCGTCTCCGCCATCGCACGGGCGGTGTCGACCTCCGCTCGCGCGAGGTTCTCACCGTAACTCCCGTAGCCGCCGAAATATCCGGTGAGCAGGACGGAGTCGATGGCCGGACTCTGCAGGATGGTGTCGAGGACCGAGACGAACGAGGTGATGTCCTGTTCCCCGGCGCCGGCGAGGTCGACCGGGTTGGTCACCCCGGCGGACGGTGGCAACAGGGCGCGCAGTGCACTGCTGACGTCGGCCGTGAACTCGGGCACCGTGAGTCCGGCAGCCTCCACGACGTCGGACGCGACACCTGCGTGCCCGCCGCCGTCCGCGACGACGCCGACCCGGCGCACCTCCGCGGGTCCGTAACCGAGGAGGGTGGCCGCCACGTCCGCGAGCTGCCGTGGACTCGACACCCGGTACACCCCGGCGGCCCGGCAGGCCGCGTCGATGACCGCGCTGTCGGACGTCAGCGATCCCGTGTGCGACTGCGCCCCGCGGACGGATGCCTCGCTGCCATCCACCGTCAGCAACAGGACCGGCTTCCCCGCCCGGGACGCCTGGGCGGCCGCGTCGACGAACGCCCGCCCGTCACCGAAGTCCTCGCAGTACACGGCGATGAGATCGGTGTCGTCGTGCTCGACGCAGGAGCGGATGAGGTCGGCGGCGCCGAGGTCTGCCTGGTTCCCGAGCGAGGCGAACCGGGAGAACCCGTGTCCGCGGGCCTCGAGGAACTGGCTGAGTTCGAGTGCCATGTTGCCGCTCTGGGAGAGCAGCGCGACCCGGCCGGCGGGAAGCGGGTTCGAGGCCAGCGTCAGCGCCGTGCTCGAATCCAGCACACCCAGGCAGTTCGGCCCGAGGAGGACGGCCCCGGCGGCCCGCACCCGCTCCACGACCCGATCCTGCACAGCCTTTCCGGCAGCACCGAGTTCGGCGAAACCGGCGGTGACGCCGACGATCGCGGTGGCGCCTGCCGCGAGGGCGTCGTCCACGGCCTCCTCGAAACCCTGCGCCGGGACGGTGATGACGACGAGATCGACTCGTTCGTCGAGTTCCGACAGGCTCCGGAGCGAGGGGTGTCCCAGGATGCGCTCGCCGCGCCGGTTGACGAGGTGGACCGACCGGCTGCCCTTCATGCGGAGAGCCTGGACGCTGATCCAGTTGCCGTACTTCGTCTCGTCGTTGCTGGCACCGAGGACGGCGACCGACCGGGGATCGAACAGCGCCGTGAGGTCGCGGTCGACGATCGCGCTCATCGCGTCTCCTCGACCTTCGGAGCGGGGTGACCAGTACCCCAGGCGTCGGCGCCGCCGTCGATCACCAGAGTGGTCCCGGTGACGTAACTGCCTGCGGGGGAGGCAAGGAACGTGACGACTCCGGAAACGTCCTCGGCCGTACCCAGCCGTCCGAGCGGCACCGCGGACGTCCATTGCGCCCGGGCCTCTTCGGTGTAGTTGCCCTCCATGCCCTCCGTCGCGATGGTGCCGGGGGCGATGCAGATCGACCGGATTCCGTACCGGCTCCACTCCAGCGACAGTCCGGAAGCCAGGTTCTCGAGGGCGGCGCGGGCCGAGGTGGCATGGACCATCGATGCGATTCCGCGACGCGGGGAGAACGCCATGAAGAAGATGCATCCCGACCGCTGCGGAATCATCGCGCGAACGGCGACCTCCCGGGTGACCGCCCAGGTGGCGTCGACGGCGAGGCGGTGAACGGCGCGCCATCCCTTGCTCGTGATGTCCTCGGCCGGCGCCGCGAACTGGCCACCCGCATTGTTGACCAGGATGTCGATCCGGCCGAACGTGTCGAGGGCGCGGTCGACCAGATCGGTCACCTGCTGTTCTTCGCGAATGTCGGCGGGCACTGCGAGCACCCGGGCACCCAGCGCCTCGATCTCGGCTGCGGTCTTCTCGAGGGGCTCGGACCGGCGACCGCTGATGACGACGTCGGCTCCACACCTCGCCATGTCCAGTGCGATCGCGCGTCCGATCCCGGTGCCTCCACCGGTGATCAGTGCCACCCGCCCGCGATGGACATCGGGGCGCAGCACCTGCCCGGCGCCTCCGCCTGGGTTCTCACATTCCATCGAGCGTTCGCCTCTCGTCGCTACCGTTCCGACCACCAGGGTCTGACTGATGCATCAGTTATACCGTGATGCAGCCCACAGATGTCAAGGTTTTTTCGGAAACTGACTCACCGCCCGAATGCTTCCCCTGCTCGTTCATGCAGATTGAACTGCTGTTATGTCGGCGAATGCCCGGATTCGGCGCCTTTCACTCAGAGGATGCATCGTCTGACTGATGCGTCAGTTTGAAGCGTATGATTTGATGGATCAGTCAGATGACCATCGAAGGAGGGACAGTGACCGCTCAACTCACCGAGGACGCGCGCCGAACGGCGATACTCGATGCCGCGGCTCAGCTGATCGCCGAGCGCGGATACCACTCGGTCCGCATCTCCGACATCGCGCAGGTCGTCGGCACCAGCACCGGGGCGGTGCACTACTACTTCCCCGGCAAGAGCGACGTCCTGACGGCGGCCCTCCGCCACGCCATCGACAACGCGTTCGACCGGCAGAGTCGCGAACTCAAGGCAATCGACAACGCCCACGAGCGACTGCTCCGCCTGATCGACATGCAGTTGCCCCGCGTCGGACCGCTGCGCGACGAGTGGTCCATCTGGCTGCAATTCTGGGCCGAGGCCACGCTTCGACCCGAACTCCGCCCGTTCCACAACACGTACTACGCGCGCTGGCACGAAACCGTCGTCAAGATCGTCCGGCGCGGACAACGCCAGGAGATCTTCCGCACCGACGTCGACCCGGAAACCATCGCGCAGCGGTTGACCGCGCTCACCGACGGGACCGCCATCCAGGTTCTCACCGGCGCACCGAACATGACCGTCGCCGCCATGAAAGAGGTTCTCGTGCAGTTCGTTCACGACGAACTCGTCGCGCCGCGGACATGGTGAAGCGGACCGCTCGACGCGTTCGAGTCCATGGGCGCTAGCACCACCCGCGGGCGCAGTGCCGTCGCCTGGGGATGTGGCGCGGCCTCGGCGGTCGCCTACGGACTCACCCCGACGTTCGCCGCGATCGGCTACGCCGGGGGCGTGTCCCCGGCCGTCCTCGTCTGCCTCCGCAGCCTCGTCGGTGCCGCACTCCTGCTACTCCTGGCCTGGTCCACCGGAAGACTGGCGGGCGTGACCTGGAAGTCCGCTGTCGGGCTGTGCGTCGTCTGCGGCCCACTGTTCGGAATCCAGCTGCTGTGTTTCTTTGCGGCAGTGCGGGTTACCGGTGCCCAGATCGCGGTCGTGATCGTCCACGTCTACCCGCTGTTCGTGATGGCGCTGGTCTGGGTGCTCACCCGGAACAGGATCCACCGCGGTCAGTTGGTGCTGGCCCTCGCGATGTCCGGCGGCATCGCACTCGTCGCAGGCGCGGGCAGCTCCACCGTCGCCCTGAACGGGGCGATACTCGCCCTCCTCAGCGCGGCCGGGTACGCCCTGTATCTGGTGGTCGGGGAACGATGGGTACACCAGGTCAGCCCCGTCGCCGCCGGCGGACTGGCGTCACTCGGCGCCGGAATCGCCACCGGCACCATCGCCGTCGTCGACGGACAGTCCTGGACGTTCGCACCCAGCGGGTGGGGGTCCATCCTGTTCCAGGGGCTCCTGCTGATGCCCATCGGGATCGGCTGCTCCTTCATCGCCGTGCGAGCGCTCGGATCGGCGTCGGTCAGCCTCCTCGGACTGCTCGAACCGGTGGTCGGGGTACTGGCCGCGCAGATTCTGCTGGGCGAGCAACTGTCGCCGCCGCAGTGGGCGGGGATGGCCGTCGTCCTGATCGCGTCCGCAGCGCTGCCGTGGATGCGGGAGAAGCGTCCCCGGCACGTCGATCGGCCGCCGGCCCTGCACGGGGCCGAGAGCCGATAGCGTCTACCGGTCCGGAGCGAGACCCACCGCCCTCTGCATCGCCTCGAAAGCGTTGTCGGCGTCCGTGTTGGGTCCGACGATCAGGATGTCGAGCCGACGTCCGTCGGTACCGAAGACGTGCATGATGTCGGGCGGCTGGTCCGGATCCGGGCCGGACACCTCGATTCCGTCCTGACGGTCGATGCCGCGTTGCGAGATGCTCAGCGAGTTCCAATCGAAGGCGACGCGTTCGGTCGTCCCCACTCGATCCGTCAGTGCGCTGATCAGGTCGTGCAGTTCGGTGGTCAGGTTGGTGGTTCGGGGCCACCACGCCCCGTCGACACCCTCCGAGACCTCGCCGCGAGCGCGCAGCAGCAGTCTCGGGGTCCGGGTGGGTGCGTCGAAAGGCTGCCCACCGTCGGCCGTCGGCCGAGAGAGTCCCAGCCCACGCCCGGAGTGCGTGATGTTGTCGTCGTGCGTCATCGTTCACGTCCCTTCGCGCTCGAGGTGCGGTCGAAGCCGTCCCTGATGCCCTTGATGCCCTTGATGCCCGACATCAGCAGCTCGTCGGCGGTCAGGGCACTGTTGGGGTTGGCCGCCGTGTGCATCGTCGAGTCGGCGTAGCGGGCATCGGCCTCGGGGGGCACCACCAGAAGCGTCAACCTCGTCCGCTTCACACCGCTCACGTACAGGGTGTTGAGCGGCTGGTACTCGTAGCCGTCGAGATGCACCGATCGCCCCGCCACCATGATCCGGCGCGGAGCAGGAAGCCAGGCCTTGATGTCGTACACGATCCGATCGACGACACCCACTCGAATTGCCACCAGCGCAACCAGATCCGGAATCTCCACGGTGAGGTCGCGGGACCGGGGCCACCAGGCGCCGTCCACGGTGCCCGCACTGGGCGCTTCGGGCTTCAACCGCAGACGCGGCGACTGCGCCGGACCGCCACGAGTATGGGCACCGTGAAGACGACCGGGAAAGTTGCGATCCTGTTGTAGCGTCATGACGACGCTCCCGCCTCGGCCGCAAGGCAGCCGATATCTCTGTCGGCGGCGACGCGATCTTGGGCGTTCGCATGCGAAGTGCCTCCGATACCCTCACCCTACGCGCAGGGGATACGGCGATCGGCTACGCCGACCACTCGATCAACGGCGGACGGACCGCAGCGCACAGCGGATTTCCCCGGGCGTCGGTGAGCCCGAGCCGCGCCGTGATGCGACCGGCAGCCGACGCGGCCTCCGCAGTCGCCGGATCCACCGCGTCCCACATCAACTTCGCCCGGCGGAACATGTCGAATCCGCCGTCGGCGTCGACCGTTCCCCACGACAGGTAGACGAACCGCGCGCCCGGCCGGCCCTGCACGTACGGTCCGGTGATGTCGAGACCCGTCGGCTTCGGGGTGGCCTTGCAGTCGAGAACCCAGCGGGCGGTGGTCGCGTCTCCCGGATGCAGACCGAGCAGGCCGGCGTGGGCACCGCGGCGTTGCACCGCCACGTGGATGTTGTCGTAGCCGGGGAAATTGGCTCCCGGCGGGCACGACGATCCGGGAAGGTCGGTTGCCTCGATCACGAGTTGCACCTATGTATCAAACCACCCGTGAGTACTTATCAACCGCCCGTGGTTAACAAGTACTCACGGGCGCGTCAGCGCACAACAGTTGCGTTGCGCCGGGCATGAATCCGGATCCGTGGTGGTACACGGGGTCCATCGTGGTGACGAGCAGCCGCCCCGCGGTGGTGGTCTCGTCGACGAAGAGGACCGAACCGTCGCGCTCGCCGTCCTCGGTGTGCAGATCGACCAGGCTCACCGCGCGACCCGGCGGCTCCAGGACGCCGTGGTAATGCCAGATCACGGAATGTTCGGAGAAGTAGTCCCACGCCGGATGGTCCGGGGACCGCAGCCGCAGTCGGTGATCCTCGCCGGTGCGCCACCACCAGAAGACGGTGGGGCGACTGACCTCGCGGACGCCGGGCAGCCAGTCCCCGGAGTTGTTCTCGCCGAAGACGACCACCGTCGCGCCGCGGCCGAGACAGTCGGTGATCGTGTCCGTCCACCGTGTCAGCAAGTCCGGGCGCAGGCGGTCCGCCACCACCAGGACGTCGACGTCGCGAATGTCGTCGAGGTCGCCGGTGCGCACGTGCACCGGGCGGATCCGGTACGGCTCCAGGGCGGGATCGGCGAGGGTGGCCAACTGGGCGTGGCTGCCACCGTGCAGGAAGGCGACGGTCGCGGCGCGGGTCATCGTGCCGCCAGCCATCGGACGATCTGCGTCCGCAGGTCGGCGGTGCCGCGATCGGCACCCGAGAACTGGAGCAGGTCGTTGCCGCCGTGCACCAGCACGCGACCGGCGCCGAGCGGGTACTCGTAGTCGATCGAGGCGCGGGTGCGGCCGATCGTGTGCACAACCCGCGCGCCGTCCGGCAGGTCCAGATAACAGCAACGGCCGTAGAACCCCGCGACGCCGATCCGTTCGAGTTCGGCGAACGGCACCGGTCCGCGGCGGCCGGTGTTGTAGAGAAACGCCTTCGGATCGGTGCCGGCCCACACAGGATGGTCCGTCACACGCGTCAGCGCCAGATCCGAGGGGCCGCGGAACTCGAGCTTGCGCCACCTGGTCAGTCCGTCCAGGAAGATGCGCTGTACGTGCCCGTTGACGACGACACGGCCGCCGCGGACCACGAACGAGTTCAGGAAGTCCCGCTGCTCGACGAGGAATCCTGATCGACGTCCCAGGTGAGGTAGATGCCGGCGACGTCCGCGGTGCACGCGGTCGGCAGGTCGTAGACGTCGACTTCACGGAGCCCGTCGACCACCGTCCCGTCTCGGGGAGCCATCACGGCCTTGTGCGCTTCGCGCCTGTGAGTACTTATTAACCGCCCAACGTTAATAAGTACTCACGGGCGCGTCAGCGCACTATGTTGACCATCTTGCCGGGGACGACGATCACCTTGCGGGGATCCTGGCCGTCGAGGAGCGCCACGATCTTGTCGTCGGCCAGCGCGATCTTCTCGATCTCCTCGCGCGGGGCGTCGGCGGCGACGGTCACGCGGCTGCGGACCTTGCCGTTGACCTGGATCGGGTACTCGACGGTGTCTTCCACCAGCCACTTCTCCTCGGCCACGGGGAAGGGTCCGTGAGCCAGGGACTTCTCGTGCCCGAGCCGCGACCACAGTTCCTCCGCGAGGTGCGGGGCCAGCGGTGCCAGCATCAGCACCAGCGGCTCCACCACCGAGCGGGGCGCACCGCCGGGGTACGCCTTGGTGAGGTGGTTGGTGTACTCGATCAGCTTGGCCGCCGCCGTGTTGTCCCGCAGGGCCGTGTAGTCCTCGCCGACACCGGCGATCGCCTTGTTCAGCGCGCGCAGCGTGTCCTCCGTCGGGGCGTCGTCGGTGACGCGGACTGCACCGGACTCCTCGTCGACCACCACACGCCACGCGCGCTGCAGGAAGCGCTGCGCACCGACGACGTCCTTGGTCGCCCACGGACGGGACGTGTCCAGCGGACCCATCGACATCTCGTACACGCGGAGCGTGTCGGCGCCGTACTCCTCGCAGATCTCGTCCGGCGACACGGAGTTCTTGAGGCTCTTGCCCATCTTCCCGTACTCGCGGTTGACCTCGACGCCCTGGTGGAAGAACTTGCCGTCCTTCTCCTCCACCTCGTCGGCAGGCACGTAGACGCCGCGCGCGTCGGTGTACGCGTACGCCTGGATGTAGCCCTGGTTGTACAGGCGACGGTACGGCTCGCTCGAGCTGACGTAGCCGAGGTCGAACAGCACCTTGTGCCAGAACCGCGAGTACAGCAGGTGCAGCACGGCGTGCTCGACACCGCCGACGTACAGGTCGACGCCGCCGGGATCGTTGGGTCCGTGGATCTCCGGACGCGGACCCGTCCAGTACCGTTCGTTCTCCTTGTCGCAGAACACGTCCGGGTTGGTGGGGTCGATGTACCGCAGCTGGTACCAGGAGCTGCCCGCCCACTGCGGCATCACGTTGGTGTCGCGGCGGTACGTCTGCAGTCCGTCACCGAGGTCGAGTTCGACGTTGACCCAGTCGACGGCCTTCGCCAGCGGGGGAGAGGGCTCCGAGGACGCGTCGTCGGGATCGAACGACACGGGTGCGTAGTCCTCGACCTCCGGGAGCTCCACCGGCAGAGCCGATTCCGGCAGGGCGCGCGCGTTTCCCTCGGCGTCGTACACGATGGGGAACGGCTCGCCCCAGTACCGCTGGCGCGCGAACAGCCAGTCGCGCAGCTTGTACTGGATGGTGCCCTTGCCGGTGCCGTCCGCTTCCAGGCGGTCGGTGATCGCCTTCTTGGCGTCGGCGACGCTCATCCCGTTCAGGAAATCGGAGTTCACGATGGTGCCGTCGCCGGTGTACGCGTCCTTGGTGAGGTCGCCGCCGGAGATCACCTCGACGATGTCGAGGCCGAACTCGGTCGCGAACTCGTAGTCGCGGTGGTCGTGGCCGGGGACGGCCATGATGGCGCCCGTGCCGTAGCCGGTGAGGACGTAGTCGGCGATGAACACCGGCAGCTCGAGCCCGTTCACCGGGTTCACGGCGTAGGTGCCGAGGAAGACACCCGTCTTCTCCTTGTATTCCTGACGCTCGAGATCCGACTTCGACGCGATCGACTTCCGGTACGCCGCAACCGCTTCGGCGGGAGTTGCAGCACCGCCGGTCCAGCGCGAATCGACACCCTCGGGCCACTCGGCCGCGACGATGTCGTCCACCAGTTCGTGCTCCGGGGCCAGCGTCACGTACGTCGCGCCGAACAGTGTGTCCGGACGCGTCGTGAACACCTCGACGTCGTGGACCGTGGATTCACCCTCGCTCCGCTCGACCCCGACGGCGAACTTCACCTGCGCACCGTGCGAGCGCCCGATCCAGTTGCGCTGCATGGTCTTGACCTTCTCGGGCCAGTCCAGGTACTCCAGGTCGTCCACCAGACGGTCCGAGTACGCGGTGATGCGCATCATCCACTGCTGCAGGTGCTTACGGAACACGGGGAAGTTGCCGCGGTCGCTGCGACCGTCCGCGGTGACCTCTTCGTTCGCCAGCACCGTGCCCAGACCGGGGCACCAGTTGACCATCGAATCGGAGTGGTAGACGAGGCGGTAGGAGTCGAGGACCGCCTCCTTCTCGGACACGGACAGCGACGCCCAGTCCCGTCCGTCCTCCAGCGACCGCGCACCCGACACGAACTCGGCCTCGAGCTCCGAGATGCGCCGGGCCTTGCCCGCCTCCTTGTCGAACCACGCGTCGTGGATCTGCAGGAAGATCCACTGCGTCCAGTGGTAGAAGTCGGTGTCGGTGGTCGCGAACGTACGGCGTTCGTCGTGGCCGAGCCCGAGGCGGCGCAGCTGCCGCTTCATGTTGACGATGTTGGCCTCGGTGGTGGTCCGCGGGTGCGTGCCCGTCTGCACCGCGTACTGCTCGGCAGGCAGACCGAACGCGTCGTAGCCGAGGGTGTGCAGCACGTTGTGGCCCTGCATGCGGTGATAGCGGGCGAACACGTCGGTGGCGATGTAGCCGAGCGGGTGGCCCACGTGCAGACCCGTCCCCGACGGGTACGGGAACATGTCCTGCACGAACAACTTGTCCGCGGGAACGTCGCCGGCGAGGGGACCGACCGGGTTGGGCGCGTTGAACGTGCCCTCCTCGCTCCACCGGTCCTGCCAGCGCTGCTCGATCTGGCCGGCGAGTTCCGCGGTGTAGCGGTGCTGCGGGGTCGCGTCGGACGGGTTGGCGGGCTGCACGTGCTCGGTCACTGTGGTCGCTATCTACTTGGCTGACATTCTGAATTAGGGGGATACCGTCAACCAGGGTAGAGCCTCACCCCACCCGGGCTCACCTGCGCGTCCGGGTCCGCCGTATCCTGGTCTCGTGTTGATTGCCTCCGTCGTGCTGTTCGTGCTCGCCGTCGCTGTCTCCGGTGTCGCCGTTGCAGGCCTCGCCGAGCGGCTCCCGCGCAACCGGTGGGCGGGTGTCCGCACCCCCGAGACGATGCGCGACGATCAGACGTTTGCGCTGGCCAACAAGGTCGCAGGGCCCACCCTGCTTGCCGCTGCCGGGCTCCTCGTCATCGGCGGAATCGCCGGAATCCTGATCGGCGGAGTCTTCGGAATCGGCGCCGTCCTCGTCAGCGTCGTGGCTGCCGCTCTCACCGCGGCGACGGGCGGATCGCTCGGTGCCCGTGCCGCCGCGGCGGTGCCCGCTGCCGACACCGGCGGGTGCGGCAGTTCCTGCGGTGCGTGCTCGCTGAAGGGCGCCTGCCAGCCGTCCTGATCGGCTGGCGACGGCCCGTCCGGTGAAGTCCTCGCGCGTCGTCGACCCCGCAGGCGCAGTTTTCGGGCTCCTGCTGCCGGTGGTCGCCGCCCTGTGCGGGGTGATCCTCACGAAGGTCTGGGAACCGCGGCTTCCGGCGGAGATCGCCACCCACTGGACCACCACCTCGCCCGACGGCTTCGCCACCCCGATGTCCAGCGCCTGGACGTTTGCCCTGGTGACGGTGCTGTTCGGTGGCGGATGCGCCGCGATCGCCGCCCTGGCCCAGGCGATGCTCATGATGCGTCGCACGATGCTCGTCGTCGGATTGTCCGTGGTCGGTCTGATCCTGACGGTGCAGGTGGTGCTGCTCTACGTCCAACTCGACGTCGCCGACGCCTCGGACACCGAACTTCCGTTGTGGTCGCTCGGCCTCGGCGTCGTGATCGGCGCGGTCGTCGGCCTGCTCGGCGCCGCCCTGCTACGCGACTACCGGCCCCGGGTGTCCGCCACCAGTCCTCCCGACCCCCGGTTGCCGCGCGCCGACGACCCGGCGACGGTCGCGGACACGGTCGGTTTCGGCACCGTCGGCTCGCTGGTGCTGCTCCTGCTGCTCGGTGTCGCGCCCGCTGTCGCCGTCTGCCTGCTCGTCGACGGGTGGTGGCCCCTCGCGGTGTTCGTGCCGGTCGGGGTGCTGATCGTGAGCCTGCTTCGCTTCCGGGTGATCGTCGATCGGTCCGGTATCCGGGTGGTGAACATGGGCATGACCGCCCTGCAGTACGGCGTCGACGAGATCGAGGGCGCCCGCGTCGACGTGATCAAGCCGTTCGACGACTTCGGCGGCTGGGGACTCAAGGTGAAGGGCCGACGGAACTACGGCGTCGTGACGAGGACCGGTCCCGCCGTGATCGTCACGACCGCCTGCGGCGACCGGCTGACCGTCACCAGCGCACGGGCCGAGGACATGGCCGGGGCGCTGAACGCGTTCGCCGACCGGCGGCTCCGCCGCCTGTGAGTGGCCGGGGAGTGCAGGGACTCGTCAACCACTCACGGGCGGGAGGCCTGGTGCACCGCGTCGAGCACACGGTCGAGGTAGCCGAGGGCGGCCCGGACCGCGGCGTTCTCGTCGCGGGCGGCGATCGCGTCGACGACGGCACGGTGGTCGTCGGTGGTCAGCGACGGGGGGTGGACGCCCTCGGTGAAGTCGTACGTGGCGCGGGTGGGTTCGAGGATGCCGGCGAACAGGTCGGACAGCACCGGATTGTGCGCGGCCTCCACGACCCCGAGGTGGAACGCGAGGTCGGCGTCCGCGAACCGGGACGGCTGATCCGTCGTTCGCTGCCGCTCGTCGAGTAGCGCAGACAGGGACCGCAGATCGTCGTCCGTGCGGCGACCGCATGCCAGGCGGACGGCCTCGGTCTCGAGCGCTCGCCGGACTTCGAAGACGTTCAGCATCTCGGCGACCGCGACCTGCCGCCCGAGCAGCCCGCCGATGTCGGTGCGGGCTCGCACGAACGTTCCGGACCCGCGCCGGATCTCGAGGATGCCCGTCGACGTGAGGGTCTTGATGGCCTCGCGCACGGTGTTGCGCCCGACCCCGAGCAGCGTCATCAGCTCGGGTTCCGTCGGGATGCGCTCGCCCACCGTCCAGTCGCCCTGGGCGATCCGGCCACGCATCCAGTCCAGGGACTGCTGATACGCGGACTCGCGCCGAACCACTGTCATGTACTCATCCTCACACCTCGCCGGCTCGCGACTCACGACCGGCCCGCCTAAACTACGTAGGACGTCCCATGTATTCGGACAGCCTGAGGAGGCGACCCCACACGTCCACGTCAACCGCTCACGCCGGCACCGTCCCCACCGTCACCGCCCGCACCACCAGCCGCCACTTCCACGGCCTGAACTACCTCCTCGTCGTGCTGCTCCTCGGCGCCAACATCCCCACGGCGCTGTACTCGCTCTACCGCCACGAGTTCGGATTCACCCCGCTGGTCCAGACGCTGATCTTCGCCGTCTACGTCGCCGGACTGCTTCCCTCGCTGCTGTTCTTCGGCCCGCTGTCCGACGCACTGGGACGCCGCTTCGTGTTGCTGGCCGCCATCTCCTTCAGCCTGCTGGGCGCCGTGGTCCTCGCGTTCGCCGACTCGACCATCTGGCTGTTCTTCGGCCGAGTCGCCCAGGGCATCGCCGTCGGTGCTTGCTCGGCCGCCGGGTCCGCCGCCCTCATCGAGCACGAACCGGCCCGGAACCTCCGCCGCGCGGGTCTCGCCGCCACCCTCACCACCGCGCTCGGTGCGTCGCTGGGTCCGCTGTTCGGCGGGGCCGTCGCGCAGTACCTGCCGCACGCCCTGGTCCTGCCGTACGTGCTGTTCGCGCTGGCACTCCTGCCCGCGCTGATCATGGTGCTGCTGCTGCCCGCACCCACCGGCGGGCAGTCACGACCCACCCAGCTGTTCCAGGTCCCGCACGTCCCCGCACCCATCCGCCAGGTGTTCTGGCTGTCCTCCCTCGGCGTCGCACTCGCGTGGGGTGCCGTCGGCCTGTTCCAGTCGGTGGTCCCGACGTGGATCATCGGCCTGCTCGGCGTGAGCAACCTCGTGGTCGCCGGCGGTGCCGCCGCACTGGTCATGATCTGCTCGGTGACCGCGCAACTCGTGGCCAACCGGCTCGGAACCGTACTCTGCCGAACCCTGGGCATCGGCGCCGTCGGCGCAGGCATGATCGGTTTGCTCGTCGTCGACTTCGTGCCGTCCCTCGCCCTGCTGTGCGTCGTGACCGTCATCGTCGGTGTGGGACACGGACTCTCGTTCGCCGGAGCGATGCGGGCCGTGGGTGCCGCCGCCGCGGAGCACGCCCCCGACGCCCAGGGCGGGACGCTCGCCGCGTTCTTCACCGTCGGCTACGTCGGTCTCGCCGTGCCGTCCATCTGCGCGGGCATCGCCATCACCGTCCAGGGCATGCACGTGGCCATCATCGAACTCGCGATCATCGGCGCCGTCCTGTGCGGCGTCCTCGCGGTGCTGAGCGTCCGCACGAAGAGTCGTGACCACGCCGCTCTACCCACGACGCAGTGAAATTCCTCAGCCGGTTCTACCTCGACGGGTTCGTCCTCGGCATCGTCGCCGTGGCGATCCTGGGGAGCGTCTTCCCGGTGTCGGGGACCGGTCAGACGGTGCTCGACTGGGCCACCCGGATCGCGATCGGCATCCTGTTCCTGCTGTACGGGGCGCGGCTGTCGCCGCAGGAGGCGCTGAAGGGGCTGAAACACTGGCGGCTGCATTCCGTCGTGTTCGCCGCGACGTTCGTGCTCTTCCCGCTGATCGGGCTCGCGCTGCGCGTCCTCGTGCCGGGGGTGCTCAGCGAGGACCTGTACACCGGCATCCTGTACCTGTGCCTGGTTCCGTCGACGGTCCAGTCGTCGATCGCGTTCACGTCCATCGCCAAGGGCAACGTGGCCGGGGCGATCGTGAGCGCGTCGTTCTCCAATCTCATCGGTGTGTTCGTGACACCGGCGCTGGTGATCCTGCTGATGACCACCACCGGCGACGCCCACGTCGACTTCTCGTCGATCCTCGACATCGTGCTGCAGCTACTCCTGCCGTTCTTCGTCGGCCAGCTGATCCGGCCGTTCGTCATCGACTTATTGCAGAAGTACTCCGAGCCCACCCGGATCGTGGACCGCGGCTCGATCTTCCTCGTGGTCTTCTCCGCGTTCAGCGCGAGCATGAACGAGGGGATCTGGCACACCGTGACGGCGTGGCAGGTGTTCGGTGTCGTGCTGGTGTGCTGCGTCGTCCTCGCCGTCGTACTCGCCGCCACGGCCCTGGCCGGCCGGAAGCTGGGATTCTCCGTTCCCGACCGGATAGTCATCGTCTTCTGCGGATCGAAGAAGAGCCTCGCCACAGGTCTGCCGATGGCCTCGGTCCTGTTCGTGGGACAGCCGGTGGGGCTGATCGTGCTGCCGCTGATGATCTTCCACCAGATCCAGCTGATCGTCTGCGCCGCGCTCGCGCAGCAGTATTCGAGGGGCAGCCGCGAGGAGTCGGCCAGTACTGTGGCATGAGGACGTGAAATGCCGATGCCCGAGCCACTTCGTCACTGCGAGTTCCGCTTCTACGAGGAGCTGAACGACTTTCTGCCGCCGGTACGGCGCAAGCACACTTTCGAGCACGAGTTCGACGGCACCCCGTCGGTGAAGGACCGGATCGAGGCGCTGGGCGTCCCGCACACCGAGGTGGATCTGATCCTCGTCGACGAGGTGTCGGTCGATTTCGCCCACCTTCTGCGCGGCGGCGAACGCGTCGCGGTGTACCCGATGTTCGAGCGCCTCGATCTGACCGGAGTCACGAAACTGCGTCCCCGACCGCTGCGCGACCCGACGTTCGTGCTCGACGTGCATCTCGGCCGCCTCGCCCGCTACCTCCGCCTGCTCGGCTTCGACACCCGCTATCGCAACGACTTCGCCGACCCGGAACTGGTGGACATCTCCCTGTCCGAGCATCGCATCGTCCTGACCCGGGACACCGGCCTACTCAAGAGGTCGGCGCTCACCCACGGCGCGTTCCTGCACGAAACGGACCCACGCCGGCAGTTGCGGGAAGTGCTGGACCGCTTCGACCTTCGGTCGCGGATCTCGCCGTTCACCCGGTGCGCGCGATGCAACGGCCTTCTCGCGCCGGTTCCCCGTGCCGAGGCGCTCGCCGAGGCACCACCGGGCGTCGCGGGCAACGAACACGAGTTCAGCCGGTGCCGGGACTGTGCGCAGCTGTACTGGCCGGGCAGCCATCTTCCGAAGCTGCGCCGACGCCTGTCGGAGGTCGGGGTGACGCTCGAGGTGGGTTCTCAGGATGCGTGACGCAGCTGCTCGGCGAACTCCGCCGAGCACACGCAGTCGCCGAATTCGTCGCAGTCGATGATCAGTGCGTGCCGGGCCTCGGACAACTCGACGCACGACTCGTCCGTGCACTCTGCTCCGTAGAGCGTGTGCACGATCAATGTTCCGTGACAGGTGTCGATCACGTGTGCTGTCCTCCTCACTTCGTTCCCCACCTCTGTTGATACCACCGGTCCCCGACAGTCCAGGGACGTGCGCGGGGTGTGTCTAGTTGCGCTCGACGTCGA
The DNA here is from genome assembly GCF_002300195.1 of Rhodococcus sp. ACPA1. Classification (NCBI taxonomy): domain Bacteria; kingdom Bacillati; phylum Actinomycetota; class Actinomycetes; order Mycobacteriales; family Nocardiaceae; genus Rhodococcus; species Rhodococcus sp. ACPA1. The sequence goes on along the minus strand of NZ_NSDX01000004.1, from coordinate 853,671 downwards.
TCGGGTGAGTGGCGAGCAGGGCGAGGGGGAGCGGCTGCCGGCGCAGCACCTGCGCCCACACGTCGACCCGGGCGGGAGCGACCACGTCCGATGCGAGCGCCGAGATGACGATCCAGTCGTCGCGCTGGAGTTCCGAGTCGAGCTGACCGTACGTCCATCCCGAGTAGCCGGCGAAGATCCGGACACCCTCCACGAGCGGGGCGATGACCTCGGGGTCGGAGTCGAGATCCACCATTACCACGCGGCCGTGGACCCGGCGCAGACCCGCGACACCGTCGGGCTGCGCACCGGTGCGCAGTGTCGCCAGGCACAGTGCGGCGTCCCGTTTGACGGGTCCGCCGACGTACAGCGCGGACGGGCGCGCGGCGAGCGGCGCCCACTGTGGCAGCACGTCCTGCACCGCGGTTTCGCTGGGACGGTTGATGACCACGCCGAGGCTGCCGGCGTCGTTGTGCTCGATCACATAGATCACGGTGCGACGGAATGCGGGTTCGACGAGATCTGTGGACGAGACCAACAGGCTGCCGGGCCGGACCACCGGTTCCGTCGACGCCGTTCGATCTTCGGGTTCTTCTGCGTGCGCCACCTGAACATCATCCCACCGCGGCGGACGCGATGTGACGGAGGACGCGACCTGCGTCCGGTTCGCCGCTTTACGCCGCCGGCAGCCCCGCAGTCTCGGCCAGGACCGCGAGGTGGTGCTCGAACAGTGCCCCCGGTGTGGTGAACGTGTCGGCGCCGTATTGCCCGAACACCTCGAAGTTGACCGCCCCGAACAGCGCCGACCAGACCAGGACGCCGCGGGCGAGCAGATGGTCGGGGGTGGTGAGTCCGAGTTCGGCGCGGATGCGGTCGAGGTCTGCCGCGAGCTCGTCGTCGATGGGCGCCGCGGCGGCCGCCTCGAGCTTGCCCGCCCGGAACGCATTGTCGAAGATCCCGACGAGTGCGTAGATCACTCGTGTCCCCGGAGTCGTGGTCTGCTCGCCGGGCGCCTGGTAGCCGGGAACCGGACTGCCGAACAGCAATCCGTAGCGGGCGGGCTCACGCAGCGCCCACTCGCGCACCGCACGGCCGAGCGCCAGGAACTGTTCCCGCGGTTCGGCGGCGGACGCCACGGCCGCCTCCGCTGCGTCGCCGAGTTCGTTGTATCCGTCGACGACGAGCAGCGTCAGCAGTTCGTCGCGGCTCTTGACGTACCGGTAGACGGCGGACGACACGACGCCGAGGTCGCGTGCGACGGCCCGTAGCGACAGGGCGGCGGCGCCGACCGCGGCCAACTGTTCGCGTCCGATCCTCGTGATGTCCTGCAACGTCTGCTCGCGGGCGCGCTCTCGTGGTGTTCCTGGCATGGGGTCCAGCGTGGCAATTTCAGAGAGCGGTGTCAACAAACGAGAGCACTGCTCTTGACAATGCGGTCGAGGGAGAGCATTCTCGAATCAGACAGAGAGCAGTGCTCTCGCATCGCCGAAATCGACTCACACAGCAGGAGCGGACATGTCGAACATCGAGATCGTCACCGGAGCAGGACCCGTCGGCTGGACCGTCGCCCTGCAGCTCGCCGAACAGGGCCGGCACGTGCGGGTCCTCACCCGCTCGGGCAGCGGCCCGGACCATCCCCTGATCGAGCGGCGGAAGGTCGACGTCTCCGACGCCGACGCGCTGCGTGAGGCATTCGACGGAGCAGTCGCGGTCTACCACTGCATCCACGCCGCCTACAGCGCCGACGCGTGGGAGCGTGAACTCCCCGCCGCCGAGCAGACCGTGCTCGAGGCCGCGGGCCACGTGGGCGCCGTCGTCGTGTTCCCCGAGAGCCTCTACTCGTACGACACGTCGCAGCAGCCGATGACCGAGCACACCCCGCGGTCGGCCGACTCGGGTAAGCGCGGCGTCCGGACCCGGCTGCTGAAGGCCCGCGCCGAGTCCTCGACCCCTACCGTGAGCGTCGTCGCGTCCGACTTCTTCGGACCGCAGGTGCTGAACGCACACGCCGGCGAGCGCATGGTGCCCGTCGTCCTCGCGGGCAAGACGATGCGCGTCCTCGGTTCCGCCGACCTGCCCCACTCGTTCACGTACGTTCCCGACTTCGCGGCCGCGATGATCGTCGCCGCCCACGACCCCGCGCTGTGGAACTCGGTGCTGCACGCACCGACGGTCCCGGCCGTCACCCAGCGGCAGATGGTCGAGGCCTACGCGAAGGCCGCCGGGGTTCCCGTCCCGAAGGTGGGCACCCTGCCCGGCTGGGTGATCCGCGGCGGCGGGCTCGTACACCAGGGCAGCCGCGAGCTGGCCGAGATGCTGTACCAGTTCGAGGAGCCGTTCGTGATGGACTCGTCCGAGAGCGAGGCCCGGCTCGGACTGGCCCCGACACCGCTGGACCGGGCCGCCGAGGAGACCGTCCGGTGGTGGCAGGACAGGTCGGTCGCGGCCGCCGGATAGGGTCCTGTGAATGGCGAAACAGCTCGGCGACCGGCGCGAGGCGTGGCGCAGAACGGCGTACACCCTCCGGCGGTCACCCGGGCTGGCCCGTCTCGCGACGGTGCGATTCGCCAGTCAGCTGGGCGACGGCATGTTCCAGACCGCGCTCGGCGGCGCGATTCTGTTCAACCCGGAGCGCGCAACCGATCCCGTCACGATCGCCGCCGGTTTCGCGGTACTGCTGCTCCCGTACTCGGTGATCGGACCGTACGCGGGCGCGCTCCTCGACCGCTGGGACCGCCGCGCCGTGCTGCTGTGGGCGAATGTTCTGCGCGGACTGCTGATTCTGCTGACCGCCGTGTTGCTGGAGACCGGCACCGGTGAGTCCGCGCTGCTCCTTCTCGCCCTCGCCGCCATCGGAGTGAGCCGGTTCGTTCTCGCGGGAGTCTCGGCGGCGCTGCCGCGAGTGGTGCACCGGTCCTGGCTCGTGGCCACCAATTCGGTGCTCGCCACCGCGGGCTCCGTCGTCGCCGCACTCGGCGCCGCGACATCGGTCGCCATCATCTCCCTCGTGGGCGCCGGCGACCGCGGCTCGGGAATGGCCGTCGCGGCAGCCGCCTGCGGTTCGGCGGTGGCCGCGTTCGCGGCGTCGCGCTTCCACCATCGGCTCCTCGGTCCGCACGCCGACGAGAAGCCCGCATACGGGGCGATCCGCGCCGTCGCCGCCGGACTGCGCAACGGAGCGGTCGCCGTGTGGCAGTCACCGGGCGTCACGACCGCGATGATCGGAATAGGCACGCACCGGATCGTTTTCGGTGTCAACACGCTGATCATGGTTCTGGTGCTTCGCGACACCGCCACCGTCAGCGACCTGCCGGGAGGTCTGGCCGGGTTCGGTGTCGCGGTCGGCGCCACCGCCACGGGCATGCTGCTGGCGGCGATCTCGACACCGTTCCTGATTCCGCGCGTCGGACGGTCCCACACCATCGTCGGCGGCCTGATCCTCGCCCTCGTCGTGCAGTGCACACTCGTTGCGACGCTCACGCAGGCGTCGCTGCTGTGCGGCGCGCTCATCCTCGGATTCGCCGGGCAGTCCATCAAACTCACCGGAGACGCGGCGATGCAGATCGAGATCGAGGACGCCCGCCGGGGACAGGTGTTCGCGCTGCAGGACACGGTGTTCAACGTGGCCTTCATCGCGTCGATCGCCGCGGCCTCCCTCGTGATCGCCCCCGACGGCCGATCACTCGGACTGGTACTCGCGGGTGGCGCGGCCTACGGCCTCGGACTGCTCGGCGTCCTGCTCAACTCCCGGCGCGAACCTGCCTGAGAACCGGGCTATTTCGACCCCGGCATGGGCACGTTCTGCAGTCGGACCTGACCGCGTGCCACCTCCTTGCCGGTGTCGGTCGCGGTGATCACCACCGACCACAACTGTTGCACCCGGCCCTGCTGGATGGGCACCGCGACCACGTCGACCCGCCCCTCGGTGCGGGCCCGCAGGAAGTCGGTGCCGTTGTGCACGCCCACCGCGAACTCACCACGGTCGGCGACGGCGGTACTCGCACCGATGCTCGCGGCCGATTCGACCGCCGTCGTGTAGACGCCGCCGTGGACCACGCCCCACGGTGTGTGGTGGTCGGCGGACAGGTCGATGTGGCCGACGACCTTCGTCCCCGACACCTCGTCGAGTTCCAGGCCGGCAGCGGCGACGAAGGCGCTCGCCGCCTCCCGCGTCAGATCGGTCATGGTGGCTTCTCCTCGAACACTCGGTCAGTTTGAAATCCCAACCCACCGTGCCCCGCTTCGGCCCTGACGTCAATGGCTTCAGCACTGCCGATCACCGGATCGGGGCGCCACGTATGCACCGCCGCGATCACCGGTGGCTCGGCCATCGTCATCTCGACATTCCACGTCCCGTTGCCGGACGGGTCGGTGAAGTAGCGGGCCTCGTCGTCGGCGTCGTAGTCGAGCACCGACCGATCGGCCACGCCGTCGCCGTCCGAATCCCACATCGCGTCGTCGAGGAGGCCGTCGCCGTCGAAATCCAAGCGCACGGCGTCGACACCGCCGGACGACCCCAGGTCGAGATCGGCGGGTGACGTCCACGCCGTCGGGGCGTCGGCACCGGTTCCGAACGAATACTCGAGAGGATCCATATGAAGGTATGACGCAGCGGAATCGGATCCGGTTCCACCCGCACCCGAAGAAATTTCCCTCTGCGACAGTGAGACCGCACTGTGACCGGACGGGCCGGGCTCGTGCACTGAGGATGCCGTCGCCGGGTGTTATCTTCAACCCGAACGTGCAGGTCGGTCCACCATCACTCCGACCACCGATCTGGAGGGGTCCCGTGGTCGAGAAGTCATGGTCTGTGGCCGGAGTGCCGCTGTGCGTCGCCGCCGTCGTGGCCGCGACGATCGGCTTCACCGCTGCCCCCGCCGCGGCCGAGACCACTCCGTGGCTGCCCGTGAACGCGTGCGGCGAGACCGGATTCAACCCGGCGAAGGAACCGCCGAGTCCGGGCGGCGGCCCACTGCTTCCGCCCATTCCCCCGACCGTGAGCATCCCGATCCCGTACCCCGACTTCGTGCCGGTGCCGGTCCCCGGACCGACCGCCGACCAGACGCGCGTCGCCCAGGACCTTCCCGCCGACCCGTGCGCGGACCCGTGCCCCGACCTCACCGATCCGGTCGACGAGCCGGAGGCCGAGCCCGGTTCCTCCGGTTCCGCAGGCTCTTCCGGCTCTGCGGGGTCGTCGGGTTCGTCCGGCTCGAGTGCGCTGCCCATCCCGAAGATCTCCATCGATCCGCGTCCCGAAACCATTCCCATCCCCGTTCCCGGCGGCCCCGGACCCGAACCGCAGCCGGCGCCGCCCGTCCAGATCAACCCGGCCGAACGGGGTTCCGTCACCGCACCCGTGGCGAAGCCGGAGGTCGGCGACGTCCGGCTGGTGTCGCAACTGACGGGCCGCGGTTCGGAAAACCGCACGGACAAGCGCTGGCAGGTCGACGGCACCGACCTCGGCATCACCTGGGAGACGAAGCCCGGCGAGGTCGCGGTCGCGTTCGGCGACACGTTCGGCAAGGACTGGGCTCCGCCCGGCGCCTTCGGCGAGGACTGGCGGAGCAACGTTCTCGGCCACAGCACCGACACCGACCTGTCCGACGGCATGACCATCGACAGCATGGTCCAGGACAGCCGGTGCCATGCCGCCGAGATCATCGACAGCAGGCACATCAACAACTTCGAGACCACCACCATCCCCACGTCGGGGTTCGCGATCGGTGACCGTCAGTACCTCAGCTACATGTCGGTGAAGCGCTGGAGCATGGTCCCCGGCATGTGGTACACGAACTACGGCGGTATCGCCTACTCCGACGACAACGGGCAGACCTGGACCAAGGATCAGCACGCCAAGTGGGACAACATCTTCGGCGCCCGATTCCAGGTGTCCGCGATGGTGCCGCAGGGCGACTACGTGTACATGTTCGGCACCCCCAACGGGCGGATCGGCACGATCGGCCTGGCCCGGGTTCCGGTCGATCAGGTCCTCAACACCACGTCGTACCAGTACTGGTCGGACGGCACGTGGACCCCCGTGTCCCAGCACCTCGCGACCCCCATCGTCGGTGGGGTGGCCAGCGAACTGTCCGTCCGCTACGACGCGGCCGCGGGCACCTGGCTGATGAGCTACCTCGAGCCCGTCGGCGGCTCGATCATCCTGCGGCAGTCGTCGAGCCCACAGGGTGTGTGGTCGGCCGGCGCGACGCTCGTCGACACGGCCGACTACCCGATGGCGTACGGCGGCTTCATGCATCCGTGGTCGACGGACAAGGATCTGTATTTCACGATCTCGGAGTGGGACAGCTACAACGTCTACCTGATGCACGCGTCCCTGCACCCGTGAGTACTTGTCAACCGCCCGCGGTTAACAAGTACGCACGGCATGGAGGGCGACCTCGGTGGCCTTGACGACGAAGAACACGTCCAGGCCCGGCACCAGATCGAGTTCCGCGACGGACGCCGCCGTCACGTCGGCGCTGAGTTCGAACCGGCCTCCGGCTTCGGCGGCGCGAACCCGGACCGTCGGCCCACGCACCTCGATCTCCGAGATGGACACCCGGAAGACGTTGCGCGGACTTCCTTCCGGTGAGCGCCGGTGGACGGCGACCGAATGGGGGGCGAACACCGCGACCGCCGGCGCGCCCGGCACGAAATCCGCGTCGGCCAGACCGTGCAGCCGAACACCGGTCTCGGTTTCGAAGCCGTCCTGCGCCCCGAACACGGGAACCAGGTTGAGCCCGGCGATCCGCGCGGCGAACGCGCTGCGGGGGCGTGTCAGCACGTCTCGCACGGAACCGAATTCGACCACCTGGCCGCCCTCGACGACGATCACGCGGTCGGCCAGCGCCAGCGCGTCGAGGATGTCGTGGGTGACCACGACCGCGGTCCGGTTCCCTTCCCGCAGCACCCGCCGGAGCAGCACGCGCAACGCGGGCGCCGCGGCCACGTCGAGGGCTGACATGGGTTCGTCGAGCAGGAGGGCCTGGGGCTCGGCCGCAAGGGCCCGGGCCACCGCGACCCGCTGCGCCTGCCCCCCGGACAGCTCGTGCGGACGGCGGTCGGCGAACTGCGTCGCATCCACTGCGTCCAGCCACTTCTCGGCGATCGCCCGCGCCTCCCGACGTCCGCGGCCGGCACTGCGCGGGGCGAACGCCACGTTGGCGGCCACCGTCAGATGCGGGAACAACAGCGCCTGCTGTGCGAGCAGCGCAATCCCGCGCCGGTGCGGGGGCACTGCGACGCCCCGGGTGGTGTCGGTGAGCACGCGACCGTTCAGTTCGACGCGTCCGACATCGGGGCGAACCAGGCCGGCGACCACCGAGAGCGCCGTCGACTTGCCGGCACCGTTCGGTCCGAGCACCGCCAGCACCTCACCCTCGCCGAGGTCGAACCCCACGTCGACGCCACGCGCATCCACCCGCGCCTCGACGCTCAGGCCGGTCACAGCGCGGCCCTCGACGCCCAGCCCCGCGAACCCACCACGATGAGCACCGCGACCACGACGAGCACCAGCGACAACGCCACGGCCGCATCGGCATCCGTCTCACGCTGCAGGTAGATCTCGAGCGGCAGGGTTCGGGTGACGCCCTGCAGACTGCCCGCGAACGTCAGTGTGGCCCCGAACTCGCCGAGCGCCCGCGCGAACGACAGCACCGCCCCGGACACCAGCCCGGGCAGCACCAGCGGAAGTGTCACCCGCCGGAAGACGGTGGTGGGGCTCGCACCGAGCGTCGCGGCGGCGTGCTCGTACCGGCTGCCTGCGGTGCGGAGCGAACCCTCGAGGCTCACCACGAGGAACGGCAGCGCGACGAACGTCTGCGCGAGCACCACGGCCGTGGTGGTAAACGCGATGTGGATGCCCGCGACCTCCAGGTGCTGCCCGATCAGGCCCTTCCGGCCGAACGTGTACAGCAGGGCGATACCCCCGACCACCGGCGGAAGCACCAGCGGCAGGAGCACCAGCGACCGCAGCACGTGCAGGCCACGAAAACTGCTGCGCGACAGCACGGCCGCCATCGGAACCCCCAGCAGGACGCACAGTACGGTGCTCAGGGCGGCGGTCCGCAGGCTCAGTTCCAGTGCCGCGAGCGAGGATTCCGACGTGACCAGCTGGAAGAATCGCGACCACTCGACGCTCGCCAGCATCGCGAACAGCGGCAGGACGACGAACAGTCCGCCCAGGGCTGCCGGGACGAAGATCCAGCCCGGAAGCCCGGACGGGACTCTGACGCGCGCCGCCCGGATCACGGCTGGGCGAATCCTGCCTTTGCCAGCACTGCCTGACCGTCGGGTCCCGTGACGAGGTCGACGAAGCCCTGCGCCGCGTCCGGTGCCTTCGAAGCGGACAGCGTCGCAATGGGATAGGTGTTCACTGCCTGCGCGGCCTCGGGGAACGCCACGACCGTCACCTTGTCGCCCGCGCTCGCCGCGTCCGTGACGTACACGAGGCCGGCGTCGGCCTGACCGGCCGTCACCTTGTTCAGCACGTCGGTGACCGACGACTCCTCGCTGACCGGGGTGAGGTCGATACCCGACGCGGTCTCGACCTTCTGCGTCGCGGAACCGCACGGAACCTGCGGGGCACACGTGACCACCAGCGTCCCCTCACGGTTCAGATCCGCGAAGGACTTGATGCCCTTGGTGTTTCCGGGTGCCGTGACGATGGTCAGCGTGTTGGTGGCGAAGTCGACGGGACTGCCCGCGACGAGCCCGGCGTCGACCACCTTCGTCATGTTGTTGGTGTCGGCGGACGCGAACACGTCGGCGGACGCGCCCTGGTCGAGTTGAGCGGCGAGGTCGGAGGAACCGGCGAAGCTGAACTCGACGTGGGATCCGGGGTTCGCGGTCTCGTACATCTGGCCGAGTTCCGTGAACGTGCCCTTCAGCGACGCCGCCGCGAACACCGTGATGTCGCCACCCGACGCGGACGCGGACGTCGACTCGGCGGAACCCGAGGCGCCGCTGTCGTCGTTCGAACCGCAGCCGGTCAGAAGACCGAGACCGAGCGCGGCCGCAGCAGCCACCGTCGTGGCCCGGCGCCAGGACATCTTCATGTAACTCCTCCAGGTGTTTCGACGATCACCGTGGTCGACTTGACGACGGCTACCGCGACCTTGCCGGGCTCGAGCCCGAGGTCGCGGACGGCTTCACTGCTCATCAGGGAAACGACGCGGAAAGGGCCGCACTGCATCTCGACCTGGGCCATCACCTTGTCCATCACCACCGCGGTCACGATGCCGGTGAATCGGTTGCGCGCCGAGGACTCCGATCCGAGCAGATCGGGTGACTTCGACGCGTTGGCGCGCGCGAACTCGGCGAGCGCGGGGCCGTCGACGACCTTGCGGCCCGACTCGTCCTTCTCCGCCGCGAGGCTGCCGTTGTCGATCCACCGCCGGACCGTGTCGTCGCTGACGCCGAGCAGTTCCGCGGCCTGTCGTATCCGGATACCCGTCATCCGAGAATTGTCCGCGCATGCGTCATGACCGACATCCTATGTCGGCAAATACGGACCGATCAAGTGCAGCTTTCCGCAGATGCGGATCAGTACACGTCCCGCACGTAGCGCTTGTCGGTCGCGAGCTGCTTCATGTACAGCTCGGTGTCTTCCTCGTCCAGTCGCCCGTGGGTGCGGACGACCTCACGGACCGTCTCGTCGACGTCCTTCGCCATGCGGCTGGCGTCGCCGCAGACGTACAGGGACGCACCCTCCTGCATCCAGCCCCACAGCTTGGCACCGTGCTCGCGAATGCGGTCCTGCACATAGATCTTCTGCCGCTGGTCCCGGGAGAACGCCGCATCGAGGTGGGTGAGAAATCCGTCGCGGTGCATAGCTTCCATCTCCTCGCGGTAGTAGAAGTCGGTAGCCTCGTGCTGCTCACCGAAGAACATCCAGTTCTTGCCCGTGTGACCCAATTCGCGGCGTTCGTGCAGGAATCCGCGGAACGGAGCGATACCCGTGCCGGGACCGACCATGATCATCGGTGCATCGGCGGCCTGCGGGGGACGGAAGTGCGCCGACTTCTGCACGAAGATCGGCACGTCGGCCTCGTCGCAGTGATCGGCGAGGAACGTCGAGCAGACCCCGGATCGGTTCTTGCCCTCGTGGTTGTAGCGCACCGCGGAGACGGTCAGCTGCACCTCACCCGGGTCGACCTTGGGGCTCGACGAGATCGAGTACAACCGGGGCTGGAGGCGCTTGAGCACACTCAGCCACTCGTCCGCGCCGGCGTCGACCCCGTACTCCGCCAGCACGTCCATCGACTGCCGCCCCCACAACCACTGCTGGAGCGCGATCTTGTTCTGCGGGCGCAACAGCCGCGCCAGCTCGGTGTCCTGGGTGCGGCTCTGCACGAAACGCAGCAACTCGGGGGTCACCTTCGTGATCTCGAGCTTCGTGCGCAGCGCCTCGCGCAGCGTCATCTCCGGCAGGTCCGGCAACGTCACGGGCGTGTCCGGGATCGACCGGGTGACCTTCAGCCACTCGTCGACGACGGCGTCGCTGTTGGTCGGCCAGACACCGAGAGCGTCGCCCGCCTCGTAGGAGAACTCCGGATCGCTCACTTCGAAACCGAACTGCCGCACGTCCTTCGACGATCCGGCGGCGCTGAGCGGAATGTTCTTCGTCAATCGCGTGATCAACGGCGTCTTCCGTGTGAACGTCGCCGCCTTCTTCGGTGCGGGCCGGGCAGGCGCGGGTGCGGGCGCCATCACGGTCGCACCGTCGGCCGCCGCACGGTCCCGGACCAGCTTCTGGACCTGGGTCAGCCACTGATGTGCCTGCTCCTCGTAGTCGGGTTCGCAGTCGACCCGCTCGGTGAGGCGCTTCGCCTCCAGCTGCTCCAGCCGGGCGTCGATCCGCTTGCCGTGCCCGCAGAAGTCGTCGTAGTTGGAATCGCCGAAAGCCAGTACGGCGTATCGGGTCTGCGACAGCTTCGGGGCCTCGTCGCTGCTGAGCGCGGACCAGAAGCTGCTGCCGTTGTCGGGGGCGTCGCCGTCCCCGAACGTGCTGGTGATGATCAGGAGGTCGCGGACGTCGGCGAGGCCCGCGACGTCGTAGTCGTCCATGCTCATCAGGCGGGTGCCGTGGCCGGCCGCTTCGAGTTGTTCGGCACATTCGGCGGCGAACTCCTCGGCGTTGCCGGTCTGCGACGCCCACACCACCACCACCGGATGCTGGACCGATTCAGTGTTCGCGTCCGGCACCACGGCACTCTGCGGAACGTCGGAACGGGAGAACAGCCCCGCCATCAGACCGTCCAGCCACACGCGCTTGGACCCGGAGATCGGTGCGCTTCGCGGAAGGACCGGAACTCCCTGGATCTCGGTGGACTGCAGCCCCGACAGCAGCCCGGCGAGGTACATGCGTTCGTGTTCGTCGAAGGTGGGGGAGGCGGAGTCGTCCAGGCCCAGAATGCGGCTCATCTCCGCGGCGGGCGAACCCTGCGCGAGGGTGAGCGCCCCGCCGGTCTCCGGGACCTCCGGCGCCGCCACCGGGGCCACCCGGGTCAGGGAGACGGCGCACGCCTTGAACTCCGGCTGGAAGGACGTGGGATCGACGGCGTCGTTGGTGACGGCATTGATGCTGAGGTACTCACCGAACGAGTCGTTCCAGTGGAACGGGGCGAAACACCCGCCGGCGAGGACGCGGTCGCTGACGACGGCGGGAAGTACCGCGCGACCGCGCCGGGACGCCACCTCCACCTTGTCGCCGTCGGCGATCGAAAGCTTCTGCGCATCAGCCGGATTGATCTCGACGAACGGGCCGGCGTTCAGTTTGTTGAGCTTGGCCACCTTGCCCGTCTTCGTCATCGTGTGCCACTGGTGCTGCAGGCGGCCGGTGTTGAGGACGAAGGGGTAGTCGTCGTCGGGCATCTCGGCGGGCAGCATGTGCGGGCGCGGGAAGAAGGCGGCCTTGCCGCTCGCGGTGGCGAACGCGAGCCGGGGGAGTGAACCGTCGGGAGCCGACAGCAGGTTCTGGCTCACACCGTCGTTGACGTAGCGGAGGGGGTTGCGATCGGTGCGGTTGCCGGGCGGGCTCGGCCACTGCACCGGTGTCTCCCGCAGACGGTCGTAGGAGACGCCGCGAAGGTCGTAGCCGGTCTTCGGATTCCAGGTGCGCTTGATCTCCTCGAACACGTCCTCCGAGGAGTCGTAGGTGAACGCGTCCGCATACCCCATCTCGCAGGCGACACGGGCGATGATCTGCCAGTCGGGCAGCGCCTGGCCGACCGGATCAACGGCCTGCTGCAACAGGGTGAGGTTGCGCTCGGAATTGATCATCACCGAATCCGACTCCGCCCACAGCGCCCCCGGCAGCAGGATGTCGGCGTAACCGTTGGTCTCGGTGTCGAGGAAGACGTCCTGTGTGACCACGAGCTCGGCGGCCTCGAGGCCCTCGATCACGGTCCGCCGGTTCGCGACGGTGGCAACGGGATTGGTACAGATGATCCAGCAGGCCTTGATGTCACCCGCGACCATCCGCTCGAACATGTCGACGGTTCCGGTGCCGACCTCCGTGCGGATGCTGCCCTCCGGCAGCTCCCACAGATCCTCGATGAACGCCCGGTCGTCGGCGGCGAGCACCGACCGCTGCCCCGGCAGACCGGGACCCATGTACCCCATCTCGCGGCCACCCATCGCATTGGGCTGACCGGTGAGGGAGAACGGGCCGCTGCCCGGCCGGCAGATCGCACCGGTGGCCAGATGCAGGTTGCAGATCGCGTTGGTGTTCCAGGTGCCGTGGGTGCTCTGGTTGAGGCCCATCGTCCAGCAGCTCATCCAGTTCTCGGCCTCACCGATCCACTGGGCGGCCTGACGGATGTCGGATTCGGGGATGCCGGTGATGTCCGCGACCTTCTCGGGCGTGTACTCCTCGAGGAATTCCGGCATCACCTCCCAGCCCTCGGTGAACTCGGCGATGAACTCGGGGTCGGTGTGCCCGTTCTTCACCAGGAGGTGCAGCAGGCCGTTGAGCAGCGCGAGGTCGGTGCCGGGCGCGATCTGCATGAACAGGTTCGACTTGTCGGCGGTCGCGTTGCGGCGCGGGTCGACCACGATCAGCTTGGCCCCGGCCTTGACGCGGTCCATCATCCGGAGGAACAGGATCGGGTGACAATCCGCCATGTTGGCGCCGATCACGAAGAACACGTCGGCCTTGTCGAAGTCCTGATACGAGCCGGGCGGGCCGTCCGCGCCCAGCGACTGCTTGTAGCCGGTGCCCGCGCTGGCCATGCACAGCCGCGAGTTCGACTCGATCTGGTTGGTGCCGACGAAGCCCTTCGCGAGCTTGGTGATCAGGTATTGCGCCTCGATGGACATCTGACCGGAGACGTAGAACGACAGGGCGTCCGGTCCGTGCTCGTCGAGTTGTTCCTTCAGCCGGCGGGCGGTCTCGCTGATGGCGGCGCCCACGTCGATCGAGGTGGGTGCCTCCCCCCGCTCGTCGCGGACGTACCCGGTTTCCATCCGGCCACCGGCCACCAGCATCTCGGCGCTCGTCGCACCCTTGGTGCACAGCCGCCCGAAGTTGGTGGGATGGTCCTTGTCGCCGGACGCCTTGAGCACGCGGCGCGCACCGGTCTCGGGATCGATCCCGACCTCGAGCACCATGCCGCAGCCGACACCGCAGTACGAGCAGGCGGTCTTCACTGTGGAAGTCCCGGCTTTCTGCTGCTGCATCGACTAGCTCCTCACCTGCACGGTCGCCGCCTGTCCACCCGGCTCACGACCTGTATCAATGCTGCCGTGAACCGTGTTTCGTCGGGATTAACCCCCGTGAGCGTTCGGTGACGTCTCTCGCACCCGGGCCCGGGCCGGGTGGTGATGTCGGCACGGCAGAATCACCAGGTCCTGTGACCGTCGTCACTTCAGGTGAGTGGCCGCCCGAAAGCGGAGTAAGGAGATGACGACGTCGACCCGACCGGATCGACGATCGGTCAGCCCTGCTGCGTGGCCCACCACGACAGCAGTTCGGCCTCGGCCTCGTCGCGGCTGAGGGGACCGCGATCGAGCCGGAGCTCCTTCAGGTACTTCCACGCCTTCCCGACGTCGGGGCCCGCGGGAATGCCGAGCAACTCCATGATCGCGTTGCCGTCGAGGTCGGGGCGCACCCGTGCCAGGTCTTCCTGCTCGGCGATCCGGGCGATCCGCTCCTCGATGTCGTCGTACGTCGCCTGCAGGGCGGCCGCCCGCCGCTTGTTGCGGGTGGTGCAATCGGCGCGGACCAGTTTGTGCAGCCGGGGCAGCAGCGGGCCGGCATCCGTCACGTACCGGCGCACGGCGGAATCGGTCCACTGGCCCTTGCCGTAGCCGTGGAACCGCAGGTGGAGGAACACCAGCTGCGAGACGTCGTCGACCATCTGCTTCGAATACTTCAGCGCCCGCATCCGCTTGCGGACCATCTTCGCGCCGACCACCTCGTGGTGGTGGAAGCTCACGCCGCCGCCCGGCTCGTTGCGCTTCGTGTCCGGTTTGCCGATGTCGTGCAGCAGCGCCGCCCACCGCAACACCAGGTCGGGGTCGCCGTCCTCGAGGTCGACGGCCTGCTTCAGCACGGTCAGCGAATGCCAGTACACGTCCTTGTGCTGGTGGTGCTCGTCGATCTCCAGCTTCATCTGCGGCACCTCGGGCAGCACGAAGTCGGCCAGACCCGTCTCGCACATCACGTTCATGCCGTCGATCGGGAACTCGCCGAGGATCAGCTTGTCGAGTTCAGCCCGTACGCGTTCGGCGGTGATCCGCTCGATCTGCGGCGCCATGTCGACGATGGCCTGATGCACGCGCTCGTGCAGGGTGAATCCCAGCTGGGACACGAACCGGGCGGCCCGCAACATGCGCAGCGGGTCGTCGTTGAAGGAGTTCTCCGGCGCCGACGGCGTGTCCAGCACCCCGGCCAGCAGCGCGTTCATGCCGCCCAGGGGGTCGACGAAGTCCTGCGAGCCGTCCGCACCGATCCGCACCGCCATCGCGTTGACCGTGAAATCGCGCCGCACCAGGTCGTCCTCGAGCTTCGTCCCGAACTGGACGACGGGATTGCGTGACACCCGGTCGTAGGCGTCGGCCCGATACGTCGTGATCTCGATCTGCTGGCCCGCCTTGGCGGCGCTGATCGTCCCGAACTCGATGCCCGTGTCCCACTGGTTGTCGGCCCAGCCGGACAGCAGTTTCTGCACCCGCTCCGGGTGGGCGTCGGTGGTGAAGTCGAGGTCGGTGCCGAGGCGGCCCAGGATCGCGTCCCGGACACTGCCCCCCACCAGGTACAACTCGTGACCGGCGGCAGCGAACCTCTCACCGAGCGGCGTCAGGACTTCGGACAGCTCGCGCAGCGTCACCGCGGCGCCGGCAAGCAGTCGCGTACGGCGCTCGTCGTCGAGAGAAGGGGCAGTCACGTCCAGGAAGCTTACCGAGGTGCGCAAATAGCGAGATACGCATACACGCTGTCACCTCGCCGTTCGGTTCACCACAGGTGTGTCACGAAGCGTCTCGGTTCGGGTGCGGCGTTCCGGTGGAGACGGCAAAGCCAACTACTATCGATGGGGTGTCTGCTGCCGAACGTGCGAACAGGAGTCGCCGCAACTCGCGGCGGCGCGGCGCCGTCGGCAAACCCGCGAAACCCCACATGAGGACGGTTCGCGAAACCTCGGCGGGCGGGCTCGTCGTCAACGGTCTCGGCGGACCACGGGAGAATCTGTGCGCCGCGCTGATCGGACGCACCGACCGACGCGGGCGGCTGCTGTGGTCGCTGCCCAAGGGACACATCGAGCAGGGCGAGACCGCCGAACAGACCGCGATGCGTGAGGTCGAGGAAGAGACCGGCATCCAGGGCACCGTCCTCGCGTCGCTCGGCAGCATCGACTACTGGTTCGTCACCGAGGGCCGACGGGTCCACAAGACCGTCCACCACTATCTGCTGAGATGCCTCGGTGGGGAACTGTCGGACGAAGACGTGGAAGTCACCGAGGTAGCGTGGGTGCCGCTCGCCGAGCTGGGATCACGCCTGGCCTACGCAGACGAACGGAAACTCGCAGAAATCGCCGGTGACTTGATCTCCAAGATGACTACCACCCCGACCGCCCCCGACCTGAAGCTCCAGAAGGGGCCAGACGCCGGATGAGGATGGCTTTGCGTCGGGTCGGTGCCGTGACGTTGACCGCACTCGCGGTCGTTCTGGCTCCCACCAGCACCGTGGTGGCGTCGGCCCAGGACCCCGTGCCGCCCGAGAGCGCCGGGACCCAGACGGTCGACGAGGACCCCGAGTTCCTCGAACTGCACATCGACAACGTCACGCCGTCCACGGTCACCACCACCAGCGACCCGTTCGTCACCGTCACGGGCTCGGTGAAGAACATCGGCGACCGCACGGTCCGCGACGTCAGCGTGCGACTGCAGCGCGCTCCCGCAGTCGCGAGCAGCGAGGGCCTCCGCACGTCCCTCACCCTCGATCAGTCCCGGTACGACACGGTCGGCATGTTCGACACGGTCGCGGGCCGCCTCGACGAGGGGCAGAGCAAGCAGTTCACGCTGTCGCTGCCACTACGGTCCGACACCGACGTCTCTCTCGACATCACCGAACCCGGCGTGTACCCGCTGATGGTGAACGTGAACGGCACCCCCGAGTACGGCGGGGCCGCGCGCCTCGACGACGCCCGATTCCTGCTCCCCGTGTTCGGGGTCCCCGGCACTCCGGCCGTGCCCCCGGACATCTCCAGTCCCGTCGCGGTCACCATGCTGTGGCCGCTCGCCGACCGGCCCCGGCTCGCAGCGGGGGTGCCCGGTTCCGTCACCGAACCGGTCCGTCTCGTCGACGACGACCTCGCGACGTCGCTCGCGGACGGCGGCCGGCTCGACGAACTGCTGAGCGCGGCGGAGTTCGCCACCCGGGAGAGCGTCGACCGTGACCACACCCTCCGGGACAGTCTGTGTCTGGCCGTCGACCCGGACCTGCTGATCACCGTCGAGAACATGACGCGCGGATACCTGGTGGTGGACGACCCGTCCGATCCCACCGGTTCCGCGCATGAGGGCACCGGTAAGGATGCCGCGTCGGCGTGGCTCGACCGCGCCCGGTCGCTGGCCGCGTCCATGTGCACCACGTCGGTGCCGTTCGCGCAGGCCGACCTGTCCGCGATCACCGAGGTCGCGAACCCGGACCTGACCGCGACCGCCGTCGAAGCCCCCGCGGACATCGTCGACAACGTGCTGGGGGTCACGTCGCTGCGCAATTTCGTGTGGAGCGACGCCGGCGTGCTGGACGATGCGACGGCGCAGATGCTCCGCGGAGACGAGGCGACCACCACGCTCGTGGCCGCCAATTCCGTCGACACGACGACGCCCCGCGACAGCGTCCACGTCATCGAGGCGACACCACCCCCCGTCCCCGTTCCCGCGAACGGGGAGACGACCCCCGCGGCCACCGAGACGCCCGCGGCCACCGGAAGCGTCGACGCGCTGCTGTTCGATCCCTCGGTCGGGACGGCGCTCGCGGCCATGGGAACGACACCGCAGACCCCCTCGTACACCCCGCAGCGCGCCCGGTACGACCTCTCGGACGATTCCCAGACCGCCCGACTGCAGGACGCACTCGGTGCGGTGTCGTGGTCTGCCCTCGAACCGGAGGCCGCACGCGCCGCAGGCACCCCCCGCTCGCTGATGGTGGTGCCGCCGCAGCTGTGGACGGCCGGCGCCGAGGACGCGAAGACGCTGCTGTCCACGGTGTCCTCGCTGATGCGCTCCGGGCTGGCGACCCCCCGCCCGTTGCCCGCGCTGCTGGGACGTCAGCCCGGATCACCCGAGGTCGCCACGCTGGAGTACCCGGATCAGGCCGCCGAGGACGGCGTCCCCGCCCATATCCGCGACGCCGCCGCCACCCAGACGCCCCGCATCGAGGCACTGAACACCGCACTGGTCGACGACCCGCAGGCCCCGCTCACCCCGGAGCGCTTCACGGCACCGCTGCGCGAGGACCTGCTGCGCTCGATGAGTCTCGCGCATCGACGCGACGACGAACGACGGTCCGCGGAAGAGGCGTCCGACGTGCGCGCCGACGAGGTGGCCGAAACCATGGACGACCTGTTCGGCGCCGTCACCGTCGTGTCGCCGGGCGGTGTCTACACGCTGGCGTCGGAACAGAGCCCACTGCTGCTGGTGGCCAGGAACGACCTGCCGGTCGGGATCACCGTCCGTCTCCAGGTGGATGCGCCGTCGGGGATGACCATCACCGACATCGGCCCCACCACGCTGCCTCCGCGCGGCAGCCGCACCCTCACCGTTCCCACCGAGGCCAACGACTCCCGCAAGCTCGTCGTCAAATTCTCTCTGACCACCGCCGATGGACAGCAACTGGGAGAGCCGACCAGCGTGACGGTACGGTCCAACGCGTACGGGCAGGCGTTGGCGATACTGACAGCATGCGCGGGTGCTCTGCTGCTGTTCCTCGCCGGCCGCCGGCTGTGGCATCGATTCCGCGGCCAGCCGGATCCAGCTGACGAAGGGTACGAACGTTCATGACCGGGAACTTGCCCAGCAGGGGCCAGAGGCTTCCCGATCGCTCCCATCCCCGGGTCGCGCCGTGGGAGCGCGACCACTGGGCTCGGGAAATCCGGCCGGACGAGGCGCCGACAGTGCAGTTCGCGGCCATCCGGGTCGACCCCTCGCCGCCTCCGGTCCGGGACTCCGGGCCCTCGACCGCGCCGCAGAAGCAGAGCAACTCCCGACTGCTGGCGTCCACCGGTTCGATCGCGGTGGCGACGCTCGTCAGCCGCATCACCGGATTCGCCAAGCAGCTCCTCGTCCTGACGCTGCTGGGTGGGTCGGTGGCCAGCTCGTTCACCGTCGCCAGCCAGATCCCGAACATGATCTCCGAGCTCGTGCTGGGAGCGGTGCTCACCGCGATCGTGGTGCCCGTCCTGGTGCGCGCCGAACGCGAGGACCCGGACCAGGGTGCCGCGTTCGTGCGACGCCTGTTCACCGCCACGTGTGTGCTGCTCGGAACGGCGGCGTTGCTGGCGACCGCCGCCGCACCCGTGCTCACCACGCATGTCTTCCTGTCGGCCGACGGCAAGGTGAACACGTCCCTCACCACAGCTCTGTCCTATCTCCTCCTGCCCGCGATCCTGTTCTACGGACTGTCGGCGCTGCTCACGGCCATTCTCAACACCCGGCAGGTGTTCAAACCCGGTGCGTGGGCGCCGGTGCTGAACAACGTCGTGATGCTCACCGTGCTGGTGATCTACTACGCGACACCGGGGGAGATCACCCTCGACCCGGTGCGGATGAGCGACCCGAAACTGCTGGTCCTCGGTGTGGGCGTCACGCTCGGTGTCGTGGTGCAGGCGATGAGCCTGGTGCCTGCGATCCGGCGCGAAGGCATCTCGCTGAAACCGCTGTGGGGTCTCGACGACCGGCTCAAGCAATTCGGCGGCATGGCCGTCGCGATCATCCTGTACGTGCTGATCAGCCAGGCGGGCATGATCGTCGCCACCCGCATCTCGTCACACGCGGACGCGTCGGGTCCCGCGATCTACAACAACGCGTGGCTCCTGCTGCAGCTGCCGTACGGCGTGCTCGGTGTGACGGTGCTGACGGCGATCATGCCGCGACTCAGCCGCAACGCCGCCGCCGACGACACCCCGGCCGTGGTCGACGACCTGTCCGTCGCCACCCGCCTGACGATGATCTCCCTCATCCCGATCATCACGTTCCTCACGTTCGCCGGCCCCGAGATCGGCCAGGCGCTCTACGGATACGGCAACTTCGGGACCGGTGACGCCGAACGCCTCGGTCAGGCCGTCAGCTGGTCGGCCTTCACGCTCATTCCCTATTCCCTGGTGCTGATCCAGCTCCGCGTGTTCTACGCCCGCGAGCAGGCGTGGACCCCCACGTGGATCGTCCTGGGGATCACCGCGGTGAAGATCGCGCTGTCGGCGCTCACCCCGATGATCGCCTCCAGCGACGACCAGGTGGTGATCCTGCTCGGCGTGGCCAACGGCCTCGGCTACATCACCGGCGCGCTCGTCGGGGGCTGGCTGTTGCACCGCAGTCTCGGCAACCTGCAGATGGCGAACGTCGGCAAGACGGTGTGGGTGGTGGTGCTCGCGTCGATGGCGGGTGCGCTCGTCATGCTCGGCGCCGACCGCCTCCTCGGGCTCGACCGCCTCACCAGTTTGTTCGGCGGTCCGGGCTCGATGGTCCGGGTCATGATCAGCGGTGTCCTCATGCTCGTCGTCACCTTCGTGATCCTCTGGTTCGCGAAGATCCCCGAAATCGTGTCCATCACCGTCGCCGTCGCCCGCAAGGTTCGCGCCCTGCGCGGCCGCGGCGCCGCACCGGAACCGGAGGCCGACCCGCTCGCAGACGCCGAAACAGAACTGATTCCCGTGGTCCGCGCCACACCGCACGACTTCGGGGCACAGCCGCGTGGTATCGAACGACCCGGTGGACTCCCGTACCCTGGACACGAGCGGGTCGGATCGCCGCCCGGTACTGGTCGGAGTTGGGCATTCGAGAATGAAGGAGTGAGGGTGAGCGACGACGACGTGGCCGGCAGCAAGAGAGCCGGAGGTTCTACGGTGCAAGCGTCCGAACGCGATTCGGCCGCCGCCCCCAACGGCGTCGACGCCCCGACCACCCGGATCTCGTCCGAGTCGGCCTCCACCGACTCCGCGAAGTCCGACAAGCAGGCCGGCACCGACGCACCGCAGAAGAAGGACGCAGCCACGTCCTCGGGCTCCGCAGACACTCCGAAAACAGGGCAGAGCAAGGAGACCGGCGATCCTGCGGATGCGCAGACGAAGGCTGCGCCGAAGACTCCCGCCGACGACGCAGGCGAATCGCCCAGAGACACACGTCACATGGGCGCGGCCCCCGCACGGGATCTCAGTTACGACACCGGTGTGATCCCGATCACACCGGCGCCCGGACGTGAGCCCGGCGCAGGTCCTCGTCGTACTCCCCGTGGCCCCAAGCTCATTCCCGGCGCGTCCGTCGCGGGCGGTCGGTACCGCCTGCTGACACCGCACGGCGGTTCGCGGGGACTGCAGTTCTGGCAGGCGCTGGACGTCAAGCTCGACCGCGAGGTGGCTCTGACGTTCGTGGATGCCGAACAGCGCTCCACCTCGGCCGGTCCCGAAGGCCCGCAAGCCATTCTGTCGCGCACCCTGCGACTGGGCCGGATCAACTCGCCGGGACTCGCCCGTGTGCTCGATGTGGTCCGCGGTAGCTCCGGCGGCATCGTCGTCGCCGAATGGACCCCGGGCCGCTCGCTGCGGGAGATGGCCGACACCAAGCCGTCTCCGATCGGCGCCGCCAGTGCCATCCGCGCGCTCGCCGCGGCCGCCGAGACCGCGCACCGGGCCGGTGGGGCACTGTCCATCGACCACCCCGACCGCGTCCGTATCAGCATCAACGGCGATGCCGTGCTGGCGTTCCCGGCCACGCTCGCCGACTCCGACTCGAGTTCCGACGTGCGCGGACTGGGCGCCATGCTCTACGCCCTCATCACCGCGCGCTGGCCGCTGGGCGACCCGTCCGCTCCCGCGGGTGACCCGTCGGGTTCGAACCGTCCGGGCAGCGTCGGCGGTATGCGACTGGCCGACCGCGACTCGAGCGGGCAGCCCATCGGACCGCGGGTGATCCGGCCGGAGGTCCCGTTCGAGATTTCCGCGGTGGCGCTGCGCTCACTCGAGCCGAACGGGGGAATCCGCACGGCGGCCACCGTGCAGCACATTCTCGACCAGGCGTCCGTCGTCAACGACAAGACCGAATTCATCCCCGTGCTGAGGCTCGGGCAACGTGGCCCCGGCACGACCGATCACGCTCTCGCCGACCCGGAAGCACTGGAGGCGGAGAAGAAGAAGTCCAACCGGATGATCGCGGCGCTCGTGGGCCTCGCGGTCGTGACGATCATCGTGCTGGCGCTCCTGGGCTTCTGGCTCGCGACGTTCCTCACGGGCAGTAGTTCGGACGCGCCGCTCACCGAACAGGACTTCGGGCTCACCACGTCGGCCGAGGCCCCGCCCAACCCCGAGTCGCCCGCGCCCGCGCCCGCCCCGGCCGCGAACGTCGCGCCGGTCAGCCCCTCGGGGGCGACGGTGTTCTCGCCGCAGGGCACACCCGACTCCGCCGCGAACGCCCGGCTGGCCGTCGACGGCAACACGTCCACCGTGTGGAGCACCGACTCGTACTTCCAGCCGTTCCCCGCGCTGAAGAACGGTGTGGGCCTGATGGTCACGCTGGACGAGCCGGCGACACTGTCGAGCGTGTGGATCAACTCGCCGACACCGGGCACCAACGTCGAGATTCGCAGCGCGCCGTCGGAGAACCCGACCCTCGACCAGACGCAGGTGCTCGGCTCGAAGGTCCTCGGCAACGGTGTCACCGAGATCCCGGTGAAGTCGGAGGGACCCAGCAAGAACGTCCTGGTGTGGATCACCGGCCTGAGCAATTCCGGTGGCAAGAACCAATCGTCCATCGCCGACATCGGTTTCAACGCCGCGACGTAGTCGGCACCCGGTGCTCGCGGATCGGCGAACTGAGCTAACATCCGCCGGTGCGAATCTTCCGGGGGGATTCCGAGGGTGAGCCCTCGGACGTCGACCTGTTGGCTGCGCACGTCGCCGGCGATCGGCACGCATTCGAGACACTGCTCGGACGGCACTACGACCATCTGTGGCACGTCGCCAAACGCACCAGCTACACCACCGAGGACGCGGCGGACGCCCTGCAGGAGGCGCTGCTGTCCGCGCACCGCAACGCGGGCTCGTTCCGCCGGGACGCCGCGGTCCGGAGCTGGCTGCACACGATCGTGGTCAACGCCTGCCTCGACCGCATCCGCCGGAACAAGGCTCGGCCGGCGGTGTCCCTGTCCGCCGACGAGGACGACGAACCGCGCGACACCCGCGACTACGTTTCCGAGGTGGAGCTCAGCCTGGTGGTCGAGCGCGCACTGGCGCAGCTCCCCCCGGACCAGCGGACCGCGATCGTGGCTGTCGACCTCGAGGGCCGTTCGACCAGCGAGGCGGCCGCGCTTCTCGGGGTTCCGGAAGGCACCGTCAAGAGCCGCTGCGCCCGCGGCCGGAAGAAGCTGGCCTCCTCTCTCGAATATTTTCGGGTGGAGGGGAACCGATCGTGACTCCGGGGCGTCAAAACGTAGTAGGGGCGGGGAAGTGTCCCGATGTCCCGGACCACAATGAACCGGTGAGGAGGTGCCATGGCCGACCGTGAACCCGACCCTTCCGATGCCGCGCTGCCCGCACCGCCGTACTCCGAGGACCTGCTCGCCGATCTCCACGCCGGGGTGCTGCCGGAGTCGGTCAGCGATCGCCTGTGGCCGCTCGTCCGGAAAGACCCGCAGGCCATGGCCGTGATCGACGCACTCGACCGGGTCACCGATCAGCTGGGCGCGCTCGGACGCGATCATTCCGTCTCGACCCCGATTCCCGCCGACGTCGCCGACCGCATCAACCGCGCTCTCGCGGCGGAACGGGACACACCTGCCGAGGCCACCGTGGTGCCGCTCGCCCGGCGACGGAAGTGGGCGGCTGCGGCCGCGGGGACCTTCGCGGCGGCGGCAGCGGTCGTGGTGGCCGTCGCGGTCGTCACGCCGGACAGCCGGGAATCCGAGCCGGCCGTTGCCCTGCCCAGTTCCGAAACCTCACCGGCACCAGCCGTTCTCGATCTGGGCACCGATCTCGATTCCGGACGCCTCCTCACCGTGATCGGTTCGCGGCAGCTCGGACCACTCGAGGATCCCGCACAGCTCGCAGAATGCCTGCGCGCCAACGGCATCGAAACGTCCCGCCCCCTTCTCGGGTCCGGTGAGGTTCGCCTCGACGGTGTTCCCGGGGTACTGCTGCTGGTGGCTGCGCCGCGTCCGCCGCAGATCACGGCCCTGGTGGTGGGCCGCGAGTGCGGCGCGGGAGATCCGGCGACGATCGCTGTCACCGAGATCGGTTGATTATCAGGATCTTTCCCGCTCCGAACGCGCGACCGGCATGAGGAGCTCGAGGATCTTCGCACGCAGTTCCGGAGTGTCGTCCTCGACGGCGATCAGGCTCGTGAACAGTGCGGCACCTGCGGCGAGCACCAGCACCGCCGTCGCGGTGCTCGACTCATCCGGGCCACCCTCGCTCCCGAACAGCTGAGTACTCGGCCCGCTGAATCCCCGCCAGAGCGCGGTCCGGAGATCGTCGTGGTCCCGGATCGCCGCCAGCAGACCCGGCGTGGCCGCTCGCACCTCCGGTCGTGAGAACAATTCGGCGCTGCCGGTCACCACCCAGCGGACCCAGCCTTCGCGATCGGTGCCCTCGAACGGTGTCAGGTCGGGTGTCGCGCCGAGGATGGCGTCGAGAACGAGGTGCGCCTTCGACGGCCACCGTCTGGTGATGGACGCCCTGCTCACCCCGGAGCGGGTCGCGATGGCCCGCATGCTGAGTTGTTCCCAGCCCGATTCCACGAGCATCGCCCGGGTGACCGCGAGGACGTCGGTGTCGATCCGGGGGTCGCGGGGGCGGCCGGTTCCAGTTGCATTCATTGGTTCGAATTGTGGGACAGAAGTGCCTTCCGCGCTATATCGTGCCTATTACGAGTCCAGTGGCACCGTAATTCGAACAGGGCGGACACATGAAGATCGCGGTCACCGGCGGCACCGGATACGTCGGCGCCCACACCACGCTGGCGCTCCTCGCCGCCAGCCACACGGTTCGACTGCTGGTGCTGCCCGCCGAATCTCCCGACGCCCTGCTGGCGGCGGCCGGGGACGACGCCGCGCGGATCGAGCAGGTGGTCGGCGACATCCGCGACACCCAGGCGGTCGGACGCCTCCTCGACGGCTGCGACGCCCTCCTCCACGCCGCCGGGGTGGTGGGCACCGACGACCGACGCGAACAACTGATGTGGGAGATCAACACGCAGGCCACCGCCGCGATCCTCACCCGGGCGGCCTTCCTCGGACTCGACCCGATCATCCACGTCGCGAGTTTCAGCGCCCTGTTTCCGTCGCCCGACGCCGTCATCGGACCGGACAGTCCGACGGCGTCGGGTCGCAGCGCGTACGGCCGCACCAAAGCCGCGGCCGATCGCATCGCCCGAGCGCTCCAGGACGCGGGCGCCCCCGTGATCATCACCTACCCGACGAGCGTCGTCGGTCCCGGGCTCGGATCCACGCAGGGCGTCACCGAACAGGGATGGGGCGCGATCATCAGCGGCGGGGTGGCACCCCGATTCGACGGTGGCATGCAGATGATCGACGTCCGCGACGTGGCCGCGGTCCACGCCGCCGCGATGCACCCCGGCCACGGTCCCCGGCGATACGTCTGCGGCGGCGAACTCGTCGAGTTCAACCAGCTCATCGACGTCCTCGAACACTCCTCGGGCCGTCGACTCCGGCGCATCCCGCTGTCGGGCAGCAGCTTTCGCACGCTCGGGCGGATCGCCGACGTGATCGGCAAGTTCACACCCCTCAGCGCCGGGCTCAGTTACGAGGCCGCCTGGCTGCTCACCTCCGCGACCCCCACCGACGACTCGCGAACCCGCGACGAGCTCGGGCTCACCTGGCGACCTGCCCGCGCGGCGCTGGCCGCGACCTTCGCCTGAACGCCCTCACACCCCCACCCTCGAAGGCAGACCACCATGACCGTTCCACCACCTCACCCCGGCATCTGGGAGCCGGCCCGCCTGGGACCCCTGACGTTGCGCAACCGAATCGTGAAGGCGGCCACGTTCGAGGGCGTCATGCCGCGCGGCCGGGTCACCGACCAGCTCGTCGACTTCCACGCCGAGGTCGCTCGCGGTGGTGCCGCACTGACGACCGTCGCGTACTGCGCCGTCTCACCCGGCGGCCGCGTCCACGCGAACACTCTTGTGCTCGACCGTGCCCGCGTCCCCGATCTGCGCCGGCTCACCGACGCCGTCCACGCCGAAGGGGGGTCGGTCGCGGCGCAGATCGGTCATGCCGGTCTCGTCGCGAACACGCTGTCCAACCGCACCAAGACCCTCGCGCCGTCCACGCGGCTCAGTCCGCCCGCCATGGGTCTGGTGAAGGGTGCCACGCGGGACGAACTCGACCAGGTCACCCGCGACTTCGAGGACGCGGCCCGCAATGCCGTCGAGGCCGGATTCGACGCGATCGAGGTCCACCTCGGCCACAACTATCTTCTCAGCTCGTTCATGAGTCCCAACCTCAACAAGCGCACCGACGAGTACGGGGGCAGCCTGGAGCGGCGGGCAGCCTTCCCCCGGCGGGTGATCGAGAGAGTGCGCCACGCCGTCGGCGACTCGGTGGCCGTCACGGCCAAATTCAACATGACGGACGGTGTTCCGAAAGGGCTGTGGCTCGACGACAGTCTTCGCATCGCGCAGCTCCTCGAAGCCGACGGGCACCTCGACGCACTGCAGCTCACCGGCGGCAGCTCGTTGCTCAACGGGATGTACTTCTTCCGCGGCGAGGTCCCCATGGCGGAATTCGTTGCCTCACAGCCCAAGCTGGTGGGCTGGGGCCTGAAGGTCTACGGGCCGCGCATCTTTCCGACCTACCCGTTCGAGGAAGCCTTCTTCCTCCCGATGGCCCGGCAGTTCCGCGAGGCCCTGTCGATGCCGCTCATCCTCCTCGGCGGCGTCAACAGGCTGGACACCATCGAGAACGCACTCGGCGAAGGGTTCGAGTTCGTCGCGATGGCGCGCGCCCTGCTCCGCGACCCGGATCTCGTCAACAAGTTCCGCGACCGGCACGTGCCCGAGGGACTCTGCATCCACTGCAACAAATGCATGCCCACCATCTACACGGGCACCCGCTGCGTCATCCGGGAGACTCTGCGCTGATCAGGGCGCCTGCGAGGGGAGCGACCGGTATCACCTGCAGTCGGGGAACAACACCCTTTAGTCTTGTGTTGATCCATACGACTGAGCACCCCTCACTACTGGAAGGCCCGCATGACCACTCCATCGACGGTTCATGAACTCATCATCGTTGGTTCGGGACCTGCCGGATACACCGCTGCCGTCTACGCGGCGCGCGCGGAACTCGAACCGCTGCAGTTCGAGGGGACCCAGTTCGGTGGCGCCCTCATGACCACCACCGAGGTCGAGAACTTCCCCGGATTCCGTGAGGGAATCATGGGCCCCGACCTGATGGATCAGATGCGCGAGCAGGCCAAGCGCTTCGGCACCGACATCCGCACCGAGGACGTCGAGGAACTCGACCTCACCGGCCCGATCAAGAAGGTCGTCGTGAACGGCGAGACCTACCAGGCGCACGCCGTCGTGCTGGCAATGGGCGCCGCAGCCCGTTACCTGGGGATTCCGGGTGAAGAGAAGTTGCTCGGCCGCGGCGTCAGCGCCTGCGCCACGTGCGACGGGTTCTTCTTCAAGGATCAGGACATCGTCGTGGTCGGCGGCGGCGACTCCGCCATGGAGGAGGCCACCTTCCTCACCCGCTTCGCCCGCAGCGTCACCGTGGTGCACCGCCGCGAGGAGTTCCGTGCGTCCCGCATCATGCTCGAGCGCGCCAAGGCGAACGCGAAGATCCGGTTCGTGACCAACGCGGCGCCCGTCGAGGTGCTGGGCGAGAACAGCGTCACCGGCCTCGTGATCCGCGACACCGTCACCGGTGAGACGTCCACGCTGGACGTGACCGGCATGTTCGTCGCCATCGGCCACGACCCGCGCAGCGAACTGGTCAAGGGACAGGTCGACCTCGACGACGCCGGCTACGTGATCGTCAAGACGCCGACCACCGCCACCTCCGTGGACGGCGTCTTCGCCGCCGGCGACCTGGTCGATCACATCTACCAGCAGGCGATCACCGCCGCGGGGACCGGATGTTCCGCGGCCATGGATGCCGAGCGCTGGCTCGCAGAGCGCGGCGACATCACGGCCAACACCGTCGCCGCCGCCGGCTCGCCGGTCGACGCCTGAGCTCACCACACACCCACCGACCACCTCGAGTAAGGGAAATCCCCGTGTCGAACACCGTCACCATCACCGATGATTCGTTCCAGCAGGACGTCATTTCCAGCGACAAGCCCGTCCTCGTCGACTTCTGGGCCACCTGGTGCGGCCCGTGCAAGATGATCGCCCCCGTCCTGGAGGAGATCGCCGGTGAGCACAGCGACAAGCTGACCATCGCGAAGCTCGACATCGACGCGAACCCGGGCGCTGCCCGCGACTTCCAGGTCATGTCGATCCCCACGCTGATCCTGTTCAAGGACGGCAAGCCGATCAACACGATCGTCGGCACCAAGGGCAAGGCTGCGCTGCTGAAAGAGCTCGCCGACGTTCTCTGATCGACACCCGAACACCCAGCGCGATTCCCGATTTTGTGGGAATCTCTGAGACAATCGATCGATGTGCTCCAGTCGCATCAGCTAGACCGACCGGAACACATCGATCGTTTTGTTTGTACCGAGTATGTACTCGTTGATTCGGACTGAGAGGCCCTGAAACATGCACCGACTCCGTCACGGCGACCATGGTCCGGCCGTCGCTGAGATTCGGGGCACTCTGGCCGGTCTCGGTTTCCTGCACAACGGAGTCGCCGACAGCCGGCGCGAGGGCACCAACGGTTCGCACTGGATTGCTCCCGACGCCGTGTTCGATCATCACCTGGACAGCGCCGTACGGGCCTTCCAGCAGCAGCGTGGGCTTCTCGTCGACGGAATCGTGGGTCCTGCCACCTACCGGTCCATGAAAGAGGCGTCGTACCGCCTGGGCGCGCGCACGCTGATCTACCAGCTGTCCGCACCGCTCTACGGCGACGACGTCGCCACCCTGCAGACCCGCCTGCAGGATCTCGGCTTCTACGTCGGACGCGTCGACGGCTTCTTCGGCCCGCAGACCCACGACTCGCTGTCCTCGTTCCAGCGGGAGATCGGGATCGCCGCCGACGGCATCTGCGGTCCGGCCACCCTGCGGTCGCTCGAGTTGCTCGGCACCCGCGTCACCGGTGGTTCACCGCATGCGATGAGCGAAGAAGAAATGGTTCGCAGCTCCGGACCCCAGCTGAGCGGCAAGCGGATCGTCATCGATCCGGGCCTCGGCGGCGACACCTACGGCACCATCGTGCGGTCCCCGTACGGCACGATCTCGGAATCCGACATCCTGTGGGACCTCGCCAGCCGCCTCGAGGGCCGCATGGCCGCGACGGGCATGGAAACGTTCCTGTCCCGCCCGCACCACGCGAACCCCACAGACATCGAACGCGCATCCACGTCGAACGCCTTCGACGCCGACCTGATGATCTCGTTGCGCTGCGATGGCAACACCAGCCCGTCCGCCAACGGTGTCGCGAGCTTCCACTTCGGCAACTCGCACGGTTCGACGTCGATGATCGGTCAGGTTCTCACCGGATTCATCCAGCGGGAGATCGTGGCCCGCACGCCTTTGCAGGACTGCCGGACCCACGGCCGCACCTGGGACCTGCTGCGTCTGACGAACATGCCGACCGTGCAGATCGACCTCGGGTACCTCACCAATGACCTCGATGCCGCGGTGCTCTCCAACCCGCGGGCACGCGACGCCATCGCCGAAGCGATCCTCATCTCCGTGAAGCGTCTGTACCTGCTCGGTCAGGACGATCAGCCGACCGGAACGTTCACGTTCGCCGAGTTGCTCGCCGAAGAGCTGTCTTCCTCCGAACGTTCCTGACTTCTCGTTCCCGAGCGCTCAGTGCGCACCGACGGGTGTGCGCTCCCCGATGTCGACCATGCTCACCGACGCCGTGTGGATCAGGCGCTCCAGGGCAGCCTCCACGTCTTCCTTCCATCCGTGATCCCGGTTCAGCTCGAGCCGCAGGCGCGGGAACCGGTGATGGGGCGCGACGATTTCGAAGCCGTTGTCCTCGAGGAAATCGGCCGGGATCATGCACTCCTCGGGTGAGCACTCACGGGCCGCAGTGGCTGACGCCATCCCGTGTGTGTCGATCGGCCCGGTTCCGTCGGTATTGCGGATACCGAACGCCTCGAGGGCGCGAACACCGCGGCGCACCAGATCGGCCACCACGGCCTGGATCAACGTGGTTCCGAGATTCTGTTCTTCGCCGGCAGGCTCGAGCCGGAGGCTCGTGAGGAGAACGGCGTCGGCACCGACGGGAGCGGTCGGGAGAAGCTGAGCGCGCGGCACCGTCCGTGGGGGAGCGTAGAGGGCGCTGCCGACCGGCTTCCCGTCCATGACGGCCACCTGACCGCACGATCCCCATTCGAGCATGACCATCGAGAGCCAGGCTTCCTTCTCGAACTCCTGGTCGCAGAATCCGCGCGAACTGTGGATCGCCGCCGGATCCATTTCCCAGAAGACACAGCGACGAGCGTGGGCGGAGAGCTTGTCCAAGCCGTCGAGAGTGAGCGATGTGACGTGAGTCGACACTGGCTAGCTCAGCCTCCATATGTCACTACCGCAGATCATTCGACATCCTCTGGTATTCAACGTTTTTCGCCCCCGATAGTTCTGCCGGACTCGGTCCGTCATCGGCCACTGTCACAGTGACGGATCATCCGCGGGTACTTCTACCTCCGTCAGGCGCTCATGAATCGGCCTTCTGTGCCTCCATCATCCCAACGATCCTCTGAAGATCGTCCACCGAACCGAACTCGACCACAATCTTGCCCTTGCGCTTGCCGAGGCTGACCGTGACCCTCGTGTCGAATGAATCCGACAGCCGCTCGGCGACGTCCTGCAGTCCCGGCATCTGGATCGGCTTACGACGCTGGGCGGGCTGGGCTGCCTGGTCGTCGCTGCGGTTGGCGAGCGTCACCGCCTCCTCCGTCGCGCGAACAGACATGCCCTCCGCAACGATGCGTGCTGCCATCACTTCTTGCGCGTCGGCTCCTGCCTCGAGCGACAGCAGGGCGCGAGCGTGACCGGCGGACAGCACGCCCGCAGCGACGCGTCGTTGCACGGGAATCGGCAACTTCAGCAGTCGGATCATGTTCGTCACGACGGGACGCGAGCGGCCGATCTTCGCCGCCAGTTCCTCGTGGGTCACCTCGAACTCTTCGAGCAACTGCTGATACGCCGCCGCCTCTTCGAGCGGGTTCAGCTGCACGCGGTGGATGTTCTCCAGGAGCGCGTCGCGGAGCATCGCGTCGTCGCCGGTCTCGCGGACGATCGCCGGGATCGTCTCCAGCTCGGCCTCCTGGCTGGCACGCCACCGACGCTCGCCCATGACGAGCTGGAACTTGCCGTCGTCGAGTGGACGCACCACGATCGGCTGCATCAGCCCGAACTCGCGGATCGAGTGGACGAGTTCGGCGAGAGCGTCGTCGTCGAACACCTGACGCGGCTGCTTGGGGTTCCGCTCGATCAGGTCGGGAGCGATCTCCCGGTACACCGCTCCGGTGGGGGAGGGGAGGGGTTCAGCACCGTTCCCCGACGCGCCGTCGGCGCCGTTGCTGTCTCCGTTGTTTCCCGTGGACGCGGGAGCCGTCTTCTTGTCGGTTGCAGCGTCCGACGAGTTCGGTGCGGGAGCGGTCAGTACGTTGCGCCGGTCCGCCCCGATCACGACGTCGGCGGCGGCGTTGCCCAGCCCCGGTCCCGTCGTGGTCGGTCCCGTAGGAATGAGCGCAGCCAGTCCACGGCCAAGTCCACCCTTACGCGTCTGACTCATCGCTGCTCCTGCTTCGTGATGTGTGCGGTGCGTGCTGCGAGTTCACGTCCCGCGTCGAGGTAACTCATTGCGCCCCGCGAACCGGGGTCGTAATCGAGCACGGTCATGCCGTACCCGGGAGCTTCTGACACCTTCACGCTGCGGGGAATGACAGCGCGCAGGACGGCGTCGCCGAAGTGGGTGCGAACCTCTTCGGCCACCTGGTCCGCCAACTTGGTGCGCCCGTCGTACATCGTGAGAAGGACCGTCGACACGTGGAGGTCCGGGTTGAGGTGCGCCTGCACCAGTTCGATATTCCGCAGCAGCTGTCCCACACCCTCGAGTGCGTAGTACTCGCACTGGATCGGAATCAGGACTTCCTTGGCCGCGACCATCGCGTTCACCGTGAGCAGTCCGAGCGAGGGCGGGCAGTCGATCAGGATGAAGTCGGCATCGACCTCGCCGAGAGCCTTCTCCGACAGTGCGCCCTTCAGCCGCCCCTCGCGGGCGACCATGGAGACCAATTCGATCTCGGCGCCGGCGAGGTCGATGGTGGCCGGGATGCAGAACAGCCGGTCGTTGTGCGGGCTCTTCTGGATCGCTTCCGCGGCCGTCACCTCACCGAGGAGAAGCTCATAGCTGGACGGCACGCCGGAGTGGTGAGCGACGCCCAACGCGGTGCTGGCGTTGCCCTGAGGGTCGAGGTCGATCACCAGAACGGTGAGTCCCTGAACCGCGAGGGCGGATGCGAGGTTGACCGCACTCGTCGTCTTGCCGACGCCGCCCTTCTGGTTGGCGATCGTGAGGATCCGCCGTTCGGGCGGCTTCGGCAGGGACACCGAGTGGGGGTGCAGCACCTGGCTTGCGCGGTGCGCGGCAGCACCGATCGGAGTCTCCTCGACGGAGATTCCGTTGTAAGGGGCCGTGAATCCGTCGTCTCCGTTCCCGGAGCTCGTCGCCTGGTCGGATTGATGGTCGGTTTCACGTGAAGTTGTTTCACGTGAAACGGCGGATTCAGGCCCACCCGACATTGACTACTCCTTCGATTGGGAATCGCTCGTTACTCGACATACTCACTCCCTAGTCACCGTGCACATCGTCATCGACGCTGACGGCGTTTCGGTACACGTTCTGCCCGAACGACAACGGTGGGGACAGGAAGCAGGCCCACTCCGCATTCCACGATATCCAGCTTGCCAGCACCCAACCGAGTCAGGGAAGCGCGATCACGGGAAATCTCTTCGGCGGCGCTCGAACCTTTCAATGCGAGCATTCTCCCATGCTCGTGGATAAGCGGCAGCGACCACTTGGCCAACTTCTCCAACGGTGCCACCGCTCGGGAAGTCACGACGTCTGCGCCACCGGCTTCCTTCACCACACCCGACTCCTCGGCGCGGCCCCGAACCACGAGCACGTCCAGGCCGTTCGACTCGACGAACTCGGCGAGGTACACCGACCGTCGCAGCAGCGGCTCCACCAACGTGATACGGAGATCGGGTCGGGCAATCGCGAGGGGGATACCGGGCAACCCGGCACCGCTTCCGACATCGACGACGGACTCACCCTCGGCGATCAGTTCACCGACGACGGCACAGTTGAGGAGGTGACGTTCCCAGAGTCGCGGAACCTCTCGCGGTCCGATCAACCCCCGTTCGACACCGTCGCTCGCCAAGGACTTGTAATAGCGCTCCGCAATATCGAATCGTTCACCGAACACCTGGCGTGCCGCCGCTTGTTCGTCCCATTCGGCCGGCTCTCCACCATTCGGTTCCACGTGAAACATCCTCCCGCGAATAACGCGAAATCAACAAACACAGCTTCTTCATTATCCGCCCTCGCTCGCGACTATGTCCCTTAACTCGAACGCGCAACGCCGGAACAGTGTCGAGCCGCACCCCTTCCGGTGGGGGAGGGGAGGGGTTGGGTCGTCTCTATCGGTGGTACATCCCGCCGACCCCGGAGGTCGGACCGTCGCCTCGGCGGTGAACCCTCTCGGACGTCGATCTCGCGCACATCGCCGGCAACGGTTCCGCAGATCTACTACGGCGAGATCGCAGCGCTGATGTTTCACGTGGAACAGGCGATACCGTCCACGGACGTGACTCGAACCCAGCCCTAGCCCAGGCCGACATGGTCCGGCGCGAGCGCATCGGATGGTTGCCTATTTCATGCCGTTTGGTGCGGGCAGTTTCACGTGGAAGAACTGACACTCGTGTTTCACGTGGAACAGACGAGGGACACCGACCGACTCCGCGCATCACCCGGCGGCCTTCCCAAGCCGGCGGACGGAGGGTTTCAGAGAACGACAATCGAGCCGGACCTCTCCAACGAGTAGCAGCGATCCACGCCTACTCGACGCTACCTCTCGGCAGTGTCACTCCGAGGAATCCCGGTTTCTCAATCATCACAGTGACGAAACTCCCGGGTGTGGTTGGGTGGGTGAAACTACAACCTAAATTACTTCGAAAACGAGTGAAAGCGACGATCCGGCGGCGGCGCCATATCAACCGGCGTCAGACTGTGGTGTCTGGAAAGGAGTGGTGTTCGTGAGCGACGAGCCAACGACCGTCCTCCTTCCGCAATCCCACGGTGAGGCGAAGCCGGTTCCCTGGATTGTCGGCGAGCTCCGCTTCCGTGCCGCAGCGGAGGAGTGCATGGGCGAACGCGACATCCTCACCGGCAGTCACATCCAATGACACCATCTCGAATCGGGCACCGTTCGACTGCCATTCGAAGAACGGCGGCCACGTCTCGCGATACGCATCGATTCCGCGAGCACCCTCATATGGCGGTGGCACGTCGAACATCACAATGTCGTCGGAGTGGTCGGCGAGAACACCGGCCATGTCGCCGCTGTGCACAGCCTCGGCCCAACGGTCGATCAGATTCCGGATCTGACGTTCGTCCTCGGTCATCATTCACTCCATCCAGGTGACGGCACCGGTTCGGTCGCTTCAATGATGTGGACTTCGAGGAGCGTCGAAACTCATCGCGCGGAACAAATACCCCTGAGTGGTATGCCTCAGGACATCGCTAACACTCACCCTCGTTCGGGAAGATGCCCACGACGCGGGCTCTGCGCTTGATCTCCTTGTTCACCCGCTCCATTAACCGGCCTTCGCGTGTGGGTCAATCGCAGACTGGCCGATCTGGAGTCAGCGGTCGAGCCGGTGGAGGTGATCGGTCAGGGCGTCTGCAACGCGGTGGTGGCGAGCAGCTTCGTCGGGCCAGCCGCGGTCGCAGGCATCGGCTTCGAGGGCCTGGACGTCGGTGCGTTGCGCCTCGAGCGCGCCGCGGAACTCGGGTCCGGTGACGAAGTTGTCGCAGGTCTCGCAGATGTTGGCATAGGGACAGGCCCCGGCCGCTTCGTGCCGAGAACAGTAGCCATGGGCAACACGGGTTTTGAGCATCTCGCTGCCGAGCCAGCTGACGGTGTCGGGAACGATCGGCTTGCCAACCGGGGTAAGGGTGAACCGGCGGCGCACCTTGCCCATGGCCTGGTCGTAGGCGTCGCGCAACGTCGGCGATGCCAGGGTGGCGTAACGCAGGGTCATCTGAGGAGTGACGTGCCCGAGCAGCGCCATCAACGCCTGCAGGCTCATACCGGCATTGGCGAGCTCGGTGGCCCAGGTATGCCGCAGCTGGTGCGGGGTGACAATCAGGGGCCCGCCGCCAGTGCCGCGCAACCCGGACCGTTCGACGGCGGCGAGCAGCCCGTTGCGCAGCCGGGTCTGGCCGAGTCGGCGGCCGTGCGCGACGAACAGGAAATCGGTCAACGCTCCGGTGCGCGGATGCGGCAGTGGTCGGCAGACGCCGCGTTGGGTCGTCCACTCGTCCAACGCCGCGACGGTGGCGGCCGAGAGCGGCACCATGCGCTCGGTCGCGAGTTTGCCCAGCGGCACCTTCAGCCAGGTCCCGGCCGGGCCGTAGTCGACGACGCTACCGAGCTCGAGATCGAGCAATTCCCCGACCCGCAACCCCGCCCCGCGGAGCGCCGTCAACCCGATGCGGGAGAACGAATCCTCCAACCCGGCAACAGCGTTCATCACCGCGCCGTCGACGTCGGGTGCCAGTGCGCGGGGCAACGGTTGGTCGAGCTTGGGGACGTCGGCGGCGAAGACCAGCCGGCGCGGCGGCGCCTGCTCCCAGCCCCATTCGGTGAGATCGTCGAGTAAGTTGCGCAGGCTCAGCACCGTCGATTGGATCACGGCCCTCGAGATGGTGCGACCGGCGCCGGCGGCGGCGCGTTGGCCACGCCAGGTGCGGGTGCGGTTCCAGACGAGGAAGCCCTCGATGTGACTGCGGTCCAGCTCGCGCAGACAGGTCAGGTCGCGGTGGTGTGTGGTGAGGTAGTCCGCGAACGGCAGCAGGTCGTTGATCAGTGATTCGACGGATTTCGGGCGAAGCACGGCGGCTCGGACGGTCACATAGCGCAACAACGTCTCGCGGATCGCGTCGGCCATCGGAACGTCGGCGAACCGTTGGGCGTAGCTGCGGGCCCAGACGCGGCGCCGTGGTGGAATATCGACGATGCGGGCCTCGAACAGCACCTGCCGCAGACCCGCGATCCGATTGCGGTAGGCCCGCCGTGACGACGGCGGAATAGCTTGTGTTGCAGCCAATACGGCATCGAAATCGTCGACGGTGTCGTTCGTGATGCCGCTGACGAGTCCGCCATGCCAGGCGAGCAGCACCGCCAGGCACTCGCCGAGGACGGTCTCGACCCACGACGGTGTCCAGCCCAATGCCAGTCCGGCGGTCCGGGCCGCGGCGAACCCGTCCGGGTCGCGGGCCTCGATGGCACTCCCGAGTCCGGTGAGGTTCTTGACGGCGGCGAACTCGAGGTCCAGTCGCAGCTCGTCTCGCCCGATGAGGTGACACAACAGCGGCCAAGCCCCGGTGCTGCGGAGTTCGGTAAGCCGGTCCGAGGCAGGCCGGGCCATCCATTCCCGCAGATCCGGGTGCGCGGCCAGGAATGCGGTTGCGATGCGGGTGCGGCCGCGGACGGCTCTTCCTCCCAGCCCGAGGGTGGCGACGTGGTCGAGATAGTCGGCCAGCACCGTATCCGGGTCGAATACGGTCGGCCATGCCGTGGTCATCGCCGTGCCCCGGCGAGACTGGCCCGGGCGGCGCCGTATTCGGCGGCGAGCTGCTCGATCGACAGGTGCACGTACTCGGCGGTGGTCTCCGGGGACGCGTGCCCCATCAACTCCCGCAGCACCATCAGATCGATTCCCGCGGAGGCGAGTTCGGTGCCGTAGGTGTGTCGCAGCCGGTGCGGACGCACCCGACCCGCGCCGGACAGGTCCCGGTGCCGCCGGAACAATGATCGCAGCCCGGCCTCGGTCACCGGCGCCCCCACGGTGGGGCCCCGCAGCACGACGAAGCACTCCGGTGTGACCAACCCGGGTGGCCGCTCGAGGCGCAGATAGGCCGATAGTTCGGTGAAGAACACCGCATCGACCGGTACCACACGCTCCTTCGAACCCTTGCCGAGCACCCGCAGCCGGCGTCGACCGAAATCCACCTCCACCAACCGGAGCGACCGCACCTCGGCGCTGCGCAGACCCCCGAGCAGCATCGCCCACACCATCGCCCGGTCCCGATGGGTGCGCAGCGACGAGACGAACACGTCCACCGCGTCGGCGTCGAGGGATTCGGGCAGCAACCGCGGCTGGCGCACCAGCCGGCCTCCGGCCCTGGGCCGGCCGGGCCCGAGATGCCCGAGCAAACCCCGCCCCGACGGACGTAACCCTTGACCCCGCCGGGGTGAGGGCACCGGGTTGTCGGCGCGCACCCCGGTCATCACCAGGTACTCGAACAACGCCCGCACCGCCGCGACCCGCCGGTTGATCGTCGACGCCGCCGCCGTGCGCTGCCGGCCGTTCCTCGTCGTTGCGCCGGGTCGGGGATCACGGCGCACGCCCTGCCAGTCGATCCACTCGAACACGGTCACCGGCGTCACCGCCGCCAATCCGAGATCGCGGGCGATCAGGAACCGCGCCAGGTTCAGCACATCGAAGGCATACGCCCGCACCGTCGCCACGCTGAACGCACGCCCGGCCAGATGTTTGAGGAACGCGTTCGCTGCCGCGCAACCCTCCCACTCGCCGACCACCACATAACCGTCGTCCACCGCGTGCACCCGAACGGCCATCGCCTGCTCCTCTCCGATCGAGCCGCCACCGTCAGCATGCGCCCGATCCGGCCATCGGCCCCGGACCTCACGCCGCGGATAGAATCGTGTCGCCCGAGAGCCGGTTAACCGATCACGGATTCGTCGACCAAATCTTCGACCAATGCGCCCGCGGAAATGTGCTGAACGCCAAGACCTCTGACTTCGCCTGGCCCATCAAGGGACTGATCTTGGGGAACCGGCCAGCCAACTGATCACGGACCTCGTCCCACGTCGAGGCCGCGGTCGCGGGATCGGGCTGGGCG
The DNA here is from genome assembly GCF_002300195.1 of Rhodococcus sp. ACPA1. Taxonomy (NCBI): domain Bacteria; kingdom Bacillati; phylum Actinomycetota; class Actinomycetes; order Mycobacteriales; family Nocardiaceae; genus Rhodococcus; species Rhodococcus sp. ACPA1. The sequence continues at coordinate 815,678 of NZ_NSDX01000004.1, read as the reverse complement.
AAGATCGTGCGAAACACCGCGGCGACCATGTCGGAGTGCGACTTGGGGACATGCGCCAACAGGTTTCGCGCGAAATGCACCCGACACCGCTGATGCCCCGACCCCTGGAACGAACGCAGCAGTGCCGCGACCAGCCCGGCATGCTGGTCACTGATGACCAGTCGGACACCGGACAGGCCGCGTCTCTTCAGCGAAGCGAGGAAGCCGCGCCAGAACACCTCGTCCTTACTGTCCCCGACATCGAGGCCTGGGGGTACCACCCGCTCGCGGGGGCGGACCTCACGCGCACCCTCGGCGGTGATCCCCGTGGCGACCACGACCGCCATCGAGGTCACCTGCGAAGAGGAGTTGCGTACGTGCAGGTAGGTCGCATCGAGGTAGACGTAAGGAAACGCGGTGTGGTCGAGCGGGCGGGTCCGGAACGCGCCGACAACTTCGTCGAGGCCCGCGCAGATCCGCGACACCTCCGACTTGGAAATACCCGAATCGATTCCCAGAGCCGCCACGAGGTCGTCCACGCTGCGCGTGGAAACTCCGTGCACGTAGGCCTCCATCACCACCGCGTACAGCGCTTGGTCGATCCGTCGGCGGGGCTCGAGGATCGAGGGGTAGAACGAGCCCTTGCGCAGTTTCGGGATCCGCAATTGGACGTCACCGGCTTGGGTGGCCACCAGCCGGGGCCTGGCCCCGTTGCGTTCGGCGGTGCGGGCCTCGGTGCGTTCATAGCGGCCCGCGCCGATCTGTTCGGTGGCTTCGGTTTCGATCAGTTCTTGCATGACCATCCGGACCGATTCACGGATCAGATCCACGCCTTCTCCGGCACGGAATGCGTCGAGTAGCTCGGACAGGGCAGACTGGGACAGGGCCATCGGTGGACCTCTTTCTTCGATGCGTGCTTGGCCGTACACACCGAAGATCCCGCCGATGGCCCTCTCTACGTCGGAGCCGCGCCGCTCAGTCCCAAACCCCACCACTCCACGGGACGCCTACTGCGATGCTGGTGCCCGCGGAGCGGTGGACCTGTTGGCGGACTGGTGGCACCTCGTCAAACACCCGCATATCCTGGTCGCCGAACCGCGGCGGGCGTGGGCGAAACATCACACTCTCTCGGATCCCGATCAGGTCCAAGCCACCGCAGCATCACATTGGCCATCCACCGTGGGGACGCCGAGGTGCAGATCCGGTCCTGAAGCATCGACTACACCGCTTGATTTGCTGCGAACACCAGAACATCAGATCGGGACCTACAGCGGAGTTGAACTTCCTCACCCTCGCCCCTGAAGGCGCCGATCTTGCGCGACGCTGCGGGACGGTTGATCGAGCGCAGTGAGCGGAGAAGGCATCCGAATCTCGCTGCGGACACCCGACCCTCGGTGGGGGAGGGGAGGGGTGGGTGTTTCACGTGAAACGAAACGAAGCCACAGTGACGGATGGCGACACGCGGATAAGAGAAAAAGGCGGGGCTCCCAGAGATTATCCGGGAGCCCCGCCTTGGTGATGCGTGTGTGGATCAGTCCTTAATGACGACCACGCGACGTGAAGGCTCGGCGCCTTCGCTCTCGCTCGAAACGCCATCGACCTTCGCGACTGCGTCGTGAACGATCTTGCGCTCGAACGGCGTCATCGGAGCGAGCTCCTCGCGTTCGCCGCTCTCGAGGACGCGGCGGGCAGCCGAGGAACCCAGCTCGGTCAGTTCGGCGCGACGGCCGGCACGCCATCCGGCGATGTCGAGCATCAGGCGACTACGTTCGCCCGTCGCCTGCTGCACGGCCAGGCGAGTCAGTTCCTGGAGTGCGTCGAGCACCTCACCCTTGCGTCCGACCAACTTGGTGAGATCGTCTCCACCGTCGATGCTGACAACAGCACGGTCGCCCTCGACGTCCAGGTCGATATCGCCGTCGAAGTCGAGTACGTCGAGCAGCTGCTCCAGGTAGTCGCCGGCGATTTCCCCTTCCTCGATCAGGTAGTCGTCAGAATCGGAATCCACCTCGGTGTCCGGGTTCTGCGTCGTTGCAGTCACGTCTGTCTCATCTCCGTCCACTGCGATGTCAGGCTCACTAGCCATGCTCGTTCTCTTTTCTGAATCAGCGCCGCTTGCGCTTGGGGGACTTTCCGCGGTTGGACTGGGGGCGGGCACCGGGCTTCGGCTTCGACGTACCCGTCGCCGAACCATCACCACTCACCTGATCGGAGGCGCTGTCTTCGACGACGCCCTCGACGATCTCCGGCTCGTCCGCCGAGGAAGAACCGTCCGTTGCGGTCGCGGACTTCTTCTTTTTCTTGGTGAGATCCGGACGTGCACCGGGCTTCGGAGCGTTGTCCGCCCGGCGTGCGATGGCAGCTTGCTTCTTCTCTTCCTCTTCTTCGTCGATACGACGGAAGACGATGTGCTGCTGCGCGTAGGTCCAGATGTTGTTACTCACCCAGTACAAGAGGATCGCGATGGGGAGGAACGGGCCACCGACGAGCACACCGAGTGGGAAGACCCACAGAGCGAGCTTGTTCATGATCGCGGACTGCGGGTTGGCGGCAGCCTCGGGACTCTGCCGCGCGACGGAGGCGCGCGAGTTGAAGTGGGTCGCGATGCTGGCGATGACCATCAGCGGAACCGCGACAACGGCGATGTTCAACACCGTGGGGATCGGGCCGTAGGCAGCGAACGCGTCGAGCTGCTCCTTCGGCATGGTGATCCAGGCCGAGATGGGTGCGCCGAACAGTCGGGCACTCAGGAAGGACTGCACGTCCTCGACGCTGAAGAAGTAGTTCGGCGTGTTCGCGTTCGCCTCGACCGACATGCCGAGCTGCCCGAAGCCGGTGCCTGTGCGGTTGAAAGAGCGAAGCACGTGAAACAGGCCGATGAAGACCGGAGCCTGTGCGAGAACCGGCAGGCAGCCCATGATGGGGTTGAACCCGTGCTCCTTCTGGAGCTTCTGCATCTCGGTGGCCTGACGCTGGCGGTCACCCGAGTACTTCTTCTGCAGAGCCTTGATCTGCGGCTGAAGTTCCTGCATCTGGCGGGTCGTGCGAACCTGCTTGACGAACGGCTTGTACAGCACGGCACGCAGGGTGAACACGAGGAACACCACGGAGAGCGCCCACGTGACACCGCTGTCCGGCCCGAGGAAGGGAATGGCACCGAATATCTTGTGCCAGACCCACAGGATCCCGGACACCGGATAGTAAATGAAGTCGAGCACGGCTCTATGTACTCCTCTGTTCGTCCACGTTCGCCGGACAGCAACGGCCACCCGCATGACGGTCGTGACGGGCAGGGACCGGGTCCCACCCACCAGGGTGCCAGGGGGCACACTTCGCCAACCGAACCACCGTCAAGAAAAGGCCTTTGATCGCCCCGTGGGTACGCAGGGATTCCACCGCGTACTCGCTACAGGTCGGCATGAACCGGCAGGTCGGCAACCTCAGGGGCGACACATACGTCCGGTAGAGCTCGATGAAGAATATGAGAGTGCGCGCCGGTAACGCACGGACCGACTTCCATGCGGATGCGGCCGAGGAGGTGCCCTCGGCCGTGTCGGCGCGCGACTCGTGGAGTGCGCTTTTCATGCGGAGTTACTCACGGGCGCAAGAAGGTCCAATCGAAGGAGACCTGTACGGAGTTGCTTCTCCAGGTCCCGGCTACTTGCAGTCGCAGCTCCCGGAAGAGCCCGAATCACCACATCGGTACCCCGTGGAACCACGTCCACGAGGTCGATGCAGATATGACGAAGCCGGCGTGCGACTCGATGTCGAATCACCGCCGGCCCGACAGCCTTACTCACAACCAGTCCGAATCGCGGACCGCCGCTACTCACCAGCTCATCTGCCTGCGCACGGTCGAATGCGTGCACAACCAGGTCGCGTCTTCCCATCCGACGACCACGTCGCACAGTCAACGAAAAATCTGAATGACGACGCAATCGGTGCGGCTCAGGCAACACCCCGAGCTCCCGAACCCAGTGTCGGGATCAGGCGGTGAGAGATTCGCGGCCCTTACGGCGACGCGCCGAAACGATTGCACGACCCGCACGGGTCCGCATACGAAGACGGAAGCCGTGAACGCGCGCGCGGCGTCGGTTGTTCGGCTGGAACGTCCGCTTGCCCTTGGCCACGGTCAACACTCCTCGAAGTTCATCGACGCCTCCCGGCGTCATGGATCTAACATTGGCGAAAACTCAGGTGTTCATCCACAGGGTGGGGATGGAACGACTTCGAAACTGGACTCGAGCCAGCACGAAACCGCCACCTCACCACAGGGTGACTGTTCGAGAGTACTTACCACTCACGGTCAGGTCAAACTCGCTCACCTGCGATTCCCCCGCGAATCGGTTGACCGACACGCCGAGGATCGACAAATGCTTGCACCCCAACTTCCAATGTGCCAAACCGCTGTGAGGTTGCCGACACTGTTGCTAGCGTCTATGCATGGTCTCGCCGATGAACCCTGATCGAGTGCCCAGCTCTCGACTTCACCGTTCTCATCTGCATATTCACCACAATTCATCCACAGGGCACAGATGGTGTGCCGCTTCGGATCGCCACGAGGGTTGTTGACACCCTTCACTTCCCGGGTCCTCGAACCCGCTCATCCAGGTTTCGCATGCATAAGCGCAGGTCAGCGCGCTCAATCTGGACTCCTTGCCACGTAACGGCGTCTCGACAGGGGGCGTCTGCGGTTTGTCCACATCTGTGGATAATTGTGTGGAAACACAGTTCAGATGGCATATTCGTAGGTCCGTACGGGGTCCATCCTCAGGTCGGGGAAGCTCCCAATTCCACCTCGACGACGGCACCGACACTCGACTCGGCACCGCTGGCGCCGAGTCCGCGAACACACTGGGGAGGAACCACGTGAACGACGATCCGAATGCGCTCGCACGGATCTGGATCGACGTCGTCGCAGACCTCACATCCGATTCGCCCGGCGGCGATCTGCCGCCGTTGACGAGGGGACAGAAGGCGTGGTTGGCGCTCGTCAAACCGCTGACGCTCGCACAGGGCTTCGCGCTCCTGTCCGTTCCGTCGCCCTTCGCGCAGGAGGCGATCGAGCGGGATCTCCGTGAGCCGATCCTCCACGCCCTCGGCCGGCATCTCGGGGAGCAGGTCGAAGGCCTCGGTGTGCGTATCGCGGCCCCGGTCGACGACGAACCCGAATCCGAGCCTCCGAGCCGGGACCACCGGCCGGAGCCGGAACCTATCCACACTCCTCGCCACCTCGAGCCTTCCGTCACCAGTTCCGGTTCGTTCCGCAGGCGCCGGTTCGGCTCCGGTGAGGATCAGCCCTACTCGGACACGACGGACTTCGAGGAAGTCGACGACGACCGCGAGGCCCTCGCCAGCGTCCACGAATCCTGGCCGTCGTACTTCACGAAGCCGCCCTCGGGCCCGGCACCGTCGGCGACCGGGGGTAACAGCCTCAACGCGAAGTACACGTTCGACACGTTCGTGATCGGCTCGTCCAACCGGTTCGCCCACGCCGCGGCGGTCGCCATCGCCGAGGCGCCGGCGCGCGCGTACAACCCGTTGTTCGTGTGGGGAGCGTCCGGCCTCGGCAAGACGCACCTCCTGCACGCCGCCGGCCACTACGCCCAGCGGCTGTTTCCGGGGATGCGGGTGAAGTACGTCTCCACGGAGGAGTTCACCAACGACTTCATCAACAGCCTCCGCGACGACCGCAAGGTGGCGTTCAAGCGCCGCTACCGCGAGACCGACGTGCTGTTGGTGGACGACATCCAGTTCATCGAGGGTAAGGAAGGTATCCAGGAGGAGTTCTTCCACACCTTCAACACCCTGCACAACGCGAACAAGCAGATCGTCGTCTCGTCCGACCGGCCGCCGAAGCAGTTGGCGACACTCGAGGAACGACTGCGCACCAGGTTCGAATGGGGCCTGATCACCGACGTTCAGCCGCCCGAACTCGAGACCCGCATCGCGATCCTCAGCAAGAAGGCCCGAATGGACCGGCTCGAGGTGCCCGACGACGTCCTCGAGTTGATCGCCTCCCGGATCGAACGCAACATCCGGGAACTCGAGGGTGCCCTCATCCGTGTGACGGCGTTCGCGTCCCTGAACAGGCAACCCCTGGACCTCACGCTCGCCGAGGTGGTGCTGCGTGACCTGATGCCGGACTCGTCGAGTCTCGAGATCAATGCGGCGACGATCATGGCGGTCACCGCGGAGTACTTCAACATGTCCATCGACGACCTCTGCGGCCCCGGCAAGGCACGTCCGCTGGCGTCCGCCCGGCAGATCTCCATGTACCTGTGCCGCGAGCTCACCGATCTGTCCCTGCCGAAGATCGGGCAGACGTTCGGCCGCGACCACACCACCGTCATGTACGCGGACAAGAAGATTCGCAAGGAGATGACGGAGCGTCGGAAGGTCTACGACCAGGTCCAGGAGCTGACCGCCCGGATCAAACAGCGTTCCAAGAGGTAGTCGCCGACACCTGCCTCTCCTGTGCCCCTGGTAGTTCGCCTACCGGGGGCACAGGTCGTTTCGGGGGAAACACTCTCCCGCGGGTAACTCGAGGGCCCCTCGAGCCGGTCCTCGAGGGGCCGCTCGAGCGGGTCCTCGAGGTACCGCTCGAGGGCCTACTCGAGGCTCGCGCGAACCCTCGCCGACACGACACGCCGGTGCAACACGCCGACGCCGGGACCTGGGATAAAGCATGCACACCTGTGGATAAGTGTGGGGATGAGGTGGAATCTCTGTGGACAGAACGTGCAGAACTTTGAACAACCTCGAGTAGTCCACATGGGTGCCGGATCGGTCCTCGAGTTTGTCCTCGAGAATTCCCCATACGACGACGCGGACGGACCAGCGTCTACACGCCTTCGTCCACAGATTCCACAGGACCTAATAGTACTTCTCATTAATTCTTATAAAAACCTCTTTGAAAACAGGGTTGGGGACAGCGTCGGTTCACAGGCCTCTGGCGGAGACTCGAGGACGCGACCGTTCCGCTTTCAAGTTCGCCCTCGAGGGCATACGGTTATGCATCGCCGCTCTGTGAAAGACTGCAGTGCTGTGGTCACGGGCCGACCGTGGCGAACAACCGTGCCTACCGAGAGGAACAACCCGGCGATGGAGCTTGGAAGCCTGAAGTTTCGTGTCTCCCGGGAAGAATTCGCTGATTCAGTGGCATGGGTCGCTCGCAGTCTGCCGTCGCGGCCTCCTGTCCCCGTTCTCGGCGGTGTTCTCCTGGACGCGACCGAGCAAGGGTTGACGGTTTCCGGATTCGACTACGAGGTATCGGCCCAGGTCAGGGTCGCAGCCGAGGTCGGTAGCGCCGGTCAGGTCCTCGTCTCCGGCAAGCTTCTCGCCGACATCACGAAGTCGCTCCCCAACAAGCCGGTCGACGTGACCCTCGAAGGCACCCGCGTACTGATCACGTGCGGAAGCGCCAAGTTCTCCCTGCCCACCATGCCGGTCGAGGACTATCCCCAGCTTCCGCAGCTGCCGCAGCAGACCGGCTCGATTCCCGCCGACGTCTTCTCCGAAGCGATCAGTCAGGTGGCTGTCGCGGCGGGCAAGGACGACACCCTGCCGATGCTCACCGGCATCCGGGTCGAGATCGAACGCAACGCGATCGTGCTCGCCGCCACCGACCGGTTCCGTCTCGCGGTCCGTGAACTCGAGTGGTCGCCGGCGAACCCCGACACCACCGCGGCCGTCCTCATCCCCGCCAAGACGCTCTCCGAGTCGGCGAAAACGCTTGCAGGAGATGCCACTTCGCCGGTGGAGCTCGCGCTCGGTTCGGGCTCCGCGGTCGGCAACGACGGCCTCCTCGGCATCGTCAACGACGGCCGCCGCACCACCACCCGGCTGCTGGACGCCGAGTTCCCGAAGTTCCGGCAGCTGCTGCCGTCCGAGCACACCGCGCTGGCCACCGTCGAGATCGCTCCGCTCGTCGAGGCCATCAAGCGTGTGGCCCTCGTCGCCGAGCGCGGTGCGCAGGTCCGCCTGCAGTTCTCCACCGAGGGGCTTCTCCTCTCCGCCGGTGGCGACGACGCAGGTCGCGCCGAGGAAGGCTTGAACGCGGTGTTCCAGGGTGAGCCGCTCACCATCGCCTTCAATCCCGGCTACCTGATCGACGGACTGTCTTCGCTGCACAGCGAGCAGGTGCTGTTCGGTTTCACGACCCCCAGCCGCCCCGCGGTGCTGCGTCCGGCCACCGAGGACGAGATCGAACCCGACGATTCCGGCAACTTCGCGGCGCCGGAGAGCGCGTACACGTACCTGCTGATGCCGGTGCGTCTCCCGGGCTGACGGATTCGCGGAAGCGAAACCAGCACTGCCGAACGAAATCTCACGAGTGGACGGAGATCACGATGCAGATCGGGTTGGTCGGGCTCGGAAAGATGGGATTCAACATGCGCGAGCGGTTGCGCGCGCACGGGCACGAGGTGGTCGGCTACGACCCCCGCCCCGAGGTCACGGATGTGGCGTCGCTGGCGGAACTCGCGCAACGACTCGAGTCTCCGCGAGTCGTGTGGGTGATGGTTCCGGCGGGAAGGATCACCCAGGACACGGTGACCGAACTGTCGTCGGTGCTCGAGACCGGCGACCTGGTGATCGACGGCGGCAACTCGAGATACACCGACGACAAAATCCACGGCGAGCTGCTGGGTTCCCGCGGCATCGGCTACCTCGACTGCGGTGTGTCCGGTGGGGTCTGGGGACTCGAGAACGGCTACGGGCTGATGGTCGGAGGATCGGACGCGGATGTCGAGCGGGCGCTGCCGGTCTTCGACGCCCTCCGTCCCGAGGGTGAGCGTGCGGACGGTTTCGTCCACGCCGGCCCGATCGGCGCCGGCCACTACGCGAAGATGATCCACAACGGCATCGAATACGGGCTGATGCAGGCGTACGCCGAGGGCTACGAACTGCTCGAGGCGGAAGACCTCGTCACCGACGTCCACGGTGTGCTGCGCGCGTGGACCAAGGGCACGGTCGTTCGTTCGTGGCTGCTGGATCTGCTCGTCAAGGCGTTGGGTGAGGATCCCGATTTCGCCGAGATCTCCGGTTACACAGACGATTCCGGTGAGGGCCGCTGGACGGTGCTCGAGGCGATCGATCATGCCGTGCCCGCACCGGTGATCTCGGCCGCGTTGTTCGCGCGCTTCGCGTCCCGTCAGGATGATTCCCCCGCGATGAAGGCCGTCTCGGCGCTGCGCAACCAGTTCGGTGGTCACGCCGTGAAGAAGGCGGCAGGCGAGGCAGAAGCCGGTTCTGGAACGTAGGTGTTCGTTCGCGCACTCTCGCTCAGAGACTTCCGTTCCTGGGACGCCCTCGGTCTCACCCTGCGTCCGGGCTGCACCGTCTTCGTCGGACCCAACGGTCACGGCAAGACGAACGTGCTCGAGGCGCTCGGCTACCTGTCGACCCTCTCGTCTCATCGGGTCAGCTCGGACGCCCCGCTGATCAGGACGGGCACCGGTCAGGCATTCGCCGGGGCCACCGTCGTCAACGCCGGCCGGGAACTGACCGTCGATCTCGAGTTGAACGAGGGCAAGTCCAACCGGGCACGGATCAACCAGTCGCCCACCCGGCGGCCGCGGGAGATTCTCGGGATTCTGCAGACGGTGCTGTTCGCGCCGGAGGATCTGTCGCTGGTCCGCGGCGATCCGGGTGATCGGCGGCGCTACCTCGACGAGCTCCTCACGTCCCGTATCCCGCGGATGGCGGCGGTGCGCGCCGATTACGACCGGGTGCTGCGGCAGCGGTCGGCGCTGCTCAAGACCGCAGGCGGCGCATTGCGACGGGTGTCGCGCGGCGGCCAGCCGAGCGAGGACGGCGCGAGTGCCCTTGCCACGCTGGAGGTCTGGGACGGACATCTCGCCGCACACGGCGCGCAGCTGCTCGCCGGACGGCTTCACCTCGTCCACGATCTCGCTCCGCATCTGGCCGAGTCATACCAATCGCTGGCGCCGGAGTCGAGGCCCGCGAGCATCCGCTACCGCTCGAGTCTGGGCTCGTCGCTGCCGCCGGAGTTCACCGAACCGGCTCGAGTGCCCGATGCGGGCGATATCGCGTTTCTCGAGGAGCGGTTCCTTCAGGAGCTGTCCGTGATGCGCTCCAAGGAGATCGAGCGGGGTGTGTGTCTCGTCGGCCCGCATCGTGACGATCTCGAATTGCAACTCGGCGACACCCCGGCGAAGGGATTCGCGAGTCACGGTGAGTCGTGGTCGTTCGCGCTGTCGTTGCGGCTGGCGGGATTCGCCCTGCTGCGTTCGGAGGGCAGCGATCCCGTCCTCATGCTCGACGACGTGTTCGCCGAACTCGATCGACGTCGACGGCGCGCACTCGCCAAGGTCGCGTTGGATGCGGAACAGGTGCTCATCACGGCGGCCGTGCCGGAAGATGTTCCGGAGGAGCTCGACGCCGTCCGATTCGGCGTGGAGGCCCGCGACACCGATCGAGGACGAATATCGCACATTGTGGAAGAGACGGAGGACCGCCGTGACGGATGATCTCGAACCGACCGCACCGGCTGCGGCCCCCGAACCGGAGGTGAAGGGAATCGACCTCGCCCGGCGGGCCCTCGAGGAGGCGCGTGCCGCGGCGAAGGCGAGCGGAAAATCCGTCGGGCAGGGCCGCCGGTCCGGAACCGGTGTCCGGGCCCTGCGCGCCCGGCGTCGACGCGGATGGTCGGGTCCCGGGCCGGATGACCGCGACCCGCAGCCGTTCGGTGCGCTGACCAACGCGATCGCGAAACAACGCGGCTGGTCGCCCAAGGTGTCCGAGGGGACGGTTCTCGGTCGGTGGGTGCAGGTGGTCGGTGAGGACATCGCCGCGCACGCCGAACCGACGGGGCTGCGGGACGGGATTCTCAGCGTCTCCGCGGAGTCGACGGCCTGGGCGACGCAGCTTCGGATGATGCAGTCACAGATTCTCGCGAAGATCGCCGCGGCCGTCGGCGACGGCGTCGTGAAGTCGTTGCGGATCACCGGTCCGACGGCCCCGAGCTGGCGAAAAGGGGAACGGCACATCCGGGGGCGCGGCCCTCGGGACACCTACGGATAGGCCGGAGCGGACGTTCGGTCCTAGTTTTGTCTATTACCCGGTGTTACAGTTACTCCAAGTTTTCGAGTGAACTGCGCCACAAGCCTTCGTCGTGGCGCAGCCGCCGGCACGAAGGAGTAGTGAGATGTCCGCCCCGACTGCACCCCGGAACGCGATCCCCGAACCGGACCACATCCTGTTGCAGGCCAGGAACGTGGAGTTCGACTGGTCGAACCTCCCCATGCACTGGATCCCGGGGGACCCGTTCAGCACGCACGTCCTCAACGTCCTGCACCTACTCCTGCCCGCGGGTGAGGAGTGGTTCGTCGAGACGTTCAAAGAGGCACTGCCGCTGATCGAGGACGAGCAACTCCGCGACGACGTCGTCGGGTTCATCGGCCAGGAGGCGATGCACGCCAACGCTCACACCGGCGTGCTGGCGCACCTGAAGGAGAAGGGTCTCGACCCGTCGCCCTTCACCGAGCAGATGGAATGGACCTTCTCCAAGATCCTCGGACCGCGACCGCTGACCGGTCTGCGGGAGAAGAACTACCTGATCGAGCGGCTGGCGGTCATCGCCGCCATCGAGCACATCACCGCGTTCCTCGGCGACTGGGTCCTCAACGCCGAGGGACTGGACCGCGCCGGCATGCATCCGACGATGCTCGACCTGCTGCGCTGGCACGGCGCCGAGGAGGTGGAGCACCGCTCCGTGGCCTACGACGTCATGCGGTACTTCGACAAGCGCGAGTCCCGGCGGATCCGCACCCAGGTGATCGTCACCCCGGTCATCGTGTGGCTGTGGGTGCGCGGCACCCGCTTCCTCATGCGGAACGATCCGGAGCTCGCCCAGTGGTCGGCGCACCGGCGCAAGCCGCACCTGACCGATTTCTTCGCAGCAGGCAAGCGCGGCACCCTCCCGACGGCCCGGGAACTCGGCAAGCGGATGTCTACGTACTTCAGGCGTTCGTATCACCCGAGCAACGAGGGTTCGACGGCGCAGGCTGTGAAGTACCTGGCGTCCTCGCCCGCGGCTCAGGCGGCCGAGCGATGAAGCTGTCGCAGGTGCGGCACGTGCTCACCGGGCAGGGCCTGCCCCGCTACGACGCTCCCCCGGACATCAAGGGGCGACCGCGCCCCGACCGCGCGATGCGGATCACCGAGGCTGTGGCCGCCAAGTACCTCCGTGTTCTCACCGCGTACGAATACAACCCGGGCGTCGCTGGTCACAATCCGGACGTGGCGATGAAAATGGTTGTTTCCCAACGTGATGTCGTCGCGCGAGACGAGAACGTCGTCCAATTACGGTTCGAAGCCGAGGGCGGCGCAGAACTCCCTGCGTGGCAGCCGGGTTCGCATCTCGACTTCCACCTGCCGTCCGGACTGCGACGCCAGTACTCGCTGTGCGGGGACCCGGCCGATCGCACGGGCTACAGTATCGCCGTTCGCCGGATCCCCGACGGCGGTGGCGGATCCCTCGAGATGCACGCGCTCGAACCGGGCGCCCAGGTGACGGTTCGCGGCCCCCGCAACGGGTTTCCCTTCGTCGGCGAAGGGAGTGCGCTCTTCGTCGCCGGCGGCATCGGCATCACGCCGATCCTCGCGATGGTCCGGGCGGCGCGCGAACTCGGAATGGATTGGCAGTTCGTGTACTCCGGCCGGTCACGGGAGTCGATGCCGTTCCTCGACGAGATCGAAACGTTCGATCGGTCACGGGTTTTCATCCGTCCCGACGACGAATTCGGACTGCCGACCGCCGAGGAATTGCTGGAGCGTGCAGCGCCGGGCGGCGCCGTCTACTGTTGCGGGCCGACGCCGATGCTGGAGTCGGTACGCCGTGCATTCCCCGGAAGCCCGGCCACTGCATTGCATTTCGAGCGGTTCGGGGCGCCGCCGGTACAGGGCGGCACCGAATTCGAAGTGCAGCTCGTCAGCACGGGCGAGGTGCTCACCGTGCCCGCCGACGAATCCGCACTGACGGTGATCAAGAAGACGATGCCCGGAGTGGGGTATTCGTGCCAGCAGGGATTCTGTGGCACCTGCAGGGTGAAGGTACTCTCCGGCACCCCGGATCACCGCGAGACGCGGCTCACCGACGCCGAGCAGGAGAACGAGATGCTGATCTGCGTGTCCCGCGCAGACAGTGGCCGTCTCGTCCTCGATCTGTAGTTCCCACCGTCAAACCCGAACCCGCACGACGATCAGAGGACCCACCATGACTCCATCCCCATCCGGTACCGCCCGGCGGATCACCAACGGTTCCGTCGAACTCGCCGTGTTCGAGGAGGGCAACCCCGCCGGCGAGACGATCGTGCTGGTGCACGGCTGGCCCGACACCCACGACCTGTGGAGCCGGGTGGTGCCGTTTCTGACGGAGCGGTTCCGGGTGGTCAGTTACGACAGCCGCGGCGCAGGCCGGAGCACCGTGCCCACCCGGGTCGAGGACTACCGGCTGCCCACCCTCGCCGGCGACCTGTTCGCGGTGATCGAGGCCGTGAGCCCGGGACGGCCGGTGCACGTGCTGGCCCACGACTGGGGATCGGTGGAGGCATGGGAGGCCGTCTGTGAACCGGGGGCCCGCGCGCGGATCGCGTCGTTCACCTCGGTCTCCGGGCCCAACCTCGATCACCTCGGCAAGTGGATGCGCCGTCGCATCTCGGATCGCAGCTTCGGCGGGCCGCTCGCGCAGGCCGTCGCGTCCGGCTACACCGTGCTGTTCCAGATTCCGGGCCTGGCGACGCTGCCGCTGCGACTCTGGTTCTCCCGGCACTGGCCGGCGTTCCTGAAGTTCTTCGACCGCCTCGATCCCGCGCTGGTGCGTCCGGCGCCGACGCTGGCGGACGACATGGTCAACGGTCTCAAGCTGTACCGCGCCAACATCCGGACGAGTCTGCTGAGGCCGCGCGAGCGGTACACCGACGTCCCCGTCCAGCTGATCCTCAACAAGAACGACAAGGCGGTGCGGCCCGTCGGCTACGAGGACACCGAGAAATGGGCACCCGACCTGCGCCGTCGAGAGGTCGACGCCGGGCACTGGTCGCCCATCTCCCACGCCGAGGACATCGCGCAACTCGCCGCGGAGTTCGTGCTGGCCGTCGAGGACCGGCAGTGGACGGATCTCTCGGACGGCCCGTCCGAGAGCTCTTCGGCCTAGGTTTTCACTCCCGAGACGCCCTGAAAATTCGTCTACGGGGCGCTCAGGGGTGTCATAGCACGCTCCTGGCGCTGACGTACCAGTAAGATGGCCGAGGTAACTAGCGGCAAGATTCCCGATTCTCGTCTCCCGCGTGCCCGACCAGGGCGGTGGGCGCCTGCGTCGGGCATTGGACGGAGAAGGAGAGCTACCCACCCGTGGCTGCCCAGAAGTCAGACAAAAGCACCTCCAGCAAGGACTACGGCGCTTCTTCCATCACCGTCCTCGAGGGACTCGAAGCCGTTCGTAAGCGACCGGGTATGTACATCGGTTCCACCGGTGAACGTGGTCTCCACCATTTGATCTGGGAAGTCGTCGACAACTCCGTCGACGAGGCCATGGCCGGCCACGCCAGCAAGGTCGAGATCACCCTCCTCGAAGACGGTGGCGTCCAGGTCGTCGACGACGGTCGAGGCATCCCCGTCGGGATGCACGCCTCCGGTGTCCCCACCGTCGAGGTCGTCCTCACCCAGCTCCACGCCGGCGGCAAGTTCGACTCCGACTCCTACGCCGTGTCCGGCGGTCTGCACGGTGTCGGTATCTCCGTCGTCAACGCGCTGTCCACCAGGCTCGACGTCGACATCAAGCGCGACGGCTTCCAATGGAACCAGACCTACACCGACTCGAAGCCGGGTGAACTCGTCAAGGGCGAGGCCACCAAGGAAACGGGCACCACGGTCACGTTCTGGGCCGACCCGAACATCTTCGAGACCACGGTCTACAGCTTCGAGACGGTCGCGCGCCGCCTCCAGGAGATGGCCTTCCTCAACAAGGGCCTCACGATCACCCTCACCGACGAGCGCGTCAGCGACGCCGAGGTCACCGAAGAGGTCGTCAGCCAGGTCGCGGACGCGCCGAAGACCGCCGAGGACGAGTCCGCCGAGGCGGGTGCGCCTGCCGTGCACAAGGTGAAGACCCGCGTCTACCACTACCCGGGCGGCCTCGAGGACTACGTGCGGCACATCAACCGCACGAAGCAGCCGATCCACAACTCCGTCGTCGGTTTCACCGCGAAGGGCACCGGCCACGAACTCGAGATCGCGATGCAGTGGAACTCCGGTTACTCGGAGTCGGTCCACACGTTCGCGAACACCATCAACACCCACGAGGGCGGCACCCACGAAGAGGGCTTCCGTTCCGCTCTGACGGCGACGGTCAACAAGTACGCGCTCGACAAGAAGCTCCTCAAGGAGAAGGACCCGAAGCTCACCGGTGACGACATCCGTGAGGGCCTCGCGGCGATCATTTCAGTGAAGGTCGGTGAACCGCAGTTCGAGGGTCAGACGAAGACGAAGCTCGGTAACACCGAGGTCCGGTCGTTCGTGCAGAAGGCGAGCAACGAGCACCTGTCGCACTGGTTCGAGGCGAATCCGGCCGACGCGAAGACCATCGTGAACAAGGCGGTGTCGTCGGCGCAGGCCCGCGTCGCCGCCCGCAAGGCCCGCGAACTGGTGCGCCGCAAGAGCGCGACCGATCTCGGCGGCCTGCCGGGCAAGCTCGCCGACTGCCGGTCCAACGATCCGAGCAAGTCCGAGATCTACATCGTGGAGGGTGACTCCGCAGGCGGCTCGGCCAAGTCCGGCCGCGACTCGATGTATCAGGCGATCCTGCCGCTGCGCGGAAAGATCATCAACGTCGAGAAGGCACGCATCGACCGTGTGCTGAAGAACACGGAAGTCCAGTCGATCATCACCGCGTTCGGCACGGGCATCCACGACGAATTCGACATCGCGAAGCTGCGGTACCACAAGATCGTGCTGATGGCCGACGCCGACGTCGACGGCCAGCACATCGCAACGCTGCTGCTCACGCTGCTGTTCCGCTTCATGCGCCCGCTCGTCGAGCACGGCCACGTCTACCTGGCACAGCCCCCGCTGTACAAACTGAAGTGGCAGCGCAGCGACCCGGAGTTCGCGTACTCCGACCGCGAGCGCGACGTCCTGGTCAAGGCCGGCCTCGAGTCCGGCAAGAAGATCAACAAGGACGACGGCATCCAGCGTTACAAAGGTCTCGGCGAGATGAACGCCAAGGAACTGTGGGAGACCACGATGGATCCGACGGTGCGCGTCCTGCGTCTGGTGACGCTCGACGACGCGGCCGCAGCCGACGAGCTGTTCAGCGTTCTCATGGGTGAGGACGTCGAGGCCCGGCGTAGCTTCATCACCCGTAACGCCAAGGATGTCCGCTTCCTCGACGTCTAGGTATCCGGCACAAGAGATTACGGATATCGTGCAGCCACCGGCGGTCGGAAGACCCCGGTGGCTGCACCCGTCTGGGCCGGTTGCGGGACCGGGTGACGCGGAAATCCGTCCTCGACTGTGAACCGCGATTCTGTGTAGCCTGGTCCGCTGATCCCCCCGCGACGGCAACGTCTGGGATCGGTGGTGCGCATGTTACTTGGAAGTAAGGATCGGGGAATTTCTGTGGTAAGAACGTTCCCCATGGGGATGTGATGAACTCGTTACATTCGGAAATCGGTGCGTCGGGCAGCGCTGCGCACAGCGCAACTGATCGATCACTTTCCTCTGTCGACGCGTGTCGTCCGGGCCGGGACGACTGTCCTGCCGCAGGCGCGGTCACGAGCACAGAGCGACAAGCTATGAGTGGTTGGAAAGGAAGCGTGGGATGAGCGACGATTCGCCGCCCCGGGCAAAGTTCTGGGATATCGAGGGTTGGGGCCTGCGGTGGAAGGTCACCGCGGTTCTCGCAGTTCCCGTCACCGTCGCCATGGTGCTCGGCGGACTCCGTGTGCAGGGTGAGCTGAGTAACGCCGTCCACTTCACCGAGGCGGCCGACCAGATCGTCGTCGTCCCGGACATCGTGGCCCTCGAGGCCTCGATGGGTACCGTGACCAGTGGTTACGCCTCGGGCACCCTCACCAAGCAGGACCGCGAGGACGCGGAAGCCCTGATGAACGACGTGTCCGAGCAGGCCCGGAACCCCGAGCTGGATCCCGCTGTCGCGAGTTCGATCAACCAGACCGTCTCGGACGGTCGCGCGCTCCTGAATCTCATGGATTCCCCGGGCGTCGCCACCGACCTGCTCGCGGAACGCCAGCGCGCGTTCGCCGCGGACTTCATCCGCGAAGTGGACGACATCGTCCGTCCCATCGAAGACAGCGAAGTCGTCGACAAGGGCTACCAGCTGACCAACGCGTGGCAGGCGCAGCGTCGTCTGTTCGAACAGGCCATGGGCCTCGTGATCGTGAAGGACGTCTACGCCGGTCCCGACGGACGGGAGAAGGCCCGCACGGGCGACATTCCCACGTCGGCCGTCGTCGCGGCCGCCGGTGCCGAATCGAGCCTCCTCGACGTCCTCGACCGGTACTACCCCAAGGGGGATGCCCGTCTCGAGACGCTGCGAAACAACATCAACGACCGCAACGCCCTCATCGACCAGGGCCTCGCGGACGCGGCGCGCGGCGGGATGCTGCCCATCCTGCAGCTGCGCTCCTCGCTCATCGCGAGCCGTGACGTCTACCAGGAGCTGACCAGCGAGGCGGCGAAGGACATCGCGTCCACCGTGCAGGTCCGCGCGGCCGAGACCCGGTCCGCCGCGCTGCGTGACACGGCGATCGTCCTCGGCACCCTGCTCGCCGCCCTCGTCCTCGCGCTCCTCGTGTCGCGGTCGCTCATCGGTCCGATCCGCCGCCTGCGGTACGGCGCGCTGAAGGCCGCCCGCCGCGACCTTCCTGAGGCGATCGAGCAGATCAAGGCCAGCGACGATCCACGGGCACTGTCGTTCGAGCCGGTGGCCGTGCACTCCTCCGAGGAGATCGGCCAGCTCGCCCGCGCCGTCGACGACATCCACGGGCAGGCACTCAAGCTCGCCGGTGAGCAGGCGCAACTGCGCCTGCAGATCAACGACATGTTCGAAACCCTCGCGCGCCGAAGCAAGTCGCTCGTCGACCAGCAGCTCGGCCTGATCGAGAATCTCGAGTTCGAGGAGAAGGATCCGAAGCGACTCGAGAGTCTGTTCCGGCTCGACCACCTGGCCGCACGTATGCGCCGAAACGGTGAGAACCTGCTGATTCTGGCCGGCACCCGCGTGCGTCGTTCGCAGGCTGCGCCGATCCCGCTCGGCGACGTGCTGCGTGCCGCGATCTCCGAGGTCGAGGACTACCAGCGTGTGCAGATGGGTGCGACCCCCGAAGGCGCGCTCAGCGGCACCGTCGTCACGGACGTCGTGCACCTGCTCGCCGAACTCGTCGACAACTCGCTGCGCGCCTCGCCGCCCGACACGGTGGTGACGTTCAGCTTCGCCCGCGCCGTGGACGGCGGGGTGCTGCTCGAGATCGCGGACCGCGGTATCGGTATCCCGGCCGACGACATGCGCGCCGTCAACGAGCGTCTGGCGTCGGGTGGTGAGGTCGGTCCCGAGACCGCCCGTCACATGGGTCTGTTCGTCGTGAGCCGGCTCGCGAAGCGTCACGGCCTGACCGTGCGCCTGCGGTCGACGTTCGACACCGCCCGCAACCCGGGTGTGACCGTGAGCATCCACATCCCGAATGCGCTGATCGTGTCGCAGGCGGCCCGGCAGGACACCGGACCGCAGCGGAGGATTCCCGCGGCGCCGGTCCGGACCGCCATTCCGGCACCCCCGGCACAGGGCAAGGACAACGGACAGCAGCCGGCAACCCGCAACGGACTGCCGACCCGCACGCCGTCCACGCCCCCGTCCGCGCCGACCCCGGCACCCGCGAGCGCGGTGACGACGGCGTCGGGCACGAGCCTGCCCCGACGTCAGCCCGGTGCCAGTGGCATCGCGGCCGGCGCGGGATCGTCGGCCGGTGCCCCGGCCGCGCAGTCCCAGGACACCGTCAACGTCCGCGGAACCGGGGCGATGCCGAAGCTGCCCGTGCGGCGGCCGCAGGCGGCGACCCCGGAGACGGCACCGGCGGAATCGCAGCCGCAGCACGCACCGCAGGCACCACGTAGCGAGAACCGCATCGAGGCGCGGACCGCGGAACAGCCGGCGCCCCCGTCGTCGAACGGCGACGATCAGGCACCGGTCCGGCACCGCTACCGCACCAACTCGGCGAAGACCGCGTCGTTCTTCCAGTCGCGGATCGATCCGCCATCGGCCGAGGCCACACCCCGGCCCGGCGGCGGCACCCCGATCTTCTCCGACATGGTGTCCGACTGGCTGACCGATCCGACCGGCGCCGAAGGCGCACCCGGCGTCTGGCATTCCGCCGGCGACGCCGGATGGTCCGCCGCCGAACGGATCAGCGAGACTCCCGTCGAGGTCGACCCGGAGATCGGACTGCCGAAGCGGCGTCCCGGCGACCGGCTGGTTCCCGGCACGGTCGAAGGCGCGCACAATACGGGGACACTGCGCCGGGTGCGTGACCCTGAGACAATTCGCGCCAATCTCAGTCGTCACCAGCAGGGCGTCCGAAACGGCAGGGCCACGAGGCTCGCGGAACGTAACAGCATTGAAGGAGACCGATGAACACCGCTCATGGATCCGACGTCACGCGACCGCTCGACTGGTTGGTGTCGAACTTCGCCAGTGACGTGCCCGGTGTCTCGCACGCCGTGCTCGTGTCCGCGGACGGTCTCCTGATGGCAGCCAGCGCCCATCTCCCGATCGACCGGGCCGAGCAGCTGGCCGCGGTCACCTCGGGGCTGGCCAGCCTGTCCGCCGGTGTGTCCCGGTTGTTCGAAGGCGGCGGAGTGCTGCAGTCGGTGGTCGAGATGCAGCACGGGTACCTGCTGCTCATGAGCGTCGGCGACGGCTCGCACCTCGCGACCCTCACGGACGCCGAGTGCGACATCGGACAGGTCGGCTACGAGATGGCGATCCTGGTCGACCGCGTCGGCGCATCGGTGCAGGCCACGGCCCGCACCCCGCAGGGTCTCTGACCAGCCCATGCCCATGAACGACCACCACTCGGAGCAGCCGGGCCCGAACATCGTGCGCCCGTACTCGCTGACGTCGGGCCGGACCCGGCCTGCGGTCGAGCTCGCGCTCGAAGCGTTGATTCAGGCACTGCCGCAGTCGGTGGACCGGCAGTGGGAACTCGACGACGTCAACGCCGCGATCGTCGCGTTGTGTCAGCAGTCGCCTTCGGTCGCCGAGATCGCCGCCCGGGTGGGCGTACCCCTCGGAGTGGCACGCGTCCTGGTCGCCGACCTGGTCGAGGCCGGTCATCTGCAGATCCTGGCCACCCTGAAGGAAGACTCGACCGACTCCGAACGTCGTGAACTCATCGAAAGGGTCCTCAGTGGACTTCGCGAAATCTGATCCCCGCAATCGGGTGACCTCGACCAAGATCGTGATCGCCGGCGGGTTCGGCGTCGGCAAGACCACGCTGGTCGGGGCTGTCTCCGAGATCGTCCCGCTGCGCACCGAGGCGCTCGTGACCAACGCCAGCGACGGCGTCGACAACCTGGCTGCGACACCGCAGAAGGGCACGACCACCGTCGCCATGGACTTCGGTCGCATCAGCCTGGCCGACGACCTGGTGCTGTACCTGTTCGGTACCCCCGGTCAGCACCGGTTCTGGTTCATGTGGGACGACCTGATCCGCGGTGCGATCGGTGCGATCGTCCTGATCGACACCCGCCGGCTGGACGAGAGTTTCGCGGCCGTCGACTTCTTCGAGGCCCGGCAACTGCCGTTCCTCGTCGCGATCAACGAATTCGACGACGCCCCGCGGTACCCGATCGAGGACATCCGTGCGGCGCTCGCGATCTCCGAGGACGTGCCGATCATCCCGATCGACGCGCGTGACCGGGAATCGGCGAAACGCGCCCTGGTCGCGATCACCGAATACGCACTGACCAAGCTCCACACTGCCGCGTACTGAGGATTCGAAACATGTCGGACGACTTGCAGCACTTCTCCATGGGCACGTGGATCGTCGCACTCGCCGCGGTCACGGCGTTCATCGGCGTCTTCGTCGGGATCGCCAGCGCCCGCAAAGCGGTGACCGCGCCGAACCCGAGGCAACGGTACCTCTGGCTGGCCTGGGGTGCGCTGTCCATCGGCGGCATCGGCGCCTGGCTGCCGCACTACATCGCGATGGTCGGGTTCGAGGTCTACGGCAGCGTGGTGCGCTACGACGTCCTGTGGATCGCGGTTTCTTTCGTGGTGCCCGTCGCGGCCGCCGCGGTGGCGTTGCTGATCATCAGCCCGCCGCCGACGAAACACCGGCGGCCGAGCGCGTCGGTGGAGATCGGCCGCCTCGCCGGCGGTGCGGTGCTCCTCGGCGTCGGCCTCACCGGAATGGACCTCGCGATCGTCGCCTCCCTCGAGATCCAGGGTTCGGTGGAATCCGACATCCTGCTGACGGCAGCGTCGGCCGTGATCGGCCTGGTCGTCGGCGCCGGAATCATGTGGTCGATCTCGGCCCTCGAATCCCGCACGCTGCGACTCGTGGCGTCGGTGGTCGTGGCGGCCGGACTGGTGGCCATGCACTACACCGGCGTGTTCGGGCTGAGCGTCACCGTCGACCAGGCCGTGGCGCGCCCGGACGGACTCGAGGTGTTCTCGATCCTGTTCCCCGTCTTCGTGCTGGGCATGCTCGTGGTCACGATCCCGATCACCGCCCTGCTGATGGCGCCCGACCGCGTCGCCGCCGAGCTCGAACTCGAGGCCGACATGCTCGCCGCCGAATCCCTCGCCGCCGAAACCCAGGGCCGGGAGCTCGAACTCCAGTAGATCGGACGACTCCTGCGGCACCGATTCACGAGTGCACCCGAGTCCTTCACCCTCACAGCTGACCTGCACCTATAGACTCGGGTGGTTGCGCGACGTCGTGCAGGACCGCGAGTCCGCGAGGAGACGTCAAGCCGAGTAGAAGAAGGAGCTCATGACTGACACAACGTTGCCGCCGGAGGGACCGGGGCACGACCGCATCGAGCCCGTCGACATTCAGCAGGAGATGCAGAGCAGCTACATCGATTACGCGATGAGCGTGATCGTGGGTCGTGCGCTGCCCGACGTGCGAGACGGCCTCAAGCCGGTGCACCGCCGCGTTCTGTACGCGATGTACGACAACGGTTACCGGCCCGATCGCGGTTATGTGAAGTCTGCGCGACCGGTCGCCGAGACGATGGGTAACTACCACCCCCACGGCGACGCCTCGATCTACGACACGCTCGTCCGCATGGCCCAGCCGTGGTCGCTGCGGTACCCGCTCGTCGACGGCCAGGGCAACTTCGGTTCCCGCGGCAACGACGGCGCCGCCGCGATGCGATACACCGAGTGCCGCCTCACTCCGCTGGCCATGGAAATGCTGCGTGAGATCGACCACGAGACGGTCGATTTCACCCCGAACTACGACGGTCGTACACAGGAACCGTCAGTTCTCCCCAGCCGTATCCCCAACCTGTTGATCAATGGTTCCGGCGGCATCGCCGTCGGTATGGCCACCAACATCCCGCCGCACAACCTGCGTGAGGTCGCCGAGGCCATCTACTGGGCGCTCGAGAACTGGGAAGCCGACGAGGAATCCACCCTCACCGCGGTCATGGAACGCGTGAAGGGACCCGACTTCCCGACGCACGGCCTGATAGTCGGCGGCCAGGGCATCCACGACGCCTACACCACCGGACGCGGTTCGGTCCGCATGCGCGGTGTGGTGGAGATCGAGGAGGACGCCAAGGGACGCACCACGATCGTCATCACCGAACTGCCGTACCAGGTGAACCCGGACAACCTGATCACGTCGATCGCCGAGCAGGTGCGCGACGCGAAGATCGCCGGCATCTCCGACATCCACGACGAGTCCTCGGACCGCGCGGGTATGCGCATCGTCGTCACCGTCAAGCGTGACGCGGTCGCGAAGGTCGTGCTCAACAACCTGTACAAGCACACCCAGCTGCAGACCAGCTTCGGCTGCAACATGCTGTCCATCGTCGACGGCGTGCCGCGCACCCTGCGGCTCGACCAGATGATCCGGCTCTACGTAGCCCACCAGGTCGAGGTCATCCGCAGGCGCACCGAGTACCTGCTCCGCAAGGCCGAGGAACGCGCTCACATCCTGCGCGGACTGGTGAAGGCGCTCGACGCCCTCGACGAGGTCATCGCGCTGATCCGGGCGTCGCAGACCGTCGACATCGCGCGGGCCGGCCTGATCGAGCTGCTCACCGTCGACGAGATCCAGGCCGACGCGATCCTCGCGATGCAGCTGCGTCGCCTCGCCGCCCTCGAGCGTCAGAAGATCATCGACGAACTCGCCGAGATCGAGCGGGAGATCGCCGACCTCAAGGACATCCTCGAGAAGCCCGAGCGTCAGCGTCGGATCGTCCGCGACGAGCTCAAGGAGATCGTCGACAAGCACGGCGACGACCGCCGGACCCGCATCATCGCGGCCGACGGTGACGTGGCCGACGAGGATCTGATCGCCCGCGAGGACGTCGTCGTCACGATCACCGAGACCGGCTACGCCAAGCGCACCAAGACCGACCTGTACCGCTCGCAGAAGCGCGGCGGCAAGGGTGTGCAGGGTGCCGGGCTGAAGCAGGACGACATCGTCTCGCACTTCTTCGTCAGCTCCACGCACGACTGGCTGCTGTTCTTCACCACGAAGGGCCGCGTGTACCGGGCCAAGGCATACGAGCTGCCGGAGGCGAGCCGCACGGCTCGCGGACAGCACGTGGCCAACCTGCTCGCGTTCCAGCCCGACGAGCGCATCCAGAGCGTCATCCAGATCAAGACGTACGAGGACGCCCCCTACCTGGTTCTCGCCACCCGCAACGGTCTGGTGAAGAAGTCCAAGCTCACCGACTTCGACTCGAACCGCAGCGGCGGCATCGTGGCCATCAACCTGCGCGGCGAGGACGAACTGGTCGGCGCGGTCCTCTGCTCCTCCGACGACGACCTGCTGCTCGTCTCCGCGCAGGGACAGTCGATCCGCTTCTCCGCCACCGACGAGGCGCTGCGTCCGATGGGCCGCGCCACGTCCGGTGTCCAGGGCATGCGATTCAACGGCGACGACGAACTGCTGTCGCTGAACGTGGTGCGCGAAGGCACCTATCTGCTGGTGGCGACGTCGGGTGGCTACTCGAAGCGCACCGGCATGGAGGACTACCCGGTCCAGGGACGCGGCGGAAAGGGTGTACTCACGATCCAGTACGACCGGAAACGTGGCACCCTGGTCGGAGCGCTCATCGTGAACGACGACGACGAGCTCTACGCGATCACGTCGGGCGGTGGCGTCATCCGCACCGCCGCCAAGCAGGTCCGCAAGGCCGGTCGGCAGACCAAGGGGGTTCGTTTGATGAACCTCGGGGAAGGCGACACCCTGCTCGCGATCGCGCGCAATGCCGACGAACCGGACGAACCCGACGACAACGCCGAGAGCAGCGGCAAAGGAGCTAAGGAGTCCTAGTGAGCACTCCCAACCAGCCAGGCAGTGACCGGCAGAACCCGGGTTCCGCCAATCAGGCGCCATCCGAGCAGCAGGCCTCCCGCACTCCCCAGAACGGGTCGGCGCGACCGAACCCGCAGCAGGGTTCCGCGCCGCAGGGGCCGCAGGCGTCAGCCGGTCGTGGCCCCGCTCAGGCGGGGCCGGCTGCCCGGCCGGGTGGTGCTCCCGACGGGCGACCGGATCGGCAGGTTCCGGCCGATCCGGCCCGGTCGCCGTCGACGCCCCAGCATCAGGGTCCGCGCACGCAGACCCCGCAGGGCAGGCCCGTGCCGCCGTCGCAGCAGGGTCACGCTCCGAATCAGCAGGCTCCCGGGCATCAGGGCCCGCCGCAGCAGGCGTCCGGCAACCGGGCTCCCACGGGCGGTGCCCCCACCGAGTCCATCCGGGGAAATCAGGCTCCGCCGTGGCAGCGGGGAATGCAGCGTGAGCCGCAGACCAACCTGAAGCGTCCCGTGCAGGGCGGGGCCGGTGCCAAGCAGGCCTCGCGCCCGGAGGGTCAGCCGAACCCGGCCAACGGCTCGGCAACAGCGGCTGCGGCGGGTGCCGCGGCAGCGAAGGCTCCCGGCGGCCAGGACGTCCAGAAGGCGCAGACCACGCCGACCCAGAAGACGCAGCAGCCCCAGGCGCAGGGTCAACGACCTCAGGGCGCGCAGAACGCGGGTGCTGCCACCCAAGCGGTGCCCACCCAGAAGGCGCCCGCACAGAACCCGTCGGCGCCGGCGAAGGGTCAGCCCGCGCCCAAGCAGGGGCCCGATCGCACACCGTCCTCGACCGCTGCCACGGCGGCGGTCGGTGCGGTGTCCGGTGCAGCCGCGGCCGGTGCCGTGACTCAGCGGGAGGCCGCGAAGGCCAAGGCGTCCGCGATCGACGGACCCACCCGGCACATCAACCGGGACGTGCTCCCCAAGGACATGCCGGACCTGTCCGAGGCCAAGCACCCCTTGCCCGGGGCGGCGGCCACGGGTCAGCAGCCGAAGATCGCCGTGGCCCCGCAGCGGGTCGAGGAGGGCGAGGCTCTCCGGGCGACGGTGCAGGTCCGCAAGATCGATCCGTGGTCGACGCTGAAGATCTCGTCCGTCATTTCGGTGTCGCTGTTCTTCGTGTGGATGGTGGCCGTCGGTCTGCTGTACGTCGTCCTGGACGGGATGGGCGTGTGGGACCGGCTGAACAACGCGTTCACGGATATCGTCGCGGAGTCGAGCTCTGACGGGCTCGTGACGGCCGGGCAGGTCTTCGGATACGCCGCCGTCATCGGTCTCGCGAACATGGTGTTGTTCACCGCATTGGCGACGATCGGAGCCTTCATCTACAACCTGTGTTCCGACCTCGTCGGGGGCGTCGAAGTGACGCTCGCCGACCGGGACTGAACGCGGAAAACGACGAGGGCTGAGCTGGGAAAAGAGCGTCTCGCCGGACCGGTTTTGGTAGTTGCCGGTCCGGTGGGGTAATCTTCCGACTCGGTTCAGGGAACTGCGCGAGATGAGTTTCCAGACTTCAGGGGCCTATAGCTCAGGCGGTTAGAGCGCTTCGCTGATAACGAAGAGGTCGGAGGTTCAAGTCCTCCTAGGCCCACTCCTGGTGCCGGTGAAAGGTCATTCGCATGAAGGTCCTCCTGTTTGTGGGAGCCGGAGTGCTGGTGGCGATCGGATTGTCCAAGTTGCTCCGCGGCAACGAGGTGTGGCACGAGGTAACGGGGCCTTAGCTCAGTTGGTAGAGCGCTGCCTTTGCAAGGCAGATGTCAGGAGTTCGAATCTCCTAGGCTCCACAAGTACAAATACAGAAGCAGCGTGCCCCGGATTCGGAAGAGTTCGGGGCACGCTGCTGTGCGGACCGGAGTTGGGTGAGGTTACCCTTACTTCATGACTGCACTCGATCCCGGAGCCCGTGACCGCCTCGACCCGCGCAGCCGCGTCGCATCCCACCACCGGACCGGTGAGGGAACCGCACGAATCGGTTACCCGATCGGAGTCCGCACGGTCACGGTCCGCGCACGCGAGTACGTCACACCCCGCATGGTGCGTCTGACGATCGGAGGCCCCGGACTCGACGGCTTCCACACCTATCAGGCCGACGATCACGTCAAGGTCGTGTTCCCCGATCCGGACGGCACCCGCCGTGTCCCGGTGGTGAACGACGCGATGATGCTCGACTGGCCGCGACCGCTCCCCACCACGCGGAAGTACACCGTCCGCCGCTACGACGCCGACGCCGGCGAACTCGACCTCGACTTCGTGCTGCACGAAGGTGGGCTCGCGTCCTCCTGGGCGACGACGGTCGCGATCGGCGACGAGGTGACCATCGCCGGACCGCCCGGCGCGAAGGCATTCGCCCACAACTTCGACCACTACGTCTTCGCGGTCGATTCCACCGCTCTTCCGGCGGTCGCGCGGTGGCTCGACGAGTCCCCGGCGGACGTCTCGGCGCACGTCGTGATCGAGACCGACGACGACGTCGAGCACGGCTACCCGCTGGCCGTGCGCGAGAACGTGGACGTGACGTGGCTCGTTCGCGACGGCAGCGAGTCCGTCCTGGCGTCGACGGTGCAGTCGCTCGATCTGCCCGACGGCCGCTCCTTCCTGTTCGCGGCCGGCGAGGCGAATGACATCAAGCCTCTGCGCGCGTGGAGTCGGGACCGGATGGATTCGCTGTTCACCGGCTACTGGAAACGCGGAGTCGCCGGGCTGGACGACTGACCGGCCCTACACTCGCACCATGACCACGGTCCGGCCAGCACTCGCCCGCCGCGCGGCCGTCGCCGCGGTGATGCTCGGGATGCTGACGGCAGGCGGTACCGCGCCCGCGAGCGCGCAGACCCGACCGCTGGAACCGATCGCCCGGGCGGTCTCGCTGCGCCTCGCCACGGCCGACGCGGTGGCGGCAGCCAAGTGGGGCACCCCGTCACCGATCGACGATCCCGCGCGCGAGGCGCAGGTCCTGGGTGCGGTCGGCTCGCAGGCGGACGACGAGGGCCTGAGTGCGGCGCGGGTTCAGCAGATCTTCCGCGACCAGATCGAGGCCAACAAGGAGGTGCAGCGGGCCCTCTTCGCCTGGTGGAGCGTTGCGCCGGGTGCGGCGCCGACGGTCCGGCCCGACCTGACGCAGGTCCGTCCGGTGATCGACCGCCAGAACTCGGACATACTCCTGCAACTGCGCGAACAGGAGGCCGTGCTCGCCGGTCCGGGTTGCGTGCCCGCTCTCGTCGACGCCACGGTCGCGGTGGCGGCCGAACAACGCCTCGACCCGCTGCATCAGGCCACGCTGGCGCGTGCGCTCGTGTCGATCTGTGGGCCAGTCCGCGAATGACTGGCCGTTTCGACATGGTCCGACAAGATGTCGCCACTTAGACTGGGGTCATGATCTCCAAGGTCGCGACGCTCCTCCTCGATCGTGTCTCGATGTTCGAGTTCGGGGTGGTCTGTGAAGTGTTCGGAATCGACCGCACCGAACACGGGGTTCCGCCGTTCGACTTCCGGATCTGCGGGATCCGTCCCGGCGAACCGCTCGCGTCGATCACGCCGGGACTGACGCTGTCCGCCGACTACGGGCTGGACTCCCTGCGCGACGCAGATCTCGTCGTCGTCCCGCCGCCGGGGGCGCAGTCCGACTTCCCGGTGGAGGCGCTCGACGCGGTGCGTGCGGCCGCGAATGCCGGTGCCATCGTCCTCAGCCTGTGCTCGGGCGTATTCCTGCTCGGCGAGGCGGGACTGCTGGACGGGCGCAAGTGCACCACCCACTGGGAGTACGTCGACGAACTTGCCACCCGGTTCCCGACGGCGACCGTCGACCCCGACGTCCTGTTCGTCGACGAGGGCAACCTCGTCACCAGTGCGGGTACCGCGGCCGGCATCGACGCCTGCCTGCACGTGGTACGCCGGGAGCTCGGTTCCACCGTCGCCAACACGATCGCCCGCAGGATGGTCGTGCCGCCGCAACGCGACGGGGGACAGCGGCAGTTCATCGAGCAGCCGGTGGTCGCGTGCACGTCGGACAGCCTGAGCGAGACCATGGCGTGGATGAGCGAAAATCTCGAGCTGCCGCACACGGTCGACGAGCTCGCCGCCCGCTCGTCCATGTCGACGCGAACCTTCGCACGCAAGTTCGCGGCCGAGACGGGCACCACCCCCGTGAAGTGGCTGACGACGCAGCGGGTCCTCTACGCGCAGCAGCTACTCGAGGGCACCGACCTCGGTCTCGAGGCGATCTCGAGACGCAGCGGATTCGGGTCCGGTGCGCTCCTGCGTCACCATTTCAACCGGGTGGTCGGCGTCGCACCGGCCGACTATCGGCGCCGGTTCGGCTGCAACGCCGCCGAACTCACGCAATGAACGTGCCGATGGCCGGGTTCGCCTGGCAGATCGGGCTGCTGCCGAAATTGATCGATCCGAACGCCGTCGCCACCACGTTCCCGACGCCGGTGTTCACCGTCGCGGACAGGAAGGGGTAGACACCGCCGAGGTTCACGATCCCCGACCGTCCGCTGTCGGTGTTGACCCAGGCCACGGTGACCTGCGCGGCTGCCGGGATCGGTGGTGCGGCGGGGCGTGACTCGAAGCGGATGTCGCCGTCGGCGATGGGCGGTGACGCCTCCGGCCCGGACTGTCCGGTGAGCGCCGTCAACGACATCAGGCTGCCCTGGTTCGGACATCCGATGGTCAGAGCCGGTCCGCCGAAGGGGTGGGGTGGATCGGCGCCGGCGGGGCCGGCCGTCAGCACAGCCGCGGTGGCGGCGATCGGAAACGTGACGGCGGCGATGCGGTGGACGATACGTCTGGCGGTCATGTCTGCTCCTCGGAACGGATCCTCGCGCTGGTGCGCATCTGCCTGCGGGATACCCCTGGTACAAGCCGTGAAACGAAAGGATTCGCTGATGCCGGAGGCCGTGCCTTCCGATCGTTCAGTCGCCCGGCTGGACGCCGGGCGACACCGAGCGAGCGCGCGCCCTACTGGCCCGGGAGTGACGGGTCAGTTGCGGTGAGGGGCTTCGTCGCCGTGGGCGGCGTGGGTTCCTGCGTGTTCGCGCTGTCGAGGTCGCGCAGGTTCGGGGGAGCGGACGCGACCCGCGGCTGCTCGCGGCGGCGGCTCTTGAAGAACACCGCGCCCCCGGCCACAGCGGCACCCACGAGGACGACGATCGCGACGCGACGGCCCTTCCGCGACTTCTTCTCCTCGACCGGCGCCACGGCCGAGGTCAAGGGACGAACGACATCCTGGGCGACCTTCTTCACCGGCACGGTCCGGGCGCGTTCGTAGCCCTTCTTGGCCAGCGAGGCCCCCTGACGGCCGAGGAACAGACTGAGCTGGCCGGCGCCGCGAGCCGTGGCGAGTGCCGCCGAGCGTGCGTAGCGCCGCGCCTGATCGACAGCCTCGGATTCCTTGACGCGGGAAGCCGAATCCTCGACGTGGGCCAGAGCGGTCTCGACTCGTTCGGAGACCTGCTCCTGCAGGGTCTCGGCGCGTTCGGTCGGAAGCAGATTCGTGAGGGACTCCGTCGCTCGTGTCATGTCCCCACTTTGTCACAAGAACCGGGAGCACGAACCGATCCGAAGTACTCGAGTCACCGCGGCGGAACCACACGGAACCCCACAATGGCAACATGGTGGTGTGACTTCACCTCATCAGACCGCAACCGCAACGCTGCACACCAACCGCGGCGACATCAAGATCGCGCTGTTCGGCAACCACGCGCCCAAGACCGTCGAGAACTTCGTCGGCCTGGCCGACGGTTCGAAGGA
The DNA here is from genome assembly GCF_002300195.1 of Rhodococcus sp. ACPA1. Taxonomy (NCBI): domain Bacteria; kingdom Bacillati; phylum Actinomycetota; class Actinomycetes; order Mycobacteriales; family Nocardiaceae; genus Rhodococcus; species Rhodococcus sp. ACPA1. Next base: position 785,368 of record NZ_NSDX01000004.1, on the reverse strand, counting down.
CTACAGCACCGCCAACGCCGGTGGCACCGACTCCGGACCGTTCTACGACGGCGCCGTCTTCCACCGCGTCATCGACGGATTCATGATCCAGGGCGGCGACCCCACGGGTACCGGCGCCGGTGGCCCGGGCTACAAGTTCGGCGACGAGTTCCACCCGGAACTGCAGTTCGACCGCGCGTACATCCTGGCCATGGCGAACGCAGGCCCGGGAACCAACGGTTCGCAGTTCTTCATCACCACCGGCCCGACGCCGCACCTCAACCGTCGCCACACCATCTTCGGTGAGGTCGTCGACGAGGAGTCGAAGAAGGTCGTCGACGCCATCTCGACCACCGCCACGGATCGCGCGGACCGTCCGCTCGAGCCGGTCGTGATCAACAGCGTCACCATCGCGTAGGGATTCGCAGCACATGACCAACCCCGGCTGGGGCGGTGCCGCGAACGAGGGCACTCCGCCCCAGCCGCGGTGCGTCCGCCACCCCGATCGTCCCACTGCACTGTCGTGCAATCGGTGCGGTCGTCCCGCGTGCCCCGAATGCCTGCGCGAAGCAGCCGTCGGCTACCAGTGTGTCGACTGTGTGGCCGCCGGGCAGCGTGATGTCCGTCAGGTTCGCAACGTCGCCGGCGCCGTGACCACGCAGCGTGCGGTGCCGCTCGTGACGTACATCCTGATGGCCGTGAACGTCGGCATCTTCCTGATCACCGCGGCGCAGTCCCGCAGCATCATGCAGAACCAGGCGGGATCGAAGCTCTTCGCGGACTGGGCGCTGTTCCCACCCGCTGTCGTGGACGGGCAGATCGTCCGCGTGCTCGGCAGCGGATTCCTCCACTTCGGCATCATTCACCTGGCCGTCAACATGTTCGCGTTGTGGGTGATCGGCCGCGACACCGAACTGGTGCTCGGGCGTGCCCGCTACGCCTGCGTGTACTTCGTGTCCCTGCTCGGCGGTTCCGCCGCAGTGATGCTTTTCCAGCTCGGCGCGGTCACCGCGGGTGCGTCGGGCGCCGTCTTCGGACTGATGGGCGCTCAGGCCGTCATCCTCCTGCGGCTGCGACGCAGCCCCGCACCGGTGATCTCGGTGATCGCCGTCAACGTGATCATCAGCATCACGATCCCCGGCATCTCACTGTGGGGACATCTCGGCGGCCTGGTCGCCGGAGCCGCGGCCACCGCGGGAATCCTCTACGGACCCCAGCTGCTGGGTGCCGGGAACAACCGGGAGAAGGCAATCACCGTCGGCTGGATCTGCCTCGGCGTCGTGGTGCTGGTGCCACTGGCCGTCATCGCGGTCCGCACCCTGCAGCTCCGCGCGAGCTTCGGCTACTGACCCCGGCCCACCAGACGATGCACCGCGAGGGCATCGAACACGTCCTCCGGATTGGTGCCGAGATCCCAGCGGCCGAAAATCAGGAGGCGTTCGGTGCCGTCCTCGGTGCGAACGTCGATCTCGAGCATCGGCACCCGGCGACCCAGCCGGGGATAGCGCACGAGCCGCGCGCGGTCGATCTCCGAGCGGGCATACCCGTGGCGGCCTCTCAGCCGGTTCACCACGATCCCGCCGCCCTCCTTGTCGACGGCGAGACGCGGGCGTTGCCGGAGAGCCGACGCGGCGGTCAGCAGCAGCCCGAGGGCGGCGACGCACACGAGAACACGGCCCGCCGGCTCGGTCGACACGGCAAGTCCCGCGACCCCCAAAGCGACTCCGCCCGCAGCGAGCGCGATCACCGCGCCGAGGGGCGTCGACCACTCCAACGGCGCCTCGTCAGCAGACATCAGCACTCGACCTGCGGCTATCCACAGGGGTTGTCCACATTGGGGATGAATGACATCGGTGTAATTGTGATCGTCAACGCCAGCGCATCGTCATGATCAGACCGACCACCATGAAACCGAATCCGATGAGGAAGTTGTAGGCACCCAGGTTGTTCATCCACTCGAGCTGGTCGGCGGCCAGGTAGTAGACGAGCAGCCACACCAGCCCGACCAGCATGAACCCGAGCATCACCGAGACGTACAGGGTGCTCGAGGGGCCGGCCTTCACCTTCACCGGGGTGCGGCTCGCAGGATTGATCGTGTAATCGGTCTTCTTTCGGACCTTCGACTTCGGCATGACGTCCTCGTTCGTGCGGCTCTACGGGAATGTGGGCAGGTAGATTCGGAAATACCTGCGTGTGTACACGCTAACGTAGCCGCGATTCGCGCGGCGAGGACGAGGGGACGGAAACACCGGTGACCAGGTCGATCTTCTGGCGGATCGCGGTGCTGGTGGTGTGTCTCGTGGCCGGTCTGCTGGTGGCCACCACCCGTCAGGTGTCGCACGGCAACGAAATCCGCGCCGGCGATTCCACCCGACTGTCCGACCTCGTGCGCAACGCACAGTCCGAGACCGATCAGGTGGCCGACACCCGCGACCAGCTGGCGGCGCAAGTCGAATCGTTGCAGCAGGAGGCCGCGGCCTCCGACAGTGGCGTCGCGCAGGCGCTCACCGACACCAAGGCACTCGCCACGGACGCCGGACTCACCCCGATGACCGGGCCCGGAGTCACCGTCACGCTCACCGACGCCCCCCGCGACGCGGACGGCAAGTACCCCGTCGACGCGTCGCCGGACGATCTCGTCGTCCACCAGCAGGACGTCCAGAGCGTGCTGAACGCGCTGTGGGTGGGTGGCGCCGAGGCGATCAGCATGCAGGACCAGCGGATCGTGAACACGTCGGCGCCGCGCTGCATCGGCAACACTCTGTTGCTGCACGGCCGCACCTATAGCCCGCCGTATGTGATGTCGGCGATCGGGGACCCCGCGCGACTGGAGGCGGCGCTCGCGAACGAGCCCGGAATCCGGGTGTTCAAGCAGTACGCGTCGCGGTTCGGCCTCGGCTATTCGGAGGCGGCGTCCGGCCAACTCACCGTGCCCGGTTACGCGGGGCACTGACCTGAACGGTCCCCGGCCGTGCAGAGCACGAGGCGGGCAGAATACCCTGCTTCCATGAGGATTCTCGTCGTCGACAACTACGACAGCTTCGTGTTCAACCTGGTCCAGTACCTCGGACAGCTGGGAACACGGGCCGTGGTCTGGCGCAACGACGATCCGAACCTCACCGGGCCCGACGCCGTCGCGGCGGCAGCGGCCGAGTTCGACGGCATTCTGCTGAGCCCCGGCCCCGGCACACCGCAGCGGGCAGGCGCGACGATGGACCTGGTCGCGGCATGCGCCGCGGCCGAGACACCGCTTCTCGGGGTGTGCCTCGGACACCAGGCTATCGGGGCCGCGTTCGGCGCCACCGTCGACCGGGCACCCGAACTCCTGCACGGCAAGACCAGCGTCGTCCACCACACCGGTGAGGGCGTTCTCGCCGGTCTGCCCGACCCCTTCACGGCCACGCGCTACCACTCTCTGACCGTCCTGGAAGACACCATCCCGGACGAACTCGAGGTCACCGCCCACACCGACAGCGGCATCGTCATGGCGATGCGGCACCGGGAACTGCCGATCCACGGCGTCCAGTTCCACCCGGAGTCCGTGCTCACGGAGGGCGGGCACCGCATGCTCGCCAACTGGCTCACGGTCTGCGGCGAAGCCCCGAAGGAATCCCTCGTCGCCACCCTCGAGACCGAGGTCGCGCAAGCGCTGGGCGCGTAGCGCCTGTGAGTGGTCGACGAGTCCTGAGACTCCTCAACCACTCACAGGCGGCGGAGCCGCCTACCGCGGGATGCCCAGCGCGCCGACACCGACCGAGACGACACCGTTCTTGGTGATCTCCGATCCCGGCGGCTGTTCCTGGCTGATGATCTTGCCGACCATCTCCGGGTCCAGGGTGGACGTCTGCGTCTGATTGATCGAACTCGACGACCCGCTCCAGCCGGCGCTGCGCAGCTCGGCGAGCGCCTGCGACACCGTCTTGCCCGTCAGGTCCGGCATCTCGATGTTGTTGCCGTTCGACACCCGGATCTGGATCGTGTCGCCCTTGGCGGCGGTGGAGCCGCCGACGGGGTCGGTGGAGACGACCTGTCCCTTCGGCACACCGGAATCGATATTCTGGATCTGCACCTTGAAGCCGGCGCCCTCGATGTTCGCCTGCGCGACCTCGACCTTCTGGCCGGTCACGTCGGGAATGCGGATCTGCTCCGGCCCGGTGCCCAGCGTGACGGCGACCTCGGAATCGAGGGAGATGCTCGCCCCCGAGGACGGGTTCTGCTCGATCACCTTGTCGATGTCGGACACGTCCGACGGTGCGCGGGCGACGGCGGTGTCGAGTCGCAGACCCACCGCGTTCAGCTCCTGCTGCGCTTCCTGCTGGGTGAGGCCGGCGAGCCGCGGGACCTTCACCTGTTCGGGGCCCGACGACACCTCGAGGGTGATCGTGCTGCCCTCGTCCACCTGCACCCCGCCGACGGGCCGGGTGGTGATGACGTTGCCGGTCGCCACGACGGCGTCCGGTTTCTGCTGCCGGGCGACGCGGAAACCGAGGTTCTGCAGTGTCGTCTCGGCGTCGTCCGCGGCCTGGTTCGTGACGTCCGGCATGGTCACCTGATCGGCCTTCGAACCCGGTCCCACGGACCAGAGGAACGCGCCGACGATGCCGACGACGATGAGGGCGCCCAGCGCCATCAACGCCACCCGCATCGGGTTCTTCTTCTTGTCGGGCTCGCCGCCGTCCGTCTTCGACGCGGTGGCCGGGGTGGGTGACTGCGGACGCCGGTAGTTCCCCGCGCCGGAGTCGACGGCACCGAGGATCGTGGTGCGGTCCTCGTCGCTCATCACCATCGGCGCGCTGGGGCGTTGCCCGCCGAGCACCCGGACCAGGTCGCTGCGCATGTCCGCGGCGGTCTGGTAGCGGTTGGCGGGGTTCTTGCTCATCGCCTTGAGGATCACCGAGTCGAGCTCACGCGGAATGTCCGGGTTGACCACGGACGGTGTCTGCGGGTCCTCCCGCACGTGCTGGTACGCGACCGCGACCGGGGAGTCACCCTTGAACGGGGGTTCTCCGGTGAGGATCTCGAACAGCACGCACCCGAGCGAGTACACGTCCGAGCGGGCGTCGACCTGCTCGCCGCGGGCCTGCTCGGGCGACAGGTACTGGGCGGTGCCGATGACGGCAGCGGTCTGCGTCATGGGGCTGGACGCGTCGGAGATCGCTCGCGCGATGCCGAAGTCCATCACCTTCACCGCGCCGGCACGGTTGATCATCACGTTGGCGGGCTTCACGTCGCGGTGGACGATGCCGTTGCGGTGGCTGAAGTCGAGCGCCGCGCACACGTCGGAGATGACCTCCATCGCGCGGCGGGGCGCCATCGGGCCCTCGCTGCGCACGATGTCCCGCAACGTGTCGCCGTCGACGTACTCCATCACGATGTACGGCAGCGGTCCCGCGTCGGTTTCCGCCTCGCCGGTGTCGTAGACGGCCACGATCGCCGGATGATTCAGCGCCGCGGCGTTCTGCGCCTCGCGGCGGAACCGGAGGTAGAACGTGGGGTCGCGGGCGAGGTCGGCGCGCAGGACCTTGATCGCGACGTCACGGCTGAGCCGGACGTCGCGGGCGAGGTGGACCTCGGACATGCCACCGAAGCCGAGAATCTCACCCAGCTCGTAGCGTGAGGAGAGGTTGCGCGGTGTCGTCATGGCAGTCCTTGTGGGGTCGGAGTAGTTGACTCCTCCGACGTGGTCGTCGTGGTCGTCGTCGTGGGTGCAGTGGTGGTCGTGGTGGTGGTAGTCGTCGTCGGCTCTGTCGTCGTCGTGGTCGGCGGCTGGGTGGTGGTCGTCGTGAACGGCTGGGTGGTGGTCGTCGTGTACGGCGGCTCGGTGGTGGTCGTCGGTTCCTCGGTCGTGGTGGTGGTCGTCGGCCGCGGTGTCGTCGTGATCGTCCTCAGCGAGGATGTAATCGCCGGCGACGTCGGTTCCTTCGTGTCACCACCGTCGAACAGGACGAGCGCGAGCGCGATGATCGCCGCCAGCACGAGCAGACCACCCGCACCCCAGGCCACGGCCTTCTGGCCGCTGGTCAGCCCGCCCTTCTTGCCGTTACCGTTCGAGTCGTCCGGTGGCACCTGCCCCATGACCGGTCCCGCGTACGCGGTCTGCGAGGGCGGCATCATCTGGGTTGCACCGGTCATCGGCGGGGGCAGCACCCGCCCCGACCCGGTACCCGACATGCCGGGCGGCGGGGGACGCCTGCCTGCCCGGACCGCCGCGACCGCGTCGGCGAACTCTCCGCCACTGGCGTAGCGGGTGCTCGGATCCTTCGTGATCGTGATGTCGATGAGTTCGCGGATGTTCGGCGGCAGGTCGCTCGGCAACGGTGCCGGTGCCTCCTGCACGTGCTTCATCGCGACGGTGATCGCGCCGTCGCCGACGAACGGGCGACGTCCCGACAGCGCCTCGTAGCCGACGATGCCGAGAGAGTACACGTCGCTCGCCGAGGTCGCGTCCTGCCCGAGCGCCTGCTCGGGGGCGATGTACTGCGCGGTGCCCATCACCATGCCGGTGCGCGTGACCGGCGAGTTCTCCACGGCCTTCGCGATGCCGAAGTCGGTGATCTTCACCTGGCCGGTGGGGGTGATCAGGATGTTGCCCGGTTTCACGTCGCGGTGCACGACTCCGGCATCGTGCGCCACCTGCAGCGCCCGGCCGGTCTGCTCGAGCATGTCCAGTGCGTGCGGCACCGCGAGGCGGCCCACCCGTGCGAGGACGGCGTTGAGCGGCTCACCGTTGACGAGTTCCATCACCAGGTAGGCGGTGGAATCGCCGGTGGCGTCGCGGACCTCGCCGTAGTCGTAGATTCCGGCGATGCCGGAATGGTTCAGCTGCGCGGTGGTGCGCGCCTCGAAGCGGAATCGTTCGACGAACTCCGGGTCGGACGAGAACTCGGACTTCAGCACCTTCACCGCGACACGACGGTTGAGCCGGTTGTCCGTCGCTTCCCAGACCTGTCCCATTCCGCCCGTGGCGATGAGCCGGATCAGACGGTATCGATTGGCGATCAGCGCGCCGTTGTTCAGTGCCACAATCAGCCCCCTTGTAGTCCGGCTGCGATGACGGCACGGCCGATAGGTGCAGCCACCGAGCCGCCGGTTGCGGCCAGTGCACGATCTCCGCCGTCCTCGACGATGACCGCGATGGCCACGGTCGGGTTCTGGGCGGGTGCGAATCCGATGTACCAGGCGTGGGGCGGGGTGTTCCGAGGGTCGGTCCCGTGCTCGGCGGTGCCCGTCTTGGACGCGATCTGGACGCCCGGGATCTTGCCTTCGCCGCTGGTGTTGTTCTCGGAACCGATCATCAGGTCGGTCAGGGTGGCCGCCACCTGGGACGACATCGCCTGGCCTTCGGACACCGGGTTGGTGGTCGCGAGGTTGGAGAGATCCGGCCCCTGCAGTTCGGACACCAGCTGCGGTTGCATCCGCACGCCACCGTTGGCGACGGTAGCCGCGATCATCGCGTTCTGCAGCGGAGTGAGCGCGACGTCCCGCTGGCCGATGCTGCTCTGGCCGAGTGCGGCGTCGTCGGGGATCGATCCGATCGTGCTGTCCGCGACGGGGAACGGGACGCCGGGCATCTGCCCACCGATGCCGAGCGCGCTGGACTCGTCGCTGACGGCGTCGGTGCCGGTCTTCACACCGAGTTCGACGAACGCCGTGTTGCAGGACCGCGCGAACGCCTCACGCAACGACGCGGTGGGTGCGCCGCCACACGTGGAGCCGTTGTAGTTCTCGAGCGTCGTCGACGTGCCGGGAAGGGTGATCTGCGGTGCCGCGGTGAGCTGGGTGTCAGGGGTGGTTCCGGCGGCGAGCGCGGCGGCGGTCACCACCACCTTGAACGTGGAACCGGGCGGGTACGTCTGCGACACCGCACGGTTGATCAGCGGCTTCTCCGGGTCGGCGTTCAGGGCTTCCCACGCCTGGGTGGTTTCGGTGCCGTCGTGGCTGGCGAGCGAGTTGGGGTCGTAGCTGGGGGTGCTGACCATCGTGAGGATGCGTCCGGTGCTCGGCTCGATCGCCACGACCGAACCGGTGTAGCCCTTCGCCGTCAGCTCGTCGTACGCAACCTGCTGCATGACCGGGTTGATGGTGGTCACCACGTTGCCGCCGCGGGGGTCGCGCCCGGACACGAGGTCGAAGAAGCGTCGTCCGAACAGCCGGTTGTCGGAACCGTTGAGGACCGGGTCCTCGGTCCGCTCGAGACCGGTGCTGCCGTACTGCATCGAGTAGAACCCGGTGACCGGTGCGTTGGCCAGCGGGCTGGACGGTGCCGCCGGGTTGGGCGGGTAGGTGCGCAGGTACTTGTAGCGGTCGTCGGTCGGGACGGACGCCGCGAGCACCTGGCCGGCCGCCGAGATCTGGCCGCGCTGGCGCGAGTACTCGTCGAGCAGCACGCGCGAGTTCCGCGGATCGGCCCGCAGGTTGTCCGCCTTGATGACCTGGACGTAGGTGGCGTTGGCGAGGAGGGCGACCACCATCACCATGACGGCGATCGCGACGCGACGCAGAGGTGTGTTCATGAGCGCGGCACCATCTCGGTCGGGGCGTCGGCGATGGGTGCGGGGCCCTTCTTCTTCGGGACGGCCGGCTCACGGGCGGCGTCGGAGATCTTGATCAGGATCGCGAGGAGGAGATAGTTGGCGAGCAGCGACGACCCACCGTACGACATGAACGGCGTTGTCAGGCCGGTGAGCGGGATCAGCTTGGTGACTCCGCCGACCACCACGAACACCTGCACCGCGATCGTGAACGACAGACCGGCCGCGAGCAGCTTGCCGAAACTGTCCCGGACGGCCAGCGCGGTGCGCAGACCGCGGATGACCAGGATCAGGAACAGCATCAGGACGGCGGCGAGACCGATGAGACCGAGCTCCTCACCGATCGTGGCGACGATGAAGTCGGTCTTCGCGAACGGCACCTGGGCGGGTCGTCCGCTGCCGAGCCCCGTTCCGGCGACGCCGCCCGTGGCGAGCCCGAACAGCGACTGCGAGATCTGGTAGCCGGTGTTGTTGTAGTCGGCCAGCGGGTCGAGCCAGGTGCTGACGCGAACCCGGACGTGGCCGAACAGCTGGTAGGCGAAGAAGAAGCCGATTCCGAGCAGTCCGGCGCCGATGAGCAGCCATCCGACGCGCTCGGTGGCGATGTACAGCATCACGAGCACGGTGCTGAACAGCAGCAGCGACGTGCCGAGGTCCTTCTCCAGTACGAGCACGCCCACCGACACCATCCACGCGAGGAGGATGGGTCCGAGGTCACGGGCGCGGGGGAGGTCGATTCCGAACACGTGCTTGCCTGCGGTGGTGAACAGGTCGCGCTTCGCGACCAGCACCGACGCGAAGAAGATGATCAGGAGGATCTTCGCGAACTCGCCGGGCTGAATGCTGAAGCCGGGGAGGCGGATCCAGATCTTCGCACCGTTCACCTCGGAGAAGCTGGACGGCAGGATCGCCGGAATGGCGAGGAACACCAGTCCGGCCAGGCCCAGCGTGTAGCTGTAGCGGGCCAGGAGGCGGTAGTCCTTGAGCAGCACCAGCACGGCCACGAAACCGGCGATCGCCAGCGTCGTCCACAGCACCTGCTGGTTGGCGTCCGGCGACGGCACGGGCAACCCGAAGTAGGCGGCGGACTGTGCGTCGGCGAGGTCGAGTCGGTGGATCAGCACCAGTCCGAGGCCGTTGAGCAGCGCGACGATCGGCAGGATCAGCGGGTCGGCGTACGGCGCGAACCGGCGCACCGCGAGATGCGCGATCAGGAACAGCGCCGAATAGGCGGCGGCGTACTTGGCGAGGTCCCAGGTGATGCTCTGTTCCTGGCTGGCCTCGACCAGTACCAGCGAGATCGTCGTGATCAGGATCGCGAAACCGATCAGGATCAGCTCGGTGCCCCGACGCGTCGACTGGACGGGGGCTGGCGCGAACCCGCCGGGGGGACTGGGAAACTGCGCCCCCGGTGATGCACTTGCGACCGACATCAGCTAGCCGTCCTGCAGTTCTGACCGGGGATCTGGGTCACGGTCGGCGCCGGGGTGGCGGTCGGAGTCGGGGGTGTGGTCGGCCCCGGAGCGGGCGGTACCTCGGCCGGGGGAACAGGTGCAGGCGCGGGCGGCGGCGTGGTCTCCGGGACGGGAGCCGGCGTCGGTGCCGGAGTGGTCGTCGTGGTGGTGGACGACTCCGACTCGCAGACCGGAAGCAGATCGTTCTGGGCGAGCCGCGTCATCTGGTTGCGGACGTCGTCGAGCTTGCCCGAGGGCAGCCCGGCACGCACCTGCTCGCGGGCGGACGGCTGGAGGTCGTCGACCTCGAGGATGGTGCACCCGTTCGGTGATTCGGTCGGCGACATCAACGTCAGCTCGCCGGCATCGCTGACACAGCCGACGAGATTCGCTTCCTGCAGCGAGTAACCCAGCACCGAGCCGGGAACTCCGCGCAGCACCGTGACGCGTTCGCCGTCGGCGCCGACGTAGTAGTTGTCGCGGACCAGAGCCCGCCCCACGAAGGCAGCGACGGCGACCACGACGATCAGACCGAGCGCGAGTGCAGCCCACCACATGCGGTGACGCTTCTTCTTCGTCGGCGGTTCCTCGACCTGCGGGACGACCCGCTTCGGGGTGGCCCGCGGCGGACGCATCGCGGCGGCACGCCCGGCGGCCGTGTTGGGCGGCGGTGTGTCCTCTTCGTCGTCGGCGGAGGCGGCACCGGCGACGATGGGGTGGCTCTGCCCGTAGTCGAGGTCGATGACATCCGCGACGACGACCGTCACGTTGTCCGGGCCGCCGCTGCGCAGGGCGAGTTCGATGAGCCGGTCGGCGCACTCGTCCTGCGAGCCCTCCCGCATCGTGTTCTCGATCGTCTCGTCGCTGACCACGTCCGACAGTCCGTCGGAGCACAGCAGGTAACGGTCGCCTGCGCGCGCCTCGCGGACCGTCAGCGTCGGCTCGATCTCGTTGCCGGTGAGGGCACGCATGATGAGCGACCGCTGCGGGTGGGTATGAGCCTGCTCGGCGGTGATCCGTCCCTCGTCGACGAGGGACTGCACGAACGTGTCGTCCCGGGTGATCTGCGCGAGCGAATCGTCGCGGAGCAGGTAGGCGCGGGAGTCACCGATGTGGACCAGCCCGAGCTTGTTGCCGGAGAACAGGATTGCGGTGAGGGTGGTGCCCATGCCGTCGAGTTCGGGGTCCTCCTCGACGTGGTCGGCGATGGAGTCGTTGCCCTCCCGGGTGGCGGCCTCGAGCTTGCCGAGAAGGTCTTCGCCGGGCTCGTCGTCGTCGAGATGCGCGAGGGCCGCGATCATCAACTGCGACGCGACCTCACCGGCCGCGTGCCCGCCCATGCCGTCCGCGAGCGCCAGCAGGCGGGCCCCGGCGTACACGGAATCTTCGTTGTTGGAACGGACAAGGCCACGGTCGCTGCGGGCGGCATAGCGGAGTACGAGGGTCACGGGCGCAACTCGATTACCGTCTTGCCGACCCGTACGGGGGTACCGAGCGGCACGCGGACAGATGTGGTGACCTTGGCGCGATCCAGATACGTGCCGTTGGTCGAGCCGAGGTCTTCGACGTACCAGTCGGCGCCTCGCGGGGAGAGCCGAGCGTGGCGGGTGGAGGCGTAGTCATCGGTGAGAACGAGGGTGGAGTCGTCGGCCCGGCCGATGAGGACGGGCTGGGTGCCGAGGGTGATGCGCGTGCCGGCGAGGCCGCCCTGCGTCACCACCAGATACTTGGCCGTCTTGGTCTTCCCCAGCGACGGCAGCACATTGCCGCTGCGCGAATATCGGGGCGGCACACGGACGCCGGAGCCGGCGTAGATGTCGCCGCGCAACGCTCGCAGAACGGTCCAGACGAACAGCCACAGCAGGAGCAGGAACCCTGCTCGTGTGAGTTGCAGAATCAAACCTTGCACGGCAGTCCACCTCCTTCTGTGGCCGGAACGTTCGAGGTTCCGGCGTCTTTTTCTGGCAGCATCATAGGGGCAACCCGCACCCTGCGATCAGGATACGGACAGCCCACAACGATACGGAGTCCCCACCGTGTTACGTCCGACACGGGCTCCGACGCGGTGTCGGTCCAGTATCGAAGCCGTCTCGGTTGTGTCTCGGTGAGGGAGTTCGGGATCGGGTATCGGCGGTTCCTACTGGGGGTCCTGATTCGGTGGAGCCTCAGAGGATTCGGACCAGGATCTCCGAATGACCTGCCCGGATGATGTCTCCGTCGGCCAGCTGCCAATCCTGCACGGGGGCACCGTTGACGGTGGTTCCGTTGGTCGAGCCGAGGTCGGACAGCATCGCGACCTGTCCGTCCCAGCGAATGTCGATGTGGCGGCGCGACACACCGGTGTCGGGCAGGCGGAACTGTGCCTCTTGGCCGCGGCCGATGATGTTGTTGCCCTCACGCAGCTGGAAGTGGCGTCCGCTGCCGTCCTCGAGCTGCAGCGTCGCCGTGAACGTGTGGCCGTCGGTCGCGTAGGCCTGCTGGCCGTAACCGCCCTGGTCGTAGTCGGCGTAGCCCTGCTGGTCGTACGCCTGCTGGTCGTAACCGCCCTGCTGGTAGCCACCGCGGTCGTAACCCTGGTCGTAGCCCTGCGGCTGCTGGTAGCCGGCGTCGGCGTAGGAACCGTCCGGGTAGCGGGCCGGAGCAGCCTGCTGGTCGTATGCCTGCGGGTCGTAGCCCTGCTGGTAGCCGCCCTGCTGGTAGTCGTAGCCGGCGTCCGCGGGCTGGTCGTAGCCGGGAGCCTGCGCGCCCTGGTCGTACGCCTGGCCGTACGCCGCATCCTGGGGGTACCCGCCGCGCTGGTCGTCGGGGTACTGCTGCTGGTCGTAGCCGCCCTGCTGGTAGCTGCCGCGGTCGTAACCGTTCTGGTAGCCCTGCGGGTACCGCTGGTCCTGACCTGCATGGGCATGACCGTTGCGCGCGTACTGAGGGTCGGGATTGCGGTTGCCCGCTGGTTCGCGGCTGGGGTCGTAGCCTGAGTTCTGCGTCATGGGGCCAGCTCCTGGATTCGACGTGACGGGTACAAACGGTGCCTGTGGTCGCGGTGCGGGACCGCCTGGCGGTTCGGGTCGCCCCGGCGTGGCCGCCCCTGGGCGGCCGGCATCCGGATCCACCGAACCCCGGGTGCGGAACTGCCCGGTGTGCAGTGAAGGCGACGGTTCGAACGCGACATGAATGGGACCATACGTCTGCCAGCCCTGGTCGCGAATGAAGTCTTCGAGGTGTCGGGCGAAGGCCTTGACCGTCAAGTCCCTGTCGGCGGCAAGTTCTTCGTGGTCCGAGTTGTTGATGGCGATGACATAGCTGTTCGGCGCGAGCAGGTGCCCACCGTCCAACTGCTGGATTCGGTCGGAGGCTTCCTGCTGAAGCGCGGCCTCCACCTCCTGTGGCACCACGCCGCCGCCGAAGACCCGGGCGAACGCGTCACCCACGGCTCCCTGGAGCTTCCGCTCGAAACGTTGAACTATCCCCATCGGAACCTCCTCACGGTGCCTGGCTGTCGGGCCTTACTGTCCTCGGTGCGCGGTGGCTGTGACGAGACATGTCCGTGTCGCGCCACTGCCGTGCGTGGATCCCACGGTACTGTCATTGCCTCGGGCCACGACACGGGTCTACGCCATTGCATGATATCGGTCTTTGCCTGCACGAGTGTTTTTGTGGCCTTTTCGGGTCCTGACCTGTACGAATCGTAATTTCTGGCGACCTCGTGTTAATGTTTCCGGGTCGCTCGGGCGAGTGGCGGAATGGCAGACGCGCTGGCTTCAGGTGCCAGTGTCCTTCGGGACGTGGGGGTTCAAGTCCCCCTTCGCCCACCACAAGCGATTCTCCGGAATCGCGACATCGAGGCCACGAACTCCACGAGTTCGTGGCCTTTGTGTTTTGCCCGCAAGGAGCGGGGGTGGTGTATCCCCACCCCAGGGTGGCTACCGGGCGCCCCGTCGCAGCCCGACGATGGAGTAGAAGCCTCGTCGCGAACCTCCGGCCCTTCCGGACCTGAACCCGTCCTCTCGGCGGTCCGTGACGAATGACTCGAGTGTGAACCTGCCGTCCGGCTCCTTCCGCTGGGTTTCTGCGAATGTCGAGAGTGGGTTGTGTATGAGCATCAGCCAGGTCCGGGCCACCAGCTCGGCAAACGTCGGTGAGTACGTCGGTTCCGTCGCGACGACGGTGGGCGCCCTGTCGGTCGACTGGTGGTGCACCCCCGCTTTCGACGCGGTCGTGACCCTGTCCTGCGAGATCCCCTACTACCGCGGCCGGAAGGCTGTTCTGGCCTGGAACCGCCATTTCGGGTGGTCGCTCGGGGTCCACGGACTCACCCAGGGGAACGTGCTGGTGGTCGAGGGACTCGGATTGGGACCGGCACCGGATCCCGCGCGCTGCTCGGATCGGGTCGCCGAGTTGATCGCCGAACTCGCCGACTGGGCCCCTCGGCCGGCGTCCGGACAGCCCGCCCCACGTATCGTGCACGGCCCCGGCGCACCCCGCGGGTGAATCAGATTCCGGGAACCCCTGCATCCTCGGCGTGGACCGGCTTGGATTACGAGTATGGACGGCAGGAAAGCCCCCGATCCGCTGCGCCTCGCGGCCGGCGTAGCCGCGACTGCCGGCGGTGCGTTGCAACGTGTGATCGGATTCGGCGTCGACACTGCGCGAGTCCTGCCGGGCGTCGACCCGCTGCTGGTCGCCCTCGAGGAACGCGGCACCCAGACGCTCCGCAACGCGGACGAACTCGCGGATCGGTTGCTGCACGCGGTGCTCCGGAGAATCGTGCAGGTCGCTCTTCAGGAGGTGGACCTCACCGCGATCGTGCGTGATCACGTCGACCTGGACGTCGTCGCCGAGGGCATCGACATCCAGCGCATCATCGACCGGGTCGACGTGGACGCCATCGCCGCCCGCATCGACATCCCGCAGATTCTCGATCGCGTCGACATCGACGCCGTCGCCGCGCGGGTGGACGTGGGCGCGATCGTCGACCGCGTCGACGTGGATTCCGTCATCGGACGCGTCGACCTGGTGGTTCTGGCGGACACGGTGATCGAGGGCGTCGACCTGCCGCGCATCATCCGCGAGTCGACCGACTCGATGTCCAACGAGGCGGTCCGGGGGGTGCGGACCCAGGGCATGCAGGCCGACGACGCCGTCGCAGGATTCGTGGGCAAGTTGTTCGGGCGCGCGCACGAACCGGGCGATGCATGAGCGCGCCGGCCCATCGCTCCGCCGGAATCGTCACCAGGGGGCTGGCCTGCGGCATCGATCTGGGGGTCGTCCTCGCCGTCATGGGCGGCATCTACGTGGGCGCGCTGTTCCTGCGCTTGTTGTTCTCACCGCAGGAATTCTCGTTTCCCGACGCCAACGCCGTGCTCTCCGCGACCTTGTTCGTCGGCGTGGCGGTGCTGTACCTGACGGCATGCTGGTCGGTGAGCGGCCGCACCGTCGGTGCCGTGACGATGGGGCTGCGGGTGGTCAGTCGCAACGGCGAACTGATCGGCTGGCTGCGCGCCTTCGTCCGGGCGGTGCTGTGCGTGATGTTCGGCTTCGGATTGTTGTGGGCGGCAGTCGACGGCCGGCGCCGGTCGCTGCAGGACATTCTGCTGCGGACCGCCGTCGTCTATGACTGGGAGCCGGATCTACATCCCGGCGAGCCGGAGATCTGACGCCACGCAGAGTGTCGTAGCAGCTGCCTAGCATGGAGACATGTACACGGAGCGGCGGTCGGTGTTTCCCGGCGCTGTGGTGTGGCAGAAGACCGCGGCCGGGGGTGAGGCCGCCATCTTGCCCGACGGCTGCATGGACCTCATCTGGATGAACGGCGACGTCGTCGTGGCCGGCCCCGACTCCCGGCCGTATCTCACCCGCAGCCGCGAGGGCGACCGTTACGTCGGATTACGTTGTTCCCCAGGAATATTGCCGGATCTCCTGGGGGTGCCGGCAGAGGAGCTGACCAATCTGCGGGTGCCACTCGCCGAACTGCTGACAGACCGCGCCACCAGGGAGTTCCTCGGCAGGATCGCCGACGACGCCGAACCCGGCCGGGCGCTCGAGGAGTTCGCGAGATCTCGCCGGCTCCTGGGGCCGCCGCCGGACAGCAGGATCCCCGCGATCGCGCGTCTTCTGGAGCAGCAGACGTCCGTCCGTGAGGTCGCGGACCGGATCGGTGTCGGCGAGCGCCAACTGCACCGCCTGTGCCGACGGCAATTCGGTTACGGGCCGAAGATGCTGGCCCGGATCCTTCGGTTGCAGTCGGCACTGGGGCTGGCGGATTCATCCATTCCCGCAGCTCAGGCCGCCGGCATGGCGGGGTTCGCCGATCAGGCCCACCTGATCCGCGAGGCGCACGAGTTGACCGGCCGCACGTTCGGTCAGCTGGTCACGGTGTGAGCGCGGCGAACAGGTCGACGGGGTTGCCGTCGGGATCGTCGACGGTGGCGTAACGCTGGCCCCACGGTGCATCCCACGGCTTCTTCCGGCCGGTGTAGCCGTCGCCCGTGAACTCGTCGAAGAGCGTGTCGACGTCGGCGGCGGTTCCGCAGTCGAAGGCGAGTCCGATGCGATGCCCGCCGGTCGGTTCGGTCCAGTCGGGTGTGAACGAGCGGATGGTCTCGACCGTGTCCCACAGCAGGCGGACCCCACCGGGAAACTCGAATTCGACGTGCGGTGCCTGATCGGCGTCGGCGGGGATGTCGAGTCCGAGCCGCCGGTAGAACGCGAGCGACGTGGGCAGGTCGTGGACGACCAGTTCGATGGCACTGAATGTTGCGGTCATATCGAGAACGCTAACGATCTCAGGCGGACCCGCATTGAAGGTTTCGGACATCGAGCACCGGAGTCCGATTTCTTCAATCACCCGTGCCGTGTAGCGGGGATGCTGGGTGTCATGACCACCGAATCAACCCATGTCAGTGTGTTCATCGCTCGGACCGCCGCCGACGTGTACGCCTACGCGAGCGACCCCGCCAACCTCCCCGCCTGGGCTTCGGGCCTGAGTACCAATATCACCCGGGACGGCGACCGCTGGCTCGCCGACTCCCCGATGGGACAGGTCGCCGTGACCTTCGCACCCGCCAACGACTACGGCGTCCTCGACCACGACGTCACCCTCCCCAGCGGCGACACCGTCTACAACCCCGTGCGCGTCATCCCCGACGGCGACCACAGCGAAGTCGTCTTCACCATCCGGCGACGCGACGGCGTCACCGCCGACGAATTCGCGCAGGACGCAGCGGCCGTCAACGCCGACCTGCAGAGGTTGAAGGGGTTGCTGGAGGCGTGAAGGGGTCGCAGGCCTTCGCGTTTGCACACCGATTGGTCACAGGCGCATGCAATTCGGAAGTTGTCAACCTGCCTGAGGCAGGTCGTGCTTGATATTGATTCCTGTCAATTGGGGTAGTTCCGGTGCTTGGGGGCGGCGACGGAACCGTTCGGGATGTTCGGTCCAGATCCGGTCGAGCCGGTCCTGACGGTACCGACGGATCGCGGCGGCGGTGCCGAAGAACACCGCAGCCGGTGTGTGCCGACTCAGACCGCCGTGCCGGTGCTCGTTCGCATACCGGTGCAAGAACTGCTCGGTCCATTCCCGCGCGTGACCGATATCGTCGAACCGTTCTGGGCAACTCGAGTCGTACTTGAGTGTTTTGAACAGCGATTCGGAGAACGGGTTGTCGTCACTGACCCGCGGCCGCGAGTACGACGCCGATACCCCCGCCGACTCCAGGGCATCGAGGAGTCCGGTCGAGCGCATCGACGCCCCGTTGTCGGCATGCAACACCAGCGGCACCCCGTACTTCTCGAACGCGGCAAGGAACATCTGCACCGCCATCTGTGTCGTCTCGGCGTACTCGATTCGCCAGGCCACCGGGTAACGAGAGAAAACGTCGATCGCCAGATACAGCAAGTACCGGTCCTGCTTGCGCGGCCCCTGGAGCATCGTGATGTCCCAGGACCACAACTGACCCACTTGCGCGGTCGCCACGACCGGCTTCGGTCGCGCGTTGCTTCCGCCGCGGCGCGTACGCCGACGATCCCCGGTCAGATTCTGCGACCGGGCGACCCGGTAGAACGTCCGCTCGGAGCAGGCCACCAGCCCCTCATCGAACGAACGCCAATATGTTTGCACCACAGACCGATCCGAATTCTCTTCGGCAAGTATCAGGTCGATGATCACCCGCCGTTCGGTCTCCGACAACGCCGCCGGTTGAGAGCGATCGGTGTGCGGGATCGGCCGCTCGACCGGCTGGTAGTGCTGGTAGTTATGGGCCAGCCGGTTGTAACTCGACCGGGCCAGACCGAGCAGGGCACTCGCCCGGGCGACGTGGATACCGGCCTGCTCATGGAGGGCGGTGACAGCGTCGATCAGGACAGCTTTCTGCGCTCGAGCCACTGCGCGTACTCGCTCGCGCTCATCAGGGCCGGCGGGATCTCCGTCGTGTCTTCCGTCGAGCGCTCGGTGATCCCCTGCAAGAGCTCGAATGCTTTTCCCAAGATCTGTTGCGCGGCCTCCGCCTGAACGACTTTCTCCTTGAGTCGTTCATTCTCCGCGCGGAGCTTGGCCACCTCCGCCCGTTCACGACTGTTCATCCGACGGCTCCTCGACTTCTCTGCTGCGGTCACCATTGCTGCAGTGAATTCTCCCCGATCGCGGGCCTTCAGCCACGCCTGGACCGTGGCACGGTCCATGTTGTTCTCCCTCATCAGCCGAGCCTTGGCGCCTCGTTCGATGCACTCGTCCCAGCGCCGCAGGAACTCGATCCGGTAGGCCAACGGGTACGAGCGCCTGCCGGTGGGGGTTAGTCCGAACTCTGCCTCGATCATGTCGGGCTCCACTTCCCCGCGTTCGTTGCCCGGTGTCTCACGACCATCCTGGCAACGAACGAATTGCGTGTGAAGCTGGCCAAAAGGTGTGCGGATGTAGGTAGAGGTCGCGATGTCTCAGACCCGTTCCGGACGACCTTCGGCTATGGCCGACGCTGCCGCGGACACCCGCTCGTACGCGGCCCGGGTGTCCGGTGCCAGCTTGCTGTGATCGATGACGATCCCCATGCCCAGATGTTCGTCGTAGGGGATGGTCTCGATGCCCCACACCTGTCCGCCCAGGTACTCGCGGAGGAGGTCGATGTCGACCTGCCAGCCGGTGGCGTCCTGATTCGACACGGTGACGACGGTGCGGGCGAGCCCGGGTTCGCCGAGCGTGTCACCGATCGACTGCAACGCGGAGCGGAGACGGTTGAACGCGTCCGCCCGGCACGGCACGACGAGGACGATGGGCGACGGAGTGGCCAGCAGCGGCGCAAGGTACGCGGCACGCAACCGGTGGCCGAGGTCGTGGACGGCACTTACTCCGCGAGCGCGTAGTGACCCTGTGAGAGTGTGGAATTCACGTTCCGACGCGGTCTGATTCCCGATCCGGTTCAGGATGCGGGTCCCGACGCTCGTGCGGGAGCAGTACCCGTCGAACACGTCGTCCGCGACGGGGCCGGCGGCCACCAGTTGCTCGAGGCCGCTCACGGAGAGCACGGCGTCGGCGCCGCGTTCGGCGACATCGCCGCCCGCGGGTGTCGCGTCGACGGCCACGACCGCGCCGCCGCGAGCTGCCGCGGTGTTGGCGAGCCCGAGCGTCGTCGTGGTGGCGCCGGCTCCTCCACACGCCCCGAGGACGAGCGTCGACACCGGAAGTGCCTGCAGCAGTTGGTCGGTCACTTCGCGTCTCCAATGGATGTGATGTACGTACGACCGTCGCGGTCCGCGGTGGTCACGACCTGCTCGTACTTCTTCGCCGACCCGTCCGGTCGCAGTTCCGACAGCGTCACGGCGTAGCGGCCGGGTTCGGTTTCGGTGATGGCGAGACAGTGCTCGGTGCCCTCGGGCACCGAATCGATGCCGCCCTGGATGGTCTCGGCGGACCCCACCGGCGCGTCGGGGGCGACCACCTCGCGGGCCTTCGCGCCGCTCCGTGCGACGTAGTACGCGTGGTCGAAGCCCAGGATCGCGGCGACGCCGTCGGACGTCCCGCCTGGACCGTTGCCGGTCACCGTCGAGCCGTCGCGGGATTCGACGCACCAGCCCGAATCGGCAGCGGCGACGGGGGTTCCACTCGCATCACCGGACGTCGAGGCGATCACGGCGACCACACCGGCGAGCACGGCGATCACCGCGGCGGCGGCGCCGGCGACAACTAGCCTCTGATTACCGCGAACAGGTGGGGTGGGATCGGGCTCGTCGCCCGGGGTCAGCCACGTCGGAGCGGGGGGTTGCTGCTCGGTTTCCGCGGCAGGAGCCGTCGACCGCGGTGCCGGGGCCGACGCGAAGGGCGGGAACCAGTGTGAGAAGCGGTCGAGGGGTGCCCTGTTCGGCGGTTCTGTCACAGTTGAATCCTCCACACCTCATTCCCTCGCGCGGAGCCGACCCCTGGCGGGCTCCACGCGAGGGAATCGGTCACACGTGCAGCGTCGCCTGGCTGCGCACGTTCACGCCGCCGATCGTGGTGGTCGCCGGACCGCTGTCGGTGGACTGCAGCTGCGGCAGTTGCGGTGCGGGCAGGGATGCGATCGTCTGGACCAGTTTCCCGAAGGCGGGGTACCGGTGGGCCGCATCCGCGATCGCGGCGGCGACGGGTGTGACGTCGACGGGTGCAGACCAGTTGGTGGGGTGCTCGGCATTGGAATCGGCCGAGAACGCGGAGACGGTGGCCGCGGTCGGCGAGGACGGGTCGACGGCGATGCCCGCGGTGCCGGTGGCGTCACCGACGCGCCAGCCGATGGTGCCGACGTATCCCTCGGGGTTGCCGTACTGGCGACCGTTGACGGCCACCGGAACCGCGCCGACCAGTGTGTCGGCGGCCGCGTTCACCTCGACCACCGGCGTCGGCACGGGCAGGGCGGGGGCGACGGGTGCCTGGTGCGCCCTCGGCATGTCGTCGGGGTCGATCCACACGGTCGCGGGCTGGGCGGCCGGTGCCTCGTCGACCACTGCCTCGTCGACGACTCCCTCGGCGGTGGGCGCTGCCAGGTCCGGAGCAGCAGGCGCAACCGTCTCGGCACCCGGCACCGCCAGCGGAGCCTGCGGGGGAGCGGGCGTCGTCGCGGCCGCAGCCGCCGGGTCGGTGACGCCCGGCTGCGACGTGGTGGGCGGCGTCGTCGGGTCCGTCACGCCGGGCTGCGACGTGGTGGGCGCGGCCTGGGGGTCGGTGACGCCCGGCTGCGACGTGGACGGCGGGGTGGTCGGAGCGGCGTGTGCCGTCGCGGCACCGAGCAGTGCGGCGGCGGACACCGAAATCGCGGCTGCCAGAGCGCGCATGCGGATTCTCAAGTCTTGGACTCCTGAAGTCGAACGGACATGGTGATCGAACGGACTGGTGCTGACGAAGCAAACGCAAGAGTGGTGCAGTTCAGAGGCACCGAAAGAGGGAAGCGAGCACAGCAGAATGCCTCCACCGACGAGGTGGATGTGTTGTTTCCCCGATGAGATACGTCCGTGCTGCCGGCGCACTGCCGCAGCCGTCGTCCACCGCCCCCATGACCGCCCCCGGTTCTTTCTCGTCCCCCTACCGCGGCAAAGTACCAGACGGGCAAGCGTTCCCGCGCCCCCGCGTTCCGGTCAGGCCAGGCCCGCGGCCAGCTTCACCGTCAGATCGCGCAGCGGACGGAGACGGCCGGTCATCGCGAGGGAGGACATGGCGCGCGATCCACGCACGAGCCGCCGCGTCGCGGGCCGCCGCGTGCGGTCGTAACGGTGCAGCGCGGTGTGAATGTCGGTGTCGGCGGTGAGAAATCGGCCGAGCGCGACGGCGTCGACGAGGGCCTCGCAGGCGCCCCGGCCGAGGTTCGGCGCCATCGCGTGGGCTGCGTCGCCGAGCAGGGCCGTGTTGCCCGACACGTACGACGGCAGCGCAGGGGATTCGTACAGGTCGTGGTGGAGCATCGCGTCGGGGGTGGCGGCATCCAGTACTGCCCGGACGTCGGCGTGCCAGTTCCCGAACCGCGAGCGGAGGTAGTCGAGGCCGCCGGGGTGTCCGGCGTCGGTGCGGACGCACGCGAACCAGTTGACGAGATCGCCGTCACGCGGGGTGATGCCGAAAAGCGCGTCCGTGTCCCAGGTTTCGCTGACGGTGTCGCGATGTCCGGGTACCCACCCGCGCCAGGCGGTCGCTCCTACGTACCGTGGCTCGAACTTCTCGCCGAACAGTTGCCGGCGGGTGGGGCTGCGCAGACCGTCCGCACCGATCACGACGTCGTGGTCCGTGAGCGCGTCGAGGGTGGGTGCGGGCGTGCCGAACGAGATCATTCCGTCGGGCAGGGTCTCGGCCAGTGTGGCCAGGAGGGCGGGCCGCGACAGCAGGTAGGCGGTGCGGTCGCGGTTGTCGATGGTGCCGATCACGGATCCGTCGGGGCGCAGGAGCGAACCGCGGTGCTGGGGTGATCCCAGCGTGCGCACTCGGTCACCTGCGCCGATCGCGTCCAGCGCGTCGAGCGCCTGGGGCCACATGCCGAGCGCGGTGCCCGACGTGGGCAGGGTGTCGGCACGCTCGAAGACCTCGACGTGCCAGCCGGCGCGGGACAGGTAGCGGGCGACGGCGAGTCCGCCGATGCCGCCGCCGAGGACTGCTGCGGAGTGCGTCATGACCACCACGCTACTACGGGTGTAGTGAATTTACTACCGTTGTAGTGTCGGGGTATGGCAGACAAACGGGAGCAGGTGCTCGACGCCGCCATCACGCTTCTCGGCACGAAAGGGGTCCGGGCCCTCACGCACCGGGGCGTCGACGAGCTGGTCGGGATGCCCCAGGGGTCCACGTCCAACTACTTCCGCAGCCGGGGCGCGCTGCTCGAGGGGATCGTCACACGGCTCGTCGAACGTGACCGGGAGGACTGGCAGAACTTCGCGCACCTCCGGCCGGCCGGCACGGATGCGCTGGTCGAGGCGCTGGTTGCGTTCGTGAGATTCTCCACTGGTCCGGACCGCGTGCGCACGAGCGCCCGCTACGCGCTGTTCGTGGAGGCCTCCGTGACGCCGGGCCTCGACGACAAGATCGGTGATGCGCGCCGCGCGCTCGTAGAATGGGGAGCGGAGATGCTGGAACTCGTGGGATCGAGGAACCCCGCTGCCGACGCCGTCGTCGTCACCGACTACCTGGACGGTGTAATCCTTCACCAACTCACCGTCCCAGATCTCGATTTCGATCCGACTGCGGGAATTACAGCGGTGCTCGGCGCGCTCACTTAACATGTACTCAGTGCAGTCGGACGAGGTCCGCCCTCGACAATGCCCAGTTCAGAGGGTAAATAGGCCAACCTAAGTTGTGTTTCGTCGGGGGTTCTGAATTATCGTTTTCGTTACACGTTGGACCCACGAAAGTCCGACCCGACCGAAAAGCCACGTCGCCCGGTGCGAGGACCACACCCAGCGTGCTGCAAAAGGGCGATAGCCGATCGGTGGTGCCGATCACGTCGTGACGGCACCTGCATTGCAAGTTGATGGCCATCAGCGCTGCTGGTCGTCGGTGCATCTTTTGGCATACGAAGGCTAGGTATGAAGCAACTTCCAGGCCCCCAGGGGCTGTATCACCCGTCGAACGAGCACGATTCCTGTGGTGTCGCGTTCGTCGTGGACATGAAGGGCCGCCGCAGCAGGGACATCGTCGAGAAGGCGATCACCGCGCTGGTGAACCTCGAGCACCGTGGTGCCGCGGGCTCCGAACCCAACACGGGTGACGGTGCCGGCATCCTCCTCCAGGTCCCGGACAAGTTCTTCCGCGCCGTGGTCGACTTCCCGCTGCCCGCGGAAGGCACGTACGCCACCGGCATCGCGTTCCTGCCGCAGAGCAAGGCCGACGCGCAGCGCGCAGCCGACGCCGTCGAGAAGATCGTCGAGAGCGAGGGCCTGAAGGTCCTCGGCTGGCGTGAGGTCGCGACCGACGACTCGTCGCTCGGCGCCCTGGCCCGCGACGCCATGCCGACGTTCCGGCAGATCTTCATCGGCAGCGAGAACGACGCCCTCACCGGACTCGACCTCGAGCGCCGCGCCTACGTGGTCCGTAAGCGCACCGAGCACGAGCTGGGCAGTGAAGGCGCAGGCAAGGACGGCCCCGGTCGCGAGACCGTGTACTTCCCGAGCCTGTCGAGCCAGACGTTCGTCTACAAGGGCATGCTGACCACTCCGCAGCTCAAGGGTTTCTACCTGGACCTGCAGGACGAGCGCGTCGAGTCGGCCCTCGGCCTCGTGCACTCGCGCTTCTCGACCAACACCTTCCCGTCGTGGCCGCTGGCCCACCCGTTCCGGCGCGTGGCCCACAACGGTGAGATCAACACCGTCACCGGCAACGAGAACTGGATGCGTGCCCGTGAGGCGCTCATCGACAGCGACATCTTCGGTGGCCGCGAACAGTTGGAGAAGATTTTTCCGGTCTGCACGAAGGGCGCCAGCGACACCGCGCGCTTCGACGAGGTGCTCGAGATGCTGCACCTCGGTGGCCGCAGCCTGCCGCACGCCGTGCTGATGATGATCCCGGAGGCCTGGGAGCGGCACGAGAGCATGGACCCCGCACGCCGGGCGTTCTACCAGTACCACTCGTCGCTCATGGAGCCGTGGGACGGACCGGCGTCGGTGTGCTTCACCGACGGCACCGTCATCGGCGCCGTCCTGGACCGCAACGGCCTGCGCCCTTCGCGTCTCTGGGTGACCGACGACGGCCTCGTCGTCATGGCCTCCGAGGTCGGCGTCCTGCCGATCGACCCCGCCACCGTCGTGAAGAAGATCCGGCTGCAGCCCGGCCGCATGTTCCTCGTCGACACCGCCGAGGGTCGCATCATCAGCGACGACGAGATCAAGTCGGAACTGGCCGCCGAGCACCCCTACCAGGAGTGGCTCGACCAGGGTCTGACCCACATGGACGACCTGCCGGACCGCCCGTACACCTACATGTCGCACGAGCGCGTCGTGCTGCGTCAGCAGATGTTCGGGTACACCAACGAAGAGGTCAACCTCCTCGTCAAGCCGATGGCGCTCTCCGGCGCCGAGGCTCTCGGCTCCATGGGTACCGACACCCCGATCGCCGTGCTGTCCGCGCGGTCGCGGATGCTGTTCGACTACTTCTCGCAGCTGTTCGCGCAGGTCACGAACCCGCCGCTCGACGCCATCCGCGAGGAAGTCGTCACCAGCCTCGGCGGCACCATCGGCCCCGAGCACGACCTGCTGCACCCCACCGCGGAGTCCTGCCGGCAGATCTTCCTGCCGCAGCCGATCCTGCACAACGACGACCTGTCGAAGCTCATTCACGTCAACGACGACGGTGAATTCCCGAACTTCCGCAGCGTCATCGTCCGCGGTCTGTACCCGGTGGCCGAGGGCGGAGCGGGTCTGCGCAAGGCCCTCGACGACGTCCGCTACCAGGTGTCGGAGGCCATCGCCGGCGGTGCACGCCTCGTCGTCCTGTCCGACCGTGAGTCGAACGAGACGTACGCGCCCATCCCGTCGTTGCTGCTGACGTCGGCCGTGCACCACCATCTGGTGCGTGAGAAGACCCGCACGAAGGTCGGCCTCATCGTCGAGGCCGGCGACGCCCGCGAGGTGCACCACATGGCGCTCCTCATCGGCTTCGGTGCGGCAGCGGTCAACCCGTACATGGCGTTCGAGACCGTCGACGAGGCTGTGCAGAACAACGAACTGCAGGGCGTCAGCCTCGACGAGGCCATCCAGAACTACATCAAGGCCGCGGGCAAGGGTGTGCTCAAGGTGATGTCCAAGATGGGCATCTCCACCCTGGCGTCCTACACCGGCGCCCAGCTGTTCCAGGTCATCGGCCTGTCGCAGGAACTGGTCGACGAGTACTTCACCGGCTTGCAGTCCAGCCTCGGCGGCATCGGTCTCGACGAGATCGCCGCCGACGTCGCGGTTCGCCACTCCAACGCGTACCTGGACCGTCCCGAGGAGCGCGCGCACCGCGAGCTCGAGGTGGGCGGCGAGTACCAGTGGCGTCGTGAGGGCGAGTACCACCTGTTCAACCCGGACACGGTGTTCAAGCTGCAGCACTCCACGCGCACCGGGCAGTACGAGGTGTTCAAGGAGTACACGAAGCTGGTCGACGACCAGTCCGAGCGCCTCGCAGCGTTGCGCGGCCTCTTCGAGTTCAAGAAGGGCGTCCGCGAGCCCGTCCCGCTGGACGAGGTCGAGCCCGCCACCGAGATCGTCAAGCGCTTCTCGACGGGTGCGATGAGCTACGGCTCCATCTCCGCCGAGGCGCACGAGACCCTCGCCATCGCCATGAACCGCCTCGGCGGCCGGTCCAACTCCGGTGAGGGCGGCGAGAGCCCGGCCCGCTTCACCCCGGACGAGAACGGCGACTGGCGGCGGTCCGCGATCAAGCAGGTCGCGTCGGGACGCTTCGGTGTCACGTCGCACTACCTGACCAACTGCACCGACATCCAGATCAAGATGGCGCAGGGAGCGAAGCCCGGTGAGGGCGGCCAGCTGCCGGCGCACAAGGTGTACCCGTGGGTGGCCGAGGTCCGGCACTCCACGCCCGGCGTCGGGCTGATCTCACCGCCGCCGCACCACGACATCTACTCGATCGAGGATCTCGCGCAGCTGATCCACGACCTGAAGAACGCCAACCCGCAGGCCCGGATCCACGTGAAGCTGGTGTCCGAGGTCGGTGTCGGCACCGTCGCCGCCGGTGTGTCCAAGGCGCACGCGGACGTCGTGCTGATCTCCGGTCACGACGGTGGCACCGGTGCCACCCCGCTGACGTCGATGAAGCACGCGGGCGCCCCGTGGGAGCTCGGCCTCGCCGAGACCCAGCAGACGCTGCTGCTCAACGGTCTGCGCGACCGCATCGTCGTGCAGGTCGACGGCCAGCTCAAGACCGGCCGCGACGTCATGGTCGCCGCGCTGCTCGGTGGCGAGGAGTTCGGTTTCGCGACCGCTCCGCTGGTGGTGTCGGGCTGCATCATGATGCGGGTCTGCCACCTCGACACGTGCCCCGTGGGTGTCGCCACGCAGAACCCCGTTCTGCGCAAGCGGTTCAACGGCAAGCCGGAGTTCGTGGAGAACTTCTTCCTCTTCATCGCCGAAGAGGTGCGCGAACTCCTCGCCGAACTCGGCTTCCGCACCCTCGACGAGGCCGTCGGACAGGTCGACGTTCTCGACACCACGAAGGCGCTCGAGCACTGGAAGGGCAGCAAGGCCGGCAACCTCGACCTGTCGCCGATCCTGCACGAGACCGAGTCGGCGTTCATGGACCAGGACCTGTACTGCACGGGCACCCAGGACCACGGCCTCGACAAGGCACTCGACCAGCAGCTGATCGTCCAGAGCCGCAACGCTCTCGACAAGGGCCAGAAGGTCACGTTCGAGTCGCCGATCACCAACGTCAACCGCACGGTCGGCACCATGCTCGGCCACGAGGTGACGAAGGCGTACGGCGGCGAGGGCCTGCCTGACAACACGATCGACATCACGTTCACCGGTTCGGCCGGTAACAGCTTCGGTGCGTTCGTCCCCAAGGGCATGACCCTGCGCCTGCACGGCGATGCCAACGACTTCGTCGGCAAGGGCCTGTCCGGTGGACGCCTCGTGGTGCGCCCGCCGCTGGAGACCGCGCCCGGCTTCGTCGCCGAGGACAACATCATCGGCGGCAACGTGATCCTGTTCGGTGCCACGAGCGGTGAGGCTCTGCTCCGCGGTGTCGTGGGCGAGCGATTCGCGGTCCGTAACTCCGGCGCGACCGCGGTGGTCGAGGGAGTCGGCGACCACGGTTGCGAGTACATGACCGGTGGAAAGGTCGTCATCCTCGGTGCGACGGGTCGTAACTTCGGTGCCGGCATGTCCGGTGGCGTTGCGTACGTCTACAACCCGGACAAGGTGTTCGAGGACAACCTCAACACGGAACTGGTGGATCTCGAGGACCTGACGGGTGACGACTTCACCTGGCTGAAGTCCGCCATCGAGCGTCACCGCGACGAGACGGGCTCGGAGGTTGCCGCGCGCATCCTCTCCGACTGGTCGCAGCAGGTCAATCATTTCGCGAAGGTGATGCCCCGCGATTACAAGAAGGTGCTCTTGGCCATCGAGGCCGCGAAGAAGGATGGAAAGAACGTGGACGAGGCAGTGATGGAGGCAGCTCGTGGGTGATCCAAGCGGTTTCCTGAAGCACACGTCACGCGAACTTCCGGTTCGCCGACCGGTGCCGTTGCGCCTGCTCGACTGGAACGAGGTCTACGAGGAGTTCCCGCCGGACACCCTGAAGACTCAGGCCAGTCGGTGCATGGACTGCGGTATCCCGTTCTGCCACAACGGCTGTCCGCTGGGGAACCTGATTCCCGAGTGGAACGACCTGGTCTACAAGGACCGGTGGCACGACGGCATCGAGCGTCTGCACGCGACCAACAACTTCCCGGAGTTCACCGGGCGGCTGTGCCCCGCACCCTGTGAGGCGTCGTGCGTCCTGGGCATCAACCAGGACCCGGTCACCATCAAGCAGGTCGAGGTCGAGCTCATCGACCGCGCCTTCGACGAGGGCTGGGTCAAGCCGGTGCACCCGACCCGCTCGACGGGCAAGAAGGTCGCCGTCGTCGGTTCCGGTCCCGCGGGTCTCGCTGCAGCGCAGCAGCTGACGCGCGCCGGCCACATGGTCACCGTGTTCGAGCGGGCCGACCGCATCGGCGGGCTCCTGCGGTACGGCATCCCCGAGTTCAAGATGGAGAAGCGGCACATCGACCGCCGTCTCGATCAGATGAACTCCGAGGGCACCGTCTTCAAGACGGGTGTCAACGTGGGTGTCGACATCACCGCGGACGCACTGCGCGCGCAGTTCGACGCCGTGGTCCTGGCCGGCGGTGCCACCGAGGCCCGCGACCTGCCGATCCCCGGCCGCGAGCTGGACGGCATCCACCAGGCGATGGAGTTCCTGCCGATCGCCAACCGCGTGCAGCTCGGCGACCTGGAGAAGCCGACCATCACCGCGGAGGGCAAGAAGGTCGTCATCATCGGCGGCGGCGACACCGGCGCGGACTGCCTGGGCACCTCGCACCGTCAGGGCGCCGAGAGCGTTCACCAGTTCGAGATCATGCCGAGACCGCCCGAGACCCGCGCCGAGCACACCCCGTGGCCGACGTACCCGCTGATGTACCGGGTCGCGTCCGCACACGAGGAGGGCGGCGAACGCCTCTTCTCCGTGAACACGGAACGGTTCGTCGGTGCCGACGGCAAGGTGACCGCACTGAAGGCCCACGAGGTCGAGATGAAGTCGGGTCGCTTCGAGAAGGTCGAGGGTTCGGACTTCGAGCTCGAGGCCGACCTCGTGCTGCTGGCGATGGGCTTCGTCGGACCCGAGAAGCCGGGCCTGCTCACCGATCTCGGCGTCGACCTCAACGAGCGCGGCAACGTCGCCCGCTCCGCGAAGTGGGCCACCAACGTCGACGGCGTCTTCGTGGCCGGCGACATGGGACGCGGACAGTCGCTGATCGTGTGGGCCATCGCCGAGGGTCGCTCGGCGGCCGCCGCGGTCGATGCGTACCTCGAGGGCGAGTCGGCGCTGCCGTCTCCGATCGAGACCACCACCGCCCCGCAGCGGTAGCTGTAACTGCTCGTACAATCCGCACCCCGGTAGGTTTTCCTACCGGGGTGTCGGTTTATCGTGCGGAGGTCACGTTCGGTCGGTAACGTTCATTTACCGATCGTGCATCTTTAGGTCACGTCGCCCTGGCAGCATCCCGTCTGCAGGACGGCGAAGGGGAGAACAGGTTGAGGCCATGGCAATGAAACGGGTTGTCGCATTTCTGACCGCAGTGGCTGCTGCGGCAGCCATCCCGGTGGTATCGGGAGTAGCGGGCACGAGCGCAGTGGCGAACGCGGACCCCTGCCCGAGTCTGTACGTGGTAGCGATTCCGGGGACGTGGGAAACGTCCACCAAGGACAACGTCAGGCCCACGCCGGGTCTGCTGTCCGCGGTGACGAACGGTCTGCCGTCGTCGATCCGCACCGACTACGTCACGTACGCCGCCACGGCCTTCCCGTGGGAGTCCGAGGTGTACGGGCGCTCGAAGGCACAGGCGGTCAGCAACGCCGAGGGCATGCTGTCGTCGATGTCGCAGCAGTGCCCCGACACGAAGCTGTCGATCATCGGTTACAGCCAGGGCGCCGACGCGGCGGGTGATCTCGCTGCGGAGATCGGCACCGGCCTCGGTGTGGTGCCCGCGGACAAGATCGCTGCCGTCGGACTCGTGTCCGATCCGCGGCGGTCGCCGTCCGACGCCCTCGTCGGCCCTGCCGTCGCAGGCAGCGGCGCCGGTGGTCCCCGCATCGGCGGGTTCGGCTGGGTCAGCCAGAACACGCGCACCTTCTGCGCGTACGGCGACCTGTACTGCTCCACGCCGAAGGAAGACTTCGTGACGCGGCTCGCCGGATTCCTCGCGCAGACGTCGGATCCGACGCCGAACCTGTTCGGGCGCTACCAGCAGGAAGCGCTCGCGATCTGGAACGACATTCTCGCCGTCGGCGGTGTGCCGGCCCTGATGGCTCAGCTGGACGAGCAGTCCAACGAGAAGCGCATCGACGAGCTGGAGCAGTTCTACAAGTCGCAGGCTCACCAGGACTACACCAGCTACGCGGTCGACGGATCGGGCACGCCCGCCACGACGTGGCTGAGGAACTGGTTGCGCGACATCGCGTGAGTTCGGCCGACGGCGGCAGGGGATGATGTCCAACGTGACTGACACCCCTGCCGCCGTCGTCGGCTACGACGCCTTCGTGACCGTCCGGTGGTCCGACATGGACGCCTTTCAGCACATCAACCATGCGCGGATGGTGACGTTGCTCGAAGAGGCCCGGATCGACTGGCTGCTCAGCGAGGGCAGCGAGAACTCGTCGCTCATCACGAGCGCGTTCATCGCCGACATCCACGTGAAGTACCGGGGACAGTTGCGGCACTCCGACAGTCCCCTGCGGATCACCATGTGGATCGCCAAGCACCGGGCGGTGGATTTCACCATCGGCTACGAGGTCCGGGGCGCCCGTACCCCGATCACCGACCCGCCCGCCGTCACCGCCACCACCCAGATGGCCGTCGCGGACGTGGATGCCCAGCGGCTACGCCGCATCACCACCACCGAGCGCGAGTACCTGACCCGCTGGTCCCGCACGTGAGTGGGAATGTGTGTTCCGGCACGCTTTCCCACTCACGTGCGGAGGTCGTCGGGCGCCGGTAGGGGACGGTCGGGGTCGAGGACCGCGCCGCGGCTGCGCATCGTGGTGTCGACCAGCGCCCACGCCCACGCGGCCAGCTGTTCGGTCAGCGCGCCGACGTCTGTTCCGCCCGGCCGGTCGATCCACTCGGCGGATACCGACTCGACCATCCCGATCAGCGCATTGGCCAGCGGTGTCGCGGTGGAGGGGACGCCGAGGGCGTCCAGGTAGGGGTGGAGCATGTCGGCGACCGCGGTGCTGATGGCCCGCCGCACCTCTCCGGCCGCGGGGGAGAACGACATCAGGTAGCGGTACAGGTTGGCGTGTTCGGTGACCCAGTCGAGGTGGGTGCGGGCGGCGCGGGTGAGGATGGCGTGCGGTGCGCCGTCGACGGTGATCACGGGGGCGTATTCGAGGAGCATCATCGCCGCGACCCGCCGGGCGACGGCGTTCTTGAGGTCGGTGCTGTCGTCGAAGTGCCGGTAGATGCGGGTTCGCGCGACCTCGGCGTAGACGGCCATCGTCGCGACGGACACGTCGGGACCTTCTTCGTCGATGGCGACGAGTGCCCGTTCGACGAACTCCGAGCGCCGCTTCTCGCGTTGGCCGCGCCACCGGGCAGCGCGCCCGTCACCGGCGTCTTGCTGGGGTTTCGTCATCGAATCGAATCGTAGTCTTCCCTGTCACTGCGTTTCCGTATACGGTCGGCAGTATGCGGTACATAGATGTACCACACACTCTCCGCCTCGGACGTCGACACGTTGGGATATCCGTCTTGTCCATTCAGCTCTGCCTGTCCGGCCCCCGCACGTCCGGGCGCTCGATGATCGGCTTACGCAGCACCACGGTGATCGTCGTTCCGCCCGCGATGGCCTTCGAGTACCTCGCCGATCCGGAGACCGTGCCCGGTGCGATCGCGCTGCCGTCCCGCGCCCGGGTCGTCGCATCGGACCCAGGTCGCCGGCTCGTCGTCGAGGCCGATCACGGTGTGCACGGATCGGTCTGGACGTTCGACGCGCTCAGCCCGGACGAAACGGAGCTCACCGTCGCCTTCCGCTACGACTCTCCCGGCAGACCGGCCGGACAACTGCTCGGCGGTGTCGCCGCACCGGTGGTGTGGCAGGCGCTGCGACGCGCACAGGCCGCGTTGAAGGACCGGATCGAAACCCTGTACCACGAGCCCGCCGACCCGGCCGGTCTCGACCGAAGGAGAGCATGACGTGGGATTCTCGGCAGCGGGCAAGACGGTCCTGATCACCGGGGCGGCAATGGGGATGGGGCGTCTGTTCGCCCGGCTCGCCGCCGCCGACCACGCCGGAACGGTGGTGTTGTGGGACATCGACGCCGACGCGCTCGAACGCACGGCGCGGGAACTGCGCGAATCTGGGTGCACCGTCAGCGCACACGTCGTCGACGTCGCCGACCTCGAATCCGTCCGAACGGCAGCCGCCGAGGTACGGGATGCGTTCGGTCGTCCCGACGTGCTCGTCAACAACGCCGGTGTGGTGCGCGGCAAGTACTTCTGGGATCACAACCACGAGTCGGACACCAAATTCGTGATGGACGTCAACACGCTCGCACCGATGTACATCACCAACGAATTCCTGCCCGCCATGATCGAGGACCGCGGCCGGGACTGCCGCATAGTGAACATCGCCTCCGCCGCCGGGACCGTGGCGACACCGAGAATGGCCGTCTACGCGGCGTCGAAGTGGGCTGCCCTGGGGTGGAGTGATTCGCTGCGACTGGAACTGGTCCAGGCCGGCCACGGGCACGTCAAGGTCACCACCGTGTGTCCGAGCTACATCTCCACCGGCATGTTCGACGGTGTGAAGAACCCCCTGTTCGCCCCGATCCTGAGCCCGGAGGACGTCACGGCCCGGTCGTGGCGGGCGATGAAGCAGGGGAAGCCGTTGCTGATACTGCCGCGGTCGCTGTACCTGTCGCGGGTGGCGAAAGCCGTGCTGCCGGTGCGTGCCTGGGACCGTCTGGCCGACCGGCTCGGTGTGTACCACAGCATGGACGCCTACACCGGCCGGGTGCAGGCACCCACCCCCTGACGTTCGGATCAGCCGAGGTCGAAGCGGGCGCCGAGCCGCATGCTGCCCGGGGCCAGGCGGCTCAGCGCGCGCCCGAACTTGGCTTCGGTCGTGACGGGGACGACGGCCTTGTTGTGCTTGACGGCCCTCACGATCTGCGTCGCCACCCGGTCCGGGGTGAAACCGCGTCTGCGGTAGAGCTTGTCGGCCCGGTCCCGCATCTTCGCCTGCTCCTCCGGTGTGGCGCCGGCGAAGTCGGTGGCCTTGACGATGTTGGTGTGGACCAGTCCGGGACAGATGGCGCTGACACCGATGCCGTGGTTCACCAATTCCGCACGGAGGCAGTCCGACAGCATGAACACCGCGGCCTTGCTCGTCGCGTACGCGGTGAGCCGCTTTTGCGGCGTGAAAGCCGCGGCGGACGACAGGTTGACGATGTGCCCACCGGTTCCGCGGTCGATCATCTGCTGGGAGAACGCGCGGGAGCCGTACACGACACCCCAGAAATTCACGTCCATCACCCGCTCGAAATCCTTCTGCGGGGTCTTCGTGAACGTGCCCGAATATCCGATTCCGGCGTTGTTGACCACGATGTCGGGGGTGCCGTGCTCGGCCTGCACCTTCTCCGCGAAGCGCTGCACCTCGTCCTCCACCGCGACGTCCACCTGATACGCGTGGGAGCCGCCGCCGAAGATGGCCACCGCACCGCCGCCCTTCATCTGGGCGGAGTTGATGAGATCGGAGGTCTGCTGAGCGGATTCGAGGTCGCGGTCGGCGACCACCACGACAGCGCCTTCGGACGCGAACGCCAGCGCGGTCTCGCGGCCGATCCCGCTGCCGCCGCCGGTGACGACGACGAGGGTGCCGTCGAGGTCCCGCAGGCGGTGATGCTTCCGAGAACCGCTGCGCCAGCCCCTGACTTCGCCGAGAAGACTCATGTGACCATCTTGTCCGAGTACGGTCGTTTGTGTGCTGATCTGGTACGTCAGCTATGGATCGAACATGGCGACGACGCGTCTGACCTGCTACCTGCGTGGTGGTTGCCCGGCCGGGGGCAACCTCGTGCACACGGGCGCCCGCGATGCGAGCGCCCCCCGCCAGTCGATACCGGTGGTGATACCCGGCTCGGTGTTCTTCGCGGGAGAGTCGCGCATCTGGGGCGGCGGCCGCGCGTTCTACGACCCCGACGCGCCCGGCTCGGTCGCGGCGCGCGCATTCCTGGTGACACAGGAGCAGTTCGAGGACATCCACGCGCAGGAACCCGCCTGCTACGACCGCCTGGTCACTCTCGGCTCCCGCAACGGTGTCCCCATGTGCACGTTCACCACCCGGGCCCGCGGTGACGTCGTCGCCCGGAACGCACCGGCACCCGCCTATCTCGCGACCATCGCGGACGGTCTCCGCGAAGCGCACGGCTGGGACGAACCGAAGGTCGCCGATTATTTGACGCGACTTCGGGTTTCCTAGCCGACCCAACTGTGCTTACGTGAGACGGCCACACGAGGTGGCGTTCACGAAAGGGAGTCGATGTCCGATCTGCATGTCGTAGCGACCATTCCTGCCAAGCCCGGTTCCGAGGACACCGTCCGCGACGGACTGTCCGCGCTGGCCGCGGAGAGCCGCAAGGAAGAGGGCTGCATCTCGTACGAGGTGTTCGAATCAGCTGCGGTCGCGGGAACCTTCGTCACCGTCGAGGTGTGGACCGGTCAGGAGGCGGTCGACGCGCACATGAAGTCGCCCCACTTCCAGGCCGCGCTCGGGACGTTCGGTGAGCACCTCGCCGGGGCACCGGCGATCCACCCGCTGAAGCCGGTTTCCTAGAGTCGTAGTTCGTGACCACACCACTCACCAGCATCACCCCCGAAGGTCCCGTCCGCGGCGGTGTCGTCGTGATCCAGGAGGCGTTCGGCGTCACCGGGCACATCGTCGATGTCTGCCGCCGTTTCGCCGCCGCCGGGTACCACGCGGTCGCGCCGCACCTGTTCCACCGGAGCGGCGATCCGGTGCTCGAGTACGACGACATGACGTCGGCGATGTCGTTGATCGGTGAGCTCACCGCTGCGCACATCGACGAGGACGTCGACGGGGCCGTCGCGGCTCTGTCGGCGGCCTCGATCGGCCTGCGGAACACCGCGATCGTCGGATTCTGCATGGGCGGAACGGTCGCGTTCCACACGGCGACGCGCCTCGACCTCGGGGCGGCGGCGAGTTTCTACGGCGGAGGCGTCGCGAACGGACGCTTCGGATATCCATCGCAACTCGACGTCGCCGGGCAGCTCGGAACGCCGTGGCTCGGCCTGTTCGGCGACCGCGACAAGGGGATTCCGACCGAGGAAGTCGAGGAGCTGCGCGCCGCGGTCGCCCACGCCCCGGTGGACACCGACATCGTCCGCTACGCCGAAGCCGAACACGGCTTCCACTGCGACGACCGTCCCGCCGTGTACAACGAGGCGGCCGCCCGCGACGGGTGGGCACGAACGCTGCAGTGGTTCGGCACCCACCTCGCCGCAACCGACTGACGGCGTCGCGGCCGGGCGGGTGCGTGAGGTGTACGCCGGCGCTGTGTTTGTCGACCACCAGGACACGTCGCGGCGTGGTGCGGATCGGTAGGTTGCGGTGTCGAGGTCTCGGACGGAACCCGATGTGCGTCACGGGGGTACGCCCGGAAAGCCTGTGACGTGCCGCCCGGTCTGCTCCATGAGCGCGACCCGTGATCGAACCGTTATAGTCGGCGGCATGACTTCAGTTCTCGGTGTCTCGGTAGGCGCCAGCGCCGTGCGCTTCGCGTGCCACGACGTCGTGAGCCTCGAAACCCCGACCTTCCAATCGCGGTCGGTGACCGCAACACTCGAACGGCCGGCGGAACTGGCTGCCGAATCCATCGGGACGGTGCTCGCCGAGCGCGACGAGATCGACGAAGTGCAGGCCATCGGCGTCGCGTACCAGGACGACGCGCAGGCCGGTGCCGTGCAGGCGGCGATGACCCGCCTGCAGATCGGCAACTTCCAGATGGTCCCCGAAGTGACGGCCGCACTCCAGATGCTCGAGATGTCCGGCGAACTCGGCGACCATTCGACGCTCGTGTTCTACGACCTCGGCAGTTCGGGTCTCACCGTCACCGTCGTCGACCGGGACACCGGCATGGTGCTGAGCAGTGCCCGGTCGGACCAGATCAGCGGCGACCTCGTCGACCGGCTGATCTGTGACAACCAACTCGAACTGCACCGCTTCGCGCATCCGGCCGACGCGGCCGCCGCGCTCGCGCTCGCCGCGCGGTGCCGCGATGCGAAGGAACAGCTGTCCACGAACGGCGCGGTGTGCATGCCGGGCGAGGGTGGTCTTCTTCTCCTGTCGCAGGACAGTTTCGATTCGCTCATCGTCGGCCCGGTCGAGACGTCGGCGCGCCTGACCCGCGAGGTCATTCGCCGCTCGGGACGCCTCCCCGACGCCGCGGTGCTGATCGGCGGCGGCGCACATATTCCGTTGGTCACATCGGTGATGGAGTCCTGGCTCGACCTCCCGGTGATCGTCCCCGCGCAGCCGGAACTGGTGGCGGCGGAGGGTGCGGCCCTGCTGGCGCGCCCGGCGTCCGACGAGTTCGGCGCAGCGATGGCGCCGGAGCACCGGTTCGAGCCGGAGCCCGAGCCGGAGTTCGAGCCCGAGCCCGAGCCGGAGTTCGAGCCCGAGTCGGAGTTCGAGGAGCACGCGCCGATCCGGAAGCGTCGTGGCCTCGTCCTCGCCGGCAGTGTCGTGGCCGTGGTCGCCGCGGTGGGGCTCGGACTCGGTGTCGGCACCGACCTCCTGCAGGGTTCGGAGGAGGACGCACAGCCGGCCGCCACGCAGTCGAACACGCAGGCGCCGGCAGCGCGGCAGGTGATACCGCCGCAGCCCACGACGACCGTGGACGTACCCGCGCCTCTGGAAGCCGCCCCGTCGGTGGTCGACGAGGAACCAGTGATCCCGCCGCAGACCGAGGTGCGCACCACGTACCAGCCCCAGCCCCAGCCGCAGAGTCCGACTCAGGCGCCGGCGGCTCCCGAAACGCAGAGTGTCGTGCCGTCCGACACGTCGTCGGCTCCGCCGACCACACCGGAACCCACTCCGCCCGTTCCAGGTCTGCCGCAGTTTCAGCTCCCGACGATTCCGCCGCCCGCGCCGCTCCCGATGCCGGAGTTTCCCCGGATACCCGGGCTCTGAGCGCATATAACGAAGTCGGTGGCCGCGAGGCCCCGACACGCGTTCCGTGATCAAACCGTTATAGTCGTTCCATGGTTTCAGTTCTCGGTGTATCGGTGGGTGCCAGCGCGGTGCGCGTGGCGTATCCGGACGACGAGGGGGCCGTCTTCCGGTCGTTCCCGGTGGACGCCGCACGCGAGCACCCGGAGCACGTGGTTGCCGATGCCATCGGAACGGTGATGGCCGAGCGCGACGCCGACGACGCCGTGCAGGTCTTCGGTGTCGCGTATCGGGACGAGGCGCAGGCCGCCGCCGTGCAGGCCGCGATCGACTGCCGGCTGGTCCCGGAAGTGACGGCCGCGCTCCGCATGCTCGAGGCGTCGGGACAGCTCGGTGACCATTCGACGCTCGTGTTCTACGACCTCGGCAGCTCCGGCCTCACCGTCACCGTGGTCGACCGACTCACCGGCACGGTGCTCGGGACGGCCCGCACCGACGAGATCAGCGGCGACGTCGTCGACCGGCTGATCCGCGATCACCAGCTCGACGAGAAGCGCATCGCGCCACCGGCCGATGCGGCCGCGGGGTCGGCGCTCGACGCCCGTTGCCGTCGCGCCAAGGAAGAGCTGTCGACCAACACCGCGGTCTGCGTGCCCGGCGACGGTGGTCTGCTCCTGCTCTCGCAGGACATTCTCGACTCCCTGATCGTGCGCCACGTCGAGGCGTCGGCGCGCCTGGCCCGCGAGGTGATCGAATCGTCCGGGCGGGCTGCCGACGCGGTGGTTCTGATCGGGGGCGGCGCGCATATTCCGCTGGTCGCGTCTCTGATGGAGTCGTGGCTCGCGCTCCCGGTGATCGTGCCGGCGCAGCCGGAACTGGTGGCCGCGGAGGGCGCTGCGCTGCTGGCACAGGAGCACTCGGGCACGTCGGACCGCATCGGCGCCGGAGGATTCGCCAAACCGGTGATCCGCGGTGGCGCGCTGGCGGGCGGTGCGCTGGCCGTCGTCGCCGTGATCGGTCTCGGCCTCGGTGTCGGTGGCAGCCACCTGCAGAGCTCCGACGGTGACGCACGCCCGGTCGCCACTCAGCCGAGTGACGCGGAGGTGTCCCCGTCGCCCGCAGCGGCACCGGTGTCGACGCCACCGCCGTCCGCCGCGGTGTCGGTTCCCGGCCCGGCCGGGGAGGAGGCGAGCGTGCCGGAGCCCGCTCCCGCGCCGGCCCCTGCCCCGCGCCCCCTCATTCCCGGTCTGCCGCAGATTCAGCTGCCGACACTTCCGCCGCCCCCGCCGCTCCCTCCGCTGCCGCGAATTCCGGGCCTCTAGCGACCGCTCACCGGCGCAGCATGTCCCTGACGTGACCGGTCTCGTTGACCGAGGCCACCCGTCGCTCACCGCTGCGGGAGACGAGCACCCGGGTCACGGACACGTACTCGATCGGGAACACGAGGGGCCGGTCGAGCCCGAGCAGTTGCTGCAGGAACACGTTGATGACGCCGCCGTGGGCGAATACCGCGACGGTGTCCTCGTGGCCGGACTCGTCGACGATGCGGCCGAGGGACTCGAACACCCGCGTGCGGAAGGCGTCGGCGTCGACGGACTTCGGGAACTCGCCGGCCCGAATCCGGGCGAAGGCCTCCGGCGCCCGCGCCTCCGCCTCGTGGAACGGGATGTAGTGGTCGAGGTCGTAGTCGTACTCCGCGAGGCCGACGTACTCGGTGACGGGAAGGTTGAGGGCCTCGGCGACCGGCGCCGCCGTCTCGAGTGCGCGGCGCTGCGGGCTGCTCGCGATCCGGGCGATGCGGTACGGGGCCAGCGCGGCAGGCAGCCGCTTGGCCTGGGCGTGACCTTCCTCGGTCAGTGCGGGGTCCGCGCGCCCGTCGGACGCGGTGACGAGCTCGGGCAGCGCGTGGCGGATCAGTAGCAGTTGCACGCCGATCAGCTTGCCAGCTCCCGTACCAGTGCCGCGATCTGGCTGGGCTGATCGATCATGGCGTGGTGGTGCGCGGGACGCACGACGCGGAACGCGGCGCCGAGGAATTCCGCGAACTGCCTCTGCATGCGGATCCACGCCGACCCCCAGGGCGTCGGGCGTCCGGTGTGGGCGGCGGCCACGACGACGGGTGCCGTCATCGTCGCGGTCTCGCGCAGCGCGGCCAGCTCCTGGGCCAGCGCCGGGTACGACGCGTTCTCGACGATCGAGGACTCGAGGTACGCGGGCTCGCGGTAGATCCGCTCGACCCATCGACGGGTGCCCGGAGCGATCCCGTCGGGGGGTGTCGAGTGGTTCAGGATCCGGCGCACCGTGGGGCCCAGGAGGCGTTGCAGCCCCACCCTGCTGGCCGTTCGGGCCGCTCGTCTGCCCATCGTGACGCGCCACCGGGTCGGGATCACGC
Source organism: Rhodococcus sp. ACPA1 (assembly GCF_002300195.1). Taxonomy (NCBI): domain Bacteria; kingdom Bacillati; phylum Actinomycetota; class Actinomycetes; order Mycobacteriales; family Nocardiaceae; genus Rhodococcus; species Rhodococcus sp. ACPA1. The sequence continues at coordinate 745,626 of NZ_NSDX01000004.1, read as the reverse complement.
GGTGCGGGTGGGCGGTCACGGTGGCGTCCAGCAGGATCACGCCGCCGGTTCGCTCGGGGTACAGCCGGGCGAAGGCCTCGACGTAGATACCGCCGAGTGAGTGGCCGACGAGCACCGCGGGGGTGGTCACGGACAGCGCGTCGAGAACGTCGGCGATTCTCGTGGCCTCGCCTCGAGCGGACGGACGTTCGGCGGACGGGGGACTGAATCCGTACCCGGGACGATCGATCCGCACCACGAGGCAGGTCCCGGACAGCAGTTCGACCACCTCGTCCCAGTCGAACCAGTTCCCGCCCAGGCCGCCGTAGAGGACGACGGGTGGGCCTTCCCCGTCGACCACCACGTGCACTCCCGCGACCATTTCCCCAGGACGTTTCACGTGGAACCAGCCCTTTCGGGGGTGACGTGAATCACGCTGAGCGCCACGAAGGTCAGCCATCCGCAGAAGGCGAGCAGCTGGACGCGCTGGCCGAGTCCGAGCCAGGCGTCCTGTTCGCCGCGCAGTCCCGCCGCCGTCAGCGTCCATACCGTGCCGCCGACGAACACCGTCGCCACGGCTACGCCGGTAATTTTCAACCAGGTCGGCCACTGGCAGCGGAACGCGGCCAACAGGAACGCCAGGCTCGACACCACGCCTCCCGTCGAGGCGGACGCGCTGGTCACGGCGTGCAGATCATGGGTGAGCGGCAGATGTCCGGCGGCCTCACTCGCAGCGCAGACGGGGTCGTTGGTGGCCGCGCAGCTCATCGGCAGGCGCGAATCGGCGATGGTCGCGAGCGCGAACACGATCAGCGCGATCCACCCGACCGCCGTCACCCAGCCCTGCGAGTACCGCGACAGTCCCAGCACCCCGGCCACGGCGACGATGCATCCGGTCAGCAGGTCGCCGCTGCGGAACCAGAATCCGTACGGCTGGTCCGCCGCGGCGAGTTCGCTCGCGAACCCCCGCAGCGGATCGATTCCGGTGTCGAGGACGAATTCGAGCAGCCACGACGCGTAGCCGACGGCGCCGAGGATCAGCAGCGCAGCGACGGCGACCCGGCCACGGGAGGTCATTGCCTCGGCTTGGCCAGGGGGAACGCGAGGGTTTCACGGATGCTGCCGCCGGTGATGAGCATGACCACCCGGTCGACGCCCATGCCGAGCCCACCGGTCGGGGGCATGGCGTGTTCGAGGGCCTGCAGGAAGTCCTCGTCGAGTTCCATCGCCTCCTCGTCACCGCCGGCGGCGAGCATCGACTGCTCGGTGAGCCGGCTCCGCTGATCCACGGGGTCGGTGAGTTCGCTGTACGCGGTGCCGAGTTCGATGCCCCACGCGACGAGGTCCCACTTCGCGGCGACCCCCGGAATCGTGGGGTGCGGCCGGGTGAGCGGTGACATCGACGTCGGGAAATTGGTGTAGAAGGTGGGGAATTCGGTGTAGTCCTCCACCAGGTGCTCGTACATCTCCTGCGCGACGGCGCCGGCGTCCCAGGTGGACTGGTACGGGATCTCGTGCTCGTCGCACAGCCGTTGCAGTTCCGCGAGCGGTGTTTCGGGTGAGACGTCGACGCCGAGCTTCTCGGCGACCGCCTGGTGCATCGTCTTGACGGGCCACTCGCCGGAGATGTCGACCTCCACCAGTGTGCCGTCGGGGCCGGGCCGCATGATGATCTCGCGTCCGTACGCGGCGACCGCCGCCGTCTGGATGAGTTCCCGGCACAGCACCATCATCTTCTCGTAGTCGCTGTGCGCCTCGTACGCCTCGAGAATGGTGAATTCCGGGTTGTGTTTGAAATCGACTCCCTCGTTGCGGAAGACGCGGCCGATCTCGAACACCTTCTCCATGCCGGCGACGCAGAGCCGCTTGAGGTACAGCTCGGGCGCGATCCGCAGGTAGAGATCGAGGTTGTAGGCGTTGATGTGGGTGAGGAACGGGGCCGCGTTGGCGCCGCCGTGCACCTGCTGCAGGATCGGGGTTTCCACCTCGAGGAAGCCGCGGCCGCCGAGCGAATCCCGCAGCGACTTCACGACCGCGCTGCGGGCCTCGAGCAGGCGCCGGGCGTCGGAGTTGATCGCGAGGTCGACGTACCGCTGCCGGACGCGGGTCTCCGGGTCGGACAGGCCCTTCCACTTGTCCGGCAGGGGATGCAGGCACTTGCCGGTCATGCGCCACTCGTTCGCGAGCAGCGACAGCGCGCCGCGGCGGCTGTATCCGATGACGCCGGCGACCTCGACGAGGTCGCCGAGGTCGAATTCGGCGGCGAACGCCCGGATGCGGTCGGTCCCCACCCGGGCCTCGTCGACGAGGATCTGGATGTCTCCGGACCAGTCCCGGACCACCGCGAACACGACACCGCCGTAGTCGCGGATCCGGAGCAGGCGGCCGGCGATGCGGACCGTCGTCCCCTCGGGGGATTCCACTGCCTCGGTCACGGTGTGGCTGGGCGGATACGCGACCGGGTAGGGGTCGATGCCCTGTTCGGCGAGGTCGGCCAGTTTGTCGAGCCGGACGCGGACCTGCTCGGGACGTTTCGGTCCGGTAGCCGTCGGTGCGAGGCCTTCGCCGGGTGCGCTGCCGTCGGAGTGCAGTCCTTCGGCGGCGACGAGCGCGGCGGGGACCGCGGCGTGGGTGCCGGTGTGCTCGATGGCGTCCCGGGTTCCGGAACGGCCGAAGCGGGGCAGGGTCACGAATCCTTCGGCGACGGCCGAGGCGAATCCGACGCGCAGCAGTTCCCGGTTGTCCTCGAAGCAGAGGAATCGCGGCACCCACTCGGGCTGGTATTTCACGTTGGACCGGTAGAGCGCCTCGAGCTGCCACCAACGGGAGAAGAACACGAGGATCGAACGCCAGATCCGCAGGATGGGTCCCGCCCCGATGCGGGAGCCCTCCTCGAAGACCGAACGGAACACCGCGAAGTTCAGCGACACCTTCGTGATGCCGAATTGATCGGAGGTGGTGGCCAGTTCGGACACCATCAGCTCCACCACCCCGTTGGGGGACGTCGGTTTGCGGCGCATCAGGTCGAGGGAGACACCCGTCGGACCCCACGGCACCAGCGACAGGATGCCGTCGATCTCGCCGTTCTCGTCGATCGCCTCGACCAGCAGGCAGTCGCCGTCGAGGCGGTCACCGAGCCGGCCGAGGGCCATGGAGAAACCGCGCTCGGTCTCGGTGTCGCGCCACGCGTCCGCGAGCCGGATGGCCTCGGCCATCTCCTCGGCGGGGACGTCCCGGTGCCTGCGGATCCGGACGGTGACACCCTGGCGCCGGACGCGGGTGACGGCTTGGCGGACCTGCCGCATGTCGCGCCCGCTGAGGTTGAACTCGCGGGTGCGGAGGATGGCCTCGTCGCCGAGTTGGAGCACGGTGAGACCGGCCTTGTTGTAGGCGGTGGCCCCGGTTTCGCTGGCCCCCATCACTGCGGTGGCCCAACCGTATTGGGAGGCGAGCGCCTGCCAGGCCTCGATCGCGTGCGGCCAGGCCTCCGGGTCGCCGATCGGGTCGCCGCTGGCCAGGCACACGCCGAGTTCGACCCGGTAGGTGATGGCCGCCTTCCCGCTGGGCGCGAAGACGACGGCCTTGTCGCGGCGGGTGGCGAAGTAGCCGAGGGAGTCGTCGGCGCCGTACTGCAGGAGGAGCCCGCGCAGCGCCGATTCGTCGTTGCCGGTGAGGGCGTTGTGGGAGCGCTGGGCGCGGAACAGGGTGATGACGGCGGCCAGCAGGGCCATGGCGCCGAACAGGCCGAGGAGGGTGTTGACGAATCCGTGCGGGCGTCCGCTGAACTGTTCGTTGTCGGCGGCGGCGAGGGCGGTCACGCGGTTCAGCGCCCACAGGAAGCGTTCGCCCTGTGGCAGGGTGCCGGGGAAGAGTTCGACGAGTCCCCACCCGACGAGGGTGCCGATGGCGAGACCGGCGATGAGCACGCCCAGGGCTTTCCAGCCCGCGCCGCGCCGGACCCGCGTGTAGAACTCGGGCCGGGCCGCGACGAGAATGCCGATCAGCACCACCTGGACCAGGGCGGCGACCATCGCGTTCACGTTCCGGTCGGTGATGCTCACGATCACGTTGGTGATCAGGAACAGGACCAGGTAGATCGTCAGCAGCCACCAGGCGATGCGTTTGCGGCTCGCCAGCGCCGCCGCGAGCAGCGCGACCACCAGCGCCCACGACAGGCTGGTGTCCGGGGCGTCGAAGTAGTACGTGTCGACGTACTCGCGCGGCACGTGCACGTAGTAGCGCAGTACCGGCGAGATGCTCCACAGGAACACGAGCACCGAGAAGACACCCAGGATCAGTCCCGCGATATGGGGAACCTGGTGGAAGCGCCCGTTCTTCGGTCCGAGGGCGGGGCGGGGCCGTGGTGCGGTGGAGACGGCCGCCTCGGACGCGTCGTGTGTCTCGGTGCTAGCTGACATCGAGTGTTTCCTTCCCGGCAAGAGATACGTACCGATCACGGGAGTCAGATGTTCCAGTGTTCAGTGTGAGCCGTCGGGCCGCGATTTGGGTGGAGAGGGAAGATAGAGGCATGTCCGACATTCACGACGCCGTGCCGATCCGCGACGAATCCATCCGTCTCGGCCAATTCCTCAAGCTCGCCAACCTCATCGAGTCGGGGGCCGAGGCGAAAGAGGTGATCGCCGACGGACTGGTGTCGGTGAACGGTGAGGTCGAGGTGCGGCGGGGGCGGCAGTTGCGGGACGGGGACGTCGTGGAGATCGGTGGGATGACGGCTCGGGTGAGTTCTCAGTCCTGACGGTCGGCGCTCGCGAACCTCTGCAGGAACAGCGCCTCGGCGACGGCGAGGTTCTCGATTTCGCCGGGATCCACACTTTCGTTGGGGGCGTGGATGAGGCAGCGCGGTTCCTCCACCCCGATCAGGGCGATCTCCGCTTTCGGGACGACGGCGGAGAAGACGTTGCACAGCGGAATGGAGCCGCCCTGCCCGACGGTTCCGAGCCCCTTCCCGAACGCCTCCTCCATCGCAGCGCCGAGGGCCGCGTATCCGGGGCCGTCGGTGGTCGCGCGGAACGGCGAGCCCACCGCTTCGCGTTCCACCGTCACCCGCGCATTCCACGGGGCGGCGTTCTCGAGGTGCGCGGCGAGCGCGTCCTGCGCCTTCTGCGGGTCCATCCCGGGTGGCACCCGCAGGTTGAGGCGGGCCGATGCGCGCGGCTGGATGGCGGCGGCCGAGCCGACCACCGGCGGGCAGTCGATGCCGAGGATCGTCAGGGCCGGCCGGGCCCAGACGGCGTCGGCGACGGAACTCGAACCGGCGAGACGCACACCGTCGAGCACGCCGGCGTCGGTGCGGAACTGCGCCTCGGGGTAGTCGACGCCCGTCCACTTCTGGTCCGACTCCAGCCCGTCGACGACGGTGTTGCCGTCCGCGTCACGCAGGGTGGCGAGCATCTGGACGAGGGCGGCCAGCGCATCGGGGGCGGGTCCGCCGAACATGCCCGAATGCACCTCCCCGGCCAGGGTCTCGACGTGGACCACGACGTTCGCGATGCCGCGCAGCGTTGTGGTGACGGTCGGGCTGCCGACCGCGGCGTTTCCGGTGTCGACGACGAGGATCATGTCGGCGTCGAAGAGTGCGGGCCTGGCCTCGACGAGGTTCTCGAGCCCGCCGGTGCCCATTTCCTCGGATCCTTCGGCGACGATTCTGATGCCGACGGGGAACGGGGTGCCGAGTGCGCGCAGCGCCAGCAGGTGCATGACGATGTTGCCCTTGCAATCGGCTGCGCCGCGCCCGTACCAGCGGCCGTCCCGCTCGGTGAGGGTGAAGGGGTCGGTGTGCCAGAGCTTCTCGTCGCCGGGCGGTTGAACGTCGTAGTGGCAGTAGAGCAGTACCGTCGGGGCCCCGTCCGGCGCGGGCTGGTGTCCGACGACGGCGTGTGAACCGTCGGACGTCTCGAGCAGTTCGACGTGTCCGATCCCGGCTCCGATGAAGGCGTCCCTGACCCATTCGGCGGCACGAACGCATTCCTCCGGTGGGAACTGCCGCGGATCGGCCACCGACCGCATGGCCACCAGTTCGGCGAGTTCGTCACGCGCCGTGGGCATCAGCGCGGCTACGGTGGAACGGATCTCGTCGGACATCAACGCCTCCTCGGGGTTCCCCTAATTCTCGTCCACGAGTTTCAGATCGGCGACGGCGGACTCGAATTCCGCCGACCTGTCCGGGCAGTACACGGCGATCACCTGTCGCTCACCTTCGACGAGGTTGCCGGTCGCGAGGATCGGGCGTTGTCCGGGTCCGGCGGCTCCGCTCACCAGTTGCTGATCCAGCACGCCTGTCTTCAGGGCGTTGTCCGGATCGGTGCACGCCGCGGCGCCGTCGGTTCCGAGCACACGGGCGGTCGCGTCTACGTCGAGCGATCCGAGCCCGGCTCGCTGGAATCGTTCCGACAGTTCGGTGGCCTTGGCTACCGCCTCCGCCGACTGCTTGTGCTGGTCGAACGCGACGAGACCCCAGACGAGGAGTCCGACGAACGCGGCGGAGAGGACGGAATACAGGATCCAGTGGGTGTTTTCGGGTCTCTTGTGCAGGTCGTCGACCGGGGCGGTGTTCACGGACTGGTTGTCGGGGCCCATGCGACCGGACGTGGTCATCACGCCTCCTCTGCGAGCGGGTCGGCCGCCAGGTCCTGTTTCCAGGCCGGTGTGCGGAGCGCGAGGATCAGCAGGGGAACGCCGAGTCCGACGATTCCGAATCCGCCTCCGACGATGAGGACGTAGACGAGAACGCTGCCACCGCCGAACTGGGAGGGCGGAACGAAGCCGATGCAGAAGGCGGCGAGGCTCGCGACGATGCCCACCCAGCACAGCACGAACAGTGCGGGGGCGCGGTAGCCGCGGGGGTGGTCCGGCTGTTGCCTGCGCAGTCGCATCGCGGCGACGAACATCAGCACGTACACCACGAGATACACCTGCGTGGTGATGACGGAGAGAATCCAGTACGCGCTCGACACCTCGGGGATGAACGCGTAGAGCAAGGCGATCAGGGTAGTGACCACACCCTGCGCCACCAGGATGTTCTGCTGGATGCCGTGTTTGTTGAGTCGCTGCAGGATCGGTGGCAGGAAGCCGTCCTGCCGTCCGATCATGAGCAGGCCCTTGGACGGTCCCGCGAGCCACGTGAGCATGCCGCCGAGGGAGGCGGCGATGAGCATGAGGGCCAGAACGGGAGTGGCCCAGCCGAACCCGAAGTGGGCGAAGAAGGTGTCGAACGCCTGCATCACGCCTGCGGTCAGCGACAGCTTCTCGGCGGGTACCACCCAGCTGATGGCGATGGCCGGAAGGATGAAGATTCCGAGGACCAGTCCCATGGCCACGAACATCGCGCGAGGAAATTCGCTCGCCGGTCGCCGCAGGCTGGAGACGTGCACGGCGTTCATCTCCATGCCCGAATAGGACAGGAAGTTGTTGACGATCAGCACGAGACTGGCGATGCCGGTCCAGGCGGGGAGCAGGGCGCTGAATTCCATCGGTGCGGCCGACGCATTGCCCTGGCCGAGGAACACGATGCCCATCACGATGAGCAGCACACCGGGAATCAACGTGCCCAGTACGAGTCCGGCACTCGACAGACCCGCGACGGCCTTCATTCCCCGTGAGGACACGAGGACACCGGTCCAGAACAGGGTGACGATGATGATCGCCGTGTACAGGCCGTTCGCGGCGAGCGCCGGATTGATCACGTACGCAAAGGTGCTCGCGACGTAGGCGAGGAGCGTCGGGTAGTAGAAGATCGTCATCGCGAACTGGCACCAGACGGCCAGGAATCCCATCTTCGCCGAGATGCCCTCGCCCACCCAGCGGTAGACGCCACCGGACCACCCGGAGGCGAGTTCCGCGGAGACGAGCGACGTCGGGAGCAGGAAGACGATGGCGGGGACGACGTACAGGAACACGCAGGCCAGCCCGTACACGGCCATCGAGGGCGCCGATCTCAGGCTGGCCACCGAACTGGTGGTCATCATCGCCAGCGCGATCCACGTGATGTATTGCGGCCGGGGCGCGGTTCGCACCGATCGGGGCGCGTCTTCCCGGCTGGTCTCTCCGGCGGCGTCAACACTCATCGAGTTCACCCTCCGTAGGAGCGGGTCGTGCGAACGACCGCTGGATTCCTCCGGATTATTGCGTCGGCGCTCGGAGCCGCGCAGCGGTTCGGTACCGATAGATACCGAACCGCCGCTCGGTTCTCGTCGGATCAGCGGACGACGACGCCGTCCTGATCGCTGTAGACGGTCTCGCCGGGGTTGAACGTGACGCCGCCGATCTCGATCGGGACGTTCTTCTCACCGGAGCCGGTCTGGGTGCTCTTGCGGGGGTTGGTGCCCAGCGCCTTGACGCCGATGTCGAGGGTCTTCAGGATCGCCGAGTCGCGGACCGCGCCGTTGACGATCACGCCTGCCCAGCCGTTGTCGACGCCGCGTCCGGCGATGATGTCGCCGACCAGGGCGGTGTGGATGCTGGCGTCACCGTCGACCACCAGGACGCCGCCGTTGCCGGGCTCGCCGAGGGTCTGCTTGACCAGCAGGTTGTCCTGGAAGCACTTGATGGTGGTGATGGGGCCGGAGAACACTTCACGGCCGCCGAACTGGATGAACTGCGTGTCGCAGCTCCGGATGTCGGGTCCGATCTCGTCTGCCAGGTCAGCGGTTGCCACGGGTTCAGTCATACGCGTCAGGATAGAGGGCCGGCGCTGGGAGAATGCGGGCCATGACCATTGCAGTGACAGGAGCCACGGGGTCGATCGGCGGCAAGGTGCTCGAGCGGCTCGGCGGCGGCGCCGGGGTCCGGCTGATCGGGCGGAACGCCGAGCGGCTCGAGCCGCTGGCCGAGCATTTCGACTCCGCGTTCGCGGTGGCCACGTATGCCGACGGTCCGGCGATGACCGCCGCGCTGGACGGCGTCCGGCTGCTGTTCCTGGTCTCGGGTCACGAGAGCGCCACCCGACGCGAGGAGCATCGCACCGCGGTGGACGCCGCCCGTGCGGCCGGGGTGGAGCGCATCGTCTACCTGTCGTTTCTCGGCGCGGCGCCCGAGTGCACGTTCACGTTCGGCCGCGACCACTACTTCACGGAGCAGCACATCCGGGAGAGCGGGCTGAAGTACACGTTCCTGCAGGACAGCTGGTATCAGTCGATGATCCCGCTGATGGCCGACGATCAGGGCGTCATCCGGGGTCCCGCCGGGGACGGCCGGGTGAGCGCGGTGGCGCCCGACGACGTCGCCGATGCCGTGACGGCGGTCCTCACCACCGGCAACGGCGACCACGACGGCGTCACCTACCGGCTGACCGGGCCGGAGGCATTCACCCTTACGGAGGCCGCCGAGACGATCACGAGGGTGACCGGACGTTCGGTGCGGTTCGAGAACGAGACGCTGGACGAGGCGTTCGCGTCCCGCGCCCACTTCGGGGCGCCGGACTTCGAGGTCGCAGGGTGGGTGACCTCGTACGCAGCGATCGCGGCCGGTGAGTTGGCGGTGGTGACGGGGGACGTCGAGACGCTCACCGGGCGGCCGCCGCAGACCTTCGCCGACTATCTGAACAGCTACACTTGACCCGTCCTGGCATAGCGAGCGGTAGATAGGTCTTTGATGGTCAGCTCATCCAAGGGTGCGACGCCCACCGAGGTCGGCAACGCAGCGGACTGGCGCCGGCTCGAACCCACGAAGTTGACGCCGATCCTCAGCGCCTCCCTCGACGCGTTCTACGAACACGGTTTCCACGGCACGTCGGTGCGCGACATCGCTCGCCGAGTCGGTGTCACGGTACCCGCTCTCTACTACCACCACGAGAACAAGGAGGCCGTTCTCCTGGCGCTGCTGGAACTCTCCACCAGCGACGTTCTCGAACGCGCCCATGCCGCGAGCGCCGACGGCGGCGACGATCCGGTGCAGCGACTCGCGAACGTCATCGAGGCGATCGTGTTGCGGATGACCATGCGATCCCGTCTGGCGGCGCTCGAGAGCGAGGTGCGCTACCTGAGCCCGGAGAACCGGCAGCGTTACCGCACCGTCCGCAAGGGTGTGGAGGAACTGGTCCTCGAGATCGTCAAGGAAGGCAAGAAGCGGGAGCTTTTCGACGTGTCGGACGCTGCGGAGACGACGCGGGCACTTCTCGGTATGTGCCAGTCGATTCCGCGCTGGTATCACGCCGAGGGCAAGCTGACCCCGGACGCGGTGGCCCGCAAGTATGTCGAGATCGCGATGAAGACGGTGGGATCCACCGAGGCTCCCGTCACACCGAAGAAGAGGCGCACCGCCGGCGTGTGACCGGCGATGCGCCTCGGCAGGTTCGGGTGGTCAGCTACCCAGGCCCAGCCCCGGTGACGCGACGGCGTCGAACTGCGTCGTCGTCTCGGCGGGTGTGCCGTTCGGTGGGGCGTAGGTGAACACGACGGTGTAGCGGCCGGCCTCGTGCGTCCGGATCGCCGCCGTCCCGGCACCGAGGGTGAGCGGGATGGTTCGCGTGTTCACGTCGCCGTCGGGCTCGGTGATCTCGAGTTCGACCGGAGTGGATCCGTCGGTGCCGGTCGGGGTGGGCGTGACCAGCGCGCCGAGCGTCACCAGATTGTTGGCGTAGACGGTCCCGAGCGGCGGAACGACGGAGATCTGATAGGTGGTTGCGGCGGTTGCCGTGGGCGCCAGAGCGAGTGAGGCCGCTCCTGCCAGTGCGGCAATGGTCAGGGTCCCTCGCGAGAAGTGCACACAATCCCTTCCTGTCGACGGTCTCTACGCGCAGCCACGTTACGGCAGAACCACGTGATACCCGCCGCCATTCGCCGAGTGTCCGAGAATAGTTCGAACACACGGCTTTCCGTCGATCACACCTCCAAAGCGGTTCAGGATGCGGTGTTTTCCCGCGCGACCGTACCGTTGGTGTGCTGTACCGGGCAGGTTCTGGGGAAGGTGCCCAGTTTCTCCACTTCGTACCCGGTCGGGTAGCTGCGAATGTTGGGGAGGTCGCGGGCGAACTTGGGCACCGTGCGCACGGGGTAGAACCGGACGAGGCGGGCGCGGGCCTTCAGCGCACCCCGCGACAGAGTTCGCGCGAGGCGGGACGGCCTCCGGTAGGCGAACGCGTCGAGAAGCGGATCGTCCATGAGCGCCCAGGAGAATCGCTTGATCAGGGCGGCGGGCGCGAGGTTGTTCGGCGGGAACGTGCAGAGGAGTGCGAGCGTCGAGTCGGCGACGGCGCGGCCACCCTCGTCGAAGAGGAAGTGTTCACGCTCGTAGTCGTCGAGGAATTTCTCGAACGCCTCGAACGTCTCGGGAATCTGCTTGATGCCCATGTACTTGCCGAGCGCACGGTAGTAGTTGGTCGATCCGACGATCTCGTTGCGGGTGAGTTTCCGCCAGCCGAAGTCGTCGATCCAGCGCACCGGGGTCACCACGAACGTCGACAGCACGTACCGCATGTCGTCGTTGGAGATGTCGTAGGAGCCGTGCATCTGGTTCATCCGGCGGATCCCGGCGCGACCGGGATCGCTGGTGAGGCCGTGTTCGAGGACGGCGTCGAGGATCAGGCCGGTGTCGTCGTAGCGCTTCTGCACGCGTTCGGTGAATTCACCCGTCTCGAACAGCAACCGCCCGATGGTCGGCACGGCGTACGTCCGGAACAGTGCGAAGCTGAGGGCCTGGTTGATGTCCCAGGGAAATTCCTGCGTGGCGAGAATGCGAGCGATCTCTTCGTACTGCGTCTCGGGATCGAGTCGGTCGGTCCGGCGACGTAGATCGAAGCGTTTCATGGGTTTCACTTCCTGCAGCGGCTGTGACGGAGGTCCACGTAATTTAGCGATCGTTCAGACGATTCGACTGTAACGCCGTTCACAGTGCGACGCCAGAGTGGCATTATGCAAACACATGGCGCGAAATTCACCGCAGACCGACCGGATCGTGATGCTGACGGAACTCCTCGCTGACGAACCGGAGACGCCCCGCAGCCTCGCCGACATCGCCAGGCACCTGGGTGTTGCGAAGGCGACCTGCTACCCGATGGTCGTGGCCCTGACCGAGGCGGGGTGGCTCATCCGGCACCCCACCCGCAAGACCTACCGTCTCGGCCCCGCGCTCATCCCCATCGGACGTGCAGCGACGACGGCCACGGACGTCGTCGACCTCGCGCGGTCGGTGATGCACGAACTGGCCGACGCGTCGGACATGGCGTCCATCGCGTTCGTGCAATCGGGAAGCGACGTGGTGGTCGCCGAGGTGGTGCAGCCGGTGGGGGGTCGACGCGGAACCCTGGGCCTGCGGCTCGGCGACAAGGTGCTGCTCGCGCCGCCCATCGGTTCGGGGATCGCGGCCTGGTATCCGCCGGAGCAGCGCGAGGAATGGTATGCGCTCGGCGGGCAGAATCTGGGTGTCGAGGTGGACGTGCTGCGGGCGACGTACGAGCCGGCCCTCGCGCTCGTCCGGGAGCGCGGATACGCGATGGAATGCATGGATCAGCAACAGCATTCGCTTGCGGATGCCGTGTCGGAACTCCGCGGTCGCGGTGTGGGCGGGCATCGCTCGACCGTCGCGCTGCGAGAGGCGCGCACACTGTTGTCGGCGGATGCCGTGGTCGGTGACATCGACCCTGAGGGCAGCTACCAGCCGCTGTCGATCAATGCCGCGGCATTCGACCGTGACGGTCAACCCGCGGTCGTGCTGTGTGTCGCCGACGCGTCCCGGCCGATGTCGGGTGTGCGCACGGCGGAGATCGGTGAATTGGTCCGCGACGCCGCGGCGCGGGTGACGGCCGCCATGCACGGCCGCCACCCGTGAGTACTTGTCAACCGCGGGCGGTTGACAAGTACTCACAAGCTATTTCAACTCAGCAAGGACGGTGCCCTGGGTGATGGCGGCGCCGGGTTCGACGGCGAGGCCGGTGACGGTGCCGGCCTTGTGGGCGTTGACGGGGTTTTCCATCTTCATGGCCTCGAGGACGGCGATGAGGTCGCCCTCGGCGACTTGCTGGCCTTCTTCGACGGCGACCTTGACGACGGTGCCCTGCATGGGGGCGGTGACGGCGTCACCGGAGGCGGCGCCGCCGTGGGCGCCGCCGCGGGTGCGGGCCTTGGGCTTCTTGCGGACCGCCCCGGGTGCGGCACCGGCGCCGGTGCCGAGGGTGAACTGTCCGGGCAGGGACACCTCGACGCGGCGGCCGCCGACCTCGACGACGACGTTCTGCCGGGGCCCGGTCTCGTCCTCGTCGATCGGCTGGTTACCGGTGAACGGTTCGACCTGGTTGTCCCATTCGGTTTCGATCCACTTGGTGTAGACGTCGAAGGAGGTGCCGTCGCCGATGAAGGCGGGGTCGGAGACGATGGCCCGGTGGAACGGGATGACCGTGGCCAGTCCTTCGACCTGGAATTCGGCGAGGGCGCGGCGGGCGCGGGCCAGGGCCTCGTCGCGGGTGGCGCCGGTGACGATCAGTTTGGCGAGCATGGAGTCGAACTGGCCGCCGATCACGCTGCCGGTTTCGACGCCGGAGTCCATCCGCACACCGGGGCCGGTGGGCGGGACGAACTTGGTGACCGGGCCGGGGGCGGGCAGGAAGCCGCGGCCGGCGTCCTCGCCGTTGATGCGGAATTCGAAGGAGTGCCCGCGGGGGGTGGGGTCCTCGGTGAGGTCGAGGTGTTCGCCGTTGGCGATCTTGAACTGCTGCAGGACCAGGTCGAGGCCGGCGGTTTCCTCGGTGACGGGGTGTTCGACCTGCAGGCGGGTGTTGACCTCGAGGAAGGAGACGGTGTCGCCCTGGACCAGGTATTCGACGGTGCCGGCGCCGTAGTAGCCGGCCTCCTTGCAGATGGCCTTGGCGGAGGTGTGGATGCGGTGGCGTTGGTCGTCGGTGAGGAACGGGGCGGGGGCCTCCTCGACGAGTTTCTGGAAGCGGCGTTGCAGGGAGCAGTCGCGGGTGCCGGCGACGATGACGTTGCCGTGCTGGTCGGCGATGACCTGGGCTTCGACGTGGCGGGCCTTGTCCAGATACTGTTCGACGAAGCATTCGCCGCGGCCGAACGCGGCGACGGCCTCGCGGGTGGCGGAGTCGAACAGTTCGGGGATTTCCTCGATGGTGTGGGCGACCTTCATGCCGCGGCCGCCGCCGCCGAACGCGGCCTTGATGGCGACGGGGACCCCGTATTCCTGGGCGAAGGCGACGACCTCGTCGGCGTTTTTGACCGGGTCCTTGGTGCCGGCGGCCATCGGGGCCTTGGCCTTTTCGGCGATGTGCCGGGCGGTGACCTTGTCGCCGAGGTCGCGGATCGATTGCGGGGAGGGGCCGATCCAGATCAGGCCGGCGTCGATCACGGCCTGGGCGAAGTCGGCGTTTTCGGAGAGGAAGCCGTAGCCGGGGTGGATGGCGTCGGCGCCGGACTTGCGGGCGGCGTCCAAAATTTTGTCGAACACCAGGTAGGACTCGGCGGAGGTCTGCCCGCCGAGGGCGAATGCTTCGTCGGCCAGGCGCACGAACGGGGCGTCGGCGTCGGGTTCGGCGTAGACGGCGACGCTGGCCAGGCCGGCATCGGCTGCGGCCCGGATCACCCGCACTGCAATCTCACCGCGGTTCGCGACGAGCACCTTGGAAATACGTGCACTACTCATCGAAATGTCTTCCCTTTTCTACAGTTTCAGTAGCCTGCGTTGACCAGGACGGCAGCGGCGGCTACTTGCCGACGCAGAATGAGGGCGGGAGTGCCCCACGAATCGTTATCGGACGCGGGCGCTTCCGCCGCGGAACCGGACGAGGCGATCGCAGCGAACACTGCGAGCACCGCGGCGATGTCCGTGTCGCTCGGGTTGCCTGTGAACGTCACGGCCGGCGCCGCCGGCGGCTCCTCGGCGATGCCGGCGCCCAGCGCGATCTCGTCGAGCACCTCGTCGACCACCAATTCCGCGGTCATAGGGGGATGTTCCCATGCTTCTTGGGCGGGAGGGTGACCATTTTGCGTTCGAGCAGGCGCAGGGCGGCCACGATCTGTCCGCGGGTGTGGGACGGGGGGATGACGGCGTCGACGTAGCCGCGTTCGGCGGCGACGTACGGGTTGACGAGGGTGTCCTCGTATTCCTGTTGCAGTTGCAGGCGCAGCGCGTCGACGTCGTCGCCGTTCTTGGCGGCCTCGAGGAGGCGTTTGCGGTAGACGAATCCGACGGCGCCGGACGCGCCCATGACGGCGATCTGGGCGGTGGGCCAGGCCAGGTTGAGGTCGGCGCCCATGTGCTTGGAGCCCATCACGTCGTAGGCGCCGCCGTAGGCCTTGCGGGTGATGACGGTGATCTTCCCGACGGTGGCCTCCCCGTAGGCGTAGAGCAGTTTCGCGCCGCGGCGGATGATGCCGTTGTATTCCTGGTCGGTGCCGGGCAGGAAGCCCGGGACGTCGACGAGGGTGATGATGGGGACGTTGAATGCGTCGCAGGTGCGCACGAAGCGGGCGGCTTTTTCGGAGGCGTCGATGTCGAGGCAGCCGGCGAACACGGTGGGCTGGTTGGCGACGATCCCGACGGAGCGGCCGTCGACGCGGCCGAAGCCGACGACGATGTTGCCGGCCCGTTCGGCCTGGACCTCGAGGAATTCGTCGTCGTCGAGGATGCGGCGGATGACCTCGTGCATGTCGTAGGGCTGGTTCGCCGAGTCCGGGATGAGGGTGTCGAGTTCGAGGTCCTCGGCGGTGAGGGAGTCTTCGATGGACCCGGTGATCGGGTCGGTGGGCAGCATCCGGGGGGCCGCGGCCTGATTGTTGCTGGGTAGGTAGGACAGCAGGTCCTTGACGTAGTCGAGGGCGTCCTGTTCGCCGGAGGCGACGTAGTGGGCGACGCCGGACTTGACCATGTGGGTGTGCGCGCCGCCGAGGTCTTCCATGGTGACGTCTTCGCCGGTGACGGTTTTGATGACGTCGGGGCCGGTGACGAACATCTGGGAGGTCTGGTCGACCATGACGACGAAGTCGGTCAGGGCGGGGGAGTAGACGTGGCCGCCGGCGGCGGGGCCCATGATCAGGGAGATCTGCGGGATGACGCCGGAGGCCTGGACGTTGCGGTGGAAGATTTCGCCGTACAGGCCGAGGGAGACGACGCCTTCCTGGATGCGGGCGCCGGCGCCTTCGTTGATGCCGATCAGGGGGCGGCCGGTCTTGAGGGCGAGGTCCATGACCTTGACGATTTTTTCGCCGTAGATTTCGCCGAGGGAGCCGCCGAAGACGGTGGCGTCCTGGGAGAACACGCAGACGTCGCGGCCGTCGACGGTGCCGTAGCCGGTGACGACGCCGTCGCCGACGGGGCGGTTGTCGGCGAGGCCGAAGTTCACCGAGCGGTGCCGGGCGAGGGCGTCGAGTTCGACGAAGCTGCCGTCGTCGAGCAGTGCGGTGATGCGTTCGCGGGCGGTGAGCTTGCCTTTGGCGTGGACCTTTTCGACCGCGGCTTCACCGCTCGGGTGCTGCGCCTCGGCCTGACGATTACGCAGGTCGGCGAGCTTTCCCGCCGTCGTGTGAATATCGGGCGTGACCGCCGAATCTGTGACTGTCATCTATGACTGCTCTTCCCGTCGAGGCTGTCGGAACCAGCGCTGCACCCTGTGGGGTACGCGGTTCGTGGGATTACCCACTCGGACGCCGCCACTTTAACGCATTACTTATCGATCGTTCACGTGCGCTGCATCACTCTCGCGGCGAGGGTGTGATGCATCACGCTGCTGCTACTGGTCCTCGGTGCGGCCGTGGCGGCGCTCGTAGTCCTCGCGCGTGCGGTCGGCGCGACGCTGCGCCTTCGCATTGAGGAGGTCCGGATCGAGGCCGTGACTGAGCAGACGGTGGCGACGGTAGATGTTCATCAGCGCGACCGCAAAGTAGAGCAGCGGGAGCAGCAGAAGGGCCATCATCGCCAGCGGAATCCAGATCGGACCGGGGATGAGGAGGAACAACGCCAGCACCGCGACGACGGGAAGCATGAAACGGAGGACGTACCGCACCGAGGCTCCCGGCCCGACGAGGTCGTTGCGGACCCAGTCCTGCATCGAATCCGGCAGCGTGCGACCGAACAGATACCCGACGTACTGACTGGGGCTGGGACGCTGCGCATCGGACATGGTTTCAGGATAGTGCTGACAAACGGAGCGAACTCGACGACGGTGCGTCGTCGAGTTCGCTCCGTTCCCGCTACTGCTGCTCCGCATTCGCGACGATGACGTCCCGGACGTACTGCGCCAGACCGGGGGCGACGTCGTCGTAGTGCCGGCGAAAGCGGTCGTCGGCGAGGTACATCTCGGCGAGGTTCACCTGCATTGCGTGATCGCAGTCGTAGAACCGTTCGATGCCGGCGCGGTGTTCCTCGGCGAGGGCGTTGGCCCGATCGGATCCGGGTTCGACACCGTCGGCCATCGCCTGCGCGAGCGACGCCTCGAATGCGTCTCCCTCGGCCTTGATTCGCTTCCAGTCCTCCTTGCTCATCTTCGCGGACCGCTGCTGGGACTGCTTCCACGCGTCGGTGTCGCCCCAGCGCTCTTCGGCCTCGGCGGCGTACTCCTCGCCCGGCCAGTTGTCGCCGAAGATTTCGTTCTGCTCTTCGGGGGTGAGCTGAATGCCCATGCTTTTCGCCTCCATCATCTTCTCCACGGCAGCAGCCATCTCGTGTAAGCGATCGATCCGTTCGCTCAGCAACGCGTGCTGTCGCCGTAGATGCGCGAGGGCATCGACGTCCGGGTCGTCGAGGAGGGCTGCGATCTCCTCGAGGGGGAAACCCAGTTCGCGGTACGTCAGCACGCGGTGCAGACGTTCCACGTCGGCGTCCGAATAGCTGCGGTACCCACCGGATGTGCGGTCGGACGGCGTGACCAGGCCGATCTCGTCGTAGTGGTGCAGAGTGCGCACGCTCACTCCGACCAGCCTGGCGACCACGCCGACCGTGTGTTTCTCGCTCACGTCCTCTACCGTGCAGCCTGACGTCGCGTGAGGGTCAACTCAGTTGTAGAGATCTTCGAGTTCGTCGGAGAAATTGGTCATCACGACCTTGCGCTTGAGCTTCATGCTCGGTGTGATCTCGCCGTTCTCGACGGTGAGTTCCCGGTCGAGGATGCGGAACTTCTTGATCTGCTCCCACCGGTTCAGTCCGGCGTTGAGTTCTTCGACGTAACCGCCGATCAGGTTGCGGGTCTCTTGGGCGTTCGCGATCTCGGCGAACGATTTGCCGCCCAGGTCGTGATTCTTCGCCCATTCGCCGATCGATTCCGCGTCGAGGGAGATCAGGGCGACGCAGTACGACTTCCCTTCGCCGTCGACGATGAGTTCACCGACGTAGGGGCAGATGCCCTTGAACGTGGCCGCCACCGCGGAGGGTGCGACGTATTTGCCGTTGGACGTCTTGAACATGTCCTTCTTGCGGTCGGTGATCCGCAGGTAGCCGGCCTCGTCCATTTCGCCGATGTCGCCGGTGCGGAACCAGCCGTCGTCGGTGAGCGCTTCGGCTGTGGCTTCGGGGTTCTCGTGGTATCCGCTCATGACGCCGGGACCCTTGATGAGGATCTCGCCGTCGTCGCCGATCCGGGTCTCGGTGCCCGGGATGGCCCAGCCGACGGTGCCGAACCGGTAGGCCGACGGGCGGTTGACGAACGATGCGGCACTGGTCTCGGACAGTCCGTACCCTTCGAGGACGACGATGCCGACGGCGTCGAACCATTGCGCGACATCACGATTGAGCGCCGCGGAGCCGGAGATGAAGAACTTCAGGCGGCCACCGAACCGTTCGCGAATCGTGCTGTACACCAGCCGATCCGCGACGGCGTGCTGGACGGAGTCGAGCATCGAGGGACTCTTGCCCGCCTGCTTGGCCTTCGACACCCGCAGTCCGACGCCGATGGCCCAGTCGAAGATCTTCTCCTTCACTCCACCTTCCTCGCGCACGGTGGAGACGATCCGCGCGTACGCCTTCTCGAAGATGCGGGGTGCCGCGCCCATGAACGTCGGTTTGACCACCGCGAGATTCTCGACGATCTTGTCGACGCGCCCGTCGACCGCCGTCGCGAAACCGATCTGCAACGGCAGGGTGAGCAGGACCTTCCCGAACACGTGGGACAGCGGGAGCCACAGGTATTGCAGGTCGTCGGCGTCGAGGATGCCGGTGGCGTCGATCGCGGCCGCCACGTACGTCCACGCCGAGTGCGAGAGCCGCACACCCTTGGGCCTGCCCGTGGTGCCGGACGTGTAGATCAGGGTGGCGAGGTCGTCGGGGCCGATCGCCTCGATCCGGTCGTGCACGGCGTCGGGGGTCTCGGCGAGCAGTTCCTCGCCGAGGTCGTGCAGCTGGTCGAACGTGATCACCCAGTCGTCGTCTCCGGGACTGCCGTCGATGAGGACGACCTTCTCGACGTCGCCGAGTTCGCCGCGGTTCTCCCGCAGCTTGGCGAGCTGTACGTCGTCCTCGGCGAAGACGACGCGGCTGCCGGAGTTGGCGACGATGTAGGCGACGTCGCCGGCCGTGGTGGTGGGATACACCGTGGTGGTGGCGGCGCCGGCGCACATGACGGCCAGGTCGGCGAGCACCCATTCGTAGCGGGTGGCGGAAGCCAGCGCCACCCGCTGCTCGGCCTGCACGCCGAGGACGATGAGTCCGGCCGCGAGGTTGCGCACACGGTCGCCCGCCTCGGACCAGGTGACGCTGGACCACTTCTTCGGGTCCGCCGCGTCGACGTATCGGAACGCTTCGCGGTTGGGTGAGTGGGCCACCCGATCCACGAACAATGCGGCTACCGACGGAGCCCGATTCTCGATCTTGGAGCGGTCAATGACCTCGTCCGACGCACGCTGAGCTGCCATATATCGATCTTAGGAACCGGGGCCGCCCGGGGGAGTGGTTTCGGCGGAGGTCAACCGAGCTCGGCCGCCACCTTGCGGGGTTTCGCGACGATGGCCAGAGACATCACGGCGGCGATCGCGCACAGTCCGCCCGCGACGTAGAACGCGGAGTCGTATCCACCGAACTGGTCGCGCACGAATCCCGCGAGGAACGCCACGATGCCGGCGCCGATCTGGTGCGACGCCAGCACCCAGCCGAACACGATGGGTGCGTCGCCGCCGAAGTGTTTGCGGCACAAAGCAACCGTCGGGGGTACGGTCGCAACCCAGTCGAGTCCGTAGAAGATGACGAACGCGATCATCGGCGGGTGCACCGTGTTCGCGAACAGGATCGGCAGCAGCATCAGCGAGATCCCGCGCAGTAGGTAGTAGATGCCGAGGAGCTTGCGTGAATCGAACCGGTCGGTGAACCACCCCGACGCGATGGTGCCGATCACGTCGAAGATCCCGATCACCGCCAGCAGGCTCGCCGCCGCCGTCACCGGCATGCCGTGGTCGTGCGCGGCCGGAACGAAGTGGGTTCCGACGAGTCCGTTGGTGCTCGCCCCGCAGATGGCGAACGTACCGGCCAGCAGCCAGAACACCCGGGTCCGCGCCGCCGACACCAGCACCGTCACGGCCCGGCCCGCCGCGCCGCCGCGACCGGTCGGGGCGGGTGGTTCCGCGACGTAGTCGGGTCCGGCGCCGTACGGCACCGTCCCGACGTCGGACGGCCGGTTGCGCAGGAACACGAGGACCAGCGGCACGACGGCGAGGGCCGCGAACGACACCGTCAGCGCCACGGTCTGCCAGTCGTAGTGCTCGGCGACCATCGCGAGGATCGGCAGGAACACCAGCTGTCCGGCGGCGCTGCCCGCGGTGAGGATGCCGGTGACGAGGCCGCGGCGGGCGACGAACCAGCGGTCGACGACGGTGGCCACGAAGGCGAGCGCCATCGACCCGGTGCCCAGCCCGACGAGCACGCCCCACATCAGCACGAGTTGCCAGGTGGCGGTCATGAAGACGGTCAGTCCGCTGCCGGCGGACACCAGGACCAGCGCCGCGGTGACCACCCGCCGCATGCCGAAGCGTTCCATGAGTGCCGCCGCGAACGGCGAGGTCAGTCCGTACAGCACCAGGTTGATCGACACGGCGGAGGAAATGCTCGCCCGCGACCAGCCGAAGTCCTCGTGCAGGGGGTCGATCAGGATCGAGGGCGCCGCCCGGAAGCTGGCGGCCCCCACGAGGGCGAGGAACGCGACGGCGGCGACCAGCCAGGCGTAGTGGAGGCGCGGCGGGCGCGTGTCGGTGAGCGGCGCGGGCGGGCCGGGCGGCGCGATCTCGGAAGTCACCAGGCAAGTCTGGTGGGTGTGCCCCGCCCTGGGAAAGCTGCCAGAATGACAACATGCGAAAGAATCTGGCCATGGTCGAACGCCATCGGGTGGTCGTGCTCGCCCTGGACGGGGTGATCCCGTTCGAACTCGGCATTCCGTCGCGGGTCTTCGGCCGAGCGCACGACGCCGACGGGAATCCGCTGTACGACGTGCAGACCTGCACGGCCGATGGACGGCCCGTGCGTTCGGACGCCGATTTCTCGGTGTCCGTCGATCACGGGCCCGAATTGTTGGCCGAGGCCGACACGGTCGTGATCCCCGCGTCCTACGAACTCGGCCCGGCCTACGACGACGGGCGTCTGCCCGCGAACCTGGAGGCGGCCCTCGCCTTCGTCCGGCCCGGCACGCGCTACGTCTCCATCTGCACCGGCTCCTACATCCTCGCCGCGGCGGGGCTTCTCGACGGTCTGCGCGCCACCACACACTGGCGCAACGCCGAACACTTCCAGCGCACCTATCCGCAGGTCCGGGTCGATCCCGACGTGCTGTTCGTCGACGAGGGGCACATCCTCACGTCGGCAGGCGTCGCGGCCGGACTCGACCTCTGCCTCCACATCGTGCGCCGCGACCACGGCTCCGACGTCGCCAATCAGGTGGCGCGCCGATGCGTCGTCCCACCGTGGCGCGACGGCGGGCAGGCGCAGTACATCGAGCGGCCGATCCCGGAGACCACGGCCGAGTCCACCGCGGCCACCCGGGACTGGGCGCTGGATCGGCTGGGTGAGTCACTGACGCTGAACCGAATGGCCGCGCACTCGAACATGAGTGTCCGCACGTTCACGCGGCGGTTCGGTGAAGAGGTCGGCACCACCCCGAACCGCTGGCTGATCACTCACCGGGTCGACCGCGCGCGGCAACTCCTCGAGACCACCGACCTGTCCGTCGACGTCATCGCCCGCGAGGTCGGCTTCGGGACGGCGGTGTCACTGCGTCAGCACATGGGCGCCGTGCTCGGCGTCCCACCGTCGGCGTATCGCAGAACGTTTCGGGGTCAGGCGCTCAAGACGAAGGCACCGGCGTAGATCCCGAGTCCTCCTTCGTCCCGTCGTCCTGCGCGGTGGCCGTGCGGGCCGGGCGGATGAGCAGTTCGAGTGCCGCCAGCGCGAGGAGGGCAATGAATACGATCCACAATACGACCAGTCCGGTGGGGTAGCGCCAGAACATCAGCAGCAGAGCCGCGACGCCGATGATGGCGCAGCGCAGCGGAACCCGAAGCTGGTTGGCCCACCGTTCCACTTCGTTCGGCGGTCGGCCGGCGCCGGACTTGCGGGCGAAGTCCAGTGCCTGCCCATAGCCGCGACGCACTGCGGTCGCGGACGCCGATCCGCCGACGAGGAAGGCGCCGATCGCGATCACCAGACCGAGGACGGCGACCGCACGCAGGCTCGTCCGCAGCGGTACCAGGACGGTGTCGATGACCGCTGCCGCCGCGTCGGGCGACAGGATGTCGGGTGGGACGCTGTCGAGGTAGATGGCGCGTCCGACGAGAATCCCGATCGCGAGGACGAGCATTCCCAGGGCGATGGACAGGCCGGCGAGGGAGAGCGCGCGCAGCCGTCGGCCGGTGGGGGCGACGGCGACCGCGGCGGCGGCGCAGGCGATTCCCAGCCACGGCAGGATCGCCGACGCCTTGTCGAGGGCATTGACGGCGCGCTGCGCCTTCACCAGTTCGGGGGACTGGAACAGCACGAATTGCTTGTCGACCGCGGGGATCTTGTCGGCGAACGCGAAACCACGCTCGGTCAGCGCGGCCTTCACATTCTCGATGACGGTGCCCAGAGAAATGCTGACGGTGCCGCTCTGGTCGACCTCCACCGAGCTGAGACCGTAGTTCCCCGTCATCACCGCCACGAGCGCGTTGTGCGCCGAACGGTTCGCCTGGATCCAGAGGTCCTCGAACTGCTGGGACTGCACGAGTGAGCTGACGGTGTCGTGGACGAAGTTCTTTGCCTGGCTCGTGATCACCGGTGCGAGGCCGATCACGGCCGCGTCCAGCCGGGGAGCGTTCGCTGCGAGATTCGAGACGTCGGTCAGTGCTTCGAGTGCGTCCTTGGTGAGCCCCTCGACGTCGACTCGAGTGAAGATCTCGTCGGTGATCTGGTTCGTGATGTCCGCCTGGAGGGCCGGATTCGCACCGAGGGGGGCGACCGTGCTCACGTAGCGGTCGGTGTCGAGGATCTGACTTCTCGTGAAGCGTGCGGTGACCGACGCGAGTGCGAGAACGGCGACCAGGACCAGCAGAATCGTGACGGCCGTCCAGCGCAATCCGTTCCGGGGTGGGCGGGCGACCGGTTCTGCCGGAACACCGGCGGCGGCGCCCGCGGCCTGTCCGCGCAGCGTTGCCACCTCGTCGCGCAACCGGAGGAGTTCGGTGCGTTCGTCCTTGTCGAGTGGGCCGGTGCTCGTGCCGTCTTCCATTGCGGATCAGATCACTTCGGGGTTCCAGGTGGCGACCGCCCAGATCACGACGGCGTTCAGCGCGATGATCGTGATTGCCCACACGGGGTAGTAGGGCAGCCACAGGAAGTTGACGAGGATCGACAAGGCGCACAGCACCATCGCGCCGACACGTGCCCAGGTGGCCCCGGTGAACAGTGCCACACCGACGGCCGCAACGATCACGCCGAGCACGAGATGAATCCATCCCCATGTAGTGACGTCGAATTGGTAGGTGTACTCGATGCCGACGACGATCACGTCGTCCTTGGCTATCGCGGAGATCCCCTGGAAGAATTCGAGCACGCCGACGGTGACGAGAAGAACCGCCCCGCCCATCGACGTTCCCTTTGCTACACCTTGCTTGACCAGCGATTCATCGGACATGACCGTTCCTCTTTCGTCACCGTACGAAATGAACTGGCGTAAGTAAGTATCCCCCGTCGGTTCACCCTTTGTCTGGAAGATGCCCGGACGTACGCGTATTGACCTCGCTCTACGCGGCGACGGAAAATATTTGCAGGCCAATGTATGTCCGGGAAGGGGATCGCGATGTCCGACGAGTCGTTGGTCAAGCAGGGGGTCGCGGCCGCGACGTCCATGGTGGCGGCGATAGTTTTGCTCACTATCGGAATTCTCCATGTGCTCTCGGGCGTCTCGGCGCTCATGCAGGACGACCTCGTCGTCGCTGGTCCCGAGTACATTTACCAGTTCGACACGACCGCGTGGGGCTGGATTCACCTGGTGCTCGGTGTGATCGTTGCAGCCGTCGGTGTCATGTTGTTCACCGGGGCGACATGGGCCCGTGTCGGCGCCATGGTGATCTGTGCTCTCTCCCTCCTCGCCAATTTCCTCTGGCTGCCCCACTACCCGTGGTGGTCGGTCGTGATGATCGTGCTGGACGTGTTCGTGATCTGGGCTGTCGCGACATGGAAGCCGGGCTACGAGGAGACGCTCTAGGGCTTCCGCCGCCAGCGAACCGAGGCTGTCAGCACACGGATGCCCAACGAGATCAGGATCAGATTGCCGATGATCTGTGCCGACACCACCGCCCGCGCGGCCTCCGTGGTGGCCACGATGTCACCGAACCCGACCGTGGCGAACACCGTCAAGGTGAAATAGAGGGCGTCGAGGCGGGTCAGCGCTTCGTCGAAGTTGTCCGGCCCCGAGTACGAGAGCAGAAAGTACGTCGTCGCGTAGGCGACGAGGTAGACCCCCACGGTGACGGCCAACGCCTCTACTGCCTGCGCGACCGGGTACTCGGCACGCAGCACCCTGCGGATCTGCCAGACGTACACCGCGCAGACCACAGCGAGACCACCGACCACCATGGACACGGTGCGCAGGTTGTCCACCGTGGTGAAGGGCAGCAGGAAATATGCGCTCACCAGCACCACCGTGGCGCACACCGGGCGCAGTACCGCCGGCACCAGCACACGCACCCGCGCACGTCGGGAGAGACTTCGCACGCCGTCCTCGGCCACCGTCACCGCCCGTTTCTCGTCGTCGGCTGCGCTCGGATCCGTTCGGGGTCCCAGGTCGGGACCGCCCGGAACACCATCTTCCAGTTTCCGCCGATCGAGGAGCCGACCAGAGCACATTGGTCGTCTTTGTGCTCCGGAGTGCAATTACCCGTCGATCGGCAGGGTTTCAGGGCAACCGAGTTCACATGCCGAGTTCGTCACCCGGATGCAACTCCACCGCAACGACACCCGCCCGCTCGGCGTGGTGGACGAACTCGGCGCCCGGACCGAAGAACAACCGGGGGCGCACGGCGTCGAGGCCGACCGGCCACAGTGTGCCGTAGTGGATCGGCACCGCCAGTCCCGCCTCCACCAGACGCGCGACGACCGCGGCCCGAGACGGGTCGAGGTGACCCTTGCCGAGTGTCGGACCCCAGCCCCCGACGGGTAGCAGCGCGAGGTCCACGGGGCCGACGTGGTCGGCGAGGTCCGGGTACAGGTCGGTGTCACCGGCAAAATAGGTCCGCCGGTCCCCCTCGACGACGTACCCGATCGCGGGCGCGAGCTCCGGGCCGCGCCGCCAGCGCCGGCCGTCGTGTCGGGCGGGGACGGCGCGCACCGTGACCTTGCCGATCCTTGTCTCGTCGCCGGGTCGCAGCAGCACCAGGCGGTCGGCGAACTGGCGCAGCGCGGGCAGGCCGTCGATCGCCCGCCACGGGGCCACGATCGGGACGTCCGGATCGAGCAGCCGCAGCGACGGCAGGTGGGTGTGGTCGGCGTGCAGGTGCGAGAGCAGGACGGCGTCCGGGTTACGCACGTGCGGCCCGGTCGGCGCGGGCCCTCGGCGACGACGTAGGTGCGCGACGCGGTCGGTCAGCACCGGATCGGTCAGGACGACCGTCCCGCGGTCCACGATCAGCGCGCTGGCATGTCCGAGCCAGCGCACCCCGGATGCGGTGGCATCCGACCACGGCGTTGCGTTCACACCCTTACGATTCCAGATGACGAAAGGCGGTGCGATGCGCACGGTGGGCGGCGTGGTGCGGGTGCTCGTCGAGTTCTTCGTGCTCTGGGGGTCGTCGGCGCTCGCGATCATCGTGCTCGACCGCATCCTCCGCGGCATCGTCCTGGACCAATCGAGCTTCGCTCCGCTACCTACGCTCCCGGCCGCGCTGGTGCTCGCATTGGTGTTCGGCCTGCTCAACGCCGCGCTGTGGCCGGTGATGATGCGGTTCATGTCGTGGATCGGCCCGGTGCTGCTGTTCGTCGGGGTGTTCCTCGCAGGCGGTGTGATCATGCTGTTGACGCTGTACCTGGTACCGGTCGCGTCGGTGGACCAGCCGCGCGATGCGTTCTACCTCGCGGCGCTGCTCTCGTTGTTCACCTCCGTGATTTCGGGCGCGATCGCGTCCCGCTCCGATACCGCGTACCGACTGATGCAGGTGCGCCGACAGCGGTTTCGGTTGCGTCGCAACGCCGCGCTCGTCGACGCGTCCCCGGGGCTGTTGTGTATCCAGATCGACGGCCTCGGTTACGACGTGCTGCGCCGCGCGATCGCCGACGGCGTCACGCCCGGGCTGGCGAAGTTGGTGCGCGAGACTCACCGGCTGGTGCCGTGGCACACCGACTGGAGCAGTCAGACGGGTGCGACCCAGCTGGGCGTGCTGCACGGTTCCAACCACAACGTGCCGGCGTTTCGCTGGTACGACAAGACGACCGAGCACATTTCGGTGTTCAGCAACCCGGCCGACAACGAGCAGCGCGAACTCGAACGAACGGACATCCCCGGCCTGCTGGCGCACGACGGCGCGAGCCGCGGCAACCTGTTCACCGGCGGCGCGCAGGACAACGTGCTCGTCGTCAGTCGCATGCGCGGTGCCCGCCTCGGGGGCGGTGCGGGCTACAGCGACTATTTCGCCGACCCGGCGAGCGCGCTGCGCACGTTCATCCGGATGTTCGCGGAACTGCAACGGGAGCTACGCCAGTCACTGCGGCAGAAGCGAAAGGACATCCAGCCGCGGGTGCCGCGCGGCGGGGTCTATCCGTTCGTGCGGGCGTTCGCGACCGTGCTCGCCACCGACGTCGCCGCCGCCGCGGTGGTCGGCGATCTGATCAAGGGGCGCAGTGTCGTCTACGTCGACCTGATCGGTTATGACGAGGTGTCGCACCACTCGGGAATTTCCCGGCCGGAGACCCTGGCGGTGCTGACCAAACTCGACGACGTCGTCGAGATGGTGCTCGCCGTGGTGGAGCAGGCCGATCGGCCCTACCGCGTCGTCGTGCTGTCCGATCACGGGCAGAGCCAGGGCGCGACCTTCCTGCAACGCTACGGGGAAACTCTGGGGCAGTTGGTCATCCGGCTTGCCGCACAGCGCGAACCGGTCGCGGTGAAGCGCCACTGGTACGAGCGCGAATCCGATGTCTCCCACCAGCCCGGGGCGGAGGGGCGCGGCTACGCCGCGGCCAGCGTGCACTCGCCGACGGCCGGCGAGGAGGCGCACGCCTCCGCAGGCGAGCCGATTGTGCTCGGCTCGGGCAATCTCGGTCTGGTCTACTTCCCGCACCTGCCCGGCCGCGCCGATGTCAATGCCATCGAGGCTGCCCATCCCGGGCTGCTCACCGGGCTGCGCGAGCATCCCGGGGTCGGTTTCCTGCTCGTTGCCGCCCCGGGCGGGTCCGTGGTGCTCGGGCCCCACGGACAGGTCGACCTGAAGACCGGCGAGGTCACCGGCGAGAATCCGCTCGCGGTGATGGGCCCTGACGCGCTGGCCAAGGTGCGACGCACCGACACCTTCGACAACGTTGCCGACATCATGGTCGGTGGCACGTACTGGCCCGACACCGACGAGGTCGCGGCGTTCGAGGAGCAGGTCGGCTCACACGGCGGAATGGGCGGACCGCAGAGCACTCCGTTCCTCATCTACCCCGCCGACCTGCCCGCACCGCCCGACCCGCTGCACGGGGCCGAGGCCGTGCACACGGTGCTCGTCGGCTGGCGGGATATTTCGACGGGACCGCGCGCACGCGACCTATCGGGAACCGGCCCATGACGGCCGGCGAAGACCCGCAGCCCAAGACGTGCAATGTGCTGCGATCGCCTCTGCGCACGGCGGAAGATGGAATGACGACGGGAAGTCGGACCGTTGTGAGGAAGTACGCGCCGCCGTCGAGGGGGTAGTCACGTGAACAGATCAGGCATCCCCGATACCGGCGACCGTGGCCGGCGGTGGTGGGCCCGTGTGGCGTTCGTGTTCGCCGCCGGTGCGGCGGCGGTGCCCATCCTGTTCGCCGGGGTGCTGGGCACCGTGGCGTTGCTCATCGTGGGGACCGGTGGCGTCGTGGTCACGGTGGCGGCGTTGTACTGGTTCCTCACCCGGCGCGGAGTACTCAGGTGGATCTCCCTGGGCGTGGCGATCGTCGCGCCGATCGTCGTGCTGACGCTGTTCATCCGCGCGCACCTGCTGTGGGTGGTGCTGCTCGCGTACGTGCTCGCTCTGCTGGCCGTCGTCTGCGCCCGCGCCGCTTTGCGTGGCAGACGTGCGGAGACGACCATGCCCGAATACCCTGCCCCGCCCGCGCAGCACCCTTTCCTGATCATGAATCCGCATTCCGGTGGCGGGAAGGTCGCGAAATTCGACCTGAAGCGCAGAGCCGAAGAACTGGGCGCCGACGTCGTGCTGCTCGAAGGGCCGGCCACCGTCGACGTCACCGCACTGGCCCAGCAGGCCGTCGCGAAAGGGGCCGATCTGCTGGGAGTGGCGGGCGGAGACGGGACCCAGGCGCTCGTGGCGGCGGTCGCGGCCGAACACCACCTGCCGTTCCTCGTGATCAGTGCCGGAACCCGCAACCATTTCGCGATGGATCTCGGACTCGACCGCGCCGATCCGACCCGATCGCTGGACGCACTCCGGGACGGTGTCGAGTTGCGCGTCGACCTCGGCACCATCAACGGTCGAACCTTCGTCAACAATGCCTCGTTCGGGGTCTACGCCGAGATCGTGCGCAGTCCCGCATACCGCGACGACAAGGCCGCGACAGTGCTGACGCTGCTCCCCGATCTGCTCACCGGGCACGCCGGGCCTCGATTGGTAGCGCGGATCGGTGAGACTGCCGTGGAGGGGCCGCAGGCGGTCCTGGTGAGCAACAATCCCTACGGCAACAGTGATCTGGCGGGACTGAGCCGCCGGGACCGTCTCGATCGCGGCGTCCTCGGCGCGGTCACCCTGTCGGTGGCGAACACCAGACAGGCGGTCGGTCTGCTGCGCCGCACCAATGTACGCGGCCTGACGCAGGAAACACCGATGGAGATGATCGTAGACGCCGACACACCGGAGATCCCCGTGGGAGTCGACGGCGAATCACTCCTGCTCCGCACTCCGGTGCGGTGCTCCATCGAACCGGACGCCTTGCGGGTGCGGGTGCCCAGGGCGAGGCCCGGGGTGCGTCCCGCTGCACCGGCGTTCGACTGGGTTCGACTGTGGCGGACGGCGTACCGACCTCACCCTGCGTCCGGGTCGGCGCCCCGAGACTGAATTAGGGTGGTGGTACTCGATCGTTCGGCAATGCCGTCGCTTTTCAGGATCACGTAGATCAGTGCCGACACGAACGGAACGAGGAGCAGGAAACACACCCAGAACGCCTTCATCCACCCCGATGTCCGGTCGTCGCGGAACAGGTCGGCGCTGATCGCGAACAGCAGCAGGAGATACGCCAGGAACGCGAAGGCGATGGCACCGAGCCAGAAGATCGTCCAGAAGGAATCCATGCGTCGCACCCCGTCCTGTGGTCGGTTCAGTCGTCGGTCGGATCGCCGGTGTGATCGGCTCGACTGTGGAATGCGGCCACGGCGGCGTCGATGGTGGGATAGAAGCGTGTCGCGTCGAACCTGTCGCCCACCCCGAACCGGATGAGCCGGTCCTTGATCGGACCCTTCATCTCCGCGAACGCCAACCGGATCTGTTTCCCCTCGAGATACGTGTCGAGGTCGACCAGTTCGTCGACGGCAGTGGTGTCGAGACCGGTGATCGGCTCGGCGGCCACGACCACCCACTCGACCGGGCTCGGCGCTGTCGCCACCACCGAGCGCACGTATTCGTCGAAGATCTCGCCGTTGGCGAAGAAGAGGGGAGCGTCGAAGCGCACCAGCACCAGCCCGGGGATGCGGACGCCGTCGGGGTGGCGTTCGACGTCATGGAAGCCGGGGCGGTCGGTCGTCCGGACGAGTTCCGTGCGGTACGGCTGCCAGGCCTGCGCGACCACCGCGACGAAGGACAGCCCGATCGCGACGAGGATGCCCTGCAGCACGCCCACCAAAGCGACCCCGAGGAAGGCCGCGACGGCGAGTCCGAACTCCACGGTGCTCATGCGCCACATCCGGATCATTCCACTCACATCGACCAGCGCCGTGGCGGCGACGATCACCACGGCCCCGAGTGTCGCGTCGGGGAGGTACGTGGTGACCCCGGGGGCGACGAGAACGAAGACCAGGACGGCGAGTGCTCCGACGACGCAGGCGAGTTGGGTGCGGGCGCCGCTCTGTTCGGCCACCGGGGTGCGCGACCCGCTGGCGGAGATGGGGAACCCGCCGAACAGTCCACCGGCGATGTTGGCCACGCCGACCGCCTTCATCTCCGTGCTGCCGTTCACGTCTTCACCGTGCCGGGCGGCGAACGTGCGGGACAGCACGCCTGTGTCGGCGAACGCGATCAGGGCGATACCGGCCGCGGGGCCGACGAGGTTCCCCACGTCCCCCCAGTCGACACCGCCGAACGACGGCAGCGGCAGGCCGGCGGGCAGGGCGCCGACCATCCCGATGTCGTCGGTGAGTCCGAGTGCGGCGGACAGGATGATCGCGCCGACCACGGCCACGAGGACGCCGGGGATGCGGGGCACCCAGATGCGGAACCCGATGATGACGGCGAGGGAGCCGATGCCCACTGCGGCGGCGACGGGGTCGATGTTGCCCTGTATCACGGACTGTCCGATCTCCCCGATCTCTCCGATGAGGCCGGACGCGTCGACGGAGAACCCGAGCAGCTTGGGCAGTTGGCCGACGACGACGATGAGCGCGATCGCATTGAGGTAGCCGAGCCGGATGGGCTTCGACAGCAGTTCGGTCACGAAGCCGAGATGCAGGAATCCGCCGACGAGGAGAATGAGGCCGACGAGGACGCCGAGGATTCCGGCGAGGGCGAGCGCGCTCTCCGGGTCGTCGGCCACGGCGAGAGGCAGTACCGCCGCGGCGATGAGCGGCGCCAGCGACGAGTCCGGGCCGAGCACGAGGATCTTCGACGGCCCCACCAGGGCATACGCGAGGAGCGGGATGATCGTGGCGTAGAGGCCGGCGTAGGCGGGCAACCCGGCGGCCTCCGCGTACCCCATCCCGGCGGGGATGAGCAGGGCGGTGAGGACGAGCCCGGCGGTGATGTCGGGGCGCAGCCACTCCCGGTGGTACGCCCGGGCCGTCGCGATGCCCGGCAACTGCGCGAGGCTACCTGTCCAGGACATGGTCCGGGCCTCAGCGTGCGCGCTGGGGGTCGACGGCGGCGGGGGCGGTCATCGGTGCGGGCGGCTCCGAGTGGAGGTGGCGCCGGCGCCGGAACGCCTTCTCCGCTTCGACGACGATCGGGATGATCAGTGACCACCCGAGGCAGGCGAGCCACTGGCCGCCGGTCAGCGACGTGGTCATGAGGAGGTCCTGGAGGAACCCGGCCTCGACCGCGAACACCGTCACGATGGTCGGGATCGAGAGGATCTTCAGTGCGCCGAGGACCGGTGGGGTGAGCCCGGATTCCGGGTCGCGTCGCATGACGAGCCCGGCGAGGATGGAACCGAACGACAGCACCACGAACGCCGTCGTCATGGGAACGTTCGCCTCGGTCGTGCTCATCTCGCCCGGCGCGAGGAGCATCGCGGCGAGCGTGACGGCGAACTGCAGGACGCCGTATGCGAGCCACTGCACGAACGCCCGCCGGTTGGCGATCGGCATCCGCGGGTCGCGGGGCGGCTTGTTCATCAGATCCGGTGCAGGCGGGTCGAGCATGATGACCGCGACCGGGAACAGCGTGATGAAGAAGTGCTGGAACAGCACCATCAGCGGGGTGAGCGCGACCCCGTCGTTGATGTCGAAAATGCTCGCGACGAGAAACAGCAGCACCAGCGAGAACAGTTTCGACATCTGGTATCGGATGTAGGACACGATCTTGTCGTAGATGTTGCGGCCCAACCGGATCGCGGTGATCAGGGTCCCGAAATTGTCGTCGGTGAGCACCATCTTGCCCGCCTGTTTGGTGACTTCGCTGCCCGAGCCCATGGCTACGCCGATATCGGCCTTCTTCAGTGCGGCTGCGTCGTTGACGGCGTCCCCGGTCATCGCCACGACGGCGCCGTTCTTCTGCATGATGTCGGCCAGGCGCAGTTTGTCCTGAGGGGTGACGCGGCCGAACACGTGCAGGTTCGGGAGGGCCGCCGACAGTTCTTCATCGGTCATGGCCTGCAGTTCCGCACCACCGATCGCGCCCGGTCCGAGTCCGAGTTCGGCGCCGATCGCGGATGCCGTGATCGCGTGGTCGCCGGTGATCATGCGGACGTCGATGCCGGCCTCGTGGGCGGTGCGCACCGATTCGATCGCTTCCGGCCGAAGCGGGTCGATGATGCCGACCATGCCGACGAACGTGAGGTCCGCGACGTAGGACATGGGGTCGGCCACCGCGGCCTCCTCCTGCCCGTCGAGGCGGCGGACCGCGAAGGCCAGCACGCGAAGTCCCTTCTCGGACATCGTCCGGTTCGCTGCCGTCAGTTCCTCCCGGACCTCGTCGAGCGGGACCTCCTGCCTGCCGGTCCGGAAGGCGGTCGCGCACCGCGCCAGGACCACGTCGGGCCCGCCCTTGACCAGTTCCACGAACTGAGTTCTGCCATCGACCTCGAGATGGTGGAACGTCGCCATGAACTTGTACGCGGAGTCGAACGGCACGGCGGCGACGCGCGGATACGTTCGCCGGGTCAGTGGGGCGTCGACACCGATCTTCGCCGCGAGCACCACCAGCGCGGCTTCCGTCGGGTCGCCGACGACCTCTCCGGTGCCGGAGACCGTGGCGTCGCTGTCGAGGCACAACCCGTACGCGAGCAGCGTGAAATCCGGGACCGCCTCGCCCGCGACGTGGGTGATCTTCCCCGACTTGGCGTAACCCTCACCGTCGACGGTGTACCACCGGCAGTGGAAGTACAACGACCGCACGGTCATCTGGTTCATCGTCAGCGTGCCGGTCTTGTCCGAGTTGATTACGCTGGTCGCGCCGAGCGTCTCGACGTCCGTGAGGTTCTTCACGATAGCCTTGGCGTCGGCCAGCTGCCGTGCGCCGTAGGCCAGCATCGCCTGGACGAACGTCGGCAGACCGGTCGGGATCGCGGAGACCCCCATGGAAATGCCGAGCAGCAGAAGCGTCGTCACGTCCTGTCCGCGAATCACCCCGATGATCACGATGATCGCCACCGAAGTCCACGCGATGACGCCGAGTACTTTGGTGAGCGAGTCCAGTTCGCGCTGCAGCGGGGACTTGCTCGGCGCGACCGCAGAGAGCATCGACGCGATCTGGCCCATCTGGGTGTGCATGCCCGTCTCGGTGACCACCATGGTGGCGGTGCCGCGGGTGACCGAGGTGTTCTGGAAGCCCATGTTGCTGCGGTCGCCGAGAGAAACGTCGATGGTGCCGAGCGTCTGGGGGTCCTTCGCGACGGGTGCACTCTCACCCGTCAGTGCCGCCTCCTGCGTCTCCAAGGTGGCCGTCGTGAGCAGGCGGCCGTCCGCGGGGACGATGTCACCCGCCTCGAGCTGCACGACGTCACCCGGCATGAGTTCGGTGGCGTCGAGCTCGGTCAGAGTGCCGTCGCGGACCACCCTCGCCTGCGGTGTCTGCATCTTCGCCAGTGCGTCGACGCTGGCGCGCGCCTTCACTTCCTGCCGTGTGCCCAGCACGATGTTGAGCCCGACGAGAACCGCGACCACGATCGCCGTCGGGATTTCGCCGATGACGATGCTGACCACGGCCACCGCGACCAGCATCAGGTTCATGGGGTCCTTCAACTGCAGCAACGCGATCGACCACATCGACGGCGGCGGCTCGGAGGCGATCTCGTTCGGACCGTACCGTCGGCGACGTTCGTCTACTTCGCCGGCCGTCAGCCCCGCCTGCCGATCGGAGGCCAGTGCGGACACGACGACGTCGGCGTCCTGTGCATGCCAGGCCGTCTGCGCTTGCGTGGGTTCCGTCGAGACCATGACCGCTCGTCCTTTCGGCTCGGATCCTCAGTAGGGGGTGGGAATCCAGTGCAGTGGCTGCCTCGGCGCCTCGTAGCCGTGCGGGCCCCGCCGCTCCGGCAAGGTGATGTCGGGGCGTTCGAGGGGTTCGTAGGGGATCTGGCTCAGCAGATGGCTGATGATGTTGAGCCGACCGCGTTTCTTGTCGTCGTTGACCGCGACGTACCAGGGCGCCCAACCGGTGTCGGTGAAGTGGAACATTTCGTCCCGTGCCCGCGAGTAGTCGTACCAATGGGTGTACGACTTCAGGTCCAGGTCCGACAACTTCCAGATCTTCCGCGGATCGTCGATCCGGCTCTGCAGGCGCAGCGTCTGCTGGTCCTCGCTCACCTCCAGCCAGTACTTCAGCAGGATGACGCCCGAGTCGACGATCGCGCGTTCGACCGTCGGGACGAGTTGGAGGAACTGCTGAGCTTCCTCCTCGGTGCAGAAGCCCATCACCCGTTCGACGCCCGCGCGGTTGTACCAACTGCGGTCGAAGATGACGATCTCCCCGCCGGCCGGGAGATAGGGCAGGTACCGCTGCACGTACATCTGCGACTTCTCGCGATCCGTCGGGGCGGGCAGGGCGACGACACGGAACACGCGCGGACTGACCCGCTCGGTGATCGCCTTGATGACGCCGCCTTTCCCGGCGGTGTCGCGACCCTCGAACACGATGCAGATCCTCGCGCCCGTCGATTTCACCCACTCCTGTAATGCGACGAGTTCGCCGTGAAGTGGGCGGAGCAGGCGGCTGTACTCCTTGTTCTTCATCGGTGCGGCGGGCTCGGCACCGCCTGGCCGGGACAGGTCGAGCCCGGACTTCTCGTGCTTCGTCTTCTTTCCCACGGTTTCGACCCGGCCGCCGACTGCTCAGACCCGATCCGGCTGCCAGGTCGACACGGCCCAGATCACCACGACGTCGAGCGCGATGATGAGCACCGACCACCACGGGTAGTACGGCAGCCACAGGAAGTTGGCGAATATGGAGACTGCCGCGATCACGATCGCGGACACCCGCGCCCATCCCGCGCCGGTGAGCAGCGCGAGGCCGACCGCCGCAACGAGCACACCCAGCACGATGTGAATCCAGCCCCACGTGGTCAGGTCGAACTTGTAGACATAGTTCACTCCCGACACGAATACTTCGTTCTCGGCGACCGCGGCGATTCCCTGGCAGAACTGGATGATGCCCACGGTCACCATGATGATGGCCGCCCCGATCGAAGTGCCTGCCGCGACGCCCTGCTTGACCGACGTTGTCTCGGACATGACCGTCCCTTTCCCCTACCGCGAGCCGGGCGGCCCGGTACCACCATTGTCCGCCGTTTCCGCGTGGTAGTAGTCGTGAAACCGTATTTCCGGGCAGTACTCCGGAAACTGGATTGATCCCAGAGTCATGAATATTCACGGTCCTGACACCGAACCGAGTTGCTCGAGAGGCCATTTCGTGTCTTGACGATGGTTTCGCAGCGGGACGACGATGAGTCGATGATCGGTGACGACGAGTTGCTTCAGGTCGAGCAGGTCATCGAGCGCTTGATGACTCGGTACCCGTCCGTCTCACCCGTGGACATCGAGCACGCCGTGCGCACCGTTCACAAGCGCTTCGCGGATTGCAGGATCCGGGACTTCGTCCCGCTCCTGGTGGAGAAGGCGGCCCGGCGCGACCTTGCCGACAGTACGGTGCCGGCCGCTGGTGACATTGTGCTCTAGCGGTGTCGTCGTGGGCTGGGTAATACTAGGGCGACGCCGTGTGTGGCTGCCGCTGCTGTCTTCAGAGGAGAGGTCCTGCAGTGAACGACACCGATTTCGACGAACTCGGACCTATCGACTATCTCGTCGTCGAGTTCCCTGCCGACCGGAGACCCGACGGATCGGCGTTGCCCCTTCTCATCGACCTGGTCGAACGAAACATCATCCGAGTGCTCGATCTGGTCTTCGTCCGCAAGGAAGCCGACGGATCGCTCGCCGGTATCGCCGTCGAGGACCTCGGGTTCGAGGGCGGTGTGGACGTGACGGTGTTCGCCGAGGCGACGACGGGTCTGATCGACCGAACCGACCTCGAGGATGCGGCTGCCGTCCTCGCCCCCGGCTGTTCCGGGGCCATTCTCGTCTACGAGAACACTTGGGCCGCACCGTTCGCCTCCGCCCTCCGGCGCGAGGGCGCGCAGCTCGTGGCCTCGGGACGCATCCCCGTCCAGGGAATTCTGGCCGCGCTCGACACGCTCGACGCCACTAGTTGAGATTTCGAGGAGCACATCGTGCCAGGCCAGAGTCCTGGCCTCCTGACCGGAACACCGAGTGGACGGAGCGTCGAAAATGGAAGGCTTCTGGGAGTTCTTCTGGTTCATCTTCGTCTGTTTCGCCTTCGCGGCCTACTTGTCCGTGTTGTTCTCGATCATCTCGGACCTGTTCCGGGACCGCGAGACGTCGGGGTGGGTGAAGGCGATCTGGATCCTCTTGCTGTTCGTCGTTCCCTTCCTGTCGGCACTGGTGTACGTGATCGCCCGGGGCGACGGCATGGCGAAGAGGTCGATGGCCGCCGCCGAGCAACACAGGCAAGCGCAGGACACCTATATCCGGGACGTCGCCGGAAAGTCTCCGGCTCAGCAGATCACGGATGCCAAGGCGCTGCTCGATTCCGGCGCGATCACCGACGCCGAGTTCCAGGCGATCAAGACGAAGACACTGGCGTAGCGTCCGCCGGCGGTCGGCCGGGCAGACCTGTCCGAATGCGAACATCCCAGGTGGGCTTCGGTGTTCACCGGACGTGATGTGATTGCGGATTGCTGTCGATAGCGGCTCGGTGACGGCTACGCTTGCCAGGTGCCGAACGATGTGATCGATGGTGCACCCGAGCGCGAAGCCGGTCCCGTCCGGCCACCCGGGTATCGCCGCTGGCTTCCGGACCGCTATGCCTTCGGGGGGCTGGTGGTCGCGGTCCTGTTCGTGTGGCTGTCGTTGACGCCGACACTGCTGCCGCGCGGTCCGTTCTTCCAGGGATTGGTCACCGGCGTATCGGCGGCGTTCGGCTACGCCATCGGATTCCTCGGTTCCAAGTTGGTCCGCTACCTCGTGCAGCGGGAGGCGCCTACCCGTGTGAAGACAGTGGTGCGCAGGGTCACGTCGGTGATCGGAATCGTCGGAACCGCAGCAATGCTGGTGTGGTTCTGGGATTGGCAGTCGCAGTTGCGGGCGATCATGAGTGCCGCACCGTTCCCGTGGTTCGGGTATCTCGTCGTGGTGGTCGTGGCGGTGCTGATCTATGTCGGGTTGGTGGCGCTGGCCCGGGTGCTGCTGCGGGCGGTGTGGTGGGTCGAACGCAAGATCAGCCGGGTGGTGCCGCGGCGGATCTCGGCGACGGTCATCGGCGTACTGGTGGTGGCGCTGCTGTTCGCACTCGTCAACGGCGCGGCGGTGCGCGTGATCATGTCGGGGCTGAACAATTCGTTCGCCGCCGTCAACCAGGAGACCAAGGCCGGTGACGAGCCGCCGACGTCGTCGCTGCGTTCGGGCGGACCGGACTCGCTCGTGACGTGGGATTCGCTGGGGCGGCAGGGCCGTTCCTTCATGTCGCGTGGCCCGACCGTCGAAGAATTGTCCGCGTTCAATGGTGGGCGGCCCGCGGTGGAGCCGATCCGGACTTACGCCGGGCTGGCCAGCGGCGGTGATTCGATCAGCGGGAACGCCCAGCTGGCAGCGGACGAACTCGAACGCGCCGGCGGGTTCGATCGTGCGGTGGTGGGCGTCGCCACTACCACCGGTACCGGGTGGATCAACGAGAGTCTCGCCTCATCGCTGGAGTACATGTACAACGGCGACACCGCGATGGTCGGATTGCAGTACTCCTATCTGCCGAGTTGGCTGTCCTTCCTGGTGGACAAGGAGCGTGCCCACCAGGCCGGGGAGGCGTTGTTCGACGCGGTGTACGACAAGTGGAAGGTATTGCCACCGGAAACTCGTCCGAAACTCGTCGTGATGGGAGAGAGCCTCGGATCCTTCGGGGGCGAAAGTGCATTCGGCAGTGTCGACGATGTCGAGGCCCGTACCGACGGTGTGCTGTTCACGGGGCCGCCGAACGCGAACGAGATATGGACCGATGTCACCACGAACCGCGATCCGGGCTCGCCCGAATGGCTGCCGATCTACGAGCAGGGGGAGACCGTCCGCTTCGGAGCACGCGCACCGGAGGACCTGCCCCGCCCCGACGCCCCGTGGGGACGGCCACGGATGGTCTATCTCCAACACCCGTCGGACCCGATCGTCTGGTGGTCACCGGAACTCCTGCTGAGCGAGCCCGACTGGCTGAAGGAGGACCGTGGCTACGACGTCCTCGACAGCACACAGTGGTTCCCGTTCGTGACTTTCCTTCAGGTGGCGGCCGACATGGCGGTGTCGACGGGCGTTCCCGACGGGCACGGACACACGTACGTCGTCGACATCGCCGACGCGTGGAGCGCAATCCTGTCGCCCGACGGCTGGACCCCGGCGGACAACGACCGCCTGCGGACGACGCTCGCCGAGATGGGGGAGGACGGCTGACCTGTCGCGTGCGCCGACGGCTACGGCGCCGCGAGGAAGGACCTGACAGCGGGTGCGAGATCGGTTGCGTTGGTAACGATGTCGAGGTGACCGCCGGGGTGCAGGTGTAGCGTCGCGTGCGGCAGGAGCGCGCTCATGATGTGGGCGTTGGCGATGGGAATGATCGGGTCGTCGGTGCCCGCGACGATCAGTGTGGGCTGCCGGATGAGCGGAAGTATCGGCAGGCTCGTCCACATCGCCCCCGCGAGGAGTTGGTGGAGATATCCGATGCGGGAGCCCGTGTGCATCTGTTTTCCGAAGACTTGCGCGACGGCTTCACCGCCGAGGCGGGCCGTGCCACCGTACAGGTCGCCGGCGATGGCAGCCGCATAGCCGGTGTCGGTGAACCGCCTCGGAGTCAGCATCTTCGCGAGCACACGCGGGTGGCCCGGAATCATCAGGGCCCCGGTCCCGGTCGCGACGAGGACGACGCGCCGGCAGCGCTGCGGGTTCTGCAGGGCGAACTGCTGGGCCAGCGCTCCGCCCCAGGACAGGCCGAGGATGTCGACGACATCGACCCCGATCTCGGTGAGGAGGCGGCTCAGGCCGCACGCGAGGGCAGGAATCCCGTACGGGACCGGTGATGCCGGCGAACCCCCGGTACCGGGCACGTCGAAACTGATGATCGTCGCCTTCGGATCCATCGCGGCGACCAGCGGGTCCAGCACTTCGAGGCCGGCTCCGATGCCGTTGCACAGGACCAGGGGCACACCGGTCCCGCGGCGGATCCGCACCCGGATCCGCCGACCACCGACCGGAACGACCTTGTCGTCGAACTGGTCGCGCCCACCGAACAATTCGGTCACGCTCACGTGTAGAGCACCACGACGTCCGCGATGCACACTGGACGCGTTCCGCCGTCGATCTCGTAGGTCAACCCGAAGACTGCCTCGATGCCGGCCGGTTTCCGTTGCGCGGCGATCACGGACACCGTGACGCGCAGCGCGGAACCGACGGGCACGGGCGCCGGGAACCGCACCTTGTTCAGGCCGTAATTGAGGGCGGCGTGCACGCCGTCGACGGTGAGAACCTCGGCGAGGATGCTCGGGGCGAGCGACAGCGTGAGATAGCCGTGAGCGATGGTGCTGCCGAAGGGGCCACGGGCCGCGCGTTCGGGATCGGTGTGGATCCACTGGTGGTCCCCGGTCGCGTCGGCGAACAGATTCACCTGATCCTGAGCAATTTTGAGCGTGCCGGTGGTTCCGATGGTCTGTCCGACGAGCCCGAGGAGATCGGTGGGGTGGGCAAGGTTCATGGTCATGGTGTGCCTCTGATCGTGTCGTGCGGGTCAGCTGTGATGGACGTAGGTGCCCGGTGCCGGGGCGAGCGGCGGGAACTGCCGGGCACCGAGGCCGTGGGGTGCGTCGACGTCGGGTCCGCTGCGCTCGGCCAGCCAGCGGGCGTAGTCGGGCCACCACGAGTCGGACGCGGTCTCCGCCGCGGCCAGCCACTCGTCGGGAGTCTCCGGGACGGGCTGCCCGAATCGGAAGGACGCCCGCGGATTGCCCGGCGGGTTCACGAGTGAGGCGATGTGTCCGTTCGACGACAGCACGAAGCGGGAGTCCTTGCTGCCGAGGAGTCGAGCGCTCCGGTAGGTGGACTGCCACGGGCAGAGGTGGTCGGCGGAGCCGCCGACGACGTACGCGTCGGCGGCCACGGTGGACAGGTCGACGGGTGTGCCGAGCATGGTTGCCGCCCCTGGAGCCGTCAGCGCGTTGCGCAGGCCGAGCAGGACGAGGTCGCGGTGCAGTGCCGCCGTCATGCGGGTGGTGTCGGAGTTCCAGAACAGCACGTCGAAGGCGGCGGGAGCGCGGCCCTGCACGTAGTTGTTCACCCAGTACCGCCAGACCAGGTCGCTCGGCCTTAGCCAGGCGAACATTTCGGCGAGGGTGCGGCCGTCGAGATAACCCCTGGCGGCCGAGTCGCGGATCGCGGCCGCGGCGGCGCGCTCGCTCATCACGGCAGCCGCGGTGCCGGCCTGGGTCTGGTCGAGCACGGTGACGGCCAGGGTGAGGCCGGCGATGCGGTCGCCCTCACCGATCTCGGTGAGATGCGCCGCGACCATCGCCGCGAGAATCCCACCCGAGCAGGTGCCCAGGACGTGGGCGCTGTCGGTCCCGGCGACGCACTGCACCGTATCGAGCGCCTCCACGATCGCCGAGCCGTAGGTGTCGGCATCCCAGTCCCGGTGCCGGGCGTGGGGGTTGCGCCAGGAGATCGCGAAGACCTGCTGACCCTGCTGCAGGAGGTACTCGATCAGGCTTCGGCCCGGTGCGATGTCGAGGATGTAGTACTTGTTGATGACGGGCGGGACGATCAACAGCGGTGTGGCGTGGACCTTCTCCGTCTGCGGCGTGTAGTGGATCAGTTCGAAGGTGCGGGTCTGCAGGACCACGGCACCCTTCGTCGCAGCCACGTCCTCCCCGACGGCGAACGCGTCGGGTTCGACCATGGCGGGCACGCGCGGTTTCGACAGCATGTCGCGGACGAGCGCGCGGACTCCGCGTGCCGCGCTGAGGCCGCCCGTGTCCACCATTGCCTTCCAGCCCAGCGGGCTGAGAAGTGGATTGTTGGTGGGGGACAGGCCTTCGACGAGGTTGTCGAGGACGAACCGCATCCGCTCGTGGTCACGCCAGTCGAGTTCGGCGTCGTCGAGCAGGGCCGCAGCGGTGTGCGACGTCGCGAGATACGCCTGCATCGCCCGGCGCAGGGCCGGATTCTGCTGCCACGCGGCGTCGCCGAACCGTTTGTCCGACTTCGCGGGAGTTCGATCCGAGGTGCCGGCGGCGATGGCGCCGAGTTCGCGGACGAGGGCGCCGCCGCGCCGGGCGACGGTACCCGGCCGGCCGGCGAGGCCGACCCCGAGACGGGTCCAGGAACTGTCGGGGAGCATGCGGGCGGCGACGCTGCGGCTTCCGCTGGTGAGGAGAAGGTCGAGGGGAGCGGTGAGCTCGTCGGGGATGGTGGGGAGGGGAGTGTCGCTCACGCTTGTGCTTTCGGTATCAGAGTGCGGCCGGGGCGCGGCCGAGTTCGCGTTTGAGGATCTTGCCGGTGGCGGTCATGGGAAGGGTGGTGACGAATTCGACGGTGCGGGGGTACTTGTAGCTCGCCATCTGCTGCTTGGCCCAGGCGATCAACTCGTCCGCGGTGACCTGTGCGCCGGGCTCGAGGATGACGTACGCCTTGATTTCCTCGCCGTGGCTGTCGTCGGGGACGCCGACGACGGCGGCGAGGGAGATGGCGTCGTGGCCGAGGAGGACTTCTTCGATCTCACGGGGGTACACGTTGAATCCGCCGCGCACGATCAGGTCCTTGGCCCGGTCGACGATGTAGTAGAAGCCGTCGTCGTCGACGCGGGCGAGGTCGCCGGTCCGGAACCAGCCGTCCCGCAGTACTTCTGCCGTGGCGTCCGGGCGGTTGTAGTAGCCCTTCATGATGTTGTGGCCGCGCAACGCGATCTCGCCGATGTCACCGGCTCCGCTGACGGTGTTCCAGTTCTTGTCGACGAGCCGGGCCTCGATTCCCCACACGGGGACCCCGATGGAGCCGGGCCGGGGATCGCCG
This sequence comes from Rhodococcus sp. ACPA1, assembly GCF_002300195.1. Classification (NCBI taxonomy): domain Bacteria; kingdom Bacillati; phylum Actinomycetota; class Actinomycetes; order Mycobacteriales; family Nocardiaceae; genus Rhodococcus; species Rhodococcus sp. ACPA1. The sequence goes on along the minus strand of NZ_NSDX01000004.1, from coordinate 703,088 downwards.
CCGGGGTCGCTGAACGTCGCGAGCGGCGACGTCTCGGACAGTCCGTATCCCTCGAGGATCTGGACACCGAAGCGGTCGGCGAACCGGGTGAGGATCTCCACCGGTAGCGCGGCGCCGCCGGAGATCGCGAGTCGCATGTTGCCGGCGATGCGGTCGATGTCGGCGGGGTGTTCGTCGAGGGCGCCGAGCAGACCCCAGTACATGGTGGGCACCCCCGCGAAGACGGTGATGTTCTCCCGTTCGATGAGATCGAGTGCGGCGGCGGCCTCGAACCGGGGCAGCAGCACGAGAGTCGCCCCGACCGAGATGCCGGCATTGAGGGTGACGGTCTGGCCGAACGAGTGGAACAGCGGCAGGGTTACCAGGTACCGGTCGTGGGTGGCGGGTGTGCTGTCGAAGAGGCGGTTGGCGGTCAGCGCGTTGAGCACCATGTTGGCGTGGGTGAGTTCGGCGCCCTTGGGTTTTCCGGTGGTCCCGCTCGTGTAGAGGATGACAGCGGTGTCCCCGGGTTCGCGGACCACGGTCTCGACGTCGGTGTCGCGATCCGCGACGGCGTCCGCGAGCGTTCCGATGCCGTCGATCGTGGCGGGAGCGTCCGGGTCGACGGTGATGCGGAACATGGTGCGGCAGTCGGGACTCTGCGTGAACGCCGAGCGCCCGTACTCGCCCATCGGCAGGTCGGGGGTGCCGTCGTAGCACAAGTACGCCTTGGCATCGGAATCTGCGAGGTGGTAGGCGATCTCGCGGTCCTTGAGGAGGACGTTGAGCGGTACGACCACGGCGCCGGCCTTGAGGATGCCGTAGTAGACGACGGGGAACTGGGGGATGTTGGGGCAGGAGAGCGCGACCTTGTCGCCGGGTTCGATGCCGCACGACATCAGCAGGTTCGCGACCTGGTTCGACCGGGCGTCGAGGTCGGCGTAGGTCATCCGTGCGTCGCCGAGGATCAAGGCGTCGCGGTCGGGGAAGCGGCGGGCGGAGTCTTCGAGAAGGACGGAAAGGTTGAGCACGGGAGACTTTCTCGTGATGGGAGGGTGGGAGAAGCGCTACGACAGCGCCGCTGCGGTGGCGGCGCGCACCAGGTCTTCGGTGACCCCGGGCGCGCACTCGCGCAACACCAGGCCGGTGTCGGTGACGTCGACGACGGCCAGGTTCGTGATGATCCGGTGCACGACACCGCGTCCGGTGAGAGGCAGGGTGCAGCGTTCGACGATCTTCGGGGCACCGGACTTGTCGCAGTGCTCCATGACCACGATGACTTTGCGGGCGCCGTGCACGAGGTCCATCGCACCGCCCATGCCCTTGACCATCCTCCCCGGAACCATCCAGTTCGCGAGGTCGCCGGCCGCGGAGACCTGCATTCCGCCGAGGACGGCGGTGTCGATGTGGGCGCCGCGGATCATCCCGAAGCTGAGCGCCGAATCGAAGAACGACGCGCCCGCGTTGACGGTGACCGTTTCCTTGCCGGCGTTGATCAGATCCGCGTCGACCGCATCCTCGTCCGGATACGGGCCGGTGCCGAGGATGCCGTTCTCGCTGTGCAGCGTCACGTCGAAGCCCGCGGGCAGGAAGTTCGGGATCAGCGTGGGCAACCCGATGCCGAGGTTGACGTACTCGCCCGGCGACAGTTCCTGGGCAGCACGGGCTGCCATGTCCTCGCGGGTCCAGCCGATCGTCTCGACGATGGTGGTCATGTCAGTCCTTCCTCGCGGCGACGGTGCGCTTCTCGATCTGCTTGTCCTGAGTCCCGGTGTGGACGATCCGGTCGACGAAGATCCCCGGCAGGTGTACCTGCGCCGGGTCGAGGACCCCGGGCTCGACGAGCTGCTCGACCTGTGCGATACAGATGCGGCCGGCCATCGCGGCGAGCGGGTTGAAGTTGCCTGCGGCCTTGGCGAAGACGAGGTTGCCTTCGGCGTCGCCGATGCGGGCGTGGACGAGTGCGAAGTCGGCGGTGATCGACTCCTCGAGCACGTACTGGCGGCCTGCGAACTCGCGGACCTCTTTCGGCGGAGACGCGACGGCCACCGATCCGTCGGCTGCGTACCGCCACGGCAGCCCGCCGTCGGACACGGGCGTTCCGACCCCGGCAGGGGTGAAGAACGCGGGGATCCCCGCACCGCCGGCACGCAGCTTCTCGGCCAGGGTGCCCTGCGGCGTCAGTTCGACCTCGAGTTCACCCGACAGGTATTGGCGGGCGAATTCCTTGTTCTCCCCGACATACGACGCGGTGACGCGGCGAATCCGGTTGCGGGTGAGCAGGATCCCGAGCCCGCGGTCGTCGACGCCGCAGTTGTTGGAGAACACCTCCAGGTCGGTGGCGTCACCGGCGGCGATCGCGGCGATCAACTCGTCCGGGATGCCGCACAACCCGAACCCGCCGACCGCCAGCGACGCACCGGGTCCGATGTCCGCGACGGCGTCGGCGGCCGAACCGAACACTTTGCGCGTCATCGGGCATCTGCGTTCGCGAGGCCGGGGACGACCGTGCTCTCGATCAGTTCCCGAAGCAGTTCCTCGGCGTATGGCCAGTACCCGTAGCCGGCGGCGGGATTGAGGTGGCCCACGGCACCCAGGTCGACGAGCTTGCTGCCCCACGACTCGGCCATCCCGGCGACCCGACGGAATCGGGCCATCGGATCGTTGGTGCTGGCGGCGACGACGCTGGGGAACGGCAGCCGGCCCCGGGGGACGGGATCCCAGCCACCCTGCTCGAGTTCCCCGGGGGTGGGATACCCCGCGGGCAGTGGTTCCTCGAGGTCCGGTGGGGTGACCAGCAGGGCGCCCTGGACCGGGCGGGTGGACTGCTGCGCCCAGTGGACGGTGATCGCCACTCCCGCACTGTGAGCGACCAGCACGACCGGGCCGTCGATGTCGGCGACAACGGCGTCGAGTGCGGCGACCCGGGCCGCGAGGCTGAGCTTGTCCTGTTCGAGCGGCGGCACCGTCCGCGCGGTGTCGAGTCGCTCGGCGAGCAACGTCTGCCAGTGGTCGGCGACGTGATCGCGCAGTCCGGGCACGATCACCACGGTCGGTGCGGTGGAGGTGGAGGTGGTCACGGTCGACTCCAGTTCTTCGGAGGTGGATCAGGCGGGTGCGGTGGTGAGGGCGGCGAGCTTGCGGCGTCCGGCCGGGTAGGCGCGCTTGCCGAGGATCAGGGCGACGATCGCGACGATGTAGATCAGGGGAGCGATCTGCAAGGCAGTGACGAGCCCGAAGCGGTCGGCCAGCACCCCGACGACGAAGGGTCCCAGTGCCAGTCCGAGGAGGTTGTTCGCCAGAGTGAGCGTGCCGAAGGCCGAGGCGCGCACCGACGAGTGCGTGAGGTTCGCGACCATCGCGGCGATGGGGCCGGACGAGCCGGCGGAGAAGAAGGCACCGATACCGATCAGGACCAGTTGGGACGTGCCGGTCGGCAACTGGAACCCGGCGCCGAGGAAGACGAGGGAGATCACTCCGAAGACCACCGCGGTGGTCCATTTCCGAGCGGGATCGTTGCGGCTCACGCGGTCGGTGATGATGCCGCACACCACCATGCCGCTGCCGACGAGGAGGACGAAGATCGATGCCATCGCGCCGGCCTTGTCGAGGGCGAGGCCGTAGGACCGGTTGAAGAAGCTCGGCAGCCACGCGAGCAGGACACCGGCGGTGAACATCTGGAGACCACCACCGATGTAGGCGAACACGACGGCGGGGGTGGTGAACAGGCTGGAGATCGGCGCCCGGAATCCGGCGGGGCCGGGTGCGTCGGCCGGGTCGTCGTCGGCTGCGTGCTGAGCCAGTTTGCGTTCGGAGACCAGAGCCCGGAACAGGGCGACGAGCATGAGCCCGAAGACGGCCATCGCGGCGAACGACCAGCGCCAGCCGAGGTTGACGGCGATCACGCCGCCGAGGGCGACGCCGATCACGGACCCGAACGATCCGCCGCCCATGAAGGCGCCGCTGAGCGTGGAGTGCACTCGCGGGGCGAACACGCTGAGAACCACCGCGATGCCGACGCTGCCGTAGGCGGCTTCACCCACGCCGACGAGGAATCGGGCTCCGAGCATCTGCTCGTAGCTGCTCGCCAGCGCGCAGAGCAGTGTGGCGATGCTCCAGAGCACGGCCATCAGGACGAGGCTCTTCACGCGACCCCACCGGTCGGCGAGCAGCGACAGCGGGAGGGTCAGCAGTCCGACCATCAGCGCGACGACGCTGCTGAGCGACGCCAGCTGTGAATCTGTCAGCGTCCATTCGGTTTTGAGGAGCGGGAAGACGGCACTGAGGACCTGGCGGGACATGTAGTCCGACAGCAGCAGACCGAAGGTGAGTGCGAAGACGATCCACGGATAGAACCGGGACCGGGAGGCCGGAGCGGTGCTCCCGGTGGTGGTATTCGGGGCGGTGGTGTTCAGGGCGGTGGTGGCTGGCAGTCCCATGAGGCCTCCTATGGCCGTCAGGAGTGATAAAGGGGTGGGGGAGAGAGCGGGCAGCGATCTACCCGCTCTCTCCCCGGTCGTGACCGAGATCCCCCGGCGCCGGAACTCAGGCGTGGTGGGTGAAGCCCACCTGGCCGGGACGGCGGTTGGGCGCGTAGCCGAGCTTGGCGAGGGTCTCGTCGGCATCGGCGTAGGTCTGACCGATCCGGTAGATGTCGCGGGCCTCCTTGCCGGTGGCCACCTCGCGGCCCAGTTCGCCGGCGACGCGGACCAACTGCTCGACCTGCTGGACGGAGGTCATCTTCTCGCCCTTGCGTCCCCAGATGGTGTCTTCGTTACCGCAACGGGCGTGCAGGCCCATCGCGATCGCCATCGCGTTGACCGGCAACACGCTGCGCATCAGGGTCTCGAGGGTCAGGCAGGCGCCGTCCGGGACCCGCTGGATGAAGTTCATGATGTTGTACGGGTTGGGGCCGTCGAAGCCGCCGCCGATGCCGACCCAGGTCAGGTTGAGCGGACCCGTGTAGATTCCGCGCCGGATGAGCCGCTCGACGGTCTCCAGCTGGGGAATGCTCGAGAGCTGGAAGTGCGGCTGAATTCCGGCCGCCTGCAGGCGACGCAGATGCTCCTCGACCCACGCCGGGCCTGCCGGGACCGTCATCTCCCGGTACGCCTCGGCGAGCTCGGGCCGCTCCATCGAGGTGCCGGCGATGTCGTCGGCGGTCATGAGTTCCATGATGTTCATCTGCGAGGTGTTGATCGCGATCGTCACCTGGTCGGGTGCGGGATCGAGGTCGGCCAGCATGTGGCGGGTGTCGTCCGAGAGCCACTTCGCGTCCGAGCCTTCGCCTTCGGGTGCGAAGGAGATCGATCCGCCGACCTGCAGGATCATGTCCGGCACGGCCTGGCGCAGTCCGGCGAGCAATTCGTTGAACTTCGAGAGCCGCTTGGATCCCTTGCCGTCGAGTTCGCGGACGTGGATGTGCAGGACGGTGGCGCCGGCCTCGTAGCAGTCCACCGCCTTCTGGACGTGCTCGTCCATCGTGAGCGGCAGGTCTTCGCGGAAGTCGTCCGGCTCCCACTCGGGACCGTAGGGGGCACAGGTGATGACCAGCTTCTCCTGGGTCTCGGGGAAGAGGGCGTCGTCGTGGAAGTGCATGGTGTTCTCCGTTCGAAATCAGTCGGATGAGAAGGGGAAGAGAAGGTTTCAGAAGGGCCGGTCGCCGACGATGCCGGCGCGCTCCATCTTGCGAACGGCGGGCCAGTAGTCCTGGACGGCATAGTGCTGGGTGGACCGGTTGTCCCAGATCGCGACGCTGTTCTTCGTCCAGCGCCACCGCACCTGGTACTCGGGAATCGACGCCTGGCTGATCAGGTAGTTGAGCAGGTTGCTGCTGCCGGGCGCGTAGTCGATGCCGTACCGGATGTTCTCCGGGGTGTGGTAATTGACGAAGTGGGTCGCGAAAGCGTTGACGAACAAGATCTTCTCGCCGGTCTCGGGGTGCGTGCGCACCACGGGGTGCTCGGCGTCGGGGAACCTCTCGTGCAGCGCGTGCCGCTGTTCCAGCGGCTGCGCGGCACCGAACGACGCCTCGATGCTGTGCCGGGCGCGGAGTCCGTCGATCTGCTTCTTGACCTGTTCGGGAAGCTTCTCGTACGCCAGGGCCATGTTCACCCAGATGGTGTCTCCGCCGATCGGGGGCGTCTCCACGCAGCGGAGCACGCAGCCCATGGGCGGGTTCTCCCGCCAGGTGGCGTCGCAGTGAAAGGCGTTCTCGTAGTGCTCGGCCGGGCTGTCGAGGTCCTTGTAGATTTGCACCAGCCCCGGGTGGTCGGGGTCGCTCCCCACGGCGGGGTGGTCCTCGAGCGGGCCGAACCGTTCGGCCAGCGCCACGTGCTCGGCGCGGGACATGTCCTGGTCGCGGAGGAACAAAACCTTGTACTCGAGCAGCAGTTCCCGCAGTTCGGCGAACAGGGCGTCGTCGCGGGCGGCGTCACCGAGGTTCACGTCGAACAGTTCGGCGCCGATCGAGCAGGTGAGCGGTGCGAATCGGAAGGATCCGGAAGGGGAGAGGATCGTGTGCGGTTCGGGCGAGTAGGTCAGTTGCGCGGTGTCGGTCATGGTGGTGTCTCCGTCGGGGTGAATGTGTTGGCGCGCTGTCAGAGTCGGAACACGGAGGAGCCGATGCTGCGGCCGGATTCGAGATCGTGGTGTGCCTGGACGGCGTCCTCGAGCCCGTAGCTCTGGTTGATCTCGATCCGGATCCGGCCGGCCTCGACGTGCCCGAAGAGTTCACCGGCGAGTTCGGCGCGCTCCGCCGGGTCTGCGATGTAGTCGGCGAGCGCGGGTCGGGTGACGAACAGCGAACCCTTGACAGCCAACTGCATCGCGTTGATCGGAGGAATCGGTCCGGAGGCGGTTCCGAAGCACACCAGCAGTCCGCGCCGGGCGAGGCAGTCGAGCGAGGTCTGGAAGGTGGACTCGCCGATACTGTCGTAGACGACGGGGACGCCGGCACCGTCGGTGATTTCCCGAACCCGCTCGGCGACGTTCTCCCGGGTGTAGACGATCACGTGCTCACACCCGTGGGCGCGGGCGATCGCGGCCTTCTCGTCGGTGGATACGGTTCCGATCACGTTGATGCCCAGCAACTTTGCCCACTGCGTGAAGATCAGGCCGACGCCGCCGGCCGCCGCGTGCAGGAGCACGGTGTCGCCCGCCTTCAGAGGGTGGATGCGCCGCAGCAGGTAGGCGGTGGTCAGGCCGCGCATCGTCATCGCGGCCGCGGTGTCGAAGCGGATCGCCTGCGGCAGCGGGATCAGCGGTGCGGCCGGCATCACGCGTTCGGTGCTGTAGGCGCCGAGGGGGCTGCCCGTGTAGGTGACGCGGTCACCGACCTGCACGTGGGTCACGCCGGAGCCGACCTCCTCGACGACACCGGCCGCCTCCACTCCCATGCCCGCGGGCAACTCGGCCGGGTACAGGCCGGTGCGGAAGTAGGTGTCGGCGAAGTTCAGTCCGACGGCCTCGTGCCGGATCCGGACCCCGTGGGGACCGGGCTCCCCGACCTCGACGTTCTCCCACTTCATGACTTCCGGAGCGCCGTGCTCGTAGAACCGAACAGCCTGTGCCACAGTATTTCTCCTCTTCGATGTGATGATCGGTGCGGTGCCGCCGCCGGACCGGTCGCGGTCGGGCGGGGCGGGGGTGACCCGGTGTGGCGGATCACCTCTCCGACCGCTTCTGTGATGCACCTAACAGTACGGGCGCATCCGGTCGATTGCTTATCCTGACGGGACAGACGGCCTATCATTTCGGGACAGGGCATTGGAGGTGGCATGAAACCCCTTGCGCGCTACGCGTCGCTGAACGGATACCTCGAGCTGTGCCGGTCGCTCGGTGTCGATCCGGTGCCGTTGATGAGGTCCGCCGGCCTCGATCCGTCCGGCCTCGCACTGCAGGACCGATGGATCCCGGCCGCGGCGATCGCGCACCTCCTCGAACAGTCGGTGGAGGCGTCCGGGCACGCAGACTTCGGGGTGCGCCTCGCCGAGCGCCGGCAGTTCTCCAACCTCGGCCCGCTCAGCCTCGTCGTGCGCGAGGAACCCGACGTCCGCAGCGCCCTGCGCGTGCTCACGCGGTACACGCACACGTACAACGAGGCGTTGCAGACGCGGATGTCCGAATCGAACGGTCTCGCGACGTTGCGTGTCGAACTGGACGTGGGGGAGGCAACCGAGACACGGCAGTCGGTGGAACTGGCGGTCGGAGTGCTGCACCGGCTGCTGCGCGGTTTCCTCGGGGGCGGCTGGAAACCGCTCGCCGTCTGCTTCCCTCATCCGGCCCCTGCGGACGCGGCTACCCACCGGCGTCTGTTCGGGCCGGTGGTGAACTTCGACCACGAGTTCGCGGGCATCGTCATCGACGCCGGCAACCTGGCTGAGCCGAACAAGATGTCCGATCCACTGCTCCGTCGCTACACCCAGCAACTCCTCGAGTCGTGGGAGCCGTCGGACGACGTGACGATCGTGAGCCGGGTCCGCGAGCTGATCGAGCTACTGCTGCCGACGGGCCGCTGTTCCGTCGAGCAAGTGGCTCGCAGTCTGGGGGTCGACCGGCGAACGGTGCATCGCCGCCTCGCCGAGAGTGGGGAGACGTTCTCGACCGTCCTCGACGCGACCCGCGTCGAACTCGCCGAACGGATGGTCGCGAATCCCCGCCTGAGTCTCACCGAGATCGCCGACGTGCTGGCGTTCTCGGCGCCGAGCAACTTCTCCCGCTGGTTCAGTGGGCGGTTCGGGTGCAGCCCGAGTCGCTGGCGCGCTCAGCGTACGGGCGACACCGGGTGAATCGGCCGGCTCTCGTTCAGATCGAGCCTGCTGATGTAGTGGGAGCCGTCGTCGATCGGGTTGTCCGGTGGGAGGTAGCCCTCGCCCACACGGCGGAAGCCGGCTTTCTCGAGCGCGCGCCACGACGCCCGGTTGGGGACGACGACGGGGACGACGATCGCGGTGGCGTCGGGTAGGTCGGCCCGGCACTTGGCGACGAACGCGCTGATCATCGCGGTTCCCAGCCCCTGGCCGGTGTGCTGCGCATCGCCGACGTAGTAGTCGATGGAGATGCTTCCCGGTGGGATCTCGACGAGGGCTGCGAGGAGCGCGAGGTCCTCGGGATAGTCGGCGATCCGGTACCGCTGGATGAATCCGAACGGCAAGCCGTCTCGCAGAACGAGGAAGTCCTCGCAGGGCTCGGTGCCGTCGATGCTGCCGCCGAAGTCGCGCTCGATGTCGTCGTCTGCGGTGTCGTGGTTCCAGAACCGCGCGACGTGTGGTTCGCGGAGCCATCGCTGCAGTTGAGGGAAGAATTCGCGGGTCGTGCGGACGAACTCGAAGGTGACTGCGTCGGCGCTCACGGTAGGAAAACTAGCAGGAACCACGTCGATTCAACTTCGGTATCGATAACGAGAATCTTTGACTTGGACATGTATCGAACATGCCTCTAGCGTGATTCCTATGACTCAGGTCACGCCTGGTAGCCGGGCGTGACCGGAGTCCTCCAACGTTCCCCGCACCACCAGCGCCAGCACAGAGAGGAGTCACCGATGACCCTCCCCCTCGCCGTTTCCCCGGCAGTCGACAGCGCGGTCTCCAAGATCTTCCGTCGCGTCGTCCCGCTGTTCATCGTCATGCTCATCTGCAACCAGCTCAACAGGTCCAACATCGGTTACGCGCAGACGCATCTCGAGGCGGACGTGGGCATCGGCGCTGCGGCGTACGGCTTCGGTGCGGGTGTCTTCTTCATCGCCTATGCGATCTTCGAACTGCCGTCGAACGTGCTCATGGAGAAGTTCGGCGCCAAGGTGTGGCTCACCCGCATCATGATCTCGTGGGGCCTGGTGTCCGCGGCGATGGCGTTCGTCAACGGCCCGGAGATGTTCTACGCCCTGCGGTTCCTCCTCGGTGTGGCGGAGGCCGGCTTCTTCCCGGCCATCATCTTCTACTTCACCCGCTGGCTGCCGAACAACCACCGCAGCCGCGCCACGGCACTGTTCATCGCCGGATCCTCCATCGCGGCCGCCATCTCCGGACCGATGTCCGGACCGCTGCTGTCCCTCGACGGACTCGGCGGACATCACGGCTGGCAGTGGATGTTCGCGCTGGAGGGACTGCTGTCGGTGGTCGTCGGTTGCTTCGCCTACCGCCTGCTCGACTCGAAGATCGACGACGCGAAGTGGCTCACCGGAGCGGAGAAGCACGACCTGCAGGCCGTCATCGCCGAGGAGGACGTGCTGCGCAGTGAGGCGTCCGCGAAGCGTGGCGAGTCGGGCTCGCGGTGGAAGCTGCTCCTGCAGCCGCGGATCCTGGTGTGCTGCGGCATCTTCTTCGCGATCACCATGGCGATCTACGCCAACACGTTCTGGTTGCCGTCGATCATCCGCCGCATCCCGGGCACCACCGACGTCACCGTCGGGCTGCTCTCCTCGTTGCCGTGGATCTGCGCGATCTTCGCGATGTACTTCTCCAACCGCTCCGCCGACCGCACCGGACGGCACAAGCCCTACCTCGTCGCCGCGCTGCTCATCGGCGGTATCGGCACGATGGCCGCCGCATTCGTCACGCCCTGGCTGGCGCTTCCGCTGCTGTGCATCGCGACGATGGGATTCAAGAGCGCGAGCCCGCTCTTCTGGTCGATTCCGCAGCGCACGCTCCACCCGATGGTGCTGGCGCCGGCGATCGCGATCATCAACTCGCTGGGCAACCTGGGTGGCTTCGTGGCCCCGTTCGGCTTCGGAGTGATCAAGGAGCAGACCGGCACGGTGACGATGGGCCTGGTCGTGCTGTCGCTCTTCGCCCTGGCCGCGGCCGCGGCGGTGACCTACTTCCGGCGCGACAAGGAAGACATCGACGACGTCGCCGACCTGGCAGAGGTGGGCTCCGACGAGCCCACCGTGGCCGCCAAGTGACCTCTCACCGGCACATACGAAACGCAGACGAGAACCGAGGACGTGAATCATGACAGCAACGGTGAACCGGACCGACGTGACCGGACAGATGATCATCGCAGGAAAGCCCGTCCAGGGTTCCGGCACGACGATCCACGGCATCGACCCCACCACCGACGGCCGGCTGGAACCCGGCTTCGCGCACGGTGACGAACGGGACGTCGACGCCGCCTGCGCCGCCGCCGCCGAGGCGTTCGCGCCGTTCCGCGCCACGAGCAGCGACAAGCGCGCCCAGTTCCTCGAGGCGATCGCCGACAACATCGAGGCCCTCGGCGAGACGCTCATCGCACGGGCCTGCGCCGAATCCGGACTTCCCCAGGGCCGCATCACCGGAGAGGTGGGCCGCACGTCCGGACAGCTGCGGCTGTTCGCCGGTGTCCTGCGTGACGGCGGCTGGAACGGCGCCCGCATCGATCCCGCGATGCCCGACCGGACGCCCCTGCCCCGTGCCGACATCCGGCAGCGGAAGGTGCCGCTCGGACCCGTCGCGGTGTTCGGCGCGAGCAACTTCCCCCTCGCCTTCTCCGTCGCCGGCGGAGACACCGCGTCCGCGCTGGCGGCGGGCTGCCCCGTCGTCGTGAAGGCCCACGACGCGCACCCCGGCACCTCCGAACTCGTCGGCCGCGCCATCGCCGACGCCGTCACGAGCACCGGCATGCCCGCGGGCACGTTCTCCCTGCTGTTCGGCTCGGGCCGCGGGCTCGGCACCGCACTCGTCACCGACTCGCGCATCAAGGCCGTCGGATTCACCGGATCCCGTTCCGGTGGAACCGCTCTGGTCGCCGCTGCCGCCGCACGTCCGGAACCCATCCCGGTGTACGCGGAGATGAGTTCGATCAACCCGGTGTTCGTTCTCGAGAACGCGCTCACCACGCGGGGCGCCGAACTCGGTCGCGCCTTCGTCGGGTCCCTGACGCTCGGATCCGGACAGTTCTGCACCAACCCCGGACTCGTCATCGCGGTCGACGGTCCCGGACTCGCCTCGTTCGTCGAGTCCGCGAGCGCCGCCGTCGCCGGGAGCACGCCCACGCCGATGCTCACCCCGAACATCGCCGGCTGCTACGCGGACGGCGTCACCGCGCTCACCGGAGCCGCGACCGTGGAGGCGCGCGGCACCGAATCCGACGCGCCGAACACCGGCCGGGCAGCGCTGTTCAGCACCGACGCCGACACGTTCCTGGGTTCGGAGGTGTTGCAGCAGGAGGTGTTCGGTTCGTCGAGCCTGATCGTCCGCTGCCGCAACGCCGAGCAGGTGCGGGCCGTCGCGGCCAAGCTCGAAGGTCAGCTCACCGCGACCGTCCACGTCGACGACGCCGATCTCGACGAGGCCGGACGGCTGCTGCCCGTCCTCGAACTCAAGGCCGGACGAATCCTGTTCAACGGCTGGCCCACCGGGGTCGAGGTCGGCCACGCGATGGTGCACGGTGGCCCGCACCCCGCGACATCCGACTCGCGCACCACGTCCGTGGGCTCGCTGGCGATCGAACGGTTCCTGCGTCCCGTTGCCTACCAGGATGTTCCGAGCTCGCTGCTCCCCGCCGCCATCGCCGACGGCAACCCCGACCAGTTGTGGCGTCGCATCGACGGCCGACTCACCCAAGCCTGATTTTCCCTTCGTGAAGGAGTTCCCCATGCTCGACGGCGTCCTGTTCTTCCCCGTCACACCGTTCACCGCATCCGGCGACGTCGACTACGACCGGCTCGCCGAGCACGTCGCCAAGGGTGTCGACGCGGGCCCCGGAGGTGTCTTCATCGCCTGTGGCACCGGCGAATTCCACGCCCTCGGGCTGGAGGAGTTCGGCAAGATCGTCGCCAAGGCCACCGAGGTCGTCGCCGGACGCGTCCCCGTGTTCGCCGGGGCCGGCGGCTCGGTGCAGCAGGCCAAGGAGTTCGCCGCCAGCGCGAAGGCCAACGGCGCCGACGGCATCCTGCTGCTCCCGCCGTACCTGGTGACGATGCCGCAGGCCGGGCTGGTGGAGTACACCCGCGCGGTCGCCGACACCACCGACCTCCCGCTCGTCGTCTACAACCGCGGCAACGCCCGGTTCGACGAGGCGGCCGCCGTGGAGGTGGCGCAGTTCCCGACCGTGGTCGGGTTCAAGGACGGCACCGGTGATCTCGACAAGGTGGGCCGCATCGTCCGTGCGGTGAAGGACGCGCTCGCCCCCTCCGGCAAGCCGTTCCTGTTCTTCAACGGCATGCCCACCGCCGAGGTCACCCAGCAGGCGTACCGCGCGATCGGCGTCACGCTGTACTCGTCCGCGACGTTCGCGTTCGCGCCCGAACTCGCTCTCGGGTTCTACGAGGCACTCGAATCCGGCAACGAGGAACTCACCGACGCGCTGCTCCGCGACTTCTTCCACCCCTTGGTGCGCCTGCGTGACCAGGTGCCCGGATACGCGGTGTCGCTGATCAAGTCGGGGGTCGCGATGGAAGGTATCGACGCCGGGTCGGTGCGGCCGCCGCTCGTCCCGACGAGCGAGGCCCACCTGCGGGAACTCGCGCAGATCACCGCAGCCGGGCGCGCCGTTCTCGCCGACGCACTCGCCGTGCAGGCGGCGGTCTGATGACCGCCGCACCCATCCGGATCACCGGCGCACGGATCACGCCCGTCGCGTTCGTCGACCCGCCGCTCCTCAACACCGTCGGGGTGCACCAGCCCTACGCGCTGCGTGCGATCATTCAGCTCGACACGGACGGCGGGCTCGTCGGCCTCGGTGAAACGTACGCCGACACCGCCCACCTCATCCGGCTCGAGGCGGCCGCCGAGGCGATCGTCGGGCTGGACGTGTTCGCGCTCAACGCGATTCGCGCGGCGATCGACGAGAAGGTCGCGACCCTGACCGTCACGGGCGGTGACGGTGTCGCGGGCATGATCACCACGGCCAGCACCACCGACCGCGTGTTCTCCCCGTTCGAGGTGGCGTGCCTCGACGTGCAGGGCAAGGCCCTCGGCCGTCCGGTCTCCGATCTGCTCGGCGGCAAGGTGCGCGATGCCGTCCCGTTCAGCGCCTACCTGTTCTACAAGTGGGCCGGGCACCCCGGCGCCGAACCCGACGAATGGGGCGAGGCGATCGACCCCGACGGTCTGGTCCGTCAGGCGCAGAAGATGATCGGCGAGTACGGCTTCGAGGCCATCAAGGTCAAGGGCGGCGTGTTCTCACCGGACGAGGAGATCGCCGGCATCAAGGCGCTGCGCGCCGCGTTCCCCGACCTGCCGCTGCGTCTCGACCCCAACGCCGCGTGGACCGTCGACACGTCGATCAGGGTTGCGTCGGAACTCGACGGCATCGTCGAATACCTGGAGGACCCGACGCCGGGCCTCGACGGCATGGCCGAGGTCGCACGTGAGGCGAAGATGCCGCTGGCCACGAACATGTGCGTCGTCGCGTTCGATCAGCTGAAGCCTGCGGTACTGAAGGATTCCGTCCAGGTCGTGCTGTCGGATCACCACTACTGGGGTGGCCTCCAGCGGTCGCGGCTGCTCGCCGGTATCTGCGACAACTTCGGTCTGGGCCTGTCGATGCACTCCAACTCGCACCTGGGCATCAGCCTGGCCGCGATGGTGCATCTCGCCGGCGCCACACCGAACCTCACGTACGCGTGTGACACGCACTGGCCGTGGAAGACCGAGGACGTCGTCAAGCCCGGTGTGCTGAAGTTCGTCGACGGCGCGGTCCCGGTGCCGACGACGCCGGGGCTCGGTGTCGAGATCGACGAGGACGCCCTCGCCGCCCTGCACCAGCAGTACCTGGACTGCGGGGTGCGCGACCGCGACGACACCGGATACATGAGGTCGGTGGACCCGACGTTCGAGAACACCTGCCCTCGCTGGTAGCTGTCTCACGGAAGGCGCCGACCGCGGTCTCGGTCGGCGCCTTCCGGGTGGGATACATTGAGTCCACCCCGAGGCAAAGGAGTGGATCGAATGTTCTCCCTCGCGCGGCTGTCGTGTTTCATCGCGGTCGCGGAGGAACTGCATTTCGGTCGCGCCGCGGAGCGCCTGCACATGACGCAGCCGCCGCTGAGCCGTCAGATCCAGCAGCTCGAAAGCGAACTCGGCGTGCAGTTGATCGACCGCACCAGCCGATCCGTCACCCTCACCGCCGCCGGTGCGGCGTTCCTGCCCGACGCCCGGCGCATCCTGAGTCTGTCGGAGAGTGCCGCCCTGACGGTGCGGCGCGTCCCGGCCGGCGACCTCGGCACCGTCGTCGTCGGGTTCACCGGCGCCTCCGCGCACGCGGTGCTGCCGAGGTTGCTCGAGGCGGCCCGCGACCGACTACCGGACGTGAAAGTCGTTCTGCGGGAGATGGTCACATCCGTGCAGATCGAATCGTTGATCAGCGGTGAACTGGACCTCGGGCTGATCCGCCCCATCCTCACCCGCCCCGGCATCGACACCCGCCCCATCCATCACGAACGGCTCGTCGCCGCGCTGCCCGCCGGTCACCCCCTCGCCGACGCCGAGCAGCTGGCGGTGGAGGATTTCGACGATCAGCCCGTCGTCATGTATTCGCCCGTCGATGCCCGGTACTTCCACGAACTGCTCATCAGCACGTTCACGATCGTCGGTGCCTCCCCGCGCTACGTCCAGTACGTCACGCAGGTGCACACCATGCTGGTGCTCGTCCGGTCCGGGCTGGGCATGGCCCTCGTCCCCGAATCCGCGCAGACGATGCACCCGGAAGGGGTCGTGTTCCGCCCCGTCTCCGCCGTCCGCGACCGGCCCGTCCAGATGAACGCCGCCTGGCGTTCGGACAACCGGAACCCCGCGCTGCGCAGGTTCATGGAGGACGTCCTCCCACAACGGGAGTGGGAATGAGAATCGGAGCGCTCAGAGCGTGAGCTTGCACGTCTGACCGATGTCGAGCACCCGCAGCACCCGGCCCGTCCCCAGCCACAACGCGCACGACAGCGCCAGGTCGGTCAGGATCTCGTCGGAGAAATGCTCGTGACACCGCGCCCAGAAGTCCTCGTCGTCACGGAGCGCGGTGTGATCGGTGGCGAACCGGTGGGCGAACTCCGCCGCCGTCCGCTCCTCGGCGCTGTACCCCGGCCACGACTCCCACTCGAGAACGTGATCGTAGAAGTGCTCGTCGATCCCCGCATCGGCGCCACCCCTGTCGCGGGTGCCGAGGCACACGGCACACTCGTTCGCCTCCGCGACGGCCATTCGCGCGATCTCCCGGACCCGTAACGGTAACCGGTTCCGGTTGTACACGGCGTCCGTGAACGCCCCGAGCGCACCACCCAGCTCGGGTGAGATCGACAGCCAACCGGCCACGTCATCGTCACTGTAGCTACCTACTCGACTCATCCCCGAATGCTACAGCGGGAGGTGTCGCGGGGGATAGATCTGACACGTGTTCTATGTCAGTACTTGCTGGCAAGGTGCTCGATGAGTCGGGATTTGTGCGCGGGCGGCCGCCGACGGAGTGTCGGCGCGGAAGCATCTGTCGACAGTGGGTCGAGATCTGGCGCCCCGCACCCCGAACCGCTCGTGACGAGTAGCCGACCGCATCCTCCGCGGCGGGCCCCTTTGGTTAGTTGATTGTCAGCGCATTCCGAGGATTCGGCGGACGACGCCGCGTTTGCGCTTCTTCTCGATCGTCGTCGCCAGGCCGATACGGCGTCCGGTGAGCGGATCGGTGGCGGGGGGACCGCCGAACCCGGCTTCGGACGCGGTTTCGGGTGCTGCGTCGCGGGTGTCCGTGAGGTATTTGTCGGGAAGCGAGAGTTTCGCGATGGTGCGCCACGACTTCCAGTACTGCACTGCGAGCGGGCCGGTCGTGTACGGCAGGTCGTACTTCTCGCACAGCTGCTTCACGCGGATCGAGATCTCGTGGTAGCGGTTGGACGGCAGGTCCGGGAAGACGTGGTGCTCGATCTGATAGCTCAAGTTGCCGGTCATGAAGTCCATGACGGGGCCGCCCGAGATGTTCGCGGAGCCGAGCATCTGCCGCAGGTACCACTGGGCGTGCGTCTCGTTGTCGACGTCCGTCTTGGTGAATTTCTCGGCGCCGTCCGGGAAGTGACCGCAGAAGATCACGGCGTTGGTCCACAGGTTGCGGACGAGGTTGGCGGTCCCGTTCGCCTTGGCCGTGGACTTCCATGCCTTGCCCGTCAGTGCCGGGTAGACGACGTAGTCCTTGAGGGTCTGCCTGCCGAGCTTTGCGAGCACTTCCTTGCCGCGCTTCTTGGTGAGTTCACGGTCGTCCCGGCCCCGGGTCACTTTGCCGAGCTCGAGCAGTTGGATGGCGAGGCCGTACTGGAACAGCGCCGCGAGGATCGCGTTGTAGGCGAGGTTGCCGAGGTAGAACGGCTTCCAGCGCTGGTCACGGGTGACGCGGAGCAGGCCGAATCCCACGTCGTCGTCCATGCCGAGGACGTTGGTGTATTTGTGGTGTGCGTAGTTGTGGGTGATCTTCCAGTGCGCCGACGGATCGGCGTTGTCCCATTCCCAGTTCACGGAGTGCACTTCGGGGTCGTTCATCCAGTCCCACTGCCCGTGCATCACGTTGTGCCCGAGCTCCATGTTCTCGATGATCTTCGACAACGAGAGCATCCCGGTGCCCAGCACCCACAGCGAACGCTTGCGGGAGCCGAAGAGCACCGCCCGGCCGCCGAGTTCCAGTCCGCGTTGCAGCCGGATGGTGTTGCGGAGGTACCGGGCGTCGCGTGCCCCGCGGGATTCCTCGATGTCCCGTCGGATCGCATCCAGGTCGCGGCCGATGGCCTCGACGTCGGCGTCCGTCAGGTGCGCGTACTCCTTGATGTCCGATATCGCCATGCACCTACGGTACCGTAAGTTACGGTCCCGTAGGTTACGGGCGAGTATTTTATGACGCGAATCACTTCGACTGGTACGCAGCGATTTTCGATGTCGAATGGTGCACGGGACGAGCGAATATCGCGTGCTCGCGCCCGCTGGGGTGGGTCACTGGGTGAGGAACGTCGGCACGTGGTCGGTGTGGAAGCGGGGGAGGGTGGTGCAGACGGCGGACAGGTCGTTGCCGCTACTCAGGACGGTGCCGTCGGGCCGGATGATGGCGGCGCGGGCGCGGGCGCGGTGTAGCCAGTGGTGCAGATCGGTGCCGGGTCGAGCCAGCAGGACTGTGCCGCCGCGTTGTTCGATGTCGGTGCGTTGTGTCGGGGTCGGGGAGAGGGAGGTGACAACCGCGAACCGGCCGGCGACGACCTCGGCGAATCGGCGACCCCGGTCGAGGTCCGGATTCGGGATCAGTCGGCCCGCTCGGCTTCTGCGTAGTCGAGGTCGTTCTATCAGAGTGGAGCGGTGGAGGGCCGGCGTCTCGCCGTCCATGATCTTGTCGCTCAGGCCCGGCATACGGTGCAGCAGTGGTACGACGATGCGACGGATGAGGTTGCCGAGTTCACATCCTTCGGTCATGGCCATTCCGACGAGCTTGGCGCGCCGGATCAGTGCGAGCGCGTGGGGCTTGCGTTCGATCTCGTAGGTGTCGAGTGCGCTTTCGGGCAGATCCCCGGTGAGGACGCCGGCAAGTTTCCAGGCGAGGTTCATCGCGTCGCGGATCCCCGCCCCCATCCCCTGTCCGATGAACGGTGGTGTGAGATGGGCGGCGTCGCCGAGTAGGAACACGCGCCGGTCGCGCCATCGGTCCGCGATTTGGGCTCGGAAGGTGTACTCGGCCACGCGGACGAGCGTCAGGTCGTCGACCGGTGTTTTCCGCGTCCACGGCGAGATGAGGGGTTGCAGTCGAGCCATGTCGCGATAGTCGTCGGCGGTCTCGCCGGGCTGGAGCCGGAACTCCCAGCGGTAGCGAGTGTTTCCGATCCTCATGTATGTTGCCGCGCGCACGGGGTCGCACACCTGGTGGGCGCCCTCCCACTCGCCGAGGTCGGCGGTGGTCGCGACGTCGACAACCAGCCAGCGTTGTTCGAACTTCAGGTCCCGCATCGTTGCCTGAATCTGGTCTCTGACCAGACTGTTGGCGCCGTCGCAGCCGAGGACATACCTGGCCTGCACCGATTCCTGCACACCGGTGCTTCGGTCGGTGAAGTCGACGCGAATGGTGCCGGGCGTGTCGTCGGTCAGCCCGGTGACCGCCACGTTGCCGCGCAGGGAGGCCTTCGGGTGCCGTTTCAGGTTGGCGCGCAGGATCTCCTCGAACTGCGGTTGGTCGAACATGTTGGCCTCGGGGTAGCCGTGTACGCCCGGTCCGGGGTCTCGGTGAAACTCGGTGAGAACGCGCATGTTCCGGTCGAGAAGCCGCAACCCGAGGCACGGCCGGGAGATCGTCGCGAACTCGTCGGCGATCCCGAGGTGCGCCACGATCCGGTGGATCTCACCGTCGAGGTGGACCGCCCGCGGCTGCGCATAGACGCCCTCCCAGCGCTCGAGTATCAGGCACTCGACACCGTACTGGGCCAGCAGCGTGGCGGCGGTCAGTCCGGTGGGCCCGGCACCGACGATGACGACTGGGACGACCCGCTCGCTCATCGGATCGATCCGAACAGGACTACGAGGTAGGCCACGATCGCTACGCCGACGACGATGGCGGGCGCCATCTCACGCAGTGCGTCACCGTTCCGTACGTGCGTCACGACTGCACCCACCATCAGGATCAGCAGCCCGATGCCGGCTGCGGCGCCGAGCGCCGGCACGAGTCCGCCGATCAGGAGACCGACGGCACCGGCGACCTCGAGCGCACCGATACCCCGATACGTGCTGACGGGCATACCGACGTGGGCTGCTCGTTCCCGCATCGGCGAGGTCGCCGCTATCTTGCCGACGCCGAGCAGGAGGTAGAAGACAGCGAGGCAGAGTGCCAGAACTAGTGATGCGGTGGTCATGTGCGCACCGTGACCTTCCAATTGATCGCGTATCGGTCCAGGATCGCCTTGACCGTCGGTTCGCCGACAGATCCATCGATCTCGACAGTGGCGAGGATCGAACCGTCCTCGACGGACGCACGGATGCTGTCGATGCCTGCGACGGCGGCGAGGGCATGCTCGAGTTCGCGCCGTGTCGCGTCGGCGCGCAGTGCGAGCTTGTAGAGCTTGCCTACCGCCGTGACGGGCAAAGCGGGGAGGATGGTGACCGCCTTGGGTGCCGCGGCCCGTTCGGGGACGCGCTCGCCCGCCCAGGCTTGTAGCTCGTGAGCGGTGATACCGGCGTCGGCGACAACGGTGACGTAGGCAACGGGCACTTCGCCGGCATGGGCATCGGGCCGCCCCACCGCGCTGACCGCGGTGACCTGCGGATGGGCCAGAAGGGCGTCTTCGATGACCGCTGGATCGATGTTGTGCCCGCCCCGGATGATGACGTCCTTCGCGCGTCCGACCAGGTAGATGAAGCCGTCGCTGTCGACGCGCGCCAGGTCGCCGGTATCGAGCCAGCCGTCGACCAGTTTGCCCATGCCGTCGAGAACGGGTCCGTGTTCGTCGTGGGCGGCGACATAGCCGGCGAACACCGTCGGACCGCTGATCGCCAGCACTCCGGTCGCTCCGGTGGGCAGGTCTTCCCAGGTGCCGTCTTCGCGGACGCGTACCACTTTGACCTGCTGATAGGGCATCCGTAGCCCGACCGAGCCAGGACGTGGCGCGTCGGTGAAGCTGCGTGCCGTCGCGCAGGTTGCCTCCGTCAGTCCGTAGCCTTCGAGGAGGGGCACACTCGTGTGATCCTGGAACTTTTCGATGAGCGCGGCCGGTAGAGGCGACGCTCCCACCATGGCGAATCGCAGACTGCTGATGTCGGCATCGACCGGGCGCTGCGCGAGGGCCGCGTATACGGTGGGCACCGCGCTCATCGACGCGATGCGGTAGTGCTCGACGATCTTCCAGAATTCGCTGGACAAGTCCGGGTCGCGATAGCCGAGCGGGCCGGCCCACACCACACCCTGGCCCTTGAACAACGGCGCCAGCAGCGTGACCATCAAGGCGTTGACATGAAACAGCGGCAGGGCGGCGAATACGACGGAGTCCGAGTCCCACGACGAGTTCGCGGCCAGCATCCAGGCATCGGCGACCTCGTTGTCGTGGGTGTGGGCGGCCAGCTTCGGAACACCGGTGGTGCCACCGGTGTGAAACAGTGCGGCCACGTCGAACCCGCGGGGTGGATCACCGATGAAGTCGGAGGAATCGATATCGGCCGACAGCGCACTGAGGTAACCGATCTGCACTCCGTCGACCTCGGGCAGGTCCGCAGGCGCGCCGGCAGCGCCGGTGGGCCGCAAGACCAGCACGGCGTCCACCTTCCCGCTCACGGCAATCTGGTGCGCGGCCTCCCATGTCTCGGGCGCAAGTTCCGGCCCGGCCGCGACGAGTACCCGGGCACCCGAGCGGCGCAACAATTCGGCGATGTGCTGCTGCGACTGCGCGGCGTTGATGGGAGCTGCGATGCCGGCAAGCTGTGCGGCGAGAGTAGCGGGGATCAACTCGGCGCAGTTGGGCGCCATCAGGGCGACGGAGTCGTGACGCCGCACGCCCAGACGATGGAGCAGGTTCGCGTAACGATGAACATCGTCGAGTAGTTCGGAGAAACTGCGCTGCACCGGCTCCCGCCACCGTGCGCCGTCGGGAAGGACGGTGAGCGCGAGGCGATCCGGCCACTTGCGGGCCGCGCGGGTGAGCAACGCAGAGGTGGATTCGGGAAGCCCCCGATCGCGCAGCGGCACGGCCTCGATCGTCGCGAGATCCGTGGGCGCCGCGTAATGCGGCCACAGCAGGTCGGTGGTCATCGGGCGTACCTCACCACCGTGCGCTGGCGCCCCAAGTCGATGGTCCCGTCGTCTGTGAAGACGGTGGCTTCGATGAGGTCGCCGTCCTGCAGATAGTTCGAATTCTTGGCCTGGCCCGCGAAGAAGAGCTTCCATTTGACTGCGGGCGGTAGCAGGGAGGAGAGGATTGCGATCGGCTTCGGTGGGGCGCTCAGTGCCGTCCCGACCGGCGTTCCGGTCAGCAGCAAGTCCCCGGCATCGAGGCGCTGAAACCGGGTCAGCGCCTGCAAAGTCTCGGTCGGCTGGTAGATCATGTCGGCAACGGTCATGTTCTGGCGCGGCTCGCCGTTGACCCAGAGCCGCAGGCGCAGGTCGGTGAACCTCTTCAGTTCGTCGCCGTCCAGCAGTACCAGCGCGGGGCCGACCGGGGTGAACGTCGGGTATGACTTGGCCTCGTAGAACTGCGTTTTGGGAAGCTGGATGTCGCGCGCGGAGATGTCGTTGGTGACAACCAGTCCGGCAGCGTAATCGGCGAGAGTGTCTGCGGTGATCGCCGTCCCGACCGGGATGTCGCGGGCGAGGACGAGCCCGATCTCCACCTCGTAGTCCAGCAGTCGGACATGGGCAGGACGGATCACGTCGTCGTTGGGGCCGCTGATCGACCCGGAGGACTTTCGAAAGAAGGTCAACGGAATGGTGTCGGGGTTCATCCCGGCGTCCTCGACGTGCGAAGCGAAGTTCGTCATCTGTGCGACCACCCGGCAGGGGGCGGTGACCGGGGAGAGCAACGAGAGGGTCTCGACGGCCACGGTGCCCTCGCTGGACGCCGCTGCCTCGACGGCCGGCCGGTCGGCCAGCAGTTGGGCGGTGGTGGTGGCCTCGGTGTCTACCCGTGCGGCACCCGTGGGTGTGACGACCCACCAGGCGTCGACGGTGCGGAGGACGGAGATGGTCATGAGCTGGCAACTTTCAGAAGGCCGCGGAGGCGGTGGAGGTCGAATTCGTTGTCGGCGCGCAGCGCGTTGACAATGGCGCGCAATTCCTGGAGTGATTCCCGACCGGGGTTCAATCCGAGGAAGTCTTTGGTGGCGGACGGCCCCCACTGGGCCAGGCCGGACGCGGTCATCGGTGCCCAGCCCGCGTCGAGTGTGCTGTCGAAAAGATCGCCGTCGCTGAAGTGCTCGACCATGAATCCGTCGGGGTCGCGCCAGTAGTCGAAGATTTGGCTGCCCTGGATGTGCCGGCCGATGCCCCAGGACCGGCGGTAGCCCCGGTCGAGCAGGTATTCGCCTCCTGCAGCGAGGCAGTCGAGGTCGGCGACCTGATATGCCGAATGCACGTAGCGGTTGGCCGGGCCGAGAACCATCGCGAGCGTGTGATGGTCGGTGGGCGTGGCGCCCCGGTCGCAGCGGATGAAGCTCATGATCGGGCCCCGGGCCCGTTGACCGGGGTAGTACAGGAAGTCGCTGACGATCAGTCCGAGGTGCTCGAGGTACCAGTTGAGTGTTTCGAGGTATGTCGTCGTCTGGAGCACGACGTGACCGAGCCGTTGCACGGTGGCCGGCGCGCGGGGTGGCCGCTGAGGGGCGTTCACCCGCCCGCGGTCGTGTCCGAAATTCAGTGGGAGCGGGGCCTGATCGGACAGCGCCGCCAACTCGAACGTGTCGGACACGACGCGGACTCCCAAAGCGCTGGGATCTGTGAGATCGACCGTGATCCCGCCCAGACTCTCGGGGAGGGGCACGACCGCACCTCCGACCGCGTCCGCCAATCGCAGCACGTCGGTCGAGTCGGCTGCCCGGAAGGCTGGACCGACGAACCGCGACCGCGGGCCTCGGCGGATGAGCACGCAGGGCGAGCCGGGGTCTGTACCGCGCAACTGCAGTTCGTGTGCGGCGCGGAGCGCCGTCGTAAAACCGAAGGCATGGGCGAATGCCTCCGCCCGCTCGAGGTCGGGCTTCTCGAACTCCAGCCACGCGAGGTCATGCACCTTGATGATCGGCTCGGCGGCCCGCCCCCGGTGTTCGCCCGCCAGGGCGCCCTGCTCACTGTGCAGACCGGTATGCGGGTCATGGTGGACACTCATTGACCACTCCCTTCGATTTATGACGATATCGTCACTTACGACCATATCGTCAGTCAAGAGTATTTGAGGAATTCGTCAATATTGATGACGGGCGCTAGGGTGGGGCGAGGTCAGGCGGATCAGGAGATGAGCGGGCGCAGGCATGATCGAGCAGGTCCCCGAGCCGCCGAAGCGCCTGGAACCGCGCGCGGCGCCACTTCCGGGCCGAGGAGGAGCTCTTTCGCGCGGTAGTGGAGGAGGCCCTCGACCGCCACGGGCAGACGCGTCGTCGACGGGATACGAATGGCTGGAATGGGATTGGTGCAACGGTTGCTCGGGCAAGACAGATTCGAACCGATTCGCGTGGTGACTGAAGTGACTGGCGGGGCCGGCGAGACGAATCGGGAAGAGATTCCCGTGGAGCATGTCGTCGCGCTCCTGCGGGAGCGTGTGTACGGCGCGATGACGTGTTTGGCGACGCTCGCCGTCCTCGTCCGCTATACGGCTCCCGAGACGAGCCCATGGGCGCGGGTCATGGATGTTGCGGTGGCCACCGGCGGGTTCTGGGCAGCGAGCCTGCTGGCCGACTGGGTAGCACACCTCGGCGCGTACCACCGTACTCCGCGCGGACGGGCAGCGCTGCGGATGCTCCAGGCTTCCGGCCAGATCGTGGAGGCCGCGGTCTTGCCCCTGCTGGCATTGGTCGCAGCCGCCTTCGGGCTACTGAGCACATCCACAGCGATGTGGATAGCGATGTGGATCCTCGTCGTCGAACTTGGCGTAATTGCTCTACTCGCCGTGCGAATGGCCCAATTGCGTTGGTGGCAACAGCTGTTCACCGTCGCAGGTTTGGTCGGCGTGGGCGTTCTCGTGGTCGGGATCAAGATCCTCGGCCATTAGGCTGGACCGATGTGGCGACTGCTCGCGGAGTGGAGTAGTTGCCGATTTTGAGGAATTCGTCAATATTGATGACGCGCGGGTAGTGTAGGGCAAGGTCAGACGGATCAGGAGAAGGGCACGCAGGCATGACCGAGCAGATCGCCGACGCACCGAACCGCCTGGAACGGCGCAAGGCGCGTACCCGCGCCGCACTCGTACGCGCAGCCCAGTCCTTCATGGCGGCAGGGAAACTGACCGCCCCGATTCTCGAGATCACCCAGGCCGCAGATGTCGGAATGGGGTCGTTCTACAACCACTTTCAGACCAAGGAGGAGCTCTTCCATGCGGCAGTGGAGGAGGCCCTCGACCGCCACGGCGCGGTGCTCGACGAACTGACCGCAGATCTGGACGACCCTGCCCA
The DNA here is from genome assembly GCF_002300195.1 of Rhodococcus sp. ACPA1. Classification (NCBI taxonomy): domain Bacteria; kingdom Bacillati; phylum Actinomycetota; class Actinomycetes; order Mycobacteriales; family Nocardiaceae; genus Rhodococcus; species Rhodococcus sp. ACPA1. Next base: position 678,105 of record NZ_NSDX01000004.1, on the reverse strand, counting down.
GATCTTTGCGCAGAGCTTCCGTCTGACCGGACGCCTGCATCGCAGGAATCCCGAACTGAGCAAAGTACTGCTCCGCGACGGGCCGAGTCTGGTCAGCTCGGACAAAGGTCTGGCGCCGAGAGCTCGCCGGGACATCGAGGCAGCTGCCCGTGCGGGCCGGTTCACCGTCCGCGATCCCGAACTGGCCCTGACAATCACAGCGGGGGCCGCACTATGTCTGGGTCAACTGCTGCACGACCACCCCGAACGTGACGACGCGGAGGACACCGACCAGGTCACCGAGGACCTCTTGCGCATGTTCGGCCTCTCGGCCGACGAAGCCCACGAAATCTGCCGACGTCCCCTACCCGACGCCGACGATCAACCCCGAGGCGTAACCGCCACATAGACCGCCGCCGGCGGCTACTGCAGCGGCACCGCGCACTCCGCAGTCTGCATCCGACCATCACGCGTGGGCGTCGTCCCGTGCTCCCGGTCCTGGAGACAACTCGGCGGACCCTCTTCTGCCGCGAATTGCCGCCATCACCGGCCCGAGCGGAGGACAATGGAGTTCGCCGGAAACTTCACGCGTTGCCCTGGAAGGGAAACGGTCATGTCCGAGGAATCTGTGGTCAAACGCGGTGTGGCGCAAGGGTCCGCGATGGGTGGGGCGGTTCTGCTGGTCACCGTCGGCGTCCTCGAGCTACTCCAGGGCCTGTCCGCGATCTCCAAGGACGAGGTAATCGTCACCGGGGTCGACTACACCTACCAATTCGACCTCACCGCATGGGGGTGGACCCACCTGGTTCTCGGCGCGATCGTCACCGCCGCCGGAATCGCCCTGTTCACCGGTGCCACCTGGGCGCGAGGGGGCGCCATGGTGATCTGCGCAATCTCGATCGTCGTCAACTTCCTCTGGTTGCCCTACTACCCCATGTGGGCGATCACGATCATCGCCCTCAACGCCGTGGTGATCTGGGCCGTCTCGACCTGGCATCCCGACAGAGACCGAGCCGCACGGCCATATCGACCGGCGAGATAAACGGTTAGCGACAACGAACAGTGCGACAGGCATTTCCGCAACCTGTGAGGACGACGATGGGACAGGGGATTCATCATGCGAATCGAGGGTTGTGGTCTCACGACTCGGCCTCGCGCCACGGCGATATCGACCGGGTGTGAGGCGTGGCCGCCATGACGTGGGCGCTGCCCGCGATCGCCGTGGTCCTGCTCGGCTTCGCGGGGATCTCCCGGCGCGTTGCGGGAACGCCGATCACCGCCCCGATCGTCTTCACCGTCACCGGGCTCCTGCTCGGTGTGGAGGCGGCCGGCGTGGTCGACGTGCACGCCACCGCCGAGATCGTCAAACTGCTGGCCGAGGTGACCCTGGCGTTGGTGCTGTTCTCCGACGCTGCACACGTCGACCTGGCCGAACTCCGCACCGAGATTTCCTTACCTGCGCGACTTCTCGGTATCGGTCTGCCGCTGACCATCGCGGCCGGATTCGGTGCCGCCGCAATCGTGCTCGGCGATCTCGCCTGGCCCGAGGCGTTGCTGCTCGCGGTGATCCTCGCCCCCACCGACGCCGCGCTCGGTCAGGCCGTGGTCACCCTCCCCGTGCTGCCGATGCGGATACGCCAGGGCTTGAACGTCGAAAGCGGCCTCAATGACGGTATCTGTGTGCCGTTGTTCCTGATCGTGCTCGCGATCGCGCAAGCCGAAGCGGGCGCGATCGGCGATGGTGCGGCCGCCCGTCTGGTCATCGAGCAGATCGGATACGGGGTCGTCGCCGGGGTCGTGGCAGGCGTACTCGCCGCCACGGTCCTGGTGACGGCCAGTCGGCGCCACGCCCTCGATCCGCTGTGGGCGCACACCGTGCCGGTGACCGCGGCACTGCTCGCCTACACCGCCGCCGTGCCGCTCGGCGGTTCCGGATTCATCGCCGCGTTCGTCGGCGGACTGACCTTCGGCGCGCTCCGGCGCCGCGCCGACGTCGACGACGACGCCGGGCACATGATCGACGAGACCGGTGACCTGTTCAGCGCCGTGACCTTCATCGTCTTCGGCGCCGTGCTGCTCGGTCCCGCACTCGGCAGTCTCTCCTGGGCCGTGCTCGGGTACGCCGTCGTGAGCCTGACCGTCGTCCGGATGATCCCCGTCGCACTGTCCCTTGTCGGCACCCACCCACGCGCCCCGACCCTGGCCTTTCTCGGCTGGTTCGGGCCCCGCGGCCTCGCCACCATCGTCTTCGTCATCCTCATCCTCGAAGAACCGGGCGAGCTACCCCACGAAGAACTACTCCTGACCACCGCGGTGATCACGATCGCACTCTCCGTCCTGGCGCACGGACTCACCGCCGCCCCCCTCGCCGCCCGCTACGCCGCCTGGGCCCGGGCCCACCCCCGCCCGGAGAACCGACCCGCCCCAGACACTCGAACGTGATCCCCGCACCCGAGCGGCCATCTCGATCCCCGCCACCTCCTGTGGCTGCTCTGATTGCTCACAATTCACTTGAATGAACATGAAAAACAAAAGAACCTTCACATGGAATGGCGTGTTCAACGATCCATTGTTCAGATCAATATGGACGGTTGTTAAATTTCAGAATGTGAGAATATCCAGGTTTGGTGAAACGTCCCGCGATCGCGAACGCGATAAATGGAGTAAGCGGCGATCGACGATCCCGTGGATTTTCATCACCAGGAGAGGAGTGAATTCAGATGGGTTCTGCAGGAATCGACTTCAACGTCGCGTTCGAGGCGTTCCTGAAGTGGCTGAGTGTCACCTTCGGCGGCGGCATCGGCCTCGGCTGACCGACGGAGCAATTCGGGACAGCGGTGGCCCGGCTCGCCTGGGGGCAGCCGGGCCGCCGCCCTGATCAGTTTGAATGTGTTTCGGCGGCGGCTGCACGCCGTCGCGAGGACTCGGGCGCACCAGCTCGCAACCTGTGCGAAAGAGGCGACATCCCGACCCAGGGGAGCAACCCCGAAACCCGAAATTAGCTAGTGAAGCGCGGGGCGGAATAATTCGACCGCCACGGATATGTGCACACGACTTTGGGTGCGATCATCGGGAATTTTGACGCACCAAAGTCGGTCTGCATTTTTATTTCTCCTCGAAGAGTGCCTCGCTCGCGGCATCCTCGACGAGGGATATGTGCGGTTCGAAACGGCGCCCGACTTTTTTAAGCCCCTCAATCGCGATAGGTAGCCGGGGGCGGGCCCGCGACGGGTCCGAGCGGGGCCGCTATCCACCGGTCGTAGATGCTCATCCACGTTCCGTCTGCACGTAGTCGGTCGAGGGTGCCGTTGACGAACCGCACCAGGTCCTCCTTGTACTTGTTGACACCGATCGCCCAGTGCTCTTCTGTCTCCAGCCGTGGCCCCACGATCTGAAAATGCGGGTCCTGGGAGGCGAGCCCGGCGAGGAGCGAGTCGGAGGTGCTGGTCGCGTCGGCCTGCCGTTTCTGCATGGTGACGAGGCAGTCGTCCCAGTTGGGTACCGCGATGATCGTGGCGTCCGGCGCGACCCGTTGGACGGTGCCGAGCGAGGTGGTGTCGAGAAAAGTGCAGACCCGTTTTCCGGCCAGGTCCGCCGGTCCGGCGATGTCAGAACCGCGACGGACCAGAATACGCTGGAAGGCGCGGACGTACTCGGTGGAGAAACCGACGCGTTGGGCGCGTTCGCACGTGATCGAGAATCCATGTGCGACGACGTCGACGTCGTTGTTCTCGAGTGCGGAGAACCGGCCGGCGGTGGTGAGCAGCCGGAACTCGACTTTCGTCGGATCGCCGAAGATGTCGCGGGCGATCTCCTTCGCCACATCGATCTCGAACCCCTGCAGGGTGCCGGTGGTCGGGTCTCGGAAGCTGAACAGATTGGTGTTCTGGTCGACGCCGACGATCAACCGGCCCCGCCCCGCGATCTCGGCAAGTGATCCACCGGGCGGCATCTGCCCGGGCGGGGGCTGCGGGCCGGGGCGCAGGCTCGCAAGGGCCCCGCAGGATTCGAGCGCCGGTGGCTCCGGCGGCGGACTGTCCGTGGGCGGGATGATCTGTGCGCCGTCGGTCATCGGTCGTGCGGTGTACGTGCCCGTGACGGGCGGGGTGAGAGGGTCGGGTGCGGCGCAGCCGGCGAGGACAGCGACGGCGAGAACGCCGACGAGCTGACGGACACACGGTCTGGCCCCCGGTCTAGAACGCCTCACCTGTGTCATCAGTGGTACTCGTTCAGTCGCGGCCAGATCCCCCCGCCGACGGCGAATCCGCAGGACACGCCAACAATCATGCTACCGACTGCCAGTGCCGACATCGACCGGTAGACGTCCGCCACCGCGTTGGCCTCGTCGTCGCGGAGTCGGTCGATCGCGTTCCGGAGGGACTCGTCCAGGGCGGCGAACTGCGTCGACGACGTGCCCGAGCCGGATCCGGCGGCGATCGCCGCGGCAGTCGGGTAGTCACCGCGCTCGAGGGCGATCTCGATGTCCCGGTGCGCGGCCAGCCAGCCGTCGCGGGCCGTCACGGCGTCACGAAGGTGTTGCTCGGCGGCGCGACCGTGCGAGCTCTCCAGCTGTCGGGTGAGTTCGTCGGACAATGCCTGGGAGTGCCGCGCGTAGTCGATTTCCGATTGGGTGTCGGACCCGCGTTGCAGGATGGCGAGAGTTTCGTCGGCGCGGGCCTGCTGCGCCAGGATGCGTGCGCGGGCAACCGCGTTGATGGGTTGTGTTCCTTCGGTTCTCGCGTGTTCGCTCGCCGACGTCGACACCAGGCTTCCGGCGATCAGCCACAGCAGAAGCCCGGCCATGAGCAGGGTGGCGACGGCGAGGCCGGGGTTGAACCGGCGCTTGCTCTTCCGGACGAGGTACAGCTGGGCGAGAACGAGAGCGACGAGGGCGGCCGCGGTCACCGTGAAGGCGGTCGCGGGCAGCTGGGCGGTGTGCGTCTGGGTCTCGGCGACCGCCTCGGCCTGATGGACGTAGAGTCGCTCCGCCAACGGGAGGATCGTGGCCTGCATAAGCGCGGACGCATCGGCCAGATACGCCACCCCGACCGGGTTACCGGCCCGGTCGTTCGCCTGAGCTGTGGCGACGAGGTTGAAGTACTCGGCGAGGTCGCGCACCACGTCCGACAGCAGTGCCAGCGATTCGGCGTCCTGCGACGACACCCCATTGGTCGCCGTGACCAGTGCGTTCGACGCGTCCCCGATCGCCTGGGTGAACTGCTCCGCGCCGGCAGTCGACTCGACACCACCGCCACCGCCACCGGAGACGAACGACGCGGTCGCGGCGGCGTCGGCGATCGACAGCGAGCTGTAGAGGGCCTGGGCGGCGTTTGCCAGGGGCTCGGTGTGGGTGCGGAGTGTCTCGACCCGCTGCTGCCGCGCGCCGACCGCTGCCGAGGTGATCGCGCCCGCCGCTATGACCGCGGCGACGAGCGCGATCCCCAGCACGGACAGCCGTCCGGGCGTGGACGCGAAGAATTCGACCCACGGGCGACGGCGGGCTACGGGCTCGACGAGCAGGTCCTCGTCGAGCGTGGGAGCTTCGGTGACGGCGTGCTCGCCGCGGTGGAACATCCGGTCCTCCTGCACCGCCTCCGCGGTTCCGGTAAGAGCAGCGATCCGGGCCGCGTGGCTGAGTTCAGTGTGCACCGACGGTGCCACCGGCGCACCGACTCGGGAAACCGATCTTCAGCGCGGTCCTCGGAGCAATGTCCGGTTTCATCGCCGCCGGTCGCGGCTGGCGGCTGACACGACACAGCGCATGATCCCCGGCGGACTCCGGAGGGCATGGATTACGCGTGCCCTACATGTGCGTGGGTTCGCGATTGGCGCGTTCTCGCTCGGTGGTGCCGCCCCATACTCCGTAGCTTTCGGATATCCGCATCGCGTGAGTGAGACATTGCGACCGGATTTCGCAGAAGGAACAGATCTTCTTCGCATCGCGCTCCCGGCGGGCCCGTTCGCCACCGGTCTCGTCGTCCGGAGCAAAGAAAGTTGTCGCTCCCAACCTGCGGCAGCGTGCGTGGAGCTGCCACTCCCAGTAATCGGTATGTGCGGCAACGCGATCGTGTTGCCCGGAACGGACGGTGTGGGCCGGCATAGGCCTCTCTCCTGAAAGGATCGTGGTGCGCAGGGTGGGCGAGGTCAGTGTTCGAGACCGGGATCTGCGTCGGCGTCGGCGCTCGAGATGGACCGGCTGCTCAGGTGCCCGCGGCCCCACTTCGAGTCGGTCCCGGCGTGGAGTGTGAGGAGGTCGTGTCCGAAGTCGTTGTCGAAGTCCCGCAGCACGGTGTGCAGGTGATTTCCGCCGCCGACGGCGTTGACCGCCTCGATGAGGTACCGGTCGGTGTGGACGCGGAAGTAGTGCGGTGCGCCGCGCTTCTGCGCCCCGGCCCACGCGAAGAACACCCGGTCGATGCCCCCGTCGCGCAGCGCCTGCCGGTGGCGTTCGCCGGCCTCCTCGGGCAGTCGTTCGAGGTAGCAGTCGACGAGTCCCAGCAGTGCGTGCTGCTGGTCACCGGACAATTTTGCGCCGCTGATCCCGGACGGCCGGTCGCGGACGAATTTCAGGGCGACCCGGTCGGCGTCGGTGATGGTGTAGCCGGGCATGCCGAGGTCGTAGTGGTCCGGGTACTCGTAGGCCCCGATCCGCGGCACCTGACGGGTCACGAAGTCGGCGGGTGCGACGTCGTGGATGACGGCGAGGTCGCGCTGCTCGTCGTCGAGGGAGGCCAGCAGGTCGAAGGCCAGGCCCTCGTCGTCGGCGAGCGGTTTGAGTACCCCGTCGTATTCGGTGGGCTGCGCGCCCAGCGCGACCGGGGTGGCGGAGATCCACCGCTCGTCGACGATCGTCAGGTTGAGGCAGACGTGGTGCCCGAGGAATCGCATCGTCCAGGTGTCCTCGAAGCCGGGGCGGCCGAAGAAGGTCAGGAAGTACGAATCCGAGGTGCGCCAGGTCTGCAGTGCCGGTCCGAGGAAGTCCTGCTCGTAGTCCCGGAGCACGTGCTCGAGTTGCGGAATCGCGAGCACCTTGGTGAAGGTGCGCAGCGGCACGGCCAATCGGATCAGATCCCACACCAGCACCTTCTGGTGGCGGTCCAGTTGGTGGAGCGGGATGCCGGTGCGGTCCGGTTTGGGGATGATGTCCCAGTTCAGCCGCCGCGGGTCGTCGAAGTCGTCGATGATCGCGGTCGCCCGTTGCCGGGGGTCGAACGTATCGATCAGGCCCATGGCGGTCACGAGCAGCTTGGTAGCCGTCTGGGGCGCCTCATGCAGTGCAGACACTTGGGTGTCCTCTCCGAAAAGGTGACGAACGTGGCCTGGGACAGGCAGTGCGAGGAACGCTAAAGGAGAGGAGGCGATGGCAGAAGTGCCCTGTCCCGGATCCCGGTACAGGGGCATCGCAGAACTCCGGCGGAATTGTGGCCCGGACAACGCCGCTGTCCTGGAATGCGGGACAACGACCTTTCCCGCGTCGTGCAGCGTCCCTACCGTGAGGCCCTCGACAGACTTCGCGCCGGTGGCCGCGGCATCGCCACCGATTCACCTGACGACCTCGAAAGCGGGGAACCATGCACAGCACGTTGGATTCGGATGTCCTGATCATCGGATGCGGTCCGGTAGGAAAACTCTTGGCGTTGCGCCTCGCCGAAGCCGGGCACCGCATCACCGTCGCCGAACGGTTCGTCGACAGCTTCGCACTGCCGCGTGCGGTGACCCACGACTCCGAGGCGGCCCGGATCTTCCAAGCGGTCGGGCTCGCTCCCGACACGATGCCCGACGTGACCGAACCGTACGACGGGATGTACGTGTGGCAGAACGCCCGTGAGGATGTCCTGTTGGAGGTGGACTGGAGTGGAATCGGCGAATCTGGTTGGTACAACACCTATTTCTTCCACCAGCCCGCCCTCGAAGGCAAGTTCCAGGAGCTGCTCGAGTCCCTGCCCAACGTCACCGTCCTGCGCGGCTGGGAGTACCAGGGCCACCGCGACGACGGCGGCTCGGTCACCGTGACGCTGACCGACACCACCGACGGGGCACCGTGTGAGCTGACCACCGGCTACCTGATCGGTGCGGACGGGGCCAACAGTCGGGTCCGCACCGACATCGGGTCGGCGTGGCACGACCACGGCTACTTCTTCGACTGGCTGGTGGTCGACGTCGCACCCGCTGCGGAGCGGCAGTTCCCGCACATCGCCCGCCAGACGTGCGATATCGCCCGCCCGTGCACCATGGTGCCCGGCGGACCCGGACGACGCCGGTGGGAGTTCATGCGGCTTCCCCACGAGAAGATCGAGGACATCGACCGCGCCGAGTTCGCCTGGTCGCTGCTGTCCCGCTACGGGGTCGATCCGACCAACGCCGAACTCGAACGTCATTCGACGTACACCTTCCAGGCCGGATGGGCGCTGGACTGGCGCAAGGGCCGCGTCCTGATCGCCGGCGATGCGGCGCACCTGATGCCCCCGTTCGCCGGACAGGGCCTGTGTGCCGGACTACGAGATGCGATGAACCTGGCGTGGAAGCTGTCGGCCGTGCTCGACGGCACCGCCCACCCCGACATCCTCGACAGTTACGGATCCGAACGCATCGCCCACGTCTCCGAGTTCATCGACTTCTCGATGGGGCTGGGCAAGGTCATCTGCCTCACCGATCCCGACGAAGCCGCACGCCGAGACCAGCACATGATCACTGAACGGGCCGAGGGATCCGCGCCACCGGCACCTCCCAGGCCGCGACTCGGCACCGGCCTGCACCGCGGACCGCATGGCGGCACCCTGTCGATTCAGGCCCGGGTCGGCGCGGAGGCGACCGCGCCCCTATTGCTCGACGACGTCCTCGGCGGAGCAGGCGCACTGATCGCCCGCAACGACGAGACACTGGCGCAGCTGAGCGACGAGAACTCCGACGCGCTGGCCCGGCTCGGTCTGACCGTATGCGTGGTCGATGATGCAGACGGTGTTCGCAACCATCTGCAGGTGCGTGATGCCGAGGGTCGATACCGGCGTTGGCTCGACCACCTCGCCGTCGACGCGGTGCTGGTGCGCCCCGACTTCTACCTGTACGGCACTGCCACCGGCCCCGCGGAGGTAGCGGAGCTGGTGGCGGCGCTGCGCGGCGCACTCGACCCCGCACTGGTTACCTCCTGAAACCCCACCGACCTAGATATGAAGGATGAAATTCGATGAAACTGATCGGTATTCGCGATTCCGCCACCGGTGTCACCCAGGTCGCGCGAGTCGTCGAGGACCGGGCGATCGTGCTCGCCGAGAAGGCGGTGTTCTGGTCCGATCCGCAGGGGCACCTCGAGCGGGCAGCCGCCGCCGATCCTGCCCACGGCCGGCCGATCACCGACGTGACCGAGGTTCCGCTCGTGCCCGATACCGCCCGGGTGCTGTGCATCGGCCTGAACTACCACGCGCATGCCGACGAGGGCGGATTCACCGTGCCGCAGTACCCCACCATCTTCGGGCGGTGGACGGCGTCGCTGAGCGTCGGCGGTGTGCCGGTCCCCGTCCCGGCGAACGAGGCGGGACTCGACTGGGAAGGCGAAATCGCCGCATACGTGGGAGCACCCCTGACCGACGTCGATCCCGACACCGCCCGCACCGCGGTCCTGGGGTACTCGACGTTCAACGACCTGACCGCACGCAAAGCGCAGAAACTCACCGCTCAGTGGACCCTGGGCAAGAACGGGGACAAGAGCGGCCCGATGGGTCCGCTGGTCACCACCGACGAGGTGGGCGATCTGCGGGACGGGCTGCGGCTGCAGACGCGCGTGAACGGTGTCACCGTGCAAGACGGCAACACCAAGTCGATGATCTTCGACATCGGGCAGGTGCTGTCCCTGGTCAGTCAGACCATGACGCTGCATCCTGGTGATGTCGTGGCCACCGGTACCCCCGAGGGTGTCGGCTACGTTCGCGAGCCCACGTGGCTCCTCCACGACGGTGACGAGGTCGAGGTCGAGGTCGACCGGCTGGGCGTGCTGAGCACCCCGATCGGAGGCCCCCGGTGACCGGACTCCGCACTGACATTCGAGGCCTCGAGCGTGAGCGGTACGAGGCAATGCAGCGCGGCGACGTGACCGCACTCGACCGGCTGCTGTCGGAGCACCTGCGCTACACGCATTCTCATGGTGGATGCGACACCAAGCAGGACTACCTCGGCGCGCTGACCCGCGAGGAGGTGTCCTACGAGACCCTCAGCCACACCACCGACCACCACGACGCCGTTGCGGGTGCGGTGATCCTCACCGGGACGATGGCCGCCACCGTCCGTCGCGCCGACGTCATCCGTCAGGTCCGAAGCGTGACCAGCTCGGTGTGGGTGAAAGAAGACGACGGAAGGTGGCGGCTACGCATTTTCCACGCCACGAATCTTGCCCAGTGAGAGAAAGTGAAACGCAGTGGCAACACTGAACAACAACTGGGACCCCCTCCTGGATCCCAACCCGCTCCCCCTGGAGATGGGGTACGAGCGTCTCGAAGACGGGTCGCTGCACGTCGCCGCCCGCACCGACATGCACGGGTGCACCGGCGAGATGCTCGAATGGTGGTTCCGCTGGCGTTGTGACACCCAGAAGTACATCTGGTGGCACCCCATCGACCATGTCTCGAGCACCTGGGCAGGCTCTTTGTCCCCGGACACCCACGTCGGCAGCGAGCACATCGTGGTGGAGAAGCTGACCGACATCCCGGACTCCGAACTGCTCATCCAGTTCCGTGATCCGGAGGAGTTCTTCGACGCCGACAGGTACCGCGAGGCGCGTGGGTGCGGACACGTCAGCTGCGCGATCACCGGACGAATCAGTTCGGGTCATGAGCCCCCACGCGACGAGACCGGACGCGTCCTGGGCGGCCGCCTGATCCACATCGGCCGTGACACCGACTGGGGACTGGCACTGCGCAGCCACTTCTACCTCGGCGCCGACCTGCCCGCGGCCGGGCTGGATCCGACCGAAGTCGAACTCGCCCTCCCTACGGAGATGGCCCAGGGCCTGCTGCAGCACGCCTACAACGAGTTCACATTCCTGTCTCGGCTGCTTCCTGCGCTCTACGTCGCAGAACACCGGGACGAACACCCTCCCACCGCGCCGTGGTGACGGGGGGTTCGTTCCCGGCTGCTGCGTGATCCGGCCCCGTCGGAGCGTCCGGGCCGATCCATATCGTTGCCGTGCAACATGCCCCCCGGCCTCGCCGGGGGGCATGGCACCTTCCGCCTTGTGTCCTGCATCACCCTCCTGTCTCGGTTTTCGGGACAAACCGGTTCTCCAGGTCACTCTTGTCCGTCAAGATGACGCACATCACCGCCCCCGGGCGCCGATCTCTTGGAGTGCCACATGCAATTTCCTTCTCCGCCAGTAACTTCCGCGCCAGACGAGGCTCGAGCGAATACCGGCATCATCGCCCTGTGCATGGTCATCACGGTCATCGAAGGCTTCAACATGATCGTGTACGGCTCGGTGGTCCCGCTGTTGCTCACGGACACCACGCTGCATGTCACCGACGAACAAACCGGCCTGATCGGTGGCTTCCTCTATATCGGCGCGATTCTGGGGTCGGTCGTGTCCCCGGCACTCGCCGAACGCATCGGACGCAAACGCGTATTGATCCTCGCGGTCGGACTCTTCGCGTTCGGTGCACTGCTGACCGGAATCTCGGTCAGCGCAATGATGCTGGGGATCGCCCGGTTCGTCACCGGCTTCGGAGTGGGCGGGTCGCTCACGACCGCGATGACCGTAGCGCGCAACTGCGCCCCGTCTCGGCGGGCGTCACTGGTGGTGACGATCACGATGGCCGGGATACCGCTCGGAGGTGTCATCGCCTCGTTGGTGGCGATTCCTGTCCTGCCCGCGTTCGGTTGGCGGGCAATGTTCTTCATCGGAGGTGGCACCGCACTGGCCATTCTCACAGCAGTCGCTGTCATGACGATCCCCGCGAACACCCCTCAGGAACTCGCGGGACGTCAGTGGAGCAGCCGCCGCAAGCTCACCACACTCTTCGGAGGCAAAGGTGCGCTCATCGCAGCGGTTATCGCCCTGTGCGCAATAGCCAACATGGTCGCCTGGCAGGGTCTGAACGTCTGGGCCACGCAGGCCATGGTCGCTCGCGGATACTCGTTGGGAACAGCGTTGCTGTTCACCTTCACCCTGACCGGCGCAGCAGTAGCAGGCTCGTTCCTCAGCGCCTGGGCAGCCGACCGGCGCGGCTGTGCCCTCGTCGCCGTCCTCACCGCGGCCTGCACCCTCGCCGGACTACTCGGAATGCTCGCGCTTCCCCCGTCGATCGTCACAACGACATCGTGCATCGCGCTGATGGGAATCGGCGGGCACTCCACCATGAACCTCATCCACACCACCACAGCCGACATCTACCCACTCCCGGTCCGCGCCACCGCCCTCGGATGGTCGAATGGCACCTCGTTCATCGGTGCCTTCCTCGGCCCCGTGATCGGCGGTGCGGCGGTGGCCTCCGGGGGAGCGCAAGGTCTGTTCACCGCGTTCGGCGCGGCGGCCGCAATCTGCCTGGTGGCTGTGTTCGTCCTCTACCTCACCGATCGCGCGTCGAACTCGAAAGCGGCCGACGCCATCTCCGATGGCAGCCCGGCCGGCGAACCTTCGGTCGGGGTGAAAGCCTCCACCTGAGAAGGGCCGACGCACTGCCCGGTCCTTTAGCACACGTGCTCTACGGGACAGGGAAGGTGCCGAACCCCGGGTGGACCAGTATCTGGTACCCGTCGACAGGAGGGTGTGCGCCGACCGCGGCGACCGCCGCGATCGTGCCGCTGCCGGTGACGACCGTCGCGGGGGCGTATCGGCACCGATCCTCCGGTGCGGTGGGCCGACTGTGGTCGGACTCCACGAGTCGGAGGGTGGTAGTGCCGGCGACGCCGGTGGTCAGGTTCCGCCAGTTCACCCACACGGCGACGCAGTAGGTCGAGTTCGTCGCTGAACGCTCCGCCGCAAAGGTCACCACGCCGGATGCACCCGTCGTTGCTGACGGCGTCACGGTCGATAGCGGCGGCGGGTAGTCACAGGCCAACACGGTCAGCAACAGACATCCTGCGACGAACCGCACCGGGACCTGGAACGCCGTGGTCGTCGCTGCCGGGACCGGCGGCGTCTTCGCCATCACGGTGGCGGACGAGCAGAGCGGGATCGCGAGGACGGCCACGGATGCCGCGGCCCAGGCTACGAACGAACGACGAATTGCTGCACGACGCACGGCGTCAGCCTCTCGTGTTGGATCTATCCCGACCCTGGTGCAGTGTCAGGCTACTCGCTAGTCGCCGCCGGCATCCTCGGCGGCACGCTGGCTCACCCGGAGTCGACCACGAGCAAGACTGGGCTGAACGAGTCGGTTGACCAGCTGCAGACTGTCAATTGCCATGTGCGCCTTCTCCTTGAATCGGCGGGTCGGCATCACCACGGCGATTGCCTGCACAGCACCTGTCGGCCCGGTCATGCCGGTAGCGATGGCACAGATTCCGACGTCGTGCTCCTCGATGTCGACTGCAATATGCGAACGTCGCACCTCGGCCAGCCGATCGGTCAACGCGTGATGATCGGTGATGGTATTCGCAGTGAACCGCTGCAAGTGTTGCGGCAGGAGTTCAGCCACTCGGTCATCGGGAAGTTGCGCCAGCAGCGCCACACCGATACAACTCGCATGCAGGGAGAAGCTCTTACCGACCTTGGTGACACCTTTCAGGCGCTCCGGCGCAGCGATCTGGTCCACCACCACCGCCTCCCGGCCACTGAATACCGCCAACTCGACGTTCTCGTTGACCGACCGCGCCAGTGACACCAGAGAGCCACGATTGGCGGCCAGCAGCCGCAAGTGTGCGTTCATCCCGAACTTCAACAGCCCCGGCCCCAGAACGTATCCAGGGCGTTCGGGCACTCGAACCACGTACAGCTCCTGCTCGAACGCTTGGATCAGTCGATGGACCGTCGACCGCGGAAGCCCCGTCTTCGCTGCAAGTTCGGTCAGGGTCAGCGGCCCGTTGCTCTCAGCGATGGCGTCGAGAATGACCGTCGCCCGACCGATGTCAGCCACTGATTCGAACTCCACATCAATCTGATCCGTCCGGCCTGCAGGACCCTGATCCTATCCGGGCGCATGTGCTCAGCGCGCGGAGAACCCGCGAGTCCATCCATGACGATGACGGCGCGGATTCCCATGACCAGGCAGACGTCCTGATCGAGGCCGTGAGCGCTGGCAAATTTCCGATGATCGGGACGGCTGAGGCGGGGTCGAACGGGGTATTCGGGCGGTATGAAGAACTGGGCGTGCCGCGGTGCGCTGTCCCTGTTGGTCGCCGGGCTCGTTGCGTCCGCGTCCGGAATGACGGCCCACTCGGCGCCGACGCCCGACAGGATCGACGACGTGCCCGCGCGGACGGCGCTGTCGTTCATGCACACCCCGAGCGGAACCCGCGTCGGGACGGCGAATCAGGGGGAAGCCCGGCCGGGTTTGTCGATCGTGAAACTGTACGTAGCCGATTACATGCTCCGGCACGGCGACGGCTCGCCCGAGGACTTCGCGCTCGGACAGCGGATGATCCGCGACAGCGACGACAACGCCGCCTCGCAGGCGTACGCCAAGTACCCGCAGTCGATCGATGTGATCGCCGCCGAGTATCGGCTCACCAGTACCCGGGGCTCCGGATTCTGGGGCGATGCGGTTACCAGCACCGCGGACACCGTGACGTTTCTCGAGGCGAAGAAGACCACCGATCCGGACAGCCAGATTCTGGAGTGGATGGCCACCGCGGCCCCCGTCGCCGCCGACGGCACCCATCAGAACTGGGGCACCGGGCGGCTGCCGTCGGTGACCGGAACCAAATGGGGGTGGTCGGACTACGGGCCCAGCATTGTCGCTTCCGCGTCCTTCGGACCCGATTTCTCGGTATCGGCCAACACGTACGGCACCGCCGACCAGCACACCAGTGACGTTCTCGGCGCCTTCGTGCAGGACCCGACACCGCCACCGCAGGTGGTGCCGGATCCCATCCAGGATTTGATCGACCGTTACATGCCCCCGGCGATTACACCACGATGATCGACAACCCGACGTGCCTGAGGGAACAGCCGTGACCCGGTTGGTGGGGTGACGGCCTGGGTAATCGGATCTCATGTTGCCCCCAACGGACGAAACGCCGAACTCCGGACCGCGCCACCCGCCCGGCGGTGAGGTGCCGTCTTCCGACCCGCGTCCCCTCGACGCGGGTTCCGGGATGCCGCCGGATGTGGCGAGAGGCAAGGGGATCAAGCACACCCGTACCGGGGCGACCTGGACGGGTCTGGTCATCGGCATTCTCGTCCTGGTCCTGCTTCTCGTGTTCATCCTGCAGAATCTCGACAGCGTCGTCCTGGAACTGTTCGTCTGGGAGTTCACGGTCCCGCTCGGGGTCACCCTGCTGTTCGCGGCCATCGCAGGCGCCGTGATCATGGCGCTCGTCGGCGGTGTCCGGATCCTTCAGATCCGGCGGGCAGCGAACCGGCAACGGAAACTGACCACCTGACCGTTGCTCGTTTCCGTGTTCGTTCGATCGAAGCGTCGACCGGTCAGGCCCTCGCCCACGAGATTCGAGTAGTCGACTACTCGGTTCCACTGTCGAATCTCCTCGTACGGTCGGTCCTGTATCGCAATCGTGATTCGACGAAAGGACACCGAAATGGCTTGGTCGACAACCCCTCAGGGGCTTTTTCTCGCCGCTGGGCAGGCGAATCAATTCTCCTTCTCGTTTGGAGACATCTGGAAGGGGCCGCAGTTGGCGACTGCGAGACTCGACGCCAGCCAGGGTGGTGGTGGCACGAAGATCCTGATGACGCAGTGGCAGGGCACCGCCAACGCACCGGTGTTCGGCGGCCCCAGCAAGCAGTACTACGTGCTCGGCATTCACAACAGTTCCACTTCGGGCGTGTGGTTCCATCTGGAAGGAGGCGTCCTCGCATGACGACACAGGAATCGCCAAGGGTTTCCCGGATGCAGGTCCTGACGGACGAACAGGGCAGCATTCTCGCCGCTGTCCTGCGAACTGCAGACGGAGCGTCGGGGCCGGCATCGGGTGAGGACGTTCCGCCTCAGGTTTCGCTGGTTCCTTCGGAAGGCCAAGCGTTGCATGAACTCCCTGTTCCCGGTGGGCCGTCGGGGGACGAGATGTTCGAGTCGCTGGATCAGTGGATGGTTCGGGTCGACGCCGGCGTACCGGCATTGGTGCGACGCGCGGGCGCGTAGCCGCTGATGGACGTGCGCTGGTCTGATCCGGGTGAGGGACACCGGCTGCACGGAAGGGGACCGCTGGTCGGGCGATCAGCGGTCCCCTCCGCGCGCGGTGGTGTGAGGTCCGAATGGGTCGAAAAGCCATCAAAATCGCCTCGAGAGCCACTTTGTCAGCACAAATGATTGACTTCGCTCCCGGCGCGCAGCACTGTCGTAGAGACACATGCCGCACCGATCAGTTCCGGAGTCGATCTTGACCAACGTCAACCCCACCGAAATCGCAGTGGCCGTCGCCGGATTCGGCTGGATGGGCCGAGTACACACGAACGCGTATCTGCGTCAGCGCCACCACTTCCCGGAAACGCCGTCGATCCGTCTGGGCGCCGTCGCCGACGAGGTACCCGGCCGCGCCGAGGAGGCCGCCGCCCAATTCGGGTTCGGCGCAGCGCTGATCGACTGGCGTGACATCGCCGCCGACGAGAGCATCGACGCGGTCAGCATCACCGCACCCAACTTCCTGCACCGCGAGATCGGCGTCGCGATGGCCGAGGCGGGCAAGCACATCTGGATCGAGAAGCCGGTCGGGCTGTCGTCCGAGGATGCGACGGCAGTCGCCGCCGCCGTCGAGAAGGCAGGTGTCCAGTCGACCGTCGGATTCAATTACCGAAACGCACCCGCCGTTGCGATGGCGCACGACCTCATCGCGTCGGGCGAGCTGGGCACCATCACGCACTCGCGATTCCGCTTCCTCAGCGACTACGCCGCGCATCCGGACGGCGCGCTGAGCTGGCGTTACGAGAACGCGCGCGGCGGGTCGGGCGTTCTGGGTGACCTTGCCTCGCACGGTGTCGACCTGGTCCGGTACCTGCTAGGCGACATCGACGCAGTCGTGGCCGACACCGCGATCTTCATCCCCCAGCGCGCCATCCCGACGGGTGCCACGAGCGGGCATGCGCGCGCGACGGGCGGCAAGTTGGGGCCGGTGGAGAACGACGACTTCGTCAGCGCGCTGGTTCGCCTGTCCTCGGGCGGACGGGTCACGCTGGACGCCAGCCGTGTGGCCGTCGGCGAGCAGAACAACTACGGGTTCGAGATCCACGGCACCAGGGGTGCGGTGTACTGGGACTTCCGCAGGATGAACGAACTCGGAACGAGCCTCGGGAGCAAGTATCAGGACCAGTCGATCACGACGGTGTGGGTGGGCCCCGACGCCGGAGCGTACGCCCGCTTCCAGCCGGGTTCCGCATCCTCGATGAGCTACGACGACCTCAAGGTCATCGAGGGGAACAACTTCATCACCTCGATCGTCGACGGAAAGCCCCAGGGCGCAACGATCGCTGACGCCGTTGCCGCGGCCGAAACCCTCGACGCCATCACGGCATCGGTCGCATCCCGTGGGTGGGTCGACGTGCGCTGACCTCATCCGCACGGCCTGGTCCCGGAGTTACGCTTTATCGGTTAGCGGGTGAGTTCCCGTACGCGCCTTTCTCCGCGGAGGTTGGTATGAGTACCAAACCGTTCGGCCTAGGCTTTGCAGTTCTCGCGTTGGCAATTTCGGCGGTCGGCTGTTCGTCGGGCAGTTCCTCTGACTCCGAAGACAATTGCGTCCGCGCGACAGACCGTGAGCTGGATGCGCTCTTCACGAGTTGGAATGATGCACTGGAATCCGGGGACGCGAGCAGAGTGGCGGCGCTGTACCGGCCGGATGCGGTACTTCTACCGACTCTGTCGGTGCCTATCGCAGACACTCCGGAGGAGATAACGGAGTATTTCGTCAACCTGATCAAGGCCGATCCCACAGCCCGAATGGAAGAAAGTGTCAAATATTCGGATTGCAACCTCGCATACAACGTGGGGCGCTGGGTCATCAATGCCAACGGTCAAGATGTGGCGGCCAGGGTGACGTGGGTCTATCGGTACGAAGACGGAAGATGGCTGATCGCCAACCACCATTCCTCGGTGAACCCCTAGAGCCAGGTCGCCGGCCGCCGGTGAGGTCGGCCGGCGGTCACGGCGAATCACCGTCTAGGACGCCTTGGCTTTTCGACCCGCGACGTAGACCTCGGAGATGGACGTGTCGCGTATCCCCATCAACAGCGCGAACAGTGTCTGATCGCGGGCCAGGTCGGGATCGGCGGCGCGAACGGCGTTGCGCAGCAGCCCGTCGAGCGTCGGCGTGGCGGACGGGTCGACGACGACGAAGTCGGCTTCCTTACCCACGTCGAAGTTGCCGAACCGGTTCTCCATGTCCAGAGCCCTTGCACCGCCGAGGGTACCGACGAACAGCATCTCCGCCGGATGCATGGATACCCCGTCGTCACCGGCCTCGGTGATGTGCACCTTGAATGCGTCGCCGAGCACCCGCGGAATCAGCCACTCGTCGCCGCCGCCGAAATCGGTTCCCACCGAGATGTTGACACCCGAGGCGACGGTGCGCTTCCACGGCATCGTTCCGGATCCCAGGAACAGCTGCGAGATCGGGCAGTGCGACACGGACGTACCGGTCTCGGCCATCCGCTCGAGCTCGACATCCTGACAGTGCACGCAGTGCGCGAGGATGGTGCGTCGGCCCAGGAGGCTCTTCCCGCCCACTTCCGAGCCGGGCAGGAACTTCCCGTCGTACGTGTCCAGGTATGAATTCACCTGATAGGTCTCTTTGGTCGAGTCGACCTCGCCGGTGCCGGGGCGATTGTTCTCGTTGAGGTGGGAGTGCACGTACACACCGCGGTCCCGCACCTCTTCGTAGAGTTCTCCGAGATTCTTCAGGGTCTCGGGCGTCACCGACAACGAGAACCGCGGGATGATCGCCACGTGTAGCAACGCGGTGGCGACATCGCCGGTGTCGGCGCCGTGCCATTTCTCGATCTCCTCGCGGGTGAGCCGGATCGCGTCCTCTTCGGAGGTCATCAGCGGCTGAGCGGTTTCGCCGCCGACGGTCTGAATTCCGCGGCCGCTGACGATGCGCAGACCGGCCTTTCGAGTCTCGGTGAACAACGCGTCCTGCGCATGTGGGAACGCCGACCCGAACACCATGGCGGCCGTGGTGCCCGCCGAGATGCGCCGGTTGGTGAACTCGACGGCCGCCTGCTGCGCGAACTCCGGGTCGGCGAACTTCGTCTCCGACGGGAACATGCACAGGGTCAGCCACTCCAGCAGCTGGCCGCCGCCGTAGGAGTCGCCGGCGTAGGTCTGCGGGAAGTGGATGTGGGTGTCGACGAACCCCGGCAGCAGAAAACCGGGCCTGTGGTCGTGCACGGTGCCGGACTCGTATTCCGACGGGATCTCGGCTCGGTCACCGCAGAACGCGATTCGCCCGCCGTCGTCCAGCACCAGGGCGCCGTCGGGAATCGATACCAGGGCGGCCGCGGCTTCGGTGACTTTCGGCGTGCCGGCGATGTGGAAGATGTGCCCGAGATGGGTGTGCGTGGCCATGCGATGAACTCCCGTCGAGTGGTAACGGATCATGCCTTCTGCAATGAACTTCGGCGGCTGGACATTGCCCAGCCGAGTAGCACCTGTGCGGCCGTGCCGCACCCACGATGAGATAACAGCCCGTACTTACAATGCCACCGATCAGACCCGGATCGCGGCCGAACAGACCAAGCGCCCGCGGCAACCACCGTCCGCTGAGTGCTACTGCAAGGGTGTGCGGTCGTCGACGAACCGGCGGATGACCTTGTCCCAGCCCAATGACTCGAGGAGTTCCGCGGCGGCAGCACGTGAGGTGAGTGGCCGAAGCAGGTCGATGTCGAGGTCGCCGCTGCTGCCCAGGACGTCGTCGAGGCGCAGGCAATCGACGTACCCGTAGTCCGTCCAGGGTTCGACGTGGCCGTCCCAGTCTGCGGTGTCGGCGTACGGCCCACCGAGACGCAGCTTTCCGCTGCGGTGGATCATCACGTACCGGGGAACGACCTGCATCGTCTCGTTGGCAGTCGCCAAGGTCACCTCGGGGTCGGCGGTGGGATCTGCGCCGGCGAGCCGTCGGTCGTAGGACGCCGTCTTGACCGTTGCGACCTCGACCAGAGCCCGCACGTAGACCCACCGAGCCCGCTCGACCGAGCCCGCCCACGCCGATTCCTCGTCCGCGCAGGAGAACACGTTTTCGGCCTGGGTGCGTATCAGCAGCCTCGTCCCCACACGCTCGTGATCGGCAACCAGGTCTCCGTCGACGACGAGTTCGTCGTCGTACTCGCGGACCCCGGTGATCGTCGCCACCGCGAGCACCTCGTCGTCCGGCGCGGTGACGAACAGTTCACGCTCGGACCGGACGCTGTCGGCATCGCCGGGAAAGGGGCCGCGACCAATGGTGAACGCTTCGTGCTGGGTCAAGTCGGCCCGAAATCCCGCTTCGGTCATCCCCAACGGATGATCGTGCATCTCGCGCAGGTTACCGAGCCGAACCCTCGACGCCACAGGTCGATCCTCCCCGTTTCATCTCCGGCGCATCGCCGGGTGACCCTAAGATCATAGCTGTTGACCTGCGGTGATGCTTCATCAGCGTAACCACTGCTTCCCCAGTAGGGTCGCAGTATCTGTACGACCGACCGAGGGGGACCGGTGACGGGTTCTGCGTCCGAAAAAATCATCTCGCCCGCATCACGCGCGTTCTGGGACCGCAGTTTCGCGGGTCGTCGCGCCCGGTTCGAGGAGCTTCGTCAGCGGTCGCCGATCGAGTTCCACACGGAAACAGCCGGTCCGGGCTTCTGGTCGGTCGTCGGATACGACGACGTGGTGGCGGTGAGCCGGAACCCGGAGGTCTTCTCCTCGGCCAACGGCTTCACCATCGACGACGTCCCGGTCGAGATCCTCGAGTTCGCCATGTCGATGATCGCCATGGACGACCCCCGTCACCGGCGTCTGCGCGGCATCGTGCAATCGGCGTTCACCGCGGCCTCGGTGCGGGGCATCGCCGAGCGGGTGCGCGGCTGCGCTGCGCAGATCGCCGCGGACCTACCCCGAGATGCCGAGTTCGACTTCGTCCCCGACGTCGCGACCCGGTTGCCGGTGCAGGTGATCTGCGAGTTGCTCGGGATCCCGGAGAGCGACCGGCCGATGATCCTGGCCGCGGCGGCCGACGTCATCGCCGGAGGTGGTGATCAGGAGTTCGTCACCGCACCCGGCGGCGCGGCCGGCCTGGGCCAGATCTACGGGTACGCCCTCGAGCTGGGCGAGCGACGCAAGACGGATCCCGGCGAGGATCTGACGTCCCGGCTGGTGTCGACGGTGGTCGACGGCGAGACCCTCACACCGACCGAGTTCGGTTCGTTCGTCATCCTGCTGATCACGGCTGGTTTCGAGACCACCCGGCAAGCATTGGCCTGGGCGCTGCATCTGCTCACCGAGCACCCCGACCAGAGAGAACTGCTGCTCGCCGATTTCGCCGGCCACATCGACAACACGATCGACGAGGTGATCCGCTACGCCTCCCCGGTGCCCTACATGCGGCGCACCGCGACCGTCGACACCGAGCTCGGCGGCGCCCACATCGCGGCGGGGGACAAGGTCGTCATGTGGTACCTGTCCGCGAACCACGACGAACGCATCTTCGACGGTCCGGGCCGGTTCGACATCACCCGCGCGAACGCAGGCAAGCATCTCGGTTTCGGCGCGAAAGACATCCACCACTGCCTGGGCATGAACCTCGCACGGCTGGAGCTGCGCGTCATGCTCGAAGAACTTTTCACCGCACATCCCGCCCTCCACGCGGTGGGCGAACCGGAACTGCTGCTCTCCGCGTTCATCAGTGGCATCGCTGCACTGCCGGCCCGGACACGTGACGGGCGGTGAGGTTCACGCAGGCCGACGTCCGGAAATCATGACGAGTGGCATATCGGCGATGCGGGATACGTGCTCGTCGACGAGTTCGAGTCGGCTCGCGAGGTCACGCGCCTCGTCGAGACTGATGGAGCGACCGGCGATCCAGGTGTGGAAGATCGCGAGATTGATGCTGCCGAGGACGCGCGGCGCCTTGTAGTTCTCGACGAACTTTTCGGCATCCTCGAAACTCGTGCTGCGGTCCGCATCGGTGATCAGCAGGGGGCCACCCGCTTTGAGGACGCGCACGCACTCGGCGAGCCCGGCCTCGCGCGACGACCAGTGCTTGATGGAGCCGTAGCTGATCACGCCGTCGAAGGTCTGGTCGGGGAAGTCGAGCCGCGTGGCGTCGCCGACGTCGAACCGGACCCGGTCGCCGTAGTTGCGCATGCGTTTGGTGGCGCGCTTGATCTGGGCTTCCGACAGATCGAGGCCGAGAATGTGCACGTCGGGGCGCTGGTCGGCGATGTAGTTCGTGAACAGCGCCCCGCCCGATCCGACGTCCAGAATGCGGGCGTTCGGTGGGAGATGCGGCAGAAAGTACTCGTCGATGACATGGCGTGAGCGGTAGACGGCCGGTGCCACGATGGTCTCGTACATCCAGGCGTGCGCCGGCGTGTAGATCGCGGTAATGGGGTCGAACGGTGCCATCGGCATTGTCGCGCTCCTCGTTGATGTCCCGGTTCCCACGGCGCTCGAACCCGTGCGGGTCGACTTCCCGCGCCGTTGTCGCTTCGAGATTAACGGGTGTGTGGTCGGTTTTGCACGATCCCCACGTGCCTGAGAGCGCTGTGAACTGCGGTGATGAGGTTCCAATTCCAGGCAACCGGTCTCCTGCGAGCGGGAATCCGGAAAACGCGTCACTATTCCGGACCTCGGAAATCCAATCATAGACACGACGTCCATTTATAGATACTGTCGCCAGCATTGGCTCCTGTGATGCGGACCACGCGCATCACAGGGTGACTCGTCGAGAGGACGCAGATGGCACTGGACGTCTCCACCACGCCCACGCTGAGGGCCGGCCGGCGGACCCGGGGGAAGAACCTGGGTCTGCTCACGGCCTCGACCGCGATGGACAACGCCGAGAACAGCATCACCACGGTGTTGTTCCCGCTGATGCGGGAGGCGTTGGGGCTCTCGTCGTCGGCGCTCGGCGTCATCGTGGCGGTATCCAAGGCGGTGGGCATCTTCGCCGCGGTTCCCTGGGTGTTCCTGGCCAAACGATTCTCGCGGCGTGCGGTGCTTGCGACGTGCTCGGGCTTCTGGGGTGTGTGGGTCGTCCTGGCGGGCCTGTCGAGCAGTTTCACCCAGTTCGTGATCCTCTACGGCATCGCGGCCGCAGGCTTCGCGGGCGCCGGGCCCATCGCTCTCGAGATCATGGGCGACCTCTACGACGACAGACGGCGGGGCCGGGCCACCGGGATGCTGTACGGCGGCGTCGCCATCATCACCGGCGTGAGCGCCCCGCTGTTCGGTCAGCTGTCGGGGTTCGACGACGGCTGGCGGTACGGCTACGTCCTCTCCGGCTGTATGTGCATTCTGATCGGTGTTCTCCTCGTCGTGTTTCTCGACGACACACGGCCCGGCGGGGGCGAGAGCAGAGCCGGCGACGCGGCGGTGAAAGCGGAGGAGAAGGCGCAGAACATCGTCGCCGGTGTGCGGGAGCTGCTGCGCATCAAGACGTTCCGTTACATCCTGGTGCAGCGGCTGTTCTCGGGGCAGAACGTGATCATGAGTTTCGGCGTCGTGTTCCTGGTGGAGGAGCGGGGATTCTCGACAGCCACCGCAGCGATCGTCGCAACGCCGTTCGCGATCGGGTACCTGCTCGGAACCGTGGTCGGAGGCCGCCTCAACGACGCCGTGCACCGCCGGTGGCCCGCGAGTGGACGGGTGATGATGCTGCAGGCCAGTCAGTTGGCCTTCGCAGCAGCGGTATTCGTCGAGCTGAAGACGCCGACGTCGTCGATCGGATTCTTCGTCGCGATCTTCGCGGTGGTCGGGTTCCTGCAAGGCCAGGTGCCGGTGGTCAATCGTCCGCTGATCATGGCGGTAGTGCGCCCGGAACAGCGGGCGCTGGCCTTCGCGGTGTCGCTGTCGACGGTGGAGGCGCTCGCATACGCGGGATATGCGCTGCTGGTCGGCTATCTGGGCGATGCGATCGGGTTGCAGGGAGCGCTCCTGCTCGTGACCGTGGCGCTCACCGTCGTCAACGGGTTGTGCTCCGGTCTGCTGTACCGGCCGTACGCACGAGACAGCGCCGCAGTACGCGACTCTCAGGTGGTGCCGACGTCCTACGAGGGTGAGCCGTCGAAGCCGGATGCCCAGTAGCGCCCGCGCAGCGACAGCTCCAGCAACATCTCGGTGACGGCTTCCGGTGTGAGCGGTGGTGGATCGGATTCGAGCCACCACTGCAGCACGGCAACCTGTTCGCCCACCCACGCCCGCGACAGCACTTCCATGTCGATGCGGGGTGTGACCCCGTTCGACTCGGATCGGGCCGAGAAGATCTGGGCGGCAAGGGCGGTGCGTTCGTCGATGAATCGGCGCAGTGCGCGCCCGTCGCCCTCGCCGCGCAGTACGACGCGGTAGGCGTCGCGTTCCTCGGCGGCGTGCCGGAACATTTCGAGCACCGGCTTGCCGGTGAACCCCACCGAGGAGTCGGACACGAGGGGCCGCAACCGCTCCTTCAGGTCCTCGCCGAGGTCGGCGACGATCTGGCCGAGCAGTTCGTCCTTGTCCGTGTAGTGCGTGTAGAACGTCGCGCGGCCGACGTCGGCACGTTCGGTGACGTCTTCCACGGTGACTGCGGAATAACCCCGTTCGAGCACGAGCGAGACGAGTGCGTCGCGCAGCAGCCGCTTGGTGCGGCGCACACGCCGGTCTTCGATGGCCACGGTGACTTCCGCCCTTCCTCTCACGCCAGCAGTCCCGTCAGCATAGTGCACCCTTGACATCGCGCCCGATGCTGGACACTATGTCCAATAACGATCAACACGTCGATCTTGGAGACTGCATGAATCTCGGTACCTACCTCACCCGGAGCGCGACGTTCCGGCCGGACAGCGAGGCCGTGGTGTGCGGCGACAGTCGCCTCACCTACCGGGAACTCGACGACTCGACCAACCGTCTCGCCTCCGCGCTGATGCGCACCGGCCTCGGGATCGGCGACGCGGTGGCCACTTTCGCCGGCAACTGCGGAGAACTCGTCGTGACCGAGATGGCCGTGTGCAAGGCGGGATTCGTGCGCGTTCCCGTCAACGCGCGCCTGGGAGCCGACGAACTCGGCCACGTACTGCGCGACGCGAACGTCAAGACGCTCTTCGTCGACCTCGCGCACGCCGACGTGGCGTTGAAGGTCGTCGCGGACCTCGGCCTCGACATCGCCGTCTACGACTACGGGAACAGCGCACCCGGCGCGGACCGATACACGGATCTCCTCGCCGACGGACTCGGCGATCCCGTCGCCGTCGACCTCACCGATGACGCCCCCGCCGTCCTCAACTACACCTCCGGGTCCACCGGGAAGCTCAAGGCTGCCGTGCAGACGTACGGAAACCGGCTCGCCAACATGCGCAAACGCTTGATGAGCCCGACCGGTGCACCCACCGAGACGGACCGGTATCTGGCCCCGGGACCGATCACCCACGCCTCCGGGATGATGATGCTCGGCGTGCTCGCCCGCGGCGGCGCGGTCGTCGTCCTGCCTGCGTTCGACACCGAGTTGTTCCTGCGCACCATCGAGAAGGAACGCATCACCACCACCTTCGTCGTCCCGACGATGCTCAACATGCTGATGGACCATCCCGCCGCGAACGACGTCGACCTGTCGAGCCTGCGGTGCGTCGGCGTCGGCGGCGCACCGGTCTCACCGCAACGGCTGCGTGACGCCGTCGCGATGTTCGGCCCCGTCATCATGCAGGGATACGGTCTCGGGGAAACGACGAGTGGCATCACCGTACTCACCTACGACGACGTCGTGCGAGGCGTCGAATCCGATCCGGAACTGCTGATGTCCTGCGGGCGCCCGGTATTCGACACCGAGGTTCGCGTGGTGGACGACGCGGGCAACGAACTGCCGGCCGGCGGGATCGGCGAGATCGTCGCGCGCGGCCCCGACTGTGTGCGCGAATACTGGCACGAGCCCGACCTGAGCGCCGAGACGTTCGTCGACGGCTGGGTCCACACCGGGGATGTCGGGTACTTCCGCCACGACGGATATCTGTTCATCGTCGACCGCAAGAAGGACATGATCATCTCGGGCGGGTTCAACATCTACTGCAGCGAGGTGGAAGCCGCGCTGTACGAGCACCCGGCCGTGTCCGGCGCCTGCGTCGTCGGTGTCCCCGACGAGAAGTGGGGTGAGGCAGTCAAAGCCGTCGTGGTCACGTGGACCCCGGTGACCGAGGACGAGCTGATCGAGCACTGCGCCGAACGCCTCGCGCGGATGAAGAAGCCCCGCTCGATCGACTTCGTCGACAGCCTCCCCGTCAACCGCAACGGCAAGATCGACCGCAAGTCGGTGCGCGAATGCTACTGGGCGCAGGCCGCCCGCCACGTCAACTGAAAGCGGAGCCTCCGATGACCTTCACCCTGAACCCCACCTACGACGACAACCCTCGCCTGCACGACCTCGTCGCACGGCTGCGTGACTACCTGGACGGCGAACTCGCCGACTACGAACGCGAACTCGGCCTCACCTCCGGGAGCGTGTACACCCGCGAGACGCTCGAGCCGGTGTGGCGACGCAGCCGCGAGCTCGGCTTCTACGGTGTCAGCCTGCCCGCGGACCTCGGCGGCGCGGGACTGTCGTTCACCGAACTCGCAGCCCTGAAGGAAGAAGTGGGCGCGTCACCGCGGGTCCTGTCGACCTCGGTGCTCGGCGACATGGGCGGACCGCTGCGGGTGGGCAGCATCTTCCAGTACGCCACCGAGTACCAGATCGAGAAGTACCTGCTCCCCGTCACGCGCGGCGAACGCGCGTGCTGCTTCTCGCTCACGGAGAACGACGCCGGCTCCGACGTGCGCGGCATGCTCACCACCGCCACCCCGGACGGCGACGGGTGGCGCCTGACCGGCCACAAGGTGTTCTCCACCGCCGGACCGTTCGCGGACTTCTCCATCCTCATCGCGAAGATGGCAGACGACGGCGACGCCGGCCCGCGCTACTCCGCGTTCCTCGTCGACCTGGACACCCCGGGATGCACGGTGCAGCAGGGCGAGACCCCGATGTCGGGCCAGCACATCGAGGCCGACATCGTTCTCGACGACTGCTATGTCGGACCGGAACAGTTGCTCGGTGACGTGGGGCAGGGGCTGAAGATCGGGCTCGGTCGCGTCACGGTCAACCGGCTCCTGCACTGCCCGACGGCGCTGGGCGGTGCACGCCGAGCCCTGGAGTTGTCCGTCGACTACGCCCGCACCAGGCAGGTGCAGGGCGCGCCGCTCGGCACGCTGCAGAGCATCCAGCACCGGCTGGCGGACATGGCAACCGACTACTACGCGGCTCGGGCGATGACCTACGACGCACTCGCCGCGCTCGACCGGGGCGAGCGGCCGCGGATCGAAGCCTTCATGTGCAAGCTGTTCGTGGCGGAGAAGGCGTTCGCGATCGCCGATGCCGCCGTGCAGATCCACGGCAAATCGGGCGTCGTCCGTGGTAGCGAGGTGGAATCGCTGTTCCAGCGTCTGCGGATGTTCCGGATCCTCACCGGATCCTCCGAGATCCAGAAGAACGGCATCGCCCGATTCCTTCTGCTCCCGTGAGCGCCGACCCGGAGACGGAGCCCGACTACCGGTTCACGCTCGCCAACGAGCGGACGTTCCTGGCCTGGATCCGTACCGCGCTCGCTCTTCTGGCGGGCGGGGTCGCGGTCAGCCAGTTCTACCTGCCGCGTGGCGGGTCCGCGTTCCACGACACGCTGGGTGCGGTCTGCATCCTGCTGGCCGCGCTCGTCGCGGTCGGTGCGCTGCTGCGGTGGCGGTCAGTGCAGTCCGCGATGCGCCGCGCCGTTCCGCTACCGGCATCGCGTCTGGCCCCGGCCGTGGTCGCGGGTGTGTGTCTCGCCGCCGCGCTCGGCGTCGTCTGGGCGGCGACGTGACCGCGCTGCCGCCGGGACTGCAGGCCGAACGTACGGTGCCGGCGTGGCGCCGCACGTTACCGGCGGTCTGCCTGTGCCTCGCCGCAGTCGTGCGCGCCGCGCTCGTGCACCCGCACGTTGCCTACGTCGTTTCGGTGGCCGGAGCTTTCGGCGCTGCCGCGTCGGTGGTCGCAGGCGCCGTGACGCGGCACCGCCGATACCGCCGGCGCGCCGACGACCCCCGCCCACTCGGCCTCCCGATTCCCGCCGCCGTCAGCCTCGCCGTTCTCGCGACGGCAGGCGCCGCCCTTGCCGCACCGGCCTGAAGCTCGATGTTCCCCAGCCCGTATCCCGATCCGACAGAGGAGATCCGCTGTGTCGCAATTGCCACTCGCAGAACTGAAATGGACGCTCGGATTCACCGACCCGGCGCACGTCCGCCGGCAGGCGACGACCGTCGGCGAGACCGGCCCCACACGTCGGGTCTGGCGCGGCGACGGCCCGCGCCGGGAACTGCCGGAGCAGTTGCAGGACCTCTCACGGCTCGCCGTCGAGTCCGGAGGCGGGGGAGCGAGCACCCTGTACCAGTTCCTCGTCGACTCGCATTCGGACGGGATGATCGTGCTGCACCGCGGCGCGGTCGTCTACGAGCAGTACCTGCACGGCCTCCGTCGTCAGGACCTGCACCTGACCGCGTCGATGGCCAAGGCCTTCATCGGCCTGCTCGCCGGGATTCTCGAGGACCAGGGCTTGTTCACGCGGGACGATCAGGTCGCCACATACGTTCCCGAGTTGACGGGAACGGCGTTCGGTGACGCCACCATTCGTCATCTGCTCGACATGACGACACAGGTGGCCTACGGGGGACGAAAATTCCATCGTGAGGTCGAGGCACACCGGTGGTGGGCAGTCGTGGCCCCCGGGATGCGGCCCGACGGATACGACGGGCCGACGACCCTGCTCGACCGACTGAAAACGGCCCGCGCGACCGGCCCGTACGGCGAGGTCTTCCACTACGAGAACGGAAGCTGCGAGGCGATGGGCGCGCTGATCAGCCGCGTCACCGGCGCAACCGTCTCGGACCTGATGAGCGAGTTGATCTGGTCGAAGATCGGCGCTGACGAGGACGCCCGGTACATCCTCGACACCGCCGGCGTCGAAACCGCATGCGGTGGGTACGCGGCCACACTCCGGGACATCGCCAAGGTGGGGGAGATGCTCCGCTGTGGGGGCGCTCTCGGCGACCGCCAGATCGTTCCGGAGTCGGTGGTACGTGCGATCAGCACCGTCCCCGACGGAGCCACCGCTCAGGTGCGGTTGCCGCGTGCGTCGGCGAATTCGCCTGCCACGATGAGCTACCGGGACTACTGGTGGATTCTCAACGACCCGTTCGACTCCTTCATGGCCAGCGGAATCCACGGCCAGCGGTTGTTCGTCTCCCGCGAACTCGATCTCGTCGTCGCACACTTCGGATCGCAGATCATCTCGCCGTGCGTCGCCACACCACCGTTCCCGGCGGTGTTCACGCGGCTCGGGACGCAATTGTCGATGGCGGTTGTCTGATGTAAACGAACACCCGTGCCACGACGTCCTCGACAACTCCCGCTGACGGATTGCGCACCTGACGGATGTGCCGGGGCGGCGGACGCAATTACTGTGGCGGCCTCGGACGGGCACTCTGCCGAGTGCCCGTCCGTGGCATGACATCTGGACTGTGACCGGAGAGCGTCAGCCGTTACGACGGGATGACGTTCCAGATGATCGGGACCTGATCGGTGGGCATGTTCTCGGCCCTGCGTTCCTGACGCTGGTCGCGCTGCCGATCGCGGGTCCGATCGTCGTTGCCGCCGGGAATGTCGCGACCGGTGTCAGGGGAGGCCACTGCGGCGACCGGGTGTTCCGCGGCCGGGGCAACCGCGCCCGCGACGCCGATGGGAAGGACACCGAGTGCGGCTGCAGCCACCACCACGGTCACGATCCGCTTCCGCAGCGAGCCGCGGTGGGTGCGTCGGTCGTCTTGGTGCGAATGTGTGGCGTTCATGGTCTGAATTCCTGTCCGAGTGCCGCGAACCCGACGTTCACGGCTACTTGAACGGTGTCTGCGAGGGCGCGAAACGTTACACTCCGCCGGACATTATTTTGCGGTGAGTTTTCCGCCGCTAGCGCCAGTCGCGAAATGCGGCGAGCAGGCGATCCCGCAACGCCGGATCGAGCTCGTCCGGGGGGAGCGCCCCGAGGGTGTGCACCGTCTGCTCGATCTGCTCGAGATAGGTGGCGCACCCCGGGCATTCGCCCAGATGGGTTTCGAATCGGACCCGGGCATCGGGATCCATGTCATCCTCGAGGTAGGCCGTGACGAGTTCGACGAGGTCCTGGCAGTCCATGTCTTCCATGTCTCACGCTCCCGTTCCGAGATAATCCTCGAGGGCCTGGCGCACGTGTGCGCGACCCCGATGCAGCAGCACCCGCTGATTCGCCGGGGTGATCGCGAGCATCGCGGACACTTCCTCGGCGTCGTAACCGAGGACGTCACGCAGAACGACCACGATCCGCTGGCGGTCGGGTAGGTGCTCGAGTTCGCGGCCCGCGACGTCGAGGACCTCCGCACCCAGGACCGACCCTTCGGGGGTCTCCGGCCAGCTGGTCGGAGGAGTCGCCCAGTGGTGTGGATCCTCCGGGGAGGATGCAGGCAGAAACCGGGCCGGGTCCACGGAGGCGCTGCCCGTGTAGGCGGCCAGTGCGGCGTCGACATCGTGCCGGTCCCGCACTCCGCGTTTCTTGGCGATGTTGACGAGTATCCGGAACAGCCAGGTACGGAGCGTGGAGCGGCCTTCGAATCGGTCGATGCCCTGGAGCACGGCGATCCAGGTTTCCTGTACGACGTCCTCCGCGACCTCGGCGCTGGCCACGTACCCTCGCGCCACGCGCAGCATCATCGGTGTGTGCAGGTCGACCAGTTCGGCGAATGCCGACTCGTCCCGTGCACGCAAGGCGTCGACGAGGCACTGCTCGTGCGAGGTATCGATCTCGGTCATCCGCTCCTCCTCGGTGATCGAGGCGCTCCGGAAGCGTGGCCGCGTGAGACGGCCGGATGTCACCCAACATTACCGATCTCGGTGGCAGCCGTCGATCAGCCGCATCCGGGCGCGCGGTGGTAGGGCCGAACGGCCCTGTCTCGGCTTCGTGGCGCGAGGAAGACTCGATGCGGAGGGGTGGCGGGCCGCGGCGACGCGGAAACGGTCGCGGCGGCCCGGGTGCCCCAGGAAACGACTGCACCTGGCAATTCAGGAAGGGCGACGCATGGATTTTCGGCGAACTCCGCTGGCGCGTTCGGAGAATTACTGGGAGCAGCTGGGTTCAGTGGAAGCTCGCCACGTGGACGGAGCCGAGCAGGACCGGCCGCCGGCCCCGGATGAACAGGTCTCGCTCGTCGACCACTGTCGAGGCGCCACACCCGACCCGGCGTGAGGAGCGTGAGCGCGGAGAGAAACGCTAGGCAACTCCGGTGCGACGTGGCACGATTTCGTTTGTGACGAGCAGTCCCGCTGCGAACCAGCGCCTACGTGACCTCGCGCTGCTGCGCCGCGTCCGTGACCGGATCGACCGAGAGCACGCACAGCCGCTGGACGTCGAGTCGCTCGCCCGTGGCGTGAACATGTCGGCCGGGCACCTCAGCCGGCAGTTCCGGCTCGCGTACGGCGAGTCTCCGTATTCGTACCTGATGACGCGGCGCATCGAGCGGGCGATGGCGCTGCTGCGTCGCGGCGACCTCAGTGTCACCGAGGTCTGTTTCGCGGTCGGCTGCTCGTCTCTGGGCACCTTCAGCACGCGTTTCACCGAGCTGACCGGGGTCCCGCCCAGCACCTACCGACGCCAGGAGGCTGACGCGGCGGCGGGCATTCCGTCGTGTGTGGCGAAACAGGTCACCAGACCGATCAGGAATCGAGAAGCGCAGGGCGCCGATTCGTAATTATCGTGATCCCATGGACATCACAATTCACCAGACCTACCTCCCGCAGGACGACCCGGACGCCGCGTTGGCCTTCTATCGCGACACTCTCGGCTTCGAGGTTCGCAACGACGTCGGATACAACGGGATGCGCTGGATCACGGTCGGCCCGGCCGACCAGCCCGGCACGTCCATCGTCCTGCATCCGCCGGCCGCCGACCCCGGCATCACCGACGACGAGCGCCGCACCATCGCCGAGATGATGGCCAAGGGCACCTACGCGGCCATCAACCTGGCCACCAGGAATCTCGACGGCGTCTTCGAGAAGCTGCAGGCCAGCGACTCCGCGGAGGTCGTCCAGGAGCCGACCGAGCAGCCGTACGGAGTCCGTGACTGCGCCTTCCGCGATCCCGCGGGCAACATGGTTCGTATCCAGGAACTGCGCTGATCGACGCCGACGGAGACCGCGAAGGCGGCTCCGCCCAACAGAGGGAGACACGATGAGCATGGCCACGAAGGCGGACACGACGGGGCGTGCGAAGCGACGGGAAGATTCGGAGTCGCCGGATCTGCACGCTGCCGACAGTCACGATCTCATCCGCGTGCACGGCGCCCGCGAGAACAACCTCAAGGACATCAGTGTCGAGCTCCCGAAGCGCCGGCTGACGGTGTTCACCGGTGTCTCCGGCTCGGGCAAGAGCTCGCTGGTGTTCGCCACGATCGCCGCGGAGTCGCAGCGGATGATCAACGAGACCTACAGCTCCTTCGTGCAGGGTTTCATGCCGACCCTGGCTCGGCCGGAGGTCGACGTACTGGAGGGCCTGACGACGGCGATCATCGTCGACCAGGAACGGATGGGTTCGAATCCCCGCTCCACCGTGGGGACCGCCACCGACGCGAATGCGATGCTGCGCATCCTGTTCAGCCGGCTCGGGCAGCCGCACATCGGCTCGCCCCAGGCGTTCTCCTTCAACGTCGCGTCGATTTCGGGCGCGGGCGCGGTCACCATCGAGCGCGGTGGCCGTGAGACGAAGGAGCGGCGGAGCTTCAGCATCACCGGCGGCATGTGCCCGCGCTGCGAGGGCCGGGGGTCGGTCACCGACTTCGACCTGACCGCGCTGTACGACGACAGCAAGTCCCTCAACGAGAACGCGCTCACGATCCCCGGCTACAGCATGGACGGCTGGTACGGCCGGATCTACCGCGGCTGTGGCTATTTCAACCCCGACAAGCCGATCAGCAAGTACACCAAGAGGGAGCTGAACGACCTCCTCTACAAGGAGCCGACCAAGATCAAGGTCGAGGGGGTCAACCTGACGTACTCGGGGTTGATTCCCCAGATACAGAAGTCGTTCCTGGCCAAGGACGTCGACGCGATGCAGCCGCATATCCGCGCGTTCGTGGAGCGGGCGATCACGTTCACCACCTGCCCCGAGTGCGACGGCACACGGCTCAATGAGGGGGCTCGATCGTCGAAGATCGAGGGCATCAATATCGCCGACGCCTGCGCGATGCAGATCAGCGACCTCGCCGACTGGGTCCGGGACCTGAAGGAGCCGTCGGTGGCGCCGCTGCTGACGGCGCTGCGGCACCTCCTCGACTCGTTCACGGAGATCGGGTTGGGGTACCTCTCGCTGGACCGACCGGCGGGCACGCTGTCGGGCGGCGAGGCGCAGCGCACCAAGATGATCCGACACCTCGGCTCGTCGCTCACCGACGTCACGTATGTCTTCGACGAGCCGACCATCGGCCTGCACCCGCACGACATCGAGCGGATGAACGCCCTGCTGCTGCAGCTGCGGGACAAGGGCAACACGGTGCTCGTCGTGGAGCACAAGCCGGAGACGATCGTGATCGCCGACCACGTCGTCGACCTCGGCCCCGGCGCCGGTACGGCGGGCGGCACCGTCTGCTTCGAGGGCACCGTGGAGGGGTTGCGGGGGAGTGACACCACGACCGGCCGTCACTTCGACGACCGGGCGGTGGTCAAGGAATCGGTGCGTTCGTCGTCCGATGCGCTGGAGATCCGCGGCGCGTCCTCGCACAACCTGCAGGACGTGGACGTCGACATCCCGCTCGGGGTGCTCTGCGTGGTCACGGGCGTCGCGGGCTCCGGCAAGAGCTCGCTGATCGACGGCTCGGTGTCCGGGCGGGACGGGGTGGTCTCGATCGACCAGGGCGCGATCAAGGGCTCCCGGCGCAGCAACCCGGCGACCTACACCGGGCTGCTCGATCCGATCCGCAAGGCGTTCGCGAAGGCCAACGGCGTGAAGCCGGCACTCTTCAGTTCCAACTCCGAGGGCGCCTGCCCCACCTGCAACGGCGCCGGTGTCATCTACACCGACCTGGGCGTCATGGCCACCGTCGAATCCCCCTGCGAGGAGTGCGAGGGGAAGCGGTTCCAAGCGTCGGTGCTCGAGTACACGCTGGGCGGCCGGAATATCGCCGAAGTGCTCGCGATGCCGGTGGCCGAGGCCGAGGAGTTCTTCGGTGCCGGCGAGTCGCGGATCCCGGCGGCTCACAAGATCCTGCAGCGGCTCGCCGACGTCGGGCTCGGCTACCTCAGCCTCGGACAGCCGCTCACCACGCTGTCCGGCGGCGAGCGTCAGCGGCTCAAGCTGGCCACTGCCATGGCCGAGAAGGGCGACGTCTACGTCCTCGACGAGCCGACCACCGGCCTTCACCTCGCCGACGTCGAACAACTGCTGGGGCTGCTCGACCGGCTCGTCGACTCCGGTAAATCGGTCATCGTCATCGAGCATCACCAGGCGGTCATGGCGCACGCCGACTGGATCATCGACCTCGGCCCGGGCGCCGGCCACGACGGCGGCCGGATCGTGTTCGAGGGCAGTCCGGAGGATCTGGTGTCCGCCCGCTCCACCCTCACCGGCGAGCACCTCGCGGCCTACGTCGGCACCTGATCACCCCTTACCCATGCCACTGTCAGACCGTCACGTTCGCCGAATCTGACGAGATGCCTTCCGACGACGTCTTCCAGTCGGGGCAGCTCGCCGGATTCGGCGACGAGGTGCAGGTGTAGTTCGCCTTCTCCGGCGGTCACCGTCGCCCGGCCGCCGGCCAGGTCGATCCAGCCGGATCGTGTGTCCGGTGTCCACTCGCCGCCGTTGCGGCGTCCGAGGTGGGATACGAGTTGTTTGCCGTACCGTTCGGGCCGGTCGGTGCGGACGACCGCGTGCGATTCGCCGCCTGTGATGTCGCCGGTCATATCGGTCCCTTTCGACGGTGCGTCCCGTGTCTCAGTGTGTACCCGGAACGGGTGGGGTGCCGTGGATGTGGAACGTCTCGATGGTCTTCATTCCCCACGCCTGACCCTTGGACCGTTCGGCCTCGGTCCATTCGATGACGTCCCAATCGGGATCGAGGATCAGCCGCGCTCCGGGGTTGCAGAACTCGATACGGTTGCCGCCCGGCTCGTAGACGTAGAGGAAGAACGTCTGCTGGATGGCGTGCTTGTGCGGTCCGGTCTCGATGTGGACGCCGTTTTCGAGGAAGACGTCGGCGGCGCGGAGGATATCCTCGCGGGTGTCGGTGGCGAACGCGATGTGGTGCAGACGCCCGTTGCTGCCCGTCCAGTCCTCGGTGTAGACCACGTCGTAACTCTTGTTCGTGAAGGTCAGCCACTGTCCGGCGATTTTGCCCGTGTTCAGCCGGATCTGTTCGGTGGGACGGCCGCCGAGCACGTCCCGGACGAAGGTTCCGTTGGTCTCGACGTCCGCGGCGAGGAAGTTCACGTGATCGAGGCGGCGAACCGTGGCGGGCGCACCCGGGTAGCGTTCGGCCTGGTTCTTCAGCGCCGGCGCGAACTCCGCCGGAGGCGCGGTCTTCTCGACCTCCCAGTACAGGTCCATCGGGTGACCGTCGGGGTCGGCGAACGTGTAAGTCTTGCCGATACCGGGATCACCGTCGCGCCACCCGAGGCCGCGGCCGGCGGCTTCGATCGCCGCGACACGGCGTTCCAGTGCCGCGGCACTCGACGTCCGGTAACCCAGCCGCCCGATGCCCGACGTGTCGTGGGCGGTGAGCTTGAGGGAGTGGTGCTGGTAGTCGTCCCACGAACGCAGGTACACGCTGCCGCCGTCGGCGGCGACCTCACGCAGGCCGAGCAGTTCGGTGAAGAACCACTTGCTCTCGTCGAAGGTCGGGGTGAACAGTTCGACGTAGCCGAGGTGGGCGATGTCGAAGCGGGCGTCGTCGGTGCTCATGAGTTGTCCTCGGTGTGGGGGCCTGCGGGCCGGGGGTAGACGGTGCCGTCGAACAGGGTGCGGGCGGTGCGGATCACGGCGGCGCGGCGGATGTCGACGCCGTCGTCACCGGTGTAGGTCAGGTCGATGTCGACGTCGAAGTACCCGGTGGGGTGTTCGATGCGGACGACGCCGTCGTCACGGTGACGGCTGAGCCGATCGGCGACCGATCCGGGGATCCGGACCGCGGTGCCGACGGTGAGCGCTCCGAGCACGCCGATGGCGGTGTGGCACCGCACGGGGATGAACGTGCGGGTGTCGAGGGTGCCGTCGCCGAGTGGGGCGGCGACCAGTGTCATCTTGGGGACGGTCGTGGTGGACACATCGCCGAGTCCCATCAATTTGCCTGCCTGCGAACGGATGTGAGCGATCCGCTCGGTCAGGTCGGTGTCGGCCTCGAGTTCGTCGGGGCTCTCGTGACCGCGCACACCGAGATCGGCGGCAGCGATGACGACCGTCGGCATGCCGTTGTCGATGCAGGTGACGTCCACTCCGTCGACGGTGTCGACGACGCGGCCGGTCGGGAGCAGCGCCCCGCACGTAGAGCCCGCGGTGCCGGAGAACGCGATGCTGACCGGGGCGGCGGCGCCGGGCACGCCGGCGATCTCGCAGCTGCCGGCGTAATCGACCTGCCCGCCCGGTGTCGGGAACGTTGCCGTGGCGAAGCCGTCCGAATTGACCATCCGGATCCGGACACTCGTGTGCTCGGAATCGGCCGGCACCAGGCCGTGTTCCACGGCGAACGGGCCGACGCCGGCGAGGATGTTGCCGCAGTTCTGCGCCGACGACACGCGGGCCTGATCCACCACGACCTGCAGGAACAGGTAATCGACGTCCGCGCGCGGATCATCCGACGGGCTGATCACCGCGACCTTGCTGGTGAGTGGGTGGGCGCCCCCGATCCCGTCGATCTGACGGGGATCGGGGGATCCCATGACGCGCAGCAGGAGGTCGTCCCGCTCGCGGAGGTCGGAGGGGAGATCCGCGGCGAGGAAGAACGCCCCCTTGGACGTGCCGCCCCGCATCCACGTGCAGGCGATGCCGCCCATCACAGCGTCTCCTGCTGTTCCAGCCGGTACTGCTTCTGCGACAGGTACCGCACGCCGAGGGAGTCGAGGACCGGACGCAACCCGTACCGGTCCAGCCCCAGCTCGCCGTCGCGGAAGGACTGTCGCGCGGCCTCTTCCTTCTCCAGCCGGGCGCGGGAGGCGGCAACGGTGTCGGCCGCGGCGGCGCGGGGCACGATCACCACACCGTCGTCGTCGGCCACCACGACGTCACCGGCGTCGACGGACACCCGGCCCAGGGTCACGGGAATGTTCACCGCGCCTGCGGTGGCCTTGACCGTGCCCTGCGCGGACACCGCGGTGGACCACACGGGGAAGCCCATGTCGTTCAGTTCGGCGACGTCGCGGACGCCGGCGTCGATGACGAGTCCGCGGACACCGCGCGACTGCAGGGCGGTGGCGAACAGTTCGCCGAACATGCCGTCCGTCGACGGGGAGTTGGTGGTGACCACCAGGATGTCGCCGGCGCCGCACTGCTCGATGGCGGCGTGGATCATCAGGTTGTCGCCGGGCCAGGACAGGACGGTCACGGCGGTGCCGGCGATCCGGGCGCCGGACTGGATGGGCCGGAACTGCGGGCCGGCGAGACCGGCGCGCCCCTGCGCCTCGTGCACCGTCGCGGTGCCGAACTCGGCGAGGGCGTCGACCGTGTCGAGGGGTGTCTTGATCGGGTCGGTGAGGATGACGGGATCTTTCACGACAGCACCTCCGCCACCTGCGGGTAGTACCGCACGTACGCCTCACCCATCGTGTCGGTGCTGAAGCCGAGGTTCGGTCCGGCGTTGCGCTTGACCTGCACACCGCGCCGCCGTGCGAGGTCGGTGTAGTAGGTCCACATGTGTTCTTGCGCCACAAGTGATTCCATCGCCTTGCGCTTCTGCGGGAAGACGTCGGTGATGTCGATCAGCACGTTCGGCTTGAAGTCGCACTGCTCGGGCTGGTGCGGCTCGAAGAAGAACACCGGCGGGGCCCCCAGGGGCTCACCCTCGGCGGGATAGCCGATCGCCTGGGCCAGGATGCGGGCGTCGAGCGCCATTCGGGCGGCCGCGGGATGGTCGGCGTTGTACGGGTCGATCAGCGGATGGGTCAGCACCACAGTCGGATTGACGTCGCGGTAGACGTGCACCAACCGGTCGACCAACTCCGGCGAGGGCAGCAGCGGGTAGTCGCCGGCGTCGAAGAACTCGATCTCCGCTCCCAGTGCCGACGCGGCCGCTTCCGCTTCTCCCCGCCGGATGTCCTTGATTTCCTCGAGCGACTTGCCGTCCCGCCATGCCCGAGCGGATTCACCGCGCTCGCCGTAGCTCAGGCACACGACTTTCGCGCGTTCGCCGCGAGCAGTGGCGGCGGCAATGGCTCCGCCGGCACGCCAGACGAAGTCGCCGGCATGGGCGCTGACGACCAGCAGGGCCGGTTCTACCTGATTTGCCATGAGTGATTCCTTTCCTCGCTGTCCGAGATGTGGGCGGGGACACCTCGCCCGGTAG
The DNA here is from genome assembly GCF_002300195.1 of Rhodococcus sp. ACPA1. NCBI lineage: Bacteria > Bacillati > Actinomycetota > Actinomycetes > Mycobacteriales > Nocardiaceae > Rhodococcus > Rhodococcus sp. ACPA1. The sequence continues at coordinate 639,238 of NZ_NSDX01000004.1, read as the reverse complement.
CAAGTAGCGCATATTGCCGACCAAATTGTCAACAATCACGTACTCATTTTTCACGACGATAAGGTTGTGCAGATCGTGGCGGATCGTATAGGTTATGTGCCGAGTGACCTGAGTCACGCGATCGAATCATCGCTGTGAGGAGAGCCGTGCCAGCTGTTTCGTTCGGCGCCGCGACGCCGCGCCGATTCGGGTGCCGGAGATGTGGTTCCGTCGGTACTCGCTGGGCCGCAGGGATTTCCGGTCAACATGGACAGAACGGCCGCACTGCTGACGCATTGTGCAGGATGCCAAGGAGAAAGAAACTATGTCGGATCTGAGTCGACGCGCGTTCCTGGGAAGTACGTCCGCACTACTGGCGGGGACCGCCGTGGCATGCAGCGGGAACAGCGCGGCAGGCACCGGTACGCCCACGTCACCCACCGAGGCGGGTGCCCCGGTGACCGGACCTTTCACCAAGACGCCGGGCTGGCTGGATTGGTACCAGAACCCGTCGGCACCACGCTTCGCGGTGCCGGCGGGAGCGGTGGACGCCCATTGCCACGTTTTCGGTCCCGGCGCCCAGTTCCCGTTCGCGCCGGAACGCAAGTACACCCCGTGCGACGCGAGCAAGGATCAACTCTTCGCGTTGCGTGATCACCTGGGGATGAGTCGCAACGTCATCGTTCAGGCGACCTGTCACGGAGCGGACAACGGTGCGATGGTCGACGCCGTACAGGCGGCAGGCGGCCGGGCGCGCGGCATCGCCACGGTCCGCCCCGACATCACCGACACCGAGTTGCGCCGGCTCGACGAGGCCGGCGTGCGAGGGGTGCGGTTCAACTTTCTTCCGCGGCTGGTCGAGGGCACCCCGAAGGACGATCTGACCACCATCGCGCAGAAGATCGCCCCGCTCGGGTGGCACATCGTCATCTACTTCGAAGGCCCCGACCTCGAGGGCTTGGAGGGCTTCTTCGACACACTGCCCACGCCACTGGTGGTGGACCACATGGGACGTCCGGACGTCACTCGGCCCGTGGACGGGCCGGAGTTCGGCCGGTTCCTCCGCTTCGTCGAGCGCAACGAGGCGTGGGTGAAGGTCAGCTGCCCGGAACGGCTCACCGTCACCGGTCCGCCGGCGCTGGACGGCGAACAGAACGCCTACACCGATGTCGTGCCCTTCAGCCGGCGAGTGGTCGAGGAGTTCCCCGACTCGGTGCTCTGGGGCAGCGACTGGCCCCACCCCAACCTCACCGACCACATGCCCGACGACGGGCTCCTGGTCGACCACATTCCCCACGTGGCCACCACCCCGGAACTGCAGCACAAGCTCCTCGTGGCCAACCCGATGCGCCTGTACTGGCCGGGCGAGGACTACTGAGCCTCCCTCCACCGCAACCTTTTTCGAGAAGGGCTTCCCGTGCAGCATTCCAACGCGGCGAATCGGCTGGACCGCCTGCCGATTTCGCGGTTCCACAAGATCACCCTGCTGGCCGTCTCCTTCGCGTACTTCTTCGAGTTCGCGGACATCAACACGTTCGCCACCACCGTCCCCAAGCTGATCACGCTGTGGGGAGTCACCGTCAACCAGGTCGCGTACGTGACCTCCCTGTCCTTCGTCGGCATGTTCTTCGGCTCCCTCATCGGCGGCTGGATCGCCGACCGCTGGGGCCGTAAGAACGCGTTGACCATCACCACACTGTGGTTCGCCGTCTTCTCGTTCGCGTCGGTGTTCTCCTGGGACATCCTGTCCCTCGGCGTCCTCCGGGTCCTCACCTCGGCGGGGCTGTCGGCCATGACCGTGGTGGCGGTCATCTATGTCAACGAAATCTTTCCCGCCGCCGTTCGCGGCAAGTACCAGGCCTACGCCATCGTCATCGGTATCTGCGGCACGCCGGTCACCAACCTCGTTGCCGCCGCGGTCGTTCCGCTCACCGATTGGTCGTGGCGGCTGGTCTACCTGTGGGGCAGCCTCGGCATCCTCTTCCTCCTCTTCGCCCGGCACCTGACGGAATCGCCTCGGTGGCACGAGAGCAAGGGGCAGTACGAGAAGGCGGACGCCGTACTGAGCCGGATCGAATCCCGTGTCGCCGCGGAGACCGGCCCCCTGCCCGAGCCTGCCGCCCCGGTCGCGGTCACCACCCGGCAGACCAAGGCTCCGCTACGACTGCTCCTGCAGAAGAGGTATCTCGTTCCCACGGTCCTGCTCTCGGTCATGTGGGTGACCCAGACCATCGGCTTCTTCGGGTACTCCAGCTGGGCGCCCACCCTGTTGGCGCAGGAGGGCCTCAGCGTGGAGAAGTCGATCTTCTACGTCGCGCTGACCACCGTCGGTGCGCCGCTGGGCTGCTTCCTCGCCGCACAGGTCACCGACCGTGTCGAACGCAAGTGGTGCCTCGTCGCATTCGGTGTGGTGATCGCGATCTGCGGGCTCTTCTACGGGCTGACGTTCAACCCGATCATGATCGTGGTGTTCGGCTTCCTCGTGAACTTCTTCGAGCGCGGCTACACCGCGGTGGCCTACGCCTACTCCCCGGAGCTGTTCGACACCCGAACCCGGTCCTTGGGCACCGGCGTCTCCTACGGACTCGGACGCCTGTCGAACGCCGTCGGTCCACTCGTTATCGCCGCGCTGTACACCGGCACCGGGTATCAAAGCGTCTTCTACTTCATCGCGGGGAGCTGGCTCGTCGGAGCGCTCGCTCTGGCCGTCTTCGGACCCAAGACCCGGCAGGCCCGGCTCATCGATCCGCCCGTGGAGGCACCGACAGCACCCACCACGGCATGACGAGGGCTGACGCCCCACGACCATCTGGAGTGCCCATGACCATCGACCACACCGGGTCCGATCGCGCCCGGACCCGCCTCGCTCTCTCGGTGCTGGCCCTGTGTTGGTTCGCCATCCTGTGCGACGGGCTCGACACCTTCGTCTACGGTGCGGTGTTGCCGCGCATGCTCGCCGACCCGACCCTCGGCATGGGCCCCGGAGCGGCCGGCACCGTGGGCAGCGTCGCGACCCTCGGCATGCTGATCGGCGCGCTTGCTGCGGGGCCGATCGCCGACCGGCTCGGGCGGCGCACCGCGATCGTCGCGGGCGTCGCGTTGTTCTCGATCGCGTCATTGGCCTGCGCAGTCGCCCCCTCGCTGGAGGTCTTCGCGGCGGCGCGAGGTGTGGCCGGGCTCGGCCTCGGCGGGCTCATCCCCACCGCCATCTCGATGGTCATGGAGTACGCCCCGCGCGGGAGGGCGAACCTGATGGTCGCGTCGCTGATGACCGCCCATCAGGCCGGCGGCATCCTCGCCCCGGGATTGAGCATGCTGTTCCTGGACAGCCGCGGATGGCGCTTCCTGTTCCTGCTCGGTGGCCTACCGCTGATACTCGCCGTGCCGCTCATGCTGAAGTTCCTCCCCGAATCGATGGGGTACCTGCTCGCTCGCGGCCGCGTCGCCGATGCCGAAGCGCTCGCTCGCAGTCGCGGTGTCGCGGTCACCGACTTCGCGACGACCCCGACCGGCGGGGGCGGGACGGCGTCGACGACTGCGCACCGCATCCGCTGGCTGTTCACCGGATCCCGTGCGATCACCACCCCGGCGTTGTGGACGGCGTCGTTCGCCGGGCTGCTGCTGGTGTACGGGGTGGCCACCTGGTTACCGGTCATGATGAGGTCGACCGGATACGAACTCGGCTCGTCGCTGAGCTTCCTGCTGGTGATCAATCTCGGTGGCATCGTGGGCATGCTGATCGCCGGGCAGGTGGCCGACCGGGTCGGACCGATTCCGACCGCGCTGGTGTGGTTCGCGTTGACCGCCATCGGTATCACTGCGTTGTCGGTACAGATGCCGCTTGCCGCGACCTACGTCGTGGTCTTCGCGACCGGTGTGTGGTTGTTCAGCGCCCAGACCATGGTCTACGCCGGCACCGCCGCACACAGCGAAGCCGATTTCCGGGCCACCGCCGTCGGACTCACGTCGGGGATCGGCCGGTTCGGGGCTGTCTTCGGCCCCTGGCTCGGCGGGGTTCTCATCGCGTCCGGGACTCCACGGTGGGGGTTCGGGGCCTTCGCGGTTGCCGCCCTGCTCGCCGTGGCAGCGCTGCTGGTGGTTGTCGTGACAGACCGCGTCGGGTCGCGCGCGACGACGAGTTCAGTGCCCGAACGGGTCTCCCTGTGAGTGCCCGCGTGCGGTCATCCCTGCCGGGCTTCGGCGACGTCCTCGAGCGCGGCGGTCACGCTCGCCAGGTGGTGCCGCATGGCAGCCTCCGCCCGCTCCGGGTCGCGCGCGCACACCGCGTCGATGATGGCGACGTGCTCGGGCAGCGACACCGACATCCGGCCGGGGTGCATCGACAGCTTGAACTGGTGTCGCACCAGCTGACCACGCAGTCGCTCGAGGATCTCGTCCGCCGACCGCTGCGCACTGATCTCCCGAACGCGCTTGTGCAACAACTGGTTCGCCCGCGAATACCCGAACACGTCTCCGGCCGAGACCGACGTCGTCAATTCCTCGCGCAAGGCGGTGAGTTCCTCGATCTCGGCGTCGGTGACCTTCTGGGCCGCCTTCGCCGCGCACAGTCCTTCGACCACCATCCGCACCTCGGTGATCTCGACCGCCTCGTCCAGCGACACCGACCGCACGCGCGCGCCGCGGTTCTGGATCCGTTCGACGAGGCCCTGGGCGGTGAGTTCGTGCAGGGCCGCCCGGACCGCGCTGCGACTGGCGTCGTACTGCGCACACAGGTCTGCCTCGACCATGCGCTGGTTGGGCGCGAAATCCCCGTCGAGGATGGCTGTGCGGATCAGGTCGGTGACCGCAGCCTGATCCGTGCTGTGTTCGCGAGCTTCCTTCACCGGCATCGGGCTATCTCCGCTCAGATCATCACCAAAATTGTTACCGATATTGTACCGACCCGGGGTCACCTGGATCGCACATGGCACCAGATCCATCCAGGAAAGAGGAACCGATGACCCAGCAGACGACGATCGCCGTCCTCGGACTCGGCGAGGCCGGCGGCGCATTCGCGCGCGATCTGATCGCCGCCGACGCCACCGTCCGCGCCTTCGACCCCGCAGCCGCGGCACCGGACGGAGCCGTCGCGTGCCGGTCCGAGGCCGAGGCCGTCGACACCGCCGACCTCGTCCTCAGCGTGAACAGCGCGCGCGCCGCGAAGGCCGCACTCGAACGGGGAAGCCCCGCAATGAGTGCCGATGCCGTCTGGGTGGACATGAACACCACGGCGCCCGATCTCAAACGCACCCTCGACGCCCACGCCGCGCGACACGGACACGGTTTCGTCGACGTGGCGATCATGGCTCCGGTCCCCGGCCGCGGACTCCGAACCCCCCTGACGGCGAGCGGCCGCGACGCACACCGGGCCGCCGAAATCCTCACTCGCTACGGGGCATCCGTCGACATCCTCGACGCACCGGCGGGTGCGGCCGCGGAACGAAAACTGCTGCGCAGCATCTTCTACAAGGGAATGTCCGCGGCCATCGTCGAGGCCCTCACCGCGGGTCGCGCCCTCGGCCTCGAAGAGTGGCTCACCGCCAATATCGCCGACGAACTGACCCTGGCCGACGCCGGCACGATTGCCCGCGTCGTCGACGGAACGCGTCGCCACGCCAGGCGCCGAGCCGACGAAATGGACGCCGCAGCAGCCATGCTCCGTGCCCTCGGTATCGAGCCCGACATCGCCCAGGCCACCCACGAACTGCTGACCAAGATCCCGGCGCCGTCGGCATGTGCCGAACCGAGACGTGCTGTGCCGAACTGAGACGTCGCCACCCTCCACCCGGTCATAACGTCACGTTCCGTCAGTGACCACAGACACGACAGGAGAGTGGGATGTCCGATCTCAACGCCGCGCTCGGCAAGGTTCTCGACAGCGTGACCGAGGATGATTCGCCGCGCGTGCCCGGAGTGGTGGCGATGGTGACCGATCGTGACCGCACGGTGTTCGAGGGTGCCGCCGGGGTGCGGTCCTTGGCCGACCGCGAGCCGATGACCGCCGACACCGTCTTCGCGATCTTCTCCACCACCAAGGCGATCACCGGGACCACCGTGCTGCAGTGCGCCGAAGAGGGTCTGCTCGACCTCGACGCGCCGGCCCGAGAATACGTTCCGGAGCTCGGTGACATTCAGGTCATCGAGGGATTCGACGCCCACGGTGATCCGGTGCTGAGGGCGCCGAAGCGGGACATCACCACGCGGATGCTGTTGTTGCACACCGCCGGGTTCGGGTACGACTTCTTCGACGAGACCTACAACCGGTTGGGCGTGGAGCACGACCAGCCCGGCGTGATCACCGCGACCCGGGCGTCGCTGACCACGCCGTTGCTCTTCGATCCGGGCACGAAGTGGCAGTACGGGACGAACATCGACTGGGCCGGTCAGGTGGTCGAGGCGATCCGCGGCAAGCGGCTCGGCGAGGTGATGGCCGAGCGGGTGTTCGCGCCCCTGGACATGCACGACACCGCCTTCTTCCTGACCGGATCGATGGCGGCCCGGCGCGCGACCATCCACCAGCGGGAGGAGGACGGCCGGCTCACTCCGTTGGATCTGGTGCTGCCGCAGGATCCCGAGGTTCACATGGGCGGGCACGGCCTGTACTCCACCGTGGGCGACTACCTGAAGTTCCTGCGGATGTGGCTGAACGACGGGGACGCGCCCGGTGGGCGAGTTCTGCGGGCGGACACCGTGCAGGCGGCCGTGTGCAACGGCCTCGAGGGGCAAGAGGTCGGGATGCTGCCGGCCGTCATTCCCTCCCTCACGAACGACGCCGAATTCTTTCCCGGACAGCGTAAGTCGTGGGCCTACACGTTCATGGTGAACGAAGAGGACGCCCCCACCGGCCGGCCCCGTGGATCGCTCGGGTGGGCCGGGCTCGCCAACTCGTACTACTGGATCGATCGCCGCAACGGAATCGCCGGGTACTGGGCCACCCAGATCCTGCCGTTCGCCGACCCCGTGTCGTTCGGCGGCTACCTGGACTTCGAGACGGCGGCGTACCGTCACGCCGCGCTCGCCTCACCCGTCTAGGGCAACCGGGTCGTTGCTCGGTCAGCGGAGGTCGGCGAGCTTACGCCCCAGCACCGTCCGCTCGCGCTCGTTGCCGCACAGCCGCACGGCCGCCTCGAGTTCGGTGCGCGCCTCGGCGGTGCGTCCCAGGCGGATGAGTAGTTCGCCGCGAACGCTCGGCAGCAGGTGCGAGTTCGACAGCGCCTGGGCGGCCACCAGCTCGTCCACGATCGGCAGCGCCGCGGCCGGTCCCTGGGCCATGGAGACCGCCACCGCCCGGTTGAGGTCGACCACCGGTGACGGCGCGAGCCGGCCGAGTGCCTCGTAGATGAGGACGATCCGCTCCCAGTTCGTCGCGTCGACCGACGGCGCGACGGCGTGGCATTCGGCGATCGCCGCCTGCAGGCCATAGGCGCCCAGGCCCCGGCCGACCTGTTCCGCGCGGGCGAGGGCGGCGCGTCCCCGGCGGATCGCGGTGCGGTCCCAGCGGCGGCGGTCCTGCTGCTCGAGCAGCACCGGCTCGCCGTCCGGCCCGGTGCGGGCCGGGAACCGCGCCGCGGTCAGTTCGAGCAGCGCCAGCAGGCCGTGGACCTCGGGCTCGTCGGGTACCAGCCGGGTCAGCACCCGAGCGAGGCGCTGCGCCTCGCTCGCGAGGTCGAGGCGGATCAGATCGTCACCGGAGCTGGCCGAGGACCCTTCGGTGAAGATCAGATAGATCACGCTGAGCACCGAGCCGAGTCGCTCCGCCCGATCTCCGGCGGGCGGCACCTCGAACGGCACCCGGGCCGCCCCGAGGGTCTTCTTCGCCCGGGTGATCCGGGCCTGCACGGTCGCGGTCGGGACGAGGAACACCTTGGCGATCTCGTCGCTCGTCAGACCGCCGACCACCCGCAGGGTGAGCGCGACCCTCGCCTCCCGCGACAGCACGGGGTGGCAGGAGATGAACATCAACGCCAGCATGTCGTCGTCGATCTGGTCCGGATCCCACAGCACGTCCCCGGTGCCCTTGGCCGGATCGGCGGGCGCGCTCCCCGAGACGGCACCGCCCTCGCCCAGGTCATGAGCGAGGACGGCGTACCTCTCGTCGAGGGCGGAGTGCCGGCGGAACGCGTCGATCGCCCGGCGGCGGCCGACGGTCAGCAACCATCCCGCGGGGTTGTGGGGGATGCCGTCGCGCGGCCAGCTCACGAGTGCCTCGGCCAGCGCCTCCTGGGCGAGGTCCTCGGCCAGCGCGAAATCGCCGGTGTACCGCGCGAGCGCACCGACGATCCGTGCCGACTCGATCCGCCAGACGGCGGCGACGGCCTCACGCCCGGTGTGGCCGCCCGCCGTCGACCCGCTCAGAGCTGACCGGTCGCTTCGCGCCACGCCCGCTCCTTCTGGATCCACACGTTGTCCTGCGGGAACTCGTCGATCGTCGCGACCCGGCGGATCTCCGCCTTGGAACCGGGACCCGCCATCGGGGCACGCTTGGCCCACTCGACAGCCTCCTCCTTCGATGCCACGTTGAGCATCCAGAAGCCGCCGAACAACTCCTTCGTCTCGCCGTAGGGGCCGTCGGTCACCACAGGTGTCTCGGACGAGTAGTCGACCACCACACCCGACTCGGGGTCGGGGTCCAGTCCCTCGGCCGCGAGCAGCACGCCGGCGCGGATCATCTCGTCGTTGAACTTGCCCATCGAGTCCATGATCTCGGTGAAATCAGCGTCCTGGAACGCCGCGAAGGTCTCGTCGGTGGCGCGCATGATCAGCATGTACTTCATGGTTCCGTCTCCTTGGATGTCGGGGTCCCTCTTGGACCTTCTCATCCTCAGGTCGAACGGGGAGTGACATGGATCGACACACTCGCCGAAATTTTTTTCCGAACCTATCTGGCCCGGCCGGCTCTGCGCCGCTCGGTTTCCGTGGTGCCACCCCATATTCCGTGGGTCTCGCGGTGTTCGGTTGCGTGTGCGCGGCATTGCCGGGCGACGACGCACCCGTCGCAAATCTGTTTGGCGCGTCGTTCGCGCCTGATCCGGGCGCCGCGTCGTTCGCCGTCCGGAGCGAAGAAGGCGGAAGGTTCGGTGGTGCGGCAGTGGGCGCGGTATCGCCATCCCCAGCGTTCGGCGGCGGTCGTGGGCAGGTCGTCGTGAAGTGTCGTGTGGTCGATCATCGGGTGTCCCGGGGGTGGATTCGGGCGGTGGACGGTCGGCACCGTCCACCGCTGCGGCTGCACCGACTCAGTGCAGGTGGCTACCGCCGTTGATGTCGACGGTGGTGCCGGTGAGGTACGCGGCGTCCTGCGAGGACAGGAAGGTGATGACGGCGGCGACCTCGGTGGTGGTCGCGACCCGGCCGAGGGGGATGTCGCGGCAGAGTGCGGCTTCCTGTTCGGCGGTGCTGCCCACGCGGATGCTGGTGTCGACCGCACCGGGGGTGACGGCGTTGATGGTGACTCCGCTGTCGCCGAGTTCTCGTGCGAGGGACTTGGTGAAACCGAGGACCGCGGCCTTGGCGGACGAGTAGGGCACCTTCCCGAAGACCCCGCCACCACGCTGGGCGGAGACGGATGACATGTTCACCACACGTCCCCAGCCGTTGTCGATCATGGCCGGCAGGAACGCGCGGGTGACGAGGTAGGTGCCGGTGGCGTTGACCGCCATCACCTTGTTCCACAGTTCCAGTGTGGTCTCGAGGAACGGCACCGGCGAGGTGATGCCGGCGATGTTCGCGAGCGCACCCACGGCGGGGAGGTTGCCGTCGGCGACTTCGGCGGCGACGGCGTCGTGTGCCCGCTGGACCGAGTTCTCGTCGGCGACGTCGATGTCGTGACCGAAGGCCGGTACCCCGAACTCGTTGCCGATCTCGGCGGCGACCTTCGCGGACTTTTCCCCGTCGAGGTCGAGAACGACGATCGCCCAGCCCTCTTCGGCGTAGCGGCGGGCGGTGGTGAGACCGATCCCGCGCTCGGAGGTGGCGCCGGTGATGACGGCGGTGCGCTGGATGGACGACATGATCGCTCCTCGTGTTGCTGGAATCGCGCGTCCCGTCCGACGTGAGGTGCGGGGGGTCGGTGGACGGCGCGGTAGGTGACTGCCACCACAGTAAGCCGATTAACTGTTAACAGTCAACCGTCGGCGGGTAACGGTTGACATATCGACGTGGCTCGGATCACACTGTTGGAACCGCACTGTTGACAGTCAACAAATCGGCGGCAATCGTAGAAACCGGCAGCTCGAAGAGGAGTCCCCATGAGTACCGAAACACTCAGGATGCGAGGTCCCGTCCATGGCACGAAGGACGCCAAGCGCGTAGCAATCGGCTCCTCGGTGGGGGCCGTCATCGAGACGTACGACTTCATCGGCTTCGGCACGGCCGCCGCGCTGTACTTCGGTACCGCCTTCTTCCCGGGCGCCGACCCGGTCACCGGAACACTCGCCGCGTTCGCGACGCTGGGTGTCGGCTTTGCTGCGCGCCCGCTCGGCGGGGTGCTCGGCGGACATCTCGGGGACAAGCTGGGCCGCAAGCCCGTACTGGTGGCATCGCTGATCGCGATGGGTCTCGCGACCTTCGCGATCGGCCTGCTGCCCACCTATTCGCAGGTGGGGCTCATCGCGCCGGTGCTGCTGGTCCTCGTCCGCGTCGTCCAGGGCCTCGCGTTCGGTGCCGAGTGGGGCGGCGCGATCCTGATGAGCTACGAGCACGCCCCCTGGAAGTCCAAGGGCAAATTCACCGGAATCGTGCAGGCCGGCTTCCCCGTCGGGCTGCTGCTGGCGAATCTGGTGTTCCTGTTCAGCGTGCACCTCGGCGGCGACTGGGCCTGGCGGGTACCGTTCCTCGCCAGCATCGTCCTGGTGATGGTCGGCCTGGTCATCAGGTCGAAGGTGCCCGAGTCCCCGGTCTTCGAGGACGTCAAGAACGAGGGCGACATCGTCAAGTCCCCGGTACTCGAATCCATCAAGTACGACTGGCGAAACATTCTGCGCGGCATCGCTCTTCGAGTCGCCGAGACCGCCGGTTACGCGGTGTCGATCACCTACATGATCTCCTACCTGCACAACCAGGGTCTCGCCGGGAAGTCCGAAACCCTTGTCGCCCTGTGCATCGCGTCCGCAATCGGCGTCTTCGCCACCGTCGCCTGGGCCCGCCTCACCGACCGTATCGGACGACGCCCCCTCTACATCGCGTCCTGCGCCTTCGCGGCACTGTTCGGAATCCCGATGTTCCTTCTGGTCAACACCGGTCTCTTCATCCTGGTCATCGCCACCATCGTGATCGCCTACGCGGTCTGCCAGAACTCGATGGCGGGAGCGCAGGGTGCGTGGTTCCCCGAACTGTTCGACGCCTCGCGCCGTGCCTCGGGAGCGTCCCTCGCCTACCAGATCTCGGCGATGGTCTCCGGCTTCACGCCCTTCGTCACCACGCTGCTGTTCGTCTCCTTCGGCTGGTGGGGTCCGGCGCTGCTGTTCAGCACGTACGCCCTGATCGGGCTGTGGGCGGCGTTGATCACCAGGGAGACCTGGGGACCGACCGAACGGCGCCTCGCCGCCGAGGCCGCGGCGCGCGCCGATTCCAAAAGCGCCGACGCGCCGACGTCCACCGGCACCACGCCCACGATCCGCAAGGAAAAGGAACTCCTGTGACCATCACAACCGCCACGACCGCTGCCGAAGACACGACCAGTGACGCGTCGCGCATCGCGAACGTCGAACAGTTCGCCTATCGCATGCGGCACAACGTCATCGACATGGGTGAGGAACAGGGCCAGGGATACGTCGGGCAGGCGCTCGGAGCCGCCGACATCTTCGCCACCGTCTACGCCGACCAACTGCGCTACTGCGCCGACGATCCCACATGGGAGGGACGAGACCGGTTCCTGCTGTCCACCGGCCACTACGCCATCGGCCTCTACGCCGCACTCGCCGAGGCCGGAATCATCCCCCGCAGCGAACTGGAAACCTACGGCTCCGACGACTCCCGCCTCCCGATGTCGGCAATGTCCACGTACACCCCCGGCATGGAAATCTCCGGCGGCTCCCTCGGCCACGGTCTCACCATCGCGGTCGGGATGGCCCTCGGGCTGCGGCACCAGCACTCCACCGCCCGCGTCTTCAACTTCCTGTCCGACGGCGAACTCGACGAGGGTTCGACGTGGGAGGCGGCGATGGGCGCCCATCACCACCGGCTCGGCAATCTCACCGCGATGGTCGACATCAACGCCCTGCAGGCCGACGGTGCGACCTCGACGGTGCTGAGCACCGAACCCGTGCACGACAAGTGGGCGGCCTGCGGGTGGCACGTCGAACGCGTCGACGGCAACGACGTCACCGCACTGGTGCGCGCGTTCGACAACGCCGCCGCCGAATCCGACGGCACACCGTCGATCATCCTCTGCGACACCCGCGTCGGGAAGGGTGTGCCCCTGCTCGAGTCCCGGGAGAAGGCGCACTTCATGCGCATCGACGAACACGAGTGGCAGATCTGCCGCGACCAACTCACCGCCGGCTTCGACCACAAGGACGCCTGACATGACCACCGCCAGCAAACCGAAGCTCAAGACCTCGGCCATGATCGCCTCGTTCGTCGACGACGGCCAGAAGACCACGTCCGCACCGTTCGGGCACGCGCTCGTGAAGGCCGCCCGGGAGAACGACAAGATCGTCGGCCTGTCCGCCGACCTCGCCAAGTACACCGACATGCACATCTTCGCTCAGGAGTTCCCCGACCGGTTCTTCCAGATGGGGATGGCCGAACAGCTCCTGCTCGGAGCCGCCGCCGGGATGGCCGAGACCGGCCTGGTGCCGTTCGCATCCACGTATTCGGTGTTCGCCGCGCGCCGCGCCTACGACTTCCTGTGCCTCGACATCGCCGAACCGAACCTCAACGTCAATATCATCGGTGGCCTCCCCGGACTGACCACCGGCTACGGGCCCAGCCATCAGGCCACCGAGGACATGGCCATCTTCCGGGGCATCCCCAACCTCACCATCGTCGACCCGTGCGACTCGATCGACATCGAACAGGCCGTCCCGCAGCTCGCCGCCTCCGACAGTCCCACCTACCTGCGGCTGCTGCGGGGGAAGGTCGCGACCGTGCTCGACGAGTACGACTACACGTTCGAACTCGGCAAGGCCAAGGTGCTCCGCGGCGGCAACGACGTCGTGTTCGTCACCAGTGGGCTGATGACGATGCGCGCTCTGCAGGCCGCCGACCGACTCGCCGAGCACAACGTCGACGTCGCGGTCGTGCACACGCCGACGATCAAACCGTTCGACGCCGCGACCGTCCTCGCGGAGGTGAACACCGACCGCCTGGTGGTCACTCTGGAGAACCACACCGTGATCGGCGGCCTGTTCGAGACCGTGGCCGCCGCCGTCGTCACGGCCGGGCTCGGCAAGCGGATCGTGCCGATCGCTCTCCCGGACCAGTTCCTCGACGCCGGTGCCCTGCCCACGCTGCACGAGCGGTACGGCCTGAGCACGGACCGGATCGTCGCCAAGGTTCTCGGCGAACTGGCGTGACCAGCGCGTACGGCCCACGCCGCAGGCCGGGCGGCGCGGGCCGTACGATGGCTGTCAACAGGTTGCTGTCAACAGACCGCTGTCGACAGTTGATCGCTGACCCCACGGAGGCACCCATGGCCGGACAACCCGCCGCACTGCTCGGGCTGGAGAAGACCAGCCTCCGTCAGCAAGCCGTCGCCGCCCTGCGGGTCGCGATCACGAGCGGGGAGCTCGCGCCGAGCAGCCCGCTCGTCGAGACCGAACTGTCCGAGATGCTGCAGATCAGCCGCGGCACGCTCCGCGAGGCGATGCGGCAACTCCAGCAGGAGGGATTGATCTCCGCAGGTGCGCGGGGCCGGCTGTACGTCCGGCACCTCGATTCCAAGGAGATCCGCGACATCTTCGCCGTCCGCGCCGCACTCGAGGCACTTGCTGTCCGGGAACTCGCCGGCCTGGCCGACCGCACCACCGTTATCGCGGAACTGCGCGCCGCCCTCGACGTCATGGACACCGCCGTCCTCGAAGCCCGCATCGAGGCCGACCTGAACTTTCACCGCACCATGTGCTCACTCACCGGCAACGACACACTCCTGCACTCGTGGATCTCCCTCGAAGGATCCATCCGGATGTCGATCATGTTCGCCGGCCTGGACCGCGCCGTCGGCAACATGGACGTCGGCCGCCACAGCGCCATCGTCGACGCCATCGAAACCGGCGACGCCGACGAAGCTGCCAAAGCGATTCAGACGCACATGGACTGGGCCTCAGCGAATCTGGTCTCCTGACCCCAGGTGAGTGGGAAAGAGTGCGGGCACACGCTTTGCCGCTCACGTACCCGGGACAGGCCGCCGTGTCACCCGCCGACGACGCAGGCGGCTTCGGTGGCGTCGAGCGTGGTCCACGTCCTTCGACGGGCGTCGATCGGTGTGCCGGCGAGGATGCGGGCCCGGCGGTGCTCGGGTTCGAGCAGCACCGTCGCGAGGGTGGCCCAGCGCTGACCGAAGACCGCATCCGGGGCGGGGACGCAGCACAGCTGGGGCTGCCCCGGATCGGAGTACAGGTACTCGACGAGGTGATCGGCCACGGTCGGCTCGGCGTACCGCTGCTGCCGGGACGCGATCAGACCGTAGCGGTCCTGCGAGTCCGGCTCGTACAGACCGGTCTTCTCGCGGGCGGCGTTGGCCGGGTCGAGGAAGTGATTGGTGTGGGTCAGGAATCCGTCGCTCGGGCGGAGCGTCGCGACGCCGACGGGGCTGACCTCGGCACACGCGACGGTGTCGGGGTCGATCAGGGTCAGTGCGCCCGACGTCGCGATCGGTGCCGAGCGCAGCAACTCGAGGGCTTCGTCGACGGTTCCGGCTTCACCGAGGACGGCCGCCGACAGGACGTGCACGGGCACGCCGGCCGGTGCGTCGTCGCGGTGGCCGAGGATGTTGAAGAACACGCCGAGACCCGCGCTGTTCATCCCGATCTTGCCGAGGATGCCGTGCTCGGTCAGCCCCACGTAACTGTGGCGTGGTCCGCGCACCTGATGGGTGTGCCAGAACGGGTCCAGTTCTTCGTGCCAGTCCCAGGTTTGGATGCCGAACGGCGCCGACGGACGATCCGCGGGTGCGTAGGCGATGGTGGAGCACTCACCGGGGCGGGCCGCGGTCGCCTGCGACAGGATCTCCGTCCGGCCGTTCAGCGCCATCACGTGCCAGGGCTCGAGCCCGGCGCCGGCAGCGATGCCCGCGATCTCCTCGAGATACCGGGGTCCCCACGCCGCAAGGACATCGGCGAGGCGGTGCGCGCTGTCGCGGGTCCGGGGCTCGCTCACACCGACCGTGTCGAACAGGCGCAGATACAGTTCCACGGACGCGGGTAGGTCGGTGCGCAGCTGCGTGCCGCGGGCGATGCCGCGTTCGCGCGGCCGGGTGTCGTCCACGCTGACGTGGGAGTGGACAGTACTGGTCTCGGTCATCGTCGTCCTCGTCGTGGTTCTGGTGTGAATAGTGCTGTGTGCTCGTCGATCACAGTCGATCAGCGGGTTCGGTACGAGCGCATCAGCACGACGTACAGTGCTGCGGAGACGATCAACCCGACCGGCAGCGACAGGTCCACGCCGCCGACCGCGTTCGCGATCGGCCCGGTGTAGACGGGCGCGGCGACGCAGAGCGCGGCCGCGGCGATGCCGGTGAAGACGGCGACCGTTCCCGCCCAGTTGATCCCACCGCTGTACCAGTAGGGGCTGCTGCCGGTTTCGTTGCCGAGCTCGAGGCCGTCGTAGCGGTTACGGCGCCACAGGACGTCGGCGACGTACACGGCCATGACGGGACCCATCACGGTCACGACGAGCTGCATCATGTTGCTGACGGTGTCGAGAAAGTTGGAGACGAGCAGTGCGTACAGCGTCATGGCCACACCCATCGAGCCGTCGAGCAGGACGCTGCGCGAGCGGCGCAGGCGCAGGCCCACCGACTGCAGGGCGAGTCCGGAGCTGTAGGCGGTCATCGCGTTGTTGGCGATCGTGCCGACGATGACGGCGAGCAGGAAGATCGGCGTGAACCACGCCGGGAGAATGGTCTCGAGTGCGATCTGCGGGTCGGCCATGTCGAGTCCGGTACCGGCGAGTGCGCCGAGCGCGGTGAACAGCACGCTGGGGACGAACGCGCCGAGCGCGGTCCACACGGCGACCGAGGCCGGCGAGGTGGTCGCCGGCAGGTAGCGGGCGAAGTCCGCGCTGTTGGTGTAGGACAGCGGGGCCGACGCCACGATCGACACGCCCGCGGCCACCGTCGCCCACAGGCCGATTCCGTGGAGTGCCTCCGCCGGCTGGTAGCCCCAGTCGGCGTTACCGAGGACGTACCCGGCCATCACCACGAAGATCAACGTCAGCACCAGTGCCAGCGGCTGGTAGAGCCGCACGATCGTGGCGTGCCCGTACACGCCGATGGCCAGCGTGACGGCGGCGATCGCCAGGATGATGACGACCTTGACGGGGGTGGTCGCTTCGATGCCGAACCGTTCGACGAGCCTGAAGGCCGTGTACGACGCGGCCGCCCAGTTCAGCGCCAGGTAGCAGACGCTGATGAACCAGCTGGTCACGAGAATGTTCACGCGGTTGCCGCGGATGCCGAAGATCGCCCGCGTGATCACCTCGCTGGGCGTGCCCGACGCGGGTCCGCTGGCGGCGACGATCCCGGTGAGGACCGAGAACAGGTTGCCGACCACGATCACCGCCAGTGCCTGCCAGAAGGACAGGCCCATCAGGATCAGTGTGCCGCCGACGACCAGGGCCAGATAGCTCACGTTGGGCGCCGCCCACACCGCGAACAGGTCCCGAGCGCGGCCGTGCCGCTCGCTGTCGGGGATGAAGTCGATGCCGTGTGTCTCCACCCGCCCGGCGCGGTCGGCCGGCGGTGTTTCGCCGGGCGTCGCCACACGCGGGTCTGCTTTTGTCGATGCCATGGGGTCCTCCGGATAGATGAGCACGGATGTGCGGCTGGTGGGCGCAATCGCCGATCTGGCGTGACCCCGGTCACCGTACGGAACCAAATCGATTTGGACAAGAGTGTCGCGTGCCAATCTGCAAATCGATTTGGTGCAGGTCGGGCTGTTGGTAGCCTGGGTGCGTGACCGAGAAGCGATCGAGGCCCACCATCGCCGACGTGGCACGGCACGCGGGGGTGTCGACCACGACGGTGTCGCACACGTTCAGCGGCAAAGGCGTCGTCGCCACCGCGACGCGTGAGCGTGTCCGATCGGCCGCCAAATCCCTCGGTTACCGACCGGACGTGGTGGCGAGGAGTCTGCGGAGCAACCGTCTCGGCGTGATCGCCCTCGTGCTTCGGCCACTGGAGACACTCGATTCGTCTCTCCCCGAGGGCGTCGACTACTTCCTGCGGTTCGCGGGTTCGGCGGCTCTCGCCGCGATGGATTTCGGATACGGGCTCATGCTGGTGTCCGATCCGACGCGCGACGAGTCGCCCGCCGCCGCCCTCGCCTGCGACGGGTTCCTGATCACGGAACCCGTCACGAACGACCCCCTCATCGAGATGCTCCTCGGGGAGGGCGTGCCGTTTCTGTCCGTCGGGAAGGACCCGGCGAGGGCCGAGTACGACGCCTGGCTCGACACCGACACCGAACTCATGACGGACCGAGTGCTGCGGCACCTCGAGGACGCGGGGGCGACGCGAGTGGCTCTGGTTGCCGGAACCGATCCCAATTCGTGGAACCTGGGCGCCGAGGCCGCCTACCGCGTGTGGGCGGCGAATCGCGGTCAGGACGCTCTGGTCGCCATCCGGCCCGAGACCACCGGCGAGGCCGGCGGACGCGAAGCCGCCGACGAACTGTTCGACCGGAACGACCCACCGGACGCGGTGTACTGCCTCACCGGCAGGCACGCGGCGGGGGCGCTCGCGCGGGTCCGGGAACGAGGATTCGACGTCCCCGGCGACGTGCAGATCGTCGGCGGATCCGACTCGGAGCACACGCGATCAGCCGTCCCCCCCATCACCTCGGTGGACCTGCAGCCCGAACACCTTGCCCGCGTAGCCGTCACGCTGCTGGTCAACCGCCTCGACAACCTGGACCGGCCGGTCCCACCGGGGCATCTCCACGGACGCCTCGTCGTGCGAGGCTCCACCCGGACGTCACGCCGATGACGGCGTGTCCTCGCTGTGTTGCGCGTCGGCGGCCCGTTCCACTGGAGGGTTAGCGATATCCTCGGGAGGACGCCATCGAGAGGTGAGTCCACGGTTGTATTTGCGCTGGTCGTGCCGTCGGGACCAGCCCCGCAGCAACACGAGCCGACGGAGTGAGTAGACCGTCCGATGGGTGAAGGTGATCCGCTCGACACTCAGCGGTACCCGCCGCCCCCGACCACCGAACTGGGTGGAGCTGGTTTCGCTGACGTTCAGGAGATCGGCCGCGGCGGTTTCGGTGTGGTCTACCGCTGCACCCAGGAGGAACTGGATCGCACGGTGGCGGTGAAGGTCCTCACCGTCGAACTCGACGAGGAGAACCGGGCCCGCTTCTTCCGGGAGCAGCGGGCGATGGGCCGGCTGACCGGGCACCCGAACATCGTCAACATTCTGCAGGTCGGTGCCACCGACAGCGGCCGTCCCTACATCGTCATGCCGTACCACCCGCAGGATTCTCTCGACGTGCGGATCCGTCGCCGCGGTCCGCTGCCGTTGGGCCAGGCGTTGAGGCTCGGGGTGAAGATCGCAGGTGCGGTGGAGTCGGCGCACCGTCTGGGTGTCCTGCATCGCGACGTCAAACCCGCGAACATCCTGCTCACCGATTACGGCGAGCCGGAGTTGGCCGACTTCGGTATCGCGCACATCTCCGGTGGTTTCGAGACGGCCACCGGTGCGGTGACCGGGTCGCCGGCGTACACCGCACCCGAGGTGCTCGGCGGTGACCCGCCGAGTCCGGCCGCCGATGTCTACGGTCTGGGCGCCACCCTGTTCAGTGCCCTCACCGGGCATGCCGCGTTCGAACGGCGCAGCGGTGAGCAGGTGGTCGCCCAATTCCTGCGGATCACCACGCAGGAGGTGCCCGATCTGCGTGAGCACGGGATCCCCGAGGACGTGTCCGACACAATCGCACGGGCGATGTCCCGGACCCCCGGTCAGCGGCCGGCCACCGCCGCCGACTTCGGCGAGGAACTGCGAGGGCTGCAACGTGCCCACGACTTCCTGGTCGACGAGATGCCCCTACGAGCCGAACCCGACACACAGGGCAACGGCGGGAGAAGCCCAAACGTACGACCGGGGCGCACAGGTACCTCCAGTCCGGGCGCGACGGGGAATCTTCCGCTGGATCTGACCAGCTTCGTCGGCCGCCGGCACGAGCTCACCGAGGCGAAGAACCTGCTGGCCGGGTCGCGGCTGGTGACGTTGACCGGGATCGGCGGTGTCGGCAAGACCCGGCTGGCGATGCGGATCGCGTCGGCTGTGCAGCGCGAGTATGCCGACGGGGTACGACTGGTCGAGTTGGGCGAACTGCGAGACGAGTCGTCGCTGATCGACGCCGTCGCGGGCGCACTGGGAGTCCGGGACCACTCGGCGAGGCCGCTGCGGGAGGTGCTGATCGAGTTCCTTGCACCGCGACAGGTGTTGTTGATCTTCGACAATTGCGAGCACATGGTGGACGCGGTCGCCGAACTCGCCGGCCCCCTGTTGTACACCTGTCCGCGGTTGCGGATTCTGGCCACCAGCCGCGAACCCCTGGGCCTCGGTGGGGAGGTGGTGCTGCGGGTCCCCCCGCTGGCCGTCCCGGATCCCGAGCGGAAGCCCTCGCTGCGCGGGTTGCCCAAATACGATGCCGTGTCGTTGTTCGTCGAGCGTGGCGCTGCCGCGGTTCCGGGTTTCGCGCTCACCGAGGAGAACGCGGCGGCGGTGGCGGGAATTTGTCACCGGCTCGACGGGTTGCCGCTGCCGATCGAGTTGGCGGCGGCGCGATTGCGGGCGATGTCGCCCGAGCAGATCCTCGAGCGGCTGACCGACCGCTACGCCCTGCTGACCCGCGGCAGCCGGGGTGCGCCGACTCGGCAACAGACGCTGCGGTTGTGTATCGATTGGAGCTTCGAGTTGTGCACCGCCGGTGAACAACTGGTGTGGGGACAGGTGGCGGTGTTCGCGGGAAGCTTCGAACTCGATGCCGCCGAGCGGGTGTGCGGCGCCGCCCTCGACCCGGGCGAGTTGCTCGACACGCTGACATCCTTGGTGGAGAAGTCGATCCTGATCCGGGAGGAGCACGGGTCGGTGGTGCGGTTCCGGATGCTCGAGACCCTCCGCGAGTACGGCTTCGAGAAGCTCGAGCAGACCGGGGAGGCTGTGGCGTTGCGTCGACGGCACCGGGACTGGTACGAGGCGTTGGCGCTCGATGCGGAGGCCGAGTGGATCAGCGCCCGCCAACTCGACTGGATCGCCCGGCTGAAGCGGGAACAGCCGAATCTGCGAGAGGCCCTCGAATTCGGCATCGACGACGACCCCGCCGCCGGCCTGCGCACCGCCGCCGCACTCCGCTGGTTCTGGACATCCCAAGGCCTCTACAACGAGGGCCGGCGCTGGCTGGACCACCTGTTGGCTCGTTACCCCGTCGAACCGACCGTCGACCGGATCAAGGCGCTCTACTGCGCCAGCGTGATGGCCGACGTACAAGGGGATCTCGAGTCCGGGGCCGCGCTCGTGGCGGAGGCGCGGACCCTCACCGCGGGCACGAGCGACCCGATGATGCGCGCTCTCGTCGCCGACGCCGACGGCACGCTGGCGCTCTACAACGGTGATCTCGAACGGGCCCGCTCTCGCCTCGACACCGCGCTCGCAGGGTTCCGCGAACGTGGCGAACGCACACTCGAAACCAGCGCCCTGTACCTGTTGGGGACGACCTATGGACTGTCCGGCTCGACGGAGCAGGCTGTCGAAAGCCTCGAGCGTGTTCTCGCAATCACGGAAATGCACGGCGAGAAGGTGTATCGATCGCATTCACTGTGGGCCCTGGGAATCGCGGTGTGGCAGCAGGGTGACACCGATCGCGCGGTCCGGCTTCTCGACCAGTCGCTGGAGCTGACCCGGCAAGTGCACAGCCCCCGCTTCGCCGCTGCCTGCCTCGCGGCGCTGGCCTGGATCGTGTGCGAGCGACGCGACGCCGCCCGGGCCGCAGTGCTGATGGGAGCCGCGGAGGGATTGGCGCGATCGGTGGGCAGCGCTGTGGTCATTCATTCCAATCTTCTCGTATACCAACAGAACTGCGACCAGGAAGCACGGAAGCGGCTCGGGGGTGCAGTATTCGAGGAAGCCCACCGCAAGGGCCGAAGCCTGAACTTCGATGCTGCAATCGCCTACGCCCTCCTCGAGCGACAGTCCGGCACCCCCGCACCCGCCGGCGACGCGTCGCCACGACTGACCAAGCGGGAACGCCAGGTCGCCGACCTCATCGCCGAAGGCCTGACCAATCAGGCCATCGCCGACCGCCTGGTGATCTCACCCCGCACCGCGCAGGGGCACGTGGAGCACATTCTGGCCAAACTCGGCTTCACCTCCCGGACGCAGGTTGCGGCTTGGGTTGGAGAGCAGGCGCACGACTAGGTAGTAGGTAGGGCTGAACTGTCGCGGTGTCTCAGACGCGGTGCTGCGATGGCTGCGGCGATGAGGCAGGCGATGGCGCCGAGGAGTAGTCCTGCGCGGCCGCCCCATTGCTGACATACCCATCCGACGATGGGCCCGCCTACGGCTGTGGATCCGATGAACGCCATACCGAACAGGGCCATCACTCGTCCGCGTGTGGTCGCTGCGGCGGCGAGTTGCAGCGTGCTGTTGGTCGTGGAGGTGAAGGCGACGCTGCATGCTCCCACGCAGGCCATGACTACGAGCATGACCCACAGGTTGGGAGCGAGGGCGGCGACGAGGAGGAGGGCTCCGAAGGCAGTTGCCGTGAGAACGAGCGGCCGGGTTCCGGTGCGACCCCAGGCTGCGACGGCGAGGCCACTCACCACGGATCCAGCGCCCATCGCCGCGGTGATGAAGCCGTACGCGCCCGGGCCGGCGTCGAGGGTCTGGTCGGCGATCACGGGCAGGATCACCGGGAACTCGAGGGCGAAACAGCCGATCAGGGCCATCATGGTCAACGGTACGGCCAGCTGAGGGGAGCGTCGGACGTACGTGAGTCCTTCGCGGAGCTGCCCGCGGGCCCGGGCCGTCGGTGGTGACGGGTTCAGCTGTGCGACGTGGAGCGCGAGCAGGGAGGCGACGACCGCCACGAAACTCGCAGCGTTGAGGAGGAAACACAGACCGACACCGCCGGCGGCGATGACGAGTCCGGCGGCGGCGGGCCCGATCATCCGGGCGGTGGAGTTGAGCACCGATTGCAGGCTGACGGCGTTGCGAAGGTGGTCGGCCTCGACCATCTCGAGCAGAAACGATTGGCGTGTCGGGTTTTCGAAGCACTGGTTCAGGCCGAGGACGAGCGCGAGAACGTAGACGTGCCAGAGCTGGACTGCTCCGGTGACGGTGAGAACGCCCAGGATCAGTGCTTGCACACCCATCAGCGTGTGCAGGGCAATCATCAGGCGCCGCTTGTCGAGTCGATCGGCAACGACCCCTCCATACGGGGCGACGAGGAGCATGGGCACGGTCTGCAACGCCATCACCACGCCGATCGCGGTGGCGGAGTCGGAGAGCTCGAGGACGAGCCACGATTGGGCGATGGTTTGCATCCACTTGCCGGCTTGGGAAATTGCCTGACCGGTGATGTAACGGCGGAAGTTGGTGCTGGCGAGGGAAGCGAAGGTTTGCCCGCGGAGGCCGGAGAGAGTGGTCATCGGCCCACCCCGGGGCGGGGTTCTGGTTGGTCGTTGCTCGTGGTGATCACCTCTGCTGGGGAAGTAGCGTGGAAATGCGTGCCGTCCGCCGGATTTCGGGGGACATCGGCAGCGGACGGCACGCACGTGGGGGCACGACCTAGATCAGCTCGATCACCGTGCCGAGATCGTGAAGGTTCTCGTCCGACGAAGACTCGTCCGCCTCGAGACCGACGCGCGCAATGCGGGACATCGCCATTCCCTCGGCCAGCGCGAAGGCAACCGGGGCAGCTGCAGCCGCAGAGACGAGGGCAACACAAGAATCGAACACACGGCGCGCGATACCGATTGTGCTGTCGGATCTTTGCCGAATATCCATTGTTTCCTCCCGGTCACTGTGCGGTCAGGCTGGGATACAGCCGTCGCGCCGTGCCCGCGAAGATTTCCCGGCGTTCGGGTTCGGGCACGTCGGCCAGCACCTCCTGGGCGAGGGCGACGAGTTCGGGCAGAGACTGTTCCGCGGCGGGCAGGTTGGAGCCCCACGCGATCCGGTTCGCTCCGAATGCTGCGAGCACCGGGTCGAGGAAGCCGGAGGCCTTTGCGCCGACGTCGTGGAGGCGTTCGAGGTTGCGGTGGGTCAGCTTGAGGTGCAGGCCAGGGTGGACGGCCAGGTCCGCCACCGCTTCGCCGGCGTCGGTGGGCGAGGCCGCGATGTCGGGGTAACCCATGTGGTCGAGCAACACGTGGACCGAGGGGAACCGGTTCAGCAACAGGTGCAGTTGCTCGGTGGCCGGGCCGAGCCGCATCTGCAGGCACACGGTGACGCCGAGCTCGGTGGCCTTGTCCCAGAAGGGATACGTCTCCGGCGCGGCGAACCACTCGCCCTGGGTGGGTACCGTGCTGCCGCTGGTGAACAACCGCACCCCGGCGAGGCCACCGTTGCCGGCCACCGCCGCGAGGTTGTCGGCAGCGTCGGGACGCAACGGGTCCACCGTGCCGACCGCGATGAACCGGTCCGGTCGCTGCGCCCGGCTGTCGAGTACATAGGAGTTGTCGTAGCCGTAGGCGGTGGTGGCCTGCACCAGCACGGCCTGACCGATCCCGGCTTCGTCCATGCGCTCGATCATGCCGTCTGCGGTGACCGGCCGGGTGGTAGCCCAGCCGGACTGGGTCCCGCCGATCGGGCCCCGCGGGTAGCGGGTCACGTCGTCGGTGATGATGTGGCAGTGGGTGTCGACGATGTCCATGGTCTGGACCTTTCTCGGTTGGTGGGCCGGCTCAGGCGTCCGGGTAGTCGCCCTTGGCGAACAGCAGGGCGGGATCGGTGGGGAAGTCCGGATCGAGCAGGCCCTGGTCCCGCGAGAACTTCACGAGCGCTCGCACGCTCGCGTCGTTGGCATTCAGGCCGTAGGGGATCGGGTCGGTCCGGATCTGGTTGGCCTGCTTGCCCAGCCGCGGCAGCGCGGACCACTGCGGATCGGCCTCGACCTGACGACGTTTGCTCTCGGCGAACGCGGCGTAGAGCGCGGTGGGCAACCCGGGATCGCGGTCGACGAGGTCGCGGCGGAGTGCGATCACCGAGTGCAGCGGGTAGATCCCGGTGCGCAGGTACCAGTCGGTGGCGAGCACCTCGTGGTCGGGAAACAGCGGGTACGGACCGTCGTCGCCCGCGGGTTGCTCGGCCGTCGCGGACCATCCCGCCCGCGGCGCCCCCGCCCGTCCGGTGCCGGCGTTGCCGCTGAACGCGGCGTCGATCTCATCGGCGCGCAGCAACTCGCCGAGTGATCGGCCGTCGGTGACGCGCTCGACGTTCGCCGGGGCGCGGCCTTCGATGTGGTCGTCGTCGTCCACGACCCACGTGACCGTGTCGATGTCGAGGTCGTACTCGTCGCGCAGGATGCCGCGCATCCACACCCCGGTGGTCACCGTGTAGGCGCGGACACCGATCCGCTTGCCCTTCAGGTCGGCGGGGAAGCGAATCCCGGATGCCGAACCACACTGCACGTCGGAGTGGTGGAAGCGGCGGTTGAGAAAGACGGGGATCCCGGTGAGCGGAACCCCGGCCTGCAGCGCCATCAGGTAGGAGGTCGGCGCGAGTTCGCACACGTCGAATTCGAGGTCGCGGATCATCCGCCGGTAGGCGCCGATGATCGGGCTGACCTCGACGGGTTCGACTGTGTAGCCGTCCACTGCGACGTCGCCACCCAGCAACGCCTGCACGTGCGGGTAGTCCCCGAGTGCGACCGAAAGCGTATTCATGTTCAGCCTTTCGTGTTCAGAAGGAGCGAGTAGTTCAGCCACCGAGCCGCGACGCGGTGACCCCGAGCGCGGCGCAGGTGCGGTCGACGAGTTCGTCGAACTCGACCCGGCGCGGCAGCAGCCCCTGCTCGTAGGCGTAACGGGAAGCGTCGGTGACGGGCCCGCGCAGACCGTCGAACCCGACGGGGCTCAGATCCACCGAACCCGCCGTCGGGCCGGCGGCCGCAGTGGCCGCGGCCAATGCGTCGTAGACCGCGAGCACGGCCTTCGGGTCCTCGTTCGCCGCCGCCGCGCTGAACCCGACCACGTGGTTGATGGGAGCGAATCCCTTGCGCGCGGCCCATTCGGCCGCGACCGCGAGCGCGTGGGGAATGGCGGTGCGGATCCGGTCGTCGGAGGGCAGTTCGTTACCCATGATCCCGTAGTCGAGCCGGCCTTCGAGGAAGTCGGCCTGCAATGTGGCGCCTTCGGGTGCGCGCGTGACCCATGCCGGATCGGTGGCGCCGTCGACGTGTCCGCCTTCGTATGTCTGCCAGTTGATTTCGGTCAGATCGATGCCGTACTGCTCGCTGAGGAATCCGCGCAGCCATACCCCGGTGGTCTGGCTCCACGAGCGCACGCCGATGCTCTTGCCGCGCACGTCGTCGACGCTCAGTCCGCCCATGGTCACCAGGGTTTGGTGCTGGTAGCGGCCGAGCATGGTGACCGGCAGCAGCGCCACCGGCTTGTCGTGGGCGGCGGCCTGCAGCAGTGTCACCACGGCCAGCTCGCAGACGTCCGCCGCTGCGTCGTTCACGAAACCGCGTGACGCCTTGTGCACGGGCCGCACGTCGACACGTTCGGCTGTGGCACCGGCGGCTGCGGCCCCCTCGACGGCGGCGGCGGCGAGGTCGTCCCGGCCCAGTACGATCTTCATTTCCGACTCCTCTTGTCGTTGGTGGTCAGCACTGTCCGCGGTCACACGTCGTCGCCGTATTGGATGCGCCGGTAGGGCACGCTGAGCACGTCGCGGGTGATGCGGACGTCGATGACGGTCGGCCGCGGGTTGCGGACGTATTCGGCCAGCGCGGCGCGCAATTCGTCGGTTGTGCGGACTGTCGCGCCGCCGCCGCCGAGGGCCTGGCCCACCGTGCCCAATTCGGGGGTGGGGATTACGGCGAGCTCGGGATCGAGGCCCTTGGCCTTCGCCTTGTGGTACTCGGCGCCGAGGGCTTGGTCGTTCATGACGACGACGAGCACCGGTAGCCCGTAGCGGCAGGCGGTCTCGAACTCCGACAGGTGCATCAGGAAACTCGCGTCGCCTTCGACCACGAACGTCGGCTTGCCGCCGTTGGCGACGACGGTACCGATGGTCAGCAGCGGGGCCTGACCGATGGCGCCGAACATGCCGTAGTTCGAGGTGATCTCGCGGGAGCGCTGGAAGAGCATGGTGCCGAAGTCGGTCTGGTGTCCGCTGCCGAGCACCAGCCCGATCTCGCCGGGAAGTTCGGCGTCGAGCACCGAGATCGCCTCGCGCGGGTCGAGCAGGCCAGGCTCACTGCGGAACTCGGCCGGGTCGATCAGCGGGGCCGTGAGCCGGCTGTGCACCTCGGGGGTGTGGAAGCCTTCCACCTCGATACCGCGAACCCCCAGCGCGCCTGTCAGGGCGTCGAGGGCGGTGACCGCGTCGGCCTGCATGTAGCAGTCGGCGACCTGACCGTTGCCCATCACCAGGTGCGGCGCGGTGTCGATCTGGATGAACTTCGCTTCCGGGAAAAGGTATCCGCTCTCGATGGTGTAGTGGTTGAGGCTCGCGCCCACCGACACCACGCAGTCGGCCTCCTGCAGCAGCTCCATTGCGAGCCTGCTGCCGAACAGGCCCGCGATCCCCACGTGGTACTCGGTTTCGGCGCTCAGCCAGTTCTTGGCCTGCAGCGTGGTGGCGAGTAGGGCGCCGGTGCGACGCTGGAGTGCGAGGACCTGCTCGCCCGCGTCCGCGTTGCGGGCGCCTCGTCCGGCGACGATCACCACTCGTTTGCTCGCCCCGATGATTTCGCACGCCTGCTGGATCTGGGTCGGGTGCGGCAGCAGCTTGGGGGTGCGGAGCAGTTCGGTGGACGGGACGTACGGCATGTCGTCCTCGAACTCCTGCAGCTGCACGTCGAAGGGTGCGCTGATCATCACCGGCCGGGATTGGGTGCGGGCCAGGTAGAAGGCGCGCTGCACCACTTCTGCGGCCGACTCGGCCTTGGTCACCTGGAGGAATTCGCACTCGATCGCGGCGGCGAACCGTTGCTGGTCGAGGTACTGGACGGCGCCGGTGTCACCCAACGGCGTCTCCCCGCAGAACGCGACCAGCGGGATGCGTGCCCGGCTCGCCACGATCATCGACGTTGCCAGCTGCGCGGTACCGGGGCCGCTGGTCGTCGTCACGACGCCGGGCCGGCCGGATGCGCGGGCGTACCCGTGCGCCATGCTCAGTCCCGCACCCTCGTGGCGCACCTCGTACAGGCGCGTTCCGCGACTGGCCAGCGCGTTCATCCAGTGCATGTTGGCGTCGCCCATCATGCCGAACACATCCGTGGTGCCCTCGGCGGCGAATGCTGCTGCGAGCGCTTCGTAGACCTTCACCGCGCGATCTCCTTTTGCTTGTCGTGGTTGGCAACGCGGCTCGCCAGGCGCGGGAACACCTTCAGCGCATTGCCGCCGTAGATCGCCTGCCGGTCGTCGTCGCTGATGGAGTCGATGGAGTCCAGCAGCGCCTTGGTGTCGTCGAAGCGGTGCCCGGTTTCCGGGTCGACCCCGCGGACGGCGCCGATCATCTCGGAGGCGAAGAGCACGTTCTCGGCGGGGATGATGTCGGTGAGCAGTTCGAGGCCCCGTTTGTGGTAGACGCAGGTGTCGAAGAAAACGTTGTGCAGCAACGATTCCTGCAGGGGTGGCCGGCCTTGGTCCTGCATCATCCCGCGGTAGCGGCCCCAGTGATAGGGGACCGCGCCGCCGCCGTGCGGCAGGATCAGCCGCAGCGTCGGGAAGTCGGTGAACAGGTCCGACTGGCACAGCTGCATGAAGGCCGCGGTGTCGCCGTTGAGGTAGTGCGCGCAGGTGCCCTGGATGGCGGGGTTGCGTGACATCGCGACGTGGACCATCGCGGGCACGTCCAGCTCCACCATCTTCTCGTAGAGCGGGTAGTAGATCCGGTCGGTCAGCGGCGGCGCCTGCCAGTACCCGTCGGACGGGTCCGGGTTGAGCAGACAGCCGACGAATCCGAGTTCCTCGACGCAGCGCTCGAGTTCTTCGGACGACCGGCGGATGGAGGAGGCCAGCGCGTCACCGGGCGACTGCGGGAGCTGGCACACCGGGGCGAAACGGTCCGGGAACAGGCCGCACACCCGGGCGATGAGGTCGTTGCTGACCTGCGACCAGACCAGGCTGGTCTGCTCGTCGCCGTAGTGGTGGGCCATCTTTCCCGCACCGGGGGAAAAGAGTGTGAGGTCGGTGCCGCGTTCGAGCTGGAGCTCGAGCTGGCCCTGTTCGATCGCGGCCTTGATCTCGTCGTCGCCGATGTGCAACTCGTCGGGGGAAACTCGCGCGCCCGAATCCTCGAACGCCTTGATCTGGCGCTCGCGCCACTGTCCGAGCGCGGGTGGCGCGGTTGTGAAGTGGCCGTGACAGTCGATGATCATGAAGGTTTTTCTCCAGGTGAGGTGTTCGGGGTCAGGAGCGACCGGTGAGTTTGCGGCCCAGTTCCAGGCCGGGATAGCTGCGTACCGGCGCGGACATGAGGAAGCGGTAGCCCTCGTCGAGCACCTGCTCGACGTTGCTCGGGGTCACGTGCGGGTGGCCGACCACGACTCCGTGTTCGTGACAGATCTTCACGATCCGGCTCCTTGCCTCGACCATCGACGGGTGGTCCAGCTGGCGGGGCACGCCCAGTTCCTGGCTGAGATCGCCCTCACCGATGAGGATGAGACCGATGCCGGGCACCTCGTCGAGGATCGCCGGGAGGTTCTCGATTCCGAGCTGATCCTCGATCTGGATCACGACGAGGATCTCACCGTCCGGGGCGAGCGGCCACACGTCGGCCTTGGCGTAATACTCGTCGTTCGACAGACCCCAGTAACGGGCGGCGGCCGCCGGCGCGTCGCCGCGCACTCCCGCCGGCTCGAACCGGTCCGCGCCGGGCAGCCGCGGGTAGCGGCACGCCGCGACCGCGTTGCGCGCCTCCTCGACCCGGCTGATGTGCGGCCACACGATTCCGTACGCTCCGAGGTCGAGGGCCTGCTTCGCGTGCCACTGCCCGTGTTCGGCTCCGTTGACGGGCACGCGGACGAGGGGCGTGGGCGACGGGGCGAGCGTGCCGGCTTCGAAGATCCGTCGCCGGTTGAGCAGGTACTGCAGGCTGTCCCGCAACGTCGTTGCGTCCCACGGCTTGTGCTCGGACTCGAACACCAGACCGTCGTAGTCGGACGTCGCGAAGTCGAGCGCCGCGGCCGGTTCGGGCGCCGCAAACGCCGCGAAGGCGTGCTGCCCCGATTCCAGGGCACCGATCACGCTATTGAGTCTTGCCACTTGCCACTCCGATCTGCTCGCTCTGTCGCTTGTGAATGGTCCTGTGCCACCAGGCGCGTACGCGTGCCCACAGGGTGGGACGGCCGGGTGCCGGTGTGACCACTGTGTCGCCGGCGCACCGGCGCACCAGCTCGTCCGTGAACTCCTGGGTCATCCGGGAAACCACAGCCCCGGCGCCCGCCTCGATCAGCGACGCGAGTTTGCCCGCGAGGCTCACCTCACCGGCCACACGTACTCGGGCACCGCCGGCCCCCTTGTCCTCGGTGATCCGGAAGGTGGCGTGCGCGGTGAACCGGGTCGCGCCCTGTCCGTCTCGTCCGCGGGCGGACAGCCGTCCCTCCCATTCGGGTTCATCGAGGTCGAGCGACATCCGGGCGCCGAACCGCACCCGGATCGCGCTGAACTTCACGACAAGCGTGCCGTCGAAGGAGCCGTCGTCGTGGAACTGGCCGAGTTCGGCTCCATTGATGCACGACACCACTTCAGTGGGGTCGGAAATGACCTCCCACACCCGTTCCGGTGGTGCGGGTACGGCGATCTCTTCGTCGATCTTTATCACAACTGTGTCCTCGCTTGGCGATCTGGAACACCTCCACAAATCGTTGTGGAGCTTGGGAACTCGCGAGACTCGATCAGCGAGCTGATGTCACGGGCGCCCCGCTGGTGGCGGAGTGCAGGCCGGCCGCCCAGTTGCGTTGGCGTCATCCGAGTCTCCTGGCGACGCGGCCTCAGATTGTTTAACAACTTTCTCTCGCACAGAGTAGCAGCGCGGCGTAGTTGTCTGCAAGAACATGTATAAATCTCTAGTTTCGGCGCTGCGCCCGACGCAGCCAGAGAATCTTGTACAACAATCCGCGTGAACGTGTGGCTCGGCGGACCGTGGGAGCTGTGTGCCCGGTGGAAACCGCGGTCGCAGAGTAAGTCGTCGGAGCTCCTCGGACGCCGTTCGGGCAAAATTGTTAGACGATCCACGTCGCGGGGCCTTGTGTTGGGCCCGTCACACGCGTAAATTGGGCGAAACCGTAAGACAATATTGGTGGTCCGCCCGTCGGTTGAGGATCAGCATCAGTGCACCGGCACCGTGCACGCACTCTCCCCCCGGGCTCGGACGCAACAGAGGAGTCGTTTCA
Organism: Rhodococcus sp. ACPA1; assembly: GCF_002300195.1. Taxonomy (NCBI): domain Bacteria; kingdom Bacillati; phylum Actinomycetota; class Actinomycetes; order Mycobacteriales; family Nocardiaceae; genus Rhodococcus; species Rhodococcus sp. ACPA1. The sequence goes on along the minus strand of NZ_NSDX01000004.1, from coordinate 608,534 downwards.
TGACCCAAACCTTGTCCATCGCGGCGAAGTCCTACCCGCACACCGCGTTCCTCACCGACCCCGGCTTCACCGTCGCAGGGCGCGCCGTCGAGCTCGCGGCGGCGGATCCGATCTACAAGGCATTCGCCCCCATGGTGCGCGAACTCCGCTACGACGTCAGCGAATTGGCCATCGCCACCTTCCTGCAGGCTCGTGAAGCCGGTGCCCCGATCGCACTCCTGCCGGTGGTATTGAGTGGCGACTTCCACCACCACTCGCTCACCCGCTGGCCCGGTTCGGCCGAAATCAACCCGGCAGATCTGGCAGGGCGGCGGGTCGGTGTCCGGGCGTACAGCCAGACCACCGGGCTGTGGGTCCGCGGCATCCTGCACGAGGAGTTCGGCGTCGACGCCAAGGAAGTCACCTGGGTCACCACCGAAGAGCCGCACGTCGCCAGCTACGTCGAGCCGCCGAACGTCGAACGCACGACCGGCAAGGTGCTCGACGTGCTCGAGCGCGGCGACGTGGCGGCCGCCGTTCTCGGCCCGCCGGCGCTCGACGGCGCGCAGGGACCGCTGGTCCCGATCATCCCGAATTGGCGGGAGGCCGAGGAGGCGTGGGGCGCCCGGCACCAGACCGTGCCGATCAACCACATGCTCACCGTCCGGAGGGACCTCCTCGAAGCCGAGCCGCAGACGGTGTCAGCGCTCTACCAGGCTTTCGGCGCCGAGATCGAGGCGCGCAAGGCAGCCGATACCGCGCCCGGGCCCCGCGTACGCGCCCTCCGGTTCGGGGTGACCGACGAGCTCGTCGCCGGTCTGCAGATCGCGATCGACTACGCCTTGCAGCAGAACGTCATCCGCACGCCGGTGACAGTGGCCGAACTCCTCGACGATTTCACCCGGCACCTCGGCGAGCTTGCATGAACACACCCCGCCCGCACGCCCGCCCCGCCACCTACCAGCCGTGAGGTATTGATGTTCACCGTCGACACACACACCCACATCATCTCGCCCGACACCGATTCCTATCCCGCAGACCCGCTCGGCGGCCACCGCTCCACCTGGTCCCAGGAACGGCCCACCGACATCGACGGTCTCCTGCGCGCGGCTGACGCCGCCGCCGTCGACCACCTCGTCGTCGTCCAGGCCTCCACGGTCTACGGATTCGACAACAGCTACGTCGCCGACCAGCTCACCCGGCACGCCGACCGCATCAGCGGGGTCTGCTCGGTGGACTTCCTCTCCCCGAAGGTGGTCGACGACCTCCACCACTGGATCGACGAGCGGGGCTTCTCGGGAGTCCGCATCCGCGCTGCCGACGGGACGACGGCCGTCCCGACGCCCGGCCGCGGCCTGGACGACGAGCGCATGGCGCCCGTCTGGCAGTTCCTGTCCGATCGCCGGGTGCCGGTCTGCATCCAGATGCACGCCAAGCACGCTCCCATCCTCGCCGGACTCCTCCAGCAGTACCCGGGACTGACCGCGATCCTCGACCACGCGGGCCGGCCCCAGCTGGACGACGCCGCGCCGTACCCGAGCACCGACGGAGTTCCCCAGCTCGAGAAGACCGGCCGGGTCTTCATCAAGCTCACGCCGCCGGCCGTCCTGCGTGCGCAGCGCGAGAGCGGATCCGCGGCACCGGTGGTCCGCATGCTGATCGAGAAGTTCGGCGCAGCCAACGTCATGTGGGGTTCGAATTTCCCCGCCTCGGCCGGATCGTTGTCCGAACTTCACGACCTCATCAACACGCAACTGCCCTCGCTCGACGACACGCAGCTGGAACTGATCGCCGGCGGCACCGCCGGCCGGCTGTACGGGCTCACCCCTGCCGGCGCCGTTATCCCCGGCGCGAAGGAATGTTGATTGCCATGACCCGAATCGGGCGCAAGTTCTGTCTGACCGCCTCGGTCATGGCGGTTGCCGTCGCCTTGTCCGCCTGCGGCGGTCCTCCCCCCGTTCCGGACACCAAGAATCTCGATGAGCTGTACCAGGCGGCCAAGGCCGAAGGGGAGGTCGTCTGGTACGCGCCGAAACCTGAGGCGCAGATGAAGCCGGCCATCGACGCCTTCGAGAAGAAGTACCCCGGGATCGAAGTCCGGTACACGAACAAGAAGGCTCCGGACCTCGTCACCCAGCTCAATGTGGAGCAGGCCGCCGAGCGCGTGACCTTCGATGTCTCCAACGCGGGTGGCCTCACCGTGCTGCCGTCGCAGTCCTTGGCGGCGAAGGTCGACTGGGCGTCCTACGAGGTGCCCGGCGATCAGATCTTCGCCGACGACTTCGTCTACGTCTGGGCCGTCCCGAAAGTCTGGGCATACAACACCGACGCCGTGGCCGCGAGCGATACGCCGAAAAGCTGGGACGATCTGCTCGATCCGCGATGGAACGGGGGAAAGCTCAGCGTCGAGGCGCGCGGGTCCTTCATGACCGTGTGGGCTCAGGACCCGGCCCTCGGCACCGACGCCGGTCTCGACTACAGCTCCCGGCTGGCCCAGCAGCAGCCCCACTACACCGAGAACACCACGCAGGCCCACACACTCATCGTCTCCGGCCAGACACCGGTCGGCACCGACCTCATCAACCTCGTGCTGGGCGACCAGGCCAAGGGCGCGCCGGTCGCCGTCGCACCGGTGGGCCCCACCAACGCCAACAAGTCCTACCTGTTCGTCGCCGAGGGCGCCCCACACCCGGCCGCAGGTCGCCTGCTCACCGCCTTCCTCGCCTCCGAAGAGGGCCAGTCCGCCCTGGTCGACACGTACAACTCGGCCATCCCCACCAACACGGACTGCACGGACGCCGCAACCAACCGCGTCATCGGCGCCCTGTGTGACGCCGGCGTCGAGTGGTTCGGCGAAACCAACCTCGAGCAGTACGAGCAGTTCTCGGATTACTTCCCCGAGGTCGAAGAGGCCTTGGGCACCGACGTCAACTGACGGCCCCCACCGTCGCACCGCTGCCCGACGGGCAGCAGAAGACTTTATCCCCTCACCTTTGGAGACTTCAGCGATGCAGTCCGGCACCCCGCTCTCCACCGGCGGACGCCCGCCCACCGGCACGCGCCCGCCCACCGGCACACGCCCTCAGCGAACCGGCGTCCGCCCTGAGCCCACCGACGCACACCCGCACCGGCGGGACCGTGTCCTGATCGGCGTCAACATCGTCATCGGCGCGATCATCGCCTATCTCATGCTCTTTCCCCTGGGCATGCTGTTGTTCAGCAGTCTCAAGGACAGCGAGACGAAGCTGCCCTTCCAGGTCCCCGGGTTCACGCTTGCCAACTTCACCGCGATCTTCTCCTCGAAACGCCTGGTCGAAGTCGCGCTCAACTCGTTGATCTTCGTGGTCGGCACCGTGGGCCTGGCTCTCGTGATCAGTGTCAGCCTGGCCTACCTGTTCGAACGCACCGACATCCCCGGTCGCCGATTCCTCGCGCCGAGCACACTGGCCCCCATGGCCGTGCCGGCCACGGTCATGGCAGTGGCCTGGGTGCTGGCGGCCAACCCCACCAACGGCCCGATCGCCATCGTCATCGAGCGGATCTTCGGGTTCACTATCGACATCTACTCGCTGCCGGGCATGATCCTGGTCGCCGGAATCTTCGGCGTGCCAGGCATGTACATCATGCTCGCGCCGACGTTCGCCCGGCTCAACCTCGAGTTCGAGGAGGCCGCGGCCACGTCGGGCGCCGGATGGTGGACACGAACCCGCAAGGTGGTTCTGCCCCTCACGATGCCGGGAATCACCGCGGCCAGCATGCTGCTGGTCGTCATCGCGCTCGAGGAATTCGCGATCCCGGCCATCCTCGGAATGCCGGACCAGATCTACGTGTTCAGCAGCCTCATCCAGGCCTCGCTGCAGCCGCCGTCGGGACTCGCCAACTACGGCCAGGCCAGTGCCTACGGCATCATGCTGGTCCTGCTGTCCCTGGTGATGATCGCCGTCTACCGGCGCCAGACCCGCGAGTCGCACCGGTTCCAGGTGGTGGGGGGCAAGGGATACCGGTCCACGCCGGTGCGGCTGGGACGCTGGCGCATCCCGATCTTCACGATCGTCTTTCTCTACGTACTCGTCGCGATCATCGTGCCCATCCTGACCCTGGTCTGGACGAGCCTGACCCCGTACCTCCAGCCGATCAGCTTGGACAATCTGGGTGCGCTCAGCCTCGCCAACTACACCGCGATCTTCACCAACCCGAGCTTGAGCCAAGCGGTCATCAACACCCTGGTGATCAGCCTGGTCACGGCGACGCTGACTGCCGGGTTCGCCCTGTGGCTGGCGCTGGCCGCCAGCCGCGGCGGACGCATCGGCCGGTGGCTGTTCGATATTTCGTTCCTGGTCTTCGCCATCCCCGCCGTGGTACTGGGAATGGCGGTGCTGTTCCTCTACCTGTACCTGCCGTTCCCGATCTACGGGACGATCTGGATCATCATCATCGCGTTCACCACCCGGTACGTCCCGCGCGGGTCACGCATGATTCAGACGGCACTGCTCCAGCTCGACAAAGGACTCGAAGAGGTGGGACGCGTCTCCGGTGCGTCGAAAGGTGTCGTGCTGCGCCGGGTGATCTTCCCCCTCGTCGCCCCCGCGGTGTCGAGCACGTGGCTGTGGGTGTTCGCCCACTCCCTGGGCGAACTCCCCATCGCGCTGCTGCTGTCCAGCTCCGACAACCGCACCGTCGTGGTGCTGCTGTGGGACATGATCGGCGAGAGCGCGAACTATCCCGAGGCCAGTGCCCTCGCAGTTCTCCTGCTCGCCCTCTCCGCCGTCTCCGTCTGGTGGGTCAACCGCCGTGGCGTCCAAAAACACATCTGAGGTGTCGTGAACATGCAGAAACTCGTTGCTACCGACCATTCCGTACAGATCTCCGGTCTGCAGAAACAATTCACCCGTCACGACAGCGGCGAAGTGAACCGCGTCATCGACGATGTCAGCTTCGCCGTACCGAAGAACAGCTTCTTCACCTTGCTGGGACCCAGCGGCTGCGGCAAGACGACCACGCTGCGTTGCCTCGCCGGACTCGAGACCGCTGACGGCGGCGAGATCTGGATGAACGGGAAGGCCGTCTTCTCCGCCGCCGCGGGTCGCGACGTCCCTCCCGACTCCCGGCCGATCGCCATGGTGCCGCAGTCCTACGGGATCTGGCCCCACATGAAGGTGTTCGACAACGCCGCATTCCCGCTCCGATACGGCCGAAAGACCTACCCCCGCCCCGAGACGCAGCGCCGTGTCCTCGCAATGCTCGAACAGGTGGGGCTGTCGGAGTACGCCGACCGTTGGTCCACCCAACTCAGCGGCGGCCAGCAGCAGCGGCTCGCGCTGGCCCGCGCGCTGCTGTGCGAGCCGGAGGTCCTGCTGCTCGACGAACCGCTGTCCAACCTGGACGCCAAGCTACGCTCACAACTGCGCGCCGAGCTGCGGTCGTTCCAGCAGAAGTTCGGCGTCACCACCATCTACGTCACGCACGACCAGGGCGAAGCCCTCGCCATGTCCGACACGATCGTCGTCATGAACCGTGGCCGAATCGAGCAGATAGGCTCGCCGAGCGAGATCTACGACTCCCCGGCGACACGGTTCGTGGCCGACTTCGTCGGCAGCGCCAACCTCATCCCCGGAGTGCTCGACCGGCCGGCAGGCCCCCGTGACCGTGTGGTCGACGCCAAAACGACCCTCGGGGTGGTGCGGTGCGAGCGATTCACCACCCCACCCGCACCGCCCACCGCCGGCCAGGAAATGTCCGTGTGCATCCGGCCCGAGAACATCCGCGTCGTCACTGCGTCACGGGAGCCCGAGGGCCCCAACCGGTTCCCGGCGCGCATCATGACCGCCGAGTACCTCGGCGATCGCCAGGAGATGGTCGTCGCCGTCGGGGATGTCACGCTTCGCGCGCACGCCGATGCGCACTTCGACGCTCGCCCGGGCGACGACGTGACCGTTGTCCTGGACCCAGCGTGGACGGTCGCGCTGTGGTCGTAACGCCGTAACTCGTGAGAGTGCTGTCGGCGTGTCGAACTGAGTGGACGAGGACCTCCGGGCGGAGCGGGTGTCGTGGCGCACCCACGAGTCGCCTGGAGGTCCTCGCGGCGACGATTAGTCGGCCGGCGGGGGGAACTTCAGCTGAAGCGCCCGCCGGGCCGACGACAGATGATGCCGCATCGCCGCCGCGGCGGCCTCCGGGTTGTGGGTGACGATCGCGGCGAGGATGGCCTCGTGCTCCCTGACGGAGTCGGTCCGCGGCTGCTCGCGGTCGGCGTCGCGGTACTGCTGCATGACGAGTGGGTACAGCAGGCTGTCGACGAACCTGGTGAGCGTGGCCTGCCGCGCCGCCCGCTTGACCTGTTCGTGGAACTTGCGGTTGAGATTCGCGTACTCCTCGCGCCCACCCGGTACCTGCCAGTCCCACATGCGCTTACAGGTTTCGGTCATCGCGGCGATGTCCGTATCGGTGGCGCGTTCGGCGGCCTTCGCCGCCAGCGCTGCCTCCATCACCGCGCGGGTCTCCAGTATCTCGACCGCCTCGTCCACCGAGAACGAGCGGGTGCGAGCGCTGCGGTTCGCCTCGGCGGTGACGTAGCCCTCCTGCGCTAGGCGCGCGAGCACCGAACGGATCGTCCCGCGCGAGACCTGGAGCTGCGTGGTGAGCTCCGATTCGGTGAGGCGTGAGTCCGGTTCGTAGTGACCGGAGAGGATCAAAGCACGCAGATCGTGGTAAGCCTGCGATGTCCGGTTGGCACCCGAATCCGGGCTGTCGTTGCCCGGGCCCGTGCCCGTAGCTAGCACCATGGTGTGTCACCTCGAGTAGTCGTGGATCTGGCGGGCAGACGCGTCACGCACAGCCTCCCACGTGATGTTGTACAACAACATCACCGGTTACGTATCGAGCGATCGATGGGAACGCGGTTAGGCGGCAGCAAAACTTTCCCTTCCTGCCTCGACTAGTCCGTACTGACGTCCATATTGTTGCACAATTCGCACCCTCCGGCCCACGAGAAACCCGACCCCGACATACACGTGCTCGCCGGCGCACCGTCAGGGATGCGCCGGCGAGCACGTTCGCCGAATCAGAACAACCAGGGGACCTCGTCGTGACCGAAGTCGTGGAAGTCGCCGAACCGCCCCGAGTAGAACACCAGGCCGGTGCCCTCCCGGCAGCGCATGTCGGTGACTTCGCCGTAGAAGACGCGGTGGTCGCCGATGTCGTGGGCGCTGTGGACCCTGCATTCGAGCTGGGCCAGAGCATCTTTGATCAGCGGCAGACCCGAGCGGCTGCGATCGCAGGGCAGGTCGTCGAATCGGGCGCCGCCCCGCGTGGCGAAGCGACGGGCGAGAGCTTCCTGACGGGAGCCGAGGACGGACACGGCGAACGAGCCCGCGGCTTCCACGGCCTCGGTGGTGCGGGAGCCGTGGGTGAGCGAGACGAGCAGGATCGCCGGGTCCAGGCTGATCGAGGTCAGGGAGCTGATCGTCATGGCACTGGGGTTGCCGTCGCCGTCGTCGGCGCTGACGACGGCGACCCCAGTGGTGAACCGGCCCATGCTTCGTCGCATGTCCGTCGGGGTGGGCGCGTGGAATGCTGGAAGGGTCATCGTGGGCCTACTTACTGTGGTACCGGACTTCGAAGGTGACAACGCCCTCGTCCGTGCTCCAGGGGCCGTGCGGCATACCCGGCGGTCGGCAGGCGTACATCCCCGCGGTGAACGTCTCGCCGAGGGTCAGATCGGTGAACGACCCCTCGAGGATGTAGACCTCCTCCCAGAAGTCGTGTTTCTGCACGCCCATCGGCGTCGAGTCGGCGCCGGGTTCGTAGCGCAGGATCCGGGTGGCGACGTTGCCTTCCGGGTCCTTGGCGAGGATGCGTTCGGTGATCTTCGGATCGTCACCCGGACATACCGTCCACTGGACGTCGGTGACCGGGAAGAATTCGAATTCAGGCTTGGCCATGATGGTTTACTCGCTTTCCGCTTTGTAGCCGTCGGTGAACTGCTGCACTGCCGCGACGGCGCTGTCGTAGTCGTAGTTGCGATACGTGTACGCGCCCTTCACCACGAAAGGGGCACCCGCGTAGAACATCTCGTACTGCTGGTGTCGTCCGGCGAATTCGGAGCCGATGATGTCCCAGGCCAGCTTGAAGAGCTTGACGCGCTCCTCGGACGGCACACCGGGGGACTGGACGTAGTGTTCGATGTCCCGGGACGTCAACGGGCTGCTGAGGTCCTTGACGCTCGACGGGAGTTGCAGCACACCGCCGCCGACGAGGTCGCGCAGGATCGCGATCACCCGCGGGTAGATCTCCGACTGCAGACCCATCGACCCATACAGAGCCTGCCTGCCCGGCAACCACATTCCGGCCGAATCCGGCTCGGCGGTGTACTCGGCGGCCAGCACCGCGGAACGGACTCCGCTGACGAGTGCGGCGAGCTCGCCGAGCTTCTCCTGAACGCTGGGGATCTTGTCCACCCCGTTGACCTGGGTGACCCGACGCGCAACGCCGGCAATGAATTCGAGCTTCGTCGCGAAGCGAATCTGCGCCTGCCAGTTGCCGAGAACGTGGGCGCCCGTCTCGAAGAACTGACGGCGGACACCGGTGGTGTCGCGGTCGACGAACACTCGGTCCCACGGCACGAGGACGTCGTCGAAGACGAGGAGCGAATCGGGCTCGTCGTAGCGGCAGGTCAGTGGGTAGTCGAACGAGCTCGTCGCGGCCGGAATGTACGGGCGGCGGACGTACTGCTTGAGACCGGGGGCGTTGGTCGGGACCACGAACCCGACGGCGAAGTCCTTGTCGTCCGGGCCGAGCGGCTTGATGCACGAGACGAAGATTTCGTCGGCGATCGCTCCGCCGGTGGCGAGCATCTGCGAACCACGGATGACCAGACCCTCGGGGGTCTCCTCGACCACGCCGGCCTGCAGGTACTCGCCCTCCCAGCCCGACGCCGTCGTCGCGCGTGAGACCTGTGGCGGGATGATCGCGTACGAGACGTAGAGGTTCTCGTCGAGCAGGCGCCGGTACAACTCGGACACGTTCGCCCCGAAGTCGTGCCCACCCTCGGCCGCGAACACCTCGGGATGCGCGGCGAACGCGGCAAGGAACGTTCCCACATGATCGGGGCTACGACCGATCCATCCGTGCGTGTGCTTCGCCCACCGCTCGATCGCCTCCCGCCGCTGCGCGAGCTCCTCCCGCGACCGTGGAATCGAGAACACCCGGTTGGCCGCGTTCCCGGTTTCGGGTGCGACGTACTGCATGCCGTTGGCCTCGTCCGCGGCCAGATCGAACATCTCGGCAATCGTCCGGGTCACGGGAGCGAAAGCCGGATGGGTGGTGACGTCGTCGATCTTCTCCCCGTCGACGAGCACTACTCGCCCGTCGTTCAGGGAGGCCAGGTAGTCGGCTCCGGTGCGCATGTCAGTGTCCTTCGGTGGTGTAGGAGTGGGTCAGGGTTCGGCCGTCGGGCAGGGTGAGTTCGAGGTCCCACCGGTGGCCGGGGGTGAAGTTGCCGTCGAGCAGCGGCAGGGTGCCTGCGAAGCAGAGCAGGTCCTCGCCGGTGTCGCCGAGCCGGTCGGCGAAGATCTGCAGAAGGTTGTGCGGTGTACGGAGATTGGCCAGGGTGCCGTCCTGATACAGGACCCCGTCGACCCACGATCGGGCCCGGCACGCGTCCCAGTCGAACGACGCCCAGTCCTCGATCTCGACGACGGCCGGGCCTACCGGCTTCGGGCACGCCCGCTTCGAATCGCCGATGTCGACGGTCTCGAGTTGGCGGTCGGTGTGGTCGGAGCCGACACCGAGGTAGTACCGCCCGCCGTGCCTCAGGATCACGGGCTCGACCTCGCCCGAGGTGTGCGCGCCGGTGACGGGGGCCTGCGTCGCGGTCGTGATCGTCGCGATCTCGACGGGGTAGAACATCGGCACCTGTGCCGGCGGTGCGACTCCGATGGCGGCGAGTTCGTCGATGTGATGTTGCACCGCTGCTTCGTCCCGGCCGGTGTACCCGGCGACCAGGGTTCGGCCGCCGCCGAATCGCAGGATCTCGGAGGAATCGAGGGTTTCGAAGGTGAGCACCTCCGTGGTGGCGCCGGTCATGAAAGGACCTTTCTGCGGTTGAGGAAGCTGTAGTCGCCGAGCCGGTCCTTCAGGACCGGGAACTCGGCGCGGGTGCGGTCGACCACGGTGGGGTCGATCTCGGCGATGGTGATGCCCTCGGACGAATCCGCCTCGGCGATCACCGTCCCCCACGGGTCGACGATCCGGCTGTGCCCGCCGAGTTCGACCGAATTGTGTGTGCCGGTGGCGTTGCAGGCGATCACGAAGACCTGGTTGTCGACGGCGCGGGCCGAGGTCAGCAGCCGCCAGTGCTCCTTGCGGGCTTTCGGCCACGCGGCGGGCACGATGACGAGTTGCGCTCCGGCGGCGACCAATTCGGTCCACAATCCGGGGAACCGCAGGTCGTAGCAGGTGGTGGCGGCGATCGGGCCGAACGGCGTGTCGGTGGTGTGGATCTGCGTCCCCGGCTGCAGGAGCTGCGCTTCGAGGGAGTCGTATCCGAACACGTGAACTTTGCTGTAGTGGTGGTGGATCTGTCCGTCCGGGCCGATCAGGACTGCGGTGTTGTGCAGCCTGCCCTCTTCGCCCTGTTCGACGATGCTGCCGGCGTGGATGTAGCACTGCCGTTCGACGGCGACGGCCGCCAGAACCTGGACGGTACCGCCGTCGAGGGTTTCCGCGGCTGTGGAGTAGTCGTCGAAGTGGTTGTATCCGACGCGCCACAGCTCGGGCAGAACGATCAGGTCGACTCGTTCGTCGAGTCCGGTCAGGAGGTTGCGTACGCGCTCGAGTCGATGCGCGGGGGTCTCGGAATCGGGGCTGGCCAGTTGAGCCAGGGCTATCTTCATGGGTTTCCTTCGTGCCGTTAGATGTTCGGCCGTTTCATTGACTGCAGGGTGGTGTCGAGGTGTTCCCGCACCGCCTGTACCGCGGCGTGGGGATCGCCTGCCGCGATCGCGTCGGCGATGGCGCGGTGCTCGACGAGGACCTGCTTCTTACGGGTTTCGTCGGCCATCACGATGCGGATTCCCATCCGCATCTGACGGTCCCGCAGTGAGCTGTAGAAATTGTTCATCAGAGGGTTGCCGGCCGCGCGGATGATGGCCGTGTGGAATTCGAGGTCGTGCGCGATGAAGTCGACCGGGTCGGTGTCGTTCTCCTGGAGGTCCAGGAGAATGCGGAGCCGGTCCGGTACCAGGCCCGGCTGGGGCGCCACTTCGGTGACCGACCATTCCTCGACCACCCGGCGGGCCTGCATGATGGCTTCGACGTCGCTGTCGGACAGGGCCGGGATGAAGGCGCCCTTGTGGGGCACTCGCCGGATGAAGCCTTCGGCCTCGAGGCGTAACAGCGCCTCGCGCACGGGGGTTCGGGAGATTCCGGAGGACGCGGCGACCTGCGCTTCGGACAAAAACATCTCCTCGTCGCGGGGCAGGGTGACGATGGTGTTCTTCAGCCACTCGTAGGCCAGCTCCGGCGCCGTTGCTCCGGTGGTCTTCGATGTCGTCATGGCTTGCCCCTTCGAGGAGAGTCAGTAGTGGACGGACGCCGGCGTTTCCGGTGTCCGGGAGATGGCCTCGTCGCCCACGGCCGCGAGATCCACGGACTGCGTTTCCCGCGCGAGGAGTGAGGCGATCAGGGAGATGACTCCCATGGCTGCGAGATAGGCACCGATGGCGTATCCGGTGCCGAACCGGGTGTAGAGCGCGATCGCGATGATCGGGGCCAGCGAGCCGGCCAGGACGGACGCGAGGTTGTAGGCCAGCGACACCCCGGAGTACCGGACCTCGGTGGGAAACAGTTCGGAGAAGAACGCGCCGATCACGGCGCTGTAGGCCGCGAAGATCAGCAGTCCCACCGACACCGCGAGGGTGATCGCCGCCGGATTCTTCGTGTCCAGCAGCGCGAAGAACACGAACGCCCACACGATGGTGGCGGCGGACGCGCCGATGTAGATCGGTCGCCGGCCGATCCGGTCGGCGAGCACGGCGAACATCGGGATCGTCACCAGGGCGACGACCATGCCGATCATGACGGCGTTCAATCCGGTGCTGCGCTCGAGTTCGAGGATCTGGGTGATGTAGGTGATGACGAACAGCGAGAAGATGTAGAAGCCGGCGTTCTCGCCGAAGCGGGTGAAGGCCGCGAGGAGGATCTGGCGCCAGTGTCCCCGGACGGCCGCGGCGAGCGGCATGCCCGTCTTCTCGGCGGTCGCGGTTTCCCGGGACTGCTCGAACAGCGGGGTCTCCGCGACGTACAGCCGCAGCACCAGACCGATGATCACCAGCAGGGCCGACAACCCGAAGGCGATCCGCCAACCCCAGGACAGGAACGCGTCCTCCGACAGCGTCGAACCGAGGACGGCGAGCACCCCGGCCGCCAGCAGGTTGCCCAGCGGCGGACCGAGATTCGGCCAGGCGGACCAGAACGCCCGTCTCTTCGAATCGCCGTGTTCGGAGACCAGCAGGACTGCGCCACCCCATTCGCCACCGAGGGCGAAGCCCTGCACCAGCCGCAGAAGCACCAGGATCAACGGTGCGGCGACGCCGATGGACGCGTAGGTGGGCAGGAAGGCGATGAGGAAGGTCGACACTCCCATGAGCATCAGGCTGGCGATCAGGGTGGCCCGCCGGCCCTTGACGTCCCCGTAGTGCCCGAGTACTGCGGCACCGAGGGGACGCGCCACGAAGCCGACCGCGTAGGTGGCGAACGCGAGCATGGTTCCCACCAGGGGATCCTCGGTGGGGAAGAACAGCTTGTTGAACACCAGCGCCGCCGCTGTTCCGTACAGGAAGAAGTCGTACCACTCGACTGCGGTACCGGCGAGGCTCGAACCTGCAATGACGGGCAGGCTGGTGTGGGGTCTGCGATTGATAGATTTGTTGTTGGCGGTTGCCATAGTCGACTCCTAGGTCGAATCGTCGCTACGTGACGAGCTGCACGTCCTTGCGCCTACCTCCAAGTAGGCGACTCGAACGGTCGCGCAGATGGTGCTGCCTGGGCTCGGTGGCTGCTCCAACAGCTGCCGAGCCCGCTTTTTTTCTTGCCTCATCCGACTGTGAAGCCGATCACGAAAAGGCCGTACACCAGTTGTATACGACCGGTCTACGATTCGCAAGAGGGCGGCTGAACTCTCCGTTTCCGCCCCGCGACCGGGCAACTCTTGACGCCGGCCCGAGCACGACCTAGCTTAATCGAATCATATTCGATTAATTGAAGGAGGTGCCGTGGACGCCGAACTGCTCGTCGTTGGAGGCGCGGTGCGCACCGGTGATCCCGACCGGCCGGTCACCGACGCGCTCGCCGTGGCCGGCGGCCGCGTGGTCGCGCTGGGGGAGCGGGCTCGTGCCATGCAGTCGAGCCGCACCGAACTGATCGACCTGCGTGGGGGCGCGTTGTTGCCGTCGTTCGGCGACGGGCACGTCCACCCGCTGATGGGCGGGCTCGGATTGCGCGGTGCCTCGATCCGCGACTGCGGAAGCATCGACGAGGTCCTGCGCGAGGTGCGCCGGTGGGCGGACGAGAATCCCGGAGCCGGTTGCGTATTCGGGGACGGGGTTTCACCGACGCTCGCCGAGGGCGGGCGCTTCGAGGCCCGGTGGCTCGACAGTGTGGTGCCGGACCGGTCGGTGGTCCTGCGCACGATGGACCATCACACCGCGTGGGTCAACAGTGCGGCGCTGCGGTGTGCCGGACTGACTCGGGACACCCCGGACCCGGCAGGCGGAGAGATCGTGCGAACCGCCGACGGTGAGCTGCTCGGCACTCTGCGTGAATGGGGTGCGATCAATCCGGTTCTCGCACTGGTGCCGGAGGTGACCCTCGACGACCGGGTCGATGCGCTGGCGACGGTGTCGAAGATGCTTGCCGCCGCGGGCATCACGTGGGTGCAGGACGCGTGGACCGAACTCGACGACGTCGAGGTCTGGCTGACCGCCGCGGACCGCGGGCGACTGTCGACCCGTGCCAACCTCGCGTTTCGTGCCACCCCGGAGAGCTGGGAGGCCGACCGGGAGGCGTTCGCCCTGACGCGGCGGAAGGTCGAGGAACGGGGCGGCGACGCGGTTCGGGCGGGAACGGTCAAGTTCTTCGCCGACGGGGTGATCGAGGCCGGCACGGCAGCGCTTCTGGCGCCCTACACGGACTGTCCGCACTCCCACGGCATCAGCAACTGGACGACGGACGAACTGTCTCGGGCTGCGGCCGAAGTCGACCGGCTGGGTTTCCAGATCCACATCCATGCCATCGGCGACGCCGGTGTCCGCATGGCGCTCGATGCGATCGAGCATGTCGACCGCAGCAACGGTCCGCGTGATCGGCGTGCCACGATCGCGCATCTGCAGTTGGTCGACGGTGACGACCTCGACCGATTCACGTCCCTCGGGGCGGTCGCCAACTTCCAGCCGCTGTGGGCCCAACTCGACGCCCTGATGACGGAATTGACGATTCCGCGGATCGGGGACGAACGGGGCGCGCAGCAATACCGCATCGGAACCCTCACCGAGCGAGGTGCTCGCGTGGCCTTCGGCAGTGACTGGCCCATCACCGCCTACGAGCCGATCAAGGGAATTGCCACCGCGATCCACCGCCAGACGCCGTCCGGAATACCGACGGAAGGATGGCTGCCGCGGGAACGCGTCGGCCTCGAACGGGCCCTCGCCGCATATTCGGCGGGAGTCGCCTATCAGGGTTTCGAGGAGGACCTGTGGGGCTGTCTCCGGCCGGGAATGCGGGCCGACATGATCCAGCTGCCGGTCGACCCCTACGACCTGTCGTCCACGCGGGCGCTCAGCGAGCTTGCCGTGACCCGAACCTGGCTGGGCGGCGTGCAGGTTCACTGAGTCCCGGCGCTACCGCTGCACCGCGCCGCATTCCTGGAGAAGGTAGTGGAAGCCCGCCAGCAGAGCCGCCAGGCCGAGCTCGAACGCCTGCTCGGCCCTCTCCGGGCCGCGGGGTGCGGCGGCGAGCGCCCGGGTCAGGGCATCGTCGGTCGTCGTCGGATCCGCTTCGATCATGACCTCCGGCGCGGCCGCGTCCAGGGCGGCCCCCAGGAGAAAATTCTCGGCGGCGGTGATGACGGCCATGATGTGGTCGTCCGGGAACCCGGCGTCGCGCAGTCCGGCCGCCGCCGAGTGGTACACCGACAGCGAGCCGGGATCGCGCACCGTCTCGGTGGCCAGGAGGCGGATGGCGGTGGGGTGCCTGCTGAACGCTGCCCGATACGACCGGGCCCACTCGGAGAAGGCTTCGTCCCAGGGCAGGCGCTCGAAGGCCGATCCGTCGATTTCCCGGACGACGCGGTGGCGAACCAGTTCGACGACGGCCGCGCGGCCTTTGGCATGGTGATAGATCGACGACACCTGCACGTTCAGGTGCCGGGCGAGATCCGGCATTCTGAAGTCGCCGTCACGATCGACCAGTTCGAGCGCCGCCTCCGCGATGCGTTCGCGGTCCAGGCGTGCGACGCGAGGTCTGCCCATCGGTGCACCCACCTCTCCAATCGAAATTCATTCGATTATGCCCTTGTGGCGCCGGTCACAACGTTCTAGTCTAATCGAAACACATTCGATTAGTTCCTCGTCGCGTATCCGCGCTCCCGGGTTTCCCCGCCGCCGCGCCCGTGCCCTGACTGGAGAAGTTCCTCATGAAGAAATCCGTACCCCGACCCGTCTCCGGCACGCAGCTGGAGGGTGGCGCCCTCGGTACCTCCGGCATCGTGTTCTTCGTCGTGGCGGCTGCCGCGCCGTTGCTGGTGATGGCGGGGGTGGCTCCCCTGGCCCTGAACGTCGCGGGCATCGGGGCTCCCGGCGGGTACATCCTGGCCGGACTCGCGCTGGGCGTGTTTGCGATCGGCTTCACTGCGATGAGCAAGTACATCCACAACGCGGGGGCCTTCTACTCGTACATCTCGATCGGACTCGGCCCCCGATGGGGCCTCGCGGCCGCGGTACTCGCCCTCGTCTCCTACAACGCCCTCGAGATCGGGATCTTCGGCGCCCTGGGGTATTTCACCCAGTCCACCATGGCGGATCTGGTCGGGCTGGACCTTCCGTGGGGACTGTGGTCGCTGATCGGCGTCGGACTCGTCTGGTTCCTGGGGTCGCGATCGGTCCATGTCGGCGCACGGTTCCTGATCCTGCTGCTCACCGCCGAGACGGGGATCCTCGTCCTGCTCGCGGCCGCCGTGATTCTCCGGGGCGGCGCCGAGGGTCTCGGTGTCGATTCGTTCGCACCCGCCCACGTCTTCAGCCCCGGCCTGGGTGGGGTGCTGACCCTGGCGTTCGCCGCGTTCATCGGGTTCGAAGCGACCGCCCTGTATCGGGAGGAAGCGAAAGATCCCGCCCGAACGATCCCCCGGGCGACCTACCTGGCGGTCGCATTCCTCGGCCTCTTCTACGCCTTCATGGTGTGGATCATCATCCAGGCCTACGGCCCGGATCAGGCGCTCGCGCTCGCAGCCTCGGATCCCGCCGCCATGTACTTCGACGCCATCGAGAACTACGTGGGTGGCTGGGCGAGCACGCTCATGGAACTGTTGATCATCACGAGCATCCTCGCCAGCCTGCTCGCGTTCCACAACGCGATCACCCGCTACGCCTACGCGTTGTCGCGCGAGCACGTACTGCCCCGTTTCCTCGGCAGACTGCACCCGGTCTACAAGTCGCCGTACGTGGCGAGCGCCGTGCAGAGTCTGCTTGCGATGGTCGTGATCGTCGGATTCGCGGTAGCCGGCGCCGACCCCTACCTTCAGCTCCTGCTCTGGGTGAATTCGCCCGGCGTCGTCGGCATCGTCGTACTCCAGGCCATGGCAGCCGCAGCCGTTCTCGCTTTCTTCTGGCACGACCGCCGCGGGCATTCGGTCTGGAGGGTGCGCGTAGCGCCCGCCGCCGCCCTCGCCATGTTGAGCTACGCGACGTGGTTGATCGTGGCCAAGATGGACTTGCTCACGGCCGCAGGACCCGCCGTGAACACCGTCCTCGTCGCCGTCACACCGGTAAGCCTGGCGATCGGGCTGGTGCTCGGTGCGCGACTCGCGCGGCGCGATCCCGACCTCTTCGCGCAGCTGGGCACCACCGACGTGGACGCCGAACTGTCGGCCCCGCCCGAACAAATGAGCAACAGCCCGATCCAGCCCGGCAAGGCCACCTAGCCGTGCCTGCGCAGAAATCGGATCCGATGGAGGTGGACGTCCGGCGTTACCGTCGGTGGCGCGATCGACGCCGAGAAGCCGAACGCCATCGCGCCCGACAGCCGAGACCGGGCAAAGAGGTCGACGACATCCTCGACTTCGCCCGGGCCTGGGCGCCATTCGGCGGTCCCCCGGAGGAGGAGACCCTCGTCAACTTCGGAATGTGCCCGCGTCGATTCACCGAACGGCTCTGGCAGGTCATCGGCGAATTCGGCTGCGGCCGAGCCGACGAGACCGAACTGAAAAGCGCCTATCCGCAGCACGAATAGCGACGGTGCGGACCCATCGGGATCGTCGTCGATAATGGTCGCATGCGGTCGCGGAAGAAGATCTTGGACGCCACGCTCGACTTGATCGCGAGTGACGGCTTCGAGGGGGTCACCATCGCGGCGGCGGCGCAGGGTGCGGGCGTCACGCGACAGACCGTGTACTCCATCTTCGGGTCGCGGGAAGAGCTGGTGTCGCAGGCGATCGCCGGTCTCGCCGTCGAGGTGCTGGGCGGGATCCACTCCCGATCGAACGCCACCGACACCACGTGCGAGTACGTCGTCGAACTCATCGTCGCGGGCCGGGCCGCCGTGCGCGCGCATCCGGTGCTGGCTACCCTGCTCCAGGCGGAACGGGGCAACCCTGTCTTCGACACGGGCATGATGTCCCGCGCGAAACCCGTAGCGCGCGAACTGCTCGCGCCACTCGTCGAGCGCGACCCCGGCGTGGAGTCGAGCCTGGACGACATCGTGGAGATCGCACTTCGGCTGGCGCTGTCGGTCGTCCTCTTCGACGACGACGCCGTTCACACCGACGACGACCTGCGCCGGTTCCTCACCCGCTGGCTCTTGCCCGCGATGCCGTCCAGCTCGTAACGGCAGTCACAGTAACTTCTTGACACATCTGACTCAGAGTGTCTAGTTTGAGCTCGCTAAAAGAAATGCTCCACGCTGATCTTTCGACATCTCGCCGAGTGAGTCCGTCTGTGATCTGGGGGAAAGCTGTGTCTGCATTCAATCGCCGCTCCTTTCTGGCCGGGGCCGCTGCCGCGGGAGTTGCGTTGGCGAGTCCGCGCATCGCGCAGGCCGGGACCGGACTCGCGGGCCGCCGGACGACCGTGCCTCTCACCCGCGAAGATCACCGGGTCATCGTCGTCGGGTCGGGGTTCGGCGGCGGCGTCGCGGCCCTTCGGCTCGCGGAGGCCGGGGTGCCCGTTCTGGTGCTCGAGCGTGGAATGCGCTGGCCCACGGGGCCGGACGCGGAGACCTTCCCCCGCGCGACCGCCCCGGACAAGCGCATCCTCTGGTACCGGTCCAGTCCGCAACTGTTCGGTGAGCCGGTGGCGCTGGAGCCGTACACCGGTCTGCTCGAGGCGGTGCCCGGCGACAACATGACCGCACTGTGCGCGGCAGGCGTCGGCGGTGGTTCCCTCGTCTACCAAGGGATGACGTTGCAACCGGCCGAGGCCGTCTTCGACACGCACCTGCCCGAAGCACTCGACTGGGCCACCATGGACCGAGTTCACTACCCGCGGGTCGCGCAGATGTTGCGGCTCGCCGTCGCCCCCGACGAGTTGATCGACAGCCCGAATTACCAGGCCGCGAAGGTGTTTGCGCAGAACGTGCAGCGAGCGGGACTGCCCGTGTCGAAGATCCCGATGCCGATCGACTGGAACTTCGCGCTCGACGAACTCCGCGGCCGCATGAAACCCTCGTACACCAACGGCGACGGCGCCCTCGGGGTCAACAACGGCGGCAAGCACTCGGTCGACGTCACCTACATCGCTGCCGCGGAAGCGACCGGCCGGGTGACGGTGGAAACCCTGCACCAGGTCACCGATGTCGAACGCGCCCCGGACGGTCGCTGGACCGTGTACGTCGACCGGATCGATACGTCCGGCAACGTGCTCGAGAACAAGATCCTCACCACGAATGCCCTGGTGATGGCCGCCGGCAGCCTCGGCACCACCAAGTTGCTGGTGCGCGCGGCGGCGACGGGCCGGATCCCGGATCTGCCGGACGGACTCGGAACCGGTTGGGGAACCAACGCCGACCGAATCTATGTCTGGACGAGCCTCGAAGAAGAGTTCGGTGCTCCGCAGGGTGGCCCGGTCGTCTACGGCAGTTTGAACTGGGACGACCCCGCCACCGCCGTCACGGTCATCCAGGCGTCGATGCCACCACTGTCCTTCGACGCCCGCAGCACCATGCTCGTCGGATACGGAGTCAGCGACGGCCGTGGGAGTTTCGTGTACGACTCGGCCACCGACGACGCGGTACTGCGCTGGCCGAAGGACGGCGACGCCGTCATCCAGAACGGCCGCATCGATCCGATGGTGCGGAAGATCGCCGGGCCGGGAAGCCTACTCACGGACACCAACGCGCTGTTCCCCTCCACCTGGCATCCGCTCGGTGGGGCGTCGATGGGCTCGGTGTGCGACCTCGAAGGCCGGGTGCTCGGCCAGCGCGGACTGTATGTGCTCGACGGCGCACTGATGCCCGGCAACACCGCGGCCTGCAACCCGTCGATGACCATCGCCGCTGTCGCTGAACGCGCCCTGGACCACCTGGTCGCCCGCGACGTCGGAACGGTGATCTGACTCCTCGATACGACCGGAACCCGTTCCGTAACGAATCGTCGCCGGAATCGGACGTATCCGGGGAATCAGCACAAGGGGAGGAGTTCACGTGAGGCGAACAGTGCGAAGATCGATGATCGGTGTGCTTGCGGTGAGTGCGTGGATCGGGTGCTCCGTCCCGGCGTCTGCCGAACCACCAGACTTCGACGGCATGACGACCCTCCAAGTCCCTGGAACGATTGTCGGCTGGCCGTTGACCCGCGGGGGCGCGTTCTACAACCCCGTCGTCCACCACGGACACGGCCAGATCTATCCGACCCCGGATGGTTACGGATACGAGTTCCAGTGGATCAATCTCTCGACTGGAGCGTCCGGGTTCATCACCGACCAGCACCCCGACCGAGACGCGGTCACGACCGGCCCCGGCCAGGTAGTCGTCACCGTGACCGCGCACCTGCCGGACCTGCACGACGTGTTCGGCACTCCGAGCGTGGGCACGTTCTACGTGGAACCGTAGGCGCGAGGTCACGGCGAGAAATCATGCGACTACGTCGCACCTAACATTCCGTGACGTTGACAGCCAATCCGCCCATCGACGTCTCCTTGTACTTCGACAGCATGTCCATGCCGGTCTGGCGCATGGTTTCGATGGCTTGGTCGAGGGACACTCGGTGCGTCCCGTCGCCGTGCATCGCGATCTTTGCGGCGTTGACCGCCTTCACGGCGGCGACCGCGTTCCGTTCGATGCAGGGAATCTGAACGAGTCCACCGACCGGGTCGCAGGTGAGACCGAGGTTGTGTTCGACCGCGATCTCGGCGGCGTTCTCGACCTGTGCCGGTGTGCCGCCGAGTAATTCGGTGAGGGCGGCGGCAGCCATGGAACAGGCGGACCCGACCTCGCCTTGGCAGCCCATCTCGGCCCCCGAGATCGACGCCCGGCCCTTGATGAGTGACGCGATGGCGCCGGATGTGAGCAGGAAACGGACGATTGCGTTGTCGCGTTCATCGCCGGTGCCGACCGTGGGGACGAACCGCAGTGCCCAGTTGAGCACTGCCGGTATCACGCCGGCGGCGCCGTTGGTGGGTGCGGTCACGACGCGTCCGCCGCCGGCATTCTCCTCGTTGACGGCCATCGCGGCGGCGCTGAGCCAGTCCATCGACACCGAGTGGTCGGTGCCGATCAGCCGTATCCGTTCGTACAGGCCGGGTGCGCGGCGTTCGACTCCCAGCCCACCGGGCAGGCGGCCGCGGGTGTGGAAGCCGTGACGGATGGACTCGCTCATCACGTTCCAGATTTCGAGCAGATATCTCTGCACGTGGTCGGGGGAGCGGGTCGCGCACTCGTTCTGCCACATCACGTCACTGATCGCGAGGCCCTCGCGAACGCAGATGTCGAGTAGTTCCTCTGCCGTGCCGAACGGCCAGGGGACCGAGGGTGTTTGGGAGCGGGGCGCGCCGTCGCGTTCGACGAACCCTCCACCCACCGAGTAGTAGGTCGCCGTGTGGGCGGGTGGTGCCGGGTCGCTGTGCGGGGTGTCCGAGTGGGCCGTGAACCGCAGGGTATTCGGATGCCGATTGCCGGCGTCGTGCAGGTGCAGCGCGATATCCGAAGTGGTGAAACGTAATTCGCAGTCCGGACTCAATCGCAGTGGAGAGCCGGCCTCGATCTCGGCGACCCGCGACCGTGCGTAGTCGGGGTCGATGGTGTCGGGCGCATTGCGCTCGAGGCCGAGGAGTACCGCCCCGAGGGTTCCGTGCCCACGGCCGGTCGCGGCGAGCGAGCCGTACAGGTCGACTTCGAGTCGGGAGACCGTGCCGAGGCCGGAGTTCTTCACCTCGTCGACGAACATCGAGCCCGCCTTCATCGGGCCGACGGTGTGCGAGCTCGACGGGCCGATTCCGACCGAGAACAGGTCGAAGACGCTGGTCACCACACCTCTACTCCGCGAGATGGGCGGCGGCCCGAGCGTCGTCGTCGTGGTCGACCATCGTGGCGCCCGCGGGACGCTCGGCGGCGCGGCGCAGCAGGTGTTCGCGCGTGCCCGGATCCGACGCCACGTCGACGATCGTCCACGCGAGTGCGGTCGCCCCCGTGATGGCGCAGTCGTCGCCCGCGTCGGAACCGGCCGCTCGTTCGAACTCCACGGTGTGCGGCGGACCCGCTGCACCATCGAGTGTGATCATCGGGTGAATG
Organism: Rhodococcus sp. ACPA1; assembly: GCF_002300195.1. NCBI lineage: Bacteria > Bacillati > Actinomycetota > Actinomycetes > Mycobacteriales > Nocardiaceae > Rhodococcus > Rhodococcus sp. ACPA1. The sequence goes on along the minus strand of NZ_NSDX01000004.1, from coordinate 586,562 downwards.
CTGGGAACGACCCGTGAGACGTTGCCCATGTCCGTCGAACCGCCCGACCCGTCGTGCCTGTCCACCACGGGAAGTCCGGACAGTTCGATGTTCGCGTCCCACGACTGAGCGAGGAGCGGATCCTGGCGGATGCTGAGGTACCTGGGTTCGGTGCGCCCGTGCTCCCAGGAGCAGCCCGTTGCGATGGCAGCGCCTTCGAGGCAGGCCAGCACCCGCTGTTTGGCGTCGATCATCTCCTCCAGGTTCTGCGACCGGACTTCGATGTCGAGGCGCGAGTACCCGGGGACGATGTTCGTCACCGTGCCGGCGTCGGAGGTGATCGATGCGACGCGGATCCCGTCACGCAACTGCTGGCGCAGTAGACCGATGGCGACCTGTGCGAGGGTCGCGGCGGCACCGGCGTTGACGGCCTCATGCGGGGCTGCCGCGGCATGGGCGGCCCGTCCGGTGAACTCCACGACGAAGCGGTCGACGCATTGCATGACGATCTGCGACGTGCGCACCTGGGTGTCGCTGTTCGACGGATGGACCATGGCCGACATCACGGCCGATTCGAACGCTCCCGCACGCATCAACGCGATCTTGCCGCCACCGTGCTCCTCGGCGGGGGTACCCAGGACCACGAGTTGCACGCCGAGATCGTCTGCGATCGGTTTCAGGGCGAGGGCCGCGCCGACGGAGATGGCGGCGATGACGTTGTGGCCGCAGGCATGTCCGAGCCCCGGCAGCGCGTCGTACTCCGCGCACAATACGACGCGGAAATCGCCGCTGCCGTACACCGCCTCGAACGAGGTCTCGATGTCGTACGCGCCCCTCGTGACGTCGAATCCTGCGGATTCGAGTTCCGTGGAGATGCGTTCGCACGCGAAGTGTTCGGCGAAGGCGAGCTCCGGCTGTGCGTGGATGTCGCGGCTGAGCGCGATGATTCGTTCACGCTCCTCGGTGATGGTGTGCGCGGCCGATTTCTTCAGGAGCCGGTTCGTTTCGGATGCGGTGGTGATGTCGTCGACTCGCGTCATCGGTGATCGACCTTCCAGTCGTCGTGGGTGTTCTGCTGTGTCATCGCGTTCGCGAACGGGGTTCGGCGTGCGAGTCACCTCCAGAATCCGAGCGCGAACTCGGCGATGAGGGTCGACAGCAGGAAGGAGGCGAAGATCGCGGCGAATCCGACGGGAACGATCTTCCACCCGATCATCCGGAGCGCCGGGAGATTCTTCCCCACGGCCAATCCGGCGAATCCCAGCACCACCGCGCACATCGACATGAAATCGATCGATTCGGTGTTGTGGACGATCCACGCCGATCCGGGAAACCAGGGACCCGATACGGAGACGCCGAGCACGCTGGCCCAGATGACCGCGGTGATCTTGCCGCGGGTCAGATGGGACAGTGCGGTCGCGACCAGCATGAGTCCGACGATGAGGGTGAATCCGATCGGAATGCTGGTGGTCGGCTCGCCGGCGGCGATCGTTGCGGCGGCGATGCAGATCGCGGCGACGATCGGGACGCTCAGGTAGAGCGGAACGGTGACCTTCACGTCGTCGTCGCCGAAGGGTGCGGCGTGCGTGTCGGCGGGGTCGGCCGCGTCGATCGGTGCGGACGATGAGGATTCGGTGCGCTCGCCCGAGACGACGGCGGGACGTGACGCGGAACGGGTGAGCAACCGGTACAGGCGATCTGCCAGCGGAAGGGCGATCCAGACACCGACGTAGACGCCGAGGATCATGGTGATGAGGTTCGACGTGGCCGCGAGTGCCAGGACCTGTTCGCCCACCTCCGGGTGAGCCGCGGAGATGGCCGCGGCACCGGCCGCCATCATCGATCCCGAACCGACGCCGGCACCCATCGCCAGCGCTAGCGGGTCGAAGATGCCCAACGACGAGGTCAGCGAGGCGATCAACGCAACGATGACGGCACCGAACATCGTCCCGAAGACGTACATCGACAGCACACCGCGATATTCGTCCGATTTCACCCCGAACCGGTCGCCCACGATGGCGAAGGATGCTTCCCGATCGATGGAAAACGTGGCTCCGACCGTTGCGCGCCCCATCCGCAGCGCCACCGCGAGGGGAAGGGCGATGGCGACGGTCCCGACGAGGTGGCCTACTTCCTGCAACAGCAGAGCAGGGCCGGCGTCGAACAGCACGTCGATGTTGGGACCGAGCGTGAGGCTCAACCGGGCGACCAGGAGCGAGACACCCACCGCCATGAGTGACTCGGCGACGGCCCACATCCGCGGAGTGAGGGGCCACCGCCGCTGCGCCGAGACGAACCCGCCGGCAAGGAGCGCCCACACCATCGGGTACACGGCGATCGCGGCCGGGCCGAGGTTGATCTTCCAGACGCCGACGGCCTGGAACGCCGACACGATCACGAGTGCGAGGACGGCCGGTAGCCACACTTCCCGTCGAAGCGGACCCGATGGTGTCCGACGGACCGACGGCGCAGGAATGACCTTCATGATTTGCCCCTACGAGGTGTAGTGCCGATATCGGCACGCAGGATTCGTGCATACGAGCTGCGGGAATGATGGCGCACGAGGGTCAGTGCGACGTCCGAGTCGCCGGATACCGGCACGGAACGGAAAGCGCGCGCAGAATGCAGGATCTGCGCGCCTAATATTGCAGGAGTAATGCCCGTCCGGGGCAGACGACCGGCAGGACCCGGCGGCGGGAGGATTCGCAGGACATGATCGACGCGAGAGACACGATCCTGTCGGAGGAGGACCGGCGTCTGATCCATGCGCTCCAGATCGCGCCGCGGGCCCCGTGGACCGCCCTGGCGCCCATCCTCGGAGTGGACGCCGTCACGATCGCCCGTCGGTGGTCCCGGCTGCAGTCCGAGGGGCTCGCCTGGGTCACCGCATACCCGGCCACCGCGGAACGCGTGCTTGCGCTCATCGAGCTGAAATGCCCACCCGGCCGCACACGCGCCGTGGCGGACGAGATCGGTCGCGACCGCGAAGCCATCACCATCGACCTGACGACAGGCGGCCGCGACCTGCTCGTCACCGCCGCATTCGAGGACCACGAGCAGCTGAGCGACTATCTCCTCGGACGCATGGGATCGCTCGACGGCATCTCGGACATGACCACGCACGTACTCACCGGCATCCACACCGACGCCCGCAGCTGGAGACTTCGGGCGCTGGACTCCACGGAAGCTGCCGCCGTGCAACAACTCGCCAACAGCGCGCCGGCGCCTCGTCGACTGCGGGCTCATCCGAGGGACGAAGCCGAGATCCTCCGCGAACTCGCCACTGACGGCCGACTGCCGGCGACCGAGATCGCTTCACGACTGTCGCTGAGCGTCGACAGCACGCGTGCATCGATGAACAGCCTGCTCGCCTCGGGTCGCGCCGTGATTCGCACGGAAGTCGCACGGCGGCACTCCGGGCGACCGGCATACGCGTGGTACTTCCTGAAGTCGCCGGCGCGATCGATGGATCAGGTACTCGACCGGCTGGCGACTCTCAGCGACGTCCGGCTCCTCGCCCCCACCATCGGTCCGTACAGCATCATCATGGCGATGTGGCTCCGGAATCTCGACGAGGTGCGCAAGCTGGAAACGGTCATCGAACAGCACTGCCCCGACGTGATCATCGAAGACAGATCGCTCGTGCTGCGCACGCCTAAGCATCTCGGTCGGCGACTGACCGCCACAGGCCAGACTTCGCACGGGTGAGTCGCCGTCGGTAACGACCGGACGTCACCCCATCGATCGCCCGATGTCACAGCGGTTCACTCTGATTGACCGGCTGTGACATCGGGCGATCGTGCGCCGGTGGCCTGGGCGTTGCTTCGTCGTCACCCTTCGGTGGTCGATTTGAAATGTTTCTTGACAACATGTCGTGTGAGTGAATAGGTTGTTTCCTACATCACTGACACCCTGTCGTGTGAACTGACGCACTGTTGTCTGACCCATTTCGTTCCTGAACCATCGACAGAGGCGGACCACCATGTCTTCACAGACCAAGGGAATCCTGATCCAGGCGGTGCTCGGTGCCGTCCTCATCTCGATTCTGATGATCCCGTTCCAGGGCCTCACCCCCTTCGCCCCGTACAGCGCGATGCTGATCTTTCCGGTGATGCTGTTCTTCACCCTCCAGGCGCCGCCGAAGGCCCTGTTGGGGATGTTCGCGAGTTTCGCGTGCGGTGTCGGCTGGGCCGGGTTGTTCATGCTCGTCAAGGACGTGCTGCCCGGGGTGCCGTTCGAACTGATGATGGGGGTCGGCGTGGCCCTCGTGATCTTTCTGATCCTGTCGGTGCACCCGATCCTGCTGGGAGGCACACCCTTCGGAGTGGTTCCGGCGGTGCTGCTGGGGCTGATCGAGTCATTGCTCGTCATGCTGCTGACCCCGATGCTCGCCGCCGGTGAACCGGGGCCGAACCTGCTGTGGCTCCTCGTGATCTTCGGTTACGGCTGCCTCATGACGTTGGTCCTGGTCGTGGTGCAGGACCGACTGATCGGTGCGGTGCTCGGGACGACGTGGCGTTCCGCCCCGACGGAGGACGCACCCAGTTCGCAGATCCCGACCACGCGGCCAGCGGGCAACCCCGATGTCACAGCGGTCCAATCCGACTGACCCTCTGTGACATCGGGCGCCGGGTGCGTGCGCCGCGGAGTGTCCGGACTACGGTCTTTCTATGGACGACGGTCGACTCGACGGACTCGTTGCGCGCGCCCGGGCGCTCGCCGAGCCGGGTGCGCGCCGCATTCTCGGCATCGCGGGACCGCCGGGCTCGGGCAAGAGCACCGTCGCCGCGGCAGTGCTGGCAGCGTTGGGATCGTCCGCGGTGGTGGTGTCCATGGACGGATTCCATCTGGCGGGTGCGGAACTGGTCCGCCTCGGGCGGGCCGGGCGCAAGGGCGCACCGGACACGTTCGACGCCGCCGGCTACGTGGCTCTGCTGCGCCGGCTCCGTGAACCCGCCGGCGAGACGGTGTACGCCCCGGAGTTCCACCGCGACGTCGAGGAGTCCTACGCCGGGTCGATCGCCGTCCCTCCGGACGTTCCGCTGGTGATCACCGAGGGCAACTACCTGCTGCTCGACGAGCAGCCGTGGTCGCGGGTGCGTGTCCTGCTCGACGAGGCGTGGTTCCTCGCCCCGGACGACGTGGAGCGCGTCACCCGGCTCGTCGAGCGGCACGTCCGTTTCGGCAAGTCACCCGAAGATGCGCGAGAGTGGGTGCGGCGCAGCGACGAACGCAACACCGCGTTGGTCGCGCCCGGCCGTGCCCGCGCCGACGTCGTCGTGCTCGGTGACCCCGTGTGACCGGTCTCAGGCCGGGTATTCGATCGGCTCCATCCGGCCGCTGGTGAGTGAGCGCGTCGCGGCTTCGGCGATCGCCTGCGCCTTCAACGCCTCCGCGAGGGTCGGGCCGATGGCGGCACCGTTTTCCAGCGCGTCGACGAAGTGGTCGAGCGCGGTGCGGTAGCTGCCTCTGATCCGTTCGAACCATCCCGCGTGCAAGCCGTCGTCGACCACGTGGCCGGCGCTGTACCGGGAGACGGATCCGGCGCGCTGCCGCCGCGCTTCGACCATGCCGGTCGAGCCGAGCACCTCGATGCGTTCGTCGTAGCCGTAGCCGATCCGCCGGGTGCAATCGATCTGGACGAGTGCCCCGCCGGGCAGACGCAGGGTGACCGCCGACGTATCGACGTCGCCGTACTCGGCGAGGCGGGGTTCGGCGAGCGTGGAACCGGTCGCGAAGACGGACTCGGGGTCGAGCCCGGAGATCCACCGGGCCAGGTCGAAGAAGTGGACGGTCTGGTCGCGCATCTGCCCACCCGAGACCGCGATGTACTCGAGCGGCGGCATCGCCGGACCGCGGCTGGTCATCTGGATCAGCTCCACCGATCCGATCTCGCCGGACGCGACCACCCGCTGCAGTTCGGCGTAGTCACGGTCGAAGCGGCGGTTGAAATCGACCATCGCCCGCAGTGATCGGGTTTCGGCGAAGCGGACGATGTCGACGGCGCGCGCAAGGTCGAGATCGATGGGCTTCTCGCACAGAGCCGGGATACCTGCCGTCGCCGCGGTGCGAAGGTGCTCGGCGTGGGTGTCGGTGGACGATGCGATGAAGACGGCGTCGATTGCCGCGGGGTCGAAGACTTCCACGAGATCGGTGGTGGCGCGGCTGCCGTGCCGCTTGGCGAGGTCCGTCGCGCGAGCGAGGTCGATGTCGAAGACGAGGGCCAGATCGACGTCGGGGTGGGCGGCGAGGTTGGCGCCGTGCACTCCGCCGATGAATCCGGCCCCGATGAGGGCGAATCGCTGCATGTCAGATACCGACCTTGTCGTGTGCGAAAGCGGGAACCACCCAGGCGGAGTCGGCGGCGTGCGAGGCGGCCGTCGCCTCGACGAACTGGACGCCGATCAGCCCGTCGCGTCCGGTGGGGAAGGACAGATCGCGGAGGGTGGTGGGAGTGTCGTCGCGGCGGGCGCGGAGTTCGTCCGCGAGATCGCGGTAGAAGTTCGCGAAAGCCTCGAGGAAGCCTTCGGGATGTCCCAGGCCGGGGCGGGTGAGCCGGCCGGCGTCCTCGGACAGCGTGCGCATCCCCTGCGCGAGGATCGTCGCGCCGCCGTCGAGGTCGCGCACCGTCAGGTGCTGGGGGTCCTCGTGCCGCCATTCGATGCTCGCGGCGTCGCCGAACACCCGGATGCGCAGGCCGTGCTCGTTGCCGGTCGCGGCCATGCTCGCCCACAGTGTCGCGGGTGCCCCGTTGGAGAGGGTGAGGCGGACGGTGGCGTTGTCGAACACCCGCCGTCCGGGGACGAGGGTGTCCAGTTCGGCAGACACTCTGGTGGCTTCGAGTCCGGTGATGTACCGCAAGAGGTGGAAGGCGTGGGTGCCGAGATCGCCGACGACGCTGGGGAATCCCGCGACGCCGGGGTCGGTGCGCCAGCGTGCCTGACGGTGCTCGCCGAGTTCGACGGGTGCCGCGGCCCAACCGGACGCGTGCTCGACCGCGGCGAATCGGATCCGGCCGAGGTCGCCGTCGCGCACCATCCGGGCCGCATGCCGGACCATCGCATACGCCGAATAGCAGTGCGGGACGGCGAGAATCGCACCGCACGACTCGGCGATCGCGACCAGTTCCGCAGCCGACGCCGAGTCGGAGGTGAGGGGCTTTTCGCACACCACCGAGATGCCCGCCTCCAGGAACGTGCGCGCGATATCGAAGTGGCTGTCGTTCGGGGTGGTCACGGCGACCACGTCGACGCCGTCCTCGCGGGCGGATTCCCGTTCCGCCATCTCCCGGTAGTCGCGATAGGTGCGGTCGGCCGGAACACCGAGGCTCTCGGCGATCCGCGCCGACGATGCGCCGTCTCGCCCGAAGACCCCTGCGTGCAGGTCGTATCGGTCGTCGAGGCGCATCGCGTAGCGGTGGGTCTTGCCGATGTCGGCGCCCTGCCCGCCGCCGACCATGCCCCCGACCAGGCGCAGGCTCCCTTGCTTGCTCAACTCGGCTCCTATTGAGGGGTTTTGACCGCGAGGACCGGGATCGGGGATTGCAGGATGAGGCGCTGGCTCACGCTGCCGAGCAGAGCCTTGCCGACCGCGCTGCGGCGTTTGACGCCGATCACGAGGCGATCGATGTCGGGTCGTTCGTCGAGCAGGTCGAGCACGGCGGTCGCGGGATCGCGGTCTCCACGGCCGATCCGGTCGAGGACGGTCACGCCGTCGTCCGCGAGAGTGTGCACCTCTTCGGGTTCGGTGAGGGAGAGGTTCACCACAAGGAGGTCGGTGCCCAGCATCGCGGCTTCCTTCTTGCCGGCGAGGAGGGCGTGCGATCCTTCGGAGGAGTCGGTCACGGCTACGAGCACTGTCATGGGATCAACCTTTCAGGGGACGCGGTGCGGCGACTGTCACGAGTAGTCGCGCCGGAACTGATCTTCGAGTTCCTCGAGCGAGCGGCCACGGGTCTCCGGTACCTGGGTTTTGATGAAGACGAGAGCCAGCACGCCGAGGCCGGCGAAGATGAAGAACGTCGCACCGATTCCCAGTGCGGCCACGACGGGCGGGAAGAGCAGCGCGACAACCGCGTTGGCGATCCACAGTGCGAAGATGCAGACACCGATGGCGAAGCTGCGGATCTTCAGCGGGAAGATCTCCGACAGCATCAGCCACACCAGGGGGCCGATCGTGGCCTGCATCGAGAAGACGAACAGCACCACGAACGTCAGGATCAGGTATGCCTTGAGGGTGCCGTCGGGCAGCAGGAACGCGGACAGGCCGACGAGCACGTGGAACGTGGTGGTGAGGGTGAAGCCGCCGATGAGCATCTTCCGACGGTCGATCCGGTTGATCAGGGCGACGCCGGTGAGGACGCCGAGCACGCTGAACAGACCGTTGAGGGTGTTCGCGACGATGGCGGCGTTGGAGGAGAATCCGGCGTCGCCGAGCAGCTGGGTGCCGTAGTACATCACCGAGTTGATGCCGGTGGCCTGCTGGAACACTCCGAGGCCGACGCCGATGAAGATGAGGCGGCGGATCCATTTCACCGACAGGTCGGCGGCCCCGCCGGTCTGTGAGAGCTTCTCTTCCTCGGCGAGCGCCCGAACTTCCTCCAACTCGGCACGTGCCCGCTCCGGGGACCGAACCTGGAGAAGCACGGCGAGCGCTTCGTCGTGCCGGTCCTGCGACATCAGCCAGCGCGGGCTCTCCGGCATCCGCAGCATTCCGGCGAACAGGAAGATGGCCGGTATGACGGCGACCAGAAGCATGAAGCGCCAGACGTTCTCGTGCTCGCCCCAGATGTTGAAGATGATGGCGTTGATCACGAATGCGGCGAACTGTCCGACGACGATCATGACTTCGTTGCGGGAGACCACGCTGCCGCGTCGTTCGGTGGGGGAGATCTCGGAGAGGTAGACGGGCACGGTCGCGGATGCGCCGCCGACGGCGAGGCCGAGAATGAAGCGGAACAGTGCGAGCACCTCCCACGTCGGGGACAGCACGCAGCCGAGCGTCCCGATCATGAAGATGATCGCGAGCACCAGGATGTTGTGCCGGCGTCCGAACCGGTCGGACATCCGTCCGCCGATGAGAGCGCCGATCGCGGCACCGAAGATCAGGATGCTCACCACCAGGCCTTCGGTGAACGAGGTGAGCTGGAGGTCTTCCTTCAGCGGTGCGAGTGCGCCGTTGATGACTCCGGTGTCGTATCCGAAGAGCAGGCCGCCGAAGGTGGCGACGACGGCGATGATGCCGAGTCTGTGCGAGTGCCGCCCGGGGGCTTCGGCAGGCAGGGACGGGGCGGTAGTTCGGGTGAGATCGCTGGCCATGAACATCTCCTCGACGTATTCCATGTACAGAACACGTAATGTGTTTATGTCCGAACAAAGCTAACCCATTGTGACTCGGGGCACAACGGCAAGCCAATCATCGGGCGGTTCCCGCGTCGCGATCGGTCGCTACCTACCCGCGAGTAATAGAACGCATGATCTGGTATCGTACGCGGTATGCCCAGGCCACGAGTCCACGACCTCGACGCCGCGCTCGATGCCGCCGAACGGCTGGCGGTGGAGGGTGGTCCGAGCGCGGTGACCCTGCGTGCGGTCGCCGCGGCCACGGAGATGTCGAACGGGGCCATCTATCACGCGTTCGGCTCGCGGGGAGGACTGGTCGGGCGCGCATGGTTGCGGGCGGCGCACCGATTTCTCGACCTGCAACAGGAATCGGTCGAGGAGGCGCTGGGGCGTGGTCCCGTGGACGCCGTCGTCGCGGCCGCCGACACCCCCGCCGTCTTCGCCGAGCGTTTCCCGCAGTCGTCGCGACTTCTTCTCACCGTGCGCCGCGACGAACTGCTCGGATCCGACGTCCCCGAGGACGTCGCCGCCGAGTTGTCGCGCCTCGACTCCGTCCTCGTCGAACTGTTCGTCCGGTTGGCGCTGGCGTTGTGGGGGCGCAAGGACGGTCGCGCGGTCGAAGTGATCGAAGCGTGCGTCGTCGGGCTCCCCACCGGACTGCTGCTGCACGCCCGGCGAAAACCGGACGACGCCATGCGCCGACGCCTCGAGACGGCGGTCCGCGCCGTCCTCGCACTCGACCCCCCGTCCCCGGGGAAACGTCACGACAGCAACACGAAAGGTTCCCGATGACCGCCACTCTCACCTACCTGGACACGATCTCCGTCCTCGACCTCGGCGACGACGAGAATCGTTTCTCCCCCGAGTGGCTCGACACCGTCGACCGGCTCCTCGACGACGCCCACGAACACGGCGCGCAGGCCCTGGTCACCACGGCCACGGGGAAGTTCTACTCCAACGGCCTCGACCTGGACTGGCTGATGGCCAACGGTGACCGCGCAGACTGGTACGTCGGGCGCGTGCAGGCCCTGTTCAGCCGGATTCTGACGCTCCCCCTGCCGACGGTGGCCGCGGTCAACGGGCACGCGTTCGGCGCAGGCGCCATGCTCGGAATCGCCCACGACTACCGGGTGATGCGGTCCGACCGTGGGTACTACTGCTTCCCCGAGGTGGACATCCACATTCCGTTCACCCCGGGGATGGCCGCGCTGATCCAGGCCAAGCTGACACCGCAGACCGCGATCACCGCCATGACCACCGGCCGCCGCTACGGCGGCGCCGACGCGCACACGAGTGGGCTGGTCGACGGGACCGCGCCCGAAGGCGCGGTCCTGGACGCTGCCGTCGACCTGATCACGCCGCTCGCGGGGAAGGACGCCGGCACGCTCGGCGCGATCAAGTCCACCATCTTCGCGCCGGCCGTCGCCGCACTCGCATCGGGCCGATCATGACCCGGTGACGCGAAAACTACTGTGCCAGAGTGATCACTCTCCGGGCACGTGGAGAATTAGGGCGTCGCCCTGCCCGCCGCCGCCGCAGAGAGCGGCGGCGCCGGTTCCACCACCGCGTCGTTTCAGCTCGAGCGCGAGGTGCAGTACGACCCGTGCCCCCGACATGCCGAGCGGGTGCCCGATGGCGATGGCGCCGCCGTTCACGTTGACCCGCGACGGGTCGACTCCGAGTTGCCGGGTCGACTCGATGCCGACTGCGGCGAAGGCTTCGTTGATCTCGACGAGGTCGAGCGCCGAGGGGTCGAGTCCCTCACGGGTACATGCCTTGTCGATGGCATTGGCGGGCTGCTGCTGGAGCGTCGAGTCCGGTCCGGCGACGACGCCGTGGGCACCGATCTCGGCGAGCCATTCGAGTCCCAGCTCCTCGGCCTTGGCCTTGCTCATCACCACGACGGCGGCCGCGCCGTCGGAGATCTGTGACGCGGAACCTGCGGTGACGGTGCCGTTCTTGCTGAAGGCGGGCCGCAGCTTCGACAGCGACTCGGCCGTGGTGTCGGCGCGGATGCCCTCGTCCTCGGTGACGACGAGCGGCTCTCCCCGGCGCTGCGGGATGGTGACGGGTACGACCTCGTCGTCGAAGAGTCCGTTCTTCCACGCGGCCGCGGCGCGCTGATGTGAGGCGGCGGCGAAGGCGTCCTGCTCTTCGCGACCGATCTTGTCGGTATTCGCGTTCCGGTCCTCGGTGAGCGCACCCATCGCCTGCTCGGTGAAGATGTCGTACAGGCCGTCGTAGGCGAGGTGGTCGACGAGGGTGGTGTCGCCGTACTTGAAACCGCTCCGCGAGTTCGGGAGAAGGTGCGGCGCCTGGGACATCGACTCCTGCCCGCCGGCGACGACGACATCGAATTCGCCGGCGCGGATCAGCTGGTCGGCGAGCGCGATGGCGTCGAGACCCGACAGGCACACCTTGTTGACGGTCAAGGCGGGCACCGACATCGGGATGCCCGCGTTGACCGCGGCCTGCCGGGCCGGGATCTGACCGGCGCCGGCAGTGAGGACCTGCCCCATGATCACGTACTCCACCAGTTCGGGTGCCACCCCGGCCTTGTCGAGGGCACCCTTGATGGCGATGCCACCGAGATCGGACCCGGAGAGGGACGCGAGCGAACCCGTCAGCCGGCCGACGGGGGTCCGGGCTCCGGCGACGATGACGGACCTGGTGCGAGAAGTCATGGGAGTGTCCTTGGTGTCGTGACGAATGTCGCTCAGACGAGCGCGGATTCGCGGATCTCGAGGGGGGTTCCGGTGGCGGCGACGACCTCGTCGACGGTGACGCCGGGAGCGACCTCACGGAGAGCGAGGGTGCCGTCGCCGACCACATCGATGACGGCGAGGTTGGTGATGATGCGGTTGACGACGCCCTGGCCGGTCAGCGGCAGGGTGCAGGCGTCGATGATCTTCGGGTTGCCGTCCCGGTCGGTGTGTTCCATGAGGACGATGACGCGGCTCGCGCCGTGCACGAGGTCCATCGCGCCGCCCATGCCCTTGACCATCTTCCCGGGGACCATCCAGTTGGCGAGGTCGCCGGTGCGGGAGACCTGCATGCCACCGAGGACGGCGGTGTCGATGTGGCCGCCGCGGATCATGCCGAACGACAGCGCGGAATCGAAGAATGCGGCACCGGCGTTGACGGTGACCGTTTCCTTGCCGGCGTTGATCAGGTCGGGGTCGACGTTCTCGTCGGTGGGGTAGGGGCCGGTGCCGAGGATGCCGTTCTCCGAATGCAGGGTCACGGTGACGTCGGTGCCGAGGTATCCGGGAATGAGCGTGGGCAGCCCGATGCCGAGGTTGACGTATTCGCCGTCGACCATCTCCGCGGCCGCGCGGGCGGCCATCTGCTCACGTGTCCATCCGTTGGTGCCGGTCATCGAGTGGCTCCTTCCGTGCTGCTGACTGTCCGCTTCTCGATCCGCTTGTTCTGGGGGCCGGTCTCGACGATGCGTTGAACGAAAACTCCGGGCAGGTGTACCTGGGCGGGGTCGATGGTGCCTGCAGGGACGAGTTCCTCGACCTGCGCGATGGTCACCTTTCCGGCCATCGCCGCGAGGGGATTGAAGTTCAGGGCCGACTTGTCGAACACCAGGTTGCCGGCAGTGTCGCCCCGCAGTGCGTGGACCAGGGCGAAGTCGGCGGTGATGCCGAGTTCGAGAACGTAGCGCTTGTCGCCGAACACCCGGGTTTCCTTCGGGGGCGACGCGAGCGCGACGGAACCGTCGTCGGCGTACCGCCACGGCAGTCCGCCGTCGGCGACCGGGCTTCCCACACCGGCGGGGGTGAAGAACGCGGGGATGCCCGCGCCGCCCGCCCGGAGGCGTTCGGCCAGCGTGCCCTGCGGGGTCAGCTCCACCTCGAGCTCACCGGAGAGGTACTGACGCGCGAATTCCTTGTTCTCGCCGACATACGACGCGGTGACGCGCCGGATCCGGCGGGCACCCAGCAGAATTCCGAGCCCGTGGTCGTCCACACCGCAGTTGTTGGAGAAGACCTCGAGGTTCCCGACGCCGGAGTCGGCGAGCGCGCGGATCAGCGAGTCGGGGATTCCGCACAGGCCGAACCCGCCCACGGCGATCGACGCGCCGTCGGACACGTCCGCGACTGCTTCTTCCGGGGTGTCGAACACTCTCGATCCCATGTGCATCCTTTCTCCTGGCCGCCGTACCGGCGATACCGTCTTCCCGCGAAGATTCGTCCACCTGATGGACAACCCTGCGCGACGAGCTGTGCTCCACTAAAAGGGGTCGCTGCATGCATTTCAAGGGTTACCGAAACAGTGCTCGCGGTCTGGACGTCACGCCGAAGAGCGTTCACTGAGTGAACGTATACTGCGGCCATGGACGACGCGCAGCGGCCGCAGGTCATTCGGCGGGTGGGAGCCCTCTTCCGGGCCATCGCCGCCCTCGAATCGTCGGGCTCCTCGACGTCCGCCCTGGCGCGGGAGACGGGTCTCGCCCGCCCCACCGTGCATCGCCTCCTCGTCTCGCTGGCCGAGGAGGGGCTGGTGGACCGCGACCAGAAGTCGGGGAAATGGTCGCTGGGACCCGAGCTGTACCTGCTCGGCTCACTCGCGGCCAGCCGGTACGACATCACGGACCGATCCCGCGACGTCCTGCGCGATCTGGCCCGCGAGACCGGCGAGAGTGTCTTCCTGTCCGCCCGCCGCGGCGACGAAACGGTCTGCATCGCGAGCGAGGAGGGCAGCTTCCCGCTGCGCTCCCACGTGCTGTACGTCGGCATCCGCCTACCGCTCGGGGTGGCGTCGGCGGGTCTGGTCATCCTGTCCCACCTGCCGGACCGCGACATCGACGACTACCTGTCGCGCGCCGACGTCACCGGCGAATGGGGAACGCAGCACAGGCGGGACGAGATCGCCGAGCGCATCGCGGAGACACGACTGAACGGGTACGCCGTCAACCCCGGGCTGCTCGTCGAGGGGAGCTGGGGGATGGGCGCCGCCGTCTTCGACGCCCAGGGATCACCGGCCTGGGCGCTGAGCATCACCGGTGTGGAGAGCCGGTTTCGCGAGGAGCGTCGCCGAGAACTGGGAGAACTCCTCCTCCGCCAGGCGCACCGGCTCACCCAACTCCTCGCCGACAGGCCGCGGAGCCGGGGGTGAGCACGATTCGGTCCGGCGCCTACGCGGCTTTCCGTCGCCGCTGAGGTCGCCCGTGGCGGGTGTCGATACTCCACAGGTGGGTGCAGTCGGGGCACTGCAGATGGACGTGGGTGCCCTGATTGCTCAGCAGGTACTGCCAATGCCGGTCGCAGTTGCGGCCGGACCCGCAGTCGCCGCAGTCCGAGCCGTGGTCGCAGCCCGGGCAGGGCAACCAGGCGCGACGGGAGAAGTCCGCGGTCGGATCAATCGGTAACACGGCCCACCGTCCGATCCGGGAGCACACCCGCCTGGACCAGCTCGTCGTAGATGCGCTGCTGCTCGGGGTCGAGACCGGAGTACAGCATGTCGTACGCCCGCTCCTCCTCCGCGAGCACGGCGACGGGATCCCAGTCCTCGCCGATCGCCTCGAGAACAGCGGTGCGCCGCCGCGCTTCGTCCAGCGTGAGGTCGAGCGCGAACGAGAGTTCGGAGTCGCTACCCATGTGGTCACCTTCGTTTCGCAGTCGCCGTTATCGAAGGGGCCAGGGTCACTCGAGCCCGCCCAAGATCACAATGACCTGGATCACGTCGATCGAAAGTGTTGCGTCGTATCAACGACGAAACGCCCCGCCATCCGGGTGGATGACGGGGCGCTGGTGCGAGTGGGGTCAGGCCTGCAGGCCGGCCTCGATCTCGAGGGTGATGGTGATCTTGTCGCCGACGACGGCTCCGCCGCCTTCGAGGGGCATGTCGATGGTGATGCCGAAGTCCTTGCGGTTGAGGACGGTGGTGGCTTCGAAGCCGGCGACCGGTCCGTTGCCCATGCCGGGGTTGACGCCGTTGAACTCGAGGGCGAGCTCGACGGGGCGGGTGACGCCGTGGAGGGTGAATTCGCCGTCGACCACGTAGTCGTCGCCCTTGGCGCGGACGGCGGTGGAGGTGAAGGTGGCGGTGGGGTACTGCTCGGCGTCGAAGAAGTCGGCGGACTTGATGTGGGCGTCGCGGTCGGTGTTCTTGGTGTCGATGGACGCGACCTGGATTTCGGCGGTGACGGCGGCGGTGCCGTCCTCGGCGACGGTGATCGCGCCGGCGAAGTCGTTGAAGGTGCCGCGGACCTTGCTGACCATCAGGTGGCGGACGGAGAAGCCGACGGTGGAGTGGACGGTGTCGATGGCCCAGGTTCCGGCGGTGAGGTTGGGCAGGGTGGCGGTGGCGGTGGTCATGAAAACTCCTTGGGATGTCGAACGGTCACTCGAAATCGAGGTAATTGAATCTGCAACTACTACGTTAAGCCGAAGTCGTTGCAATGTCAACTAAATTCTGCGAAACGCAGGTGAACTGCGGAGTTACTGCTTCGGCCGGACCGGATGGCGGCTGACGATGGAGATCCGGTTGAAGGCGTTCATGGTGACGGCGATCCAGCTCACCGTGGAGATCTCCTGCTCGGAGAGGGATCGCCGCGCGAAGGCGTAGTCGGTCTCCTGGGTATGCGCGTCCGGGAGGGTGGTGATCGATTCGGCCAAGGTGAGCGCCGCGACCTCGCGTTCGGAGAACAGCGTCGTCTCCCGCCATGCGGGCAGAACCGCGAGGCGCTGCTGGGTCTCGCCGGCCGCGAGCGCCGCGGCGACGTGAACGTCCAGGCAGTACGCGCAGCGGTTGATCTGGGAGACGCGCACGTTGATCAACTCGACGAACCGCCGGTCCATCCCGGCCTCGGTGGTCGCGTGCCGGATGGCCTTGGCGACGCCGATCTGCGCCTGATAGACGGCCGGACTCTGCTTGTCGATGTGAACGTAGTCGTTCTCCGCTGACGTGCTGCTCATGGCCGACCTTTCCGAACTCAGGGGTGTTCCAGCAGGTGGGTGCGCATTTCGGCGAAGTCGTGGCCGAGGATGCCGACGTCGCGGGGGCTGAGCAGGTCGAACATGTTGCGGCGCACCTCCGCGACATGTCCGGGGCTGGCGGCGGCGAGCTTCTCGGCGCCGGCGTCGGTCAGCTCGGCCAGTGTTCCGCGTTTGTCGTCTTCGCATTCGACGCGGCGCACCCAGCCGGCGTCGACCAGCCGGCTGATGGCCCGGGTGACGCCGCTGCGAGTGGTGGTGACCGCGTCGGCGAGTTCACGCATCCGTAGTTGTCGCTGCGGCGCCTCCGACAGCACGACGAGCAGTTCGAAGTCCGTGAACGAGATGCCGGCGTCTCGGGTGAGCTGCCGGTCGAGTGCCTGCAGGAGGAGGCGTGTGGCGTCCAGGTAGGCACGCCAGGTGTTCTGTTCTTCGGCGCTGAGCCATCGGGTCGGTTCCACGGCACCAGCATAGCCCAAGTAGTTGACAACGCAACGAGTTGTTGTAGTCTGAATTTAGTTGAAAGCGCAATTACTGCGCTCCGCGGAGAGGGGCAGGGCAATGAGCACCACAGACGAGCAGGAGCGTTCGCAGAGGTTCGCGGAGCAACGCGACCGGATCCGCGCCGAGCATCTGAAGCCGGTGGCGTCGAGGCCCGCGTCCTCGGCCCGCGGCCTCCACCACACCGCGCTGATCAGCAGTGACGTCGAGCGCACGGTCCGGTTCTATCAGGATCTGCTCGAGTTTCCGCTCACCGAGCTGATCGAGAACCGGGACTACGCCGGGTCTTCGCATTTCTTCTTCGATATCGGCAACGGCAACCTGCTGGCATTCTTCGACTTCCCGGGCCTCGACATCGGCCCGTACCAGGAAGTGCTCGGCGGACTCCACCACATCGCGATCAGCGTCGAACCCGGCCGGTGGGACCACCTGCGCACGAAACTGATCGACGCCGGCGTCGAACTCGTCGAACACAGTGAGGTGTCGATGTACTTCCGCGACCCCGACGGTGCCCGCCTCGAACTCATCGCCGACCCGCTCGGCGAAATGTACGGCTCACACGTTCTCTGAGGACCCTGACTCTGGGAACCCCTGCTCTGAGAAACCTGGAAAGGATTCGCTCATGACTGCCGCCATCACCCCGCCCCGCCTCGACGTCCGCCGAGCCGACGACCGGTTCAAGACCAACGCCGGCTGGCTGGATTCCAAGCACTCCTTCTCGTTCAGCCGCCACTACGACCCGGCCAACACCCATCACGGGGTGCTGATGGTCAACAACGACGACATCGTCGTCCCGGGTCAGGGCTTCGACACCCACCCCCACCAGGACATGGAGATCGTCACCTGGGTGCTCCAGGGTTCACTCGTGCATCAGGATTCGATGGGCCACTCCGGCGTCATCTACCCGGGACTGGCCCAGCGCATGAGCGCGGGAACCGGAATCCTGCACTCCGAGAAGAACGACTCGTGGCGACTGGACGGCGTCACCGGTGAGCATGCCGACGAGCACACCGATCCGGTCCATTTCATTCAGATGTGGGTCGTGCCCGACGAAGCCGGCATCACACCCGGTTACGAGCAACTCGAAATCGACCACGAGTTGCTCGCCGGTGGACTGGTCCCTGTCGCATCGGGCATGCCGGACTACGCCGACCACTCGGCGATCCGGATCAAGAACAAGTACGCGGCAATGCATGTCGCACGACTGCAGCCCGGGCAGGCGCCGGTCACCCTGCCCGACGCACCGTTCCTCCACGTGTTCGTCGCGCGCGGCGAAGCGTCGATGGAAGGCGTCGGCATCCTCGCCGAGGGTGACGCCGTCCGGCTCAGCGGTGGCGGCGGCCAACAGGTGACCACCGACACCGGCGCCGAGATCATCGTGTGGGAGATGCACGCGACGATCGCTGCATGACGCGAGTCGCGGGGCAGGTGCGGGTGTAGGTTCCGGACCGGAGGAGTTCCGCGGTGTCTCCCAGGCGGAGTTCGCATTCGCTGCCTGCCGGCACGGTCAGGCTCAGGGTGAACACGTCGTCGGTGATCGTCCAGCGCACCGCGATGTTTCCGTAGGGGCTGCAGTGCTCGGCGTGGGCGGCGTTGATGTCCCCGCCGGGACGCGGATCGACGACGAATCGGCGATAGCCGACGGTGTCGGGGCCGGTGGTCTCGGCCGGGCGCAGCCCGGCGACGAACTGGTGCAGAAACGAGATGACCGCGCCCTTGGCGTAGTGATTCAGTGAGGCGGTGGCGCGGCCGTTCTCGTCGACTCCGTCCCAACGCTCCCAGATGGTGGTGGCGCCGCGGTCGATCATCTCCATCCAGGACGGATTGCCGGTGGACAGCAGTACCCGGTAGGCGGTGTCGAGGTGCCCGTTGCGCGCAAGTGCGGGCAGCAGCATTCCGGTGGCCAGGAAACCGGTGCCGAGGTGATAGTCGTTGTCGGCGAGCAACTGTGCGAGTTCGTCGGCGAACCGCCGGCGACCCTCGGCCGGGACGAGGTCGAACTCCAGGGCGCGAACATAGTTTGCCTGGGTCGGGTGGGTCAGAGTGCCCTCGGGCGTGATGAATTCGCGTTGCCAGGCGTGGACGGCTCCCGCGGCGATCGCGGTATACCGGCACGCATCCCGGTCGCGGCCGAGTACACCGGCGATCTGCGCGAGCAGTCCGGCCGACCGCGCGAGGTACGCGGTGGCGACCACACTGTGATCGCGGGCGGGATCGGGGGCGGGAATCTCGTCGGGCTCGAGCCATTCTCCCCAGTGAAAACCGGTGTCCCACAGATATTCTTCGTGAGGGTCCGGCACGGGACGCGCACGCGCGCGGTCGGGATGCCGGCGGTCCCGGGCCGCGCCGGCGGCCAGCTCGACCCACCGGGTCATGGAATCGTACTGGCGTTCCAGGACTTCGACGTCGCCGTACAGTCGCCACAGCTGCCACGGGACGATGACGGCCGCGTCGCCCCACCCGGCCGAGCCGTTGGCGATGTCGGCGAAATGGTTGCCCGACGGCTGATTGCCTGCCGGGTTGGGCACGATGTTGGGTACCGTGCCGTCCGGCCACTGGTCGGCGGCGAGATCACGCAGCCATTTGTCGCTGAACCCCGCGACATCGTGTGTGAAGGCGGCCGTTTCGACATAGATCTGCCAGTCGCCGGTGAAGCCCGACCGCTCGCGCTGGGGGCAATCGGTGGGGACGTCACAGGCGTTGCCGCGGAAACTCCACACCGCGGCGGCGTGCAGTTTCTCGAGACGATCGTTGTCGCACCCGAAACTCCCCACCTGTTCCAGGTCGGTGTGCACGACGGCGGCGGTGATCGTGCCGGGCCCTGGATTCTTCTCGAGCCCGTCGATCTGGACATAGCGGAACCCGTGTGTGGTGTGCCGCGGCTCGAATGCCTCGCCGGGGTGCCCGGACGACACGACGTGGTCGACCTGACCGGCGGGCAAACTGGTGCCTGTGGCGAATTCGAAGGCGCGCAGGTGATCCGTGTCGACAGTCCCGTCGACTGCCAGAGCCTCTCCGTGGGTGAGGGTCACGTGGGTGCCGGCCGGGCCGAGGTCGGCCGCGGTCACCCAGCCGCTGATGTTCTGCCCGAAATCGACGACGTACGTTCCCGGTCGGGGCTCGGTGACGGCCACCGCCGCCAGGGTTTCGATCCGGCGCACCGGGGGTGCCACGCCGGTCGTCAACCGGGAACGATCGTCGTAGAGGCCACCGCGAGCGACCACGGCGGGGTGGTGTACCTCGTCGGCGGGCACCCGGCGCAGATCCACCCGCTGGCCGTCCATCAGGTCGGCGTCGATCTCACTCGGTGCGCTGGTCCAGCCGTCGCCGGTGCCGAAGCGTTCCGACGTTCCGTCCGCATACCGGACGTGCAGTTCCGCGAGCGCGGCCACCCGATCCCCGAAACCGTCGCCGTGGCGCTCGAACCCGTGCCGGCCACGGAACCACCCGTCGCTCAGCAGGATTCCCAGGTCGTTGTGTTCCGGGCGCAGCAGGTCGGTGACGTCGACGTGCTGCACCTGCAAATGTGATCGGTAGGAGGTGAAGCCGGGGGTCAGCTCGTGATCACCGACCCGGACATCGTTGACGAAGAACTCGTAGATGCCGTGAGCGGTCGCGAACAGCGAGGCGTGGGCGATCTCCGCCCGCGGTCGCCAGGAGGCGCACAACCGGTATGCGGGACGGTGACCGAGCGGGGGAACGTCCGGCTCGTACGGTTCGATCCAGTCGGCCGCGAGGTCGCCGCCGTGCAGGAGACCGGTGACCCACGGAGCGGGCTCGGACCAGTCGCTCGGTCCGAGATCCGTCCAGCACCGCACCTGCCAGGTGCGTTCCTCGCCTGCGGTCGGCACCGGATGCGTTGCGGTCCAGGGTCGTACGAGGACGTGGTCACGACCCTCGATGATCTCGGTGGTGAACAGGGTGCTCGACGTGCGGTCGGAGAGGCTCGCGACCCGGATCTGGTACGCCAGCTGACCGGTGCTTCCGGTGGGCAGCCGCCAGGACAGTCGCGGGTGGGCGGTGCCGCAGGGTTCCCCGGGCCGCAGATGTTCGAGACGCAGGTGTGTCGGTGTCGTCATCGGATCGACCGCACGAAGAGAACGGCTGCACCGGCGACGGCGGCGCAGGCCGCCAGAATGCAGAACAGAAGCGCATAGTTGTTGCCGGTGAGGGGCAGGAGCACGGCCCCGATGAGCGGGACGACGGCGTACGGGAGTGTGGCCGCCACCTGGTACACACTCATCGCCTTGGCCGTCTGCCGGACGTCGGGCACGACCGCGGCGGCGATCGCGATGTCGACCGTGAGATAGCACGCCTGACCGATCGTGAAGGCGACGAACGCCAGCAGGAACCCGCTGACGTGCGGGTTCACGGCCAGGTACACCAGCGCACCGCCGGTGAGGAACGACGCGACGGCCACGAAGGCCTTGCGCCGGCCCAGCTTGTCGGAGAGGAATCCGGCGAGCAGGAACGACACGATCGAAATGGGCGTGGTGACGGCGGTGGCGTGGGCGTATTCGGCGGCCGCGTCCGTGATGCTCAGCCCGGCCGCGTCGACCAGGAAGTAGGTCGCGTAGGTGGTGAGCCCGACCATCGCGAGCCCGAACAGAAACCGGCTGATCCAGTTGAGCGCGAAGTCCGCGTGCCGGATCGGGTTTATCCAGTAGCTCGACGCGAACTCGCGAAAGCTGTAGGGCTGCAGCGTGGCCGGGTCCACACCCGAGTCGGCGCCTCGGATGACGACGGCGACCACGGCCAGGCACACGACGGCGGCGATACCGGGGATGATCATCATCGGCACCGGGTGGTCGGCGAGACGGCTCCCGAGAGTGACGCCGGCGAGGACGGCGAACGCCGTGACGAAGCCGATCATGCCCGACAGCCGGGCGCGCAGATGGTCGGGGACGAAGTCGGGGATGAGCGCGACGAACCCGGCCAGCGCCGCGGAGTACCCCAGTTGCGCGAGTGCCCAGCCCGCGGCGATCGCCGCGACGTTCGTCGCCAGCGCGATCACGGTGAGACCGGCCAACGCGACGAGAGCGCCGCCGATCAGCCACGGCGTGCGTCTTCCGAGCCGGCTGGTCGTGCGATCGGACAGGGAGCCGAACAGCGGTATCGAGGCGAGCGCGACGAGGGCGCCGATCAGCACGACCGTCGACAACCCGAGCGTCTTGCCTTCGGCGTCCACGCCGAAGATGCGGATCGACAGCGTGATGATCGTCGGGGTCAGGCTGCCGAAGTACACCCCGAACGCGCCGACGACCAGTGCGGGGACGACGTAGCGGGGACCCGGCGCGGTGACCGCGGACGGGTGGCCGAGGTGTGCGGGGGACGGGTGTGTGGAGCGAACGGTAGCCATCGGCGTTCCGCCTTCCGTGAAGTGAAGATCCGCGCGGCGAGGTGGGGCGCAGCGGACGTCGCAGTGTGATGCACAGCACCGTACACGAAAACCGGGTGTATCCGGTTTTCAATTCGAGAATCGTGCTGTCGTATCGTGGCGACATGGGAAAACGGGCGCGTGGCAGCTACTCGGTGGGCATCGAGCGGCGCACGCGAATCGTGGAAGCGGCCGCGGGGCGATTCTCGGCGGAGGGGTACCACGCGACCACGATGGCCAGCATCGCCGCCGACGCGGGGATCAGTGACAGCGGTCTGCTGCACCACTTTCCGACGAAGAAGCACCTGCTTCTGGCGGTTGCGCAATACCGCCTCGACACGTCGGCGGAGTGGTGGGACACCCTCCCCGCCGAGGCGTCGGGTCTGGCAACCCTGGATGCGATGGTCGACGCCGCGCGGCGACTCGTCGAACAGCCCGGTCTCATCGAACTGTTCGTGCTGGTCAGTGCGGAGGCGGCCGATCCGAGCAGTCCCGCTCACGCCGTCTTCGCGCAGCGCTACGACGGCGCCGTCGAGGCCCTCGCGGATCGCCTGCGCCAGGGGGTGCACCGAGACGGGCTGCCGGCATCGCTGGACTACCCGGCGCTCGCGCGCGAATGCATTGCGGTGAGCGACGGCCTGCAGTTGCAGTGGGTGCTCGGCGACGGGGCCATCGACATCGTCGAGGGTGTCCGCGGACATGCCGCCCGGCTGACCGCCGCGCTGACCGGCGCGACGGAGGAAGAATCCGGGTCTTCCGTTCGGGTTGCCGAAGCTGCTACTGTGCCCGACAGACAGTGACCTAAGGAAGGGCCTTACAACCGCGCAAGCGGCGACCCAGGCCCGGGTCCTGCATCCGAAGGAGTTCAGTCCCTTGGACACGGCTTCGACCGTCGTCCGCCGATCCACCGTCGAGTACGCCCCCGATCTGCTACTCGATCTCGTCCGTCCCGCCGAAGCAGAGCATCCCTTGCCTGCGATCGTGTGGGTGCACGGAGGTGGTTGGCGGCTTCAAGACCGCACTGCATGCCCAGATCTGGTGCAACACTTCGCAGGACACGGCTATGTCATGGTCAGCATCGACTACCGGCTCGCGCCCGAGACCTGCCACCCCGGCCAGCTCTTCGATGTCCGGCGGGCGGTGCGCTGGCTGCGCGCCAACGCCGCGGACCACGGCATCGATCCCGACCGGATCGGTGTGTGGGGGTCGTCCGCCGGTGGGCACCTCGCGGCATTGACCGGAGTGCACTCGGGCACAACACGATTGCCCGGGGAAGAACCCGCGACCGTCGACAGCTCGGTGCAGGCCGTCGTCGACGGTTACGGGCCCGCCGACCTGCCCGGCCTCGTCGATCTCTCCACGGAACGGGCACCGGGGGAGGACCATTCCCCGGAGGCGTCGTTGCTCGGCGGCGCGATCCGCGACCGACCGGACGCGGCGCGATCCGCGAGCCCCGCGCTGCAGGTGGCGCCCGGAGCACCGCCGTTTCTGGTCATGCACGGTCTCGGCGACAATCTGGTGCCGTTCACACAGAGCGTGGCGTTGTACGACGCGCTCGTCGCTCACGGCAACGACGCCATTCTCTACCTGATCGAGGGATTCGGGCACGGGTTCTTCAACCCGGGCCACGTCCTCGAACTCGGCCCCGACCAGACCCTCGACCAAGGCCATCTCGAACGAGATCCGCAGGCACCGGCATCGACCCGCGCGGTGACCGATTTCGGTCGCGCACTGACCGAGAGGTACCCCTCCGCCTCGTTCGCTGCGGTCGAAGCCTTCTTCTCGCACACACTGAAACCAGGAACACGTACCCCATGACTACTTTCGACATTCCGGTCCTCGACGACGTCCACGCTGCCGCTCCGCAACTCGACACCCTCCCCGGCCGCTGCGTGCCCTACGCCATGGCGGCCGGTGAAGGTGAACGCCACGAACTCGGCGGGCAACTGATCACCGTCATCGCCCGGCCGGAAGACACCGGCGGGCAGTTCGGTGCCGCATATGTGTACGGCGGCAAGGGAACCGAGACGCCGTTCCTCGCCCACGATCGCGAGCACCGCTTCCTGTACGTCACCGACGGACGGCTGCAGGTCTGGTTGCCGGGCGAATCGCACGTGCTCGTGCCCGGCGACTCGGTCACCGTCCCGGCCGGGACGCCGTACGCCTACCGCATGCTGGCGCACCGGACACGGTTCCTGAGCTGGCTCACCGTCGGCGACGGGCACCGGTGGTCGCAGGCCACCGGCCAGGCCACCCAGTCGCACGTCTTCGACGCCGAGACGGCGCCGATGTCGGACGCGCGGCAGTCCGAACTCGCGGACCAGTTCGGTGTCCGGTTCCACGATCTCGCGAAGACGGACCTGCCTGCGGTGACCGGCACGGCGTTGCCCGCCGCGGAGTCCCCCTACGTGCTGCAGGCAGGCGAAGGCGACCGCTGGGCGAGTCTCGATCAGCTGAACACGTACCTCGCCCGGCCCCGGAACACCGGCGGAACGTATTTCGCGATGCACACCATGGGCGGGAAGAGTTCGTACATTCCCCGGCACTTCCATCGCGAGCACACCGAGAACTTCTTCTGCATCGAGGGGCGAATTCTCTTGCACGCCAACGGCCGGGAGATCATGCTGACCAAGGGTGATTTCCTCCATGCGCCGGCCGGGACGATTCACAGTTTCGCGTTCGACAGCCACGACACGCAGATGCTCGGCCTGCTGACCACCGGCGTGTTCGAGAAGTTCTTCGAGTACATGAACGTCCCGACGGACGCGCACGTGCACACCGAGGGGGGCGACATGCAGTTCCCGGCCGAAGGGTTCGCACGGGCGCGTGCCGAGCTGGACCTCGAGGTCGTCGGCCCGCCGCCGGCACGAGGCGACGATCGGTGAGACCTGCCCGGCGCGCACACCGCCGGAGCGGCTGAGCTCTACACTCGAGCCATGGCGATCCAGAGCACCGTCACCCGGGCAGAGTCCCTGGTCGCCCACATCCAGGACCGTATCGCCGCGGGTGAACTCGCGCCCGGTGATCGGGTGGGCACCCGCAAGGAACTCCAGGCGGAGTCGGGGATGGCCCGCGGTACGGTCATCGAGGCCGTCCGGCTCCTGCAGGATCGGGGAGTCATCACCGTCCGGCCCGGGCCCGGCGGTGGCCTGTTCGTCGCCGAACCGTCCTCGGTGGTCCGGCTCGGCCGCACCCTGCTGACCGTCGAGGGCGACGCGGCGGGAGTCGCCGACGCCATCGCCGTCCGGGAAGAACTGGAACCCCTTGTGACGGAACTGGCCGCCCGGCACCGGACCGATGCCGACGTCGCCGACCTGCGGCAGGTGATGACCGTTCTCGAGGATTCGGCCGGCGACCCCGAGGCGTTCATCCGTGCCGTGTGGGATCTGCATCGCCGGATCGTGGCGATCGGCCCCAACCAGGTGTTGCGCGAAACCTATCTGAGCCTCGAAACCTACGTCGAGCAGCACGCGACGCGAGCGAGCCGCGAACGAAGCGCCACCAACAGCGAGTATTTCGCGCGACGGATCGACGTGCACCGCGCGCTGGTCGATGCCATCGAGTCCGGCGACCCGGCCCGTGCCCGCGCGGCCGCTCAGGCGCACGCTCACTGAGCAGTCGCTTCTCGCAGCCCGTTCTCGAATGCAGTGCTTGACAGAGGGCAGTGGTCTGTGGCTACCATCACACATAACGGTTATAACCGTTTATTGGAGGAGTTGATCCTCCCCCCACTGACCAGGAGTGTTCCGCATGAATTTCTCCACGTCCTCGCCCGGCGGCCGCGGCAGAGTGCTCGTGCCCGTCCTCTGCTGGGCTGCCCTCCTGAGCGACGGATACGACCTGTTCGTCTACGGCGCCACCCTGCCCGCCCTGATCGGACACGCCCCCTGGTTCATCACCGCGGGGGCGGCAGGCACCGTGGGCAGCGCCGCCCTGGTCGGCGTCCTCGTCGGCTCGCTGACGGCCGGGACGCTCACCGACATCCTGGGCCGTCGCCGCCTGTTCCTCGCGTGCCTGACGCTCTTCTCGACGGCAACCCTGGTCACCGCGATCGCCCCCACCTTCGAGATCTTCGCCGCCACCCGGTTGGTGGCCGGCCTGGGGATCGGCGGGTTGATGCCCACCGCCATCGCGATGGCGGCGGAGTTCGCATCCCCGGCCTACCGGTCCCGGATCCTCGGCATGGTGCTCACCGGACCGGCGTTCGGCGGCGTCCTCGCGTCGACCGCATCCCTGCTGCTGCTCGAAGAGTTCGGCTTCCGCCCCGTCTACGCGCTCGGTGCGGTTCCGCTGATCACGTTGCTGCCGTTGGCGTTCGCGTTTCTGCCGGAGTCGAGGGCGTTCGTCGCCGGACGATCCTCCGAGGACCGGGCGTCGAAGTCGCCGGTCGCCAAGCTGTTCGGTAACGGGATGGGGCGGGCGACGGTCGGCATCTGGTTCGTCGCAATCTGCAGCATGCTCACCATGTTCGGCGTGACCACCTGGTTGCCGCAGATCATGCGCAATGCCGGCTATCCGATCGGTTCGGCGGTGACGTTCCTCCTCGTCTACAGCGCCGGCGCCATCGTCGGGACGCTGCTCGCCTCCGTGCTGGCCGAACGGTTCGGGCCCAAACCGCTGGTCCTGACCGGGTTCTCCACGGCCGCAGTCTCTCTCGCGCTACTGGGCACGCACCCGCCGACCGCCGTCCTGATGCTGCTGGTGGCGCTGGCCGGATTCGGCGGCCTCGGCACCCAGAACATGCTCAACGATCACATCGCGACGTTCTACCCCGCCCGGTTCAGGGCAACCGGACTCGGATGGGCGCTCGGAATCGGACGGGCGGGCGCGATCGCGGGCCCGACGTACGGCGCGTTCTTCGTCGCCGGTGGCGGTGCCGTCATCGTCAGCTCACTGGCGTTCGCCGTGCCCGCGCTGATCGGCGGAGTCGTCATGGCGACCCTCCCGCGACGCCCCCGCACCACCCCCGCCGATGCGGACAACCACCTCGAAGCGGCCACCCCGCGCAGCACCGAAGTTTCCCGCTAGAACTCGCCACCGAAGGGTGGCGGACGAAAAGGATGAAATAGATGAAGATTGTCGGCTATCGCAAGAAGGATCAGGACGCCGTGACCGTGGGTGTTCTCCGGGACAGCTTCGTTCGACCGCTCGCCTCACTCGAGGAATTCTGGAGCGACGCCGCCGGCTGGGTCGCGCAGGCGGAACACCTCGAGTCGCCCGAGATCGACGTCACGCTCGTGAGCGTGGTGCCGCCGGTGCCCGACTCCGCCCGCGTCATCTGCGTCGGCCTCAACTACAAGGCCCACGCCGCGGAGGGCGGCTTCACCCCGCCGCCCTACCCGACGCTGTTCGGGCGGTGGACCCCGTCGCTGAGCGTCGACGGAGCCCCGACGCCGGTGCCGGCAAACGAGGCGGGCCTGGACTGGGAGGGTGAGGTGGCCGCGTTCATCGGCACCCGGCTCGAAAGCGTCGACGCGGCCACCGGCCAGGCCGGGGTGCTCGGCTACGCCTGCTTCAACGACCTCACCGCCCGCAAGGCGCAGAAGCTGACCGCGCAATGGACGCTCGGCAAGAACGGCGACCGGTCCGGCCCCCTGGGCCCCCTGGTTCCCGCCGGCGAGGTCGGGGATCTGTCCGACGGTCTGCGGGTGCAGACCCGCGTCAACGGAACGGTCGTGCAGGACGGAAACACCCGTGACCTGATTTTCTCGGTCGGCGAGATCATCGCCCTCATCAGCGAGACGTTCACCCTGCACCCCGGAGACATCATCGCCACCGGCACCCCGGAGGGCGTCGGCTACGTGCGGAACCCACCGTGGCTGCTCGGGCCCGGCGATATCGTCGAGGTGGAGATCGACAAGCTCGGCGTCCTGCGGACCCCGATCGTCGATGCCAGCGGAAGGAAGGGCGCATGACCGACGTCGCGTCCGGTGTCGACCGGACACCGGTACTGATCGCCGGTGGCGGGCCGTCCGGGCTCGCGGCCGCGCTCGAGCTGGCCCACCACGGGGTGGCAAGCCTGGTCGTCGAACCGAGGGTCGACGTCGACGCCGAACGCCCCCGCGCGAAGACCACCAACGCCCGCACCATGACGCACCTGCGGCGGTGGGGACTGGCCGACGAGGTGCGTGCCGCGTCGCCTCTTCCCGTCGAGTGGGCGCAGGACATCGTGTTCTGCTCGACGCTCCTGGGCCACGAGATCACCCGGTTCGAGAACGGCTTCCAGCTCGATGTCGCCACCCCGACCCTGGCGCCCGAGCGCGGCCAGCAGGCACCGCAACCCGTCGTGGAAACCGTGCTGCGGGATGCGGTGCAGCGCAGCGAGCTCGCGACCCTGCGGCTCGGTGCCCGAGTCACGTCGCTCGAGGAACTCGCCGACGGCACCGTCCGTGCCACCGTCGAAGGATCGGGACCGACGCGAACGGTCGTGGCGGACTACGTCCTCGGGTGCGACGGAGGCGCGAGCATCGTGCGCGAGTCCATCGGTGCCCGGTTCGAGGGCACGTCCGGCGAGCGCCCCAACCTCAGCATCCTGTTTCGTGCGCCGGGCCTGGCCGAGCGGGTGCCGTTCGACGGCGCCGTCCACCAGTGGGTGATGGCGCCCGGGGCGGCGGGCATCGTGGGCCGGCTCGACCTGTCGGACACCTGGTGGGCGATCGTGCAGGGTGTCGACGTCCGGGACGAGGAGGTCGACGCCACCGCGCTCGTGCACAGCCTCATCGGAGAGCCGGTCCCGGTCGAGATCATCGCCACCGACCCGTGGGTGGCACGAATGTTGCTGTCCGACAGCTACCGCAAGGGTCGGGTGTTCGTCGTCGGCGACGCCGCGCATCTCAATCCGCCGTGGGGCGGGCACGGGTACAACACGTGCATCGGTGACGCCGTCAACATCGCGTGGAAGATCGCGGCGACGCTGCGCGGCTGGGCCGGGCCGCAGCTGCTCGACAGCTACGAAGCCGAACGCCGGCCCGTCGCCGCCCGCACCATCGCCGAAGCCGGAGCGCAGGAAAAGGCTCTGGCGCATCACTTCTCCACCGTCGAGATCGGACAGGACGGTCCGGCGGCGGAGGAGGCGCGCCGCCGCACGGCAGAGGCGCTCGGTGTGAAGAAGAGCGAATTCCACTCGCTCGGACTCGTTCTCGGCTACGCCTACACGGACTCACCCGTCATCGTCCCCGACGGATCGACGCCACCGGCGGAAGATCCCGTCGAGTACGTGCCCACCGCGTGCCCCGGAGCGCTACTGCCGCACGCGTGGCTGGGAGACGGTCGTTCGCTCTACGACGTGCTCGGCCGGGAATACACCCTCGTCGTGCTGGACGCTGTGGGATCCTCGCGGCACACCGCGGAACTCGACGCGCTGACGGCGAAGGCAGCGGAACTCGGAGTCCCGCTGACGGTGCTGCGGCTGTCCGACACCGACGTCGACGGCGTCGGCACGCTGGCCGATCTCTTCGGTGCCGCACTCGTCCTCGTCCGACCCGACCAGCACGTGGCGTGGCGGGGCGGCGACCTCGCGAGCGCCGAGAAGGCGATCGACATCGCGGCGGGATGGTGAGAAAACCTCCCCTCGCCGGACGCTCCACCTCCCCACTCGAGAAGGAAGATTCACGTGTCTGCTCTCCATGAGGCGCCCCAGACGGCTACCAAGCTGCTCGTGACCGCCATGGGCCTGATCGATACGTTCGACCCCCGGCAACGGGCGACCGCGATCATCGACGACTTCGACGACCCGCGGCGGCTGAACTGGGACATCATCCCCAAACCGGACCGCACCGGCATCCCGCTCCACCAGCTGGACCGTCACCAGAAGGTGCTGGTGTGGGATCTGATCCGATTGGCCGTGCCGCTGCGCACCTTCACCAAGGTGCTCGCGATTCCGCAACTCGAGCACGTGCTCCGGGACTACGAGCAGGATTTCCTCGGACCGGCACTGCAGACCTGGCGCACCTCGGATTCGTACTTCCTGACCTTCTTCGGCCGCCCCGGATTCGAGGACACCTGGACGATGCGTTTCCTCGGTCACCACGTCTGCCTCAACCTGACGATCGTCGACGAGCGGTGGATCTCCGCCACCCCGGTCGCGCTGGGCGCGCAGCCCACCGAATACGACGGGGTACTCAAACCGCTCGCCGACGACGAGGGCCTGGCCTTCGACCTGCTGGCCTCCCTCGACGACGAGCAGCGCGACCTCGCCGTCATCCACGACGTCGCACCCGCCGACTTCGTGACCCGTCAGGTGCCGCGGATCGGGGCCTACGAGTACCCGGACCACTACGACCTCGGCATGCCCGGCTACACCATCACCGACGCCGACCGGGTCGCCCTGAAGTTCGTCCGCGACCGGCCGTCCGGGATCAGCGGCGCAAAATTGTCCGGTGACCAGCAGCACGCACTGCTGGGACTCGTCGACTGCTACCTCGAACGACTGCCCGAGGAGGCCGGCGAACGCCACCGGCAGGCGCTGCGCGACGGGGGCATCGACCGGGTGTTCTTCGCGTGGGCCGGGGCGCAGAAGCGCGGCGCACCGCACTACTTCCGCGTCCACACCGACCGGTACCTCATCGAGGCGGTCAACGCCGTCGGCGGCGGAAATCACCTGCACACCGTGCTGCGGGACTTCGACAACGACTTCGGACACGACCTCCTCACACTCCACGCCGGGACCGACTCGAAGTGGGGCGGCGGGCACCTGAGCAGCCGGACGGTGTCCAGCGAACAGTCTGATCCGCAACTCGAACCCTGAGTGATTCCGGCCTGCCCTCGGAGTGTGAGACTCGTCAAGTTTGTCCATTTCGGTTTCCCTGTTGCCTGATCAGTGGCGACACTGGTGAAGCAGACATTTAACGTGGACGAAACAATGAGGTGGATTGTGTTGGGGCGCTCGAAGGCAACCGTGGTGTACTCGGTGTCGGGTCGACCGTCCAACCCGTTCGCGCGACCTGTCGATCGGTTCGCGGCCACCCTGAAATCCGTCATCGTCGCCCTCGCGGGTGTCGCGATCGTGTTCGCCGCCGTGATCGGCACCTGGGAATACCACCAGGAGAGTGCGCGGGCCGCGCAACAACGCGCCACGACCACCCTCGTCGAGGCCGTCACCAGCGCTGACGCCCCCATCACCCTGTCGCCGCGCGGCTCCGTCCGGACCACCCCGATGGTGAAGGCGACGTGGGCCTGGGGCTCGGAGTCGCGCACCGACAGCATCGAGGTCCCCTCGGGCACGCCGGCGGGCACCGAGAAGACCATCGCCGTCGACGACGGCGGAAACTGGGCCGGCCCGAGGATCACGACCTCCGACGTCGTCAGCGCCGCGGTCGCGGCAGTGCTCATCACCCTCGCCGCGAGCGCGCTGCTCCTGGGTGCGGTGTGGGCGATGTTCTCCCGCGCCGTCGAACGCCGCCGCCAGCAGTACTGGGACGAGAGCATCCGCAGGCTGTTCGCGACCTACAGTCGCTGACCCTCCGTAGGCCCGGTTCGACACGGCCTCGTACCTGACCTCACGCGGATGTGAATCCGCTTCGGACGACACCCGATCGCGCTGTCGTGTGTCGGTTTCGGTGGACTCACTCCGGGCTATTCAGTTGATGCCGAGGAAAGGTGGGAGCCATGTCCGACAGGGATGCTTCTATATTCGAGAGCGAACGCGAGCTCGACGAAGAGTCCGTCCGTAACGCACAACGGACCGTCGCCCACCACTCGATCGATGCCGAAGACTGCCGGATGCTCCTCGCTGCGCTCGGCATCCCCCTCGTGCGCGATCACGACAACGAGACGGTCTCCGGCACGGCCGGTGCCGAATCCCTGTGACCGACGCGTCTCGCTGAGGCAGCGCAGGCGACCGCCGCTGGGCGACAGGGCGTTTGGTGTGTGCTCGAATCGGTGACGTGGGCGGTTCCGTTCACAGCGACTCCACAGCGAAGCTCGAGGGTGCCCGCACCGGCGACCGCTTGTATGGGATGTAACCCCGAACAGCCCATGGAGAGGTCCTCATGACGAACAGCCCGCGTCACCACGCCGACGAAGTGCACGAGCACGACCGCGGCCTCAGCCACGACCTGAAATCGATGTTGTCGCGTCGCCGCGCACTGTTCGTGTTCGGCGCGGCGGGTGCGACCGCGCTCGCCGCGTGCTCGACGGCGGGATCCACGGCGTCCTCGTCCTCGTCCTCGACAGAGGCGGCCGCGACCACGGCGGAGGCGGTGAGCGACGACACGTGCGTGGCGGCGGCCCCGCAGGAAACGGCCGGACCATATCCCGGCGACGGGTCCAACGGCCCGAACGTGCTGGTCGAGTCGGGGATCGTGCGTCAAGACATTCGCAGCAGCGTCGGTGCGTACTCCGGGACAGCGGAGGGTGTCGCGACGACGATCGAACTGAACCTGCAAGACCTGACGAAGGACTGCGCGGCCGGCGAAGGAATGGCCGTCTACCTGTGGCACTGCGACCGGGACGGCGAGTACTCGCTCTACGGCCAGGGCGTCACCGAGCAGAACTACCTGCGTGGCGTTCAGGTGGCGGATTCCGCGGGCAGGGTGTCGTTCACGTCGATCTTCCCGGCCTGCTACTCGGGACGCTGGCCGCACATCCACTTCGAGGTGTTCGACTCACTGGAATCTGCGGTGGCGGGCGAGGACGCCCGGTTGACGTCCCAGATCGCGGTGCCGCAGGACGCGTGCAGCACGGTCTTCGCCTACGACAGCGGCTACGCGAACAGCGTCGGCAACCTGTCGAAGGTCTCCCTGGACTCGGACAACGTGTTCGGGGACGGCTGGGATGCCGAGTTGGCCACCGTGTCGGGCGAACCTGCCACCGGTATGACGATCTCGATCACGATCGGTGTCGCCGAGAAGTCGGCGAACACGCAGTCTGCGCCGAGCGGTCCCGGTGGGGGTGGCGGACAGCCGCCGAACGGGGCACCCGTCCGGTAGCCGTCGAGGCACGGTTCCGTCGGCCGTCAGCTGACGTGCCACCCGGGTGGTCTGTCGAGTTCGTTCCATTCGCGGGTCAGCTGAGCCTGCTGCCGGCGGGACGCAACCCAGTGGACGACGAGGAAGAGGAGGCAGTAACCGCCGGCCGCGGTCACCCAGATCCCGCACGCGACGCTCACCGCCGTGGCGGCGTTCTGCGAACCGGTCTCCGGCGCCGCGACGAGACCGCCGTTCGGATCGAGCCAGACGGTGACGGTCTGACCGGCCTTCGCGCCCGACTCGGTGGGAACGTCGGCGGTGTGTGTCTGCCCGTTCGCCGACCACTGCACCCGTGCGTGCGCTTGATACTGGGGTGCGGCCGGCAGGGGTTCTCCCGTGGTCCCGGTGCGGGAATCCTCGACGAGCTTGGCGGGTGTCGGGTGGTGGGTGGCGAGTTCGGCCTGCGTCTGCTGGTCCAGTCGCGAGTACGTCTCGGTTCCGACGGCCGCGGCCAGCGGAACCATCAAGAGCACGAAGAACACCCCGATGAGAACCATCGCGGATCGGAGCCGGTCGCACCCCCGCATGAGCGGGTTGCGGCTCCATGGACCCAGACGCCACAGGCGTATCGGCGCTGCACACGTTTCGCTCATCGCGCACCCCCTCGGGTGGTTGCCCACCACCATTGTGCAACCGAAACGCCTGCACGTGTAGGGCCTTCTGGCAGGTGTTCGCACGCGGCCGGTGTTTGCCGGGTCGGATCCTTCGCGACAGGTCGGGCCAGGGGGGCCGGTCACGCACCGATGCCGGCGAAGGCCTCGGTCAGCGCCTCGATCCCGGCCCGGACCGTGGGCCGGTCGTTGTCGGCGCGGCGGAGCGCGTAGATCTCGCGCTCGAGTGTGGGACGCACCGGGACGATCGCCACGTTGTCCGGCACCCAGACTCGGGCCAGGCGTGGCACGAGAGCGGCGGCGAGGCCGTGCGCGACGAATTCGAGTTGAGCCGCGAATTCGGGCACCTCGTACCTGATATCCGGTTCGACGCCGCGGTTACGCAACGTCTGCACCAGCCAGGTGTGGTACACCGCGCCCTTCTTCCACGTCGTCCACGGCATGTCCGCGATCTCGTCGAGATCGACGTGGTCGCGCGACGCCAGCGGATGGTCCCGGGACAGCGCGACGTCGGCCGAATCCCGGTGCACCAGGGTGTGCACTGCGTCCTCGGGCAGGTGCAGCGGCATCGTGACCCAGCTGTCGACGACGGCGAGGTCGAGTTCCCGGCGCACGATCGCGGGTATGAGGTCCTCGGTCTCGCCGGCGAAGAAGGTGACCCTGAGCTGCGGGTGGCGCCTGCGCAGCGTCGCCACGGCAGTCGGCACGACCACCCTGCCTGCGGAGGAGAAGGACCCGATTCGCAGTTCTCCGACCACATCGCGGTCGAGGGAGACGACCTCGGATTCGGCCTGCGCCAGAAGCGATATCACTTCCTGCCCGCGACGGGCCAGGAGCCGGCCCGCATCGGTGAGCTGAACGCCGCGGCCCGCAGGTACCAGGAGTTCGACACCGACCTCCCGTTCGAACTTGCCGAGTTGCTGCGACACCCCGGACGGTGTCACGTGCAGGGCGCGGGCTGCGGCGCCGATCGATCCGTGTTCGGCGACAGCGCACAACGCGCGGAGGCGATCGACACTCAACATGGTAGTAATCCTACTGCTTTCATGACACGACTATTCACTTGTTGTAATGGTTGGAGCCTCGGAGAATTCTCGGTGTGACTACCGCCCTCCGTTTGCGTCCCCGTGCCCTCGTCAGCCCCTCGTTCAGCGTCGCGTCCGTGGATCCGCGACTCCTGGTTCTGGCCGGCGCGGTGGCGACTTCGCTGACCGGCAGTCTCATCAAGTTGTCCGGGGTGGAGCCGGCCACGTCGACGTTCTTCCGGTGTGTGCTGGCGCTGCCCATCCTCGGTCTCCTTGCCCTGCAGGAGTTCCGGCGGTACGGCGGGATCCCGCGCCGGGTGATCGCGGCCCAGGTGCTCGGCGGGATGATGCTCGGCGTCGACTTCGCGCTGTGGGCACGATCGATCCACCTGATCGGGGCCGGCATCTCCACCGTCGTCGTCAACGTGCAAGTCGTCGTCGTGCCACTGCTCGCGTGGGTCGTCTTCCGTGCGCGGGTGCCGGTCCGGTTCGTCGTGGCCGTTCCCTTCCTGTTCGCCGGTGTGGCTCTCGCCGGCGGAATCCTCGGCGGCAGCGGCGACGGCGACCAACTGTTCCTCGGAACTCTGCTGTCGCTGGCGGCGGGCGTGGCCTACGGGATCTACATCTTCGTCATCGGCCGAGCCGGGTCTGCACACCGGGCGTCGTCGCAGGTCTTCGTGTCGACGATCGCCGCGGGCGTCGTCGGGACCGCAGTGGGATCACTGTGGGGAACGGTGGACCTCACGCCGGGATGGCCCGCGCTGGGATGGTTGGCGGCACTGTCGCTGAGCAGCCAGGTGCTCGGCTGGGTCCTCATCGGATTCGCCCTGCCGCGGCTCGCCGCCGAGGTGGGCGCCACATTGCTGCTGCTCCAGCCGGTCCTGGCGATGCTGTTCTCCATCGTGATCGTGCACGAGCGTCCCAGCATCGGGCAGTTCGCCGGCTGCGCGCTCGTCGTCGCCGCGGTGTGGATGGTCACCCACGTGAAGCCGGCGGACCGTCGTCCGGTGACCGCGCGAATCGCCGAATGACTCGGAGTGCGGCGTCTGCCCGGGCGTTTCACCCCGTCCGCAGTGTGGGTTCGTCGGCGGGCGGGTCGGGTGGGTGCTGTCGCTGCTTCGCCGTGTACAGCTCGCGGTCGGCGGTTCGATAGAGCGCGGTGAGTGGGTCGGCCTCTCCGGTGCACGACGCCGCGCCGAAGCTGAACGGGGTAGGGCTTTCCCGGGCGAGTTGCGCCATCGCGCCGGGCAGCTCCGCGTGGTGCTCGCCGACCACGCAGGTGACGAACTCGTCGCCGCCGACCCGGGCGAGAAGGGCGCCGCTGGGCATGTGCTCGGCGAGGTAGTTCGCGAGGTCGACGAGAACAGCGTCGCCCGCGGCGTGGCCGTAGTGATCGTTGGTCGACTTGAACTGGTCGACGTCGATGAGGACCAACGTCACGGAGACCTGTCCGGTACCCGCGCTTTCGAGGGCGTGCCGGAACGCGAGCTCGAAACCGGCGCGGTTGAGCAGGGCCGTCAGTCCGTCGGTGCTGGCCGATTCGATCAGGGTCCGGGTGAGGGATCCGAACATCTCGGCCGCACCGAGTACGCAGGTGACGGCCACGACGAGAACGGCGGCCTTCACGGTCACCGTGTCCACCTCGACCGGCACCAGCGTGAAGGCGGTGGGTGCGACGACGACTCCGACCACCATCAACCCGGTGAGGCATCCGACGAGGAGCCGCGACTGCCGTTTCGGGTAGAACACGACGAAATACATCGCCAGGAACATCGCCGCGATCGCGCAGAGCAGTTGGGCGACGGCGAGAACGAGACCGGACATCACGATCGGTGTGGCGAGCAGTGCCGCCGCCGTGCAGACCTGGTAGGCCCGTCGGCTCGGCCTGCGCCCGCCCCGGTGCAGCACGACGAGTGCGAACACTCCGAGAACAACGCCGGCCGTGCGAGCGGCGACGGTCTCCGGCCGGATCGACAACCCGACCATGGGAGGGAGGACGAACCCCGCCAGGTGCAGCGCAGTCGTGATCCACAGGTAGCGGCGCAGGATGCGCGGCTGATAGTCCTGCAGGACCGTGTCGACGGACGAAGCAGCGAGGGGCCTCACTCTGGCAATTATCCAGGACCGGTCCCGGAAGGGGCGGGTCTCTCGTGACCGCCCCTTCCGGGAGGGCGGGTCAGCTGGGCGTGGACGCCGCGATCGGCACGGCGGTGTCGTGCCACGGAGGCGTGTGGATGCCCGCGCCGCCGTACATCGGGAGTCGGATCCCTTCGCCGTACCGGGCGATCTGGTCCCAGGGGCGGTTGAGGCCGAACGTGCCGTAGGTGCGGACCCGGGTCACGGCGTCGAGGTCGAGGGTGTCGACGAGCACTTCTTCGCCCGACCCGGCCTGCTGGCGGATGATGCCCTCGGGGTCGACGACGACGCTGGCACCGACTGCGGCCGGGTCGGCGCCGTTGACGTTGACGACGTACACCTGGTTGGTCCACGCGTTGGCGCGGGAGCAGACGAGTTCCATCTCGCGGTCGCGGGTGGTGGTGAGGGTGGGTTGGATGATCACTTCCGCGCCGAGCCAGGCCAGTTGGCGTGCGGTCTCCGGGAAGGAGCCGTCGTAGCAGATGGCCAGACCGATCCGGCCGGTGCCGGGAATGTCGAAGACGACGAACTCGCTGCCCGGCGCGGTCTGCTCGTAGGGCTGCCAGGGGAAGACCTTGCGGTACCGGGCGACGACCTCGCCGACAGGTGAGACGGCGATCGCGGTGTTGTGGATCTTGTCGTCGTCACCGCGCTCGTAGAGGCTTCCCGGGACCAGCCACAGACCGGTCTCCTCGGCGAGTGCGCAGATCCGGTCGATGTGCGGGCCGGCGAGTGGCAGTGCCACCCGGTCCATCCAGTCGGCGCGGGCCTGCAGGAGGGGTGCCTCCGCGGCCAGCACGAGTTCGGGAACCACGACGAGTTCGACGTGCGGGAAGGTGTCGCGCACGGCGCGGACCTGGTCGGCGAATCGCTGCCAGGTGGCCTCCACATCGAACGGGATCGGGGCGGTCTGGATGGCGGCGATGGTCAGTGTGCGCATGGTTCAGTCCTCTGTGACGGTCAGTGCGGTGACGGCGGTCCGGCCGTCTCGGAAGAAGCGGCGGAACCGGGTGCGGACCAGCAGCATCGCCACGGCGCCGACGGCGATCGAGCCGACACCGAGCAGGAACACCCCGCCGATGCCGTGGAACGAGGTGGCCCCGTAGTCCGGGTCGAGCATGTCGTGGGCGCTGCGCGCGAAGGCGGCGAGCATGATCGTCCCGCCCAGTGCGGGCAGGATGCCCCGGAGGAACAGGTCGCGCGGCGAGTCGGTCAGGCGGTGGCGGAAGTACCAGACGCAGGCGAGACCGGTGACGCCGTAGTAGAACGCGATGAGCAGGCCGATCGAGAGGATCGCGTCGCCGAGGAAGTTGCCGGAGACGAGCGTGAGGGCGGTGAGCAGGACCGCGGCGGTCGCCCCGAAGAACACGGTGCCGAACGCGGGGGTGCGGTAGGTGGGGTGAATTCGGGTGAAGGTGCGGGGCAGTGCGCCGTGGGCGCCCATGGAGAGGGTGGCGCGTGAGCTGCCGATGACACAGGTGAGCAGCGCCGAGATCGCCGACACGCAGATGGCGAGTTCGACCACCTTCGACAGGCCCGCGCCGAGAACCGGCGGCCCGAGCGTGGCGAGTACGTCTCCCGCGTTGTCGGGATTGCCCAGGCCCAGCCCGTCGGTGCCGATGCCGGCGAAGCTGATCGCGGCGAATCCGGTGAAGAGGTACGTGCCCAGCAGGACGAGGGTGGAGATCACCGCGGCCTGACCCGGGATGCGGTCGCTGTCACGGGTTTCCTCGTTGACGGTGATCAGCGCGTCCCAGCCCCAGTAGATGAACAGGCACAGCAGCACCGCCTCCGCGAAGGGGCCGAAGCCGCCGAACGCGAACGGATTGAGCCAGGACAGGCTCGGTGCGGAGGCGCCGGTGCGGGCGAACGCGGCCGCTCCGAACCCGAACAGGGCGACCAGTTGCAGCCCCAGCAGCACGTATTGCACGGAGGCCGCGAGTTGCAGCCCGCGGTAGGCGATGGTGGTGACCGCGGCGACGATCAGGACCGCGGTGACGATCACCGCGACGTTGTCGGACGCCAGCGAATCCAGGCCGAGCAGGGTCAGGAGGTACCCGGCTCCGACTCGGGCGAGTGCCGTCATCGCGATGAGGGTCGCGATCTGCACCACCCAGCCGCCGGAGAGCCACCCCGTGTGCGGACCGAACGCGCGGGTGGTCCAGACGAACGTGGTGCCGCAGTCCGGCATCTCCCGGTTCAACTCGCGAAAGGCGAACGCGGTCAGGAGGATCGGCACGAATCCGAGAAGGAGGGCGGCGGGCGCGAGGTTGCCGACGACCATCGTCACGAAGCCGAGGGTGACCGCGATGCTGTAGGCCGGCGCGACCGAGGACAGGCCGAGTGCGACCGAGGCGAGCAGGCCGACGGAGCCGCCCCGGAGTCCCTTCCCGGTGGGCGTGGGTGGTGGGTCGAGGCTGGTCTCGGCGTCGGTGGGGTTGGTCGACACGGTGGACTCCTGAGTTCGGAACGGATTCGTTAAACAAAAATTTAAGAGAAGTGTGATCTACCTGTCAATAGCTGGGCAGGTATTGTTTAAATCTCCGTATAAGAACTAGGGCGAACAGGGGCGACGGCAGTGGCGCGGAAGAAGGATCAGGGGGCCCGCCGGGCCGAACTCGGGGAGGCCGTCCAGCGTGCCGTGCTCGCGCGCGGACTGGAGGGAGTGCGTCTTCGCGACATCGCGGAGCAGGCCGGCGTCACTCCGGCCGCGGTGCTGTACTACGGCGACCTGGACGCGTTGATCTACGACACGTATCAGCGGGCCATCGAGCGCTTCAGTCAGGAGCGCGAGCGCGTCGCCGACCAGTTCCCCGACGCGCGCGACCGCCTCCGGGCCTGCATCGACCACGGCGTTGCCGGCGGTCCGGACGACGAACTGGTCCGACTCCTGTTCGAGTGCTGGCCGAGAACTCTCCGCGACGCCAAGGCGGCGGCCCTCGACAGTTCCCTGACCGAACGTCAAATCGCCGTCTACTCGAGCATTCTCGTCATCGG
This sequence comes from Rhodococcus sp. ACPA1, assembly GCF_002300195.1. Lineage (NCBI taxonomy): Bacteria > Bacillati > Actinomycetota > Actinomycetes > Mycobacteriales > Nocardiaceae > Rhodococcus > Rhodococcus sp. ACPA1. Next base: position 546,684 of record NZ_NSDX01000004.1, on the reverse strand, counting down.
ACAGACGCAGGGCCACTTCACGCTCACCGACCCGCCGCGCCTGCTCGCAGCGAACTTCGTGGCCATGGAGGACGGTTACCAGATGGAGGTGCTGGCCGGACGTCGCAGCCGCGCAGAGGTGATCGCCAGCCTCCACTCCTACGCGCGCGCGGCCACCGGCCACGATCTGAGCGGCTAGGCCGAGTACGGGAAACTGGGAGTAACAGATAGGTTGGACCCGCGTCGCCAGGCCCGGCCGCCGAGCACCGACAAGGAGCCTCCCATCAAGATCCTGCAGAACGTCTCTTCTCCGGACTAACGACTGCCAGTGGATTTCGGAGAGGGCGGTGGTGTCCAGGCTCGAGCGTTGCAGCGATATCCTGGTAGGACGTTTTCGTGAGGTGAGCGCCGTGCTGCATCGTCAAGGGTGTCTCGGATCGGGTGAATCGGCGTAGCCGATGGTTGATGCCGATCCGTACCGGACACAGCGCGCGGTGGATGCTTCAGTCACAGCGGAGCTAGCAGCCGCCGGGCTCGAAGACGCCCAGGAAATCGGCCGCGGTGGCTTCGGCGTTGTCTACCGGTGCATCCAGACTGAGCTGGACCGAACGGTCGCGGTGAAGGTCCTCACCGCCGACATGGAAGCGGAGAACCGGGCACGATTCTTCCGGGAACAGCAGGCGATGGGCAGGTTGACCGGCCACCCGAACATCGTCCCTGTCCTGCAAGTCGGTGCCACCGCCACCGGCCGCCCCTACATCGTCATGCCCTATCACCCGCAGGATTCCTTGCAGGTGCGGATCCGAGACCACGGTCCCCTGCCATTGGGCGACGCGCTGCGGCTCGGAGTAAAGCTGGCCGGCGCGGTGGAGACGGCGCACCGGCTCGGCATCCTGCACCGCGACGTGAAACCGGCGAACATCCTGCTCACTGACTACGGCGAACCCGCGCTGACCGACTTCGGTATCGCGCACATCTCCGGAGGATTCGAGACGGCCACCGGCACCGTGACCGGCTCGCCGGCATTCACCGCGCCCGAGGTGCTGGCAGGCGATCCGCCGACCTCCAGTTCGGATATCTACGGTCTCGGGGCGACGCTGTTCTGCGCGCTCACCGGCCACGCCGCGTTCGAACGGCGCAGCGGTGAACAGCTGGTTGCCCAGTTCCTGAGGATCACAACACAGCCGGTGCCGAATCTACGTGAGCAGGGAATCTCCGCCGATGTGGCGGAAGTGATCGAGCGGGCGATGTCGGCGAATCCGCACGACCGCCCGTCCGCCGTCCAGCTCGGCGACGAACTCCGCGAGATCCAGCTCCACCGAGGATCTGCGGCCGACGCGATGGCCCTGCGAGGCGATACGGGGTCCGCGCCGCGGAAACTGCCGAACTCTGTCGTGCAGCGCCTGACGATGGCGCGCACCGTCGGGGACGTCAAGACGAACATTCGCCTGGAACTCACCAGTTTCGTCGGCCGACGGAACGAGGTGACAGAACTCAAGAACCTGTTGTCGGTGTCCCGTTTGGTGACGCTCACCGGGATCGGTGGCGTGGGGAAGACGCGTCTGGCGTTGCGGGTCGCGACCATCACGCACCGCGATTACGCCGACGGAGTGTGGCTCGTGGAGCTGGCCGAGCTGCGGGACGAGTCGTTGCTCGTCGACATGGTCGCCGCCTCTCTCGGATTGGGTGATCACTCGGCCAGGCCGTTGCTCGAGGTGCTAGTGGAATTTCTGGTGCCGCGCGAGCTGCTGCTGGTCTTCGACAACTGCGAGCACATCCTCGGCGGGGTCGCGGGGTTGGCCGAGACGCTGCTGCGGACATGTCCGGGATTGCGAATCCTCGCCACCAGCCGTGAGCCACTCGGTATCGGCGGGGAATCCCTGCTCCGGGTGCCCCCGCTCACTGTCCCCGACCCCGACCGACCGCCCTCCCTGCAGGGGCTGCCCAGCTACGATGCGGTGACCTTGTTCGCCGATCGCGCAGCCGCAGCTGTGCCCGGATTCGAGCTAACCGAGGACAACGGTGTCGCGGTCGCCGGGATCTGCCATCGACTGGACGGATTGCCGCTGCCGATCGAACTGGCGGCGACACGGTTGCGGGCGATGTCGCCCGAGCAGATCCTTGCGCGGCTGACCGACCGTTACACGCTGCTGACCCGCGGCAGCCGAGGCGCACCCTCTCGTCAGCAGACCCTTCGGCTGTGTATCGATTGGAGCTACGATCTGTGCACCCCGCAGGAGCAACTGTTGTGGTCTCGGCTGTCCGTTTTCGCCGGTAGCTTCGAACTCGATGCGGTGGAACGGGTCTGCGGGATGGGCCTGGCATCGTCGGATCCGCTTGACGTCGTGGCCTCCCTGGTGGACAAATCGATCGTGATCCGGGTGGAATCCGGCTCGGCCGTGTGCTTTCGGCTGCTCGAGACCCTGCGCGAGTACGGGCATGAGAAGCTCCAGGCCACCGAGGAGTATGTCGAACTGCGTCGACGGCACCGCGACTGGTATGAGCAACTGACCGCCGAGGCTGAGGCCGAGTGGATCAGCTCCCGGCAACTGGACTGGATCGCACGATTCGAGCGAGAACAAGCGAATCTACGGGAGGCGATGGAGTTCTGCGTGTCCGACAGCCCCAACATCGGACTTCGCATCGCCGCGAGCTTGCTCCCCTTCTGGCTCTCCCGGAGCTTGCTCAGCGAGGGGCGGTACTGGCTGGGCCGCGTCCTTGCACACCTGCCAGCTGAGCCGACCCTGGAGCGGATCAAAGCGGTGTACGCCTGCAGCGTGCTGGCCGAATTGCAGGGCGACCTCTCCGCGGGGGCCGCACTGGTGGAGGAGGGCCGCAGGCTGGCCGGACAGACGACCGACGCGGTGAGCCATGCATACATCGAGTACGCGGACGGCCTCCTCGCCCTTTTCCGGGGTGATCCCACTCGCGCCTGCGCGCGACTCGAAAGCGCCGGCGCCGTTTTCCGCACACAGGAGGACGTTTCACACGTCGGGGTCCTGCACCGGCTGGGGATGGCCTACGAACAACTTGGCGAATCCCAGCGGGCGAGTGACTGTTACGAACAGATCGTCGCGATCACACGGGCGCACGGTGAATCGATGTACCAGTCGTTCGCGCTCTGGGCCATGGGCGATGCAGTGTGGCGCCACGGTGATACCGATCGGGCAGTTCGGCTACTCGAACAGTCACTGCAGTTGACCCGGCGGGTGAACACCCCGCGCACCGCCATCGCGTGCCTCGAGACACTGGGCTCGATCGCCGCCGAAGCGCATGACGCGCGACGCGCGGTCATCCTGATGGCGGCCGCCGACGAACTCGGACGCACCGTGGGCAGCCCCACGGTGGGGTTTCCCCAATTACTCGTCTCCCGCGAGGAGTCCGAACAGAGAGCCTATGGAGCGCTCGGCAAGAGCTCCGTGGAGGCGGCGCGCCGAGAGGGTCGGCGCTTGGGCTTTGACGCCGCCATCGCCTATGCCCTCGGCGATCGGCTCCCGGACGCGTCGCCTGATACCTCAGTGAAACTGACCAAACGTGAACGGCAGGTTGCCGAACTGATCGCCGCCGAGGGCCTGACCAACAGGGCGATCGCCGCACGACTGGTGATATCGCCCCGCACTGCGCAAGGTCACGTGGAGCACCTACTCACCAAACTCGGTTTCACCTCCCGCGCGCAGATCGCAGCGTGGGTCGTCGAGCAGGACCGGCAACCATGACAGAGGGAATGGCGAATGAAGACGGAGACGGGGATTTCCTCGATCCCCTGCCCCGGTAGATATTCTGCAGTTGCGGATCTATCTATCCGCGCCAAAGCGAGGAGGGGATGAGTGCTGCTGGGCGACCGGTGATCTGGTCGCCCAGCAGGCTACCGGGTGTCAGGCTGGGCGGTCGCCTCTGAGGGTGACGCGGTGCATGCGCCTGTAGTGCGGGTGGTAGTCGCCGACCGCGTAGTGTTGCGTCGACCGGTTGTCCCAGATCACCAGGGAGTTCGGTTCCCAACGGAATCGGACCTGATATTCCGGGGTCTTGGCGAGGCCCGTGAGCATGTTTCGTAGCGAGTCGCTCAGCTGCGGCGGAACCCCGGAGATGCGTGAGGTGAACAACTCGTTGACGTAGACGAGTCTGCGACCGGTTTCCGGATGCTTGCGCACGACGGGGTGGGTCATCGGAGGATACTTTCGGCGTGTTTCCTCGTACCGTGCTTCGCCGTCCTCTCCTTGGCGGACGACGCCGGTCAGTTCCTTTTCCCAATCGTGCACGGCCTCGAGTCCGTCGATGAGGTTCTTCATCGTCTCCGGCAGCGCGTCATATGCGGCGGTCATGCTCGACCACAGTGTGTCACCGCCGCAGGGCGGGATGTCCTGGGCGTGGAGGCAGGTCGCGGAATTTGGAGTCGCCTGCCAGGTCAGATCGGAGTGCCAGACGTCGGTTCCGGCTGCGCGACCGCGAGATTCGAGCACCTCGATGAACGGGTTTCCCGGAAGGGAGGGAAAGAATGCACTTACCTCCTGGGGGTCTCCGAACACCTTCGCGAATCGGAGCTGATCTTGTGGCTCGAGGTGCTGATCGCGAAGAAACAGGACTTCGTGTTCCAGGAAGGCTGTGCGCAGTTCGGTCTGGCACTGCGGTGTGATCTCGTCACGAAGATCCAGGCCGTGGATGAATGCCCCGATGGTTGGTGTTGCGCGTTCCAGGGTGAATGTTTCATAGCGTGATTCATTGCTGCTCATAGGGTTTCCTTCCGTCAGCGTGTTATCTGTTACTAGATGGGGCGAATTCTGTGCCGCGGCGGGCGGAGCCTGAACCCCTAGAGCACAGGACGGTGAGCACCCCTTCTCTGAGAGGTTGTTCTTTCAGGAGCTGTGGGACCCGATTCAGAGTTCGCTGTCATTGTGAGTGCTTCCGTGCCCGAGAGGCGACGTCCATGAGGGGTATCACTCCGAGTAGGTGGGAGTGCGGAGCCCGCTCACGTTATCGGTGCCGATTCCGCTGTCGGCTTGCGTGTCTTTTTTCCGGTTCGTCCGTCCGAGCACCAGTACGCAGACGAACGACGTTGCTGCGGTGACGAAGACATACAGGGAAATGGAGATGGACGCATGAGTTGCGCTGAGTAGTGTGCCGGCAATGAGAGGCGCGATAGCGCTGCCCAAGAGGTTGCCGAGGGTGGTGGCCAACGACAGCCCGCTGTAGCGGACTCGTGCGTCGAACGCCTCGGAGAAGTATGCCGGCTGCAGCGCCCACGGGATGTATACGGCGATGGTCGCGGCGACGTAGCAGACGGCGATGAAGCCGTACGAGCCCGAGTCGAGCGCCCAGTAGAGGGGGAAGACGAGAGAACCGATGAGGGCAAGGCCGAGCAGGAAGAGCCGTTGCCGGCCGAACCTGTCGGAGAGCGCACCTGCGATCGGGGTGACCACAAATCCGACCGCGGAGGTGACGATCACCAGAATCAGCATGGAACTTTGGCTCAGGCCGCCTGCCTCTTGCGTGTAGACGAAGTTGTACACCGTCAGGAGGTAGAAGAAGATGCCCGGCGACAGGCTGGCGCCGGCGACTAGGAGGACCTGCTTCGGGTGTGTGCGAAGAACTTCGATGATGGGCAGGCGCACGACCGCGTGCACATCCTTGACCCGGTCGAACTCCGGGCTCTCCGCGACCTGTACTCGGATGATCAGTCCGGTGATCACCAGTACCGCACTGAGCAGGAACGGAACACGCCACCCCCAGGCCATGAAGTGATCATCGGCCATTGCATCGAGGGGTAGGTACACGGTCATCGCCAGGATCAGTCCGACCGCCACCCCCGCCTGCGGCCAGCTGCCGAAGAAACCACGTCGGCTATTGGGTGAATGCTCCGTGGCCATGAGCGCAGCGCCACCCCATTCGCCGCCGAGCGCGAAGCCTTGCGTCAGTCGCAGCAGCACCAGCAGCACCGGGGCGAAAGCGCCGATGGTGGCATAGGTCGGCAGCAGGCCGATCAGCACGGTGGCGACGCCCATGATCAAGATGGTGACGACCATCATCGATTTTCGGCCCACCCTGTCCCCGAAGTGACCGAAGACGATGGCTCCGATCGGGCGGGCGACGAAGCCGGCGGCGAAGGTCGAGAAGGCCAGCAGTGTTCCGATGGCCGGGTCGAAGCTGGGGAAGAAGTGATGGTTGAAGACGAGCACCGCTGCGGTGCTGTAGATGAAGAAGTCGTACCACTCGATGGTTGTGCCGATCAGGCTCGCTAGCGCGACCTTCTTCGGCGAGCCTGCGCCCGCTGGTCGTGCGACTGCACCACCCATATTGTGCCTCCCGGCTATTTGACGAACATGCGATCACGCGGCGCATGAACCGCGTGGCGAATCAGAGCGTTCTAGGGAGCCTCTGTTTCTGAATAACGAGCACAGTTGCAAACCTGCAAATTACTTAAGTGGTCAATATCTTAACGCTGAGGCTAGTTGTGCGCAAGCTCTCATTTCTTAAAGTTTGAGCCCTCAACCTGCTGTTATGTCGAACCCGAGGCCGCAAGATTCAGGCACTGAGTGACAGATGAAATAGAGCGGAAAATGGATTCCCCCGCCCGAAACGCCGCTACACACCTCGGCGGAATCAGCCACGCATGGCTCGCACGAAGAAATAGACCGTGCGCACAGTTAACGATTTACACTCGTGGGCGGAAAGCAAGAGAAATCCACGTGGGATTAATTTGCGAAACATGGTCAGCGGCAAGCTGGCACACCACGAACAGAAAGGTCCGCAGAGATGCGGATCCTGACAGGGTTGCCGGCACCCACCCAAGCCGCGGGGTGCGATCGTGTGGGACGTCAGCGTGGACGCGACCATCGCGCAGGCTCACCAGCACGCGGCGGGCGTGCGCTGGGCTCCCGAGGCGCAGTCCGTGCCGCCCGGCGGGGTCGAGATCGAGCCCGCCGACCACGCGTTGCGGCGCTCCCGAGATGGGTGGACCACCAGGACGCATCTGGCCTACCTGGCCGCAGCGGCCCCTGATCACCTCGGCCGCGTCAGCGTAGTCGTCCAGGTCGAACCGACGTCCGGGATCCCCGCTGCGCCCGTAACCGGGGGCGTCCCACGCGAGCATCCTCAGGGAACTGTTGAGCTCACCGAATTGCGGTGCGAAACTGTCGGCGCTACCACCGATTCCGCGCAGCAGGAGAGCGGGACCGGTGCCAGCCCCGACTACGTGCGCCACAACGCCCGCCCGCTGTCTACCCGCCCGTTGGACGGCACCTTCCTCACCCCTGACTGATTGTGTCCACATGCATCGACCTCGACTTCGTGCGCCGGGAGTCCCGGTTGCGCAACTCGCGCTCAACCACTCTGAGTGCCGCACCTCACGAGACCTGGGTTTTGGCCGATTTCCATAATTTTTACGGCCATAATGTCCAATATGACCTCTCAGGCTGCAGCAGAACTGGACCTTGCAATTATCGGCGCGCTGCAGCTCAACCCCCGCGCTGACTGGGCGGACTTGGCGGAGGCGCTTCAGTACTCGCCGAAGACACTCGCCCGAAGATGGAAGCTGTTGTCCGAGAGCGGCTCGGCATGGATCGCGGTGGCTCCGGGCCCGACCTTCCTGCAATTCGGATGTGCCGCATGGCTTGCGATCACCTGCAGACCCCAGAGCAAGCATGACGTTGTAGAAGCCCTGATTGCCGAACCGGCAGTCGACACGGTATCGAGCACATCCGGGACGTCGGACTTCCATGTGATCGTGTTCGTGTCCAGCATTGCCGACCTCACCCGTCTGCTCACCGATCGCATCGAGGTGATCGAAGGAATCAGGTCGGTGGCAACGACGGTCGTGCTCACCAACTACACAGAAGGCGCGCGGTGGCGCGTCCAGGCGTTAGACCTGGAACAGGCCCATCTTCTCCAATTACCCCAGGCAGCGCCCACACGCAGGAAATCGATTCCATTCCTGGACGATCTCGATCGTTCTCTGCTCGGAGCTCTCGCGAAAGATGGGCGTCAAGCATGGACCACACTCGGCGAGCAATGCGATGTGACCGGACCGACCGCGCGACGCCGCGTCGAAAGACTGATCGACGGGGGCCACGTGGCCCTGCGCTGCGAGGGAGCGAACACACTTGTCGGACCAGTCGTTGAGACGACTTTCATGATCACGACCGCACCGAGCGAGTTGAACACGGTCGGCAACCTATTGAGCCGAATTCCAAAATGCCGAATTGCAAACGCCACTACCGGAACCTCGACACTCGTCGCCACGATGTGGTTTCAGACGATTAGCGAGATCGCGCCATTCGCGGCTGCACTCACGCGAGAACTTCCGTCCATCACCATTTCGGACCGGTTCATCAGCCTCCACACATTCAAGAGGGCAGGACATGTCCTTGATCAGGATGGACGAACCACCGGGCTGATCCCACGGGCCATCTTCTAGCGGGAACCGAACAACCCGTAACCAGCCGACACCCGGAGCTCTTGGGGGGTGACCGGTCATCGATCCGCTTCCGGAAGGGCAGGTCATTGACATCGGCAACCTTGTTGGCGCCCTCCTGCTCGGCGCCAACGACACCAGCCCAAACGCCACCGCCAGCACCAGCCAGTCGCTGAAGATCTCCGGTCGGCGGCGACCCGGCTCTCCAAATTGGCAGGCATGACAGGCCACAAGCTGGAGACGCGCCGCGGCACGAACTCGGGGTCCGGGCGGTGGGTTCGCAGTCCTCCAGCGGAGCTCGTGGACGGGATCCGGTGGCGGATTCGGGTACGACGTGGCGGGATGTGCCGGCCCGGTACGAGCCGTGGCACGGTGTACTTGTTCCGGTGTTGGTGGCGGGCGGGGGTGTGGATGCGGCGCCGAAGTGTCGCTGCGACGCAGGAACAGCGACGTTGCGCGTGAGGATGCCGCCGTCGGGTCCTGCTCGGGTCGACGTTCCGGTCGTCGGCGTCTGTGCCGACGACCGGTGGTCTCAGGTCCGGTTGCATTCAGGGTTGCGACAACGGCGGGAGACCGGGCACGTCGCCGGTTGAGAGTGCACGGAAGACGCGTTCTGGTGTCATCGGCAACTCGGTGAGCTGGGCACCGACCGCGTCGGCGATGGCCTGGGCGATTGCCGGGGCGATGGGGAGCATGCCGCCTTCCCCCATGCCTTTGGCGCCGAAGGGGCCGGCGCCGTGTCCCTGCTCTTGGGTGATCGAGACGAACCGCTCGGGGAGGTCCTCGGCGAGTGGGACGCGGTACAGCAGTGCCTCTGCGTTGAGAAGTTCACCGTTCTCGTAGCGCATTTCCTCGAACAGAGCCTGCGCGAGTCCCAGAACGGCGGCGCCTTCATCCTGACCGCGGCAGCCGATCTTGTTGATCACCTTGCCCGCGTCACCACTGACCACGAGCTGCAGGACCGTAACCCTGCCGGTCTCCGGGTCGACTCCGACTTCGGCTGCCGCCCAACCGATCTCGTAGAAGACACACCGGGCGGCCAAGGGTGCATCGGCATCATTGCGCACCTTGTAATAGCCGTCGGCCGAGAACTCGAACCCGGTGTGGCCGAAGAACTCCATGATCCGTTCGAACAGCGGATATACCTCGCCCGTGGGGGTGCGCACCGTCCAGTCGTCGAGCACCGCGGTGGCCGGGTCGAGGGTGAATTGTTCACCGGCCCACTCGAGCACTTGTCTACGCAGGTTCTCCGCCGCGTTCCGGACGGCCTGTCCCATCACCACCACGCCGGACGAGGCGTTGGTGCCCTGATCGAAGGGGGTGTGGTCGGTGTCGATGCGCGTGTACACGACGCGGTCGCGGCTGGTGCGCAGGACGTCGGCGACGATCTGGGACATCGCCGAGTGCCCGCCCTGGCCCATTTCGGTGAGCGCGCAATTGAGGAAGACGTCGCCGTTGGCGGTCACCTTGACCCGCGCCATCGCGGGCTTGTTGCCGCCGCCGCTGTCCTTGAGACCGACGCATACCCCCATGCCGCGGTTTCCGCTGCGATCCCTGTCGTGGTAGCCGATAGCGTCCGCGACAAGGCGAATTCCCTCGGCGAGATCGGAGTCGATCCCCGCATCCCCGGGCACGAATTCTTCGCCGAGCTTTTTGAGGTTTTTCAGCCTCAGTTCGTACGGATCGATGCCGAGTCGCTGCGCGATGAGGTCGATCTGACGCTCGCCGGCCCACGTGGTCTGGGTGGCCCCGAAGCCGCGCATGGCGCCGGCGGGCACCGTGTTCGTGGTGACCGCCTTGCAGACGGTGTCGATGTGCTGCCAGCGGTACGCGCCCGGCATGCGATAGCCGGCCTTCTCGGCCACCGCCGGACTGTGTTCGGCGTATGCCCCGCTGTCGAGGAGCACTGTGGATTGGCGGGCGATAAAGGTGCCGTCGGCCTTGACGCCGGCCTTGACGATGAGCTTCGCGGCGTGCTGCGAGACGGTGAGGAAGCCCTCTTCCGTGCTCATGCAGAATCGCACCGGTCGGCCGTCGCTGAGCTGGGACAGGCGGATGGCGACCGGGTCGGCCTTCGGGCCGTTCTTCGCGCCGAACGCGCCGCCGAGCAGGGCGACGTGCACCCGGATCCGGTTTTCAGGGAGGTTGAAGACGTGCCCGAGTTCCTGGCGAAGGTTGAACGGGCTCTGCGTCGCCGTCCAGACCTCGATCTGTTCGTCGGTTGCCTCCGCGACCGTGACGAACGGTTCGAGGTGCATGTGGTTCATCCGGGAGAAGAGGAAGGTGTCCTCGAAGATGTGGTCGCATTCGTCCCACACCTCGGGTGAGCCTGTGCTGTAACGGAATTCGTAGCTGACATTGTGGTCGCTGCGCAGCGACGCCGACGCGCCGTTCCGGTACGGGGGCAGACCGCCGCGCGGCACGCGCGGATGGATGGTCGGTGACGACGGATCGAGGGCCTCGTCGACGTCGAATACCGCGGGCAGGATCTCGTATTCGACCTGAATGAGGTCCAGTGCCGCGAGGGCGGTGCGCTCATCTACCGCAGCGACGGCGGCGACGATGTCGCCGACATAGCGGACGGCGTCCGTCGCGACGACCGGCTGGTCCTTGACCATGGTGCCGTAGCACGCCAGGCTGTCGGTTTCGTTGCGGGTGAGTACCGCGGTGACGCCGTCCAGTGCCTGGGCGGCGCTCGCATCGATGGCGACGATTCGAGCGTGCGCGTGCGGACTACGCAGCACCTTCGCGTGCAGCATGCCCGGTCGCACGATGTCGGTGTTGTAGACCGCTTTGCCGGTCACCTTGACCGCAGCGTCCGCGCGCGGCAGATCGCGTCCGGTCACTCGCTTGTCCGGAGAGGCTGTCGGCAGCGGAAACACGGTGTATCCGGCGCTCGCGGCGTCGGAGTGGACGTCGTGAGTGAAGGACTCGGGTGTCGCGGTCACGCGGATTCCCCGTTCGTCTCACCGGTCAGTTCGGCAGCGCGCTCGACCGATTCGAGGATCATCTCGTATCCGGTACAACGACAGGTGTTGGAACTGATCCATTCGCGGATGGTGCCGCGATCGGGTTGTGGGTCCTGACGCAGCAGCCCGGTGGTGAGCATCAACATCCCGGACGTGCAGAAGCCGCACTGGAAACCCCCGCACTCGGAGAATGCACGTTGCTGCGGGGACAGCGTGCCGTCGGGCGCGGCCAACCCTTCCACTGTCTCGACCGAGGCGCCGTCGATGCTGAACGCAAACGTCGAACAGGAGGCGACGGGCAGATCGTCCACGAGCACGGTGCACGCTCCACAGACCCCGCGCTCACAGGAACCGCGAACGCCGTTGCAGCCGTGGTTGTTCCGCAGGACGTCGAGCAGGATGGCGTTGGCGGCGACGCGCACGGTCTGCTTGACGCCGTTCAGGGCGAACTCGATGCAGGTGTCGAGTTCTCCGTCGGGGGCAGCGGATCGGTCGGTCTCGCGATCGGGGTACTCGGTCATCTCGTTGTCGTTCCCTTCAGCTGCGCACACGCCGCGGTGAGCAGGCGGCGCGTCAACACACGCACCAGGTGCCGGCGGTACTCCACCGAGCCGGTGTAATCGGCACAATCGTCCGGTAGCTGCTGGGCAAGCTGCGCACTCACCTCGAGCGGATCGAGTTCGCGGGCGCCGGTATCGGCCGTCAGAGCGAATCCGTGGCGGTACTCAGATCCCGATTGCGCGCGCACCTGCAGGGTGCCGTCGGGGTTGCGACGCACCGCGAGGGCCACTGTCGCCGTCGGACGCATCGAACGCTCATATCCGAACCAGACTAGGTCGTCCGTTCGTACGGTGACGTCGGTCAACAGTCGCTCCAACGCGGATGGGTTCTGCGTCCACAACGACGCGACCGGGCGGGAGAGCGCGCCGGCGTCGTAGATCAGGTCCGCGTCGAGCGCCCCGAGAAGCAGCGGCATCTCGTATCGGTACCGCCGCGCCATCAGGTTTCCGCCGACGGTCGCGGTGTAGCGGATCCGGACGGTCGCGATCGACGCCCACGCGGCCACGAGGTTCGGGATCGCGGTGCCGACGATCTCGTCCGTCGCACCCATGTGGTGGGTCACCATCGGGCCGATATGAAGTACGCCGGCCTCGTGTCTGATTGCGCGGAGCGCATCGACCTTCTGCAGCGACACCAACGTGTTTGGGGCGCAGCCCTCACGGATCTGGGCGACCAGATCCGAGCAGCCGGCGGCGATGACGGCATCCGGATGTTCGGACACGATCGCCAGGGCGTCCTCGATGGTGGTGGGGCGATGGAGCCGGAACGGGGCCATTGCGAATTGGGTCTGCGCCACCAACCCGGCGCCGAGGGCCTGGGTGCGCATCAGCGGGCTCCCCGCACGAGTGTGCAGCTCGGTCTCCCATAGCCGGTATGCATGTGGTGATTCACCCCTTGTAGGGCGCGCCGTTCGACGGCCGCGGAGACGACGTCGAGTGCGGCGCGGACGGCTACCGAACCGAATCCGGTGTAGACGAACTTACGCCGATTCCGGCCCCGAAGATGCTCACGAACCACGATCGGATCCTCACTGCCAACGCAGTCGTGGGCGGCTGGGCCGGGGAGGAACAGCACGGCAGCCAACGAGCCACGCCAGCCGAGCCTGCCGTCTGCTGGGTTCTGCTCGGGGGTCGCAACGCCGCGAAAGGGTAGGGCGGTCACTGTGCCGCCGCCCTCCGCAGTCACCGTGGGAAGGCCGCTCTTGTGCATGTGCCTCGTTCCATTCGAAAGGACAACGAATGCCGGTCCAAGAAGACTCAGCGCAAAGTATCTTTGCTATAAGATAGTTCTACGTTCCTGGCGCCCCGAGGTCAATAGCTCGGCCGCGGTCGCCGGACCGATTGCGTCGATGCCCACGGAGCCGAGGCGCAACACCCACTGAAGAGACGCAGGTCACAGCCGTAGCTGTATCGAAACACCGCCACCGACACGTCGCTGCACTACCCCAAGAACGCACGCGAGCACGTCAGGCGACCCGGGGCGTCCGCCCGAGGAGTTTTGAAGACGAGCCTTATGCGGATGCTGTGCCGAGCGACTTTGCGGCATTCTCCGATGCGGCAGCCTGTAAGGAGCCCTCGAGGATGGACAGAAGATCGGCGAGCTGCTCGCGCTGACCGCCCTCGAGGCCGCCCTGCATCCGCGCCAGCTCCGCGAAGTGCGCATCCGAGACGGCGTCGACAAGTTTCCGGCCCGCGTCGGTGAGCGTCACATACACCACGCGGGAGTCGATGTCATCGCGCTCGCGCAGTACCAGGCCGGCATCCTCGAGCCGGTTCACCCGCATCGTCAGGCCACCCGTGGTGATCAAGGTCTGCTTCGCCAGTTCCCCGGCAGTGCGCCGGAACGTTGGTTCCGCACGCCGAAGGCAGGCGAGAACGTCGAACCCCGCCTCGTTCGTCCCGAACCGTTCGAACAGCTCATTGATCTGAGCCCGGTACAGCAGAAAACTCCGATGCAGCCGTCCGAAAATCTCCAAAGCCGACACGTCCAGCTCGGGACGCGTCCGAGCCCACTGCCGGATGATCTCACCGACCCCATCCACCCGATCTGATTCGGCCACTTCACACTCCAGATTCGATACGGGCACGGCGCCGCGAATCAGTCTCGCCTACCGGCGACCGACTCACCCACAATTTCAGCACTTATCTTTGCGCAAAACTATTGTACGATCCTCGCCACCACCGCGACGGTTCCCCAGTCCCGGTCGCCGGAACCCTGACGCGAACAGAATTGCGAGGCACTCGTGAACACCGTCCTTCGCGACATCCACACCGAATGGGAAGCACACCGCGCTGTCGCTGTCGCCACCGTCATCGCCACCCACGGGTCATCCCCGCGAGACCCCGGCGCCATGCTCGCAGTCCATCAGGACGGAACCGTGGTCGGAAGCATCTCGGGTGGCTGCGTCGAAGGCGCCCTCTACGAGACCGCCCTCGACGTCCTCACCACCGGCCACCCCCGAATCGAGCACTACGGCCCCACCGGCGACATCCTCGAACCCGGACTGACCTGCGGCGGATCGCTGACCGTGCTCGTGGAACGCGTAGACCGCGAGACCATGCCGCAACTCGCCGACCTCATGGAAGGGACACTGCGCGACGAAACCGTCATCCTCGAGACGGTCCTCACCGGACCGGAAGCGGGTACCCACCGCATCGCAAACGAACTCGACGCCCCCACCGGCCTGACCCCCTCCGGAACGCTGATACGCCGCTTCCAGTCCCGGCCACGGATGGTGATCGTGGGTTCGACCGACTTCGCCGCGGAAACCGGGATAGTCGGTACCCGAATGGGCTACCGGGTCACCATTTGCGATGCCCGCCCCGTGTTCACGACATCGCAACGATTTCCCGATGTCGACGAGGTCGTGTGTGAATGGCCGTCGGACTGGATCATAAGTGAGCGCAATAGAGGCAGATTCGATTCCCGCACAGTCATTGTCGTTCTCACCCACGACCCCAAAATCGACATTCCCGTCCTCCTCGAATGCCTCGACAAAACCAAATGGGCACAACCCCTCGCTTACATCGGCGCCATGGGGTCACTCACCGCCGACACCAACCGACGACAAGCACTCACCGCAGGCGGCCTCCGCCCCGAACACCTCATCGCACTATCGAGCCCAATCGGCCTCGACATCGGCAACCGCGGACCAGCCGAGACCGCCATCTCCATCACCGCCGAAATCATCGCCAGACGGTCCGCGCCAGTGTGCTCATACAAAGATGACCCCCACCCTGGTAACCCGCGGATCTCCACCGCCGACCAGGACCAAACCACCGGATCGATGCGCTGCGCCGCGCAGAGGTGATCGCCAGCCTCCACTCCTACGCGCGCGGCCACCGGCCACGATCTGAGCGGCTAGGCCGAGTACGGGAAACTGGGAGTAACAGATAGGTTGGACGCGCGTCGCCAGGCCCGGCCGCCGAGCACCGACAAGGAGCCTCCCATCAAGATCCTGCAGAACGTCTCGAGCGAGATCCGCGAGTGGGAACACGCCGTCACGACGGTGATGCTCCGAATACGACAGATCGGGGTGCTGATCGACCGTCTGGGGCCCGCGCTCGACGACCTGTCCGAACTGCTGGACGCCGCCAAGCAGATCGCGGAGACCGCGGAGGGGCTCGCCGTCAGCGCGAAGGGCATCGACCAGAGCGCCGAGATCATCGCCCGTGACGCCGAGAAGATCGCGCAGGCGCTGCCCGCGGTCGAGCGGCTGGGGAGACTCGCAGACCGCCTACCCGGTGGGGGTAGACGGTCTGCTGCCGGGCGGTGACGAGCGGATGTAGCCCCGTCAGGCGGTGTTACCTAGCGAGGTCGTGGACCTCCGTGCCGACGAGGCGCAGTTCGGCGGGCTGCGCATCCGGGTCGTCGGCGATGCAGGAAATCGGCATCATGGCGAGTGCCTGGTCGAATGCGTCGACGAGCCATTCCCCGGTCACCGTCACGAGCTGGGTGTCCTCGGCGGCGGGCTGCTTCTGAAAGAAAGTCACGACCCAGGGGTTCTGCGCGTCCGGATCGGAATTGAGATCCCCCGGTGCGTTGGTGGCGAGCAGGTGAATGCCGCGCTCGAAATCGACCCGGACGGCGTATCCGGTGCCGGTGTTGACGACGGTGGCCGGGCGGTGCGCGGCCAGGGCCAGCGTCATCAGGGCATCGGCGTAACGAGTGGTGTGCTCCACGGTTCGTGGCATGAACGATCACCTTTCAACTTCTGTGAGCGTCGCCGCGGCAGAGCAGGCCCGGAGTTCAGTGGTCCGAAAATGCAGTTCCTCCGACAGGTCACGAGAAGATAGAAGTAAAGCTGTTCGTCGGGAGCTTCGGCTGCGAGAGCGTCGTGCGGAATGTGCTCTCACTGTCGGCCACCTTCGAGGTGGGCGTCCTGGCACAGCGTGCACAGTTGGTACGCCCGATTGGAGCACGGACGCGCCGGGGCGGCCCGTGAACTCGGTAGCTGTGTACTCAACTACGACTAACCGTACGGTGCCGGACCCGGATACGCGACACGGGGGCGTCCGACGGATAGCGCTGTGGCCCATGACCTGGCGTCATGGGCCACAGCGTGTCGGCCTGGGGACAGCTCAGTGCTGCAACACCGGGTAGTCGGTGTAACCCTTCGCGCCCTCCGAGTAGAAGGTCTGGGGGTCCGGGGTGTTGAGCGGCAGGTCTTCCTGCCAGCGCCGCACGAGATCCGGGTTGGCGATCGCGGGACGCCCGACGACGACGGCATCGGCGTGGCCGTCGCCGAGGATTGCCAGCGCTTCGTCGCGGGTGGTGACCGCCCCGAATCCGCTGTTGATCAGCACCGGGCCGCCGAAGCGTGTCCGCAGGTCCTGCGCAAGGGGCCCGGACGGGTCCTTGTGCAGAATGCTCAGGTAGGCGGGCTTCAGCGGAGCAATGGCGTCGACCAGCGCGCCGTAGGTGGCCCGAACGTCGTCGGCGTCCAGTTCCAGGGCGTCCTGGATGTTGTGTTCGGGCGAGATGCGGATACCCACCCGGCCGGCGCCGATGGCGTCTGCCACGGCCTCGAACACCTCGACGACGAAGCGTGCCCGGTTCGCGGGTGAGCCGCCGTACGCGTCCTCACGCAGGTTGGATGCCGGGGAGAGGAACTCGTGCAGCAGATAGCCGTTCGCGGCGTGGATTTCCACGCCGTCCATCCCGGCTGCCACCGCCTTCCGGGACGCTTGGACGAACTCCTCGATGACGGCGGAGAGTTCCTCGGTACCCAGCGCGCGGGGCACCGGGTACGGCTCCTTCCCCTCGTAGGTGCGGGTCTCGCCGTCGATGGCGACAGCGCTCGGACCGACGACCTCGTGACCGCCGGTGGTTCCCTCGTGGGTGACACGGCCGGCGTGCATGACCTGCGCGACGATCCGTCCACCGGCCGCATGCACGGCGTCGGCGACGTTCTTCCAGCCCGCAACCTGCTCGGGTGTCACCAGCCCGGGCTGGCCGGGGAAGCCCTGGCCGGCGTGGCTGGGGTAGGTGCCTTCACTGACGATCAGACCGAGAGAGGCCCGCTGTCGGTAGTGCTCGACAACCAGCGGTCCGGGCACGCCGTCACGCCCGGAGCGGACGCGGGTCAGGGGTGCCATCACGACCCGGTTGGGCAGTTCGAGTTCGCCGAGTGTCAAGGGGGAGAATAGATTCACAGATATCGGTCTTTCCGTAGGTCGTGTTCGGCAGCGCCCTTCTCGGTGCCGCCGCGCAGGATCGGGATCCACTGGGGGAACGGGCACACGAGCCGGGCTATTCCGACTCGAGACGGCCGTCACGGTGAGGGCGCAGACCCCCGGGCCGGGGAGGTGCGTTCGCCTACAGGCTGTGGTCGCACTCGAGGAGGGCGTCGAGCCAGAGCAAGGCTTCGACGAGGGCCTGCATGCGCGTGAGTGCGGTGTCGGCAGGCACGGGCGGCGGGAGATCGGATCCCGCCCGGTGCCTGCTCTGCAGGTGTCTCACGACGGCGGTGAACAGCCACTCGGCGGGCGCGGGCAACTCCTCGTTCAGCGCGGCTGTGTCGTGCACGACGGGGACGACGCTGATGAAGCTGTCGACGGCATCGTTGACGCTCGAGGCAGGATCCGCGATGAGGTCGGCGATGGTGGTGACGATCCACGCCACGACCGCGGTGAACGCCGACCGGTCGTTGCCGTGGTCGCACGCGATCTGGGAGATCTCGGGTGCGAGCGCCTGGAAGTCGCGGTCGCCGACCAAGGTCAGGAGGCGACCGCCCAGTTCCGCGCCGTCGGCGCTTTGAGGCCCATCGATCATGGCTGTCCCACGGCAGGTATTCGGCGCCGTGAGGGTTATGGATGGGCCGGGGATCCGACGCCGTCCGTGCCGCTCAGACCTCTGCTGCGACGGGCGGCTTGACTCCGACGACCGGGCACTGCGCCTCGAGGAGCACACGCTGGGCGACGCTGCCCATGAGGAGTTTGCCGACGGGGGAGCGTCGCCGCATGCCGAGGACGAGGAGTTCGGCGGCGGAGTCGTAGGACGCGTCGATGAGGTTGTCGGCGTGGGAGCGGTCGGGTTCGTTTCGTGCGATGCGGTAGTCGACGTCGGCGGCGTCCGCTTCCTCCCTTGCGGAGTGCAGTTCGGCCCCGAAGCTGGGATTCGAGGCGCTGTCGCCGTCGGCGATCACCACGAGATCGGTTGCGCGCATGCGGGCTTCGGCGAATCCGAACGCCAGGGCGCCACGACCTTCGATTGTCGGAACGTAGCTGAGAATGACCCTCATCGTGACCTCGGCTCGAGTACGGGGGTGGTCAGGGTGCCATGGGCGAGGTATTCGTCGAGGTTCTGCAGGGTGAGAGCCTCCATCGCGGCCCGGGTCTCGGTCGTGCCGCTCGCGACGTGGGGGAGGAGAACGACGGTGTCGAGCGCGAGGAGCGCCTCGGGAACGTGCGGTTCCCGGGCGAACACGTCCAGTCCGGCACCGGCGAGCTTGCGTTCGGTGAGCAGTTCGACGAGCGCGTCCTCGTCGACGACACTTCCGCGTGCCACGTTGATCAGGTAGCCGTCGGGTCCGAGGGCTTCGAGAACCTCTCGGTCCACGAGCTTTTCGGTGCCTTTACCGCCCGCTGCGGCGACGATCAGCACATCGACCCCGGCGGCGAGTGCAGCGGCCGAGCCGACGTACGCGAACGGGGAGCCGGGAACCTCGCGTCGATTGTGGTACGAGATCGTGCAGCCGAAGCCGGTGAGGCGGGTGGCGATGGCGGAGCCGATGCGCCCCAGCCCGACGATGCCGACCCGCGTGCCGCTCACCTGCCGGGTGAGGGGGAAGTTGCCCTCGGCGGGCCAGCGGCCGTCACGCACGAAGCGGTCGGCGGCGGAGAAGCCGCGGAGTGTGTCGATCAGCAATCCGACGGCGGTGTCGGCGACGCAGTCGGTGAGGACGTCAGGGGTGTTGCTCACGCCGATTCCGAGTTCCTCGGCGAGCACGACATCGGTTGTGTCGTAACCGACTCCGAAGTGCACGATGGCGCCGAGGTTCGGCAGTTCCGTCATCAGCGCGGCGTCGACTCCGGTGCGACCGGACGTCACGACCGCGGTGACGGACTCGCCGTGCTCGGCGAGGAAGCTGGTGCGGTAGTCGCCGAGCGGGAGGTCGAGTGCGTCGTACTTCTCGGTGAGCGTCGCGGTGAGGGACGGCTTCAGCGGACCGACCTTCAGGACGCGTCCTCCCGAAACAGTCTGTGCAGCAGCTTCTTTCACGGACGACTCTGCGGTCACCATCGTGCCTCCTGACGAGTGGTGGCGCGACTCTCCGCGTCACCGGTTACCCCTACGTTAAGCGGCGCTCCGAATACCTGTCCAACACGTAAATAACATGGATCGATACTCAAACGGCATTGGTTGGCGGCGCGTTGACGTGCACAGATGCCGAAACTCCCTGTATGCGCCGGTCAGGGGCCTGCCGGGGTGATCGCAGTCTCCATCAATCAGGCGTGTGACGGCCCTCACGAGCCATTTTGCGCCGTCTGCCCCGGTTGACGGCTCCTCCGCGCCGCTCATAGCGTGTGTCTACCGTCACAGACGGGCCCTCTTCACTCGCGTCGAGTACGCGACACATCCCTACGGAGGACACCATGAGCCCTGCACGTTCGTTGCAGCAGGGAACCCGTTACCGCGCCGTCGTCGTGGCCACCGCCGCACTGACGGTGCCGGCTCTGGTCGCAGGTTGCTCGGTGGCCAATTCGAGCCACAGCGACGCCGCCAGTCCCGACACGTTGCGGATCGTGCTCCCGCAGGAGCCGCCCACACTCGAACCCTGCGACGCGTCACTCACCTCGACCGGAGTCGTCGTCCGCTCCAACATCACCGAGCCGCTGGTGGAACGCAACGCCGATACCGGCGATCTCGAACCGAAGCTCGCCGACTCGTGGGAGCAGACGTCGGACACGGTCTGGACGTTCCGGATCCGTCCGGGTGTCACGTTCAGCGACGGCAGCGTCTTCGATGCCGAGGACGCCGCCTTCTCGATCGATCGCACCGTCAACTCGACCATCGGCTGCGACGTCGACGGGTACGTCTTCGGCGACGACGAACTCGTGGTGAACGCGATCGACCCGTCGACCGTGACGGTGCAGACCCCCGCCGCCGACCCGATCCTTCCGCTGCGGATCTCGTTCGTGGAGATGGTGCCGTCCACCACCGACGCCCAGGACAAGGTGCGCGATCCCATCGGCACCGGCCCCTACGAGATCGACTACTGGGATCACGGGCAGCGACTCGCGCTGGTCCGCAACGACACGTACTGGGGCCCGGCGCCCGAGTACACGCGGGCGATCTACCAGTGGCGGACCGAGGGCAGTGTCCGGGCCGCGATGGTCACCAACGACGAGGCCGAACTCGCCACGTACCTCGGTCCGGAGGACGGCGCGGGCGACCTCGGCGTGGCCTACCCCAACAACGAGACGACGGCGCTGCGCATGATGGCCACCGAACCGCCGCTCGACGACTACCGCGTCCGCGAGGCCATCGACCTCTCCGTCAACCGGGCAGGGATCGTCAAGGCGCTGTTCCAGGGTCTCGGCGAGCCGGCCGGGCAACTCGTCGGCAGCAGCATCGTCGGGTTCGACCCCGACCTTCAGCCGACCCCCTACGACTCCGATCGCGCCGCGCAACTGGTGGCGGAGGCCAAGGCCGACGGCGTTCCCGTCGACAACCAGATCCGTCTGATCGGGCGCACGGGCCAGTTCCCCAAGATCAACGAGACCATCGAGGTCATCCAGAACTCGCTGAGCAAGGCCGGCCTGAACGTGAAGATCGAGATGATGGACACGGCCGGGCAGATGCAGTACCAGATCCGGCCGTTCCCGCAGGGCACCGGACCGATTCTGCTGATGATCCAGCACGGTAACCAGGCGGGTGACGCGCAGTTCACCGTCGACCAGTACATGCGCAGCGACGGATACCAGAGCTACTTCGGCTCGCCCGGATACGACGCGCAGATCGACGCGGCCGAGCGACTCGTCGGCGACGCCCGCCAGGACGCGTTCGCCTCGGTACTGGCCGACGAACCGAAGGAGATCCGGCAGTTCGCGTACATCGCTCACATGAACGCGGTGCTCGCCAAGTCCCCGACCGTGCAGTACGCGCCCAACTCCGCGACCGGCGACGAGATGCGCCTGAGCGAGATGACCCACGCGGACACATCCGCGAACGGCTAACCCCTCTTCCCAGCCCCCCCGGAGGAACTGAGATGTCCCAACCGAACCCGATCCGAAGGCGGTGAGTCATGTTCGCCTTCCTGCGCCGACGCGTCTACACCAGCCTCGTACCCCTCCTCGTCGTCCTCTTCGGTGTGTTCCTGCTCGCCCGCCTCACCGGCGACCCGACCAACCTCTACCTCCCGGTCTCCGCGACACCGGATCAGCGAGCCGAGTTCGCGGCCGAGAACGGCCTCGACAAGCCGGTGCTGAGCCAGATGGTCGACTACCTGTCCGGGGTCGTCCACCTCGACTTCGGCGAGTCGCTGCGCACCGGTGAATCCGCCGCGACCATGGCGTTGCGGGCGTTCCCGGCCACGCTGCAGCTGGCGTTCTTCACGATGCTGCTCGCGATCATCGGCGCCATCGTGATCGGCTGCTGGGCGGCGTACCGGCCGAATTCGCTCGCCGACCGGATCTCGAGCCTGCTGTCGATGACCGCGGCCAGCATCCCCGACTTCTGGTTCGCCATCACCGGCGTGTGGATCTTCGCGGTGGTGCTGGGGGTGCTGCCCACCTCGGGTACCGGAAGCGCGCTGTCGTGGATCCTGCCGATCGCGACCCTGCTCATCCGCCCGCTCGGCGTGCTCACCCAGGTGGTCCGCGGCGCGATGGTGTCGGCGCTGTCGGCACCATACGTACGTCTTGCTCGGAGCAAGGGGGCCGGCGACCTGCGCGTCGTCACCCATCACGCGCTCCGCAACGCCGCGGCTCCGGCGCTGACGGTGGCCGGCGACCTCACCGTCGGACTGGTCAACGGCGCCGTCGTCGTCGAGGCGATCTTCGGGTGGCCCGGCATCGGCAAGCTGATGATCGACGCGATCCTGCAGCGCGATTTCGCGGTCCTGCAGGCGGCGGTGCTGCTGACCGCGGTCAGCATCTTCGTCCTCAACATCCTGATCGACGCGGGCTACGCACTTCTCGACGCGCGTGTCCGTGAGAAGTCCAAGGTCTAGGAGGCCGCCGAGATGTCCATAGACAACGCACCCCGCCTGGACGGAGCCGGCGACGTCTACCCGAGCCCCGACGAGACGCCGCCGGCCCTCGCCGCCCCGGTCGACGAAGCCGTTCCGGCACCGAAGCCCTCCCGGAGCAAGGCACCGTTGTGGCGACTGCTGCTGCGTGACCGGGTGGCCACGGTCGCGGCGGCGATCCTGGTGTTCGTGTTCCTCGTCGCCGTCTTCGGCCCGTGGCTCGTCGGCGACGCCGCGACGGATCAGAACCTCGACCAGTCCAACCTGGCGCCGTTCCACGTGGCGAACGGGTGGATGAACATCCTCGGCACCGACCCGCTCGGCCGCAGCATGCTGGCCCGGTTGATCGTCGCGTGCCGCACCACCCTCCTGGTGGCGCTGCCCGCGGTCGCGCTGTCCTGCATCGTCGGGTCCCTCGTCGGCATGTGGGCGGGCTACCACCGCGGCTGGCGGGAGACGACGGCGATGCGCGTCGCCGACGTCATCATGAGCTTCCCGTCGCTGCTGATGGCCGTCGTCGTCCTGTACGTGTTCTCGCCCAGCGCCGCGAACATCGTCCTGGTTCTGGCCATCACCCGCATCCCGATCTACCTCCGCACCGCCCGCGCGGAGTCGGCGGAACTGCAGAGCCGGTTGTTCGTGGACGCCGCGCGCACGTTCGGCGCCCGCAGCGGGGCCGTCATCCGCCGGCACGTGTTCCCCATCCTGCTGCCGACGCTGCTCACCGTCGCCACCCTCGACTTCTGCTACGTGATGCTCGCCGAGTCGTCGCTGAGCTTCCTGGGCATCGGCATCCAGCCGCCGGACATCAGCTGGGGCCTGATGGTGTCCCAGGGCCGGACGTACCTGCAGACGGCGTGGTGGCTGTCGTTCTTCCCCGGTCTCGCCATCGTGATCACCACCGTGTCGGCGACCGTGCTCGCGGCATGGGCGCGGATCGCCACCGACCCCGCCCAGCGCTGGCGTCTGACCGTCCCGCGGTCGCGTCGCTCCCGGCTGTTCCCCACCCGAAAGGTCGTCTCATGAGTGCATCCGCACCGGCTGTCGAATCGCTCGACGTCGCGGACGCCGACCGCGTCGCCCTCGAGGTCGCGGATCTGACCGTCGACCTTCGTACCCCCTCGGGCACGGTCCGGGCCGTCGACCACGTGTCGTTCACCGCGCGACGCGGCGAGACCCTCGCGCTGCTCGGTGAGTCGGGGTGCGGCAAGTCGATGACCGCGCAGGCGCTCGTCGGCCTGCTCGAACCGATCGCCGACATCACCGACGGTTCGGTCCGTCTCGGCGACGTCGACCTGGTGACGGCGAAGGCCAGGACCCGCCGCACCCTCGCCGCCACCGAATTGGCCATCGTGTTCCAGGATGCGCTGACCGCGCTCAACCCGGTGTACACGGTCGGCAAGCAGTTGGCCGAACCGTTCCGGATCCATCGCGGGCTGTCCGCGAAAGAGGCGCGGCGGGAGGCGATCTCGCTGATGCAGCGGGTCGGGATTCCCGAGCCCGAATCGCGCGTCGACTCCTACCCGCACCAGTTCTCCGGCGGCATGCGGCAGCGCCTGCTGATCGCGATGGCCGTCGCACTGAGCCCGACGGTCCTGCTCGCCGACGAGCCGACGACGGCACTCGACGTCACGGTGCAGGCACAGATCATGTCTCTGCTGCGGGACCTGCGCACCGAGCACGACATGGCCGTCATCCTCATCACCCACGACCTCGCCTTGGTCGCGGAGGAGGCCGACCGCGTCGCGATCATGTACGCGGGCAACGTCGTCGAGACCGGACCGGTCGCCGAGGTCTTCTCCTCGCCGCAGCACCCGTACACCAAGGGCCTGCTCGATTCGGTCCCCGTGCACGCGGTCCGCGGCGAAGACCTGAAATCCATCGGCGGCACCCCGCCCGACCTGCATTCCATTCCGTCCGGCTGCGTATACCAGGCGCGCTGCCCGCTGGCCCGCGACCTGTGCCGCACCGCCCGCCCACCGCTCGCCGACGTCGCCACACCTGGTCGCCGCTCGGCGTGCCATTTCCCCGAGGAGATCTCTCATGTCTGAGTCGATTCTGAAGGTGCGGGGCCTCACCAAGACGTTCAAGGTGCCTGCCAACGCGGCGGGCAAGAATCAGTTGCGCGCGCTCGACGGCATCGACCTCGACCTCGCCCGCGGCGAAACGCTCGGGCTCGTCGGCGAATCGGGTTGTGGCAAGTCCACTCTCGCCCGCACACTGATGATGCTCGAGCGGCCGGACTCCGGTTCGGTGACGTGGGACGGCGTCGATCCGTTCTCGCTGAAGGGCAAGGACCTGCTCGCGCTGCGCCGCCGGGTGCAGATGGTGTTCCAGGACCCGTACGCATCGCTGAACTCCCGGATGTCGGCGGCCGACATCATCGCCGAGCCGTGGCGCACCCACAAGACGATGTACAAGACGAGCCGCGACCGGGCGGCACGGGTGCGGGAACTGCTGCACCTTGTGGGTCTACGGCCGAGCGACGAGCACCGCTACCCGCAGGAGTTCTCCGGCGGTCAGCGTCAGCGACTCGGGATCGCCCGCGCCCTGGCGTTGAACCCGAGCGTCGTCATCTGCGACGAACCCGTGTCGGCGCTCGACCTGTCGGTGCAGGCGCAGGTGCTCAACCTGCTGAACGACCTGCAGAAGCAGCTCGGCATCTCGTACGTGTTCATCTCGCACGACCTGTCGGTGGTCCGGCACGTCGCCGACCGCGTCGCCGTGATGTACCTCGGGCGGATCGTGGAGTCGGGTGCGACGGACGCCGTCTTCGACCGTCCCGCCCACCCGTACACCGAGGCTCTGATGTCGGCGGCACCGAAACTGGACGCCGCATCCCGGGGCAAGCGGATCATCCTCGACGGTGAAGTGCCGTCGCCGCTGAACCCGCCGTCGGGCTGCCGGTTCCGCACCCGGTGCGCCCACGCGACCGACATCTGCGCGAGCACAGTGCCGCCCGCCGCGGTCGACGAGCGCGAGAGCGGCCACGTCGCCGAATGCCACCATCCCCGGCGTCCGATCGAACTCGGCGTCCCCGTCGCGGTCGGGTGAGCGGGGCAGAGTTCGCGATCATCGCGTTCGCCGTCTTTGTCGCCTCGTGCATGCAGGCGTCGATCGGATTCGGGATGGGGATGCTCGCGGCACCCGTCGTCGCGCTCGTCGATCCGGGCCTGCTGCCCGGGACGCTGATCATGACGGCGACGGTCGTCACGGTGATGGTGGTGTGGCGGGAACGCGACGCCCTCGATCTGTCGGGCACCGGGTGGGCGCTGGCCGGCCGGGTGCCGGGCACGATCGCGGGCGCGTTGCTGCTGGTGGTGCTGCCGGAACGGGGGTTGTCGCTGCTGCTCGCGGCCGTGGTGCTCTCCGGGGTCGTCTTCGCGACGCTGGGCTGGGCACCGCCGCCGCGACGCCGGAACCTCGCCGTCGCCGGGGCCGCGTCGGGTCTGCTCGGCACGGCCACGTCGATCGGCGGGCCACCGATGGCACTGGTGATGCAGGGGTCGAAGGGGGCGCAGCTGCGCGGCAACATGAGCGCGTTCTTCCTGGTCGGCTCCACACTGTCGGTGGCCGTTCTCGCCGCGACGGGGTCGGTGCACCGCGAGTCGGCGGTGATGTTCCTGCTGCTGATCCCGGCGACGGTGCTCGGCTACGTGGCGTCGCGGTTCGTGAATCGCCATCTGGACGCGGCGCGCCTGCGCCGGGCGTCGATCACGGTGTCCTGTGTCGGTGCGTTGATGCTGATCGGACAACAACTTCTCTGATGCAGTGTCTGCATCGTTCGATGCTCAACAAGTCTTGGACATGTATCGATCGGGCCACTTAGAGTTTTGGGTGTGAGGCGCCTCACGGGCGGCGCTGCGCTGTGAAGGAAGGTTTTCGGAGATGAGTACAACGAGCACCACCCCAGTTGTCACCGACATGCGAGTGGTCCCGATCGCGGGACACGACAGCATGCTCCTGAACCTGTCCGGCGCGCATGCCCCGTACTTCACCCGGAACCTGGTGATCCTCACCGATTCCGACGGCAACACCGGTGTCGGCGAGGTGCCCGGTGGTGAACCGATCCGCCGTACCCTCGAAGACGCCCGCGCAATCGTGACGGGGCGCAGCATCGGCGAGTACAACGGCGTTCTCGCCGATCTGCGGCGCACGTTCGCCGACCGGGACGCCGCGGGCCGGGGCAACCAGACGTTCGACCTCCGTGTCGCGATCCACGCCGTCACCGCCGTCGAGTCGGCACTCCTCGACGTGCTCGGGCAGCACCTCGGTGTTCCCGTCGCGGCCCTGCTCGGCGAGGGTCAGCAGCGCGAGAAGGTGCAGGCGCTCGGCTATCTCTTCTTCGTCGGCGACCGCAACAAGACCGACCTCGAGTACCAGTCGGGTGCGGCGGAGTCCGACGACTGGCTGCGCCTGCGGCACGAGGAGGCGCTGACACCGGACGCGGTCGTGCGACTGGCCGAGGCCGCCCAGGCGCGGTACGGCTTCGCCGACTTCAAGCTCAAGGGCGGCGTCCTGGCACCCCACGAGGAGGCGGCGGCCGTCACAGCGCTGGCCGAGCGGTTCCCCGACGCCCGGATCACCCTCGACCCCAACGGCGGTTGGCTGCTGTCGGAGGCGATCGAGACCTGCCGCGGGCTGAAAGACGTTCTCGCGTATGCCGAGGACCCGGTCGGCCCCGAGGGCAGCTTCTCCGGTCGCGAGGTGATGAGCGAATTCAAGCGCGCCACCGGACTGCCGACGGCCACCAACATGATCGCCACCGACTGGCGCGAGATGGGGCACACCATCCGCTCCGGCGCCGTCGACATCCCGCTCGCCGACCCGCACTTCTGGACGATGAACGGATCCGTCCGCGTCGCCCAGCTCTGCGACGCGTGGGGCCTCACGTGGGGTTCGCATTCCAACAACCACTTCGACGTGTCGCTCGCGATG
The DNA here is from genome assembly GCF_002300195.1 of Rhodococcus sp. ACPA1. Lineage (NCBI taxonomy): Bacteria > Bacillati > Actinomycetota > Actinomycetes > Mycobacteriales > Nocardiaceae > Rhodococcus > Rhodococcus sp. ACPA1. The sequence goes on along the minus strand of NZ_NSDX01000004.1, from coordinate 519,137 downwards.
TTCACCCACGTCGCGGCCGCGGCTCCGGGCGACATCACCGCCATCGACACCCACTGGATCTGGCAGGACGGTCAGAGGATCACCAAGGACCCGTTCGAGATCGAAGAGGGCTACCTCACCGTGCCGTCGACGCCCGGCCTCGGTGTCGAACTCGACATGGACCGCGTCGAGGCGGCCCACGAGCTGTACCTGCAGAAGGGGCTCGGCGCGCGCGACGACTCGATCGGCATGCAGTTCCTGGTGCCCGGCTGGACGTTCGACAGCAAGCGCCCGGCGTTGGTGCGCGCCTGATGAAGGTCGTCGTCGGCGACCGGAATCTGCTGCCGCATCGCGAGCTGTTCGAGTCGGGACTGCCGTCGGGTGCGACGGTGTCGTGGCATCGGACGTTCGACGAGTCGGCCATCGTCGCCGACCTCGCCGACGCCGACGTGTACGTGGGCGGCCGGTTCACCGCCGCGATGGCGGCCGCAGCGCCGAAGCTGCGCCTGCTGCACGTCGCCGGCGCCGGCACCGACAACGTGGCGTTCGCCGCGCTTCCCACAGACACCCTGGTGGCCAACACTTTCCACCACGAGGACTCGATCGCCGAGTACATCGTGTCCGCGGCACTGATGCTGCGACGCGGATTCCTCCGGCACGATCGCGCCCTCCGCGGCGACGTCTGGGCCACATCGGTCTACGACGACGCGATCGCGCAGTCCCGGTCGATGCGGGGGGCGCGGGTCGGATTCGTCGGCTTCGGTCACATCGGCCGGCGATCGTGGAACCTACTGCGCGCGTTCGGTTCCGAGGGCCGTGCGGTAACCGGCCGGGGAGATCTCGACGCCGCCGCGGAAGGCCTCACCTGGGCGGGAGACAACACGTCGCTGCTCCGGCTCCTGACGGAGTCCGACGTGGTGGTGGTGTCCGCGCCCCTGAACGATCACACCCGCGGCATGATCGGCGGCGCGGAACTCGACGCGCTCGGCCCCGACGGCATCCTGATCAACGTCGGGCGCGGCCCCCTCGTCCGGGAACAACCGCTGTACGACGCGCTGGCGTCGCGCCGGATCGCGGCCGCGGCGATCGACGTCTGGTACTCGTACCCCGATGCCGGCGGTCACGGCGCCCCGAGCGCGCTGCCGTTCCGCGATCTGCCGAACATCCTGATGACCCCGCACTCGTCCGGCGTCACCGACCACACGTTCGTCGGTCGGGTCGGCGACATCACCGACAACATTCGCAGGCTGGACACGGGGCAGACGGTCCTGCGCACCGTCCGCCCCTAGCGTGCGTCAGTAGTTACCGCAGGTCTCGGCGATCGTCAGCGCCTTCGCGCGCCACTCGACGGCCGGTCCCTCGGTCGGGACGGTGTCCAGTCGGCTCTTCAGCTGCGGGTGCGCGTCGAGGACGGCCTGGCGGTCGGCCGGGGACTTCGAGAAGAAGTCCGCCAGCTGGGCCTTGCGCTCGGGTGCCTGGTCGAGGCGTGCGGCGAGCTGCGGAGTCACGTCGTGCATCGCCGCATCGATCTGCGCGAAGCTGCAGGTGGAGTTCACGAGGCGGGCGGAGTCGGAGTCGACCGGATCGGCGGAGGCGATGCCCGGGATCACGAGGGCGGCGGAGATCGCGCCGACGGCGGCGATACCGAAGTGCAGACG
>NZ_NSDX01000004.1:0-512500 GCF_002300195.1 Rhodococcus sp. ACPA1 | reverse complement strand
ATGCATGGGACCTGATCTGGTAGTAGCCAAGCGATGGGGTGACGCAGGAAGGTAGCTGAGCCAGTCAGTGGTAATACTGGTGTAAGCCTGTAGGGCGAACGGTAGGCAAATCCGCCGTTCATCAAGCCTGAGAGGTGACGCATAGCCGAATGAGGCGAATTCAGTGATCCTATGCTGCCGAGAAAAGCCTCTAGCGAGCTTTCACACGGCCCGTACCCCAAACCGACACAGGTGGTCAGGTAGAGAATACTAAGGCGATCGAGATAACTATGGTTAAGGAACTCGGCAAAATGCCCCCGTAACTTCGGGAGAAGGGGGGCCTCGTCCGGTGATCACTCTTGCAGTGTGAGCTGGGTGGGGCCGCAGAGACCAGTGAGAAGCGACTGTTTACTAAAAACACAGGTCCGTGCGAAGTCGTAAGACGATGTATACGGACTGACGCCTGCCCGGTGCTGGAAGGTTAAGAGGACCGGTTAGCCAGCAATGGCGAAGCTGAGAATTTAAGCCCCAGTAAACGGCGGTGGTAACTATAACCATCCTAAGGTAGCGAAATTCCTTGTCGGGTAAGTTCCGACCTGCACGAATGGCGTAACGACTTCTCAGCTGTCTCAACCATAGACTCGGCGAAATTGCATTACGAGTAAAGATGCTCGTTACGCGCGGCAGGACGAAAAGACCCCGGGACCTTCACTACAGCTTGGTATTGGTGTTCGGTTCGGTTTGTGTAGGATAGGTGGGAGACTGTGAAGCGCTCACGCCAGTGAGTGTGGAGTCGTTGTTGAAATACCACTCTGATCGTATTGGACCTCTAACCTCGGACCATGATCTGGTTCAGGGACAGTGCCTGGTGGGTAGTTTAACTGGGGCGGTTGCCTCCCAAAATGTAACGGAGGCGCCCAAAGGTTCCCTCAGCCTGGTTGGCAATCAGGTGTCGAGTGCAAGTGCACAAGGGAGCTTGACTGTGAGACTGACAGGTCGAGCAGGGACGAAAGTCGGGACTAGTGATCCGGCACCGGCAAGTGGAAGCGGTGTCGCTCAACGGATAAAAGGTACCCCGGGGATAACAGGCTGATCTTCCCCAAGAGTCCATATCGACGGGATGGTTTGGCACCTCGATGTCGGCTCGTCGCATCCTGGGGCTGGAGTAGGTCCCAAGGGTTGGGCTGTTCGCCCATTAAAGCGGCACGCGAGCTGGGTTTAGAACGTCGTGAGACAGTTCGGTCTCTATCCGCCGCGCGCGTAAGAAACTTGAGGAAGGCTGTCCCTAGTACGAGAGGACCGGGACGGACGAACCTCTGGTGTGCCAGTTGTTCCACCAGGAGCACCGCTGGTTAGCTACGTTCGGAAGGGATAACCGCTGAAAGCATCTAAGCGGGAAGCCTGTTCCAAGATGAGGTTTCTCACCCCCTCGAGGGGGTAAGGCCCCCGGCAGACCACCGGGTTGATAGGCCAGAACTGGAAGTCCGGTAACGGATGCAGGTGACTGGTACTAATAGGCCGAGGACTTACCACAAAGAAGCTACGCGTCCACTGTGCAGTATCTGAAACAACACACACGTTTCAGAACTGAAGAAGAAGAACACCACCAACAACAATGGTTGTTGTGTGTCTTCGCTGATGTTCCGTGTGACAGTTTCATAGAGTTACGGCGGCCATAGCGGAGGGGAAACGCCCGGTCCCATTCCGAACCCGGAAGCTAAGCCCTCCAGCGCCGATGGTACTGCACCCGACAGGGTGTGGGAGAGTAGGACACCGCCGAACATCCGTTACCGAAAGCCCCCCAACCACGTTGGGGGGCTTTCGGCATTCCCAGGCACGAACACCCAAGCCGCACACACTGTCGGTCGGTCGATTCCGGCAACCACCGCCCCTCGCGTGAAGTCATGCCGACGCGTCGCGGAATCGACGCGTGAAATGCGTTCGGAGACCACAGTCGAGGCGCCGGCTGGTGACAGCGAGGATCTGTGAGGTTCGACTCGATGTAGAGGCGAAGTCGCGCCGGCAGGCTGTGCTCGAATGACTCCCGATGTCGTGCGTCGTCGTCGGCGGCGCTCGCGACGAGTACGCGAGCGAGCCGGACCGTCGCGCCCTCGAGATGGTCGAGAAGCAGCGGAGCCGCTGCGGCCGTCCGGGCCAAGTGGTGGAGATGCGTACACAGCATGTCGTACAGAGGGTTCGCGGGAACCAGATACTCCACCGCCCTGGTGACAGCCGCCGCTGGCATATCCAATTGCGCGTGATCGAGTTTCACCGCGATCCTTAGCGACCTGCGGCTTGTCGAACCAGTTGGATCACCAGGAGGTACCAGCGCTCCGAGAAGTTCTCGCCCGACGCGGCGACGGATCCCGGAGTGAAGTACGAATGACCGATGCAGTAGTCCTTGCCGAGGTTCGGGTCGGCCGCGATCACCTCGTTCAGCTTGGTCATCCGCACCGCGATGCGGTCAACGACCGATTCGTCGTAGCCGCGTTCGATGACGAACTCGCGCCAGGCATCGTTGTACTCCGGCTCCAGGTCGAAGAAGGCGAATCGCCGCCGTAGCGCTATGTCGACTTTGCGTGAGGCCGACGTGCACACACTCGGCGGACTGTCGCGCGCCGACGAGGCGAGGGAGTGGGCTACCGGGGCCAGGGACCGGTCCGCGACGTTCATCGTGCCGATGGCGTGCAGGTTCGAGGGCAGATGAAACGGTCCTTCCCCGCCCCCGGGGGTAGGCGAGGTTCAGCGCGTTCTCGGGGTCGCGCTTGTCGTGGTCGAGCAGGGTGAGCATCTCGCGGAAGATCTGTGCGGGGTTGCCGCGGTTGATCTCCTCGATGACCACGACGTAGTCGTGTTCGGAGTCTTGGCGGGCGTTCTGGGAGGCGGTGAGCAGAGGGCCGTCGATCAGGGTGAGTTTGCCGTCGGAGCCGGGCCGGAACCCGCGGATGAAGTCTTCGTAGGACATCGACGGGTGAAACTGCAGGAGGGTTATCCGGTCGGATTGACGCTTGTTGCACAGCACCCAGCCAAGGCGTCGGGCGAGCCACGTCTTGCCGGTTCCGGGTGGCCCTTGCCAGATGATGTTCTTCTTCGACTTCACGGCCTCAATCATCGATTCCAGGAGTTGAATGTCGAGGAAAGAGCCATCGGCAATGATGTCGGCGACGACGTACTCCGATGCGACTTCCCGCGCTGTCGCCTCGGTACCGAGTCCGCTGACTCGACGTCCGCGGCGGCTGTGATGTCGTCGGCGGGCGCCTGTGGCGCGTCGCTGATCGCTTGGAAATGCCACGCGGCGAAAGCTCCGGTGGCGTGTCGAACGGAGAATCCGGGGACGAGAGCCAGGCGCTGATGGTCTCGGTGTTGGCCAGGAAGTCCTCACCGGAGATCTTGCCCTCGAGGTTGAGCTGCGCGGCAACGTCGCCGTACTTGTTCGCGAGAAGATTTACGTTGACGCCATCGAAGGTGGTATAGGTTTCTGGCCTGACCCAGTACGCGCCATCGTCAGCATGCGTGTCTGACCTGTGGCGGCCGCATCGAATGCGGTGATCAGCCGTTCTAGGTTGGCCTCGCTCCGGGATTCGGCGTACGCAAATTCGGCCTCGAAAAGGTCCCAAAGGATGTCGATGGCGTCGTCGGCGCGGTCGACTTCCCAGCGTATGAATCACGAGTTCATGTTGTTCACCACGGGTATTCCGTCGAAGGTCACCAACGAGTCGCTACGCAAGCCCAAGACAGGGATACGTGCGGCCGCACGGGACCGGATGTACTACCCGGTCGGCGGTCTTGCGCTGAACGTCGCCATGCCCTGAAACGGGCATATCAGCTGAAACGGGCATATCCGGAGTGGTGGCTGCGCCTAGACTCCGAAGATGGTGCGCAACGCGAAGGCTGCACGTCAGCAGCCCACCGATCAGCGTTCGGCGTTCGACAGGTTCGTCGAGCAGATCGAACTCCGGGTCAGTCAGGCGCCTTTCTTCGGGATCTGCGCCGGAGTGGTCGCGCTGTGGGTCGTCAGCATTCCGCTCTGGAAGGATCTCCACGAGTGGCAGATCGCCATCCACACCGCCGGTGCCGTCTTCACGTTGCTTCTCGTGGTCCTGCTCGAGAATGCCAGCCGCCGGGCCACCGAGGCTCTGCAGGAGAAACTGAACGTCATCGCCGAGGCGCTCGCCGCCCTGCTCGATTCCTCCGCCCGGGACAATCCCGAGCTGAAGAAGGCGGAGGAGAAGTTGCGGGAGGCTGTCGGGCTCGAAGACCGGCACTAGCCATCCGCCCCTGTGACTTGGCACACCAAGCAGGTAAGTTATGTGTAACCGCAAAAACTACTAACCAGTAGGGGTACGAAATGCCTGTTCCGTCCGCCGCCACGTTCGCGCGGCTCGCCGACCTCATCGCCATCCCGGATACGGCGGATCGCCCGACGCGATCCGTCGTCGAGGCGTTCACGGGTAAGGAACTGGCCACCGTCCCGGTCGGTACCGCTCAGGACGCCCAGGACGCGATCGCACGTGCCCGGGTGGCGCAGAAGGAATGGGCCACGCGTCCCGTCACGGAACGCGCCGCGATCTTCCACCGCTACCGCGACCTGGTGCTCGAGAACCGCGACGCCCTGATGGACATGGCTCAGGCCGAGACGGGCAAGTCCCGCGCCGCCGCGCAGGAGGAGGTCCTCGACATCTCGATGACCGCCCGCCACTACGCGCGCGTCGCCCCCAAGCTGCTGCGGCCCCGCCGCATCTCCGGCATGCTGCCCGGCCTCACCAAGACGGTCGTGCGGTACCAGCCGAAGGGCGTCGTCGGCGTCATCTCGCCGTGGAACTACCCCATGACCCTCGCGGTGTCCGACGCCGTCGCCGCGCTCCTCGCCGGCAACGCCGTCGTCCTCAAGCCCGACAGCCAGACCCCGTACTGCGCCCTGGCCTGCGTCGACCTGCTGTACCAGGCGGGCCTGCCGCGCGACCTGTTCGCCGTCGTCCCCGGACCGGGCTCGGTGGTCGGCACCGCCCTCGTCGAGAACACCGAGTACCTGATGTTCACCGGGTCCTCGGCCACGGGTCAGCTCCTCGCCGAGCAGGCCGGTCGCCGTCTCATCGGCTTCTCCGCCGAACTCGGCGGCAAGAACCCGATGATCGTCACCGCCGGCGCGAACCTCCGTGAGGTCACCGACGCCGCAGTCCGCGCCTGCTACTCCAACTCCGGGCAGCTGTGCATCTCGATCGAGCGGATCTACGTCGAGGAGTCCATCGCACCCGAGTTCACCCGGATGTTCGGGGAACGCGTCCGCAACATGAAGCTCGGCGCCGGCTACGACTTCGGCATCGAAATGGGCAGCCTCGTGTCCGAGGCCCAGGTCAAGGCCGTGTCCAGCCACGTCGACGACGCGGTCGTCAAGGGCGCCACCGTGGTCGCCGGCGGCAAGGCGCGCCCCGACCTCGGCCCCCTGTTCTACGAGCCGACCGTCCTGACCGGTGTTCCCGAGGACGCCGAGTGCTACCGCGACGAGACGTTCGGGCCGCTGGTCTCGATCTACCCCGTCGCCGACGTGGACGAGGCGATCGAACGCGCCAACGACACCGAGTACGGCCTGAACGCCAGCGTGTGGGCGGGAACCAAGGCGGAGGGCGAGTCCATCGCCGCCCGGATCCACGCCGGAACCGTCAACGTCGACGAGGGTTACGCCCCGGCGTGGGGCAGCACCGGTGCGCCGATGGGCGGCATGGGGGTGTCCGGTGTCGGTCGCCGACACGGCGACGACGGGCTCCTCAAGTACACCGAACCGCAGACCATCGCCACCACCCGCATCCTCAACCTCGGCGGTCCGCGTGGACTGTCGCCGAAGGTGTGGGCCAAGATCATGCCGCCTTTCGTGAAGGCGCTGCAGTGGATTCCGGGCCGCTAGACGTGGACAGCGCGAGCATCCTGATCGACGTCGCGCCCGGCGAGGTGTGGGACGTGGTGACCGACGTGGAGGGCATGGGCCGGTTCAGCCCCGAGAACACCGGGGCGCGCTGGACGTCCGGCACTCGGGTGACCGTGGGGGCGCAGTTCGTCGGCGCCAACCGGCACGGGGCGGTGCGGTGGAAGACCCACTGCACCGTCGTGGATGTCGTTCCGGGCCAGAGGTTCTCGTTCGAGGCGGGCGAGCCGAAGGCACGCTGGACGTATCACCTCGAACCCTCCGGCGCCGGCACGCTCGTCACCGAGACCCGGGAGATCTACGCGACGCCCGTCTGGTGGGTGCGGCTGGTGCAGAAGTCGAAGGTGCTGGGCAGCAACCGCGACCAATTGATGCGGGACGGGATGAGGCAGACCCTCGAGCGCATGAAAGTCGCCCTCGAGAGCTGATTTTCCACCCTGGGGTGCCGATTCTTCACCCTAGGGTGGCTGGCGGCGCTGTCCGCAGGGCCTGAGACTGGACGCTGTTCACACCTCTCGGAGGCGCCTCCCATGAATCCTCGGCCGACACCCGTCGAAGCTGGTCGGTCGTGCCCTGACGTCCGCCGTGAGGACGTGTGGTTCTCCTCGCGGGGACAGCGCTGCGCGGCCTGGCTGTACCGGCGCCGATCCGAAACTGCCACGGCAGCACCCTGTGTGGTGCTCGCGCACGGCTGGAGCGGGGTGCGCGAGCAGAGACTCGACGCGTTCGCGGAACGGTTCGCGGCCGCGGGAGTCGCCGCGCTGGTGTTCGACTACCGCTACTTCGGTGCCAGCGACGGCGAACCCCGCCAACTGCTCGACATCGACAGTCAACTCGACGACTGGGACTGTGCCGTCGCGTTCGTGCGCAGCCGCCCGGACATCGACCCCAGCCGGGTCGCGCTCTGGGGAACGTCACTGTCCGGCGGACTCGTCCTGACGGCGGCCGCGCGGGACCGGCGCGTGGCCGCGGTCGTGTCGCAGGTTCCGTACGTCGACGGTCTGACGAACCTTCCGCGACTCGGCGTGGCCGGGCTCGGCCGCATGGCGGTCGCCTACCTGCGGGACCGGTACGCCCAGCTGCGACGCAGGCCGCCGTACATGTTTCCCGTCGTCGGGCCACCGGGCTCGTTCGCGGCCATGACCACACCCGACGCGGAGGCGGGATATCACCGGATGGATCCGCCCGGTTCGACGTGGCGCAACGAGACTCCGGGGCGGGTGGCGTTACAGGCAGCGCTGTACCGGCCGACGACGACGGTCGGGAAGATCGCCTGCCCCGTCTTCTTCGCCATCGCCGACCACGACGTCGTCACGTTCACCCGCAGCGCGCAGAAGGCCGCGGCCAAGACCCCCGACGCCGAGGTGCACGTGTACCCGGGCGGTCATTTCGACCCCTACTTCGGTGAGCTCTTCGAGCGGGTGGTCGCGGACGAGACCGACTTCCTCGTCCGCCACCTCCGTGCCTAGCTACTCACCGTGCCGAACTGTTCGCGCAGAACGCCTTTGACGACCTTGCCGCTGGCGTTGCGAGGCAGTTGGGGAAGGATCTCGACGAATTTGGGCCGCTTGTAGCGGGCGACCCGGCCGTCGAGCCAGTCCGCGAGGACGTCGACTTCGAGTGCCGCCCCGGCCCGCGGGACGACGACCGCGACGGGAACCTCACCCCAGCGCTCGTCGGCCCGCCCGATCACGGCGACATCCAGGATGTCCGGGTGCGCGGCAAGGGCATTCTCGACCTCGGCGCAGTAGATGTTCTCCCCACCCGAGATGATCATGTCCTTCTTGCGGTCCACCACGTACACGAACCCATCCGAGTCCACCCGCACGAGATCGCCGGAGTGGAACCAGCCGCCGTCGAACGCGTCCGCGGTGGCCTCGGGGTTCCGCCAGTACCCCTCCATGAGTCCCGGTCCGCGGTAGACGATCTCACCGATCTCGCCCTGCGCCACGTCGTTCATCGCCTCGTCGACGACACGCATCGCCACGGTGTCGATCGGCCTCCCGACCGACCCGATCTTCCGCACGGCGTCCTTGCCGTCGAGCACGCACGTCACCGGGGACATCTCGGTCTGCCCGAAGAACGCGACGATCGCGGCGTCCGGGAAGGCGGCGTACAAGCGGTCGAGGAGGGTCGGTGTGGCCGGCGCGGCTCCCCAGCCCAGTACCCGCAGGGCGAGGTCCCGACCCTCGGGGCCGGCGTCGTCGAGGATGGCCTGCCACTGGGTGGGCACCATGAACACGCTGGTCACCCGCTCACGCTCGAGCGCGTCGAGTAGTTCGGTCGCATCGAACGCACCGGTCGGGTGGATCACGATGGTGGCGCCGATCAGCAGGAACGGCCCGACGCTGCCGAGGGCGGCGATGTGGAACAGCGGGGACGAGACCAGGTTGACCTCGGACTCGGTGTCGAACAGTCGCCATCCCCGGATGAGGGTCAGTGCCTGCGCCTGCAGATTGAGGTGCGACAGCACCGCGCCCTTCGGACGACCGGTGGTGCCGGACGTGTACATGATGGCGGCGGGGGAGTCTTCCGCCACGTCCGCGATGGGGACGTCGGGATCGGCTGCGCGCAACTGCGTCTCGAGCGAGGTGTCGTCGGGCGTGTCGCCGACCATGAGAACCGGCACGCCGTCGTCGACCTCCGCGGCGAGAGCGGTGAGTGAATCCTCGACGACCACGACGGTGGCGTCGCTGTCGGCGACGATGAACCGCACTTCGCCCGGGCTGAGCCGGAAGTTCACCGGCACCGCGATCGCACCCAGGCGAGTCGCGGCCAGCATCACCTCGAGGAACTCGGGGCGGTTGGTCAGCAGCAGCACGACCCGGTCGCCGCGGCCGACACCGTGGGCGGCGAGGACGGCTGCCGTCCTCGCGCTGCGGTCCTCGAGTTCCCGCCAGGTGGTCGACGTGCACCGAAACCTGAGTGCCACGGCATCGGGTTTCGCGAAGGCGTGCCGGGCAACATGATTGGCCCAGTGGGTGCGCCGGGAGGCGAAGGGCTGAGCGTTCGACGTCGTACTCATCGTGAGGTCCTCAGCCGCGGCCGAACACGGCGGGACGCTTGTCCAGGAACGCCGCGACACCTTCCCGGAAATCGGGGGCGGCGAGGAGGTCGAGCTGACCCGTGCGCTCGCGGGCGAACGCGTTGTCGAGTTCGACGAGGGTGGCGTCGTTGACCGCGTCCTTGGTGAAGTGGAACGCCTCCGACGGTCCGTCGGCGAGACGTCTCGCGAGGGCGGCGACGGTCGCGGCGAACTCGTCGTCGGGGACCACGTCGGCGATCAAACCGGCCGCGAGAGCCTCATGTGCGGGCAGTCGTTCCGCCAGAAGCGCCATCTTCAGTGCGCGAGCGCGACCGACCGAGGCGGCGACCAGTGCGGTGGCACCACCGTCCGGCATCAGGCCGACCTTCGTGAACGCGAGCAGGAAATAGCTCGACTCGGTGGCGATCGTGAGGTCGCAGGCCAGGGCGAGCGAGACCCCGACGCCGGCGGCTGGCCCGTTGACCGCGCCGATCACGGGCCGGGGGAACGCGCGAATCGCGGCCGCCGTGCGGTTCGCGGCGTCGATCGTCGCGGACGACGGCGGGCCGGAGACGTTCTCGCCACCCAGGTCCGCACCCGTGCAGAACGCACGACCGGTGCCGGTGAGGACGGCGGCCCGCACCTCCGCGTCGCCCGCATGCTTGTCGAATGCGTCGGCGACGGCGTCGAGGGTTTCAGTGGTGACGGCGTTCATGCGGGCGGGGCGGTCGAGGGTGACGCGGAGGACGCCGTCGTCGACGGTCGTGTCCACGCCGGGAATGTCGGAGCTCATGGGGATCCTTGTCAGGAAGGGCGGACGGAGAGGGCGATCTTGCCGGTGGCGGACCGGGTTTCGAGCGTCCGCAGCGCGTCACAGGCGTGTTCGAACGAGTAGGTGGTCGGCTCGGCGATCTGCAGCGCCCCCGATTCGAGGAGCGGGCCCAGGCCCGCCCACTGCCTGGTCGTGTAGCCGGGGTTGGTGCGCACGTACTCGCCCCAGCCGGCCCCGAGAACGGAGATGTTCCGCAGGAGAAGGCGATTGACCTTGACGGTGGGGATCTCGCCGCCGGTGAAGCCGAGGACCACCAGCCGCCCGTTGGGCGCGAGGCTGCGCAGGCTGTCGGTGAAACGGTCGCCGCCGACCGGGTCGAGGATGATGTCGACTCCGCGGCCTGCGGTGAGGTCGCGGACCCGGTCCTTCCAGCCGTCCACGAGGACGACGTGATCGGCGCGGTTGGCCTTTGCGATGCCGGCTTTCTCCTCGGTGCTGACCACGGCGATCGTCTCGAGTCCCAGCGCGGCCGCGACCTGCAGTGCGGCGACCCCGACACCGCCGGCGGCGCCGTGCACCAGCACGGTCTCACCGGCGCGGTAGCGGGCGCGCTCGTCGAGGGCGAAGTGCACGGTGAGGTAGTTCATCAGGAAACCTGCCCCGGCAGTCAACGACACCGAATCGGGCAGCGGGAACACCGAGTCCGGCTCCACCGCGACGGTCTGCTGCCACGCTCCGTCCGACGCGAGGACGGCCACCCGCTGCCCGGCCCGGATGCCGCTGTCCTCGGGTGCGCTACGGACCACGCCCGCGCCCTCGACGCCGAGTACGAACGGCAGTTCGCGGACGATCTGGTAGCTGCCGGTGGTCTGCAGCAGGTCGGGGAACGACACTCCGGCGGCGTGCAGATCCACGACGACGAGGCCGGTTCCGTCGGGTTCGTCGATCTCGGTGAGCTGGACTCCGGCGGGGCCGGAAGCGGTGGTCAATTGCTGGGCATACACGTGGTGATCTCCTCCGTCGGTCCCTGAATATCCATACCAGACGCAACTGAACGGGCGCTAGATAAATTCGATCATTGACCGTGCCGGTGACGCCGTGGTACTAACTTTAACGAGCGATCAGTAATCAGGCCGAGGCGGAGGATGAGACGTGCCAGAACAGACGGAGACGACGGAGGCAGCCGCACTGTGGGAGCGGCGCGGAGGCATCGGCATCATCACGCTGAACCGCCCCAAGGCGCTCAATGCGGTGAACGGTGCGTTGTCGACCGCAGTGGGCAGTCTGCTCGAGCAGGCCGAGAACGACCCCGAGGTACGAGTGGTCGTCGTGACCGGGACCGGCCGCGCGTTCTGCGCGGGCGCCGACCTCAAGGCCCTGGCGTCCGGCGAGAGCACGGCCGCGGACGGGCATCCTGAGTGGGGATTCGCCGGATACGCACAGCACTGGATCAGCAAGCCGACCATCGCCGCGGTCAACGGCTTCGCCCTGGGCGGCGGCACCGAACTGGTGCTCGCCAGTGACCTCGCGGTCGTCGATGAGGAGGCGAAGCTCGGGCTTCCCGAGGTCAAGCGCGGACTGTTCGCCGCCGCGGGCGGTGTGATCCGCCTGCAGCAGCAGATCCCGAAGAAGGTCGCGCTGGAGATCGCGCTCACCGGCGAACCGATCAGCGCGGCGCAGGGCAAGGAGCTGGGCCTGGTCAACCGCGTGGCCCCGGCAGGCACCGCCCTCGACGTCGCGCTCGAACTCGCCGAGCAGATCGCCGCGAACGCTCCGCTGTCGGTGCGCGAATCGAAGGCCATGATCCACCGCACCGCAACCGAACCCGACTGGGGCGACCGGGCATGGGAGGCGAACAACGCCGCCATCGCCACCATCTTCACCAGCGCCGACGCCAAGGAAGGCCCCACGGCCTTCGCCGAGAAGCGCCAGCCGGTCTGGCAGGGCCGCTGACCCGTGAGTACTTGTTAACGCCCCGCGGTTAATAAGTACTCACGGGTGGCGCAGCCGCACACCATCGAAAGGGAACATCATGACCAACGCTGTCATCGTGGACGTCGTCCGCCTCGCCTCCGGTAAGGGCAAGCCGGGCGGTGCGCTGTCCGGCACGCACCCGGTCGAACTGCTGGCGCACGTGCTCCGCAGCATCGTCGAACGCAACGGCATCGACCCCGCACAGGTCGACGATGTCATCGGCGGCTGCGTCGGACAGGCCGGCGAGCAGGCCCTCAACATCTCCAGGACGGCGGTGCTGTCGGCCGGATTCCCGGATTCGGTTCCGGCCACCACCGTCGACCGCCAGTGCGGCTCGAGCCAGCAGGCGGCGCACTTCGCCGCGCAGGGCGTGATCGCCGGCGCCTACGACATCGTGATCGCCTGCGGTGTGGAGTCGATGTCCCGCGTTCCGATGGGCACGACGACCATCGGTCAGGACGCGTCCGGCCCGGGCATCGCCGCCCGCTACCCCGAGGGACTGGTCAACCAGGGCATCTCCGCCGAACTGATCGCCGCCAAGTGGAAGTTCGACCGGGACACCCTCGACGCGTTCTCCGCGCAGTCGCATCAGCGGGCCGCCGACGCGTTGTCGAAGGGCTTGTTCGACAAGGAGATCGTCCCGATCTCGGTCACCAACGCCGCCGGTGAGACGGTGACGCACACCGCTGACGAGACCGTGCGCGCCTCCACCACCGCCGAGGGACTGTCCGGGCTGAAGTCGTCGTTCTACTCCGAGAAGTACGCGGCCCGGTTCCCCGAGGCGCAGTGGCACATCACCCCGGGCAACTCGTCGCCGCTGACCGACGGCGCGTCCGCGGCGCTGATCATGAGCGAGGAGATGGCGTCGAAGCTGGGGCTGACCCCGCGGGCCCGGTTCCATTCGTTCGCCGTTGCCGGTGACGACCCGGTCTTCATGCTCACCGCGCCGATCCCGGCGACCAAGAAGATCCTCGCGAAGTCGGGGCTGAGCATCGACGACATCGACGCCTACGAGGTCAACGAGGCGTTCGCGCCGGTGCCGCTGGCGTGGGCGCACGAATTCGGGGCCGACCCGGCCAAGCTCAACCCGTGGGGCGGCGCCATCGCGCTCGGGCACGCACTCGGCTCGTCGGGCACCCGCCTGCTGAGCACCCTGGTCAACAACCTCGAGGCCACCGGCGGACGCTACGGCCTGCAGACCATGTGCGAGGGCGCGGGCATGGCCAACGCCACCATCATCGAACGCATCTGACCTACCTCCCGAAAACCCTGCTTCCGAAAGGTATAGACATGATCGTCAACGACAGCGTCGCACTCGTCACCGGCGGTGCCTCCGGCCTCGGCCTGGCCACCACCAAGGCCCTGCTCGCCGACGGCGCCAGCGTCGTCATCATCGACCTGCCCTCGTCCAACGGTGAGACCGTCGCCAAGGAACTCGGCGACCGCGTGCGCTTCGCCGCCGGCGACGTCACCAGCGAGGCCGACGTGTCCGCCGCACTCGATGTCGCGGAGTCGCTCGGACCGCTGCGTGTCGCCGTGAACTGCGCCGGCATCGGCAACGCCATCAAGACCGTGAGCAAGAACGGCGCGTTCCCGCTGGCCGACTTCACCAAGATCGTCACCGTCAACCTCATCGGCACGTTCAACGTGATCCGCCTTGCCGCCGAGCGCATCTCGAAGAACGAGCCGATCGACGGCGAGCGCGGCGTCATCATCAACACCGCCTCCGTCGCCGCATACGAGGGCCAGATCGGTCAGGCCGCGTACTCCGCGTCCAAGGGTGGCGTCGTCGGTATGACCCTGCCGATCGCCCGCGACCTCGCGTCGCTGCTGATCCGCGTCAACACGATCGCTCCCGGCCTGTTCAAGACGCCGCTGCTCGGATCCCTGCCGGAGGCCGCGCAGCAGTCGCTCGGCGGTCAGGTTCCGCACCCGTCGCGTCTCGGCGACCCGTCCGAGTACGGCGCGCTCGCCGCGCACATCGTCAGCAACCCGATGCTCAACGGCGAGACCATCCGTCTCGACGGCGCCATCCGCATGGCACCGCGCTGATCGGCGACCTGTGACTCTGCGCGAGGACGGGCCGACCGTGACGGAGCCGGTGTACGCCGACTGGCGGACGTTCGAGGCCCTGCCGCTGACGCCCATCCTCGAGCAGGCATTGGATCTGTTCAACGAGAACGGTTACCACGGCACGACGGTGCGGCAGATCGCCCGTCGTGTCGGGGTGACCGTTCCGGCCCTGTACTACCACCACGAGAGCAAGGAAGCCGTTCTCGTGGCCCTGTTCGAAATGCAGATGCGCGAACTGAACGACCGCGCCGAGGCAGCCGCCCGCGAGGCCGGCGACGACGTGGTGGCCCAATTCTCCAACGTCGTCGAGGCGATCGTCCTGTACATGACGTACCGGGTGCGGCACGTCTCCCTCGACACCGAGTTGCGGCACGTCTCGGCCGACAGCCGCAGCCGCTACGCCGCGACCCGCAAGCGGCTCGAACTGATGATGATCGACCTCGTCGCCGACGGCGTCGCCCGCGACGTGTTCCACAGCGGGGACGTCCCCGAGACCGTGCGCGCCCTCCTCGGGATGTGCCAGTCCATTCCACGCTGGTTCCAGCTCGGTGGAGCACTGACCCCCGAGCAGGTCGCCGGCCGCTACGTCGACATCGCCCTACACACCGTCGGGTATCTACCCGCCCACTGACATCGCGCCGGGTCCACCGAGCCGGACGAGCTCGTCCCGGCGACAAGGAGAGGCCATGCAGCGCACCCTTTTCGAGAAGGATCACGAAGCGTACCGGGAGACCGTGCGCGAGTTCCTCGCCCGCGAGATCGAGCCGAATTACGAACGGTGGGAGTCGGACCGGCTCATCGACCGCTCGGCGTGGCTGGCGGCCGGCAAGTCCGGGATCGTCGGACTCGGCGTGCCCGAGGAGTTCGGCGGTTCGGGCGTCACCGACTACCGCTTCCGGTACGTCGTCGCCGAGGAGATCGCCCGCACCGCGACGACGTCGTTCGGTTCGGGACTGTCCCTCCAGGACGACATCGCCATCCCGTACATCGTGAACCTCGGCACGGACGAGCAGAAGCAGCGGTGGCTGCCCGGCATGGCCGCGGGCGAGCTGATCGGCGCCATCGCGATGACCGAGCCCGGCGCCGGCAGCGACCTGCAGGGCGTGAAGACCACCGCGGTGCGCGACGGCGACGAGTGGGTGATCAACGGGCAGAAGACGTTCATCACCAACGGCATTCACTCGGACCTGGTCATCGTCGTCGCCCGTACCGACCCGGGCGCCGGTTCCAAGGGGTTCTCGCTCCTCGTCGTGGAGCGGGGCATGCCCGGTTTCAGCCGGGGCCGCAAGCTGCACAAGGTCGGCCTGGCCGGTCAGGACACGGCCGAGCTCGTGTTCGAGGACGTGCGGGTGCCCGCCACCAATCTGCTCGGCACCGAGGGTCGCGGCTTCGTTCACCTCATGGAAAACCTGCCACTCGAACGCATTTCGATCGCGGTCAACGCGATTGCCGCCGCGAAGGCCGCCTACCAGTGGACGAGGGACTACGTGTTCGAGCGCAAGGCGTTCGGGAAGCCGATCGGCGACCTGCAGAACACCCGGTTCGCGCTGGCGGAGATGCTCACCGAGATCGAGGTGACCGAATCGCACATCGACCGGTGCGTACTCGCCTCGAACGCAGACGAACTCACCGCCGTCGACGCGTCGAAGGGCAAGTGGTGGGCCAGTGAGCTGCAGAAGCGTGTCGTCGACCGCTGCGTCCAGTTGCACGGCGGCTACGGCTACATGATGGAGTACCCCATCGGCCGCGCGTACGTCGACAGCCGGATCCAGACGATCTACGGCGGAACCACCGAGATCATGAAGGAAATCATCGGCCGCGACATCGCGGCAGGATAGGCGGCTCCGCCGCCCGTGCGTGGTTGACGAGTCTCTGGACTCCTTAACCACGCACGGGCGCGAAGCGCCTAGAGCAGGCGAGCCCGCGCGTCCGCGTACTCGCGGGTGAGGCGTTCGACGATCTCCGCCGCCGGGACGACGGCGTCGACTGCGCCGATGCCCTGTCCGGCGCCCCAGATGTCGCGCCAGGGCTTGGCTTCCGACTTCGTGCTCTTGTCCGCGTCCTCGCCGACACCGAAGTTCATGGCGGACGGGTCCGACACGGCGAGGTTGTTCGGGTCGAGTCCGGCGGCCTCGATGCTGCCGCGCAGGTAGTTGCCGTGCACGCCGGTGAACAGGTTGGAGTAGACGATGTCGGACGCGGTGGAGTCGACGATCATCTGCTTGTAGCCCTGATCCGCGTTGGCCTCTTCGGTGGCGATGAACGCGGAGCCGATGTAGGCGAGGTCGGCGCCGGCGGCCCGCGCGGCGAGGACCGAGCGGCCGTGAGCGATGGAGCCCGACAGCAGGACCGGTCCGTCGAACCATTCGCGGATCTCCTGGATCAACGCGAACGGCGACAGGGTGCCCGCGTGTCCGCCGGCGCCGGCCGCGACGGCGATGAGGCCGTCGGCGCCCTTCTCCACCGCCTTCTTCGCGAACTTGTTGTTGATGACGTCGTGGAGGACGATGCCGCCGTAGCTGTGGATGGCCTCGTTGACATCGGCGCGGGCGCCGAGGGATGTGATGACGATCGGGACCTGGAATTCGACGATGGTGGCGAGGTCCTCGTCGAGACGGTCGTTGCTCTTGTGGACGATGAGGTTGACCGCGTACGGCGCGGACGGGGTCTCGGGGTTGTTGGCGTCGTGCTTGGCGAGGGCTTCGGTGATGCGGGTGAGCCATTCGCGCAACACCGGCTGCGGGCGGGCGTTCAGGGAGGGGAAGGATCCGACGATTCCCGACGTCGACTGGGCGATCACCAGGTCGGGACCCGAGACGATGAACATCGGCGACGCGACCACGGGCAGGCGAAGCCGGTCTTGCAGGATGGGGGGCAGGCTCATGAATTTCTCCTTGATGCAGTGGTGTACGACGATGCAGTGGTTTACGACTGGGAGAGCTGGGCGGCCATCAGGGGGATGAGCGCCTGCAGGCCTTTCACGGGGCGGACCATCACCTTGAACGACGTGATCTGGTCGCGGTCGTTCCAGTGGAAGAGGTCGATGCCGTTGACGTGGATGCCGTCGAGTTCGGTGGCGAATTCCAGGACCGCCGAACGGTCGCCGTACCACTCCTCGACGTAGTGGAAACCGGTGCCGTCGAACACGGTCAGGGCGGCGCCGAGATACGCCAGGACCTTCGCCTTCCCTTCCTGCGGAGTGAACACCGCGGGGGAGGAGAACACGGCGTCGTCGGCGATCAGGGCGTCGAGGGCGGCGAGGTCGCGGTGTTCGACGACGTGGTGCCAGCGGTCGACGACGCCGGGGCGGGCAGGCAGTGCGGCGGTCATCCGCGGAACGCCGGGGTCGGAAGGTCTTCGCCGAACACGTCCGGCAGGTCGTCGCGGACGCTGTCGGGGAACACGGCGGGCCGTTTCTCGAGGAACGCGGAGATGCCTTCGCGCGCGTCCGGCCCGATGCCGCGGATGTTGATCCCGCGTGTCTCGACGCGGTGCGCGATCATCGGGTGCTCGGCGCCGAGTGCCCGCCACATCATCTGGCGCGACAGCGCCACCGACACCGGGGCGGAGTGCTCGGTCAGGCTCCGGGCCAGCGCGTACGCCTCGTCGAGCAGGGATTCACGCGGGTACAGCTTGTACACGAGGCCGGCGTCGAAGGCCTCCGTGGCGGGGAACACCCGGCCGGAGTACACCCAGTCGAGGGCCGTCTGCAGGGGGACGAGGCGCGGCAGGAACCAGGTCGAGCAGGACTCGGGGACGATGCCGCGGCGGTTGAAGACGAATCCGATGCGGGCGTCGTCGGCGGCGAGGCGGAAGTCTGCGGCGAGGGTCATCGTGATGCCCACTCCCACGGCCGGTCCGTTGATCGCGGCGATGATCGGTTTGCGGGATTCGAACATCCGGAGCACCACGCGGCCGCCACCGTCGCGGCGGGCGTCGGCGTCCTCGTCCTCGTCCTGCCAGTGATCGAACGTGGCGGCACCGGCCGACAGGTCTGCGCCCGCGCAGAACGCTCGTCCGGCTCCGGTGAGCACGATCGCCCGGACGGAGTCGTCCGCGTCGAGCTGGTCGTAGGCGGCGATCAGTTCGTTCTCCATGGTGGTGGTGAACGCGTTGAGCTGGTCGGGCCGGTTCAGGGTGATCGTCGCGATACCGTCCGCGACGGCGAGTCCGATGTGATCCACCGCACCAGCATGACATTGTTACCGAACGATCGCTAGAGCGGGTTCTGTGACGGGACCCACTACCCTGGAGTGGTCGTGTGACGATCGGAGCGGGGACGGAGACCGAGGGATGTGCGCTGCAAAGGTGGCCGCCGTGAGCACGGGTACCGGGCGGCAGGTGATCCTCGACTCCGCGGTGGCCAACATGAACGAACGCGGCTATCACGGCACGTCCATGCGGGACATCGCCCGCGGCGCCGACATCACCGTCGCCTCGATCTACCACCACTTCGCGTCGAAGCAGGAGATCCTGCAGGACATCATGGTGCGCGCACTTCACGACGCCATCGCCATGACGCGCGGTGCGCTGCTGCGCTCGGGTGGCGCCCCCGCCGACCAGTTGCAGGCGCTGATGCGGGCGTGGGTCATGTTCCACACCACCCGCCAGCTGGACGCGATGGTCGGCGCCACCGAGATACGCAGCCTCGACGACGCCGGCCGCCGGCTCGTCGTGGCCCTCCGCGACGAACAGGAACACCTCTTCCGCGACGTCGTCGAGCGTGGTGTCGAGGAGGGCGACTTCGCGACCGAATTCCCGCGGGACGCCGTCCGCGGCATCATCAACATGGGCCAGTCGGTGTGCACCTGGTGGCACGCCGACGGTCCGCTGAAGCCCGAGGAACTCGCCGAGCGCTACGCCGACCTCGCCCTCGCGATGGTGAAACCGACCGTCTGATCGCCGCCGCCGCGTCCCGGGCAGAATCGGGGCAGCGGTCGCCGCGGAAACGGAGCGTGAGATGAAGTTCGCCAGACGGCTCGACGCTCTCCAGCAGAAATACCCGGCGATGGGTTTCCCGATCGCCGTCACGTACAAATTTCTCGACGACCAGGGTGTGTACCTCGCGGCGTTGATCGCCTACTACGGGTTCATCTCGCTGTTTCCCCTCCTGCTTCTGCTGTCGACGGTGCTCGGGTTCGTGCTGTCGGGACATCCCGAACTGCAGCAGGACATCATCGACTCGGCGCTGAGCCAGTTCCCGGTCATCGGAGCCGACCTGGCCGACCCGCACCGGATCGGCGGCGGCGTGACGGGTCTGGTGATCGGACTCGTCGGCGCCCTCTACGGCGGACTCGGGGTCGCACTGGCCAGCCAGAACGCGATGAACACGGCGTGGTCGGTGCCCCGCAACATGCGGCCCGACCCGATCCGAGGCCGGTTGCGGGGTCTGCTGTTGCTCGGCACGATCGGACTCGCCGTCCTCGGCACGGCCGCGGTGGCGGCGGTCGGCGCCGCGACGCACCTGTCCGGATCGTTCACCGTGCTTCTCATGCTCGCCGCGATCACGATCAACTCCGCGATCTTCATCCTCGCCTTCCGGCTCGCCACTGCCCGGCCGCTGTCCGTCGCCGACGTCGCGCCCGGCGCAGTCGCAGCAGCCGTGGTGTGGCAGGTGCTCCAATCGTTCGGTGCGTACTACGTGAGCAAGGTGGTGAGCACGGCGTCCGTGACGAACGGGGTGTTCGCCGTCGTGCTGGGGTTGCTGGCGTTCCTGTTCCTGGCCGCCGCGGCGATCGTGGTGTGCGTGGAGATCAACGTCGTCCGCGTCGACAGGCTGCACCCGCGGGCGTTGCTCGGGCCGTTCACGGACAAGGCCGACCTCGTGGAGGGGGACAGACGGACGTTCACCGACCAGGCGAAGGCGCAACGCGCGGTACCGCACGAGGGCATCCACGTCACGTTCGACGAAGTTTCTGCGAAGATGGACAGGCCTGGACCGCCGTCGAAGGAGGAACCATGACCGACCCGATCTTCGACAAGTCGGAACAGTTGAAGCAGGTCCAGCAGGGCATCCTCCCCGGCGAGTCGATCATCGCCGTGTACGACTGCATCGGCGCGGGCACCGGCTTCCTCGGGATCACGAACCTCCGCGTCGTGATCCAGGACAAGAGCTTCGTCGGCAAGCGCACCGCGATCACGTCCATCCCGTACAAGAACATCCGCTCGGTCTCGTTCCTCAGCAACAAGTCGTGGGCCGGCCAGTTCTTCTCCTCCAGCAGCATCGCCCTCGACGTCGCCGACACCACGTACGAGGCCGACTTCCGCGGCATGGACAAGGCCCACCACGTGCACACGGTGATCCTCGAACACATCACGTGACGTAGGTCGCTCTGCTCCGGTGC
The DNA here is from genome assembly GCF_002300195.1 of Rhodococcus sp. ACPA1. Classification (NCBI taxonomy): domain Bacteria; kingdom Bacillati; phylum Actinomycetota; class Actinomycetes; order Mycobacteriales; family Nocardiaceae; genus Rhodococcus; species Rhodococcus sp. ACPA1. The sequence goes on along the minus strand of NZ_NSDX01000004.1, from coordinate 492,413 downwards.
GTCGCCCCAGGTCACGGCGACGCACCCACACACCGCGCCGGTGAGTGGAATCACCCCCGCGTGAATTGTCAATTCGGTTGCGGCCTCGCCCATACTGGTACGAGCCGGTGTGCCACTATCTCGGCCCGGTTCATCCTCAGGCGAGTCCATTGGACGTGCTCGCCGATCCTACGATCAGCCCGACGGGAGTCTTGCTGCCATGACGCCGCCTGCAGTTCACCTCACCGAACCTGCGGTCACCGCTCGTCCGTCTCTGCGTCCGCGGATTCCGTCACCGAGTCGGCGGGGCGCGATGCTGGCGCTTGCCCTCGGCGGGTTCGGTATCGGCACAACGGAATTCGCGTCCATGGGCCTGTTGCCGGCGATGGCCGCGGGGACCGGGGTGTCGGAGCCGGTTGCCGGGCACTTCGTCTCCGCGTACGCGCTCGGCGTCGTCGTCGGGGCGCCCACGATCGCAGCGCTGGCCGCGCGCGTCGAGCGGCGCACCCTGCTCATCGCGTTGATGGCCACGTTCGTCGTCGGCAATCTCGCGACCGCGCTCGCCCCCGGGTACGAGTCGCTGCTGGCGGCCCGGTTCCTCGCCGGGCTGCCCCACGGTGCCTACTTCGGGGTCGCAGCGCTGGTCGCCGCGCACCTTGCGGAACCGGGCAAGCGTGCCAAGGCGGTCGCAACCGTGATGATGGGTCTGTCGGTCGCGAACGTGGTCGGGGTGCCTGCGACGGCGTTCTTCGGTCAGATCCTGGGCTGGCGGTCCGCGTTCGTGCTCGTGGTGATCATCGGAATCGTGACGCTGGTGGCGTTGGCCCGCCTCGTCCCGCCGCTGGCCGGGGTGCACGTGAGCAACCCGGTGGCCGAACTCGGGGCGCTGAGCCGGGTGCAGGTGTGGATGACGCTGATCTTCGCGACGGTCGGGTTCGGCGGCTCGTTCGCGGTGTACACGTACATCAGTTCGACGCTCACCGACGTGTCCGGGTTGCCGCACGCGATGGTTCCGGTGGCGTTGATGCTGTTCGGTTCGGGAATGATCCTCGGCAACGTCGTGGGTGGCCGCATCGCCGACAACGCGGTGGTGCCCGGGCTGTTCGGGTGCATGATCGCCCTGATCTGCGTCCTCGCGCTGTTCATCGTCGCCGCCCACAACCCGGTGACGGCGCTGATCGTGCTGTTCTTCATCGGGATGGCGGTGACGGCGATCTTCCCTGCCGTCCAGTCGCGGCTGATGGACGCGGCGGGTGACGCGAAGACGCTCGCGTCGACGCTGATCCACGGCGCGTTCAACCTCGCCAACGCGGGTGGTGCGTGGATCGGTGGTGTCGTGATCGCGGCCGGATACGGCTACACCGCCCCGGCCGCCGTCGGCGCCCTCCTCGGCGTCGCCGGACTGATCGTCCTCACGATCGCGGTATTCCTCGACCGCCGGCGCCGGGACGAACCGGCCGCCGACGGCTGACGGTTCAGGCGTGAACCCCGGCTGAGTAGCGCTCTCGTAGCGTGCCCTTGACGAGTTTCCCGGTGGGGGTGCGGGGGAGGTCGTCGCTGAAGACGACGTTCCGCGGGACCTTGAACCGGGCGAGCCGGCACCGCACGTGGTCGAGGAGTTCGCCGGCCAGCGCGTCGTCCCCGGTCACCCCCGGAACGGTCTGGACCACGGCCAGCACCGATTCACCCATCTCCTCGTCGGGGATCCCGATCACCGCCACGTCGAGGACGGCGGGGTGTTCGGTGAGGGTGTTCTCGATCTCCTGCGGATAGATGTTGACGCCGCCGGAGATGATCATGAACGACTTCCGGTCGGTGAGGAAGAGATATCCGTCCTCGTCGAGGTAGCCGACGTCGCCGGTGGTGGTCCACGTCGGGTGTTGCGGGTGCTGGGCGCCGCGGGTCTTCGCGGGGGCGTTGTGATATTCGAACGGCAGGGTGTCCCGCTCGAAATAGAGGGTGCCGATCTCGCCCGGTGCGAGGTCGGCACCGTCGTCGCCGCAGATGTGTGCGACGCCGAGCGCGGCGCGGCCGACGGTGCCGGGCTTGCGGAGCCATTCGTCCGAATTCACGAGGGTCATGCCGTTGAGTTCGGTGGACGAGTAGTACTCCGACAGGATCGGACCCCACCACTCGATCATCTGCCGCTTCACCTCCACCGGGCACGGGGCTGCAGCGTGCACGGCGACGCGCAGGCTGGAGACGTCGTACTTCTGCCGGGTCTCGGCGGGCAGCTTCAGCATGCGGACGAACATCGTCGGTACCCACTGGCTGTAGGTGACGCGGTACTGCTCGACATACGCGAGCGCCTGCTCGGCGTCGAAGCGGTCCATCACGACGACGGTGCCGCCGAGGGCCTGCACCGACGCGCAGGTGCGGAGCGGTGCGGCGTGATACAGCGGGGCGGGTGAGAGGTAGACGGTGTCCGGCGTGACACCCCATACCGTCGCGTTCATGCCGGTCATGGTGTCGCCGGGTTCCTGGATCTGCCGTGCGGGCAGTTCCGGTTTGATGCCCTTCGGGCGACCGGTCGTGCCGGAGGAATACAGCATGTCCGCCCCGCGGGGCTGGTCGGGGAGCGGGACGTCCGGCTCCGCGGCCGCGGCGGTGTCGAGGGAGTCGTAGCCGGGGATCGTTCCCCCGAACGCGAGCCGGTGCTCGGTGGCCGGGGTGAGGGCGGGGAGTTCACGCGCAACCGCGTCGAGTGCGGCGTCGACGATCAATGCTCTGGCACCGCAATCCTCGACGATGTAGGCGACCTCGGGCGGCGTGAGGTGCCAGTTCGCCATCGTGAGGTAGAGACCGGAACGCATGGCCGCCCAATAGATGTCGAAGATCGCGGGAGTGTTCGTAGCCAGTACCGCGACGTGATCTCCGCGGCGCAGACCGAGTGCGTGCAGGTGGCGGGCGATCCGGATCGAGCGGGACTCGAGTTCGGCGAAGGTGACCGTCTGCCCGGTTCCTGCCATGATCACGGCCGGCTTGTCGGGGGTGGTGGCAGCATGAGCGCCGGGATACATGAATACTCCAGTTCGTGTTGGATCTCGAGGGGTGACACTGTCCGGCCGTCAGCCGAGTTGCTCCTGCGCGACCTTGGAGCGGCGGGCCACACCGGCCACCGAGATCAGTCCGACGACTGCAGCCACGATCACGAAAACGGCAGGGGAGAGGACGTTTCCGGTCTTCTCCACCAGCCAGACGGCGACGAAGGGGGCGGTGCCACCGGCGATGACGACGCCGAGGTTCCAGCCCATGGCGACACCGGTGAAGCGGACGTCCTTGTCGAACAGCAGCGGCATCAGCGTGTACGAGCCGACCTGGGTTCCGACGGTGTTGACCATGATCAGCAGGTAGGCGATCGCGGCGATCCACAGGCTGTGGTGCATGACGGCCATGGCGGGGTAGGTGATGATCGCGAAACCGGCGAGGCTGATCACGGTGAACCGCAACCGTCCGATGCGGTCGGCGAGCATGCCCCCGAGCGGCATCGCCAGCGCGACGACACCGATGACGCCGGTCGCGATCCAATAGACCGGGGTGCGTTCGTAGCCGAGGCTCTTCATGAGATGGATGCTCATGTAGGTGAGGCCGATGTACGCGGTTCCGTTGCACGCCAGACTGATTCCGACCGACTGCAGGAGGGCGAGCGGCTGCCGCCGGAAGACGGCGACGACGGGCGCCTGGACCGGTCCGGAATCAGCGTCCTCGACGTGCGTCTCCTCGACCCGGGTGCGGGCCCACAGGCAGAGCAGCGTCAGCGGCAACGCGAGCAGGAACGGGACCCGCCATCCCCAGCTCTCGAGTTGCGCGTCGGTGGTCAGCGCCGACACCGTGCCCGCGACCGCTGCGGCCATCGCGAATCCCATCGTGGATCCGAGCGGGGTGAACGCCCCGTAGGTGGCCTTGAGATGTCGCGGCGCGGATTCGGAGATGAACGTGGCCGAGCCGCCGACCTCGCCGCCTGCCGAGAATCCCTGGACCATCCGCACGACGACGAGCAGCACGGTGGCCCAGATCCCCGCTTGCGCGTGAGTGGGCAGGAATCCCATCGCCATGCTGCCCAGGCCCATGCAGACGAGCGTCGCGAGGAGGGCCTTCTTCCGCCCGAACCGGTCGCCGATGTGTCCGAACACGATGCCCCCGAGCGGACGCATGAGGTAGGCGGTGCCGAACACGGCGAGAGCGGACAGCAGCGCGGTGGCCGGGTCGCTGCTGGGGAAGAAGAGCGGGGCCATCACGATCGCGAGGTAGCCGTACAGGCTGAAGTCGTAGTACTCGATCAGGGTGCCCACCCCGCCCGCGATCGCGGCGCGGCGCGCTCGGACGCGGTCTTCGGTCCCCCATTCGGTGGTGGCAGCAGACCCGGTCAACTGGTCCGTCATAGGTGTCCTGATCTTTCGGAGGCGGATGAGACGTGCATCACTTCTCGTGGATCATGCCAAGCGAACGATCGATTGGCAAGGCGTTCGGCTGGCGGGCCGTTCTCGGTAATTGTTCGTACCTAACTGCTGCATACGAGGATATTGACTTCCGGCGCTCGCTCAGTTGATGATGAGAACCGGCCGAACGAGCGTTTGGCTGAAATCGAAGTACTCGAAAGGACGCAGCGGATGACGACGTCCCACGCCGAAGCGGACACCCACGAGGACCGGGAGGATTCGGCCGGCGTCGATCTCACCGCTCTCGCCCACTACCTCGACGACGCACTCGACGGCGGGGTGCGCGGCGACCTCGCCGTCTCGCTGATCAGCGGCGGCCGATCGAACCCCACCTACCGCGTCGCCGACGCCGACCGGACGTGGGTTCTGCGGCGGCCCCCGTACGGGCACGTCCTGCCCAGCGCGCACGACATGAAGCGCGAGTTCACCGTGATCAGGGGACTGGCGGAAACGGCCGTCCCGGTGCCCGACGCGGTGCTGCTGTGCGAGGACAAGGGCGTGCTCGGCGCGTCGTTCTACCTCATGGAACTGGTGGACGGAACGCCCGTCGGAACCGTCGAACAGGCGTCGGCACTCACCCCGGACGACCGTCGCCGGCTCGGACTCGACCTCGCCGACACCCTGGCCGCACTGCACGGCGTCGACCCCGACGCGGTCGGGCTCGGCTCGTTCGGCCGCCCCGACGGATACCTCGAACGTCAACTCGACCGCTGGGCCCGGCAGTGGGAGGCCTCGCGCACCACCGACCGCCCGGAGGTGTCGCTGCTGCTCGACAAGCTGCGCCGCGCTCTTCCCACCTCGCACTTCCCGGGCATAGTCCACGGCGACGTCAAACTCGACAACGTGCTCGCCTCCCGCGCCGACGCCGGGAAGATCGTCGCCGTTCTCGACTGGGAAATGGCCACGCTCGGCGACACCCTCGCCGACGTCGGGATCATGCTGAGCTTCTGGGACCAGCCCGGCGCAGTCGACAACCCGGTGACCAAGGGGCTCGCCCGGCTCGACGGATTCCCCACCCGTGCCGAACTTCTCGACCGCTACGCCACGCAGCGCGGCATCGAGATCCCCGACATCGACTGGTACACGGTGTTCGCCGATTTCAAGATCGCCGTCATCCTCGAGGGCATCAACGCCCGGCACGCACAGGGCGACACCGTCGGTGGGGGTTTCGACGACGTCGGCGACATGGTCGGCCCGCTGTTGCAGCGCGCGCTCGACCTCGCCGCCGCGTCGCCTGTGTCCGAACTCCGCCGCTGACCGCGGCACCACCGAACAGATTGGAGCCACGGAAGTGGATTTCGACTACAGCCCGAAAGTGCTGGAACTGCAAGCGAAGCTGACGAAGTTCATGCAGGAGCGGGTGCTGCCTGCCGAGGCGATCGCCGAGGAGCAACTGGCCTCCAAGCCGGACCACTGGGGTGCGCCGCCGATCGTGGCCGACCTGAAGGCGGCCGCGAAGCGCGAGGGCCTGTGGAATCTCTTCCTGCCCGCGCGCGAGGGTGCGGGCCTGACGAACCTCGAATACGCGCCCCTGGCGGAACTCACCGGCTGGAGCCCGCTGATCGCGCCCGAGGCGTTCAACTGCAACCCCCCGGACACCGGCAACATGGAATTGCTGCACCTGTACGGCACCGACGAGCAGAAGCGGGAATGGCTCGAACCCCTGCTCGCGGGCGAGTTCCGGTCGTGCTTCTCGATGACCGAACCCGACGTCGCGAGCTCGGACGCCAACAACGTCCGGTTCGAGATCGCCGAGGACGGCGACGACTGGGTGCTGACCGGCCGCAAGTGGTGGTCCACCGCGGCCCTGCGCGACGACTGCCGGGTGGCGATGGTCATGGGCGTCACCGACCCAGGCGCCCCGGTCGGCAACCGGCACAGCATCGTCCTCGTTCCCATGGACACCCGCGGTCTGACCGTCGTCCGGTCCACCACGGTGCTCGGCTTCACCGACCGCCACGAGGGCGGGCACGGCGAGGTCGTCTTCGACAAGGTCCGCGTCCCCAAGGCGAACCTCCTCGGACCGCGCGGCAAGGGCTTCGCGGTCGCGCAGGCCCGCCTCGGTCCGGGGCGCATCCACCACTGCATGCGGTTGATCGGCATGGCCGAGCGGGCGATTGCGCTGATGACCGAACGCGCCCGCACCCGTGTGGCGTTCGGCAGGCCCCTCGCCGACGAGGGGGTCGTGCAGGCGACCGTCGCGGACGCGCGGATCCACCTCGACGCCGCCCGGCTGCTGGTGCTGCGGGCCGCCTGGCGGATGGACGTCGAGGGCACGAAGGCGGCCCGCCACGACATCGCCGCCGCCAAGGTGATGGTCCCGCTGACGGTCAAGCAGATCGTCGACGACGCGATGCAAGTCTTCGGCGGCGCCGGCCTGTCGCAGGACACGATCCTGCCGGTGCTGTACGCGCAGGCCCGGTTCCTGCAGATCGCCGACGGCCCCGACCAGGTGCACCGCCGCTCCCTCGCCCGCGCCGAGTTCGCCGCCACCCCGGTACTGAAAGAAGTCCGCGGGTGAACGACGACAGCACGCGCGCCCGGCAGCAGAGCATCGGCGACATTCCACGGCGTTCCGCGGCGCGTTACCCGGACAAGCTCGCAGTCGTGCACCGCGACGTCCGGCTCACGTTCGCCGAATTCGACACCCTGATTGCCAGGGTCGCGGCTGCGCTGCACTCCGAGGGGCTGACGCGGGGCGACCGGCTCGCACTGTTGTCGCACAACTGCTGGCAGTACCCCGTGCTGAACTTCGCGACCGCCCGGCTCGGTGTGGTCCTCGTGCCGGTCAACTTCATGCTGACCGGCGGGGAGATCGGATACATTCTCGACGACTGCGCAGCCGACGCGTTCGTCGTCGAGGACGCCCTGGTGCCCGTTGCCGAGAAGGCACTCGCGGAATCGAAGGGAAGCGTCCGGGTGCGGGCGACGATCCCGCTCGGCGATGCGGCCACACCGGACGGCTGGCGTTCTATGGCGGACTTTGCGGACGGCGACTTCGGTTCGCCGCCCGAGGTGTTCGTGGCGGACGACGACGTGGTCCGCATCATGTACACGTCGGGCACCGAATCACGCCCCAAGGGTGCGATGCTCACCAGCCGGTCGCTGATGTGGCAGTACATCAGCTGCATCGTCACCGGCGGCATGAGCAGCGACGACGTGGAGGTGCATGCGCTGCCGCTGTACCACTGCGCTCAGCTCGACAACTTCCTCAGCACCGACATCTATCTCGGCGCGACGAGCATCATCGTCGACGGACCCGACCCGCAGGTGCTGCTCCGCACCATCGAAGCCGAGCAGGTGACCAACCTGTTCTGCCCGCCGACGGTGTGGATCTCGCTGCTGCAGTCGCAGGAATTCGAGAGCACCGACCTGAGTTCGCTGCGCAAGGGCTACTACGGGGCATCGCCGCTGCCGGTGGAGGTCCTACGCGAAATGAACCGCCGGTTGCCGGGTATCAGGCTGTGGAACTTCTACGGGCAGACGGAAATGGCGTCACTCGCGACGGCCCTCGGGCCGGAGGATCAAGAGACGCACGGTGGTTCGGCGGGCAAACCCGCCCTCAACGTGGAGACACGCATCGTGGACGACCGGGACCTGCCGCTTCCGGCGGGCGAGGTCGGCGAGATCGTGCACCGCAGCCCGCACGCCACCGTCGGCTATCTCGGACAGCCGGAGAAGACCGCGGAAGCGTTCGCGGGCGGGTGGTTCCACTCCGGCGACCTCGGCTACCTCGACGAGGACGGATACCTGTGGGTGGTCGACCGCAAGAAGGACATGATCAAGACCGGCGGGGAGAACGTCGCGACCCGGGAGGTCGAGGAAACGCTCTACGAACTCGACGGTGTGGGTGAGGCCGCCGTGTTCGCGGTGCCGCACCCGCGGTGGATCGAGGCGGTCGCGGCAGTCGTGGTCCCCGCCGCCGGCGTCGAACTCGACGAGAAGGACGTCGTGGAGCACTGCCGCGGACGACTCGCCGGATACAAGGTGCCCAAGTACGTGATCGTCGCCGACTCCCTCCCGAAGAACCCGAGCGGCAAGATCCTCAAACGAGTTCTCCGAGACACATTCGGTTCCATTGCCCAAGACTGAGCAGGAGACCACCATGCCCACCGATTCCGACACCCGGCGCGCGGGCAAGCCCCGGGCCGCACGCGCCTCGTTCGCGGCCGCCATCTCGACCTCACTCGAGTGGTACGACTTCTTCATCTACGCGACCGCAGCCGCACTCGTCTTCAACACCACGTTCTTCGCGACCGACAGTCAGGTCGTCGCCGCCCTCAACTCGTTCGCGACGGTGGCGGTCGGCTTCATCGCCCGGCCCATCGGCGGCGTCCTCGCCGGCCACTTCGGCGACAAGGTGGGGCGCAAACCGGTACTCGTCGCGGCCATCGTGATGATGGCCGTCGCGACGTCGCTGATCGGCCTCGTCCCCAACACTCAGCTCGTCTGGCTGGCACCCACGATTCTCGTGACCCTGCGGATCTGCCAGGGCCTCGCGGTCGGAGCGCAATGGGGCGGTGCCGTCCTCCTCGCCACCGAGAACGCGCCCGCCGGACGCCGCGGGTTCTACGGCAGCTTCGCGCAGCTCGGCGTGCCCATCGGCGTCGTGCTCGGAAACGTCGTGTTCCTGGTCATCACAGCGGTATTCGACTCCGAGTCGTTCCTCGCGTGGGCGTGGCGCATCCCGTTCTGGATCAGCCTCGTGATGCTCCCGGTCGCCTTCGTCATCCACCGCTACCTGGAGGAGACACCCGAGTTCCGGGAACTGTCGAAGAAGCTCGCCGAGGCTCCGGTGGCGCGGAAGTCGCCGATCCTGCAGGTGCTGCGCAACAATCCCGGCACCGTGCTCACCGCGGCCGGCGCGAACGCCATCGGCGTCATCTTCTTCTACACGATGATCACGGGGTCCGTGCAGTTCGCCACCACGTACCTCGGGATCGAACGCTCGACCGTGCTCGGCTTCATCCTCGCCGCCTGCGTTCTGATGATTCCGCTCGTCCCGCTGGCCGGATACCTCTCCGACATCTACGGCCGGAAGCTGATCTTCGGAATCGGCACCGCCGGAATGCTGCTCTGGGGAATTCCCATGTGGCTCATGATCGGACAGTCGAGCCAGGGCACGCTGTGGCCGTTCGCGCTCGCCGTCTTCGGCGCCGTGATCGTCATGTCGTTCCAGACCGGAACGCAGGGAACGCTGTTCGCGGAACTGTTCCCGCCCGAGATCCGATTCTCCGGTGCCTCCCTCGGCTACCAGATCTCCGCCATCATCGGTGGCTTCTCGCCGATGGTCATGGTGCTGCTCATCAACGGCGACGCGTCCAACGCCTGGCGAGTCGGCGCCTTCCTCGCCGGCGCAGGAGCGATCGGGCTGCTCTGCCTCGTCGCGATCGTCCGGAAATACTCGTCGCCCGACGTCCAGCAGGCGACTGCTCGCCGGTCCACCGTGGCGGTGTGAGGTGAGGTGAGTGGCAAAGTGTGCTGGCGCACGCTTTGCCACTCACCTGGGGGTCAGCGGGACAGTCGGCGCTGCCTCGCGTTGGCGGCGCCCACGAGCGCGCGCAGTGCCTGCGGTGCCCGCTTCGCGGTGCGCAGGATGGCCTGGTCGATCATGCCCAGCTTCGGCGCGAGTCGCGGAACGGTCCGGGGCGCGTGGTCCGCGTCGGTGAGGGAGTAGAGGGGCCAGCGGTCGGGAACGCCCTTGAGGTCGTGTTCCCCGGCGTCGGCGAACCGCAGTCCCGAACCCACCACGAGATCGCGCACGGTACGTGACACCAGCACTTCGCCGGCGCGGGCCGTCGCTCCGATGCGTGCGCCGATGTGGACGGTCATCCCGCTGACGTCGGGACCGTTGCGCTCGACCTGCCCCGTGTGGACGCCGGCCCGCACCTCGAGCCCGAGTTCGGCGGACCCGTCGACGACCGCCTGCGCGCAACGGACCGCGGACGCGGGGCCGTCGAAGATGCTGAAGGTGCCGTCGCCGGCGACGTTGAGGAGCCGACCGCCTGCCTTCTCGACGTCGTCGCGGACCTGCCACTCGTGCGCGGCCCGGAGGTCGCGGTAGGCGGCGTCGCCGATCCGCGCAAGCACCTCGGTGGACCCGACGACGTCCGTGAACAGTACGGATGCCAGGTACCGGCCGGCGTCGGATGCCGGGTGCCCACCGGTGGCCAACTGCTCGACGTGGTCGATGATCGGCTTCCACGCCTCCCCGAGCGACGCGCCGGGCGGCGACGGCGGCAACAGGTGGAAGCTGCCGCCCGGGATGCGGTCGGCGACGTACTGCGAGGCGGCCACCGGCACCGGACTGCCGGGGACCAGCAGCGCCCGCGCCGGGCATTGAATGGACGGCAACGTGTCGGAGTAGTCGAGCCGAAAGATCCACTCGAGGTGGGCCTGTGCGACCGCAGGTGTCGCGGAACTGCGCTCGAGCATCGCCATCAGCCGACGGTTGAACGCCGAGTCCTCCTGGGGATCCCAGAGGGGTACCGTGCTGCCCGACCCCCAGTTCTGGGCGGCTTTTCGCCACTCGTCGACGAAGTCGTCGCGTTCGGCGTCGCTCCAGCCGGAGGGGACGTGGTCACCGCCCAGGAGGCGTTCCGCGAACGGCTGGATCAGGACGACGCCGGTGACCCGTTCCGGTGAGCGGGCGGCGACGAGTGCGACGGCACCGCTCCCGCTGGCCACCCCGACCAGCACGGCCTGCCGCATCCCGACCTCGTCCATGATCGCGACGATGTCGTCGGCCTGCTGCTCGAGTGTCGGCAGGTGGTCGACCGGGTCGGACAGCCCCAGCCCCCGCTGCTGGAAGTACACCGTGCGGGCGAAGGTGCTGCCCCGTTCCATCAGGTAGTGGATCTGTGGGTCCGTCCACATGAGGTCGAGGTGCATGTTGATCTCGAACAGCCACACCACGTCGCGTTCACCCGCGCCCACCACCTGGTATGCCAGCGCATGTCCGTCCCGCTGCACGTAGCGGACGGCCGGTGGGTCCATTTCCCCAGCGTAAACGCATGTGAGTGGCAAAGGGTGCGTCCGCACACATTGCCACTCACCTGGGGATGGTGCCCAGCTCGCGGGCCCGCGCGATTGCGGAGGTCCGGGACTTGACGCCGAGTTTGCCGAAAATGTGGACGAGATGGGACTTCACGGTGGTCTCGGAGAGAAAGAGTTCCTTACCGATCTCCCGATTGGACCGCCCGGCAGCCACCAACGTCAGCACCTGGATCTCCCGTGGGCTGAGGCTGGTGGCAGGTCGGCGTACGCGCGTCATCAGTTTCGACGCCACGGCCGGGGAGAGGACGCTGTCGCCGGCCGACGCCGCGCGGACGGCGGCGAGGAGTTCGGGCGGGGGAGTGTCCTTCAGGAGATACCCGGCGGCGCCGGCCGCGACCGCGTCGAGGATGTCGGCGTCCGTGTCGTAGTTGGTGACGACCAGCACGTGCGGTGGGTTCGGCAGGGACCGCAGGTTCCGGGTGGCGTCCACGCCCGAGGCGCCGGCGCCGAACCGGAGGTCCATGAGCACCAGGTCGACCGGAGTCGTCGCGCACAACGCCACGGCGGCGTCGGCGGTGGCAGCCTCGCCGACCACCTCGATGTCGTGCTCGTGCTCGAGGAGGGCGCGCAGGCCCGCGCGAACGATCGCGTGGTCGTCGGCGAGCAGCAGTCGGATCATGCGCGGACCCCGAGCGGGAACGACACCGCGACCGCGGTCAGTCCTGGTTCCGACTCCACCGACATCGACCCGTCGAGCAGCTCGACGCGTCGGCGAATCGAATTCAGCCCGAACGCTTTCGACGGTTCACGGTCGAGGAGTTCGACATCGAAGCCGACGCCGTCGTCGACGACGTCCAACCGGACTGCGTCCTCGTAGTAGGTGAGAGTGACCGCCATCCGGGATGCGTGTGCGTGCCGGACCACGTTGGACACCGAGCCCTGCGCAATCCGCACCAACGCCGCCTCGACGGGCATCGGCAATCGCACCGGCTCCCCCTCGACCACGGCGATGGTGTCGAACGTGTCGCTCCTCGCCTGCGTGCAGATCCGCGCGAGTGCGTCCACGAGTGACTGCCCGTCGAGGACGGCGGGTGTGAGATCGCCGATGAGCTGACGGGTTTCGGCGAGGCTGTCGGCGGCCGTCTCCCGCGCCAACCGGATGCGGTCCCGGGCGGGGTGGTCGGGGGCGGCGCGTTCGACGGCGTGGAGCAGCATCTGAATGCTCGACAGATCCTGCGCGACGGTGTCGTGGATCTCGCGTGCGAGCCGCTCACGTTCGGCCAGGGAGCCGGCGGCACGTTCCTGCTCGGCGAGTTCGGCTCGGGTTCGGGTCAATTCGTCGATGAGGCGATCGCGCTCGACAGCCTCCCGGTACAACGCCCGGTAGCCGAGGCCGATCGCCACCGCGACGCACGCACCGATCACCGGACCGACGACACCCGCGACGCTCCAGCCGCGGTGCATTCCCGTTCCCGCGACCGCCACGACGGTCGCGGCTGCGACCGCCAGGACTCCCCAGCGTCGCGGCAGCAGATGCAGGTACAGGAAGAACAGCCCGAACGCGAGATAGGCGGCGTCGGGGGCGAGGACCATCAGCGCCACCCACAGAGCCGTCAGCGCTGCGAGCCACCACGTCCCGCGCAGACGACGCGTCGCTCCCGCCGCGTACACCGCGAGAAACGCCACCGACAGCACCACGATCGCCGGTGCCTGTGGTGCGTCCGGAAGGACGGCGCGCAAGATCACGACTGCAGTGAGCGCCGCGATCAGCGCATGCAGTCCCAGTTGGAGTCCCGCGAACACGGGCGTGAGAGGGGAGCGGTGCACTCCGCCCAGCTTATCGACGCGAGCGCACCCGGCATCCATCGAAAGTCGGAACGCGCACCCGACCTTCGACCACCGAGAATTCCACCCCACGTGCGATGGAACCGTGTCGTGTCCGGGGCACGGTGAGTTCGGAGGCCGTGAGCGCCGCCCCGCCCCGCACCGACTGCGGCGCCGGTCGTGATCTGGAGAGGACCCCTGTGTTCGTCGCATCGAGAGACCTGCGTGCCGCGCGTGGTCGCTTCGCGCTGATATCCGTCGTCGTGGTGCTGATTGCGCTGCTCGTCACGTTTCTCAGCGGTCTCACGGCCGGACTGCGTCATCAGAACGTGTCCGTCGTGGAACGCATCGACGCGGAGTCGGTGGTCTTCGCCGCCTCCGACGACGGTCCGTCGTTCGACGAGTCCGTGCTGACGTCCGAGCAGGTGGCCGTCTGGCGGCGGAGCGCCGACTCGGTGCGGCCGATCGGCGTCGGACGAGGCTCGGCGTCGGCAGTAGGAGGTGCGGCGAAGGGGGTGGCACTGGTCGGCGCGGACGGCGGTGTGGGCGACCGTGCACCGTCCGCGCCGGGAACCGTGATCCTCGGGGCCGGCGCGGCACGAACCCTCGGGGTCGGCGCCGGCGACCGTCTCACCGTCGGCGATTCCACGTTCGCCGTGACCGCGGTCCGCGGCGACGACTGGTACGGCCACAGCCCGGCCGTGTGGATGACGCTCGCCGACTGGCAGCACGCGAACCCGCGCGGGGGTGCGGCGACGGTGCTCGCGGTGTCCGGCGGGGACGACGCCACGAACGCCGCCGCGGGGACGACCTCCCGAAGTGTGGCCGACTCCTTCTCCGCCATCGGCTCCTATACCTCCGAGAACGGGTCGCTGACGTTGATGACGGTGATGCTGTTCGCGATCTCCGCACTGGTGATCGGCGCGTTCTTCACGGTGTGGACCCTGCAGCGCACCCCCGATGTCGCGACGTTGAAGGCGCTCGGCGCGTCCACCGGGTCGCTCGTGCGGGACGCGCTCGGGCAGGCGCTCGTCGTCCTGCTCGCCGGCGTGGGTGTTGGTGTCGGGACGGCGGCGGTGGCCGGGTCGATGATCGGCGACGCCGTGCCGTTCGTGCTCGACATCTCCACCACCTTCCTGCCCGCCACCGCCCTCGTCGGGCTGGGCCTCCTCGGCGCCGCGTTCGCGCTCCGCTTCCTGTTCACCACCGACCCCCTCACCGCCCTCGGGAGCACACGATGACCACCCCCGCCCTCACCCTCGACGACGTCACCCTCACCTACCCCGACGGCGCGGGACGCGTCACCGCCCTCGACTCGGTGTCGCTGACCCTCGGCCGGGGTGAGATCGCCGCGATCACCGGTCCGTCCGGTTCCGGAAAGTCGACGCTCCTCGCGGTGGCGTCGACACTGATCCGGCCCGACTCGGGCTCCGTCCGGCTGGGCGCCACCGAACTCACCGCGCTGAGCCGGCGGGAGGCGTCCACGCTGCGCCGCGACCGGATCGGCATCGTGTTCCAGCAGTCCAATCTGGTGTCGTCGTTGACGGCCCTCGAACAACTGGAGGTGATGGCGCATCTCGGGCAGCGGATGTTCGTACCGCGGCGGGCAGGGCGCGCGAAGGCTCGCGACCTGCTCGACGCCGTCGGCCTCGCAGACCACGCCGGGAAGAGGCCCGCGCAGTTGTCGGGTGGGCAGCGGCAGCGGGTCAACCTGGCCCGGGCGCTGATGAACGATCCGTCGCTGCTGGTCGTCGACGAGCCGACCAGCGCGCTCGACCAGGAACGGGGCGCCGCGATCATGGATCTGCTCCTCGGTGTCGTGCGAGAGCGCGAGGTCGCGACGCTGCTGGTGACACACGACCACACGCATCTGTGCAGAATGGATGCAGTCCACCGCGTAGTCGACGGCTCTCTCACCCGTGAGCACTTGTTAACCGCGGAAGGTTAATAAGTACGCACAGGTGTGAATAACATGTTTCTTCCAAAGTCAAGGGTTGACGTTTCTCATGTGCGTGAGATTACATCTTAGTGGTAAGCCTTTGAGGGCTTAAGTAAATGCCTCGACCCGACCCTGAGGATGCTCATGACGACGGTATCGCCCGCCATGGCTGCCACAGCTGAGATGATCAGCGCCCGACTCGAACGCCTGCCGATGAGCAGGTGGCACATCAAGGCCCGCGTCATCGTCGGCGCCGTCACGTTCTTCGACGGCTTCGACCAGCTGATGATCGCGTACTCCCTCCCCGTCCTCATCCCCAAGTGGGGCCTGACCCCCGGCGACATCGCCTGGGTGATCGCCATCGGCGGCATCGGCATGCTCGTCGGCGCCCTCGCCGGCGGCTGGTTCGCCGACCGCGTCGGCCGGCTCAACGTCATCATTTTCTCGCTCGCGCTCTACGCCGTGATGAGCCTCGGCATGGCGTTCACCGACAGCCTGATGCTCTTCCTCGTCTTCCGATTCGTGCAGGGTATCGGCCTCGGCGCCGAGGTCCCGGTCGCGGCGAGCTACATCGGCGAGATCACCAAAGCCCACAAGCGCGGACGATTCGTGCTGCTCTACGAGGTGATCTTCCCGATCGGGCTCGTAATGTCGGCGATCGTGTCGGCGTGGGTGGTCCCGAACTACGGCTACAAGATCCTGTTCGCGCTCGGTGCGCTGCCCGTCGTGCTCCTGCCGCTGCTGTGGAAGCTGCCCGAGTCTCCGCGCTGGCTCGCGTCCCGCGGCCGCTACGAAGACGCGCACAATGCCATGACCCGCATCGAGAACGAGATCACCGAGAAGTACGGCAAGACGCTGCCGGCTCCGCAGCCGCTGCCCGCCGTCGCCGTCGACACCCGCCGCGGAACGTTCGCGGAGGCCTTCCGGGGCATCTACCTGCGTCGCACACTCATGCTCGCGGCCATCTGGGGCTGCGCCTACTTCGTCAACTACGGCATCGCGTCGTGGCTGCCGACGCTGTACCGATCCGCATTCGACGTCAGCGTCGACACCGCCCTGCACTACAGCATCGTCACCAGCGTCGCCGGCCTGATCGGCTGCATCCTCGTCGCGTTCCTCATCGACAACCTCGGTCGCCGCATCTGCATCACCGCGTCGATGGTCCTGTGCTCGTCGCTGCTGTTCCTGCTCGCCGCCTCCGGCGCCGACACCGCGACGAAGGTCCTGTTCTGGTCGGCCGGATCCGCCCTGTTCGTCTTCGCGGTCAACATGGCGCTCTACGTTTACACCGCGGAGCTGTACCCGACCCGGATGCGGGCCATCGGCTGCGCGATCGGCGGAGCGAGCGGACGCCTCGGCATCATCGTCGGCCCCCTCGCCGTCGGCGCCATCCTCGACGGGGGCGGCACGCTCACCGTCGTCTTCGGAATGTTTGCCGCGGTCGCAATGATCGGTGCCCTCGTGGTCGGCTTCTTCGCCGTCGAAACCCGCGAAAAGACCCTCGAGGAGATCTCCCAGTGACCATCCTCGACACCGCACCACAGACACTGCCGTTCGTCCCGGTCGCCGACCGGATCCTCGTCGCCGGACAGTGGCGGCAGGCGGACGGACCCGCCTTCGCGGTCACGGACCCGTCGAACGGCGAGACCCTGCAGGTGATCCACCAGGCCACCGCCGACGACGCCGACGAGGCGGTCCGCAAGGGCCGCGCCGCCGCCGCCGACCCGGCGTGGCGCGCGCTGCTCCCACACCAGCGGGCGAAGTACCTGCACCGCATCGCCGACGCCATCGAGGCGAACACGTCCCGGCTCGCGCTGCTGCAGAGCTACAACACCGGCAAGACGGTCGCCGAGACCACGGCACTCGTCGGCAGCGCGGCGGGCACGTTCCGCTACTTCGCCGCCGTCCTCGAAACCGCGGACGACGACCTCACCACCCCGCGCGGCAACTTCCTCACGATGAGCGTTCTCGAGCCCATCGGCGTGGTCGGCGCCATCGCACCGTGGAACTCGCCGGTGGCCAGCGACGCGCAGAAGATCGCCCCCGCCCTGGCGGCAGGCAACGCCGTCGTCCTCAAGCCCGCCGAGTGGACGCCGCTGGTGTCGCTGGAACTGGCGCGGCTCATCGACCAGACCGGATTGCCGAAGGGTCTGCTGTCGGTGCTGCCGGGCAAGGGCTCGGTGGTCGGCGACGCCATCGTCACCCACCCCGACGTCGGGAAGGTGACGTTCACCGGCGGCACCAACACCGGACGGTCCATCGCCCACGCGGCGGCCGACAAGCTGATGCCCGTGTCGCTCGAACTCGGTGGCAAGTCGCCGACGATCGTGCTGGACGACGCCGACCTCGACGCCGCCGTGAACGGCGTCATGTACGGGATCTTCTCGTCCACCGGGCAGAGCTGCATCGCCGGATCCCGGCTGTTCGTCGACCGCCGCATCTACGACGAATTCCTCGAGAAGCTGGTGGCCAAGACGCAGCGACTGCGACTCGGGCCCGGCCGCGACCCCGACACCCAGGTCGGGCCGATGGTCCACCGCAAGCACCGCGACAGCGTCGCCGCATACGTCGACCTCGCTCGCGAAGAGGGCGGACGAGTGCTGTGTGGCGGGGCGATCCCCGACGACGAACGGCTCCGCGACGGCGCGTACTACCTGCCGACGATCATCGACGGGCTCCCCAACAATTCGCGCACCTGCCAGGAGGAGATCTTCGGACCCGTCCTCGTGGTCCTGCCGTTCGACGGCGAAGCGGATCTCATTGCACAGGCCAATGATTCGGTATTCGGGCTGGCGTCGGGAATCTGGACGGGCGACTACCGCCGCGCCTGGAAACTCGCCCGCCGACTCCAGGCCGGCACCGTGTGGATCAACACCTACAAGCAGTTCAGCATCTCGACGCCGTTCGGTGGCGTCAAGGAGAGCGGGCTCGGGGTGGAGAAGGGGCGCAGCGGTATCGCCGCCTACTCGCGGCAGAAGAGCATCTACTGGGGCCTCGACGAGGAACCCAACCCCTGGGCTGACTGAGCGACCCGCTCGTGGGCTGACTGAAGCTTGCTCGCCGAATGTCACACGGGTTCCGCCTGACTGAACCGCTGTCACATCGGCCCACGGGAAGCTGAAGTAGTAGGTCGTCCGGAAAGAAATTCTCGTCAGCTCTGTACGACCTATTACTTTAGCGCTAAGATATTGAGACCTAAGCAACTGGAGGCATGTGATGAACCAACCCATAGCCCGGCTGCGGTGCCTGCGCTCCGTCGAACTGCGCACACAGGCCAGCATCGAATCCACCGACTTCTACTCGGAGGTGTGGGGACTGCGCGTGGTCGAGCAGGGCACGGACGGTGCCTGGCTGCGGGGAACCGGTGAGCACCACCACGCGCTGCAACTCACCCAGGCCGAGCGGAACGGCCTCGGCCGCATCACGTTCGCCGTCGCCACGCCGGCCGAGGTCGACGAGGCCGCCCGCCGACTCGAACTCCGCGGCGTCCCGATCGTCAGCGGCCCGGGGCCGGTCGACGATCTCGGCGGCGGCTACGGCGTGAGCCTGGTCGACCCCGAGGGCCGCGTCGTCGAACTGCTCGCCGACGCACTGGCGGTCCCGAAGCTCGGCCGCGAGGACGCCGTCCCGGTGGGCGTCACGCACGTCGTCCTCAACACCGTCGACATCGACGCCGCGGTGACGTTCTACTGCGACGTCCTGGGCATGCGGGTCTCCGACTGGTCCGAGCACCAGATGGCGTTCCTGCGCTGCAACACCGATCATCACAGCATCGCGTTCAACCAGGCCGAGTGGACGTCGGTGAATCACGTCGCCTACGAGATGCACACCGTGGACCACTTCATGCGCGGCATCGGCCGGTTGCGTCACCACGGCACCGTGCCGCTGTGGGGTCCGGGCAAGCACGGCCCCGGCGACAACACGTTCTCCTACTTCGCCGACCCGGCAGGGCTGGTGTGCGAGTACACGTCCGGCATCGCACAGGTCGACGAGGATCGGTGGCTGTGCAAGGTCTGGCGCCGGGTTCCCGAACTCTCCGACCTGTGGGGCACCGCGGGCCCGCCGTCCAAGCAGGTCCGCGACCACATGGCCGGCATCCCCGACCCCGGAGCGTTCGAGCGGTTCGACCTCGGGCGGGTGTCGTGACGCACGTCGTCGAATCAGGTTCCGGCCCCGCGCTGCTCCTGCTGCACGGGATCGGTGGCGGCGCAGACAGTTTCGTGCCGCAGTTCGACGAACTGTCGTCGTCGCTGCGACTGCTGGCCTGGGACGCTCCCGGCTACGGCCGCAGCGAAGACCCGGGCCGTCCGTTCGACCTCGACGACTACGCCGACGCCGCCGCCGACGTGATCCGCGACCGTTGCGGTGACGCGGGAGCGCACGTCCTGGGAATGTCGTGGGGCGGCGTGATCGCCACCCGGCTGGCGCTGCGCCACCCCGGGCTCGTGCGGAGTCTGCTGCTCGGCAGTTCCACCGTCGGCTCGGGAGCGGACGGCGACGCCGCCGGCCGGATGCGCGCCCGGGCCGCGACGCTCGAGCAGGAAGGGGCGGAAGCCTTTGCCGCCGAACGGGCCCCGCGGTTACTGTCCGGGACCGCCGGCGACGAAGTGACCGCGAAGGCCACGGCGATCATGGCGTCGTCGATCCGGCTGCCCGGCTACGGGTACGCCGCCGAGTCGATGGCGGCCACCGATCACACGGCCGATCTGCCGAAGATCGACATCCCCACGCTCGTCCTCGGTGGAGACGAGGACAGGGTGACCGGGGTTCCCGCGAGTCAGGTTCTCGCCGGGGGAATTCCGGGCGCCGTGTTCGTCACCATCCGGGGTGCCGGACACCTCGCGAACCAGGAGCGGCCGGAGGCCTTCAACGCCTGGGTCGAATCCTTCATCCACATCACCGAACGCCTACGCAACCACCTCTAGAGAAGGAGCACGACATGACACTCGAATACGGCACCGCCGATCTGAAGGAATTCACCGACTCGCTGATCCTCACCCGTGGCTCCCGCCACGAGGACTGGGATACCCTGGGCTTCCAGGCCAAGGCCGGCGACCAGTTCAAGCGCGCGCAGATCCGCTACGTCGGCTCCGGCGCGACGGGTAACCACGAGAACGACAACCGCACCATCGTCTCGCGCGGATTCACGTTCTCCAACATGCTGCTTCCCCCCGGCGCCGAGGGCCCGGAGCACACCCACCACGACGCCGAGGAAGCCTTCTTCGTCCTCGAGGGCGAGGTGGAGGTCGGCGTCCACCGCGACGGCCAGGTGGAGAAGCGCACCCTCGGTTACCGCGACATGATCGTCGTCCCGGCCGGAGTGCCGCGCAGCCTGAAGAACAACGGCGACAAGGACGCTCTGTTCTGCGTCATCATCGGCGCGCAGAAGCCACAGATCCCGACGTACCCCGAGACGTCGGCCATGCACGGCGTGACGCGGGACTGACCATGAGTCTCGACGGCCGCAGCATTCTCGTCACCGGGGCGGGGCGGGGTCTCGGCCTCGCCCTGGCCCGCCGGCTCGGCGAGGACGGCGCCACCCTGTGGCTCGCCGACATCCGCGAGGACTGGGGCGAGGACGCGGCGGCAAGCCTGCGCGCCGACGGGGTCAAGGCACAGTTCGTCCGGGTCGATCTCCGCGACGCGGAGTCCGTCGACGCGATGGCGGCCACCGTCACCGCCGGCGGCCCGCTGTACGGCCTCGTCAACAACGCGGCCCTCGCGGACGGCGTGGGCGGCAAACCGATTCACGAACTCGACATCGACGAGTGGGACCGGGTGCTGGGCGTCAACCTGCGCGGCACGTTCCTCGTGAGCAGGGCGATCGTTCCCTCCATCATCGGGAACGGAGGCGGACGAGTCGTCACCATCGGCTCCGACGCCGCCCTGTACGGTTCGCCGCGTCTCGCGCACTACATCGCCTCCAAGGGCGGGGTGGCCGCGCTGACCCGCGCCATGTCCCGTGACCTCGGCCCGTACGGCATCACCGTCAACACCGTCTCGCCCGGTCTGACCGAAAGCGAATCGGCGCAGAAGGTTCCGGAGCACCGGCACGAGCTGTACCGCCTCAATCGCGCGCTGGAGCGGCCGCAGCAGCCGTCGGATCTCGTCGGCGCCGTCGCGTTCCTGATGGGACCCGAGGCCTCGTACATCACCGGCCAGCAACTCGTCGTCAACGGCGGATTCGTCCTGCACTAGAGAAGGGGACCACGTCGTGGACCTGCAACTGAAAGACCGCACCCACCTGGTGACCGGCGGAAGCTCGGGAGTCGGGCTCGCCACCGTCGCGATGCTGCTCGAGGAGGGTGCCAACGTCGTCACCTGCGCGCGCGACCGCGACCGGCTCGACTCCGTGATCGCGCCGCTGCCCGGCAGCGACCGCGTCCTCACCGCGTCCTGCGACGTCCGGGACCCGGCCGCGGTCGCCGCGTTGGTCGACGCCGGTGTCGCCCGATTCGGCGGCCTCGACGGTCTGGTCAACAACGCAGGCAAGTCCCGCATGGTCCCGCGCGGCGAGGCGACCCTCGACGACTGGCGCGACGAACTCGACCTCAAGTTCTCCAGCGTCCTCAACACCGTCGAGGCCGCCCTGCCGCTGCTGCGCAAGTCCGACGCCGCGTCCATCGTCAACATCTCGGCGGTGCTCGCACGTCAGCCCGAGCCGCGGCTGGTCACCACCAGCGCCGCCCGGGCCGGGCTGCTGAACCTCAGCAAGTCGCTGTCGCTCGAACTCGCCGCCGACGGCATCCGCGTCAACTCGGTGTCGCTCGGACTGGTCGACACCGGCCAGTGGCGGCGCCGCTACGAGGAATCCGGCACCGACGCCACATTCGCCGAATGGGAGGCGGAGATCGCCCAGGACCGCGGCATCGGCCTCGGCCGGTTCGGCCGCGCCGACGAGGTGGCCACCATGATCGTGACCCTGCTGTCCCCCCGCTCGTCCTACGTGACGGGCACCAGCCTCGACGTCTGCGGAGGCGTCGCGCGCTATGTCTGAGAGGAACACCATGTCTGTGGGTAATGGGGGCGACCTGCTCGTCCAGGTGCTGCGCGAGGCCGGTGTCGACACCGTCTTCGGCATCGTGAGCGTCCACAACCAGCCCCTGGTGCAGGCGGTCAGCAAGCACCTGCGGTTCGTGCCGGTCCGGCACGAGGCCACCGCGGTCAGTGCCGCCGACGGGTACGCCCGGGCCACCGGCGGACTCGGCTGCGCTCTCACGAGTACCGGCACCGGTGCCGGCAACGCGGCCGGGTCGCTGATCGAATCGCTCAGTGCCGGAACGTCGGTGCTGCACGTGACGGGCAACGTCGAGAGCCGGTACCTCGGCTCGGGTCGCGGGTTCATCCACGAGACCAAGGATCAGCTGGGGATGCTGACGGCGACGTCGAAGCACGCCGCCACCATCCTCGACACCGACAGCGCCGGAAAGGTGTTGCGGGAAGGCGTCGCTGCCGCCCTCGCCGCGCCCGGCGGCCCGTCGAGCATCGAATGGCCGATCGACCTCCAGTACGCGGAGCACGTCATCGAGGTCGTCGAGCCGGTGTCGGAGTCGCCGCGCACGCCGGACGCCGACGAGTTGGCCGTCGCCTTCGCCCTGCTGCGGTCGGCGGAACGCCCGGTGATCTGGGCGGGCGGCGGTGTCGCCACGGCCGGTGCCGAGCTGACCGAACTGGTGGAGCAGTGGGGAGTCCCGTTGCTCACCAGCAACTCCGGGCGCGGCGCCGTACCCGAGGACCATCCGCTGTGCATCGGCAACTACGGCAACACCCCCGCGGGACGCGAGCTCCTCCGGGACGCCGACCTGCTGCTGTCGCTGGGCACCCACTTCCGGTCCAACGAAACAGGCGACTATTCCATGCCCGTCCCCGCCGTGCACGTGCAGGTGGACATCGACGCGGCCGCGCTCGGACGTGTGTACCCGGCGCAGGCCGGGGTCACCGCCGACATCGCCACGTTCCTCCGGCAGCTGTCCGGGCCCGCGCCCGTCGACGCCGCCTGGACCGAACGTGCCCGCGCCACCCGCGAACTCGTCCGCAGCAAGCAGCGCGCCGGACTCGGCGATCACGCCGTGCTGTGCGACGCCGTGCGTGCCGCGTTCCCGCAGGATTCCGTCATCGCCCGCGACGTCACCATCGCGTCGAGTTCCTGGGGCAACCGGCTGCTGCCGATGTTCGACCCCAAGTCCAACGTCTTCCCCCGCGGCGGCGGCATCGGGCAGGGCCTGGGCATGGCCATCGGTTCCGCACTGGCCGACGAGACCCGTCCCACCCTGGCCCTCGTCGGCGACGGCGGCCTGGCCGTCCACTTCGGCGAGATCCTGACCATGGCGCAGGAGAAGCCGTGGCTGGTGCTGCTCGTGTTCAACGACGGCGGCTACGGTGTGCTGCGCAACATGCAGAAGGGCGGCGGCGAAGACACCTACGCCGTCGACCTCGTCACCCCCGACTTCCCGCTGCTGGCGCAGTCCATCGGCGTGCCGTACCTGCGGATCGGTGGCGCCGCCGAGGCCCACGAGGTGCTCGCCGACGCGGTGTCACGGCAGGCGCCGGTAATCGTCGAGGTCGATCTCGCCGCCTACGGCGACATGCCGGCACCGTTCACGCCGCCCGTCACGGTGCCCGGAAAGGCTGCACAGTGACCACGGTCGCCGTCTGCGGCGGCGGCATCGGCGGACTCGCCACGGCGATCGCCCTCCGCAAGTTCGGTCTCGACGTCACGGTCTACGAGCAGACGAGGCAGTTCGCCCGCGTCGGCGCCGACATCAACCTCACCCCCAACGCGGTCCGGGCTCTCGACGGACTCGGCATCGGCCCGGCGATCCGCGAATCGGCCGCCCGGCCGCAGTTCCGGATCAGCCGCACGTGGGACACGGGAGCCGAAACGTCCCGGCTGCCGATGGGGGACAGCGCGGAACAGCAGTACGGTGCACCGCAGTTGACCATGCACCGGGGCGACCTCATGACCGCGCTCGAGAACCGGCTGCCGTCGGGTGTCGTCGAAATGGGTCGCCGGGTCAGCGGCGTCGCCGACGGCCGCATCGAGTTCACCGACGGCAGTAGGGCTTCCGCAGACGTGATCGTCGGCGCCGACGGCATCCACTCCGCGGTCCGGACCGCCCTCCTCGGGCGGGAACAGCCGACGTTCACCGGGGTTGTGGCGTTCCGCGCCGTCGTCCCCACCGAACGCGTCGGCGAGTTGCCGAACCTCGACTGCTTCACCAAGTGGTGGGGGCCGAATCCGTCGACTCAGATCGTGACGTTCCCCCTCAACCAGGGCAAGGACATCTTCGTCTTCGCCACCTGCGGCCAGGAGGAGTGGACCGAGGAATCGTGGACCACACCCGGCTCCGTCACCGAACTGCGTGAGCTGTACCGCGACTTCCACCCCGAGGCACGAGCCCTGCTCGACGCCTGCGACGACGTCCTGAAATCAGCTCTCTACGTTCGCGACCCGCTGGCATCGTGGACCGACGGGCGCGCCGTGCTCCTCGGCGACGCGGCACATCCGATGATGCCGTTCATGGCGCAGGGCGCCGGCATGGCCATCGAAGACGCCGTCGTCCTGTCCCGCTGCCTGAGTCTGTTCGACGACCCTGCCGTCGCGCTGCAGACCTACCAGGAGACGCGACTGCAGCGGACCTCGCGCATCCAGCGCGGCTCCCGGTCCAACGAGTGGCTGAAGGTCGCAGGCAACGGCGACTGGGTCTACGAATACGACGCCTGGCACGTGCCGCTGGAGTTGGCCGCGGCCCGAACGGACGCCTGAATGGAACCTGTCGGCCGACACGCATTGTCGAGGCGGCGTGCGCTGGCCCTGCTGGGTTCCGCCGCCACTGCCGTCGCCGCGACGAGCTGCGCGTCCCACACCTCGGACGCGCAGCCGAGTGGTGCGACGCCACCGGACGCCTACGAGTTGTCCGGTGACGTCGACGGCTACGCAACCACGCTGATTCTGCTCGGCACGGCGGCCGGACCCATCGCCGTGCCGGGGCGGAGCGGCACGTCCAGTGTGCTCGTCGTCGGCGACCGACCGTATCTGATCGACGCGGGTCCCTGGTCGAGCCGAAAGCTGATCCAGGCCGGTATCGCCGCGGATTCGCTCGGCGGCGTCTTCGTCACGCACATGCACAGCGATCACATCGCCGATCTGTTCAACGTCTTCTGGCTGCCGGGCGGGACACCGTCCTACACATTCCGCAACGTGGTGCCGGTGTACGGCCCGGGCTCGGCGGGCAGACTGTCGGCACCGCGTGGCGGCCAGAGTATTCCGATCCAGAGTCCGGCATCGCCGGCGCCCGGACTCACCGATCTGTTCGCGGGCGTACTCGACGCATTCGCCTACGACATCAACATCCGCAACGTCGAAAAGGGCGCCCAGTCCGACTACGGACAACGGCTGTCGCTGCACGATGTACTGCCACCGGAGTCGGCGGGTGCGTCCCCCGACAACACGGCACCGGACATGGAGCCGTTCCCGGTGTTCGAAGACGACCGGATCCGGGTCACCGCGACACTGGTTCCGCACGGTCCGGTCTATCCGTCGCTGGCGTACCGGTTCGACACGGAGGACGGTGCGGTCACGTTCTCCGGCGACACCGCGAAATCGCCGAATGTAGTCCGGCTCGCGCAAGGATCCGACATCCTCGTCCACGAGGTGATCGACGTCGACTTCTACGCTCAGACTTCGGGTCCCGCACTGGTCGAGCACATGATTCACGCGCACACGACCGCGCAGGACGTCGGACGCGTCGCCACGGACGCGGATGTCCGTCAGGTGGTGCTCTCCCACATCGGTCCGGGCGACCCCCGGCAGGTCACCGACGACCAGTGGGAACGAGGCGTGAAGTCCACGTTCGCCGGCACCGTGACCGTCGGGCACGATCTCGTCCGGATCGGCGTCGGGCAACGACGGTAGCGCCATCGCGGACCGGCAGGATCTTGCGCGCCGCCGCTGTCCCGAGAAGGCTTGTCCTCACGACACCGTGACGTGATCGGAGCCAGGGATGGACACCACGATTACCGAGATCGCTCCCGACATCTACCGGCTGTCCACGTATCTGGACGAGCCCAACCTGATCATGAACCAGTTCCTCGTCGACGGTGAGGAACCGCTGCTGTTCCACACCGGTCAGCGTGCGTTGTTCCCGTCCGTGTCCGCGGCGGTCGGCCGGCTGATTCCTCTCGACAGGCTGCGGTGGATCACGTTCGGGCACGTGGAGGCCGACGAGTGCGGTGCGATGAACTCGTGGCTGGCGGCCGCGCCGAACGCCGAGGTCGCGCACGGGGCGATGGGTTGCTTCGTTCAGGTCAACGACCTCGCCGATCGCATGCCGCGTCCCCTGCAGTACGGCGACGTGATGGAGACGGGCACCAGGCGGGTCCGTCACCTCGACACTCCGCATGTTCCGCACGGGTGGGATGCCGGGCTGGTTTTCGAGGAGACGACGCAGACGCTGTTCTGCGGCGACCTGTTCACCGCATTCGGGCATCATCCGCCTGCCACGGAGGAGGAGATCGTCGGCCCGGCCATCGCGGCCGAGGACATGGGGAACGCGACGTGCCTGTCACCGGCGCTCGGGCCCACGATCCGGGGACTCGCCGATCTGGAACCCCTGCTGCTGGCACCGATGCATGCGCCGGTGTTCACCGGTGACTGCGTGCAGAGTCTGCACGACCTCGCACAGGCGTACGAGGAGCGGCTCGCGGCCGAGACCGTGCGGTACCGCGAAGCGGAGTAGCTCGGCCCGTGTTCGACGGATTTCCCCTCAACTGTGGCGCACGATACATCTTAGTGCTAAATTATTGAGCACTAAGGAACTACGCCTTCGGTTGAGCCTGGGAGTGAGCGATGACAACAGACGCAGACACCGTCCCCATGATGGTGCGTCAGATGCGGGTCGAGTCCGCGGGCGTGGTCTCGCTTCGCCTCGAACGACAGGACGGCGGCGCGGTCGACCAGTGGACGCCGGGCGCCCACCTGGACCTGCACCTGAACCGCGGGACCGTCCGCCAGTACTCCCTCTGCGGAGACCCCGACGACAAGACCGGGTACCGCGTCGCGATCCTCCACGAGGTGACCGGCCGAGGCGGTTCCCGGCACGTCCACGAGACGCTGCGGCCCGGCGACAGCCTGTCGGTGAGCGCACCTCGCAACAACTTCGAACTCCTGCCGTCGCCGCGCTACGTGTTCATCGCCGGCGGCATCGGCATCACGCCGATCCTCGCGATGATCGGTGAAGCCGAACGCATGGGCGCCGAGTGGGAACTGCACTACGGCGGCCGCGCCCGCGCGTCGATGGCGTTCCTCGACGAACTGTCCGCATACGGCGACCGCGTGCACGTCGTCACCGAGGAAACCGAGGGCATCCTCGATTTGGCCGACATCCTCGGCACCGCCCGCGAGGAGACGTTCGTCTACGCCTGCGGCCCCGAGGGTCTGCTCGGCGCGGTCGAAGGGTTCGCCGGCTCCTGGCCGGACGGCACGATCCGGCTCGAGCGGTTCAAGGCGAAGGAGATCCCCGCCGACACCCTCGCCGGTGACCGCCCCGTCCGCGTGATCTGCGAACGATCCGGCATCTCGGCCACCGTCGCCCCGGACCGGACCATCCTCGACACCCTCGAGGAATCCGGCGTCGACGTCCCCAACTCCTGCCGCGAAGGCATCTGCGGGACGTGCGAAACCCGCGTCCTCGCCGGGACCCCCGACCACCGCGACTCCCTGCTCTCCAGCTCCGAGCAGGAGTCCGGCACCACCATCATGATCTGCGTTTCCCGCGCCCGCTCCGACGAGCTCGTGCTGGATCTCTAGAAGGGAAGAACCATGAGCCTGTATCTGCAACCACGCCAGTCCGGCACGGCACCCACCCCGTACGAACGGAAGCTGGCCGGCGCGATCGAAGAGGTCTTCGGCACCGGTGTGCACCACCTCGAAGGCCTGGTGAAGGGTTTGAACGCCCTCGGCATCCACAGTCCCGGCGGCGACGCCTGGACCACCGACACTTTCACGGACGAGATCCGACGGATGGGGGCCTGACATGGTGAACCGACTGCACAAGGCGGCACTGACCGGCGACGAGATCTTCGCGACCGGGATGCGCGACCAGTGGCACGCGGTGTGCCCGTCCGACTTCGTCGCGCGTGGCGACATGAAGAAGGTGCGGCGCCTCGGCGAGGACTGGCTGCTGTTCCGTCAGTCCGACGGCACCCTCCGCATGCTCGCCGACCGCTGCCCGCACCGCGGCGCCCCGCTGTCGCAGGGCCAGCACCTCGGTGATCGCGTCGCCTGCCAGTACCACGGCGTGCAGGTCGACGGCGGCGGCACCGTCGTCTCCGTCCCCGGAATGCCCGGCTGCAACCTCGAGGGCAAGCGGCTCGTGACCAGCCTCCCGGTGCGGGAGGTCGCCGGCGCCGTACTCGCTTGGTTCGGCACCGACCCCGACGCCGAACCCACACCACTCGAACTGCCCGAGCGCCTCACCGACGACGGTATCTCGCACTTCCTCTGCTACGCGGAGTGGAAGGCGCCGTGGCGGTTCACGCTGGAGAACCTGCTCGACCCGATGCACGGAGCATTCCTGCACCGCGAATCTCATTCGATGTTCGGCGGCGAGACCTCCGCGAAGTTCCGGATCCGCGAAACCGATCGCGGGTTCTTCTTCGAGAAGACCGACCAGCGGGGTGTGAACTTCGACTGGGTCGAATTCTGCCGGACCGGCATCGACTGGGTGGACCTCGAGATCCCGTACCCGCCGACCGCGGGCCCGGGTGGCTCGTTCGGCATCGTCGGCATGGGAACGCCGATCGACGCCGAGACCACCGCGGTGTTCTTCTGGCGGTACCGCCGCGTCGAGGGCTGGGAACGCGACGTCTGGCGGTTCCTGTACCGCACCAAGCTCGAGGAGCGGCACTGGGTGGTGCTCGAGCAGGACCGCACCATGCTCGAGGCGATGGCATTCGACGCGGACCAGGCGGAGAACCTGTACCAGCACGACCTCGGCGTCATCCGGCTCCGCCGGCTCTACCGGGCGCAGGCCGAGGCCCAGGCGAAGGCACTTCAGCAGGCGTAAGGTCGCGCGGGTTGACGTGAATGAAATGTCAACTAAGAATGTGTGACGGCCGACACGTCGGGCGCCGGCCGGGGTACGAGGAGGCGCGAGCGGTGCTTACGAACGGTGACGATCGAGGTCGGCTCGCGTTGGTCGAAGCGGCGGGGCGGTGCTTCGCCGAGCTGGGATACGAGCGCACCTCCGAGGCGGTCATCGCCGCTGCCGCCGGGGTGTCGCAGGCCGAATTCTCCGCCCGGTTCGCGTCCCGGGACGACGCGTTCCGTGCCGTCGCCGCCGCGGTGTTCGACACGTTCGTCGAGGCTCAGCGCATCCCGGTCCCGCCGGACGCGGACCCGCGCACCGTCCTGCGGGCGGCCACCGCGGCGTTCATCGAGACCGTCTACAGCAGCGGACGCCTATTCACGATGATCGAGGACCGCGCCGCCGTCGACCCCGTGATCCGGGAACAGCTCGAGGCGGCACACAATCGGATCCTCGGCCGGTACATCCGGTTCATCGAACGGCTCAACCAGGCCGGGATCGCGACGCCGTGCGCCGAACCCGCCCAACTCGCCCGCAAGCTGTCCGAGGCGCAGTGGACGGGTGCGGCGCGCCTGATCGGTGCGTCGCAGGACGAGCAGCGACGCTTCATCGTGGAGATGACGGCGGCATCCGAACGGTTCATCGGATTCGGTGAGGTCGCCGATCTGACCTCCCGTGCGGCCAGCTGATTTTTCCGCTCAGGCGGTGGGGGCCTGGTTCTCGACGATCGAGTGCTCGAGCTTGCGGAGCAATTCGGCCAGCGCCGCCTGATCGTCCTTCGACATTCCACTGAGGATCTGCGACTCGTTGGCGAAGTGGGCCTCCGCGACCTTCTCGATCACCCGCAGTCCCTCGTCGGTGAGTTGCGCGTGCACGATGCGGCGGTCCTCGGCGTCGCGCTCGCGCTGCACGAGCCCCGCCTTCTCGAGCCGGTCGACGCGCAGCGTGACACCGCCCGTGGTGACGAGGGCGGATTCCGCCAGCTGTCCGGACGTCATCCGGTACGGCGGACCCGAGCGTCGGAGGGCGGCCAGGACGTCGAACGATGCCATGTTGATGCCGTGCTCTTCGAACACTGCGGCGAGGGACGACTGGTAGCGCAGATACGAACGGTGCAGGCGGCCCAGCACTTTCAGCGGACTCACATCCAGGTCGGGCCACTGGTGGGCCCACTGGTCGACGATGTCGTCGACGGCATCGCGATCTGGAACGGGGCGTTGCGTCACCGGGCGCACCTCCTGAATCCTCGAGGGTCTCATCTGTTTAGTACCAAGATATCGAACGAGCATAAGTGACGGCGACGCGCCGCGGGTCCCCGTCGATTCCTCGGAACGGGGACCCGCGGCGCTGCCGGACAGGTGCGCTGTCAGCGTCCCCCGACCGCCGCCACGGCGTCGATCTCGGCGATGGCGCCGTAGGGGAGGCTGCTGACCTCGAGGAACGTGCGCGCGGGGCGCGGCTCGTCGAAGATGCGCTCGAACTGGCGGTTCGCCTCCTCGCGCAACGACAGGTCGGTGACGTAGTAGGTGAGCTTGACGACGTCCTTCAGCTGTCCGCCGACGGTGGCGAGGCGATCGACCATGCGGTCGACGGCGGCGTCGAGCGCCTCGGTGCGGCCGGGGACTGCGGTGCCCTCGGCATCGACGGACAGTGCGCCGGAGACGAACGCGAGTCCGCCCGCGACCACGGCCGGGCTGTAGGGGTGGTGGGCGGTGACTTCGGTGAGGGACATGGAGGCTCGCTTTCTCGGGGGGCTTCTCCGATGATTATATCTTAGCGCTAAACTAATTGACAGGGTTGCGCGAATGGAGCTCCGCCCGACGGGTACTCGACGCGCATGTCACGAGCCACGAAGCCCTCGGCCGCACCGTTCGTGCCGGACACCGTCGACCTCGACGCGTTGTCCCACGCCGCGGACGGATGCCACGGCTGCGATCTGTACCGCGACGCCGAGCAGACCGTGTTCGGCGCGGGCAAGCGATCCGCGCGGATGATGCTCGTCGGCGAACAGCCGGGCGATCAGGAAGACCGCGCCGGTGAGCCGTTCGTCGGTCCGGCGGGAAAGCTCCTGAACAAGGCGCTCGACGCGGCGGGCATCGACCGGAACGTCACGTACGTCACCAACGCCGTCAAACACTTCAAGTTCGTCCCCGCCGAACGCGGCAAGCGCCGAATCCACAAGAAGCCGAACCGCACCGAGATCGTCGCGTGCCGGCCATGGCTGATCGCCGAACTGGCGGCCGTGCAACCCGACGTCCTCGTGTGCCTCGGGGCCACCGCCGCGCAGGCGTTGCTCGGCCCGTCGTTCCGCCTCACCGAACACCGCGGAGAGTTACTGCATCTCGACGGCGAGGTGGACGTCGACGTGGAGCCGGACGTTTTCGCGACGATCCACCCGTCCGCCGTGCTCCGCGGACCGAAGGAGGATCGGGACGACGCGTTCGACGCCCTCGTCGCCGATCTGAAGAAGGCCGCCGCCGCCCTGTGATCAACCAGCCGAATGTCTGGCGCGACGGACCGCCGAGGACGAGATTGTTTGCATGACGAATTCCAACGCGAAGCAGACCATGAAGGCAGTCTCCTACTCGTCCTACGGTGGTCCCGAGGTGCTCGAGACCCACGACGTGCCGGTGCCCGAGCCCACCGGCAACCAGGTGCGCCTCGTGATCCGGGCGGCCGGCGTGAACCCGATCGACTGGAAACTGCGATCGGGGTCGATGGCCGAGGTGATGTCGGTGCAGTTCCCGAAGATCCCGGGCAGCGAAGTGGCCGGCGTAGTCGACGCGGTCGGTCCGGAGGCGACCGGTGCGGTGGTCGGCGACGAGGTGTTCGGCTGGTCCGACACCGGCGGCTACGCCGAATACGCGCTCGCCTCGATCGTCGTGCCGAAGCCGAAAGGGTTGAGCTGGACGGACGCCGCCAGCATTCCGGTCGCCGGCGAGGCCGCGACGCGTGGACTGCGGCTCCTGAAGCCGAAGTCCGGAGAGACGTTACTGGTGAACGGCGCGTCGGGTGCGGTGGGAACCATTGCGGCGCAACTGGCGCTGGATTCGGGTGTCACCGTGATCGGCACCGCGAGCGAGAAACACCACGACGCGCTGCGGGAGCTGGGCGTGACCCCCACGACGTACGGTGAGGGGCTGGCGGACCGGGTCCGCGAACTGGCCCCGAACGGTGTCGATGCCGTCCTCGACGTCGGCTTCGGCGGACTCGAAGCGGCGATGGACCTGCGCGGGGGCACCGACCGGATCGTGACGCTGTCGGACGGTGCCGCGTTCGGGCTGGGAATCACCTTCTCGTCCGGCAACGCCGGCGACCGGAGCGCGGAGACGCTGCGCCGGCTGGGCGCCCTCGCCGCGGACGGGAAGCTGGCCCTCCCGCCGGCCCGCACATTCCCCCTGACCGATGCCGCCGACGCTCAGCGCGCCGGCGAAAAGGGCGGCAGCCGCGGGAAGATCCTCTTGCGCTGACGCGCCCGTGAGTACTTATCAACCGCCGCACGTTAACAAGTACTCACGGGTCAGGCGGTGGTAGCGAGGGCGGCGGCGAGACCGAACGGAACGGCCATCACCACCACCTCCACGATCGCGCGCCGCAGGGACCCTTCGGCGCTGATCCGGTGTGCGGCGGCCTGCCCGACCCACGTTCGCCGCCACCACCAGCCGAGCCCGAGGAGCGCCGCCAGCGCCACCGCCTTCGCGAGCACGATGCGGCCGTAACCGGTGTCGAACAGCGGTGCCACCCCGCCCAGTCGGACCGCGGCGTCGACGATCCCTGTCGCGGTCAGCAGCCACACGCACCGCCACGCGACGACGGAATACCGCGGCAGCCACGACGACCAGTCCCCGCGCGACCGGAGCATCAGGCCGAGTGCGGCGAGGAGCCCGAACCACACCGCGGCGGCCAGTGCGTGGACGACGTCGAGGACCGAGCCGAGAACCTGCTGCGACATGTGGCCGGTGATCGGCCGGGCCACCAGGGCGAGCGCCGCGAGTACCAGAACGGGCACGGGGAGCCGGGCGTCGGTGCGGCGGAACGCGACCGCCGACCACGCGGTGGCCGCGGCCGTGCACACGAGAACGGCGAGGTCGACGCGTCCCGCGCTGATCTCGGTCACGTACGCGCCGAACCGTCCGACCGACAGCTCGGACAACGCCAGGGCGTCGGCCTCCGCCGCCGTCATCGACAGCAGCACTGCCTCGGCGAGCAGCCACGCACCGGCGACCGCGGTCGACAACCGCCACAGCCGTTGGTCCCGCACGAGGGGACGGCTGTCCGCGCGACTCCACCAGCCCAGCGCGGCGAGTCCGAGCACCGCCGAACCGAGCACCAGGCACAGCGCCCGGACGGCGCTCGACGGTGAGGGGTCTTCCGGTTGCGCCAACGCCCAACCGCACGCGACCCCGACGAGCGATGTGGGTACGGCGAACAGCAGCCAGGACTGTCGCGCCGTACCCACCCTGCTCAGTTCTCGCCGCGGGGCTTGCGGAGCGCGAACCACAGCCCGCCGCCGAACACGACCACACCGGCGACGATGAACGGCCACAGCGGAACTCCGCCGCTGCCGGAGTCACCCGAGCTGTCGGCCGCGGCGCCGGGCGTGCCCGACCCCTCCTGGGTGAGGGTGAACGTGCGGGTTCCGCTCACCGGATGCCCGTCGGCGGACGTGACGCGAAACGCGACGGTGTACACACCGGCCGGTCCCAGCTCGCCGAGTTCGGCGCTGACCGTGGGCCCCTCGACGGCCGGGTCACCCTTGGTCCACAGGTTGCCGTCGGGCCCCACCACGGTGAGCGACGCGAACGATTCCTGCAGCGCCTCGTTGAACGTGACGCTCACCCGTTCCGGGCCGGCCGCGATCTCCGCGCCGTTCTCGGGGGTGGAGCTGATCACGACGGAATGGGCGAGCGCGGTGCCTGCCCCGAGCATGCTCGCGAGCATGGTCAGCAGTCCGACCGCGATCACCTTCACCGACGTGAAGGTGGTGCGTCTTCTCATGAGCGACGGCTCCGGACCATGGCGCCGAGGCCGAGGGCCGCACCGAGTGCGCCCAGGATCAGGCCGATGCCGCCCAGCCAGCGGGCGGTGTCGTCGGTGCCGGACGCCGTCGTCTCGGTCTCGTCGGACGTCGTGGCGCCGCCGGCGTCGTGGCTGTGGTCTTCACCGCTCGCCGCGGCCAGCGTGAGGGTCGGTGCCGGCTTGTCGGGCTCCGCGCCGTCGGCCCCGACCGCCTGATCCCAGTTGACGACCTCGCCGTCGCTGTACGTCTGGGCGGCCGGGAACGACACCTCGTCCTGCTCCGGCAGCGGTCCGGCGGACAGCTCGAACTGCTGGAACTGGCCGGGTGCGACACCGACACCGGGGTCGGCGGTCCACGTCACGGACTTCGCGAGCTTGGACGTCGGGTCCTTCTCGACGACGGACGTCCACCCCGGCAGCGGGGTGGTTCGCGCCGACTTCAGGTCGGGGAGCGTGACGGTCAGCTTGGTGGTGGACGCCGTCTCGGACTCGGTCGGAACGCGGAACGTCAGGACGGAGTAGCCGCCCTGCTCGGCGCCGGGGGCGACGACGCTGACGTGGGCGGCGGCGACACCGGCCGCGAGCAGCATGGCGCCGCCGGCCGCACCGGCCGTGAAAAGGGCACGGGAAACGAGGGAATTCATCGAAGGTCCTTGTGAGGGTCTGAAGGGAGAAGAGGTGGGAGTCAGACCGGGACCGGGGGACCGCGACGTGAAATGCTCGCGCGCAGCAGGGCGTCCACGGGATTCGCGGGACGCGCGGGGACGTGCGCCGTCGGCACCGCCGAGACGAGCTGCGGTTCGCCGCGGAGCACCACCCGCCAGACGTGGACGAGGGGGCCGTACAGACGCTCGGCATTCGCGATCAGCAGGGCGCAGACCACGGTGGCGGCCAAGTGCGCGGCCAGCATCGGCACGGCCGGGACCGCCGAGTGCACATGCGAGGTGAGCGTGAGCGCGAAGTGTCCGGCCACCTGGCCGACACCGAGAGCACCCACCAGCGTTAGCGGTCCGTGGACGCGGGCGGGCAGTTGCGCGGTGACCGCGCCGACACCGCTGCACGTGACGAGCAGCAGGGTCAGAGCCGCGGATTCGGGAAGGCCGCCCCCGCCGATGCCGTGCGCGGCGACCGCGAGAGCGGCCACGAGCGCACCGACCGCCGAGCCCCGAAGGGTGGCGGTCGTGGCGGGGCGGGCAGGGGACATTGCGGTGGGCGGGTCGTTCAGCGCACGCCGAGGCGGGCGAGGAGATCGGCTTCGACTCCGTCGAGTTCGGACGAGATGGCGTGATGGGCGGCCTTGCGGCGAGCCTGCGGCATCTGCTCGGCCGCGCGGACGGCGGTGCTGAGATCACCGAGGCGGTCGCGGATGGCGGCGGCGAACTGCTGCGTCTCCGCGTCGTCCGGCTTCTGGCCGAGGATCTCCGTGGTGGAGCTTTCGGCGCCGGCGATGCGGGCGCTGAGCTTGGCGCCGTGCCCGGTGAAGTTGGCGAGCTGGTCGATGTCGACGCCCATCCGGTCGGCACGCCGGGCATCGATCTGCCCGCGCACGACCGTGGCGGCGCGGTAGGCGATCGGCAGCAGCACCGGCGTCAGCAGGCGAGCGACGCCGAGGTACTTGCGGACGGCGGCGACCGTGAAACCCCTCTGGGCCGCGGCCTTCTCCTCGGCCTTCAACGCAGCGATCTGAGCCTTCTCGACCTTCTTCAGCGACTTCAGTTCGGCAGCCTCGAGCTTGCGGCCGGCACTGGCGGCCTGCTTGTCGCGCTTCCGTTCGTTCTTCGCGCTCAGCTTTGCCTCCACTCCAGCCTTGTGCTTGAGTGCCTTGGCTTCCGCCTTGCGGGTGGCTCGGGACTTACGTTTCTTCAACAACCCCATCGAAAAGACCCCTTTTCCTGGTGTTTCAGCGCAGCCCACGCTACCAACTGCATCCGGTGCTTCGGGATCAGCCTAGGGGAGCACATAATCTTCGTCATCGTGTGTTCCCATATCGGTCAGCAATCAGAACCCGACGCCTCTCCCGGAAAGGCGTCGGGGACGGTGATCGATGCCAGCGCACTGACGCGGTGCCGCCACCGGGTGCACCTCGATGCGGCGTTCCCCGAACAACTCGCGGCCGCGCCCGAGGACCCGGGCGTCCGCCAGCGTCAGGACGCCGCCGCCGCAAAGCGTGAAGACGTCCGGCGGATTCTCACCGAGCATGCACCGCAACGGTGGGTGCAGATCGACACCGAGCAGAGCCTGCGCCGACGAGCCGAGGACACTGTGGCCGCGTGCGAGGCAGGCGCGGACCGCATCTGGGGAGCCGTGCTCCCGCTCGACCGGGACGCCGGCCGGAGGGCGCGCTGCGAGATCCTCATTCGTGACGAGGACCACGGCGGGTACATCCCCGTGATCGTCGTCAATCACAAGGTGACCGATCCCGGCCGCGGCGCGACGACGTCGGACATGTTCGACTGGCAACCGCGGGAGGACGCCACGCGGAAGCCGCGCGGTCAGGTCCGCGACCAGATGCGCGTCGCGCAGGTGTACCGGATGCTCGAGCGGCACGGGCTCGCGAGTCCGGCCCTGGTGGCGGGCGCGATCGGCTACGGCTCCGACGTCATCTTCGTGCACGACCTCACCACGATCCTCGACGACTACGACGAACGATTCGCCGACCGGCTCGCCGTCGCCCGCGGGGAATCGGCGACCGTGCCGTCCAGGATCGGTGAATGCCGTTCCTGCCCGTGGTGGCCCGGGTGCGAGGAGCAGCTGACCCAGACACACGACGTGAGCCTGGTGGCCACCGGTTCGCGCGCCGACATGCTGCGCGACGCGGGCTGCCACACCATCGACGACCTCGCGGCGTGGGATCGCGAGCCGCTCGAGGACTGGCCGCACGGCGCGTTCGAGGACGCCGTCGTCACCGCCAAGGCGTGGCTCGCGGGAGCGCCGCTGGTGCGACGGTTCCCCGAGATCCGGGTGACGCGCGCGGACGTCGAGGTCGACGTCGACATGGAGAGCTACCAGGAACACGGCGCCTACCTGTGGGGCACGCTGCTCAACGTGGACGGGGTGTCGGCGTACCGGCCGTTCGTCAGCTGGGACCCGGTGCCGACGCAGGACGAGGCGCGGTCGTTCGCCGAATTCTGGACGTGGCTGATGGCCGAGCGGGAAGCGGCGGCGCTGAGCGGCAGAACCTTCGCCGCGTACTGCTATTCGCGGTCCGCGGAGGACAAGTGGTTGCTGGACTCCGCCCGCCGGTTCGCCGGGGCACCCGGCATCCCCACCGAGGCCGAGATCCGGGAATTCATCGACAGCCCGCAATGGGTCGACATCTACCAGGCGATCAGCGACCAGTTCATCTGCCCGGGCGGCAAGGGCCTCAAGAAGATCGCCCCGGTCGCCGGATTCCGGTGGCGCGACGCCGACGCCAGCGGTGAAGCGTCGATGAGCTGGTACCGCGAAGCCGTCGGCTACGACGGCGAACCCGACCTCACCCAGCGCGAACGACTGCTGCAATACAACGAGGACGACGTCATCGCGACGAAAGTGCTGCGCGAATGGATGTCGGATCGGGCCGAGAAGGAGATCCCGCTCGCGTCCGACCTCTAGGCTGCAAGGCAGGGCCCGATTCGGTAGGGGTGGTCAGGTGGAGGTGCCGAAGACATCCACGACGCTGCGGTTCGCTCTGCTCCTCACCGCTGCGGGCGGCTTCCTCGACGCCTACACCTACATCAGTCGCGGCGGCGTCTTCGCGAACGCCCAGACCGGCAACGTCATCCTCATGGCCATCGACCTGTCGGAGCGTCACTTCCACGCCGCACGGGCCCACCTGTGGCCGATCCTCGCGTTCATCGTCGGTGTCGCGTTCGCGCACCTGCTCAAGGGCGAACTCGCCCACAGCGTCTTCGACCACCCGATCCGGATCGCGATGGTCGCGCAGATCGTCGTCCTCGTCGCGGTCGCGTTCGTTCCCGCAAACGTGCCCAACGCACTGGTCACCGTTCCGATCGCGTTCGTCGCCGCTATGCAGTTCGGACTGTTCCGCACCATCGGGTCGCTGTCGTACATCGCCGTCGCCACCACCGGCAACCTCATGCGTTTCACCGAATCGGCGTACGCCGGATTCATCGAGAAGGTCCCCGAATCGCGCCAGCACACCCGGGTGTACGCCGCCATCGTCAGCAGCTTCGCCGGTGGGGCCGTCGTCGGGGCATTCGCCACCCGCTACTTCGGCGGATCCGCCGCCTGGATCCCCGCCGCCCTCCTGTGCGGAGCCCTCGTGCTGTTCTACATCGACGACAGGCGGCGGCGCCGCCTGTGAGCGGCTGACGAGTCCCTGGACTCGTCAGGCACGCACGGGCGGCGAAGCCGCGACTCCGAGGGAATAGGCGCCGACGATCTTCGGCGCGGACGTCTCGTAGAACCGGTCGAGGTCCTGGACGTCGAATCCGGCGTTCGTCACCAGGGTGGGAATGTCGCGGGTGAGGTGGCAACCACCGGCGACGGCCTTCTGGATCGGTTCGAGCCTGCGCTGCCACCGCTGCACTTTGGCGTCCGGGGCCAGGCCGTGCTCGACGAAATGCAGTGTGCCGCCCGGTTTGAGGACGCGCCGGACCTCCTGGAGTGCGGCGTCGACATCCGGGATGGTGCACATCGTCCACGTGGACAGCGCGGTGTCGAAACTGTTGTCCGGGAAGGGGAGTGACTGGCCGTCCAGACCGGACCGCTCGACCGGTGTCGTCGACGCCGCCAGCCGCTTGCGCGCCAGCTTCCAGCCGAGGTCGGCGGGTTCGACGGCGCTCACCGAGTCGACGGCGGCCGGGTAGAACGGGACGTTGAGACCCGAGCCGAATCCGATTTCCACCACACGCCCGTGCAGACCGGCGCAGACGCGTCGTCGCGTCGGCTCCGTGAACTTCATCCCGCAACTGAAGTCGACGAGTCGCGGAACGATCCGGTTCGTGTAGAAACCCATGCCCACCTCCCCAGCGAAGGGCGCTTCGCGCCCCGTGCGCGGTTGAAGAGTCCAGAGACTCGTTAACCACCCACGGGCGGCGGAGCCGCCTACCGCGGCGCCATGCGCAGAGCGCCGTCCATACGAATGGTCTCACCGTTGAGGTAGTCGTGTTCGACGATCATCTGAGCGAGCTGGGCGTATTCGGCGGGCTGACCGAGGCGCGAGGGGAACGGGACGCCGGCTTCGAGGCCCTTGCGGTATTCGTCGGTGACGCCGGCGAGCATCGGGGTGTCGATGATGCCGGGGGCGATGGTGTTGACGCGGATGCCGAACTGCGCGAGGTCGCGGGCGGCCGGGACGGTCATGCCGTGCACGCCGCCTTTGGATGCGGAGTAGGCGATTTGGCCGATCTGGCCCTCGAACGCGGCGACGGACGCGGTGTTGATGATGGCGCCGCGCTGCCCGGACTCGTCGACGGTGTCGGTCTTGGCGATGGCGTCGGCGGCGAGGCGCATCACGTTGAACGTGCCGAGCAGGTTGACGGTGATGACGGTGCGGAACAGTTCGAGGTCGTGCGGGCCCTTCTTCGACAGGATGCGGCCGGCCCAGCCGACGCCGGCGCAGTTGACGACGATGCGCAGCGGCAGACCCGACTCGACGATCTTCTCGATTGCGGCCTGGACCTCGTCGCCGCTGGTGACGTCGGTGGCGAGGAGGGTCACGCCGTCGGGGACGTTGTCGCCGGCGCGCTCGATGGACTGCTGCAGGTCGAGTCCGAACACGGTGGCTCCGGCGTCGGCGAGACGCTTGGCGGTGGCGGCGCCGAGGCCCGAGGCCGCTCCGGTGACCAGTGCGGCGGTTCCCTGAATTTCCACAGTTCGCATCCTTACTTTCCCGGCGACCTCCGTTGGCCGACCCTGGTGACCTGCACCATAACGCCCGCTCGGTGTGACGGCAGAGGTGAGGGAAACGTCACGGGCGGGGGAGCGGGTAGTTTGTCTTCTCGCGCGGATCAGGGGACGCGCGGAGGGCGACCGTAGGGGGACGGATGACCGAGGACCGGCTCGAAGTGGACCGCGACGCGTTGGTGCGGTGCATCGCCGCGTGCGAGGTGTTGGCGGCCGACATGCAGGACCTGCGAGAGCGAGCGCGCCGTGAACTGGCGCCCGAGAGTTTCGGTCTCGGCGAAACTCATCTGCGGTCGGCGGCGGAACTGGCTGCGCGGTTCCGGGCGACGGCGATCGGCGGCCCGGGCGTCCCCGTCGAGAACTCGGCGGTCGGGACGTTCGCGGCGCACGAGCGTTACGCGCTGGACCTGAAGGCGACGTTCGAAGCGGCGCTGGCCCGGTACGACGAGCAGGACGCGGCGACGGCACACCGCCTCGAGCAACTCTGACTGCTCGAGTCAGTGAATGTAGGCCTGCCAGTTCGGCGGAACCCGGGAGCCGGGACCGGGGACGGTCTGGTCGATCGGATGATGTTGCGGCGGGGCGAGGTCGGGGCCTTCGAAGGCAATCTCGGTGGCGTAGTTCCAGAACCAGTTCTCGCCCGGTTCGAAGCTCCGCACGACGGGGTGTCCGGTGTCGGCGGCGTGCTTGGTGGCGTGCTGTTCCGGGGAGGAGTCGCAGCAACCGATGTGGCCGCACTGCGCGCAGCGGCGCAGGTGCACCCACCACCCGCCGGCGCTGTCGCATTCGGCGCACCCCTCTCCGCTCGGCGGCACGTTCGGGTCGATTCCCTCCAGCTCACCCATCTGAGGCTCCTTCTGCTGCTGCGACTTCGGGTTCGATCGGAATACGGACCTGGAATCGGGTGTCGCCCGGCTCGGACTCCACACGCAGGTCGCCGCGGTGCTTCTTCACGACGATCCGCCACGAGATGTCGAGGCCGAGTCCGGTTCCCTCGCCCACGGGTTTCGTCGTGAAGAATGGTTCGAAGATGCGCGACCGGATCTCTTCGGGCACACCCGGTCCGGTGTCGCCGATCTCGATGAGGGCCATGTCGCCGTCGCGCCGGGTGCGGACGGTGAGGGTGCCGTGGCCGTCCATGGCGGCGACGGCGTTGTCGATGAGGTTCGTCCACACCTGGTTGAGTTCCGCGGCGTACGCCGGGATCTGCGGCAAGGTCGGGTCGTACTCCTTCACCACCGTGACGGAGTCGCCGATCTTGCGGCCGAGCATCACCAGCGAGCTGTCGAGCAGTTCCCGCAGATCGACGCGCTGGTAGGGGGCACGGTCCATCTGCGAGTACTGCTTCGCTGCGTTCACCAGGGTGGACACCCGGGCGGTCGAGTCGGCGATCTCGTTCATCAGCAGTTCGGTCTCGATGGTGTAGTTGAGCCAGCGGATCGCGCTCTCGACCATCGATTCGTCGTCGACGCTGGCGACGATCCGCTCGAGCCACGGCACGTCGAGACCCGCCTGCACGAACGTGGGCGCCAGGTCCCAGCCCCCGGAGACGCCGTGGTCGTCGAACCAGTCGCCGAGTTCGTCCTCGCGGTCGGAGGCTTCGAGCGGGGTCAGCGTCGGCGCCTTCGCG
This sequence comes from Rhodococcus sp. ACPA1, assembly GCF_002300195.1. NCBI lineage: Bacteria > Bacillati > Actinomycetota > Actinomycetes > Mycobacteriales > Nocardiaceae > Rhodococcus > Rhodococcus sp. ACPA1. Next base: position 450,650 of record NZ_NSDX01000004.1, on the reverse strand, counting down.
ACCAGTTCGGCGGTCTCCTCCTGCAACCGGATCAACGTGGCCAGCGCCTGCCGGTCGTACACGCCGGAGGCGATCACGCTCAGTTTCTGCCGCATGTGCGACACCCGGTCGCGCAGCGACGCCGTCGCCCGGACCGCGGCGGCCGCCGGGTTGTTGAGTTCGTGCGTGAGCCCCGCCGACAGCGACCCCAGCGCGAGGAGGCGTTCCCGCTGATCGACGACCTGCTTCGCGTTCTGGTTGCCGAAGAACAGCCCCTCCAGCAGGTGCACGGCCATCGGGAACCACTCGCGCATCAGCTGCCCGAAACGGTCGGCGTCGAGGACGAAGAACCTCGACGGGGCGGTGACGCGCATCGACGCGGTGTACGTCTGGGGAGCGCGGTCACCGAGGTACGACTGCCAGGCTCCGGAGTACACGCCGCGCTGGGACGTCCGGCTGAACTCGATCTCCTCGCCGCCCGACAGCTTGCTCAGCACGAGCTCGCCTTCGATCAGCACGTAGAAGCACGTCGCGACCTCACCCTCCGCGAACACGGGGCCGGGTTCGATCAGCTCGACGTGCCCCTTCTCGCACAGCTGCTCGAGCTGGTGATCGGTGAGCTTCTCGAAGAGAAACAACGTCCTCAGCTCGGGGGGATTGCACGGGAGTTGGGTCATGGTCTGCCCATGGTCACGGTTGGCCGATGTAGCGGTGGACGAGCATCACGGCCATGGCGCCTTCCCCGACCGCCGACGCCACCCGCTTCGCCGATTCGGAGCGCACGTCACCCGCCGCGAAAATCCCCGGGACGCTCGTCTCGAGGTGGTGGGGTAGACGGTCGAGGGGCCAGCCGCTCGGCGGTTTCCCGTCGACGACGAGGTCGGGTCCGGACACGACGAACCCGTTCTCGTCCCGCGCGACGACGCCCTCGAGCCACTCGGTCCGCGGGGCGGCGCCGATGAACAGGAACAGGAACCCGGCGTCGACGGTCTCCTCGTCGCCGGTCGCGTTGTTGCGCAGCCGGACCTTCTCGAGGTGACCCTCGCCCTCGACGCCGATCACCTCCGTGCACGGCCGCACGCGGATGCGCGGGTTCCGTTCGATCTGCTGGACGAGGTAGTACGACATCGAATCCTCGAGCGACTGCGCCCGGACGACGATGGTGACCGACCGGGCACCCCGCGACAGGTAGACCGCCGCCTGTCCGGCGGAGTTGGCGCCGCCGACGATGTAGACGTCCTGGTCGGTGCAGCGGGCGGCCTCGGTGACGGCGGAACCGTAGTAGACGCCGCGACCGGTGAGGTCGTCGACTCCGGGCGCAGGATGACGCCGGTAGGAGACGCCGGTCGCCAGGATCACCGTGTGCGCGTCGATGGTGTCGCCGTCCGCGAACCGGACGGTCCGCGCCGATCCGTTGACCTCGAGCGCGACGACGTCGCGGGTGGTGATCAGTTCGGCCCCGAACCGGGTGGCCTGCCTGCGGGCCCGTTCGGCGAGCTGCGCGCCGGACACGCCGTCGGGGAAACCGAGGTAGTTCTCGATGCGTGAACTCTGACCCGCCTGCCCGCCGGTCGCGGTCCGTTCGATCAGGGCGGTGCGCAGACCCTCCGAGGCGCCGTAGACGGCGGCGCCCAGACCGGCCGGTCCGCCGCCGACGACGACCAGGTCGTAGAAGTTCTCCGACGGGTCGGTCCGGAGTCCGAGATGCCGTCCCAGTTCGGTGTCCGACGGCTCCACCAGACATTCGCCGTCGGAACAGATCACCACGGGCAGTCGCCGGCCGTCCTCGCCGGCGGCGTCGAGCAGCCGACCGCCCTCCGGTTCGTCCGACATGTACCAGCGGTACGACAGCTGGTTGCGGGCCAGGAACTCGCGCACCTCCGAGGACCGCGGCGCCCAGCGATGACCCACGACCTTCGTCTCCTCGGCGGGGTGATGATCCGACGACGCCCACGCCTCGAGCAGGGCGTCGACCACCGGGTACAGCTTTTCCTCCGGCGGGTCCCACGGCTTGAGCAGGTAGTGGTCGAGGTCGATGACGTTGATCGCCTCGATGGCCGCGTCCGTGTCGGCGTAGGCCGTGAGCAGTACCCGCCGCGCGACCGGATACAGGTCCATGGCCTTCTCGAGGAACTCGATCCCGCTCATCGACGGCATCCGGTAGTCCGCCAGGATCGCCGCGACGGGATCCCCGCGCAGTTTCATCTGCTTCATCGCGTCGAGTGCGGACTCGCCGGATTCGGCGCGGATGATCCGGTACTTCTCGCCGTATCGGCGCCGCAGATCGCGGGCGACGGCGCGCGACACCCCGGGATCGTCGTCGACGGTGAGAATCGCAGGCTTGCCGCTCGCTACGGGATGGTTCACACACGCCCTCTCGTCCGTGAGAACTGCGAGGTACTCCAAGGCTTTCGAGTATTGCCCGAGGGCGCGTCTTTGTCGACCGGGTTCAGTCCTGGTGCTGCATCTGTTCGGGCTCTGCCGCGGCACCGCGGCGGCGCCGTGACCACACTGCGCGACCGGCCGCACCGGCCAGCGCCAGAACGACGACTGCGGCGCCGGCGATCGGGCCCGCCACGTTGCCGGGGAGCAGACCCTCGAGCAGCAACCAGATGCCGAACGCGAAGAACAGAACGGCCGCGCCGATGCGGATGACACTCTCGGGGAGATGCTTACCCAGCACGGCGCCGACGACGATGGCCAGGGCGTCGGCCGCGACCATGCCGACGGTCGAGCCGATCCACACGCCGACCGTGTCGTGGTCGGTGGCGAGAGTGATGGTGGCGAGCATGGTCTTGTCGCCGAGTTCGGCGAGGAAGAAGGCGGACGTGACGGCCAGGAACGCGGAGCGGGTGGCCCGGCCCGCCTTGAGCTGCTCGTCCTCGCTGAGGTCGTCGCCGCGCAGCGTCCACGCACCGAAGATCAGGAAGGCGGCACCGCCGACGATGCTGATCGCCGCGTGCGGGAGTGCGACACCGAGGTAGTGGCCGACGGCGACGGACACCAGGTGGACCACCGTGGTCGCGACGGTGATGCCGGCGATCACGACCCACCAGCGGTAGCGCAGCGCAAACGTCATCGCCATCAGCTGGGATTTGTCTCCCAGTTCGGCGACGAAGATCACGCCGAAGCTCAGTAGTGCGGCGGTCAGCACGGGCATCCTCCTCCAGTGGTCGGTCGGAGGATGACGGGTGGATTCCTCCGGCCTGGCAGACGCGGGTGCGTCTGTCCGGCCGAAGGTCTCGCCCACCGGCGCCGGGTGATCCGGCGGCGGTTCGCCAGGCCGGGTCCGGTGCGGTGAAGCAACGAGCCAGTATGTCGACACAGGCGATTGGGGGCTACTCCCCTTCGATGTCCGTAACGTTAGCGTGACTTACCCGAAAAGGCAAAGGCGGCAATAAGTTTGGGACACCGACCGCGGAAACTTCGGGTACCCTCACGAGGCCAGTAGCATGGCCAAAACGGCAGTGTCGGGATCGCTGATCGGGTCGATGCCCACCCGGCTGACCATGGACGTCACCGTCCCGTCCGCCTCTGCTTCCACCCACGCCGCCCGGTGTTCCAACCCCAGGTGGGGGAGGCCGGGGAGCAGAACACAGCCCGAAGCGGCGCCCGCGCACTCCGGGAGCGACGGGGTCGTCTCGGACGGTGGGTGCAACATCATCAGCGCCGGCGGCTGATGATCCGCGAAGCGACCGGGAGCGAGCGCGAACTCCCCGAGAACTGTGCCCTCGGCCACCACGAGGCCGACGGTCTCGGGCTCGGGCTCCTCGGGCAGGTCCTCGTGGGCGCCGAAGACGGTCGTGGTGTGGAGCAGCCCCGGAACGCACGCCACCCGCACGGCGAGTGCGAGCAACTGGGCCCATTCCTTGGTGGTGTCGGGCCAGCGCCCGGAAATGACGAATCCCCGCAAGGTACCCGCGGCCTGGAAGGGCGAGATGCCGATGTAGCCGTCCCTGTTCATCTCTGCCTCCTCGGTGTGATGACACGCTGCGAACACGACTGGTTCTGCACACCTCGTTGGGTACTTGAAGAATGCGCCCGACAGTGCCTGGCACACAAGAGCAGGGGAGTGCTAACTGCCGCAGGTGAACACAGGTGTAGGTGCGGATGAACGGCATCTGACGGTCCGCCGTACAGAAAACTGCCAGCTTTACTGCAGGTTTACTCCAGGCGCGGCGGCTGAGGTGGGAGAGCCCACCGACGAAAGGCTGAAAGTATGGGATCGTCCGCGCCCGAACCGGAAGCGTCCGGATACCTGAAGACCGCCAGCGCGCTGCACGCGTTCAACAGATACGAGATCAAGTACCTCGCCCACGAGTCGGACGTTCCACGCCTTCGCGACGCGCTCGCGGGGCACATGGCGTCCGACGAATTCTCGCCGGTGGGCGGATACCCTGTGAGCAGCCTGTACTACGACACCCAGAATCTGCGCTTCTACTGGGAGAAGATCGAGGGCCTGAAGTTCCGCCGCAAACTGCGAGTGCGGCTGTACGGGCCTCCCGCGGAGGCCACCGGGGCGACCCCCGTCTACGTGGAGATCAAGCAGCGCGTCAATCGGGTCACCCAGAAACGCCGGATCCAACTGCCGTACTCGCATGCGATGCGGTTGTGCGACGCACGACAGCCGATCGACCACGACGTCTCGGCCGGGCCGTTCGTGAACGAGGTGACGACGCTCCTCGGCAACCTCGACCTGTGCCCGACCGTCACCACCGGGTACCTGCGTGAAGCGTTCGTCGGTACGGAGGCCGATCTGGGCCTGCGCGTCACGATCGACCATCGGGTGCACGGTCGCGACCGAGACTTCCACTTCGCGGCGCCGGCCGAGAACCGCTTCATCATTCCGCCGCACCTGTGCATCGTCGAGATCAAGGCCAACGAGCGGGTGCCCTACTGGGTCACCGATCTCACCGCGCGACTGGACATGTCGGTGGTCCGGGTTTCGAAGTACTGCCAGAGCGTGGAGGCCTTCGGGCTTGCGCCCCGATCCCGCATGCACATCCCCGACGAGCTCTTCCCGGCCCCGGCCGACCGTGGCCGCACCCTCGCGAAAACAGGAACCCTGTCATGAATTTCGATCTCCAGGATCTCAGTGGAACGTTCTCGACGTTCGACATCGTCGTGTCGCTCGCTTTGTCGTTCGTGTTGTCGGCGATCATCGGATACGTCTATCGCCTGACGCACAAGAACGTCTCCTACAGCCAGTCCTACGTCCAGACCCTCGTGATGGTCGGCATGGTGATCACCCTGATCATGCTGGTGGTGGGTTCCAACATCGCCCGCGCGTTCGCGCTCGTGGGCGCGCTGTCGGTGGTGCGATTCCGCAACGCGATCAAGGAAACTCGCGACGTCGGGTTCATCTTCCTGGTGATGGCCATCGGCATGACCACGGGCACCCGGTTCTATGTGCTGGCCATCGCCGCCACCGTCGCGATCTGCCTCGTGCTCGTGCTGATGAGCCGGTTCGACATGTTCAAGCTGGACGTGCAGCGGCAGGTGGTGAAGGTGCAGGTTCCGCCCGAGTCGGGCTACACCGCCCTCGTGGAGGACGTGCTGATCGACTACACGAAGGAGTTCGAGTTGGTGAGCACGGAGTCGGTGCGGTCGGGTGCGCTCACCGAGCTGTACTACACGGCGCAGCTGAAGCCGGGCCGTAAACCGGCGGAGCTCATCTCGGCGCTCAGTGGGGTCAACACCGGCCAGCGCGTCACCGTTCTCACCGGTTACGACCAAACCGACATCTGATGCGCCGCAGACTCGTTCACCGGCTGCCGATCCCGGTCCGCCGGAACTGGAAGATCCTCGCTGCCTTCCTCGCGTTCGTGGCGGTGACGGTCGGCGTGTTCGGTCAGGCGCGGGTGCGTCCGTACATCACCGGCGACGCGACGGTGATCGCCTCCCGCATCACCGAGAACGTTGCCGGGTCGGTCGATTTCTTCGACGCGGGGACGGCACACGACGTGAGCATCGAGTTCTCGCAGTCCGACTACGACGACATGATCGCCGCATACCGGGACGAGGGCGAGAAGACGTGGATCACCGCCGACATCACGATCGACGGCACCCTCGTCACGGACGTGGGAGTGCGGCTGAAGGGCAACTCGACCCTGATGGGGCTCCGCGGCACCGGCGGTCCCGGCGGCGGGAAACGCGGTATCCCGGAAGGGATGGAACCTCCCGTGGGAACGGCGATGCCGGAGGGCCGGGGCGAAGGCGGACCGGGCGGCATGGTCACGCTGTCGGCCGAGGACCCGGCGTCGCTGCCGCTGTTGATCAACTTCGACAAGTACGTGGCGGGGCGGGCGTACCAGGGGATGACACAGCTGTCGGTCCGGCCGGGTTCGCCCGTGCTGAACGAGGCGGTGTCACTGTCGTCGACCGCCGAATCCGGCCAGGCCACCCAGCGGTACGCCTACACCACGTACTCCGTGAACGGGTCGCCGACGCAGACCCGGCTCGTTCTCGAGCACCCGGACGACGGGTATGCGAACTCGTTGTTCGACAGCGACGGCGTCCTCTACAAGGCCGACGCCAACTCGCGTTTCACGTATCAGGGCGACGACCAGACCACCTACGCGGAGCAGTTCGACCAGATCAACGCGGAAGGCTCGCAGGATCTGCAGCCGATCATCTCGTTACTCGAATGGCTGGACGGTGCGTCCGACGAGCAGTTCGACGCCGAACTCGCCGACCGGGTGGACGTCGAATCCTTCGCCCGGTATGTCGCTACCCAGAATCTGCTGGTCAACAGCGACGACATGGCGGGCCCGGGCAAGAACTACTACCTCTGGTACGACCTTGGGACGAAGAAAATCTCCGTCGTGTCCTGGGATCTCAACCTCGCGCTGAGCGGCAACAGCGATGCGGGCCCGCACGACTCGATCAGGATGGGCGGCGGAGCCGGGCCGGGCGGTGCAGATCCAGGCGGCGCGGGGCCCGGTGGTGGCATGCCCGGCGGAGGTGGCGGGAACGCGCTGAAGGAGCGGTTCCTGGCCTCGGAGGCTTTCACGAGCGTCTACGAGGACGCGTACCGCGATCTGTACCAGCAACTGTTCGGCAGTGGCCGGGCAGTCGAGATCCTCGACGAGATCGCGCGGGCCGTACCGCTATCCGACGGGCTCGGCGCCGAGAAACTCACATCGGAAGTCGAGACCCTGCGTGCGCGGTTGCAGGCCCGCGCGGACGCGCTGGCCGCGAACGAGGTGATCGTCGCCGGGTAGAGGTCTCAGAGAATCCTCAGAATCGTCACAATCTGCCGCGACGAAAGCCACCTATCCTCACCGGAATGACCTCTGAGCGCGCACGGAATTCCGCGAATCACGCCCGAACCGAGCCGACGCGAAAGGTCCTCACTTCGCGGCGCGTCGCCGCGGCCGCCCTGGCCGGGTTGGTGCTGGCGTCCGCGGGGGGACTCGGTTACCTGTTCCTCGGTGACAGCGGGGCAGACAGCCGGACCGTGGCGATCGTCAACACCGACGCCGGCGCGACCGTGGACGGAAAACCGGTGCGTGCGAGCGACACCCTGATCGAGAAGCTCGAGGCGAACGAGGCCTTCGACTGGCAGGTGGTCGACGCGGACGCGGCGGCGGGCGGCGACTGGTTCGCCACGGTGACCGTGCCCGAGGACTTCAGCGAGGCGGTGTCCTCGGTGTGGGGTGCAAAGCCGCGGCAGGCGACCCTCGACCTCGACGTCGCAGGTTCCGACACCGGTGCGTCCGAGGAACTCTCCGGAGTGGTGTCCTCCCAGATCGGCGCGGACGGCATCACGGATCTGCTGGCGGACATGTCCTCGTCGCGGACCCGGTTCCAGCAGGCGGGAATGACGGCCGGATTCCTCGCAGCCGGGACGGCCGCGGCGGACGATGCGGCGCAACAGCTCACGGAGGGCGCCGACACTCTGCTCCCGTATCTCGAGACGGCGCGTTCCGGCTCGGTGCAACTGCTGGGCGTCGCCGACCAGGTGGCGGGCGTGGTCGACCAGACGTCGGGGACGGCCAACGACCTCGCGGACCGGTTGAGCGCGTTGGGGCTGACGCTGGGCGAGGCGAACGACAGCGCGACCCGGATGCGTACCAGAATCGACGAGGCGATCCGCGTTCTCGACGCCACTCCCGTTGCATCGGACGTGGTCCCGTCGCTCCGACAGGTCAGTGCCGACCTCGATCTGTTCTCCGCGCAGCTGGGCTCGGTGCCCGGTCTGCTGGGCGGAGGAGTCGGCCCCGACACGGATCTGGGCGAACTCGTCCGCGTCGCGATGGGTCAGCTCACCGACGCCAGCAATCAGCTGAGCAGCGGGGCGCAGCAACTGAACGACGGCATCGTCCCGATCGCCGATCAGGCACCGGAGATGCTCGAAGGCGCCACCTCGCAGATCGTCGACGGGTTCGCGAAGCTGAAGACGTTGTCCGGGCAGCTGTCGACCGACCTCAACAACGGTGTCGCGGCGATGCCGGTGCGCACGGCCGCTCAGCAGAACCAGTTGGCGACGGTGCTCGCCGAACCGGTCGCGGTCACCCGCACACTGTCCGCGCCGTCGCCGATCCTCACCGCCGAGCACCTCGCCGTCGGCTTCGGGATCACGACGGTGCTGCTGGCGGGTGCGGTGGTGTGGATGGGTGTGCGGCGCAGGACCTGACCGTCAGCGGGCGTCCTGGATACGACGCCACGGCGTGGCCTGCTCGAGCTCGAACGCCAGCTCGAGCAGCGTCCGCTCGTCGCCGTGGTCGGCGGAGAAGTGCGACGCCAGCGGCAGGCCGCGGGACGTCTCGTGCATCGGCAGCGAGATGGCCGGTCCGCCCGACGCGTTGTTCAACGGCGTGAACGCCGTGTAGGCGATCAGCTTGTCGAACAACTCCTCGAAACTCTGTGTCGGCGAAAGATATCCGAGCTCCGGCGTCGTGTGGGCCAGGGTGGGAGACAGGATCACGTCGTATTTCTGGAAGATCTGCGCGTACTCACGGTACGTGCGCCGCAACCGGTAGAGCACCCGTGGAGTCTTCGCGATGTTCTTGCGGTACATCGCGGCGAGTCCGCGCGTCAGATTGTCGGTGGCGTCGCGGTCGAAGTCCGGTCCGAGCATCCGCTTGCCGTTGCTGGAGATGACGAACGACAGGAACCCCCAGTAGATGCAGAAGTCCTCGACGAACGAGGAGTTCACCGGCATCGGGCACTCCTCGACGTGGTGCCCGAGGTCCGCCAGCAGATCGGCGGTCGCGTGGACCGACTTGCGGGTCTCGTCGTCCGTGCGGGACACGGTGACCGAGTCGACCACCACCCCGACCTTCAGCCGGGTGCTGCTCGGCCCCTCGACCAACCGGATGGGTGGCAGTGCCGGATTGCGGTAGTGGCGTTCGGCGGCCGCCATCCACCGTGCAGTGTCCCGCACCGAGCGGGTGACGGCGCCCTGCGCGATGATCCGGATCGGCAGCGTCTTGTCCATGGCGTCGGGGACCGTCCGCCCGCGGGACGGTTTCAGGCCGACGAGCCCACACGCGGCCGCCGGTATGCGGATGGATCCGCCACCGTCGTTGGCGTGCGCGATCGGCACGACACCCGAAGCGACGAGTGCGGCCGAACCACCCGAGGACGCTCCCGGCGAGAACGCGAGATTCCACGGATTGTGCACGGCCTCGGCGTCCATGAACTCGGTGGACGCGCTGAACCCGAACTCGGGGAGCCGACTCTTCCCCAGCGAGAGAACACCTGTGGACAGGTACTGCGTGACGAAGTCGCTGTCGACCCGGGCGGGCTGCGCGGCGAAGGCGACGCTGCCGTGCTGCGTGGGCAGGCCGGCGACGTCGACGTTGTCCTTGACGACGGTCGGCACTCCCGCGAAGACACCCTCGTGCGGGCGGTCCGCCTCCGTCAGCGCACGGTCGAAGTCGGCGAACGCCAGGGCGTTCAGGGTGGGTCCGACCGACTCGGCTCGCGCGATCGCTGCCTCCGTCACCTCGCGGACCGACACCTCCCCGGCGGCGATCCGTGCCGCGAGGCCGGTGGCGTCGAGGTCGCCGAGCGCGTCGTCGCGGAAGGCGTGGACGACGGTGTCGTCTCGGGCGGGATTGCTGAACTCGGTCACTTCCGAAGCCTATTGGACGCTCGGCCTGCTCGGAAGGAATTCCGGACCCGAAACGAGCACGGGCGCACGGACACACCCGAAAGTGGTCCGTGCGCCCGTGGCTGCGAAGAGGAAACTAGACGATCAGGCCCGCGGTCTGCGTGCGTGCCTTCTCGAAACGAGCGGCGACGTCGGCCCAGTTCACGATGTTCCAGAATGCCTTGACGTAGTCGCCCTTGACGTTCTGGTAGTCGAGGTAGAAGGCGTGCTCCCACATGTCGAGGAGCAGCAGCGGCGTGAGGCCGATCGGGATGTTGCCCTGCTGGTCGTACAGCTGGACGATGAGCAGGCGCTGTCCGATGGAGTCCCAGGCCAGGATGGACCAGCCGGAGCCCTGGATGGCGTTGGCGTTGGCCGAGAAGTGGTTGCGGAACGCGTCGAAGCCGCCGAACTGGTCGTCGATCGCGGCTGCGAGCTCACCGGTCGGCTTGTCGCCACCGTCGGGCGAGAGGTTGTTCCAGAAGACGGAGTGGTTGGTGTGGCCGCCCAAGTGGAAGGCGAGGTTCTTCTCGTGCAGGTTGACCACGGCGGGCAGGGTGTCCGACTCGCGGAGCTCGGCCAGCTTGTCGAGGGCCGTGTTGGCACCGGTCACGTACGCGGCGTGATGCTTGTCGTGGTGCAGTTCCATGATCTTGCCGGAAATGTGCGGCTCGAGAGCTGCGTAGTCGTACGGGAGTTCCGGCAGCGTGTAAACAGACACGAGGGTCCCTTCATCTATGGGCGTGTGAGCCCTTGTGTTTCCGGGTGTCGACGACACGTGGGCACGCGTCTGACACCCGCCTTTGGCGAATCGTTCTCGGGTATATACCCAATCTCATTGGTACACCCTGCGCAACAGTTGGGGTCACGGAGCGATTCCCGCAAAGGAAAGTTCGGGCACCCGAAAAAAGGCTGTCGCGGTGACACTGGATGTCGTGAGAATTCGTCCGAGCGGTGAACGGAACCTTAAGCTGACGCGATGCCTTCGCTGATACCTGTTGCAGATTCGCATGCGGCCGCGCCGCGTGTGGAGCTCACGGGCGCGAACCTGCTCCGCTTTTTCGCAGTTCTGGCCGTGATCTACTCGCACATTTCGTTCTATCTGATCGACGACCTCGGAACCGGATGGTGGTTCATCGACGTCGTCTATCAAATCTTCATCGAGCGGGGCGGTCTCAACCAGCATCTGTCCTTTCTCGGGGTCGCCGTCTTCATGATGCTGACCGGGGTGTTGATCACCCGTTCGGCCATTCGTCACGAGCCCGGGCAATTTCTGGTCAACCGGCTCGGACGAATCCTGCCCGCATTCTGGGTGGCCGTTCTCGCCGCGATCGTGCTGGTCCGCCTCGGCATCAACGGCATGTTCAGCGGCCAGGACGGGGTGTCGAATGTCGATGCGGCCCTGAGTTTCGTGCTCGGCGGTTTCTTCCTCAAACCCGAGGTGGCGGTTCTCGGGGTCACCTGGACCCTCGCCGTGCAGATCTTCTTCTACCTCGCCTGCGTGGCCGCGCGCCCCGTTCTGCGCACCCTGCCCATCGCGATGCCGATGGCCGGTGCCGCGCTCTGCGCGCTGATCCTGCTCTACAACCTGTACGCGCCGCAGCCGTACACGGTCCCGATGCTGTCCAAGATCGCCGCGACGCTGCCTGCCGTGTTCCTCGGGCAGATCATCTACCTCGGCTGGGCGCGGCTCGCGGACTGCCGGTGGATCGTCGTCGCCGGGCTCGCCCAGGTCGAGGTCATCCGCCTCGCCACCGACTTCCGGGTCTACTGGGCCGGCGATCACTACCTCTGGACGTTCGCCGTCGTCACCGCGTGCGTCGTGCTGGTGGGCCGATACGACGGTCCCGCGGCGCACTGGGCCGTCGTGCGCTGGACCGCGACGCGCAGTTACGCGATCTACCTGGTCCACACGCTGATCCTCTACCGCGTGTACGAGCACACGGTCGGCTCGTTCGGCGAGACCGGGGCGGTGATCGCATTCCTCGTGGTGACGGCACTGGTGTCGGAGGCGATGTACCGGTGGGTGGAGGTCCCCGCGACGGGGTGGGTGACCGCTCGCGTCGAGCGGATGCGCAGACAGTCGGCGCTCGCCCAGGAGACCACTCCGGCACCGCGCGTAGCATCGAATCATGTCTTGGTACGACGAGCTTCTGGGTCGAGCAGCCGCTAAGTCCGTGATGGTCACCGCCGAGGACGCCCTCCCCGGTCGCAGTCAGCCGATTCCCGTTCCGGCGATGCACTTCGTCAACGGTCACCCCTTGCAACCCCCGTTCCCGGAGGGCATGCAGACCGCCGTGCTGGGCATGGGATGTTTCTGGGGCGCCGAGAAGGAGTTCTGGCAACTCGACGGCGTCTACACCACCGCGGTGGGATACGCCGGCGGCTACACGCCCAACCCCACCTACGAGGAGACCTGCTCCGGTCGCACCGGTCACACCGAGGTCGTGCTCGTGGTCTTCGACCCGAAGGTCATCTCGTACGCCGAGATCCTCAAGGAGTTCTGGGAGAACCACGACCCCACACAGGGCATGCGGCAGGGCAACGACCAGGGAACGCAGTACCGTTCGGCCATCTACACGATCGACGAACAGCAGGTGGAGATCGCCGAGGCCACCGGTGAGGCGTTCGAGAAGAGGCTCGCCGAAGCCGGGTACGGAGCGATCACCACGGAGATCGCCCCGCTCACGCAGTTCTACTACGCCGAGGACTACCACCAGCAGTACCTCGCGAAGAACCCCGGCGGTTACTGCCCCGTGCACGCCACCGGCGTCAGCTGCCCGGTCGGGCTGCTGAAGCAGGACGAGGTGCCGGCGCAGACCGACATCCTGCCGCCCTCGTAGCCCCCGGTTTCAACCGCGGGCCGCGGACCACGTGAGCACCGCGGACGCCGCGATGGCGCTGACGGTGCGCACGTGGTTCCACCCGGTCCATCCCGACACGTAGTCGCGCCAGTACGCCGCCGAGTCGGCCGCCGTGGGATCGATCGCGTCCAGCGCGTTGTTGTGCGGCACGTGATAGACGATGGTCAGCACGATCCCCACGAGATACAGCGCGCAGGCGATTACCGCGTAGACGGCCGAACCGTCGTGCCGCACCACACTGACGACCGCGAGCACGATCGACGTCAGTGCGGTGCCGAACAACGCCGTCATGAACCAGAAGTTCGGCGCCTCCCGGTTGATCGCCTGCATCGCCGCGATGCCCTGAGCCGGCTCCAGGCGACCGAGCCCGGTCATGATGAACGTGGAGAACGCGAACATCACGCCGCCCACCACGCCGGCGCCCACCGCCGTGACGACCGTCAGATAACGCTCCATGGTCAGACCCTCCAGACACCGGCCGCTGCTGCGGCGCGGACGTAGTCGGTGAAGTCGCGGGGCGCGCGCCCCAGAGCGCGTTCCACCCCGTCGGTGAGTGATGCGTTGCGCCCGTCCAGCACTTCGCCGAACAGGTAGGTGAGCAGGCCGATCGCGTCGGACGGTACCCCCTGCCCGGCCAGGGCCGTCGAATACTCTTCCGAAGTGACTGGGGTGTATCGGATTTCGCGACCCGTTGCCTCCGAGATCTCGGCGACGGCGTCACCGAACGACAACAACCGCGGTCCGGTCAGTTCGTAGAGTTCGCCGGCGTGGCGGTCCCCGGTCAGTGCGGCGACGGCGATCTCGGCGAGATCGTCGGCGTCGACGAAGGGTTCGAGCACGCGCCCGTCGACGGGCAGTGCGAGGTCGCCGGCGAGCAGGGAGTCGAGCATGAAGCTCTCGCTGAAATTCTGGCTGAACCAACTGGACCGGAGGATCGTCCACTCGGCTCCCGCCTTGCGGATCGCCAGTTCGCTGCGCTCCGCCTCGGTTTCGCCGCGACCGGAGAGCAGGACGAGTCGCCGGGCGCCGTTCGCGACGGCCAGGCCCGCGAACTCCTCGACGACCTCCGCCGCTCCCGGCATCGCGAGATCCGGGTAGTAGGCGATGTACACCGAGGTGATTCCGTCCAGTGCGGGCCGCCACGTGTCCCTGTTCTCCCAGTCGAACGGGGGACGGCCGGAGCGGGAGCCGCTCCGAGCGGATACTTCTGCGGCGGCGAGCCGGGCGAGGACGCGGCTGCCGACCTTGCCGGTGCCGGTGAGGACGAGTGTGTGCGGTGTCGTTGTCATGTCTTTCAGTCAAGACGGCGATGCCGAGACTTTCCATGGTTGAAACGCGCTGATCCATACGCGAGCGTCTACGCTGGATGTGTGGATCCCCTCGCCGGTCTCATCAGTGGTCCCCGTGCCGCAGGCGCGTTCGTGCTCCGCTCGATCATGGAACCGCCGTGGTCGCTGCAGATCGACGACCACGCGCCGCTCAGCCTCGTCGCGATGGGCCGGGGAGAGGCGTGGATCCTTCCGCACACCGGCGACGCGGTGCAGCTCACCGAGGGTGACGTCGCGATCGTTCGCGGACCCGAGCGCTACGTCGTCGCCGACCATCCGGACACCCCGCCGCACGTGATCATCAACCCCGACCAGAGTTGCACGACGCTCCGCGGGGAACCGCTCGCCGAGGCGATGGACCTCGGGGTGCGTACCTGGGGAAACAGTGCGGACGGCCGCACGGTTATGCTGACCGGGACGTACCAGACCCCGGGCGAGATCAGCATGCGACTGCTGACCGCGCTCCCGGAACTCGTCGTGCAGCGCCGCGCCGACTGGGACTCGCGGCTGGTCACCCTCATGCACGACGAAGTGGTGCGGGACGAACCCGGACAGGAAGCGGTGCTCGACCGTCTGCTCGACCTGCTGCTGATCGCGGTGCTACGCGCCTGGTTCGCGCGGCCGGCGGCCGAGGCGCCGTCGTGGGTGCGGGCGCAGAGCGACCCGGTGGTCGGCAAGGCGATGCGCATCCTGCAGAACAACCCCTCCCGCCAGTGGACCGTGGAGTCGCTCGCCGCGGAAACCGGCATGTCGCGGGCTGCCCTCGCGCGACGGTTCACGGACCTCGTCGGCGAACCGCCCATGACTTTCCTCGCCGGCTGGCGGCTGTCCCTGGCCGCGGATCTGCTCCGCGAACCGGACGCGACGGTGGCGACGGTGGCGCAGCGGGTGGGGTACGGCAGCGCATTCGCGCTGAGTGCAGCGTTCAAACGCGTGCGCGGAGTGAGCCCCAAGGAGCATCGTGAGATGGCGGGGAGCAGATGAGTGTATTACGGCACAGTGCCCAAAGACACACCGGATTGACTTGATCTTGTTTGCCTTGCGTACGACCCTGGATGGTAGGGAATTGTCGGCGAGAGGACCGGATCCGGAATGTGGAACAACTCTCAAGCACGGGGGCTGCGTAAGCGGTCGGCCCGTCAGCGGCACAACCCGCTACTCCGGCGCTCGGACCGGATCGAGAACATGCTCACCCTCGCGGTCGTTGTGCTCGCGTTCGCGATGCTTCCCCTGGCCATCCTCGTGGGCGCCCGGACCATCGACAGTCAACTGACGCTGGCGGAGAAGCAGGTCGCGGACTACCGCACCGTCTCCGCCACCACGCTCGCCGACTCCACCGGCGTGTCCGTCACCTCCGATGTCGCACCGTCGGGCGTCGACACCGCCCCCGCCAAATGGACGTGGGGCAACGAAACCCGCCACGCCGACATCACCGTCGACCCCGCCACGCCTTCGGGAACGCAGGAAGACATCTGGGTCAACGCCGACGGCAACCTCACCACCGAACCGATGTCGCCGTCGGCGGCACGAGTGGCCGGCGTGATCGCCGGGATGTTCACCTGGTTCGCGGTGATGATGATCGCGCTGTCCGGCTTCCTCATCTGCCGCGCCTCCCTGAACCGCGCCCGCGACGCGCAGTGGGATCGCGACCTCCGCCAGTTCCTGGATTCGACCACCCGGCACTGAGCCCGCTCAGCTGATCGAGCCCCTGAACTCGACCGCCTGCTGCGCAGCCTGCGTGGTGACGGCGATGTCCGCGACAGGATAGACGTGGAACTCGAAGAAAGGTCCGAATTTCGTCGGGCCGTCCAAGACGTCGTTCGGGTCATCCGCCTCGACGAAGGCGAATCCCCCGGTTCCGTCCAGGCGACCGAGGAAATGATGGAAGGTCGCCCCTTCCGCCGGCGTCCATCTCGCGAACACTTCCAGGCTCCGCCGCGCAGCTTCCTCGTTCTCGGCGGCGGACCCACCATTACGCAGCGTCCAGGTAATCACGTACTTCATCGCACCCTCCCGAGGGCGTGCCGGGATCAGCTCGCGGGGACCGCGCCGAGCTGCTGAAGGAATCGAGCGTGTCCCACACCTGCCAGGTCTCGACGATCTTGCGGTCGGCCGGCCGATGGATCGAGATCGCGTCCATCTCCTCGCAGAATCGACCCACTACCACTTCTTCCGCAAAACCCGTGACAACCTCCGGCGCACTCGAGTCACGGCCGTTCCGGTCGTACTTCGAGCATTCCACCGGTGGAAAGGGAATGGAATGCTGCTGAGCACGCCGAATGACCGGGGTCCTCGTCGAGCGGAGGAGTGATGGGCGCGGAGTCCCGACTACGTGATCTGGGGCTGGTACTGCCCCGCGCCGTCCAGCTGCCCCCGGGGGTGGAGTTGCCGTTCAGCTGGGTACGCGTGCACGGCCGCAGGGTGCTCGTGTCCGGTCACGGGCCGCTCGCCGAAGACGGCACACCCGCCGGACCGTTCGGGTCCGTTCCCACCGACGTGTCGGCCGCCGACGCCACGCACTCCGCCCGGCTCACCGCCCTCGCGGTCCTGGCGGGGGTCCGTCGTGCGGTGGGCGATCTCGACCGCATCGGTGCGTGGCTCACTGTCACGGGATTCGTCAACGCCGAGCCGGGCTACGAGCAGACGACCGCGGTGCTCAACGGGTTCTCCGAGGTGGTGCTCGACGTGTTCGGCCCGGACATCGGCGACCACGCGCGGACGGCGATCGGGGTGGCCGCGCTGCCCCTCGATCTTCCGGTCGTCGTGGCCGCCGAACTCGAGCTCGCCTAGCCCAGTTGCGGAACGACCTCACTGGCGACCAATTCCAGGTGGTCGAGGTCGCCGAGATCGAGGGTCTGCAGGTAGATCCGCTGCGACCCGGCCTCGGCGTAGCGGCCGATCTTGTCGACGAGCTCGGCGGGCGACCCGGCGAGTCCGTTCGCCCGCAGCTCGCTCACCTCGCGTCCGATGCTCGTGGCGCGTTTCGCGATCTCCTCCTCGGTGCGCCCGCAGCACAGGACGAGCGCGTTGGAATACACCAACTCGGTGGGGTCGCGATCGATCGCCTTGCACGCGAGCCGGACCCGTTCGAACACGTCCCGCGTCTCGTCGACGGCCTGGAACGGGACGTTGAACTCGTCCGCGTACTTCGCGGCCAGCGCTGGCGTCTTCTTCTTGCCGGTGCCGCCGATCAGGACGGGCGGACCCTGCGGCTGCCGCGGCTTCGGGAGCGCGGGCGAATCCTTGACCGTCACGTGCGTCCCGTCGTAGGAGAACGTCTCGCCGAGCGGAGTGCGCCACAGCCCCGTGATCACGGCGAGGGACTCCTCGAGCCGCTCGAACCGCTCCTTCAGCGGCGGGAACGGGATGCCGTACGCCTGGTGCTCCTCCTCGTACCAGCCGGCGCCGATGCCGAGGTCGACGCGGCCGCCGCTCATCTGATCGACCTGCGCCACCGAGACCGCCAGCGGTCCGGGATGCCGGAACGTCGCGGACGTGACGAGGGTGCCGAGACGGATCGTCGACGTCTCGCGGGCGAGACCCGCCAGCGTGATCCACGCATCGGTCGGTCCGGGAAGGCCCTCGGTGTTCATGGCGAGGTAGTGATCCGACCGGAAGAACGCGCCGTATCCGAAACGCTCGGCGGCCTGCGCCACCGCCAGAAGATCGTCGTACGTGGCACCCTGCTGGGGTTCGGTAAAGATTCGCAACTCCATGTGAACCACTCTGCCCGATCCGTGATCGGTACGCTGATTTCATGGCCAAGATCCCACTGAACCTGCCGAAACCGCTGGCCGACAAGCTGCCCGACGCGTTCGGAGGCTCCGGCGCCGGCGTGGTGCCGGTGGTGCGACTGCAGGGGATGATCGCGTCCGGCGGAGCGGGTTTCGGGCGTGCGCTGAGCGCGGAATCCGTCGAGGAACCGTTGCGACGCGCGTTCACCACGCACGGTGCAAAAGCGGTGGCGCTGCTGATCAACAGCCCCGGCGGGTCGCCGACGCAGAGCGAATACATCGCCGCCCGCATCCGTCAGCTCGCCACCGAACACGAACTGCCCGTGCTCGCGTTCTGCGAGGACGTCGTCGCGTCCGGCGGCTACTGGCTGGCCTGCGCGGCCGACGAGATCTACGCGACGGCCACGTCGGTGGTCGGCTCCGTCGGTGTGATCTCGGCGGGCTTCGGGTTCTCCGAACTGATCGACCGGCTGGGCATCGAACGGCGGCTGCACTCGGCCGGCGAGGCGAAGGCCCGCCTCGACCCGTTCTTCGCGGAGAAGTCCGAGGACGTGCAGTGGCTCGAACAGATCCAGGAAGGCATCCACGACGAGTTCCGCGACTGGGTGGTCGGCCGCCGTGGGGACAAGCTGAAGGCGGACGGGGCCGAGCTGTTCAACGGCGACGTCTGGCTGGGACGCCGCGCCGTCGAACTCGGCATCGTCGACGGGATCGGCACCCTGCGCGAGGTGGTGGAGAAGCGGTTCCCCGACGCCACCCTCGAGATGACCGGGCCGCGCCGCTCCCTCTTCGCGAAGCTCGGGCTGCCCGCTGCGAGCTGGGACGACGTGGCCGCCGCGATCGTCGGCGCGGCCGGTGCCCGCGTCGCCTGGTCGCGGTACGGGCGGTAACTACTTCGGCACGACGACCCCGACCGGGCCCGCGCCGATACACAGCGACAGGTCCGGGGTCAGGGTGCTCACCCGCACGCTCTGACCGCCGCCGGTGAGTCGCACGAACACCGAATTCGGACCGCGGTGCACCGGCACCCGCACCGGGCTGCCTACCTCCATGGCGACGGCGATCTCACCGTCCGCGGTGGCCATGTAGTTCAGCTGCGCAGTCCACTCCCAGCCGGTCAGCGGCCCGTCCAGGGGAAGCGGGACGAAACTGCGCTGGTCGACCAGGTGCCCGCAGTCCGGAACCGGTCCGGGATCGATCGCGCGCACCCACGTGACCTGGGCGTCGACCACCGAACCCGTGTCGTCGATCATCCGGAGGTCGGGGGTGCTGTCGGAGAACTCGGGGCGGTCGCGCAGCGGGGCGAAGACCCGGCTCACCAGGTTGTTCGGGTACGCCACCGGCAACAGCACCCAGATGGACGCGGGCTGCTGGAGGATCGGCGCGTCATCCCGTTCGGCGAGCGACGCACGCGCGGTCGCGAGGTACGCGGTGGTCGGGTTCTCCTCCCAACTGCGGGTGAACGTGTACGTCGACCACAGGCTGCTCGCGACGAACGCGGCCACGGCTGCGACGGCCACCAGCGGCCGCACCCGGACGGGGTCGGCTCGTCGGCGGGGCGCACGGGCGATCACCGCGACGGCGATCGCGAGGATCACCGCGGTGTCCGTGTAGTAGCGCAGCGTCTGCGCGAGTTCGTAGGTGGTGTCCGCGCCCCAGCGGGTGACGACCATCGCGGTCACCGACAGCAGGAAGTACGCGGCCGTGAGGATCCACACCCAGCCGATGCGGCGCTTCAGCCGGATCGTCGCGACGACCGCCGCGAGGAGGACCACCCAGCCGACCACCTCCAGCGCCGTCGACGGGGAGGCCCACGGCGGACTCGGAATCCACCGATCCCAGGTCCACGGCCCCCCCACGAGCGTGGGCAGCAGCCCGAGCGACGTGCCGTGGTGGAACAGTTCGAACGCGCGCGACGCACCCGCCCATTCCCACTGCGACGCGACAGTGGAGAAGTAGAACACCGCCCACACCGCGAGCACCGCCGCCGACGGGATCCAGAGGGCCGCGCCTCGCCGCAGCGTCGACCGCACCGGCCGCTCCCGCTCGCCGACGTGTGCGAGCAGGGCCACGGTCGCGAACGCGGCGAACGGGACCACGACGGACTTCTCGAAGAACAGCAGCGACGCGATCAACACGAGAGTGCCCGAGACCGCGTACCGCCGCCGCCCGGTTCGGCACAGTTCGAGGGCGTCGCGCGCCACCCAGGCCAGCGCGATCTGCAGGGGCAGTGCGTTGAGCGCCGCCGCCCACCAGGCGAACGCCGGCACGGTCAGCGGAGAGAACAGATAGATCGCCAGCGGAACCAGCAGGACGGGTCGTAGACCGAGGATCGTGCGAAGTAAGCGGAAGACCGCATACGACGCGACCGCCTGCAACGCGATCATCGTCAGCATCGGCAGGATCCACTGATACGGCGCCACCCGCGTCGCGATACCCGCCACCAGGAAGGCCCCGGGCATGAGATGACCGTCGTGGTCGTAGAGCAGGAGGTCGGCGGAGAGTAGCGGGAGGCTTCCGCCGCGTCCGGCGAGGATCAGATCGTCCCAGTAGAAGTCGCTGTGGGCGGCCACCCACGTCCGCACGAGAAGTTGCACCACGACGAGGGCGGCGGCCACCCGGAGGACACGGGCGGGCCCGAGGTGCCACCGCGATCCGACGTCGTCCGTCATCGTTTTCCGAGATTACAGATCGGGTGGAACCAAACCGCGCCGGGCTGCGTCAGATCAAGTGTCGGGACATTTTCGCCCGGCACAGGTGGGGGAGACGACGGCCGGTCCGGAGTTCTCGGGTCGCTTCGCGGGCGATCCGAACTGGAGGGGTAATTCCGGGCCGAGCCGTCGGTCACCGAGTCCGATTGTTCACCGAGCTGCGATGTCAAGTTCATCCACCGTTGTGGACCGTTCATCCGAAGCTGTCAACAATCGCGGATTCGCATGCGCTCTGACCTGTGTATGAGCACTACTCACACTGTCCATAACTGTGTATGAACCTGTGGAAACTGTGGATAACTCGGCATTTCGCGTGGTGCAGCTCACACATTCTCCCCAAAAAGGACGATTCGGTCGTGGGCTGCCCGCATTCGCGGGTCGTGACAGAATCGGCAATGTGAAGTGGGTGCGGAGGGCATGAGCGTCGTCGTTCAGGTGTGTGCGCGATGCGCGGCTCGGTGGCCGGTCCTCGGCTCCCCGGCGCAGTGGTGCCCGCGTTGCCACGGTGTGCTGCTCGCCCCCGTCCGCACCGACCAGCACCAGCCACCCGCGAGCCGGGGGTTCCGCTGGATCGCGCGATCCCCGCTGCGGAGGAGTGGTCTCGCGGCCGAGGCGCCGACGGCCGGCCCCACTCCGCACTACACCGAGATCCCCCGCTGGGGACTTCACGATCACGTCGAGGCCCCCTCCTCGCGGCGCGACTGGCCGGAACTGCTCGCCGGCAAGGCGGCCACCTTCCTCACCCTCACCGCCGGTTTGTACGCGTTCGCCGTCATCGCCGAACTTGGCCGGTACGCCGTCCTCCTCCGCAACCGGACCCGGCTGATCGATCCCACCCTGCTCGCCGTGTCCGACATCGCGGTGTTCCTCGGCCAGGCCGGCGGGATGCTCCTCGCACTGCTGTCGGGCATCGGCGGAGTGTGCTGGCTGCTGCGGATGCGTCGCCGCACGTTCGCCCGGGCCAAGACGTCCGACCCGCGGACCCCCACCGAGGTGATCGTCGGGTGCGCGGTGCCGGGCCTGAACCTGGTGATGCCGGGTGTGTACCTGCTCGAGGTGATCCGCCGCGACCCCCGCGCGGTCCTGCTGGTCCGTGCCTGGTGGAGCCTGTGGGTCTTCGGCGCGGTGCTCGTCGTCTTCAATTGGTTCTGGCGGTCCAGGCCGGGACTGCAGGCCATGGCGGACGGTGTCCTGCTGGCCGCCTTCACGGCGCTGGTCGCCTCCGCGACCGCCGTACTCGCACTGATGGTGCTCCGACGGCTCGAGGGCCGGACGCTGAAGGGGGCGAAGGAACCCGTCACCCGCTGGGTGATCGCCACCGGTCCGCCGCCGCAGACGGACGCGGAGAAATCCGCGGAGAAGACATCCGAGGCCAGCGACCGGGAAGCCGTCGCGTCGTGAGCCCCGACCGGCGCGGCCCCCTGGTGGTGGCGCACCGCGGCGCATCCGCGGCCATGCCGGAACACACGCTCGCCGCGTACGAGCTGGCGCTGGAAGAGGGCGCGGACGGGCTCGAATGCGACGTGCGGCTCACCCGCGACGGCCACCTCGTGTGCGTGCACGACCGCACCGTCGACCGGACGTCCACCGGAACCGGCGTCGTCAGCGAGATGACCCTCGAGGAGCTGGCGGAGTTCAACTACGGCACGGAAGACGAACCCGCCGAACTCCTCGAACTGAGCGCGCTGATCGCGCTCACCCTGGACTGGTCGGCGCGCCCGGTGAAGCTCTTCATCGAAACCAAGCATCCCGTGCGTTTCGGTGGCCTGGTCGAGAGCAAGGTGCTCGCCGAACTGCAACGCTTCGGCATCGCCGCACCTCCGTCCGCCGACCACTCCCGCGCGGTCGTGATGTCGTTCTCCGCCGGAGCGGTGTGGCGGATCCGCCGGTCGGCGCCGATGCTCCCGACCGTGCTGCTCGGAGAATCCGCCCGGTACCTCGGCGGGGGAGCCGCGACCACCGTCGGCGCCACCGCGGTCGGTCCGTCGGTGAAGACGCTGCACGAACACCCGGACATGGTCGACAAGGCCGCGGCCGCGGGGCGCGCGACGTACTGCTGGACCGTCGACAACCGCAGCGACGTCGAACTGTGCCGCGAACTCGGGGTCAGCTGGGTGGCCACCAACCACCCCGGCCGCACCAAGAAGTGGCTGGCGTCCTGACCGGACCGGCGTCGGCGTGTAGGTTTTGGCGTCGTGGCAAAGAAGAGCAAGAGAAACAGTGGTCCGAAGCCCGGTAGTGCCCGCGCCGAGAAGCTCGCGCAGCGGCAGGCGGAACGGGAGAGCGCCGCAGCGGCCGTGACCCGGCCGTTCGAAGGCCTCGCCGCCGAATGCGATCTGGTGGCGCTGCGCGAGTTCGTCCCGTCGGCGACCGCCCCGCTGCCCGTCAAGGATTCGTCCCGTCCGGTGACGCTCGCGACCGTGCTGCCGGGTGCCGTCGCGGCGCTGGTGCGCGACGAGGGTGACAGTGCCACCGGGTTCGTCGGTGTGCAGGTCCAGGCGCATTCCGCGGATCTCGGCGCCGATCTGGCCGCGTCCGTCGCCTGGGTCCGTGACGCCGCAGCCGGCGAATCGCTGGCCTCCGCCAACCCCGGATCCGAGACGCCGGCACTGGCCGACGTGATCGACGCGGACGCACCCCTCGACATCACGGTGCACCAGGACTTCAACTGGTGGATCCCCGAAGGTGTGGAGCCGGCCCCCGAGGTCGCGACCACCGTGCAGCACGCGAATGCGGCGATCATGCCGTCCGCGCGAGTCGAGGCCGAAGGCGTCGTCGCGGCGTGGTGGGTCGATGCGGGCGAGAAGGCGCACATCCGCTGGGTGCGCCCGGAGAACGAGGATGATCTGATGCTGGCCCTGGCGCGCGTGCACGCGACCGGCGGCCTGCACCTCGGTGAGGGTTCGCGCTACGCCGGGTCGTTCCGGACGCACGGATTGCTGGTCCCGGTGTTCGACCTGGACCGCGAAAAGCATGCGAACGAGTGGGCCGCCGCCACCGTCGAACTCGGTCAGCGCCTGGCCGAAGCACTCGCCGTCGACGCGCCGCTCACCACCGAGGAGCGACGCGCCCGCGACGGACTGCGTGGCCGTCAGGTCACGTTGCGATAGGCCCTTCGGGCTCGTGAGTGGTTGAGGAGTACAGAGACTCGTCAACCACTCACGGGTGGCGGAGCCGCCTAGATGGAACCGCCGGCTGCGTGCGGTGCCCCGGACGTGTCTGCGGGGCCGCTCATCTCACGTGCGACGAACTCCTCGAGGTCGAACAGGTTGCTGCCCGCGCGGTCGGCGATGGTCAGCAGCGTCGTCATGCTGGCGACCTCCTCGACCTGCTCCTTGAGGAACCACTGCATGAACTGCTCGCCGAGGTAGTCGCCCTCCTCGCGGGCGGTGCTCGCCAACTGCACGATCTGCTCGGTGACCGTCTGCTCCTGCGTCAGGGCGAGGGCGATCGGCTCGCGAGCGTTGTCGAACTGGCCCTTCGCCGCGTCGACACCCGACAGTTCCACGGAGATGTCGCGGTCGAGGAAGTACTGGACGATCATCATGGCGTGGTTGCGCTCTTCGACGGCCTGCTTGTAGAAGTGCTTGGCCAACTGCGGCAGGTCCGCATTGTCGAAATAGATGGCAGTCGCGATGTACTGGTGTGACGCGTTGAATTCGTTGCGAATCTGGTCGTGGAGCAGAGCGTGGAATTTCGTCTTGTGCGCGTCAGTCGAAGTCATGAAATGGATAATATCGCTGGTCAGAGCGGGTGTCATCCAAGTTGAACCTAATTTTGGGAAGCTTGCCCAAACTAAAGTCAACCTAATTTCGGGACCATTTTGATGTCATTTTCCTAACCTGAACTGGCGACGGATCTCCGACGGGAACGGGGCAATCGGCGTCGGCGGGGCCTCGCCCGTGTATAAAATTCACAGCGTTCCGACGGTGCGGAGGGGCAGGCACATGTTGAGACGATCCGGTACGTGGCTAGCGTTGATCCTCGGTGCCCTTTTTCTGGGGGCGACTATTCCCGCCCCGGCGCAGGCCGAACCGTTGTATCCGTGGCCGGATCCCGACCCCTTCTATCTCGCTCCGCCCGACCTCGGGGTCCTGCGTCCCGGCGACGTCGTCCGGACGCGCCGGATCGACACCTGGATGTACGCGAACTCGGACGGGTGGCAGATCGCGTTCCGGTCGACGAACTCGACGGGACATCCGATCCTGGCCGTCACCACGGTTCTGCTTCCCCGCGGTGTCGCGAATCCTCCGCTGGTGTCGTATCAGGCCATCGTGAATTCGCTCGGAACCAAATGTGCCCCGTCGCGGTCGTTGTTCAACCTGGAACTGCAGGAGTCGCCGGGCCTGTATCTGGGTCTGCAACGCGGCTGGGCGGTCTCGGTGCCCGACCATCTCGGCCCGACCGGCGCCTACGGTGCCGCGAAACTCGGCGGCATGATCACCCTCGACAGCGTCCGGGCGGTGCAGCGGGTGGCCGAACTGGGGTTGTCGCACAGCCCCGTGGCGCTGGCCGGGTATTCGGGTGGGGGAATGGCCAGCGCGTGGGCGGCGGCGCTGGCCCCGAGTTATGCGCCGGAGCTGAAACTCGACGCGGTGGTGGCGGGCGGGATTCCCGCGGACCTCGAACAGATGGCCCAGGGCCTCGGATTCAATCCGCACCCGGGGTTCGGGCTCGCGTTCGCTGCCGCGATCGGCTTGGAACGCGAATACCCGGAACAGTTACCGATTTCGTCGCAGCTCAACGCGACCGGACTGTGGCTGCGCGAGTGGATGTCGAACGAATGCCGCCGGTTCCTGCTGTTTCACGGCGCCTTCCGCAGCGCCGGACAGCTGGCCGCGTCGACCAGCCTCATGGCGAGTTCGGGCGCGCACCAGGTGTTGCGCGACAACAGTCTGCGGTACTTCGAGGGTGTCCCGACCGCGCCCCTCTACCTGTGGCACGGCACCCTCGACGGGTTGACACCGTTCGATTCGGTTGCCGAGACCGCGCACCGCTACTGCGCCGCAGGAGCCAGACTGACGTTCGTCCCGTACGAGATCTCCGAGCACATGACGACGGCAGTGGTGGGCTTTCCCGACGCGTACGAATACGTGGCCGCGCGGTTCCGCGGCGAACCGGCGCCCACCCGCTGTTGACCCGAAAAGGGTCAGACGCCGCCGCCCGCCCTCTTCGGCGCACCCGGCCGGATCGGCGAGTTCCCGCTCATCTCGCGGGCGATGAAATCCTCGATGTCGAACAGGTTGTCGCCGGCGCGTTCGACGATCGTCAGCAGGGTGTGCATGCTCGCGACCTCCTCGACCTGTTCTTCGAGGAACCACTGGATGAACCGCTCGCCGAGGTAGTCACCGGTGTCGCGGGCCGTCCGGGCGAGCTTGGTGATCTGTTCCGTGACGACGCGTTCCCGTTCCACGGCCAGGGCGACGGGGGCGCGCACCGAATCGAAATCGGTGACCACGTCGTCGACGCCGGGGACTGTCACTCGGAGATTGTTGTCGATGAGGTACTGGATCATCATCAGCGCGTGGCCACGCTCCTCGGCGGCCTGCGAATAGAACCGGCGAGCCAGTTGCGGGAGATCGTGCGAGTCGAAATAGACGGCCACCGCGATGTACTGCTGGGATGCGGTGAACTCGTTGCGGATCTGCTGCAGCAGGAGGGCATGGAACTCGCTGGGGGTCTTCGTCGCCGATTGAGACATGGGTGTCAGTTTACGGCCGTGCGTCACGGTCCGGTGGTGACCAGTTCGGCCGGGACCTGACGGTCGTTCGCCAGCGCGTCGAAGAACTGCGACGCCCGGTCGTGATCCCAGAGCAGCACGTTCCCGGCACCGTCGACGTCCTCGAAACCGCCCACGGGAACGGTCGTGGTGATCATGTCGCCGCGTACCGCCCAGGCGAGTGCGGCGAGGTGCCAGATGTGGTCGCTCTCGTCGACACGCAGTGATGCGGCGGTATCGGTGACGAGCGGCCAGACGCGGAACGGGTTGAGCCACGTCGCGGGACTGGTGGCCTTCGACATCAACGCGGCCATGAACATCCGCTGATGGTTCATGCGGTCGATGTCGGCGAGCGCGGTCGCACGGCTGCGGACGAAGCCGAGGGCCTGCGCCCCCGTCAGTTCCTGGCAGCCGGGCGCGAGGTTGATCCCCGCGAGCGGATCGTCGATGGCGGTGTCCAGGCACATGTCGACGCCGCCGATCGCGTCGACGATGCCTGCGAAACCACCGAACCCGATCTCGGCGTAGTGGTCGATGTGCAGACCGGAGGCCTCCTCGACCGTCTGGGTCAGCAGTTGCGGACCGCCGAACGCGAACGACGCGTTGATCTTGTCCTCGCCGTAGCCGGGGATCGACACGTACGAGTCGCGCGGGATGCTCACCATCGTCGCCGGGCCGCCCCCGCTGGGGACGTGCACCACGATGATGGTGTCGGTGCGGTCGGGGCCGCTGTTGCCGCCGGTCGACAGCTGCTGTTCCTGCTCGGGGGTCAGCCCGGTCCGGCTGTCCGAACCGACGAGCAGCCAGTTCGTGCCGGGGGTGTCGTCGATCCGGCCGGGGTAGTCGGCCAGCGCGTCGATCCGGTTCAGCGAACTGTCGAGGTAGTACGTCATGCCCGCGAGCGCCAGGACCAGCACCAGGAACAGGATGCCGATGCGACGGCCCCAGTTCCGCTTACGCTTGGGGCGTCGCTGCCCCGGGGGCTCCGGGGACCGCGGCGGTGCGAGCGGCGGGGGTGGTGGTGGCGTGCGAGGGGGACGCCGATCGGGCACCCGAGGCGGCGGTGGCGGCGCGTCACGGTAGGGCTGCGGCGTCTGGGTGGGCGCATAGCCGCGCGGTCCCTGCGGCGGTGCCGACCGGGACAACTGCGGTTCGGGGGCCTGCGACCACGCCTGCTGGGGCGGCGGCGGGGATCCGCGTCCGTCGCGGCGGATCACCTGGGTGCCCTCCGGCGGAGGCGCCGGGGGACCCTGCCGGGGAGCGGGGTGTCGCGGGCGGGGCGCAGGAGGTCCCTGTTGCGGGGGACCCTGCGGTGGCACCCGCCGCGTCTGCGGAGGAACCCGCTGGTCAGGTGGTGGCATTCGGCGGTTCGGGGGCGACGGCACCTGCTGCCCGCCCTGCGTCCGCCGGGGCGGACGGGGCGGCAGCGGAGGGTAGGGGGCGTCGCCGGTCACCCGCACGACTTTACTGGTCCGGCCGGATTACGGAATCCAGCCGACGTGCCCGCGCAGTGCGGCGTAGCCGACGAACGCGACCGAATCGATGGTGGCGTGGGCGATCACGAGAGGCCACAACCGTCCAGTCTTCTGCCAGTACCGGCCGAACACCAGACCCATGGCGACGTTGCCCAGCCCGCCACCGAAACCCTGGTAGAGGTGGTACGTCCCCCGGAGCACCGCGGACGCGAGCAGCGACGAATTCTCGCTCCACCCGAGTTGCCGCAGCCGGGTGATCAGATACGCGACGACGAGCACTTCCTCCGCGCCGGAGTTCGCGATCGCCCACAGGATCAGGGCCGGCAGCCGCCACCAGTGATCCCCGATGGTGCTCGGGACGACGGTGAGATTGGCGCCGATCGCGCGGGCCAACAGGTAGAAGCCGAGCCCGGGCAGACCGATCAGCGCGGCGAGCCCGACACCCTGCGTCGCGTCGGGGCGCCACCGGGGCCGGCCGAGCCCGACGGCGCGCGGGCCGAGGCCGCTGCGCCACAGGAGGTACAGGCCCAGCGCAGCCCACGCGAGGAGTTTCACGACGCCGAGCAATTGCCGGGCGATGTCGATGATCTGGTTCTCCGCGCGGGAGACGTTGAGGGCGACGGCCTGATCGGCGAGGTTTCCGGGGGTCAGGAGCGATTCGGACAGTGACAGCAGTCCCGACAGTCCGCTCGTCCCGAACGTGACGAGCAGGACGATCGTGATCTCGATCCACAGGGCCCGCCGCTCGCTCCCGGTGGCCGGCGGAGCCGCCGGTTCGGGTGGGGCAGGCCGTATCCAGGAGGCGAGCGTTGCACGCGAGATCACGCGCCACACGCTAGCGTGCGCCGAACCGGAATACCGATCAGCCGCGCGCGCGGAGTCCGTTCACGAACGGGCATCCCACCAGCAGTCGGATCGCCCTGCTCAGCGCGACGGTGTCGTCGACCGGGGCCGAGAACGGCATCCAGATGTCGCGATCGCCGTGATCGTTCTCGACGCGCAGTCGCAGCCCGTACCGGTCGATGCCCAGGGGGCGGACACGTCCGTGTCGCATGTGCGGCGGCAGTTTGCGGGACAGCATGTCGATGAGGTCGCGGTGGTCCTCGTCGAGATGCTGGAGCCAGGCGGTCTCCATTTCCCAGAACGGGTCGGGCCGGGCGGCGAGCAGGTCGTCGAGGGCGACGGGTTCGGCGCCACTCGAATCGGCGACCACCGCCGATTCGAGGCGGAGCTGCAGCAGCGTCGCATCGTGCCCGACGTCGAGAAGTCCGGGGTGCGGGTATTCGGACGCCACCTCGTCGGCCAGCGTCCGGGTGTGTGCCTCGCAGAGGGCGTGGAGGTTGCCGCGCAGCCAGACGAGCGACCGCACGGGCTCACGCAGCGCGAGCGGTGAGTTGTCGGTGAGCTCCAGCACGGCGGGGATCCCGCCGCCACCGGCGAGCCAGGACAACGTGGCGGCGGCCGATTCGGTGGGCACCGCGACGACGACGTCGCCGCTGGACCGCAGGTGGTGTACCGACGTGACGGTCGGTGCGCTGCCTTCGACGGCGAGTACCGCGTCCTGGGTCCGTGCGCACGAGCTACGCACACGCTCGGCGGTGGACGGACCGGTGGTCGTGACGGGCATGGAGCCTCCTTCAGGGTTCCGCGATACTGAGGTAACCCTAACCTAATGTGGCCGAGTCGGCGATGGCAAGACCCCGACACGATTCCGGTCCACGAGGTGGGCATTACGGTGGGGAGGTGGCTATACCTCTCTCCCTCGGTGTCCCGCGATCGCGCGGACCGCAGTCGTTGCTCGCGGAACTTCTCAGCGGATCCGAACTTCTCAGCGGATCCCAGGACTCGAGCCCGGCCGCAGGCGGCGCACTCGGACCGCGGGTGGTCCCGGCGTCCGCACTGCTCGACGCCGTCGGGACCGACGCCGGCCGCGTCATCGTGGGTCTCGACGTCGACCCCGCCGTTCTCCGCACCAGCGAGCAGGCCTCCTACGAGGCGGTCCGCTTCCACGTCGACTGCCCCGCGGGTCAGCTCGGCGACGCGGTGGCGCTCCGGCTGCCGTCTCCGCTCGCGGTGTTCGTCACGGTCGACGGCAGCGACGACCCCGGTCTCGCCGAGACGGCGCAGCAACTCGCGGACGCCGGCCGCATCCCGGGCCTCGCGAGCGGACACACCATCGGCGAGGTCGCCGACTTCCTGGCCGTCCTCGCGCACGCAGACGTCGGATACGTGGCGAGAGCCCGCGACACGGCCGAGGTGCTCGCGCTGCTGTCCGGGACTGTCGCGTCCCTTCGTGGCGACGACGTGCGGGCGGCGCTCGCGGCACCCGATTCCACGAGGCTCGCCTCGCTGATTCCCGAGGCCGCGGAGGCCGTCCGCGAGGTCCTGCTGGGGGTCGAGGTGCGCGACCCGGCGCTCGTCGCCCGTGAGCTGGCGGACGCGGGTCTGCGGTAAACATTCACCGTCAATGCGCCGGTCCGTCAACGCTCGGTGCGTAATCTCGTAGGCGTGCCAAAGATCGCGTATTTCGGACCCTCGGGAACCTTCACGGAGATGGCGCTCGCCCAGCTCGAGGCCGCGGGTGCCTTCGACGGCCCGGTCGAGCGGGTAGCCGCGACGAGTCCGCCCGCCGGCCTGGCCAAGGTGCGCGACGGCGTCGTCGACGGTGCCGTCGTTCCCATCGAGAGCTCCGTCGAGGGGGCCGTGGTGCCCACACTCGACTCGCTCGCGCTGGGCGACCGCCTGCAGATCGTGGCCGAGACCGAGCTCGACGTGGCGTTCACGATCCTCGGCGGAGCAGGCATCGAGCGGCTCGATCAGGTGCGCACCGTGCGGGCGTACCCGGTGGCTGCCGGTCAGGTGCGAATCTGGCTGGAGGAGAACTGCCCCGGCGCCGAACTCCAGACGGCGTCCTCCAACGCAGGCGCCGCCGAGGACGTGGCGAACGGCCTCGCCGACGCGGCCGTGTCCACCGCGCTCGCGGGCGAACGGCTCGGGCTGCGCAGCCTGGCCGACGGGGTGGCGGACGAGAAGAGCGCCCGCACCAGGTTCGTTCTCGTCACCGCGCCGACCCGGGTGCCCGCACGCACCGGCGGCGACCGCACCTCGGCCGTGCTCGAACCCCACAACACCCCCGGCTCCCTCGTCGGTGTGCTCTCCGAGTTCGCGACCCGCGGAATCGATCTCATCCGGATCGAATCGCGCCCGGTGCGCACCACCCCCGGCTTGTACCGCTTCTTCGTCGACTGCATCGGGCACATCGACGACCCGCTCGTCGCCGAGGCGTTCCGTGCGCTGCACCGCAAGTCGCACGTGCGGTTCCTCGGGTCCTGGCCCGCGGCGAACCCCAGCGGCCCGCCGCCGCCGTCCGACGGAGACGCAGCGGACTGGATCGAACGAATCCGTCAGGGAGAGAGGGAATCGTGAGCGGCAAGCTGATCCTGGTCCGGCACGGGCAGACCGAGGCCAACGTCGAGCGCAGGCTCGACACCCGGCTGCCCGGTGCCCGGCTGACACCCGAAGGGCTCTCCCAGGCCGAACGGCTGGGCACCGACCTCGCCGCGAAGGCGATGACGGCCGCCCTCGTGTCCTCGCAGGCACTGCGTGCCCGGCAGACGGCGCGCTTCGTCGAACTCGCGTCGGGCATCGCCGTCCAGGTGCGGGAGGGCCTGCACGAGGCCCAGGCGGGTGAACTCGAGGACCGCAGCGACGAGGAGTCGCACAAGCTGTTCATGAAGACGTTCCACCTGTGGCACACCGGCGAGTTGGACGCCCGGGTTCCCGGCGGGGAATCCGCCCACGACATCCT
Source organism: Rhodococcus sp. ACPA1 (assembly GCF_002300195.1). Taxonomy (NCBI): domain Bacteria; kingdom Bacillati; phylum Actinomycetota; class Actinomycetes; order Mycobacteriales; family Nocardiaceae; genus Rhodococcus; species Rhodococcus sp. ACPA1. Next base: position 418,933 of record NZ_NSDX01000004.1, on the reverse strand, counting down.
CGAACGGTATGTGCCGGTCGTGGACGCCCTGCGTGAGCAATACCTCGACGACCCGGCGGAATCGGGAGACGTCGTGCTGGTCAGCCACGGCGCCGCCATCCGGCTCGTGGCAGCGCAACTCGCCGGGGTGCCCGGGCTGTTCGCCGCCAACAATCATCTGGCCAACACGCAATCGGTGGAGCTGACACCGCTCGCGGGCGGCGGCTGGGAGTGCGTGCGCTGGGGAACCGTCGAGCCACCGTTCGAGCACCGGGTGATCCCCGGCGCGGACGACCCGATGGGGTGACGTCGTTGCGCGCACTGTGGGGTTGCGCGACGATGGAGGAAACCGTCCTCGAGGAGTGACGGCGGTGGATTGGTTCGTTGGCGATGACTATTCGCTCGGTCGGCTGCTCGTCACCGAGGGGCTCGCCGCGATCTATCTCGTCGCGTTCGTGGCCGCGAGAAACCAGTTCAGGCCGCTCGTCGGCAGCAACGGGATGCTGCCCGTCCCGAACTTTCTCCGCGCCGTCACGTTCGGACGTTCACCGAGCATCTTCCATTTCCACTACTCGGACCGATTCTTCGAGGCGGTCTGCTGGACCGGCGCCGTACTGTCTCTCGCCGCGCTGCTCGGTCTGACACAGATCATCCCGCTCGCGGCGTGCATGCTCGTGTGGTTCGCCCTGTGGGTGCTGTACCTCTCGATCGTCAACGTCTCCCAGATCTGGTACAGCTTCGGCTGGGAGTCGTTGCTGCTCGAGGCGGGTTTCCTCGCGATCTTCCTGGGCAACGCGTCGGTCGGTCCGCCGATACTCGTGCTGCTCGTGCTGAGGTGGTTGCTGTTCCGCCTCGAGTTCGGGGCCGGGCTGATCAAGATGCGCGGCGACCGATGCTGGAAGGACCTCACCTGCCTGTACTACCACCACGAAACCCAGCCGATGCCCGGACCGTTCAGCTGGTACTTCCACCGGCTGCCGAAGCCGCTGCACAAGGTGGAGGTGCTCGGCAACCACTTCGCTCAGCTGGTGGTGCCGTTCGGGCTGTTCGCGCCGCAACCGGTCGCCGCCGTCGCCGCGACGATCATGATCGTCACCCAACTGTGGCTGGTGGCGAGCGGTAACTTCTCGTGGCTGAACTGGACGACCATCGTGCTGGGGCTGTCCGTCATCCCGGACGGCGTGTACGAGAAGGTGCTGCCGTTCGACGTCCCGGCCGCCGGTGACTCGGCGCCGATGCCCTTCGTCGTGCTGGTGATCGCGGTGACGGCGCTCGTCGTCGTGTTGAGCTACTGGCCGATTCGCAACATGATCTCCCACGGGCAGCGCATGAATGCGTCGTTCAACAAGTGGCATTTCGTCAACACATACGGCGCGTTCGGCAGCATCACCCGGGTGCGTTACGAGGTGATCGTGGAGGGCACGTCGGACGCGCACTCCAGTGTGCACTCCGTGTGGAAGGAGTACGGCTTCAAGGGGAAACCGGGTGACGTCAACCGGCGACCGCGCCAGTTCGCGCCGTATCACCTGCGGCTCGATTGGTTGTTCTGGTTCACGGCGATCTCGCCCGGCTACGCCGAACCGTGGTTCCGGGGTTTCGTCGAGAGGCTGCTGCGCAACGATCGCGACACGCTGAAGCTGTTGCAGTACAACCCGTTCCCGGAGGAGCCGCCGAAACACGTGCGTGCGCGGATGTACCGGTACGAATTCACCACCTGGAAGGAGCGCCGCGAGACCGGCGCCTGGTGGAAGCGGCAACCGGTGTAGGTCAGCGGAGCCGGTCGGCCAGCGACTCCAGCGCCTGCCGTAGGCGCTGCGGGGTGCCGGGGCTGAGCGACGACCACGCCACCCCGTGCGCGGAGACACTGGACGTGCCGACGATCCGTCCCGCCGACGTGTCGAAGACTGTGACAGGCCCGCCCACGGGGTCGTATCGTCCGTCGCCGTAGACGATTCCGACGATCTCGGCGTAGGTGGTGCAGCCGGCCATCGCGTTGCCGAGGACGGTCGCGTCGACCGCCGTCACCCCGAGTGCGGTGAGGGCGGCGGCGAGCGACTTGCCGTCCCCGCCCTGATCGAAGGCTTCGCCGAGTTGGACCGTGGGTGCGTTGACGACGCCGACGCTCATCGGCTCTGCGGCCCCCAGCGCTCCGATCACGGGGGCGAAGATGTCGACGCCCGCATCCTGGACGACGTACGTGTCGCCGGCGCGCAGGGCCAGCACCGAGCGGGCATCGCCCTGGGAGATGCACAGTCTCGAGATGCTGCCGTCGACGTACCAGCGCAGGGCGATCTCCCACAGCGGTCGGGCGAGAACCCGCAGGCGGTCGGCGAGTTCGGGGTTAACCCCGCCGCCCGGGAGCAGGTCCCGGGCGGCGAGGGTGTCGACTGCGCCGCGGAACGCTGCGTCCCTGGCGTCGTACGTGTCGTACCGCGGGGTGGCGTCGAGCACCACCGGCAGCACGTCGAGCGCGAGCGTGTCGACGAGATAATCCATTTCGTCGAGGCTCAGGGTCACAGCCGGGAGGGTCGGTACGCCCGGCTGGGTGCCCAGATCGATCACCGTCCGGACTCCCGGTGGTCGGGGTTCGCGCCGATCACCGACGGAATGACGGTGCGCCCGTCGGAGAAGTGCTCGAAGTTCTTCAGGTAGTCGGGGGTCTCCCGTTCGTCCTCGTCCTGCGAACCCGCTCCGCCCGCGCCCGTTCCGCGCCCGACCGTCATCGGTCCGCTACCGGTGGCGCCGCGCGCCGCCGCGGCCGGGTTCACGTCGGCGCGAACGTCTCCGATCACCCCGCCGGGTGCGGTTGCCGGTGCGCCGGGCCGTGCGCCCTGGCCGCCGTCCGTCTTGCCCCAGCCCTCGGGCAGGGTCGCCCCGCCTGCGGTGCCCGCACCGATCGCACCGACCGAGGTGCGGGCTGCCGCAGCGCTGGTCGAGGCGGAGCCGCCGCCGTACGCGCCGCCGGACATCATCGGCGCACCGCCCACCATCGGGGTGACGCCGCCACCGGTGACCGCGGACAATGCCGCGCCACCGATGTTGCTCGCCGCCGACGTGGCGGTCGAGACGGTGGTGCCCGCGATGCTGCCGACCTGCGATGCGGCGGTGGCGACGGCCGGGTTCTGGCCGGCGGCCATCAGTGCGGCAGCGGCGGCACGCGTCGGATCGAATTCACCGTCGGACGGGATTTCGTCGAAGGTCCCGACCTCCTTCGAATCGGCCTTCGTGACGATACGAGGGGGCTGCCGGTACGTGCGTTTGAGTGCCAGGATGTTCGACGCGGCCTCGTATCCCTCCATCACGAGCCCGGCGCGAATGTCCATCGCGCGGTCCGCGGCTTCGGCGGCCGCGGCGGTGCCGTTGAGCGCCCCACCCGTCGAATACGCGGTGGCCTTCGCGGTCTTCACCGCGACGATCTCGGGGATGCTGGGCATGATGAGCGCGGCGGTGGTGTAGGCGCCCGCTTCGAGCCCGGCCTTCGCTGCGGTGTCCGCGGCGAGTTCGGCACATTCGGCTGTCCACACCGTGAACGGCGTGATCTTCGCGAGCGCCGCGACCGCGGACACACCCTGCCAGCCGGCCGCGAGTTCGGCCATCACGCGGACCAGTGTGAGGTTGGCGTCGACGAAGCTCGTGGACAGCGCCGTCCATGCTGCGCTCGCCACGCTGAGCGGCACCGGACCCGCGCCGGCGGCGAGGGTGGTCGAGTTGACGGTTGCCCCTCGGGGCAACCAGATGACACCTGTCAGTCCCATGGTCATGTCTGATCTCCTGGTGGTCTCGAGGCGCCGGCCGTCACATGCCCGCAGCGAGGGACGCGCCGAGCGCGAGGTCCTCGGCGACATACAGCGCGGCCTGGGTGCGGAGCGTGTTCGCGGTCTCGCGCATCTCGAGAATGCCCTGGGCGACAGCAGGAGTGAACGTGTTGGCGACGGTGTCGAAGTAACCAGCCGCGTGCAGCGAGACCTCCTCGCTCCCGGAGGGAAGCACCCGGATGGCCGCGGAGTTGAGAGCGACCGCGGTCTCGAGACGCGCGGCGAGCGCGTCGAGTTCCACGGCGGCGGCGACAAGAGCTTCAGGTGCGACGTGCAGAGCTGGCATGGCGTCGAACTCCTTCTTGACCTAGGCAGGCGGAAGGCAGTTGCCCCCCGGCAAACGAACTGCATGTGCAGCTGTCCCTACACACTTGGACGCTGCAACGCGCTCTTCGGTTCCCCCCGATCCCGAGAAATTCTTCTCGGGAAAACCGTTCATCCCCAGCCGAGCTCGTGCAAGCGATCTTCTTCTATCCCGAAGTAGTGCGCAACCTCGTGTATCACGGTGACGGCCACCTCGTGGACGACTTCCTCCTCCGAACTGCAGATTTCGAGGATGGCGTCGCGGTAGACGGTAATCGTATCGGGCAGCGATCCGCCGTAATGGCTGTCCCGTTCCGTCAGCGCGATCCCGTGGTAGAGGCCCAGAAGATACGGGTCCTCGTCGTTGCGGTCGTCGACGAGGACGACGACGTTGTCGATCGCGGCCGCGAGCCGGGGTGGGATCAGATCGAGTGCGTCGCCCACCAATTCCTCGAATCGGTCGGGCGTCATGCTCACCGCCACATCAGTTCCCGGGGACCGGCACTGCGCCGGGAAGCGGCGTCGGAATCGACCTACCCTCCGGGACCGGCGGCGGCGGTACGGGCGCCGCACCGTCGATGAGGATCTCGCCCTTCGCCGAACCGGTGATGGTCGAGAAGCCGCCGGCGTCGGTCTCCTTGCCCACCGAGCAGTTCACCCGCCTGCTGCCCGCGAGCCAGCTGTCGAGTTCCAGGTTGTCCCAGAACAGCGTGAGTGTCTTGTTGCGCAACGCGTCGGCGGAACCGAGGTACTCGTTGGCGGCCTGCGTGCACACGCCTTCGAGATACTTGTCCTGGTCTTCGACGGCCGGCATCGAGGAAGGGAACTGGGTGGCCAGGTCGACGACGGAGATCACTTCGAAGGCGTGGGGTTGCGCGCAGTCGACGGGGTCGGTGGGCACGTTCTGGTTGATTCCGATGCAGGTGCCCGGATCCCAGATGTTGGATTGGTCCTGCTCGGCCACCTTGCCGGCGAACGGCAGCAACGTCCCTGCGGTGCTGGAGAATTGGAGGCCGCACCGCAGAGTGCGCTCGCCCGCCGCCCAACCGGACTCGCTGGGGAACATGAGACCCACGCTGAACTTGCCGTACGGATCGAACTTCGCGCCGAGGTAACTGTCGACGGCGGGCACACAGTGTTCGTCGCGCAGCGCGGCGAACCGCAGCGCACCCGGGTAACGCGAACCCGGACCGAACTCGGCGCCCGGATACACGCTGAGGTCCAGCGGCGCCGCCACCTCGAACCGGTGTTCCTCCGAGCAGTCGACCTTCGCGACGTCCTTCCGGTCTTCCTGCGGATCGTTCGACGGCGTCCAGTCGAGGCAGTCGCCTGCCGCCGCCGAAGCGAACGCGTCGCCGTCCACCGAACCCGTCGCCTGCGGTCCGGAACCGGGGGAGTGCGCGGGGAGGTTCTCGCTGCGGTTGAAACCGCCGGCGATCGCGAACGTGGCGATCGCCGCCACCACGGCACCTGCCGCGACGGCCGCGAGCGCGCGACGCGTCGTGGTCGCGGACATGCTGCGGGGAGCCTTCTCCGGTTGCCCGGCATTCTTCGGCTGGGGGTCGGCGCCGTTCGACTGATCTGAGGACATCGATTTCCATAATGCCTGTTCCGATCGTGGAAGCAGAACAACTCCCGCAATCGGCTCGAACCTGGCGTAACTTCGACGACCATGAGTGACGATCCTCAGCACTCCGCCGAGCCGGTGGATCCTGAACTGCAAGAGCTCGCCGGGCGTGTGTTCGACACGGCACGATCCGGCGACGCCGTGTCCTTGGCCACGTACCTCGACGCGGGCGTCCCGGTGAACCTGGCAAATCAGAACGGCGACACTCTGGTGATGCTGGCCGCATACCACGGTCACGCCGTGGCCGTTCAAGTCCTGATCGACCGCGGCGCCGATGTCGACCGGCTCAACGACAAGGGGCAGTCCCCGCTGGCAGGGGCGCTGTTCAAGGGTGAGGACGCCGTTGTGCGGACCCTCGTCGCCGGTGGTGCCGACGCCACGGCCGGCCACCCGACTGCCGTCGACGCCGCTCGCATGTTCGGCCGCGAGGACCTTCTGAGCCTGCTGGAACCGAAACCGGAGTGAGCCGCTCTGCGGCGCCCGGTAGGGTTTGAAGCCGTGATTGACCTGAAGTTCCTCCGCGAGAACCCCGACGCCGTCCGCGAGTCGCAGCGCACCCGTGGCGAAGATCCCGCCCTGGTCGACGCATTGCTCGAGGCCGACGCGTCCCGGCGCGCCGCGGTTCTCGCCGGCGACAATCTGCGTGCCGAGCAGAAGGCGTTCGGCAAGAAGGTCGGGCAGGCGTCCCCGGAGGAGCGTCCGGCGCTGCTCGAGGGGTCCAAGGAACTCGCGGCCAAGGTCAAGCAGGCCGAGGCCGAGCAGCACGAGGCGCAGGCCGCGCTCGACGCCGCGCACCGGGCGATCTCCAACGTCGTCCAGGAGGGCGCCCCCGCGGGCGGCGAGGACGACTTCGTCACCCTCGAGACGGTCGGCGAGATTCCCACGTTCGACTTCGAACCCAAGGACCACCTCGAGCTGGGTGAGTCGCTGGGGCTGATCGACATGGAGCGCGGTGCGAAGGTCTCCGGTGCCCGCTTCTACTTCCTCACCGGCTTCGGCGCGATGCTGCAGCTGGGAATGCTGCAGCTGGCCGCGCAGAAGGCGATGGCCAACGGCTTCCAGATGATGATCCCGCCGGTACTGGTGCGACCGGAGATCATGGCGGGAACCGGGTTCCTCGGCGCCCACGCGGACGAGATCTACCACCTCGCCGACGACGACCTGTACCTCGTCGGCACGTCCGAGGTCCCGCTGGCCGGGTACCACTCGGGCGAGATCCTCGACCTCGCCGACGGCGCCAAGCGGTACGCCGGCTGGTCGACGTGCTTCCGCCGCGAGGCCGGCAGCTACGGCAAGGACACCCGCGGCATCATCCGGGTCCACCAGTTCGACAAGGTGGAGATGTTCACCTACTGCAAGCCCGAGGACGCCGACGCGGAGCACCAGCGCCTGCTCGCGTGGGAGCGCGACATGCTCGCCGCGATCGACGTGCCCTACCGCGTGATCGACGTGGCCGGCGGCGACCTGGGGTCGTCGGCGGCCCGCAAGTTCGACTGCGAGGCCTGGGTGCCCACGCAGCAGGCGTACCGCGAGCTCACCTCGACGTCCAACTGCACGACGTTCCAGGCGCGTCGTCTCGGTGTCCGGTACCGCGACGAGAACGGGAAGCCGCAGACGGCCGCGACCCTCAACGGCACCCTCGCCACCACCCGGTGGATCGTCGCCATCCTGGAGAACCACCAGCAGTCCGACGGCACCGTGCGGGTGCCCGAGGCGCTCGTGCCGTTCGTCGGGACGGATGTCCTGAAGCCATGAACGCAGGCTCAGGATTTTGGGAAGGCTACCCTTGCGCGAATGCCGAAATGATGTAACCCTTACCTAATCGAGTTGGTGAGGAGCTCCACATGTTCGTGTGCATCTGCAAGGCAGTGACGGAAGACGAAGTGCACGAGCACTGTGCTGCCGGAGCTGACAGTGCGGACGCCATCGGTGAGCGTTGCGGCGCCGGATGGGGATGTGGAACCTGCGTCGATCGGTTGAAGGAGATTCTGGAGCGGTCCGCCGCCGACAGCGTGGCCGCGTGACGAAACCGCAGCACAACTGAATCCCGCGATCGACTACATCGCGGACACTGCCAGTGGTACGTTCGCCTCAACCGGGGCGAACGGAGAAGTCATGCGCGGCGACGACGAAGTCATTGCTCTTCTCAACGAACAGTTGACCAGTGAGCTGACTGCGATCAACCAGTACTTCCTGCACTCCAAGATGCAGGCCAATTGGGGCTTCACCAAACTGGCGGACAAGACTCGGGCGGAGTCCATCGAGGAGATGAATCACGCCGAGATCCTCACCGACCGGATCCTGTTTCTCGAGGCGCTTCCGAACTATCAGAAGCTGCTGCCGCTGCGCATCGGGCAGGACCTGCGCGAGCAATTTCATTCCGACCTCTCCATCGAAGTCGAGGTCGTCGAGCGTCTGCGTCCGGGCATCCAGATGTGCCGCGACAAGGGCGATGCCACGTCGGCGAAACTGCTCGAGACGATCCTCGAGGAAGAAGAGGATCACATCGATTACCTGGAGACGCAGATCGAACTGATGGACAAGATGGGCGACCAGCTCTACATGGCCCAGCTCGTCGATCAGCCGCCGACCGTCGGATAGGCCGAAAACGGGGTGACACCCCCGGCGTGGAGTGCGAAACTGGGCGCGTGAGATATCCCGCCGCCCAGCCTTGACCCAGTTCGCAGCGTTCTCTCGCCGTCCGCGTGGTCGGCTACGTGTCCACGCGCGACCTCATCCCGCTCTACGGTCTGTACGACCTGCTGTTCGCCGACCACGGACTGAGCGTCGGTCAGATCTCGTCGCTGTTCGTCATCTGGTCGGTCGTGTCCTTCGTCGCCGAGGTGCCGTCCGGCGCGTGGGCCGACACCGTGTCTCGACGTGGCCTCCTGGTGTTCGCATCAGTGCTGTACACGGCCGGATTCACGGTGTGGATCCTCATGCCGTCGTACGCGGGATTCGCGGCCGGATTCGTGTTGTGGGGCATCAGCGGCGCCATCCAGTCGGGCACGTTCGAGGCGTTGCTGTACGACGAACTCGTGGCGCGAGGCGCTGCCGGTGACTTCGCGAGGTTGCTCGGCTACGCCAACTCCGGCGCCATGGTGTGCAACCTTCTCGCGACCCTGACGGCGGCGCCGCTCTACGTCCTCGGCGGATATCCGCTGGTCGGGTGGGTGAGCGTCGGTGCGACCGTGGTCCACGGGGGCTTCGCCCTGCTGCTGCCCGCGGCACCCGAGGCCGAGGAGTCGGACGAGACCCTCGCCGCCGCGGACGCACGACGGGGACTCGCGGCCCGGTATGCCGCGATGCTGCGCGCCGGCCTCGGCGAGGTGACGCGGGAGGCGGTGGTCCGGCGCGGAGTGCTGCTGTCGGCGGTGCTGATCGCGTTCCTGGCGTTCGACGAGTACTTCGGGCTGCTCGCGCGCGACGGCGGAACATCGACGGCGTCCGTACCGCTGCTCGTCGCGATCACGGTGAGCGGTCAGGTGGTCGGCACAGCCCTCGCCGGACGCACGGCGTCGATGCGTGCCGTGACGATGGGGCGGGCCGTCGCCGTCGCCGCGATCCTGCTCGGCGGGGGCGCGCTGCTCGGCGGTGTCCCCGGATTCCTCGCGCTCGGCGTCGGCTACGGCATCCTCGGCAACGCGATGATCGTGTCGGAAGCGCGCGTACAGGATGCGATCACCGGTCCCGCACGCGCCACCGTCACATCGGTGGCCGGACTGCTCGGTGAGGTGGCCGCGGTGCTGATCTACGCGGGGGTCGCCGTCGGGTCCCTGTGGCTGTCGGTCACGACGCTCGTCGCGGCACTGGCCGTTCCCGTGCTGCTGTCGGCGGTCCTGGTGCGTCGGTGGCTGCCGCCGGTCCGGGCCGACGCCGCTGCTGCCGGGTGAACGTACCCTTCGACGCCTCAGATGCGCCGAAGGATACATTCGCCCGCCGGGGTCAGAGCTTGGTGGACCGCAGTTCGTGTCCCTTGGACGTCTTGCAGCGACCGGATTCGAGGTCCCACTGCCAGCCGTGCAGGTTGCAGGTGAGGCTGGTGCCGTCGACGACGCCGAATTTCGACAGGTCGGCCTTCAGGTGCGGGCACCGACGCTGGATCTCGTACCCGCCGAGTTCGATCGACGCGGAGTCGTCGTGGGCCTCGGCGAACCAGCCGTCGGCGTACGCGATGCGCTCGTCGGTGAGGCACTTGAAGAACGTGTAGAGGAATTCGTTGTATCCGCCGACGCGCCAGGCCTCGAAGCGGGTGGACAGGAAGATGGTGTTCACCCAGTCGGGCTCGTCGTCGCGCAGCACCGTGCGCACCAATTCGGGGGCGATGCGGAAGCCGTAGCGGTACTTGCCGTCCTTCTCGCCGCGCGGACGGACGGTGCGCTGCGGGAAGTCGAGGACGACGGTCTCGTCGCCCATCACCAGGCCGACGGGGTAGCCGATGCCGTCGCAGATCAGGTCGGACTGCTTCATGATCGGCTCGAACTTCGCCTTGAGCGCCTCCAGCAGCGGCTCACCCTCGGCGGGGGCCCACGTGGCCTTCTCGGCGGCGAGGACCGGCGCCATGCGCTTCGCCATGTCCTCGATGTACGCGGCCTTGTCGGAGAAGATCTTGTCGACCTCGGCGTCCGGGATCGGGTGCGTGAGCGTCAGCTCGCCGCCCTTCAGGTCCGCGGTGGACCCCGGGATCATCAGGATGCCGCCGTCGTTGCCGTGGATCCGCATCTGCTCGAGGAACGTGATCTGGTCGGGGAAGATGTTGCCCTCGTCACCCCGGTCGTCGTTCAGGTAGCGCAGGGCGTCGTCGAGGAACACCGGCGGTCCGGCGGACGGCACCACCCACGTGGCTGCGACCTGCTCGATGTAGCTGCGGCAGCGGTCCATGCCGCGCTGACGCTTCTGCTTGCCGAAGTTGGCCTTCGTCTTGGTGGGGATGTCGTAGACCATCGGGTACCAGATGGCGCCCGAGTACTGCAGCAGGTGGATGTCGATCTTGCCGAACTCGTCGTGCAGGACGTCCATGTCGACGGGGCGCGCGTCGTTCATGTTGAAACACGTGGTCTCGCCGTCGGACACCACGAGACCCGAGTCGCCGATCGGACCGTCCGCGGGGGCGCGCAGCGCGATGATCATGACGTCGAGGTCACCCTTGGGGCCGGTGACCTTGTGCTTGACCGAATCCTCGGTCTCGAAGAACGTGTGGAAGCCCAGCGCCTCGAGTTCACGCTTGAGGTCCGGCACCGGGTAGTCGGGGAGCAGCACCGTTGCGTCCTTGTTGACGTGCTTGCTCAGGTTCTCCGGGTCGAAGTGGTCCTTGTGCAGGTGCGACACGTACAGGTAGTCGCAGTTGCCCAGGGTGTCCCAGTCGAGCTGGGTGTTGTCCGGGAACGGGAACCAGGACCCGAAGTACGCGGGGTTCACCCAGGGGTCGCACAGGATCGAGCCTGCCTCGGTCTGGATGTGGAATCCGGCGTGTCCGACGCTGGTGACCTGCACTGGTATGCCTCCTGGGAGCTGAGCGACTGTTCCAGAGTAGGCGTTCCCCCCAGGTGAGTGGCAATGCGCGCTCCAGCACACCATGCCACTCACGTGCGGTCAGGTCACTTCGCCCAGGCAGTAGCCGTCGGGGCCGATGGACAGCGTGACCTGCCTGGTGTTCGTCACACCGGACACGTCGGTGACGGGAACGGACACTTCCAGGTAGTCGCCGCGGACCGGGGTGGCGGTCATCGCGTCGGCGGCGAACGCCGTGGTCCCGGCGAGGACGTCGGGGTCGAGCTGGAGCGGCGGCCTGCCGCCGGTGCCCGTGCCGGACGGGTCCCAGGGGCTGAAGCCGGGGCAGATCAGCGGGTAGGCGGTCTCGGTGTCCGCCCTGTTCACCGGCGCGCCCGACTCCCGAGACAGGAATCGGGTGACGGCGTACTCGGCGTCGGCGGGGGTGTAGAAGTCGACGGTCCCGGCGGGGTGGACGTGCGGGCAGGCGTAGCCGGACGCGATCTCGCTGCGTTTGACGGACACCGTGGTGCCGCCGCCTGTCCACGACACCGCGAACTGTCCGTCGACGCCGGGTTGCGCGAGCGCCCCGAGGATCGCGGACGTGTCGGCGTACTGGTCGGCGGCCTGGGCGGACGGCAGCGTCCAGCATTTCGCGGGGACGGTGTCGGGCCGGGTGACCAGGTCGGTGGCCCAGGCGCGGACGGCGTCGACCGCTGCGGGGTTGCCGGGCACGTCGCCGACGATCACCTGCGGCACCGGGGCAGGCGGCGTGGTGGTCCTGGGCTCGGCGGCGGATGTGGGCGCGGAAACGGTGTCGGCCGGGGGCTCGTCCGTCGGGATGCCGGACTGCGAATCGCACGCCACCCCCGCGCCGAGGATCACCGCGACGACCGGCGCGATGAGCGCCCTCCTGCCCCTGCCAGCCATCTCCAGCGCGCCCTTTCTGTCGACTCCCCACCGAATGTCCGTCCCCGACGGCGGGCCAGATCGCGGATACCCGGCTACGCTAGCCGATTGTGGAACCCGTCTACCGAACCGTCATCGGCATCGCCCGCACCGTATTCGCCCTCGAGGGGCTGAAGTTCACGGTCGAGGGCGATCAGCACATTCCGTCGACGGGTGGGGCGGTGATCGCGATCAATCACACCGGCTACATGGACTTCACCTACGCCGGACTTCCGGCCCGCAGGGTGAAGCGGTACGTCCGCTTCATGGCGAAGAAGGAAGTGTTCGACAACAAGATCTCGGGCCCGATCATGCGCGCGCTCAAGCACATTCCGGTCGACCGGGCCGCCGGCGCGGATTCGTACAAGGCGGCCGTCGACTTCCTGCGCCGCGGCGAACTGGTGGGTGTGTACCCGGAGGCCACCATCAGCCGGAGCTTCGAGATCAAGGAATTCAAGTCGGGTGCCGCGCGCATGGCGATCGAGGCGAATGTCCCGATCATCCCGGTGGTCATCTGGGGGGCGCAGCGGGTGTGGACCAAGGGGTTCCCGAAGCGGCTGGGCCGCACGAACACTCCCATCTCGATCGCCGTCGGTGAGCCGATCCAGCCATACGAACCCGCGGCCGAGCTGACCGCGAAGCTGCATGCCACGATGACGACGATGCTCGCCGACCTCCAGCAGGGCTACGACCACCCGGCAGGCGAGTACTGGGTGCCCGCGCGCCTCGGTGGAAGCGCGCCGACACTCGACGAAGCGAACAAGATGGACGCCGCCGACGCCGAGGCGAAGGCACAGTCCCGTCGGGCCCGGGAGACCGGTAGCTAGAAGGTGGCGGTGGAGCCTGTCTACACGGCTGTCGAGTCGACGGCCAAGGCGTTGTCCCTGTTCCAGGGGTTGAGGATGACGCGAGTCGGCCTGGACAACATCCCCACCGAGGGTGGGGCGGTGCTCGCGGTCAATCACACCGGCTACCTGGACTTCGTCCAGCTGGCACTCGCGGTCGGTGCGGTGGACCGCAAACTGCGGCTCATGGCCAAGGCCGAACTCGCGAACAACAAGGTGATGGCGTTCCTGATGCGCGGGTGCGGGGTCATCCCGGTCGACCGGACCGCCGGCGCGGGCGCCTACCTCGCCGCGGTGGAGCGGCTGCGCGAGGGCGAACTGGTGGGTGTGTACCCGGAGGCGACCATCAGCCGGAGCTTCGAGATCAAGGAACTGAAGTCGGGTGCGGCGCGCATGGCGATCGACGCCCGGGTGCCGATCGTGCCCGTCATCGTGTGGGGTGCTCAGCGGATCGCCACGAAGGGGCAGCCGAGACAACTTGGGCGGCATCGGTTTCCGGTGACCGTCGAGGTCGGCCGGCCGATCGAGCCGCGGGAACCGGCGGAGGCCCTCACCGAAACTCTGCACACGGAGATGGACGCGATCCTGCGCCGGGTGCAGGACGGATTCGACCATCCGGCGGGCGCGTACTGGGTGCCCCGGCGACTCGGCGGCAGTGCGCCCACCATCGAGGAGGCCACCGAGATGGACCGCCGCGAAGCCGAGGAACGGCGGGCCCGGTAACGGCCGCCCGGCGGCGCCGCGGACTCGGCAGGCAGAATGGCTGGGTGAGCCCAGACCGACCGAGCCTTGTAGCGTCCGATGTCGACGGCACCCTGATCGGGGAGGACGAGCGCATCAGTGCTCGCACCCGCGACGCCGTCGCGTCGGTGGTCGCGTCGGGAACTCCTTTCGTGCTGGCCACCGGCCGGCCCCCGCGCTGGATCCATCCCGTGGTCGAGGGCCTCGGCTACGCGCCGCTGGCCGTCTGTGCCAACGGCGCCGTCATCTACGACAGCGACAGCGACCGCGTGCTCAGCGCCGCGACCCTCGACGTCGACACCCTCACGTGGCTGTCGGAGATCGCGCTCCGCGTGCTGCCCGGCGCGGGGCTCGCGGCGGAGCGTGTCGGGGTGAGCGCTCACGACGCCGCGACACCGCAGTTCGTGAGTTCACCCGGCTACCAGCACGCCTGGCTCAACCCCGACAACACCGAGATGTCCGAGAACGAGGTCGTCGCGGCCCCCGCGGTGAAGTTGCTGATCCGGGTGCCGGAAATGTCCAGTCAGGCGATGGTGGACGCGCTGGCGCCGCACATCGGTCGCCGTGCGGACGTCACGTTCTCCACCGACAACGGGCTGATCGAACTGTCGGCGTCGGGAATCACGAAGGCGTCGGGTCTCGCGCTGGTGGCGGAACGACTCGGCGTGACGGCGTCGCACATCGTGGCCTTCGGTGACATGCCCAACGACATTCCGATGCTGAACCTCGCGGGCCGGGGTGTCGCCGTCGAGAACGCGCACCCCGACGCCAAGGCCGCCGCCGACGAGGTGACGGCCACCAACTGGGACGACGGGGTCGCGAAAGTGCTCGAGCGCTGGTGGTCCTGAGACCACCAGCGCCCGAGAGGTGAAACCCGATCAGCCGGCCGGAACCGGTGCCGGCTCGACGGGAGCGGGAGCCGGTTCGGGTGCCGGAGCCGGAGCGGGCTCGGCCGGAGCCGGCGGAACCTGTGCCGGGTCCGCGGGCGGTGCGACGGGCGCCGCGGCATCGACCGGGGCACCGTTCCTGTAGGCCTCCGCGTAGGTGTCGTTGTAGGTCTTCAACACCTTGGTGACGATGCCGGTGATCTCGTTGAAGATCAGCGAACCGTTCTCGAAGTCGGTGCGGAGACCGCCCGGGATCGGGTACTCGTCACTGGTCGGCAGGCCCAGTTCGCCGTTGTCGGCTCCGAGGTTCTGCCACGTCTTGAAGATCTGTCCGAGGACCGCCCACACGCCCCCGTTGGGCGAGGTGAAGATGGCGCCGTTGGCGAACTGTGCGCCCGAGTTACCGGCCTTGGCCTGCAGCAGTCCGGTGATGGCCTGGCCGAGCCGGCCGGTGTCGCCGCCTTCCGCCACCCACTTCTGGGCGACCGGCGACGGGTCGGTGAGCCGCAGCAGTTCGTTGACCAGGGCAGGGATTCCGGCGCCGAGGCTGGAGCTTGCGTCCGTGCCGGGACCGCCGGACGGCGCCGGAGCCTCACCCGAGGGTGCGTCCGAGGCCAGCGAGGCGTTGCCGCCGCCGAGGTTGGCCGCCGCGATCTGCCGGATCTCGTCCATGTGTGAGTACGCCGCGTCTCCGGGGCAGGACGTGTTGCCGACGTCGCGGTGCGCGAAGATCACCGGGAGATCGACGGCCTCACCCTCCGCATAGGGAGTGAATTCGGTGCCCTCGGAGTACATCGTCGTCTCGCCGAGTGGGTCGAGTCCGGCCTTGCCGAGTTTCCAGCCCAGGAACTTGCCGACGGCGTCGAGGGTGGCCTGCGGCGGATCCTCGGACGAGAAGTCGCCCATCATCGCGACTCCGGTGGTGTTCTCGTTGAACCCGCCGGCGTGCGCGCCCTGGACCGGACGGTCGAGACCGCCTGCGCGACCCTCGAAGATCTGGCCGTACTTGTCGACCAGTGCGTTGTATCCGATGTCGCACCAGCCGAGTGTCTGCGCGTGGTAGGCGTAGATCGCCCGGACGATCTCGGCCGATTCGGCCTTCGAGTAGTCGTTGGCTCCCGCGGTGTGGTGCACGGTGGCACCGCCGATGAAGTCGTCGTAGTCGGGGTCCTGGCACCGGATGGACTCGTCGGCACCCCACTGCTGGCGGCTGATGACCTTGGGACCGCCGCTGTCGAGCGGGCTCGCGATGTCGCCGAGCGTCGCGTCGCCGGGACCACTGCCAGGTTCGATGAGCACGGCGGTGACGTCGTCGGCGCCCGCGCGTGCCGGTTGCTGCCGCAACGGCGTGTTGACGGCGGCAGGGGTGTAACCGAGCGGTGCGGCCCCGTCGGCGGCCGGAGCAGGCGCGGGAGCAGGGGCTGCGGGTGCCGGGGCGGGCGCGGGCACCGCGTCGGGCGCGGGTGCGCCTGCCGGTGCAGGGAGCGAGGTGGGGGTCAGGATCTGGATCGCCTTCGTCAGCCCGACGTAGACGGGTTCAGTGGCGACCTTGCCGTCCGACGCCGTCTTGTCCGTGCGACGCGTGTCGATCATGTCGGGGGAGACCCACTGTCCCCACGTTCCATCGGCCTGCAGCGCCCGGACCTTCGACTCCGCGGACGCGAGGGTCTCGGAGGTGAGCGCCACCATGCTGAACGGGGCGTCGCGCGACAGTTCCTTGACGATCGTGCCGGGCTGCTGATCGGCCGGGGGCAGGATCGCGGGGTCGGAGACGTCGCCCGGGGCGGGGAGCTTCAGTGGGATCTGCAGGTTCGGGATCTGGATTCCGCCCGGGAGCTGCACGTTGCTGGGGATGTGGAGGTACGGCGGGATCTTCAGGTTCCGGAGGTCGCCGATGTTGACGTCGGGCAGGTTCAGCCCGGTCAGTTCCTTCAGCGGAATCACGATGTCGGGGATCTGCGACAGCACGACCTGCGCGATCTCGGTGGACACTGCCGAGTTGGAGGTTTCGTTCGTGGATTTGACGTCGGAGGGTGCGCTACTGATGCCGTAGACCGCGACGGGACTTGCGACAGCCAGAGCGGCGACAGCCCCGAGGACGATCGAGGGCTTCGGTCGACGGTGCGGCAAGGGGGACTCTCCTCAGTTGTAGTTTCCTGCGAGCGACCTCGCGTGTCTGCAACTCGTG
The DNA here is from genome assembly GCF_002300195.1 of Rhodococcus sp. ACPA1. Taxonomy (NCBI): domain Bacteria; kingdom Bacillati; phylum Actinomycetota; class Actinomycetes; order Mycobacteriales; family Nocardiaceae; genus Rhodococcus; species Rhodococcus sp. ACPA1. The sequence continues at coordinate 402,110 of NZ_NSDX01000004.1, read as the reverse complement.
ATGCTCGTGTGACTGAAGAGACTGTTGTTGCTAACTCCAACCACTCTTGCCACACTAGTCACACAGGTCCATAACGCTCAACCTTACATTGAGACTTTATCCCGAATTTCTCGGACCCGCTGAGACGAGGTGCACGCCCCGTCTCAGCGCTTGTTGTTCAGCGATGAGGAGTGCAGTGATGGCGAAGACCGAATTCGGGGTTCGTGCAGGTAGGCCTGCCTGGACCCGCAGGAGGCGGTACATCGCGGGCCGTCCCGCCCCGCGCGGATTCACGGCCACACTTCTGCGCGCGTCGGCGCTCGGCATCGCACCCGTCCTCGTCGTCGGCGCCGTCACCGGCGTCGTCGTGCATCTGCGCTCCTCCGGTCAGGACGTCCGGGAAACCGTCGCCTCCGACACGCCGTTCACGCTCTCCGGGCACGGCAACGGCCACGGCCGCGGGATGGGCCAGTGGGGTGCCTACGGATACGCGAAGGATCAGGGGTGGGCGGCCGAGCGCATCCTCGGTCACTACTACGGCGGCACCACCCTCGGCACCCTCGCCGACGCACAGATCAGCGTCCGGCTGCAGGCACGTGACGATCAGCCGCTCGACGTCTACTCCGACGCCGGCGCCGTCGTCGCCGGCAAGCCCGTCGGACCGGGAGAGGCCGTCCACCTCACGCCGACCGCCGACGGCGGCGCCAACGTCGTGGTGACCCGCGGATGTGCCGGCGAGGTCCTGTGGCAGGACGCCACCGACCATCCGTGGGTGGACCCGGTCGACCTGGCCCCGGACCGTCCCGCGAACGAGCACTTGAAGCTGTGCGCCGGTGACACCCCTTACCGCGGCGCTCTCGGGGTCGCGCTCGACGGCGCCGCCGTCCGCACCGTCAACGTCCTCGACATGGACGACTACCTCCTGGGCGTCGTGCCCGCCGAGGCGAAAGCCGGCTGGGCCGACACCGGTGGGGCCGAGGCGCTTCGGGCGCAGGCCGTCGCGGCCCGCTCCTACGCCGCCGCCGAGAACCGGGAAGAGTGGGCGAAGACCTGCGACACCCAGAGCTGCCAGGTGTACGGGGGCTCCGCGAAGGAAGACCCCCGGACCACCGACGCCGTCCGTTCCACCAAGGGCATGATCCTGACCAAGGACAACAAGCCCGTCGCCGCCGAATTTTCCTCGTCCACAGGCGGATACACCGCGGGCGGCGAGTTCCCGTCCGTCGAGGACCAGGGCGACACCGTGTCGCCGAACCACGACTGGACCGTGACCCTCACCGCGGGTGACATCGCGTCCGCGTTCAACGTCGGAGACCTCGAATCGTTCGAGGTGGTCACCCGCAACAACTTCGGAGTCGACGGCGGACGCGTCACCGGTGTGAAGGTGGTCGGATCGTCGGGCACCGCCGAGGCGACGGGCGCCGAGGCGCGGTCGAAGCTGAAGCTCAAGTCCGACTGGTTCACGGTCGGTGACGGACTCGGCGTCCCCGCACCGCCGGCCGCCCCCGAACCCGAGTCCACCCTCGCGTCCGCGGGTGAGGACGAGGACACCGTCGGCACCACCGAGGGTTCGCCGATCGCCGAGAAGTACAAGGAACTCGGCGGGGTCAACAGCACACTGGGAGCGCCGATCGGCCCCGAGTTGATGCTGCCGTCGGAGGCGGGGAAATTCCGGATGTACACCAACGGAACCATCATCTGGACCGAGAAGCTGGGCGCACAGGTGATCGACGCCAGCGTGCTGCGCGAGTGGTTACCGACGGGCGGCAGTTAGACGGAGCAGAGCGGACCGGTTCCCTCGAACACGGCGAGCATCCCGTCGACGGACTCGCCCCAGCCGAAGTCCTCGGCCCGCCGCCGGGCCGAGGCTCGGCGCGTGTGTGAGGGGATCGCGAGTATGCCGCTCACCGCTTCGGCGAACGCGGGACCCCGGTCCCTGGCCAGGGCGCCGCAGCCGGGTGTGATGATCTCGGCGAGCGCCGACGACTGTGACGCGACCACCGGGGTGCCCGCCGCCAGCGACTCGAGCGCCGACAGGCAGAACGTCTCGTGCGGTCCGGGCGCCAGCGACACGTCCGCCGACGCGAACAGCGACGCCAGGCGGCCCTTGTCGCTGATGAACCCGGTGAAGTGCACGGGGAGCCCACGGGCCCGGTACTGCAGCGCCTCGCGCCGCGGGCCGTCCCCGGCGATGACCAGCCGGGCGTCGTGGCCCTGCCGCCGCAGCAGCCGGACGGCGTCGATGCTCCGTTCCACCTGTTTCTCCACCGACAGCCGGCCGCAGTGCAGTAGGAAACGCTGCGCCGGGTCGGCGAAGGAGTCGCGCATCACCTGGTCGTGTTTGCCGGGGTGGAACATCGTGAGGTCGACACCGAGCGGGACCCGGTGCAGGTTGGGGGCCCCGATCCGGGTGAACTCCTCGCTCGCGAAGTCCGTCGTGCAGACGACGGCGTCGTAGTTGCGGGCCATCCGGCGGTTCGCGACGTCGGCCCAGCCGCGGGCCACGCGGCGCGGAGCGAGTTGGCCGAGCAGCCGGTCGAGGCGTTCGTGTGACACGACCACACTGCGTACCCCGCGGGTGCGGGCCCAGCCCCCGAAACCGCGCAGAGTGAGCCGGTCGGACACCTCCAGGACGTCGGGTCGCAGACCGCTGACGACGTCGGCCACCCGCCGCGGATTGACCACGCGATAACCGCCGGTCGCGGGGATGGTGGGAGCAGACCGCGTGATCCGCAGGACCCCACTCGGAAGCAGCTCCTCGCAGTCGCGCTGACCTGGGACGACGAGGACCACCTCGTGCCCGCGTTCGACGTACCCCTGACCCCAGTTGTGGAGGGCGGTGCGAAGCCCACCCGACCGCGGTCCGTAGAAGTTCGCCAGCTGGACGATGCGCACCCGCTCATGAAGCGCGATCGCCGCGTCGGCGGGAACAACGAGGTCTGCAGAACCGGTGAATACAGGGAGAACTCCTCGTGCGTGCGGAAGGGGTCCTTGCCCCCCTTGGCCGCGCACGGGCGGCGGAGTCGCTTACCCTGGTTCATCGTGACCGCTGCAACCCCAGAGACAACCGCCCCTGGCCGGTACGACCTCATCGTCGTCGGCTCCGGATTTTTCGGACTGACCGTCGCCGAGCGTGCAGCAACACAGCTGGGTAAGCGTGTGCTGGTGCTCGACCGTCGTCATCACCTGGGCGGAAACGCCTATTCGGAGGCCGAACCCGAGACCGGCATCGAAATCCACAAGTACGGAGCGCACCTGTTCCACACCTCGAACAAGAGAGTGTGGGACTACGTCACCCAGTTCACCGAATTCACGAACTACCAGCACCGCGTGTTCGCGCTGCACAAGGGGCAGGCGTACCAGTTCCCGATGGGGCTGGGCCTCGTGTCGCAGTTCTTCGGGCGCTACTTCACCCCCGACGAGGCGCGGAAGCTGATTGCCGAACAGTCCAGCGAGATCGACTCGGCGTCTGCGTCCAACTTGGAGGAGAAGGCGATCTCCCTGATCGGGCGGCCGCTGTACGAGGCGTTCGTGCGCGACTACACCGCCAAGCAGTGGCAGACGGACCCCAAGAATCTGCCCGCGGGCAACATCACCCGCCTGCCGGTGCGGTACACGTTCGACAACCGCTACTTCAACGACACGTACGAGGGCCTGCCCGTCGACGGCTACACCGCGTGGCTCGAGAACATGGCGAAGGACCCGAAGATCGAGGTCCGGCTCGAGACCGACTGGTTCGACGTCCGCGACGACCTGCGTGCCGAGAGCCCCGACGCCCCCGTCGTCTACACCGGCCCCCTCGACCGCTACTTCGACTACTCCGAGGGCGAGCTGGGCTGGCGCACCCTCGACTTCGAGACCGAGGTGCTCGAGACCGGCGACTTCCAGGGAACCCCGGTCATGAACTACAACGACGCCGACGTGCCCTTCACCCGGATCCACGAGTTCCGCCACTTCCACCCGGAGCGGGACTACCCGAAGGACAAGACGGTCATCATGCGGGAGTTCTCGCGGTTCGCGGAGAGCAAGGACGAGCCGTACTACCCGATCAACACCCCCGACGACCGCGCGATGCTCGCCGCCTACCGCGACCGCGCGAAGGAGGAGATGGCGTCGAACAAGGTTCTGTTCGGCGGCCGTCTCGGCACCTACCAGTACCTGGACATGCACATGGCGATCGCCAGCGCGCTGTCGATGTTCGACAACTCCCTGCGTCCGCACTTCGAATCCGGTGCGGCCCTGGTGGGGGATGCCGAATGAGCGCCCGACATCTGCTCGAATCCGAGAAGGTCACCGAGGACGCCCCGTTACTCGGCAAGTCGCTGCTGCAGCGGGTGATCCTGCCGCGTGCCGGCGAGCCGCTCGACGTCCGCACCCTCTACCTGGAGGAGGCGAAGACCAACAGCCGTCGCGCGCATTCGCTGTCGCGCACCTCGCTGTCGGTCGGCGCCGAGGCGGAGGCGTCGTTCTGCACCTACTTCAACGCGTTCCCGGCCAGCTACTGGCGCCGGTGGAGCACCCTGAACTCCGTGGTGCTGCGTCTCGAGCTGTCGGGGCACTGCCGCATCGACGTGTACCGCTCGAAGGCCGACTCGTCGCGCATCCACGTCGAGGGCCGCGAGTTCCAGGACGGTGACGCCGCGCTGGAATTCGAGATCGAACTCGCCCCGTTCGAGGACGGCGGCTGGATCTGGTTCGACATCACCACCGACACCGAGGTCGTGCTGGAGAGCGCCGGCTGGTACGCGCCGGTCGACGCCCCCGGTGAGGCCACCGTCGCCGTCGGCATCCCCACGTTCAACCGGCCGACCGACTGCGTCAAGGCGCTGACGGCGCTGGCGTCCGACGAGCTCGTCATGGACGTGGTCAAGGCCGTCATCATCCCGGACCAAGGCACCCGCAAGGTCAAGGACGAGCCCGGCTTCACGGAGGCCGCCGAAGCGCTCGGCGACCGGCTGGCCATCCACGACCAGGCGAACCTCGGCGGGTCCGGCGGCTACAGCCGGATCATGTACGAGGCGCTGAAGACCACCGACTGCCAGCACATCCTGTTCATGGACGACGACATCGAGATCGAACCCGACTCGATCCTGCGCGCGCTGGCGATGTCGCGGTTCGCGAAGTCGCCGATGCTCGTCGGCGGGCAGATGCTGAACCTCCAGGAGCGCAGTCACCTGCACTCGATGGGCGAGGTCGTCGACCGGTCCATCTTCATGTGGACGGCCGCCCCGAACGTCGAGTACGACCACGACTTCTCCCGGTACCCGCTCAGTGACCGCGAGAACTCCCGGCTGCTGCACCGCCGGATCGACGTCGACTACAACGGCTGGTGGATGTGCATGATCCCGCGGCAGGCCGCCGAGGAACTCGGTCAGCCACTGCCGCTGTTCATCAAATGGGACGACGCCGAATACGGCCTGCGTGCCCGTGATGCCGGCTACCCGACCGTGACCATGCCCGGTGCCGCGATCTGGCACATGGCGTGGAGCGACAAGGACGACGCCATCGACTGGCAGGCGTACTTCCACCTCCGTAACCGGCTCGTCGTCGCGGCCCTGCACATGCCGGGCAACGGCCGCGGACTCGTGATCAACACCGTCAAGGCCACGATCAAGCATCTGCTGTGCCTCGAGTACTCGACCGTCGCGATCCAGAACCAGGCCATCGCCGACTTCCTGCAGGGCCCCGAGCACATCTTCGAACTGCTCCCGACCGCGCTCGGCAACGTCCACGCGATGCGCAAGGAGTACCCGGACGCCGTCGTGCTGCCGTCGTCGACGAGCCTGCCGCTGCCCTCCGGTGAGGAAGTCGGCGCGGTCGGCCTGCCGACGAACCCGCTCGCGAAGATCGTGCGTCTCGGCAAGGGCCTGGTCCACAACGTGAAGCCCGCGCACGAGCAGCACCACGAGCGTCCCCAGCTCAACGTGCCCACCATCGACGCGCGGTGGTTCCTGCTGTCCCAGGTGGACGGCGTCACCGTCACCACCGCGGACGGGCGAGGAGTCGTCTACCGCAAGCGCAACCCCAAGCTGGCGCTCGCGCTGCTGAAGGAAGCGATCCGGCTGCGCCGTGAACTGGCCCAGCGGTTCCCCGAACTCAAGCGCGAGTACCAGGACGCCGTTCCTGCCCTGACCAGTAAGGAGAGGTGGGAACGTGTCTTCGGCATCCAGTGAGATCCAGATCCTGCACACCGTCCAGTCGACGATCGCGAGCCGTCCCGGCGTCGTCTCGACCGCCCGGGGTATGTCGCACTTCGGTGAGCACGCCCTCGGGTGGGTGGCCGTCGCCGGCATCGGCGCGGCACTCGACAAGCCTCGTCGCCGGCAGTGGGCGGGAGTCGCGGTGGGTGCCGTCGGCGCCCACGCGGCCTCGATCGTGATCAAACGCATCGTCCGCCGCCCCCGGCCGAACGACCCGTCGATCCAGGTCAACGTGTCGACGCCCAGCAAATTGAGCTTCCCGTCGTCGCACGCGACGTCCACGACAGCGGCTGCCGTGCTGCTCGGCCGTCTCACCGGGCTACCCTTGCCTGCGTTGTTGGTACCGCCGATGCTGCTCTCCCGGCTCGTTCTGGGAGTGCACTACCCGACCGATGTGCTCGCCGGATCTGCCCTGGGGGCCGCCTCTGCGGTCGCGGTGCTGAAGGCCGAGCAGAAGTTTGGAGAGAAATGAGCGAGGAACCGGCCGTCGTCACCGGACCCCCGACATCCCTGGCGGCAGGCATCGTCAAGGCCGTCCGCCCGCGTCAGTGGGTCAAGAACGTCCTGGTCCTCGCAGCTCCCGTCGCCGCGGGCACGGCGACGGAATCCGACGTCCTGCTTCCCGTCGCACTCGCCTTCGTGGTGTTCTGCATGGCAGCGTCCGGCATCTACCTCGTCAACGACGCGATGGACGTCGAGGCGGACCGCGCGCACCCCACCAAGCGATTCCGCCCCATCGCGGCCGGTGTGCTGCCCGTCAACCTGGCGTTCGGCATGGCGGTCGTGCTGCTCGGCGGGTCCATCGCCCTGTCGTTCCTCGCCAACTGGCAGCTGGCGGTCGTGATGGCCGTCTACATCGGCATCCAGCTGGCCTACTGCTTCGGTCTCAAACACCAGGCCGTCCTCGACATCTGCATCGTCTCGTCCGGGTTCCTGCTGCGCGCCATCGCAGGCGGTGTGGCCGCCGAGATCGCGCTGTCGCAGTGGTTCCTGCTGGTCATGGCGTTCGGTTCGCTGTTCATGGCGGCCGGTAAGCGGTACGCCGAACTGCAGCTCGCGGAGCGCACCGGCGCGAAGATCCGCAAGTCCCTCGAGAACTACACCACGACGTACCTGCGTTTCGTCTGGACGCTCAGCGCCACCGCGGTCGTGCTCTGCTACGGACTGTGGGCGTTCCAGCAGGACGACCTGAAGGCCACCAACTGGTACGCCATCTCGATGGTGCCGTTCACCATCGCGATCCTGCGTTACGCCGTCGACGTCGACGGCGGCGAGGCGGGGGAGCCCGAGGAGATCGCGCTGGGCGACCGCGTGCTCCAACTCCTCGCGATTGCCTGGATCGGAGTGGTGGGTGTCGCTGTCTACCTCGTCTGACTTGGTAGGAGGCGCCGAGGACTCGGACGCCGCCGCGGAGCGGACCACCGAACGCCACCGGAAGGCCATCCTCTCGAGGGTGGTCTTCCTCGGGGGTGTGGCCATCTCGGCTCTCCTGATGTTCTGGGGTGCCTGGGAACGGCGATGGATTGCCGACGACGGTCTGATCGTGCTGCGCACGGTCCGCAACCTCCTCGCAGGCAACGGTCCGGTCTTCAACTCGGGCGAGCGTGTCGAGGCCAACACCAGTACCGCGTGGACGTACATCGTCTACGCGTTCACCTGGCTCTCCCAGGCCCGGCTCGAATACGTCGTCCTGACGATCGCGCTGATCCTGTCCACGGCGGCGATCGTGCTCGCCATGTTCGGCACCGCGCGCCTGTACCGCGGTGGGTCCTTCGCCGGCGGCGGCACGCTGTTCCTGATGCCCGCCGGTGTGCTCGTCTACATCGCGGTGCCCCCGGCCCGCGACTTCGCGACGTCGGGTCTCGAAAGCTGCCTCGTCATCTTCTGGATCGCGCTGCTGTGGCTGCTGCTGGTCCGATGGAGTCAGGCCACCACCCCGTCGACCACGTCGGTGCTCGTTCTCTCGTTCATCGCGGGCATGGGGCCCCTCGTGCGCCCCGAGCTGGCGATCCTGGGTGTGCTGTCGCTGGCCATGATCTTCCTCGCCCCCGGTCTCACCTGGGTGGTGCGCGTGGCGATGGTGTTCGTCGCCGGCATAGTTCCGGTGGGATACCAGATCTGGCGCATGGGCTACTACGCCCTCCCGTACCCCAACACCGCGGTGTCGAAGGACGCCGGCGGCGCCAAGTGGTCGCAGGGTTTCGCCTACCTCTGGAATCTGCTCGGCCCGTACCTGCTGTGGCTGCCGCTCGTCTTTCTGTTCGCCGGCGCCGTGATCGCCTGGCGCGGCCGGGACAAGTCCATCGAAGATGGTGTTCATCACATCGAAGGGAATCGGCTGACGCGCCTGCGCGGTTGGTTGCGGACGCAGAATGCCGTCGTCGTCTTCATTCTCGCGAGCGGGCTGATCCTCGGTCTGTACTCGTTGCGCGTCGGCGGCGACTTCATGCACGGCCGCGTTCTTCTCCCCGTTCTGTTCTGTTTCATCGTTCCCGTCGCCGTAATTCCGGTGCGAATTCCGGATCGGGCGGCGTGGGGGCGTAATAGGGAATCGTCGATTTTCCTCGCAATGGCTTTCCTGTGGGTCGGCACCGTCGTGTGGGCATTTTTCGCGTCGAACACGACGGGAATGCCGGAAGGTGTCGTTATCGGACGTTCCGGAATTGTCGACGAACGCGCCTTCTACGTTCTCAACACCGGTCATGCGCACCCGATTCGCGCGGACGATTATCTGGACTACCCGCGGATGCGCGCCATGGTCCAGACCATCTCGGACACTCCCGACGGCGGCCTGCTCATCCCGTCCGCCGACTACACGTACTGGTTCGTCGTTCCTCCGCCCCTTCCGATCCCGGACGGCGGCGCAGGCCACACCGTCTACTTCCTGAACCTCGGCATGACGAGCATGAACGTCGGCCTCGACGTGCGAGTGCTGGACCAGATGGGTCTCGCCTACCCGCTCGCGGCGCACACCGAGCGGTTGGACGACGGCCGTATCGGGCACGACAAGAACCTGTACCCCGACTGGGTCGTGGTGGACACGGGAATGATCGACAAGCACCCGTGGATGCCCGGATTCCTCGACGAGGAATGGGTGACCGAGGCGCGGGTCGCGCTCACGTGCCCCGAGACGCAGGACCTGCTGACGTCGTATCGGTCGGAACTGACGTGGCCGCGATTCAAGCAGAATTTCAAGGATGCGCTGCATTTCGCGAGTTACCGATTCGAGCGAGTGCCCGCATATGAAATTCAGCGGTGCAATCTCGAGCCGCCGTTCCCGGAACCGGCCAAATAGGGCGAACCGGGCGGGGCGTGGGTCACCGGGGCGTCCCGGGCAGATCTCGATGTCGGAACATCAGATCTCGTTTGTGTAACGCTGGAACTGTCGGCGACGATGTACGTCGATGATGAGTCATCGTGACGGTGGTCTGGAAGTTCCGTGGAAAACGTTCCGTGAGCGTTTGTCAGGGAAGTTCGTGTGACATACAGTCCACCGAGCGCAGTGTGACTTGGAAGAGGTCCGCTGCCGACCCGGCTTCATGCCCGGGCCGGCAGGTCGCCTGTTCCCCGACGGAATCCGCCGGAGCCGCCTAGTGGCGGAGTCCGCAGACGAAGAGAGTGAGCAGTATTCATGCGTTTTGCCAGACCGAGGTTGTCTCAGCGCCTCAAGCAGCGTGCGATGGCCATCGGTGCCGTCGCACTGGTACTGCCTGTGGGCGCAGGAATCGCTGGTGGAGCCGTCGCCGCAGCAGCACCGACGCACGCGGGTCCCGTCAAGACCGCGCCGGCCGGTGGCTACGAGGAACTGTGGGTTCCCTCTTCGATGGGACCGATCAAGGTCCAGGTCCAGTGGGCAGCCCGCGGCGGTAGCGCCGCGCTGTATCTGCTCGACGGACTGCGCGCCCGCAACGACCGCAACGCGTGGAGTTTCGAGACCAACGCGTTCGATCAGTACCGCAACGACAACGTGACCCTGGTCATGCCCGTCGGTGGCGAGTCCAGCTTCTACTCCGACTGGTACTCGGCGAGTAACTTCAACGGCCAGCCCGTCACGTACAAGTGGGAGACGTTCCTGACGAAGGAACTGCCCGACTTCCTGGCCAACTACGGTGTCTCGCGCACGAACAACGCCGTCCTCGGCCTTTCGATGGGTGGTAGTGCCGCCCTGACCCTCGCCGCGTACCACCGCGACCAGTTCAAGTTCGCCGGTTCGCTGTCCGGGTACCTGAACATCTCGGCTCCCGGCATGCGTGAGGCGATTCGCGTCGCGATGATCGACGCCGGCCGCTACAACGTCGACGCGATGTGGGGCCCTCCGTGGAACCCGGCGTGGCTGCGTAACGACCCGTTCGTGTTCGCCCCGCGTCTGAACGGCCTGTCGATGTTCATCTCGGCTGCCAGCGGTCTGCCCGGCGAGTTCGACCACCCGCGCGCTCCGATCGACTACTACAACACCGCCAACGGCATGGGCCTCGAGGCTCTCGCCCTGGCCAACACCCGCGCCTTCCAGGTGCGTCTGGCCACCCTCGGTGTCCCGGCCACCTTCGACTTCCCCGCCAACGGCACGCACTCGTGGCCGTACTGGGGTGCCGAGCTGTGGAAGGCACGCGGCCAGATCCTGGACACCCTGGGCGCCTGGTGATCTGACACCACCGTCGTGACGACTGCCGCCCCGCCTCTCCGGCGGGGCGGCACTCGTGCGCTCCGGGGCGCCCGGGCCTTGCCCGGGGACGTGAGGGAAAACCCAGGATTCCCTTCCCCCGGGAGTGCACAACGGAACGTTTTGTCAGTAAGGTGATCCCGTCGAGACGCCACCCGCGCAGCGAGCGCTGCGCGGGTGGCGTCTGTACGTGAGATTTTCACGAGAGTTATCGAGAGGTTGCCGCGGCCGCGGCGCGAGACGGATCAAGCGGAGGGAAGACGAGTTCATGCGTGTTGGGGGTTCGACGAGAACAAGCGGATGGGCCAGGCGTACTGCCGCCGCAATTGCTCTGGCGGTCGCACTGCCGCTGGGCGTGACCATGGTGGGCGGCGGCGCAACCGCATCCGCCGCCTTCGATCCCGCCGCGCAGGACTTCTGGGTCGATTCCGCCATGGGACCGATCAAGAGCCGCGTCTGGCGGGCCGCCGACGGCAACACCAACCGGGTCGTCTACCTGCTCGACGGTCTGCGCGCGCAGGACGACCTGAGCGGCTGGGAGGTCAACACCGACGCGGGCCCGTTCCTCGCCTCGCAGAACATCAACGTCGTCCAGCCGGTCGGCGGGCAGTCCAGCTTCTACTCCGACTGGATCTCGAACTCGAACCTCAACGGCCAGAAGACCCCGTACAAGTGGGAGACGTTCCTCACGCAGGAACTTCGCGACGCACTGGCGAACCGCCTCGGGTTCCAGTCCACCCGCAACGGCGTCATCGGCCTGTCGATGGGTGGCAGCGCCGCCCTGACCCTCGCCGCCTACCACCCCGATCAGTTCAACTACGCGGGCTCGCTGTCCGGTTACCTGAACATCTCGGCTCCCGGCATGCGTGAGGCCATCCGCATCGCGATGCTCGACGCCGGCCGCTACAACGTCGACGCGATGTGGGGCCCGCCGTGGAACCCGGCGTGGCTGCGTAACGACCCGTTCGTGTTCGCGAACAAGCTTCGCGACAACAACACCCGCCTGTGGGTGTCGGCCGCCAACGGCATCCCCGCCCCCGGCGGAGCCGCGCCGACCGGATTCATGGACGTCTTCAACGCGAGCACCGGTGCGAGCCTCGAGGCGCTGTCGCTGGCGAACACCCGTGCCTTCCAGGTCAAGATGGCGACCCTCGGCGCGAAGAACGTCACCTACAGCTTCCCGCCCCGCGGCATCCACACGTGGCGTTACTGGCAGCAGCAGATCCACGATCTGGCCGGCGACCTCGGCAACACGATCGGGTAGCTCGGAAGTAACAATTGCACCAGCTGTAACAGCGCGGCACTCCCACTCGTCTGTCGTTTGCGTGTAGAAAGAACCGGAACGCGAGGCCGTGCTCCGTGTTGGCCTCGACGCGCAGAGAGAGAGTGACGTCATGCGAGTAGGCCTGTTCAAGGCAGAACGTCAGCGTTCGTCGGCCGGAAATGTTCGAAGGCGGACGCTGGCCTCGCTTGCCGCTGTGCTCGTGGTGCCGGTGGCGGTCGGGTTCACCCAGACCGCCACCGTCTCGGCTGCGCCGGTCGCCCATGCGGCGCCCGTCGCCGCGCAGGCTCCGGTGGCCACGCAGGCCCCGGGCGGCGCGACGATCCATCACGTCGACTGGCTCACCGACCGTCGCGTGGCGATCTGGATCAACTCTCCGTCGATGGGCGTGCCCATCCAGGTGCAGATGCTGCTTGCGCGCGACTGGAACTCGAAGCCGACGGAGAAGTTCCCGTCCGTCTACATGCTCGACGGTCTCCGCGCGCAGGACAACGAGAACGGCTGGACACTCGAGACCGACGCCGAGTCGTTCTTCGCCGACAAGAACATCAACGTCGTCCTCCCGGTCGGCGGCCAGTCCAGCTTCTACTCCGACTGGGTGGCCCAGGACAACGGCCAGAACTACCAGTGGGAGACGTTCCTCACGAAGGAACTGCCCCCGATCCTCGAAAGCGACTGGCGCACCACGCAGACACGTGGCGTCATCGGACTCTCGATGGGCGGCACGTCCGCGATGTTCCTCGCGGCCCGCAACCAGGGATTCTTCAAGTTCGCCGCGTCGCTGTCCGGCATGCTCACCACCACCGCGCTCGGCATGCCGCAGGCCGTCGCGTACGCGATGAGCGACGCAGGTGGATTCGACGCGGACGCGATGTGGGGTCCCCCGACCAGCTCGGCGTGGGAGGAGCACGACCCCTACCTGCTGGCCGACAAGCTCAAGGGCGTCAGCCTCTACATCTCCAGCGGTAGCGGAACCACCGGCCCGTACGACCAGCCGTCCGGAATCCCCGGCGTCAGCACCAATTACGCCGGTATGGGGCTCGAGATCCTCTCTCGGCTCACGTCCCAGACCTTCGCGACCAAGCTCAACAAGCTGGGCATCCCCGCCCAGGTCAACTACCGGCCGTCCGGTACACACTCGTGGCCGTACTGGCAGTTCGAGCTCCACCAGCTGTGGCCGCAGCTGGCCGGCGCCGTCGACGTCGAACCCGACAAGCCGGTGTGCGCCACAGGCGGTTCCATCGCCGGGGTCGCCGGCGCGAACCCGTGGATCGGCGACTGCCTGACCCCCGAGTACAGCCTCGCGGGCGGAACTGTGCAGGACTTCCGCAACGGCCGGATCTTTGCCAAGTCCGACACCGGTGCGCAGCCGGTGGCCGGCGCCATCGGCGGCGTCTATCAGGCGACCGGTGGTCCGGGTGGGCCGCTCGGCTACCCGACGACGCCCGAATTGGCCACCCCCGACGGTCGCGGCCGCTTCAACCACTTCGAGCACGGGTCCGTCTACTGGTCGCCGCAGACCGGGGCGCACGCCGTCCGCGGCGCGATCCGCGACGAGTGGGCACGTCAGGGCTGGGAGGGCGGACCGCTCGGATACCCGGTGGCCGAGGAAGTTCCGACGCCAGGCAAGGACGGCGCGGTGCAGGGCTTCGAGATCGGCGCCATGTACTTCAGTCCCGCGAACGGAACACACCGCGTGCAGGGAATGATCATGGGCAAGTACGCCGAACTCGGTTACGAGGGCGGGTGGCTCGGATTCCCGAAGACCAGCGAGATCGCGGTCAAGGACGGCGGCCGGTTCAACCAGTTCGAGGGCGGCAACATCTACTGGAGCCCGCTGTCGGGTGCGTGGGCCGTCGAGAACGGACCGATCTTCGACGCCTGGAAGAGTGCCGGCTACGAGGGCGGCCGGCTCGGCTTCCCGATCAGCGACAAGTTCGCCATCCCCGGCGGCGTCCAGCAGAACTTCCAGACCGGTTACGTCACAGTGATCGACAACAAGGCCGAGATTCACTGACGGCCGGATCGCAGTAGAAATCTCACACGCAGCGGGCGGGGCCGGGTCCGGCGGACCAGGGTTCCGCCCGATCTGCGTCTGTACCCTGTCGAGAGACAACGACTTGGAAAGCAAGGACGGAAATAGATGCCGCAGCACTCACGTATCAGCACCACCTTCCGACGGGCGATCGCCGTAAGCGCGCTCGCCGTCGCAGCGAGCGGATTGTTGGTCGGGTGCGGCAGCGACGATTCCACGGCGACGTCGAACCCGTCCACCAGCGCCACGACGACCGCTGCGGCGTCCAGCTCCGCCGAGAGCTCGGCGTCCGCCGCGCCCAGCGCGAGCGCCTCGGCCCCGGCCTCCGCGCCGGTGACGAGCCCGGGTGAGGCGGCGACGGCGCCGCCGGAGCAGCCCGAGGAAGTTCCGGGCGACTTCCCCGGCCCCAGCGAGGTCCCGGTCAGCGCCGAAGGTCAGAAGTTCCTCGATGCGCTGAAGGCCAAGGGCATCGAGCCGGCCGCCGACGGGACCATGGCCGTGAGCACCGCCGACTTCATCTGCCAGGCCAAGGCCGAAGGCAAGAGCGACGCCGAAGCGATGGTGTTCGTCACAGCGATGGTCGGCACCGAGGCGTCGGCTGCGGGTCAGGAACTGACCCAGGAGCAGGCGACGGCCAACGCCCAGACCTACATGGATGTCGCCCACGCGACCTACTGCAAGTAGACGCCGATGTCGTTGACCGGGCGCGGAACGCGGAAGAAGAAGAGCAGCCTCCTGCGCAAGCTGGCGGTGCTGATCGTGATCCTGCTGGTGATTCTCGTCGCAGTGATCGCGCTCTGGTATCTCCTCGCAGGGCGGCTGCCCAAGCCGATCCCGACCCCGCCCGGTCCCGAGCGTCCCAACGCCCAGCCGGCGAGCTGCCCCGACGTCCAGGTGGTGGTCGTCCCGGGCACGTGGGAGTCCAGCGCCGCCGACGACCCGTACAACCCGTCGGCCAACCCGGCGTCGCTGATGCTCAATGTGTCGCGGCCGTTGCAGGAGCAGTTCGAGTCGTCGCGCGCCGACGTGTACACGGTTCCGTACGTCGCGCAGTTCTCCAACCCGGTCGCCTTCCCGCCGGACGGGCAGCAGTCGTACAACAACAGCCGCGGCGCGGGCACCGCCGCCACCAACGACATCCTGATCCGTCGTCACGCCGAGTGCCCGCTGACCAGCTTCCTGCTCACCGGCTTCTCCCAGGGCGCGGTCATCGCCGGTGATGTCGCGTCGAGCATCGGTGCAGGTGACGGTCCTGTTCCGGCCGATCTCGTGCTGGGTGTCGGGCTCATCGCCGACGGTCGCCGCGACCCGGCCGCCGCCACGAATGTCGGGCAGCCGGTCGCCGGTGTCGGCGCCGAACTGTCGCTGGCCGGTCTGCAGATCCCGGGAATCACGATGACCGGTCCCCGCCCCGGCGGTTTCGGTGATCTCACCGACCGGGCGGTCGAGATCTGCGCCCCGTCGGACGGAATCTGCGACGCCCCGGCGCAGGCGTTGAAACCGAGCAACTGGATCGGAAGCGGTCTGCGTCTGCTCGAGTACAACAACAACCCGGTCCACGCGATGTACAACTCGTACGTCGTCGACGACTCCGGCACGACGGCCACGCAGTGGATCGCCGGATGGGCGGCCGAGAAGATCGAGGCCGCCCCGACCCCGGCACACAGTTGATTTTGTGGCGGGTGGGTTCACCGTGGTCGGTGAGCCGTGAAACGTCCCAAACAGATAGGCGAGACGCGTACTGGCCGGTAGTGTGCGTTTCTCGGCACCGGTAGAGTGCTGCACTGTTGCGGCATCACCGGTGCCCGACCCCACCGATGTTCACGTCCTGAAACGCGGGCGTTTCACCACAGGAGAAGCTATTCATGAGTTCCGACGCCAGCTCGTTGCGTAAGTTCCGATTCGCGGCAGGCGGAGAGGGCAACGCGGACGAGGGCGGCGCGCGTCGGTTCGTCAAGCTCGCGCAGAAGGCCGAGGAGCTCGGGTTCGACAGCTTCATGATCCCCGACCACCTGGGTAACCAGGTGGGACCGATCGCCGCGCTCGGTGCACTCGCGATCGCCACGGACAAGATCCGGCTCGGCACCGCCGTCCTGGCCAACGGATTCCGGCACCCGGCGATCCTCGCCAAGGACGCCGCCACCATCGACGTGCTGTCGGGTGGCCGCCTCGAACTCGGCATCGGCGCCGGCTGGATGAAGGAAGAGTTCGACAAGGGCGGCATCGACTACGAGCGCCCGGGCATCCGGATCGCCAAGCTCGAGGAGACCCTGCAGATCCTCGACGTGCTGCTGCGCGGCCAGGAGTGCAACTTCGACGGCAAGTACTACCAGATCAAGGGCCTGACGGGCAGCCCGCGACCGCGGCAGGGCCCGCGTCCCCCGATCGCCGTCGGCGGCGGCGGCCCCAAGATGCTGGCGCTCGCGGCCAAGTACGCCGACATCATCTCCGTGGCGACGCCGACCAGCAAGGAAGGCAAGCTCCTGCTCTCGGGTGTCACGCTCGAGAAGACGATGGAGCGCGTCGACCGGATCCGGGAAGCTGCCGGTGACCGATTCGACGACATCGAACTGAACTGGACGATCACCACCATCGTCATCACCGACGACCGTGAGCAGACCGCCGAGATGGCGCTCGCCGCACTCGATCAGGGCTTCCCGCCGAACATCGAGGTCGACACCAAGCTGTCCGTGGAAGACATCCTGAGCTCGCCGTATCTCGCGATCGGAAGCTTCGAGGAGATCGCCGATCAGATACGCATGGTGCGAGAAAAGACGACAATGTCTTACGTCGGTGTGTTCCCCACACAGATGGATGCGTTCGCGCCGATCATCTCGCAACTGAAGGGCGAGTAGACGCAGCGTACCGAGGGCGGCGATGCCAATCTGTAACATATCGATGGTTTGGAATCGATGAACTTATTCGGGTGAGTGGCGTGTTACGTCATTCCCCACGAGTTGTAAAAGATCCGATTCGGCGAAGGAAGTCTGGGGCGCAGTCATGCCGGTGGCATGCCTGTGTGATCGCTTCGGAGGAGATGGAATGAACGCGAAGTTCGATGATTTTATCGACGAGAAGGGCCATATCAGGCTCGACTCGGGAAGCACGCTGGTCGACTACGTCCAGCGGCACACCCGGGAGAACTCGGACGAGCTGGCATACCGCTACATCGACTATTCGCGGGACCGAGACGGCGAAGCGCAAGAGCTGACCTGGGAACAGTTCGGCCACCGCCTGCGCGCCGTCGCGGCGCGCCTCCAGCAGGTCACGAAGCCCGGCGATCGTGTCGCGGTCCTGGCGCCGCAGGGTCTCGACTACGTCATCTCCTTCTTCGCCGCCATCCACGCCGGAACGATTTCGGTGCCGCTGTTCGACCCCGACGAACCCGGCCACACCGACCGTCTGCACGCCGTCCTCGGTGACTGCACGCCTGCCGCCATCCTCACGGCCACCTCCTCCGCCGCGGGTGTTCGACAGTTCTTCCGGTCCCTCCCCGCCGCCCAGCGCCCCCGCATCATCGCCGTCGACGCCATCCCCGACAGCGTCGGCGAGTCCTGGGTGCGCCCCGAGATCGATCTCGACGACATCGCGTACCTGCAGTACACGTCCGGTTCCACCCGTGTGCCCGCCGGTGTGGAGATCACGCACCGCGCCGTCGGCACGAACGCGCTGCAGATGGTCGACTCCATCGAGCTCACCGAGAACTCGCGCGGCGTCACGTGGCTGCCGCTGTTCCACGACATGGGCCTGCTGACCGTCATCCTGCCCGCCCTGGGCGGCAAGTACATCACCATCATGAGCCCGCGCGCGTTCGTGCAGCGGCCGTACCGGTGGATCAAGGAACTGGCAGCGGTGTCCGACGGTGCGGGCACGTTCGCGGCCGCACCCAACTTCGCGTTCGAGCACGCGGCCGCCCGCGGTCTGCCGAAGAACGGTGAGAGCCTCGATCTGAGCAACGTGATCGGTCTCATCAACGGCAGCGAGCCGGTCACCACGTCGTCGATGCGCAAGTTCAACGAGGCATTCGCGCCGTACGGCCTGCCGAAGACGGCGATCAAGCCCTCGTACGGCATGGCCGAGGCCACCCTGTTCGTGTCCTCCACCCGGCACTCGGACGAGGCCCGCGTCATCTACGTAGATCGCGACGAGCTCAACGCCGGTCGCGTCGTGAAGGTGGACCAGGACGCCGAGAACGCCATCCCGCAGGTGTCCTGCGGTTACGTCGCGCGCAGCCAGTGGGCCGCCATCGTCGACCCGGAGTCGCGCATCGAGCAGCCCGACGACCGGGTCGGAGAGATCTGGCTGCACGGCGAGAACATCGGCATCGGCTACTGGGGTCGCACCGACGAGACCGCCGAGACGTTCCACAACAAGCTCACCAACCGGCTCGCCGAGGGCAGCCACGCGGAGGGCACGCCCGAGGACGCCAACTGGATGCGGACCGGCGACTACGGCGTCTACATCGACGGCGAGCTGTTCATCACGGGCCGCGTCAAGGACCTCGTGATCGTCGACGGCCGCAACCATTACCCGCAGGACCTCGAGTACTCCGCGCAGGAGGCGAGCACCGCGCTCCGCCCCGGCTTCGTCGCCGCGTTCGCGGTCCCGGCCAACCAGCTGCCCGCGGTTGTGTTCGAGAACACGCACTCGGGTCTGAACTACGACGCGGGCGACTCCTCCGAGCAGCTCGTGATCGTGGCCGAGCGCGCACCGGGTGCGGGCAAGGCCGATCCCCAGCCGATCGCCGACACGGTGCGGGCGGCGTTGTCGAGCAGGCACGGGGTCACCGCGCGCGACATCCTGCTGGTGCCCGCGGGCTCGATTCCTCGTACGTCGAGCGGCAAGATCGCCCGCCGCGCGTGCAAGGCGAGCTACATCGAAGGCACCCTGCGCGGCGGATACACGCAGACGGCCTTCCCCGATAGCGTTTCCGAATAGTCCACTTCCTGACGGGTAGCTTGGTGAGTTGATGGCTGAAAAAGATGATGACCGGACCAGCAGCACAGGTGACCTGACGGTCGCGCAGCTGCGCGAGTGGCTGCGTAACTGGATTGCCGACGCAACCGGGCAACCGGTCGGTCAGATCACCGACGACCGTCCGATGGAAGAGTTCGGTCTGTCGTCTCGCGACGCCGTCGCGCTCAGCGGTGAGATCGAGGAACTGGTCGGCGTCACGCTCACCGCGACGGTCGCCTACCAGCACCCCACCATCGCGTCGCTGGCCACCCGCATCATCGAGGGCGAACCTGAGCAGCCCGACGACTCGGCGGACGCCGCGTACTACGCGTCGGTGCCGACGTCGGACGCGCACGACATCGCGATCGTGGGTCTGGCCTCCCGCTTCCCCGGTGCGGGTAAGACTCCCGCCGAGATGTGGCAGATGCTCGCGGACGGCCGCGACGGCATCTCCGACCTGCCCGCGGGTCGATGGGAGGAGTTCACCTCCGACCCGCAGATCAAGGCGGCCGTCGAAAAGGCCAACACGCAGGGCGGCTACCTCGACGACGTGAAGACCTTCGATGCGGAGTTCTTCGCGATGTCCCCGCTGGAGGTCGCGAACGTCGACCCGCAGCAGCGCCTCGCGATGGAACTGACGTGGGAAGCCCTCGAGCACGCCCGCATCCCGGCCAGCGACCTCAAGGGCGAGCAGGTCGGTGTGTTCATCGGCAGCTCGGCCAACGACTACCAGTTGCTCGCGGTCAGCGACCCCGTCCACGCGCACCCGTATGCGCTGACCGGTACGTCGACGTCCATCGTCGCCAACCGGGTTTCCTACTTCTACGACTTCCGCGGACCGTCCATCGCCCTCGACACGGCGTGCTCGTCGTCGCTCGTCGCGGTGCACCAGGCGGTGCGCTCGCTGCGGTCCGGTGAGTCGGACCTCGCGCTCGCCGGTGGCGTCAACATGCTCGTCGCGCCGCCCGCCACGCTGGGCTTCGACCAGCTGGGTGTGATGGCCCCCAACGGCCGCATCAAGGCGTTCTCCTCCGACGCCGACGGCATGATCCGCGCCGAGGGCGGCGGCCTCGTCGTCCTCAAGCGTCTCGAGGACGCCGAGCGCGACGGCGACGAGATCCTCGCCGTCATCGCCGGTAGCGCGGTCAACCAGGACGGCCGCTCCAACGGTCTCGCGGCTCCGAACCCCGACGCGCAGGCCGACGTCCTGCGGCACGCGTACCGGGACGCGGGCATCAACCCGGCCGGCGTCGACTACATCGAGGCGCACGGCACCGGCACCATCCTCGGCGACCCCATCGAGGCCGATGCGCTCGGACGCGTCGTCGGTCGTGGCCGCGCCGACGACAAGCCTGCGCTGCTCGGCTCGGCCAAGACCAACTTCGGTCACCTCGAGGCCGCCGCAGGCGCCGCGGGTCTGATCAAGGTCGTGCTGTCGATGCGGGAGGACACGCTTCCGCCGACGCTGAACTTCGCCGGACCCAACCCGTACATCGCGTTCGACAAGGCGCATCTGCAGGTCATTCCCGAGGGTGCGGCGTGGCCGCGCTACACCGGCACGGCCGTCGCCGGCGTGTCCGGGTTCGGCTTTGGTGGCACCAACGCGCACATCGTCGTGCGTGAGTACACCGGACCTGCCGCGGACGACGCGGCCGAGGTCACCGAGCCCGCTGTTTCCACCGAGGAATCGGTGTCCGAGGCCGTCGAGCCGACGGTCGTGCTCGCGGTGTCCGGCGCTTTGCCGTCGCGTCGCCGCCGGGCCGCCGCCGATCTGGCCGACTGGCTGGAGACCGAAGAGGGCAGCACCACTCCGCTCGCCGACGTCGCGCGCGCTCTCGCCCGCCGCAACCACGGCCGCTCGCGTGCCGTCGTCCTGGCGAAGACCCGCTCCGAGGCCGTCACCGGGCTGCGCGCCATCGCCGCCGGAAAGCCCGGGCAGGGTGTGTTCTCGGCGGATTCGCCGTCGTCGAAGGGCGCCGTCTGGGTCCTGTCGGGCTTCGGTTCGCAGCACCGCAAGATGGCCAAGCAGCTCTACCTGGAGAACCCGGTGTTCGCCGCCGCCATCGACGAGGTCGACGCGCTGATCGAGGACGAGGCCGGCTACTCCATGAAGGAGAAGTTCCTCGACGACGCGATCGACTACGACGTCGAGACCTCCCAGGTCGGCATCTTCACCATCCAGATCGGTCTGGCCGCCCTGCTGCGTCACCACGGCGCCGAGCCCGAGGCCGTGGTCGGACACTCGATGGGCGAGGCTGCCGCTGCGTACATCTCGGGTGGTCTGCCGCTCGAGGACGCGGTGCGGGTGATCTGCGCCCGGTCCCGCCTCATGGGCGAGGCCGAGGCCACGCTCGAGGGCGACGACATCCGTCTGATGGCGCTCGTCGAGTACAGCGCGTCCGAGATCGAGACCGTCCTCACCGACTTCCCGCACCTCGAGGTCTGCGTGTACGCGGCCCCGACGCACACCGTGATCGGTGGCCCCGAGCCCGAGGTCAACGCCATCGTCGCGCGCGCCGAGGGCGAAGAGAAGATGGCCCGCGTCCTCAAGACGAAGGGTGCCAGCCACACCTCCCAGGTCGATCCGCTTCTGGGCGAGCTGGCCGCGGAACTGGCGGGCATCGAGCCGACCAAGCTGAAGCTGGGCGTGTACTCCTCGGTCGACCAGGACACGTACTACCGCGCCGGCCACGAGCCGATCCACCGCGAGGAGTACTGGACCAAGGGTCTGCGCCACAGTGTGTACTTCACCAACGCCGTCCGCCTCGCCGTGGGCAGCGGGCACACCACGTTCGTGGAGTTGGCGCCCAACCCGGTGGCCCTGATGTCGGTGGCCGCCACCGCGTTCGACGCCGGCCTGCACGACATGCAGCTCATCCAGACGCTCAAGCGCAAGGAGGACGAGCCGCTCGGTGTCCTCGCCGCGCTCGCCCAGCTGTACGTGCACGGGCACGCCGTCGACCTGTCGTCGCTGCTCCCCGAGGGTGACTTCGCGTCCGTTCCGCGCACTGCGTGGATCCGCAAGCCGTACTGGGTGGAGACCCGCATCGATTCCAGCGGCAACACCCGTGTCCCCGGTGCGCACGTGTCGCTGCCCGACGGCCGCCACGTGTGGGAGGTCCAGGCCGGCGCGGTCACCGACCTGCCGGCACTGGTCACCGCCGCCGCGTCGCAGGTGTTGTCGGACGTGACGCTCGCCGCGTCCGTTCTGCACGCCCACGCTCCCGCGGAGGGAACGCTCACCACGACGCTCAACCCGCATCCGGGTGGCGCGTCGCTGCAGGTGCACGCGAAGAGCGGCCCGAGTTTCACGCTGCTGTTCGATGCCGCCGTCACGTCCGGTGCGGCGCTGCCCGAACCCGTCGTCGCGCCGCCGGTGCAGTCGACCTCCCCGGTGGAGGAGCTGCCCGAGGTCGTCGAGGACATCGGCGAGAAGTGGGACCCGAACGGGTCGCAGACCCTCGAAGACCGTCTGGCGCTGATCGTCGCCGAGTCGATGGGCTACGCCCCGGAAGACCTGCCCGCCGAGATCCCGCTGATCGAGCTGGGCCTCGACTCGCTGATGGCGGTCCGCATCAAGAACCGCGTCGAGTACGAGTTCGATATCCCGCAGTTGCAGCTGCAGGCGGTCCGGGACGCGAATCTGATGGAGGTCGGCAAGTACCTGCGTTACGCGGTCGAGAACCGCGAAGAGGTGCAGGCGCTGGCAGACAAGCAGAAGGCCGAGAAGGAAGCGGAGGAGGCCGCGGAGGCCGACCGTGACGCGGAGGCCGCTCGTGAATCCGAGGCTTCCGGCTCCCCGCTCGACGCCGAGGACACGTCCGTGGAAGCCGAGGCCGAGGCGATCCTCGCGGCCACCCCGGTCCCGGAGACGGCCGCTGCTCCCGAGGCAGCCGCCGTGGACAGCAAGGAAGCGTTCGCCGACGCAACAGGTTCCGACGTTCCGCCGCGCGACGCCGCCGAGCGTCTGACGTTCGCCACGTGGGCCGTCGTCACCGGCGAGTCCGCGAAGGGAATCTTCAACACGCTGCCGATCCTGAACGACGAGACGGCGGAGAAGCTGGCGGCTCGGTTGTCGGAACGCGCGAACGGTGAGATCACGTTCGACGACGTCCTCGACTCCACCACCATCGAGGAACTGGCCAACGTGGTGCGCGGATTCCTCGAGGATTCCGGCAAGATCGACGGGTTGGTCCGCGCGCTGCGGCCCCGCCCGGAAGGATCCGACGCCGTCCCCGTGTTCGTGTTCCACCCGGCCGGTGGTTCGACGGTCGCGTACGAGCCGCTGCTGAAGCGTCTGCCCGAGGGCACGCCGATGTACGGGTTCGAGCGCACCGAGGGTCCGATCGAGGTCCGGGCGGCCGAGTACCTGCCGCTGATCCGTGAGATCCAGGGTGACGGACCGTACGTGCTGTACGGCTGGTCGCTCGGCGGTGTGCTGGCCTACGCGGTGGCGAAGCTGCTGCGTGAGTCGGGCGCGGACGTTCGGATCGTCGGCCTGATCGACACGGTGATGGCCGGGGAGAAGGTCGAGGACACCCCCGACGAGATCCGTAAGCGCTGGCAGCGGTACGCCGCGTTCGCGAAGAAGACGTACAACGTGGACTACCCGCTGCCGTACGACAAGCTCGCTGCGGCGGAGAGCGACGAAGAGCAGATCAAGATCCTGACGGAACTGCTCAAGCTGAGTGGTACGAAGATTCCGGGTGGAATCATCGAGCACCAGCGCACGTCGTGGCTCGACAACCGGGCGATCCAGACCGCCGAGCTGGAGCAGTACGACGGCGACGTCGTCCTGTACATGGCCGACCGCTACCACGACGACGTGATGAACCTGGAGCCCGCGTTCAAGACCCGGAAGCCGGACGGCGGCTGGGGCGACGCGGTGAAGAACCTGGAGATCATCCACGTGGGTGGCGACCACATCCAGATCGTCGACGAGCCGTACATCGCGAAGGTCGGTGCCGACCTCACCAAGAAGCTGGCGGCGATCCAGGCCGCCGGAACCGGAGCGCATCAGTGACCACCACGACCGCAGAGAAGCTTGCCGAACTGCGCGAAAAGCTCGAAACGGCAAAGGAACCCGCGGGCGAACAGGCTATCGCCAAGCGCGCGAAGAAGGGTATTCCGAGCGCGCGCGAACGCATCGACATGCTGCTCGACCCGGGAAGTTTCATCGAGGTCGGCGGCCTGATGCGCCAGCCCGGTGATCCCAATGCCCTGTACAGCGACGGCGTCGTCACGGGCCACGGGACCGTCGAGGGACGCCCGGTCGCGGTGTTCTCGCACGATCAGACCGTGTTCGGCGGTTCCGTCGGCGAGATGTTCGGCCGCAAGGTCGCCGCGATCATGGAGTTCGCCGCCAAGATCGGCTGCCCCTGCGTCGGCATCAACGACTCGGGCGGTGCCCGGGTGCAGGACGCGGTGACGTCGCTGGCCTGGTACGCGGAGCTCGGCCGTCGGCAGGAACCGCTGTCGGGCATGTGCCCGCAGATCTCGATGATCCTCGGCAAGTGCGCGGGCGGCGCGGTCTACGCGCCGATCAACACCGACGTCCTGGTGGCCACCGAGGAGTCGTACATGTTCGTCACCGGACCCGACGTGGTCCGGAAGATCACCGGTGAGGACGTCAGCCTCGAGGAACTCGGTGGCGCCCGGAACCAGGCCCAGTACGGCAACCTGCACCATGTGGCTGCCGACGAGAAGGCCGCGTTCGAGTGGGTGCGCAAGTACCTCAGCTTCCTGCCGTCGAGTTGCATGGAGAAGCCGCCGGTGGTCAACCCGGGTCTCGAACCGGAGATCACGGACTCCGACCGCGACCTCGACACGTTCATCCCGGACGCCGACAACGCCGGCTACGACATGCACGACATCCTGCTGCGGATCTTCGACGACGGTGAGTTCCACGAGATCGGCGGGCAGGTGGCGCTGAACATCATCACCGGCTTCGCCCGCGTGGACGGGCGCACGGTCGGGGTGATCGCGAACCAGCCGCTGGTCGCGGCGGGCGCGCTGGACGCGCAGGCCTCGGACAAGGCCGCACATTTCATCCGTATCTGCGACGCCTTCGACATCCCGCTGGTGTTCGCGGTCGACACGCCCGGGTTCCTTCCCGGCCTCGAGCAGGAGCGGATCGGCGTCATCAAGCGTGGTGGCCGGTTCATCTTCGCGTTCGTGACGGCGACGGTGCCGAAGGTGACGGTCGTGATCCGCAAGGCGTACGGCGGCGCGTACGCCGTCATGGGCTCGAAGCAGCTGGGCGCCGACATCAACTTCGCGTGGCCGACCGCCCGCATCGCGGTGATGGGCGCGGAGGGTGCTGTCGACCTCATCGGGCGCAGGCAGATCGAGGCCGCGGGCGAGAACGCTCCCGCGGTCCGCAGGCAGCTGATCAACTTCTACAACGAGAACATCGCGACGCCGTACATCGCGGCGGAGCGTGGCTACATCGACGCCGTCATCGAGCCTGCCACCACCCGGCTCGAGATCCGTAAGGCGCTGACGATGCTGCGCGACAAGAAGGTGCAGCGCAACCCGCGCAAGCACGACCTGATGCCCCTGTAGGTCGCCACCGCGGCAGGGGCTCATGCCGACCGCAGCTTCGGCTCGGCGTGGACGAACACCGGCGGCCGTGGGCGTGACGCCGCCAGCGTGTGCGCCGCGCGGAGGTCCGCGAGCACCATTGCCGGATCGGCCTGGATCTGCTTCGGCAGGTGCGTCACGACGATGATGCCCTCGCGCTGCATCCGCGCCCGCCGCGTCATCGTCGCCTCGTGGAGTTCGGGTGAGAAGTGGTACTTCAGCGAGTCGATCTCCCAGGCGACGGCGACGTCGTCCAGCCAGCCGTCGGGACGGGCGATCCACAGGCCGGCGGCGGACAGGACGTCCACGTTGTACCGCATCGGCGGAAGACCGCTCGTCGCATACAACTTCTGAGCGTGGACCTCGGCGACGGAATGCGCGTCGTCGCTGAGCTCGCGTAGGACCGCCCGGGGCAGGCGGCTTCCGCGGTCGCTGCCCTGCGCGAGCTCACGAACGAGTTCGTCGACCGTCACGTCGCCGCGCTGGACGCCGCAGGCGAGGAGCGCCCGACAGCTGTCCGCCTGAAGCGTGCGGCGTCCGGCGTCCAGGAGGCTGCGCACCGGGGGAGCGAGCCGCAGGAGCCCGCGATGGACCGGTGCGGGCATGCGCCACGTCCGCTCGACCTTCACGTACGCCCAGTCCCGGCGATGCCGGGTGGACGGGATGAGCAGCAGCACGTCGTTCCGGGACGCCGACGAGGGGTAGCCGAGCGCGGCGAGCGCGGCGTGACCCGACAGCAGCGCGTCCGGACCGCCGTATTCGAGCGCCGCCAGATTGCGCTGCAACGTCGTCGGCGGCCCGTTGTGGAGCAGGACGACGCCGGGGAGGATCCGCTGCCAGGGACCGCCGTCGGTGCAGCGTGCGGAGATGGTGCCCTTCGCGACACCCAGCCGTTCCAGGGTGGCCGCGCGGACCACACCGTCGCGGCTGACGGCGGCTGTCGCAGAGAGATCTTCGGCCCAGGTTCCTCGTCGCATGGGTCAGAGCATGCCCTGGGCGAATCGGGACAGTCGCCGGAAAGCCCACGTCGGAAATTGCCCTGTGGATGGACGGAAGGTTGTGGACAACTCCGCGGGCGACGGAGCTTTTTCGCCGTTTCGGACCACCCGGCGCGGCGCCCGATGTGACATTCGTTCAGTCAGAGTGAACGCGTGTGACATCGGGCGCCGCAAGCAAGGCGCAAGCAGAGCAGGCGCAAGCAAGGCGCAAGCAGAGCAGGCGCGAGCAGGACCGGCTACGGGCTGCTGTACACCCGCAGGGTGCCCGGCTTCCACAGTCCGGACCGGGTGGCGGTCTCGGTGTCGACCGTGGCCGCGGTGGCGTCAGGGTAGTACCGGTCGAAGCGCTCGAGGGAGCCCCAGTCGCGGCCCCAGTCGTCCCGCATGTAGGTGGGGATGGCGGTGGCGCTGGCGAGTAGTTCGGTGAAGCCGAGGGGGCCACCGTTCTCCGGGGACTGCCAGGTGTCGGTGGAGCTGACGGCCAGCGGGCGGTCGGGGAGGATGCGGTAGTTCGGCATCTCCGCGACCCCGTACTGGTGGTCGAACGGGCGCTGGCACGGGAACTGCAGTCCGACGGCCCAGTCCAGCAGCACCGGCTGCGAGCTGCCGATCGTCGAGTTGAGGGTCTCGAGCTTCGGAACCCGCGGCGGGGTGAAGGCCAGCCACTGGTCGCCGGTGAGGTTGGGGTCGTTGGCGACGATCCGCACGGAGTCGGCGTCGGGGGACAGTTCGCTCATCGGGACGCGCAGGTTTCGCCAGGACGGCGCGGGCCCGATGTCCTTGGGCAGGTAGGTGCCCTGGGCCTGGACGGTGCCGTCGGGCTGACGCTTGCCGTATTCGAGGAGCAGCGACTGACCGTAGGTGAGGGCACCGGTCGAGTCGACCGACCAGATGCGGCCCGCGGCGGACATGACGATCAGCGGGGTGTCGTCGCTGCGCTCGGGGAGTGCATACCAGCTGGACGACAGCGTCGCCGGTTCCTGCACGCCTTCCTGGTAGCTGCCCATGACGGGTGTCGTGCCGGGGTCGAGTCCGAACGGCAGCTTGGCGGTGCTGCCGTTGACGCCGACGTTTCCGGTGCCGCCGCTGGTTCCGGCGCTCGATCCGGTCTCGAAGCTGGGCCCGACGCTCTGGTTGTCGGTGTTGCCCATGCCCTGCTTGACCTCGACGTAATCGGCGGTCAGGTCGGACGGCACCCCGTTGGGGGAGAAACCGACGGGATCGGCTCCGCCGAGCGGGTCGGCGGGGTTCGCCAGCGGCTGCGCGGGATCGTTGATGGGTGTGAGGTTTCCGCCGTTGGTGTCGCCTTCGACGAGGACGTCCTCGGCGAGTCCGCACGTCTGCCCGGTGAGGGAGTCGAAGTTCGAACGTGCCAGCGAGTACGCCGGGTACTGGGAGACGGCGCCCTTGAGGAGCGAGAGGACTTCGAACAGCACCATGATGCCGGCGATGACGGTGAGCGGGGCGGCCGCGAATTTTCGGATCCGCCTGCCCTTCTCGGTGTTGGCGCGGGCGGGTGGCGCGGCGAATCCCTCACGCAGGTACTGCCAGGCGGCCAGCGCGACGGCCAGCGCGAACAGGACGAGGAAGAACGTGTTGGACTGGCGGCCGCCGATGGAGACGGTCTTGTCGAACCACGGCACGCCGTAACTCGAGACGTACCAGTAGCCGTTGATGCCCGCGAACGTCAGGGCCAGCATGAGCAGCAGTCCGGCGAGGAAGATCGTGCGGTTGCGGCGCGACCGCAGCGCGGACGCCGAGACCGCGACGGCGGTGAGTGCTGCCAGGGAGCCGGCGATGCCCGCGTACGCCCCGAAGTGGTGGGTCCACTTGGTGGGGTTGAACATCATGAAGAAGATCGTGCCGAACACGACACCGAGCAGACGCCACGACGGGCCGGTGGCGGCACCGGGAATCCGTTTGCGGCGCAACAGGATGAACAGCGTCGTCAGCAGGCACAGGATCATCGTCAGGAACGCGAAGCGGCGAGCCACCGAACCGTCGACGGTCGGGACGAAGAGGTAGTAGTAGCGCAGGAAGTCCTTGTACCACTCGAGGTTCGGGCCGATCAGGGTGCGGACCCGGGTGGCTTCCATCACCGCGGCGACGGTCTGGTCGGCGAACACCACGACCAGGACGATCGTGCCCGCGGCTGCGATCGGAGCCAGCAGCGGCAGCGTCCCCACCTGGCGGTGGCGCTTGACGACGATCCGGACGAGCGGACGGGCGCCGGCGAGCAGGGCGGCCACACACATCAGTCCCGTCGGGGCGGCCGCGAGCGTGAACGCGCCGATCAGGACGGCGACAGCCGCGGGGAGGAGACGTCCGGTCGCGATGGAACGCTCGATGGAGCACCAGGTGAGCAGAGCGCCGAGCGCCACGATGGGTTCGGGCCGCAGGCCGTTGTTGTAGGGCAGCCAGAACGCGAGGAAGACGAGGCCGCCGGTCCACAACGCGACCTTGTTGCGCCGGACGGACCGGCCGAGGCGGGGAGCGACCTCCCGGCTGATCACCATCCAGCACAGGATGCCGGCGATGAGGGCGGGCAGTCGCATGAACGGGCTGGCCGTCGAGATCTTGGCCATCGCGGCCAGGACGTCGTAGTACCAGCCGAACGGTGCCTCGGGGACACCGAACCAGCGGAAGTAGTTGGCCATGTAGCCGGCGTGGTCGGAGACCCGGGCCATGGTGAGCAGGTAGCCGTCGTCGGACGTGTTGGCGCCGATGAAGTGCCACAGCACCAGCGTGCCCACGACGATGGTGTCGAGTCCGGTGAACTTCCACCAGTGCGACGGCAGGAAGTTGCGGTGCCCGCGCCCGTCCGTGCCGTCGAGGCGCCCGAGGGCGACCAGGGCAATGGCCGTGGCGAGGAGGGCCACGATCATGGCGACGAGCTTGATCAGTGTGGGGCTCGACGAGAACCGGGAGTCCACGTTCATCGTGAACGACAGGCCCGCCGGTGCCGCCCCGTCGCGGAGGTCGCTGAACACGCCCACCACCTGCGGGCGGAGGTCGCCGGTGAGGGAACCGGCGATCGGGTCACCGGTCGGAGTGGTCAGACCAACGAACTCGGCGGACGTCGCGTCGATGTTCGACGTGATGCGGATCTCGGTACAGGCGCCCGACTGCACCTGTTCGCGCGGTGCCGTCGCGATGGTGACGTTGCGGTCGAGCACGTCCACGGACTTGTCCGACACTCGTACGAACATCGCGTTCAGTGCCGCACCCTCGCCCTGCGCGGGGGCCGTGGCCAGCAGGATTCCGCCCTGCGGGGGCAGCCCGGCTACCGCGGAACACGGGATCGCCGCCGACAGGTCGACCGGCACCTGTGACATCAGCGGTGCCTCGAGGTCGCCGATGACGCCGTTCTCCGGCCAGTTCACCGCTGCGGTGGTCTGCTGCACCGGCATGAACGGAGTGGCCACTGCCAGCACGAACCCGATGAGGCCGGTGACGATGGCGATCAGACGAGCGGTCCGGTACTCACTCCGCCGGTCCTGGCGAGCAGGCGGCGAAGTGGATTCGGGATCGGAGACGGAAGTTGTCAGAGCATCGGGCACGGTTGTCGATGGTATGTCAGGAACCTGAGTAGGCATATTGCCGCCTACCAGAGGGTAGGGACACTTCTAGTAGTAACGCACCGGTCCGGCCGACCAGGTGCCCGACCTGGTCACCTGTTCGGATTCGACCTGCGCGGGCGTCGCCGACTCGTCGAGCGGGGTGTACCGCTCGAGCGAGCCCCAGTCGCGGTCCCAGTCGTTCGACAGGTAGGTGGCCAGGGTGCTCGCCGACAGCAGCTGGTCGGTCCAGCCCAGCGGGCCGCCGCCGAACTTGTCCTGCCAGGCATTGGTGGACTCGGCGCCGATGCGGTCGGGGAGGACACGCCACTGCGGGACCTCGGCGACGCCGTAGCGGTGGTCGAAGGGCCGCTGGCAGGGAAACGCGAGCCCGACGGCCCAGTCGAGGAGCACGGGGTCGCTGGACCCGACGACCGTCTGCAGTGTCTGCATCGTCGGCACCCGGGGCGGCGTCACCGCCAGCCACTGGCCGGGATCGGTGTCCGGGTCGTCCGCGACGAGCCGGACCGTGTTCGCCTCGGCGGGCAGCTGGTCGAGCGGCACGCGCAGGTTGCGCCACGACGGGGACGGTCCGATGTCGATCGGGTCGACGGTGCCGAGCGCGGTGACGGATCCGTCGGGACCGGTGACCCCGTACTCGACCTTCAGGCTCTGGCCGGGGGTGACGACGCCGTCCGCGTCGACCGACCGGATGCGTCCGGCGGCCGAGATGGTGAGGATCGGTGCGTCGTCGCTGCGGTCGGGCAGCCCGTACCAGCCGGTGGTGAGGGAGGCCGGCTTCTGCTCCCCGCCCGGCTGGTAGCTGCCGAGGACCGGGGTCCGGGCAGGGTCGAGGCCGAACGGCAGCGTCACGGTGCTGCCGTTGACTCCGGCGGTGGCCTCGGTGCCGCCACCGGTGCCGGAGCTGGTGCCCGTCGTCGTCTCGTCGGTCTCGGTGTCGACGGTGTTCGCGCCGCCGGTGGCGATCTTCTCGGAGTCGGCGGTGAGGTCGTCGGCGATGCCGTTGGGGGTGAAGCCCTCCGCGGCGGTCGTGCCGAATGCGCCTGCGCCGTTCGGGTCGGTGACCGGGGTGAGCGGCTGCAGCTGGGCGGCGGTGGGGTCGGTCTCGACGAGGACCTCGTCGGCGAGCGCACACGAGTTGCCGGTCACCGACTCGATGTTGGCTTTGGCGATGGAGTAACCGGGGTACTGCGCGACGGCCCCCTTCAGCAGCGACAGCACCTCGAACAGGACGACGGCACCGGCCGCGACGGTCAGCGGCGACGGCGCGAGCATCCGGGCACGCTTGCCGTTGGGTTTCTTGCCGTTCTCGTACGGTTCGCGGACGTGGTACCAGGCGGCGAGGAGCAGCGTGAGCACCGTGAGGCCCAGGAACAGCGTGGAGAAGCCCTTGCCCGCGATCATCGGCGGCTTGTCCCACCACGGGACGCCGTAGCTGGACACGTACCACCAGCCGTTGGAGCTGGTGAACGCGACCGCGAGGATGAACAGGACCCCCGCGGCGAACAGGGTGCGGTTCCGTTTGGAGCGGATGCTCGCGGCCCCCACCCCGACCGCCGCGAGCACCGCGACCGAGCCGGCGAGCCCCGCGTACACACCGAAGTGGTGGGTCCACTTGGTGGGCGTGAACATCATCAGCAGCAGTGACGCGAACACGATGCCGAGAATGCGGCGGGACGGTCCGATCGCGGTCCCGGGCACCTTCCCCTTGCGCAGGATCAGCATCACGCAGACCACGACGCACAGCAGCATCACGAACACGCCGAATCGGCGGGCCAGCGAGCCGTCCGGCGAGATCCCCATGAGCGAATCCCAGCGCAGCCGTTCGTCGAACCAGGCCACGTTGGGCCCGAGGGCGGTGCGGACGCGCGTCGACTCGAGCACCGTCGCGAGTGTCTGATCCGCGAAGACGGCCACCATCACGACGGTTCCCGCGGCGAGGATCGGCAGGATCTGGGACGCGAAACCCACTCGGTGGCCGCGCGCGATCACGATCTGCAGGATCGGCCGCGCGCCGGCGATCAGGGCGGCGATACAGATCAGGCCCGACGGTCCGGCCGCGAGGGAGAACGCGGCGATGAGCACGGCGACGGCGCCGGGGAGTAGTCGTCCGGTGGCGATGGCGCGCTCGATCGAACACCACGTGAGGAGGGCGCCGAGCGCGATGACGGGTTCGGGGCGCAGCCCGTTGTCGTACGGCAACCAGAACGCCAGGAAGACCAGTCCGCCGGTCCAGAGGGCAGTTCTGTTGCGGCGCACGGCCACACCGAGGCGGGGAATGACCTCTCGGCTGATCACCATCCAGCAGAGCAGGGCGGCGAGGAGCGTCGGCAGTCGCATCCACATGCTCGCGGTGCTCACCTTCGCCAGCGCCGCGAGGAGCTCGTACGACCATCCGAACGGTGCCTCGGGGACACCGAACCAGCGGAAGTAGTTGGCCATGTAGCCGGAATGCTCCGACACCCGGGCCATGCCGAGGAGGTAGCCGTCGTCGGAGGTGTTGGCACCGACCACGTGCCACAGCAGCAGCGTCCCGATCACGACCGCGTCGACACCGGTGAACTTCCACCAGTGCGCGGGCAGGAAGCGGCGGGCGCGACGACCGTCGATGCCGTCCACACGGTGCAACGCGTACAGCGAAGTCAGTGTTGCGAGGACGCACACGATCATCGCCAGCAGTTTGAGCAGGGTGGGGCTGGACGAGAATCGGGAGTCGGGGTGGACGTGCACGTTCAACTCCGCCGGCGCCGTGCCCTGCAGGTCGGTGAACAGGCCGACCATCTGCGGGCGCTGGTCGCCCTCGACGGAACCGGCGAGGGGTTCGGCGGTTCCGGTGATCTCGGCCGACGTCCGCTGATGGTCGGATGTGACGGTGAGAGCGGTGCAGCCCTGGAGGTCCGCGGCGTCCGCCGAGATCAGGGAGATGCCGCGAATCGTGACGTCGACCGTGCCGCCGGCGCCTCCCTTCACGACGAGACCGTTCTTCTCGAAGTCGGGCGCGCGATTCGGGAGGGTGGAGACGACGGTGCCGCCGTCGGGTCCGAGTTGCGTGAACACCGAGCACGGCACGTTCACCTGCATGTCCAGCGGTGTGTACGAGACCAGCGGCGCCTCGACGCTGTTCAGGGTGCCGTCCTGCGGCCAGTCGATCGACGCGGCGTCCTGCTTCACCGGCAGGAACGGGGTGGCCAGCGCGAGCACGAACCCGATCAGGCCGGTGACGATCGCGATGAGCCGGGAAGTGCGGATGGTCCGAAGGTCAGGCGGCGGGGGTTGGGACGGCACAGAACGATGTTAGGCGATGGTGGCTCCGCCACCTGTGAGTACTTGTTAACGCGCGGCGGTTAATAAGTACTCACGGGACCGAAGGTCACGACCGCGGCGACGTCGTCGAGGGAGAGGTCGAGAACCCGGGCGACCGCGGCGATCGTGAAGAACGCGGGTGTCGCGATGCGTCCGGTCTCGATCTTGCGCAGGGTTTCGACGGAGATGCCCGCGTCGAGTGCGACCGTGACCATGCTCATGTCTCCTCGCGCGGATCGCAGCAGCTCACCCAGCCTCTGCCCGCGTTCGAGTTCTTCTGCTGTCAACGGCACACGCACCATGTGCCATATGATAATACCGGTATAGAAATTGGATTCAGTCGTGGAGGGTGTTGTGGTCGAGTTGAAGACGGCGGCCGAGGTGCAGGCGATGCGCGCCGCGGGCCGGGTGGTGGCCGACGCTCTGGCCGCCGTGCATGAGGCAGCCGCGATCGGGGTGACGCTCCAGGGCCTCGATGCGGTGGCCGCCGCGGTGATCCGCGACGCGGGAGCGGAGCCCGTGTTCCTCGACTATCACCCGAACTGGGCGCCCAGCCCGTTTCCCGGGGTCATCTGTGCGAGCGTGAACGATGCTGTGGTGCACGGCATTCCCGGGGAATATCAACTCCGCGACGGTGACCTCGTCAGCATCGACTGCGGCGCCAGGCTCGCCGGCTGGTGCGGGGACGCCGCCGTGAGTTTCGTCGTGGGAACGGCGGACCCGGCGGACATCGCACTCGTCGAGGCCACCGAAGCCGCTCTCGCACACGGCATTGCAGCCGCCCGGCCGGGAAACCGGTTGGGAGACATCGGTGCCGCCATCGGACTGTTCGCGCGCGGCGCGGGATACGGGATGCTCGCCGACCACGGCGGGCACGGCATCGGCAGGCAGATGCACGAAGATCCGCACGTGCCCAACGAGGGACGCGTCGGGAAGGGAATGCTGCTGCGTCCGGGAATGGTGATCGCGATCGAACCCATGCTCATCGCCGACGGCACCGACGACTACCGGCACGAGGCAGACGGCTGGACACTCCGCACGGCGACGGGTGCCCGTGCCGCGCACAGCGAGCACACCGTCGCCATCGGTGAGGACGGTCCGGAAGTGTTGACGCGGTAGGTCTTTCCTACGTCAGTGCTCGCACGTCCCACACCCACACGCCGTCGACCGGCTTTGCGGGCGCCCCGACGAGCTGCTGGACCGTCTCGCGCAGAACGCGATCGTTCTGGGTGTGCGGCAGGACCAGGACGTCGGCGTTCCAGAATTTTAGGTCCGTCAGTGCCTGGGCTTTCGTCGCCTCGTCGATGGCAGGCACCTGGCCCGACGACTGTGCGGACGCGAGCAGTAGTGCGGTGGGGCGATCGTCGGGCCCGTACTTTCCCTGGTCCTCGCTGCCGGCTGGGCCGACGAAATACCCTCCGGCGATGGGGAATGCAAGATCCTGCTCGGTCTGCCAGCGCAGCATCCGCGCGTTCTCCGGGGAGGGGAGCGGCACCGTGACGACGGAGCCCTCGGTGACGTACTCCCGCCACGTGCCGTCGGCAAAGAAACTTGGTGCGGTGTCGCGCTGCACGACGGCGAGCGGCGTGGGTGTCAGCGGAAGCAGCGCCACCGCGAGCCAGCCGACCCAGAGCAGGGTGGTGGTCCGCTGGCCCTCGCGGGCGGACGCCAGGGCGCGGTCGGTGCCCAGCGCGAGCAGCAGGGCAGCGGCGGGCAGGCAGCCCATCGCGAAGCGCGATTCGAGAACGGACTCGAGGAGCGGCAGGTGTGAGATCAGCTTCCACGGCAGGGGAATTCCGGTGTCCCAGCCGCCGATCGTCAGCGATGTCCCGAGTGACAGGACGCCCATCACGGCGACGGTCGCGGCCGCGGCGCGAGCCAGCGGCATGCGCCACAGCCACAGGGCCGACAGGCCGAGGAGGATCAGCAGGGGCCAGCCGAAATACGCGTTCTCCTCGGTGGCGTTCATGCTGAACTCGGCGGACCCGGGCTCGCCGGCCAGCGAGGAGGTCGGAAAGCTGGTGAACGCCTCGGTGTCGTTGCCGACCGGGCCGTGTTCGATCGCCCGGTAGCTGTCGGGTCCGAAGAACTGCCACCACAGGGGTACGGCGGCGATGGCCAGCGCGATGCCGCCCGCGATCGCGAATCCCTTGATGCTGCGCTTGGCCGCCGCGAATGCCGCTCGCGGGCGCGACGCGGCGAAGGCGGCACCGAAGACCGCGAACGCCAGAGCGTAGATCAGCAGCGGTTCTTCGCCGAGGAATATCTGATAGGCGATCAGCAGGCCCAGAAGGATGCCGTCGCGCACCGGGCGCGCCCCGCTGCCCAGCCTGATCACGGCCAGCGCGATGAAGGGCAGCAGGAACAGGGCGACGAAGTTGGGGTGCCCGTTGGTGTGCGAGATCAGGGCGGGGGCGAAACCGCACAGACCACCGCCGACGGCGGCCGCGAGTCGCGACGACACCACATGCCGCGAAAACACCCAATACCAGGCAATTGCCGTGCCCGACAGGCCAAGTGTGAGCGCGAGAGTGAATGTGACGTTGGGTCCGAACAACAGCGTGACCGGCGCCAGCGGAATGCTGATGCCGAACATCGCCGTGTTACCCATGAGGTTGACGCCCAGCGGATAGTTCTGCAGGTCGCTGGACAGCGGATTCTCCAGATGGACCAGTGAGCGTGCCGCGACCGCGAAGAACCATTCCCACATCGTCTGGTCCTGGCCGCTGCGCACCAGATAGCCGGTTCCGAGGTGTTTCCACTGGCGGGCCAACACGAATGCGGCGAGGCCGACATAGAAGACGATCGCCGCGACGTCGGCCGGGTGCGGCCGGAGGCGGGAGCGGAGAGGGCGAGCAGTGGTGCTGGTGCTCTCTGCCTGCCGAGTGGTCTCGACCTGGGTGAGTATCTCAGTCACGCAGCTGCGCCTCCGGTTCTCGGGTCGATGTCAATCGACCGAGGGTACCGGAGGTCGCTGAGAGCTTCCTGGGTTGCGATCGCGTGATTGTTGCGTGTATCACATCAAGTTGATTTGTGAACTTCTGATCAATACAGGGATATTCTCCTGCCCCACTGGTTACGCTCAGCATGCTTTTTCGTATCGGTTGCAGTGCACTCTGAATGGGGTCGGCATGACGGACATCAGCACATCTCGATTTGGGTACAAACGGTTTACACGCTCGGTGGCAGTCGCAGGCATCGCCGCGCTCGCCATGGTCATGGGTAATGGCTCCGCGTCGGCCGGCGTGGACAATTCCAGCTCCGTGATCGATGCAAGGGGAAATCGCATCGAAGTCGTGCAGG
Organism: Rhodococcus sp. ACPA1; assembly: GCF_002300195.1. Classification (NCBI taxonomy): domain Bacteria; kingdom Bacillati; phylum Actinomycetota; class Actinomycetes; order Mycobacteriales; family Nocardiaceae; genus Rhodococcus; species Rhodococcus sp. ACPA1. Next base: position 365,234 of record NZ_NSDX01000004.1, on the reverse strand, counting down.
GCGACACGGTGTATCAGACGGTGCCGCCGCTGGACGGCGTACCCACCAGCGTGGAGTTCTTCCACAACGGTTACGCGGGGGTCGCCATTACCGGCCCGAACGCGGAGGAGTTCGAGGGAACTCAGCTCACCGTCGGTTATCAGATCGGTTATCCGGTCGCATTGGCCGGCGCGACGATCGTTCTCAATTCGCCCGGACTCGGGTTCGCAATCGGGTCGAGCAATGGAATCGACATCGGTTTCGGCACGATGGGGTTCGAAAGTCTGAATCTCAACGCGGGGACCAACGCGGAACTCGCCGGTGACATCATTCCGTCGCAGGAACTCGACATCGACCTGGAGCCCGGTGGAATCACCACCGTTCCGCTCCTCGAGGGTCAGGAGTTCGACGGATCGGCCGCTGTGGTCAGGATGCAGGGAGTTCATGGCTCCATCTCCGGTGCTATCGGGCCGGTCACCATCCGTCCGTACGCGATGGCCGTGACGGAGAACGGTGACACCGTGATGACTTACGGTGTGCCGCAGAAGCTCAACTAGGCAGCCCGCCCGACAGGGTGCCTGACAGGGGTCGCCGGACTGATGTCCGGCGACCTTTGTCGACTGACATGGACGACGATGTCGCCTGTGATCCACACGGCGGCGCCGAGCAAGGCGATCACGAAAAGCACCCAGTGCCCGACGTAGACACCGACGATCGCTCCGATCGTCACGACGAGTCCGGCATGCACGACCACCTCACCGCCGGCGGTGCCGAGAAGATAGTTCTCGGCACCGCTACCGGCACGTCGAGGCTCCACTGCATCCGGCATGACCGCTCCTCGCGACGACCCGACAATTCCCCTCGGGGCGCGGAAAATTCCCGCCTCCCTGATTGGGTGCGGGGTTCCCGCGGGCAGGGTGAGGTAAACGTGAACAGACCGATCAGTTTCTTGTGACGACCACGAACGGTCCGGTCTCCGATACCGTGAATCGAGGGTCGTCGAACAGTTCCTTCGGGAACGTGACGGTGTAGCGGCGCACGTTGGGGTCGTTGGGATACACGTCCTCGGCGAGCCGCAGCGTGTACCCGTCGGGGCCCTGGCGGAACACGAACGCGTCGGGGGCGCGCCACGGCGCCGTGTCGAGTGCGGTCACCAGTTGGTCGGGCGTCTCGAGCTCGCTCCACTCCGAGATGGTCCGGGCGCGTCCGGCGAAGTCCGCCAGGGGATTCGAGTAGTGCGACGTCAGCGCCTGGAACCCGAGGTAGGGGTAGAAGCTGAGGAAACTGGTGTCGGCGGTGAGGACCACCGTGTCGTCGCGGGCGCGGGGGACCTGCGCCTGGATCAGCTCGTCGACTGCCGTGTAGTGGGCGGCGGCGCCGGGTGGGCGCTGGTCGGCGCGTTCGCCGTTGCCGTCGGTATCGGTGTAGGCGACAGCGATGTCGGAGTCGAGGAACTTGGGGATGTTCTGGACGAACGACAGCGCGCCCAGCACCCCGATCACCAGGACCGCCCCCTTGACCCGAGGGTTGTCGCTGGTCGCGAGCACGAGCCATCCTGCGAATTCGACGAATCCGAAGACACCTGCCGCGCCGAGCAGGACGATCAGCACAGGCTCGAGCCGGAACGAGAGGAGGGTGCTGCCGAGCACGGTGAACGCCATCGACAGCAGCGACCACAGGTAGATGGCCACCACTCCGACGCCGAGTGCCTGCGCGCGCCGCGACGTCGACGCGCGGGCGACGAGCCAGATGGTGCCGAGCAGGCACAGTGCCCCGGTGAGGGAGAAGTGGATCATCGGCAGCGGCAGATGCGCGCCTGCCTCGGGCAGATAGTGCAGTGCTGTTCCCGACGCCGCGGGCGAACCTCCCACGACCTTCAGCAGATACGGCAGCCAGACGGTCAGCGCGAGAAGGCCGGAGACGGCGGCGATCACGATCAGCCGGACGAGCGGATCGATCGCCGCCCGCCACGACTTCTGGGCGCGAATCCGCAGGGTTGCGGCCAGCAGTGCGAGCAGGGTGATCGCGAAGGCGGCGAGTCCGAGATACAGCGTGTAGAACGTGGCGGCGAGACCGAGGAACAGACCGGTGCCGATCACGGCGCCCCAGCCGCCGCGACCGTCGACACGGTGCAGCCCGCCCCAGGCGAGGACGAGTGCGGGACCGATCAGCAGGGTGATGACGGCGCCGTACGGTTCGGGTGACCCGTAGGCCAGGACGAGTGCCGTGGTCGCGAGGGAGACCACGATGGCCAGGTCGTGGCGGATCAGGTTGCTCCACAACACCAGTGCCACGACGGCTGCGACGGCGAGCGATCCGATGGCGTACGGCTTGAAGGCTTCCCAGCCGTCCATGCCGAGGAGGTTGGCGACGCGTCCGCCCACCCAGAACCAGCCGGCCGGGTAGTACGGCGGCAGGTCGGCGTACGTCATGTCGCGCAGTGCCGCCGAGTCGGTCAGCCGCGTGAGGTACTCGGTGCGGAACTCCTGGTCGACGGAGACGCCGTGGAGATAGAGCCTGGTGGCCGCGAGAGGCAGGCCGAGGGTGACGGTCACGAACCCGGACAGGCTCGCCCACGACAGCAGCCGGGCGAACCGCGGAGCCCGGTGCAGTCGCACGAGCAGCACCGACACCGCGATTCCCGCGATGGCCACGACCTGGCCGACCGTGGTGACGGCCTGAGTCACGTTGGACGAGTTGAACGCCGGCCACTGCACCCGCGCGAACGCGAACAGTCCGACCGCCGCCACCACTGCGGCCACGACGGCCCCCAGCAGCATTTCGAGAGCTGTCGACAGGGACCGTCGGGCCGGTGCTACGTCTGCTTCCGTCACGAGGGCGAAGCTTAGATGGGCAGCTTCTTGAAGATCGGTCGCGGGATGTGCCGCAGGATCATCATCACGTAGCGGAAGGCGCCCGGCGCCCACACGAGATCCTTGCCCTTCTCCGCCGACGTGACGGCGAGCTTGGCCACGTCTTCCTTGTTCACGGTGAGCGGGGCTTCCTTCACGTCCGCGGACATGCGGGTGCGGACCTGGCCGGGTCGGATGACGAGGACGCGCGGACCGAACTCACGCAGTGCCTCACCGAGTCCGAGGTAGAAGCCGTCGAGTCCGGCCTTGGTGGATCCGTACACGAAGTTGGAGCGCCGCACGCGCTCGCCTGCGGCGGACGACATGGCGATGATCTGGCCGAAGCCCTGTGCCTTCATCTTCTCGCCCACGAGCACGCCCACCGACACCGCGGCCGTGTAGTTGACCTCGGCGATCTGGACGGCCTTGCGCTGGTTCTGCCACAGTTCCTCGGCGTCGCCGAGCAGGCCGAACGCGACGATGGCGACGTCGACGTCGCTCTTGGCCCACGCCTCGTCGATGACCTTCGGGTGGCTCTCGGTGTCGACGGCGTCGAAGTCGATGACGTCGACGGCGTTGGCGCCGGCCGCCTTCAGCTGGGCGACGGCGGCATCGCGACCGGGATCACCCGGCAGCGCGGCGAGGATCACCCGCATCGGCGCCTTCTTCAGGTACTCCTCGCAGATTGCGAGACCGATCTCGGAGGTGCCACCGAGCAGCAGGAGAGTCTGGGGGTTCCCGACAGCGTTGATCACTAGAGTTCCAACCTTCTGGACATATCGGAGGCGAAGACATTGGTGGGGTCGTACTTGCGGCGGGTGGCGATCCACTCGTCGATCCGCGGGTACATGGCGTGGAAGGTCTCGGCGGTGGTCCGCGAGTCCTTGGCCGTGTAGAGGCGGCCGCCGAACTTCAGGACCCGCTTGTCGAGTTCGGTGACGAACTCGTTCAGGCCGGGCTTGATGCGGAAGTCGACGCAGATGTTCCAGCCCGGGATCGGGAAGCTCAGCGGGGCCTGGTTGCCCTCGCCGAACAGCTTGAACACGTTGAGGAACGAGTAGTGCCCCGACTTCTGGATGTCGCGGATGATGGCCTTGAATTCCTCGACCGCGGTGGTCGGCACCACGAACTGGTACTGCAGGAATCCGTTGGATCCGTAGGCGCGGTTCCATTCACCGAACATGTCGAGCGGGTGGTAGAACTGCGTCAAGTTCTGAACCTTGTCGCGGTACGTGCCGGACTTCCGGAACCACAGCTCGCCGATCATCGAGAAGTTGAACTTGTTGGCGAGACCGTTCGGGAAGACGTCCGGGAACGTCAGCAGCTGCGGCGCGTCGAACGCGAGGGGGTTCTTCTGCAGCTTGGCCGGCAACTGGTCGAGCTTCGCGAGCGAACCGCGGGAGATCGCGGCGCGACCCAGCTTCGGCGGCGCCGCGATGGCGTCGAACCAGGCGCTCGAATACTCGTAGTTGGATTCGCTGCCGTCGCTGTGCAGCGCGATGGTCTCGTCGAGCGTCTGGGTGACGTCGCCGTCGGCGATGAAGTACGCCGTCTCGGTGGGCGTCATCTTGATGGTGGCCTTGAGGATGATGCCCGTCAGGCCCATGCCGCCGATCGTCGCCCAGAACAGCGCGCCCTTGGGGTCGTTGCGGCCGCCCTTCGGCGTCAGCGTCCGCACCTTGCCGTCGGCCGTGAGCAGGTCCAGGGACACCACGTGGTTGCCGAAGCTGCCGGCGCTGTGATGGTTCTTGCCGTGGATGTCGGAGCCGATGGCGCCGCCGATGGTGACCTGCCGGGTGCCGGGCAGCACCGGAACCCACAGACCGAACGGCAGGGCCGCCTTCATCAACTGGTCCAGGTTGACGCCGGCGTCGACCTCGACCAGGTGGGTGTCGCGGTCGATGCGGTGGATCTGGTTCAGCGCGTTCATGTCGATGACCAGGCCACCGGCGTTCTGCGCCGGGTCGCCGTAGGAGCGGCCGAGGCCACGGGCGATCACCCCACGCTGCAGGTGAGCGGGCTTCGACTCGTTCTGCTCCGCGACCTGGGCAACCGCTCGCGCGATCACTTCCACGTCGGGAGTGGACAGCACCTGCGCGGTGGTGGGCGCGGTGCGTCCCCAGCCGGTGAGGGTGCGGGTCTGTGTGGGGAGCGCCTGGGTGGGCGTCTCTTCTGCTGTCGTGGACATCGAGGTAGAGGGTACCCGGAGGCCGGCCCCGCGGGCCCGTGCGTGCTTATCCACCGCGGGCGGTCGACAAGTACTCACGGGGCGCTAGCCTCGTCGTCGTGTCAGAAACCCAGCCGAGTCACGAGCACGAACCGCACGTTCCGCTCCCCGTCGAGATCCCCGTCACCGAGAACATCGCGGACGACGCACTGGACCTGAAGACGCAGATCATCCGTTTCGTCCTGACCGGTGGATTGTCGGCCATCGTCGACTTCGGGCTGTACTTCCTGCTGTTGGAAGTGGTCGGGCTCCCCGTGAACGTGGCGAAGTCGATCAGCTTCATCGCGGGCACCACCACCGCGTACCTGATCAACCGCCGGTGGACGTTCAAGGCCGAACCGAGCCGCGCCCGCTTCGTGGCCGTCGTCATCCTCTACGCGGTCACGTTCGCCGTGCAGGTGGGCCTCAACTGGGTGATGTACCACGCATTCCCCGACGAATGGTGGCGTCTGCCGCTCGCGTTCGTCATCGCTCAGGGCACGGCGACGGTCATCAATTTCGTCGTGCAGCGCGCGGTGATCTTCAAGATCCACTAGGCGCTGCCGGGCAACCACGCGGCAATGGCCCGGCGGGTGCTGCGATGACCCCTATCCGGGTGTTTCGGTAACGACTCAGCAACTTCTCTGGTGTGGCGGGTGTGTTCGGTGAGAATCGATCAATGCTGATTGTTCTCGATACCTCGGCCGTCACTCGAGACGTGCGCTTCGAGACGTTCGTCCGCGGCGCCCTCGAGCAGGGGAGCCGGGTACTCGTGCCGCGCCTGGTCCTCGTCGAGGTCGCGCACCGGTACCAGCGCGAATCGGTCGCGATGATCGAGGCCCTCACCGTCCAGGCGCGCATGTACGACCGGCTCGGGCTCCGGGAGGATCTGTCGGTCTTCGTGGATGCCGCCCGGGCCAAGGCCGACGGGTACGTCGACTCGCTGGCCCGGCAGCTCGAGGCGATGGGCTGCGACGTGATCGAGCCGGCGCACGCGTCGCACCTCGAGATCGCCGGTCGCGAGTTGCAGCGTCGCCGCCCCTATGTGGACAAGAAGCGGCACGGCTACACCGCCACGGTGAACTGGCTGACGGTCCTGGACATCGCCGATCGCCGCCCGTCCGAGGACGTGGTGTGGGTCAGTGCGAACTCCCGGGCGTTCGGTAGCGGCGAGCCGTCGACGTGGCATGACGAGATCTGGGCCGAGCTGCAGGAACGTGGTCTCGATCACCGGGTGCGGTGGGTGGTCGACCTGGACGACGTGGACCTCCGGGAAACCGGCCTGCCTCGCCGCGAACGGGTCTTCGAGCCGGTCGTCACGTCGCCGTCCGTGGCCGCCGTCAAGGCGCCACTCCCGCCCCGGCCTCCCCTCCCGCCCCGAGCGCCCGTCGCGGCTCCCGAACCCGTGGAACCTCCGGCTGCCGCCGCGGCCGTGCCTCCCGTGCACGTGGCGCGACCCCGGGTGGCGCCGCAGCGGATCCTGCCCTCGGGCAACGCGGACACCGGACGCCGCGGCATCGGCAGGGTGATGGGCGGACGCAAGCGAAAGGTCACCGTCGTGGAGGAGCTCGACGACCTCGATTTCGGCTGAGCCGGACGCCCGATGTCCCACTTGGCACGCCCGCGATAACGATTCGGGCAAAGGGGATAACGACTTGGGGCCGAAGCCACCATGAGTGACACACGATCGCGGCGGGTACTCCAAGGTTGAAGTTACGTATCCGTCAATGGCGACGGGTATCGGCGACCAGGGGAGAAGGCATGAAATCTGTGCCGAACGACCGCAAGCCGTCCGCGCAGCAGCGGAACGGGACACCGATCGTCCAATACCGTTCGGGTGCGAGGCTCGCGGGGCCGAGTATCGAATCCCAGGTTCTCTACCAGGCATGCAGGTGGTTTCTCCGGCCGGTGGTGCGGATGGCCCCGATCAACGAGTCGGCGATTCGCAGGGCCGCGCTGCTGGACATGGCGGCGGGGATCCGTCCGGCTTCCGGTATCCGCCGCCAGAAGGTGCGACTGCCCGGATTCGACGCGGAGATCGTGCGCGCGCCGGGGGTGTCACCGGATCTCGGTGACGGCGTCGTCCTCTATCTGCACGGCGGCGGGTTCCTGTGCTGCGGGCTGAACACGCATCGGCCGGTGGTCGCGACGATCGCGAAGCTGACCCGGCTGCCGGTGATGCACGTCGGCTACCGGCAACTGCCCGACACGAACATCAGCGGTTCGGTCGACGACTGCCTGACGGCGTACAAGTGGTTGCTGGAGAACGGAGCCCGCGCGGGCGGGACAGTGTTCGCCGGTGACTCGGCGGGTGGGTTCCTCGTCTTCGCGACCGCGCTGAAGGCCCGCGAGGAGGGCGTCGATCTGCCCGCGGGCCTGGTCGGACTGTCTCCGCTGCTGGACCTGGACTGCGCGGACAAGCTGGTGCACGCCAATGCCGCCCGCGACGTGTTCGCGCCAGTGGAGGCGCTCGTCACCATCGGCAAGCTCGGCGGCGAGGTGGACGGCGTGCTCGACCCTGCGCTGTCACCCGTGAACGGCGCTCTCGAGGGTCTGCCGCCTGTGCTGCTGGTCGCTGCGGAAGGCGAGGTGCTGCGGTCGGATTCGGAGCTGATGGCGTATCGGCTGAGCGCTGCGGGTGTTCCGACGACGCTGCAGATCTGGGACGGCCAGGTGCACGCGTTCCCGGCGCTGTGGCCCGGTCTGCCGGAAAGCCGTGCGGTGCTTCGGCGTATCGCGCGTTTCGTCGCGTCGCGTGTGCGGCCGGAGGACGGTGTCGCCCGGGACAAGACCGCCTGACTACCGCGGCGGGCCCTTCTCGAGCACGATCGTCGTCGATCGCTGTCGGCCGGTGTCGTCGAACCAGCGCACCGCGACCTCGTCGCCGGGGTGCCGTGCGATCATGCGTTCGCTGAGATCGTCCGAGGACCGGATGGGTGTTCCGTCGAATTCGGTGATGACGTCCCCGATCTCGATGCCTGCGTCGTCGGCGGGAGTGCCGATGCTGACCCAGAGCACTTCGGCGCCCCGATCGTCGTCGGTGACGCTGATCCCGAGGAGAGGGGTGTCGCCGATGTGCACGGTGGCGGACGTGGTTCCGGCGCGGACCTGATCGACGATCGTCATCGCGGTGTCGATGGGCACCGCATACGATCTCGGCTGGGTGGGAGCGGGTTTCGCGGGATCGGAGTCGGCGTTGCCCGCGGTGTTGACGCCGATGACGGCGGCGGTGGCGTCGACGAGGGGCCCGCCGGAGTCGCCGGGACGTACCGCCGCATCGATCTGGATCAGCCCGTTCAGCCGGTTCCGGGAACCGTCGGTGGAACTGCGGGCGGTGATCGTCTGCTCGACGTCGGTCACGAACCCGCGGGCCGCCACCGGAACTCCGCCTCCCTCCGCGTTACCCACCGCGGTCACCGGGTCACCGATGCCGACGGCGGTGTCCTTCGCGAGGGTCGCCACCGGGAGGTCGCCCGCGCCCTGGAGCCGGAGTACCGCGACGTCGCGCGAACTGTCGTACCCGAGGACGTCCGCGACGTACTCCACACCGTTGCCCAGGCTCACCGCGCTGATGTCGAGGGCGCCGTCGATCACGTGATGGTTGGTGAGGACGACGCCGTCGGGGGTGAGCACGATCCCCGTTCCCGCGGTTTCGACGAGACCCGAATCCGCGACGAGCGTGACGATCGCCGGGATCACCGTGGCCTCGACCTCCGCCGGGGTCAGGACCACGGGCGGCGGCGGAGGAGGCGCGGCGGGCTGGGCGACCGTCGCGGCCGGCGGTCCCGGTTCGCGGACCGGTGGTGCGCTCAGCAGCAGGCTGCCGATCACCGCCGTGGCCACGGCGAGGACCGTTGCGGCGCGGGGCGTCGTCATCCCGGTTGTCGTCGTCGCGGAGTCGGTTCAGGACTGTTTCAGCGACCCCCAGCCGTGCCAGGTGTCGATCTCGATCCAGGCGCTGACCCGTTTCCGGTCGCGGACGGGGTACGGCTTGCCGGTGTAATGCGTGGCGAGGCGGTCGATGTCGGCCAGTTCGCCGTCGTCGACGAATTCTTTCACCCGGCCCTGGACGCTGACGTGGGTGATCCAGTCGTCGGGGTCCATCGCGGTGAGGCTGACGCGGGGGTCGCCGCGCAGGTAGTCCAGGCGTCGGCGCTCGGCATCCATGTTGACCAGCACCTTGCCGTCCTCGAACAGGTACCAGGTGGCCACGGACACGGGCTGGCCGTCGGGTCGGACGCAGGCGATGGTGGCGTAATTGGGCCGAGCGAACATCTCGGCGGCTTTCGGTGTCAGAGGTGGCTTCGACATGTCCGAAAGATACTCCTGAGGCCTTCGGCCCTGTGCGTGGTTGGCGAGTCCAGGCCCTCGTCAACCCCGCACGGGGCAGGCGGCCGTGGACTCGCGGACGACGAGCGTCGGGGTGAACGAGAGCTGCTGGTGCCGGTGGGTGTCGGGGTTGTTCACCTGATCGAGCAGGAGCTCGGCCGCCGCTCGTCCCAGTTCGTTCCGCGGCTGGGCGACGGAGGTCAGCGGCACGGCCGCACCGGCCGCGTAGTCGATGTCGTCGTACCCGACGATCGCGAGGTCTTCGGGCACCCGCTTGCCGTGCTGGATGAACTCCTGGAGCACTCCGAGCGCGAGCAGGTCGTTGGCGCAGAACGCCGCCGTGGGCCGCTCGTCCCCCGCCATCGCGAGGATCTCGCGGGCCGCCTGGGCGCCGGCCTCGATGCTGAGGGACGGGGTGGCGACGGTGCGCATGCGCGTGCTCGCCGATTCCGCGACGGCGCTGAGCGCCCCGTCCCGGCGGTCGCGGACCTGCCGGATGGTGTCGGGCCCGCCGACGAACACGAGGTTCCGGTGCCCCTGCTCCATGAGGTGGCGGGCGGCGATCCGGCCGCCGTGGACGTCGTCGACGGCGACGGAGGATCGGCCGGGTGTGCGGGACCCGCGGTCGAGCAGGACCACCGGTGTGCCCTGACGGTCGAGGTTGGCGAGCATCGGGGTGCTCTCGCCGGTGGGGCAGAGCAGGATTCCGTGGACGCGTTGTTCCATGAGCTGACCGAGCTGCCGGTTCTCGCGTTCTTCCGATTCGCCGGTGCTGACCATGACCATCAGCAGCTCGTTCGCCTCGGCGACTTCCTCGGCGCCCGACGCGACGTCGACGAAGAAGGGGTTGCGCGCGTCGAGGACGACGACGGCGAGCATCCGCGATTGGCCGGCGCGGAGTTGGCGGGCGGCGTCGTTGCGGACGAAGCCGAGCTGGGTGATGGCCGCATGCACTCGCTGACGGGTCGCCTCGGACACCAGTTCGGGGTGGTTGAGCACGTTGCTGATCGTTCCCATCGAGACGCCCGCGAGTGCGGCGACCTCGCGCATGGACGCTGCCATTCGATTCCCCCTTCAGCCGGCTCGTTCGACAACGCACATTGTCGCGTCGGCCGGTGCCCGAGAACAATCCGGCGGTTTTGAATCGCTTCAGACCCAGTATCGCCGTCCGCGGGGGCGGAATCAAGACCGACTGCCAGGCGTGACGATGCGAGGCGGTCAGTAAAGGACCTGGCGTGCTTTTATAACGATAGAGTCACGGTGGTGACGGGCTATGCCGAACCTCTTGACTTGTGGCGCCTATCACTCCTAGCTTCATGAGCGAGAAATGAACCGTTTCAATCGGAGGTGCTGAATGAGCGTCCCCCCTGCGGTGCCGTTGCTGGAAGTTCGGGACGTCACCAAGTCCTTCGGCAACGTCGCTGCTGTTCAGGGTGTGTCGTTTCCGCTCTACGGCGGCGAGGCACACGCCCTCGTCGGAGAGAACGGTGCAGGCAAGTCGACCATCGTGAAGATGCTCGCCGGCGTGCACGGCCCCGACACCGGATCGCTCCTCGTCGGCGGCGAGGAAGTGTCGCTCGGGTCGCCCTCGGATGCCAAGGCCCGGGGTATCGCGGTCATCTACCAGGAGCCGACGCTGTTCCCCGACCTCACCATTGCGGAGAACATCTTCATCGGCACCCAGCCGCGGGCCCGGTTCGGAATGATCGACCGCGGCGCGATGAACACCGCCGCCCGCGCGCTGTTCGACCGTCTCGGTGTCCCGATGGACCCGGACCGGCTGGCCAGCGGGCTGTCGATCGCCGACCAGCAGCTCGTCGAGATCGCGAAGGCGCTCTCCACCGACGCCAACGTCATCGTCATGGACGAGCCGACCGCGGCGCTGTCCGGCAACGAGGTGGAGCGGCTGTTCAAGGTCGCCCGGTCCCTCTGCGCGTCCGGCGCGGCGGTCATGTTCATCTCGCACCGCTTCGAGGAGATCTTCGCGTTGTGCCAGCGGGTCACCGTGATGCGCGACGGACGGCACATCTCCACGTCGGAGCTGGCGGGACTGACGGTCGACGACCTCGTCCGCAGCATGGTCGGCCGCGACCTCGGCGCGCTGTTCCCGAAGATCGACGTGGAACCGGGCGCCGTCGTCCTCGAGATCGAGAACCTGTCGCGTGCAGGGGTGTTCTCCGACATCAGTTTCCAGGTCCGGGCCGGTGAGATCGTGGCGCTGTCCGGGCTCGTCGGGGCCGGCCGGTCCGAGGTCATGCAATCGGCGTTCGGTGTGGACCCGCGCGACAGCGGCGACGTCCGGGTGCGCGGCAAGAGCCTGCGCAAGGGCAATCCGAAGGCCGCGATGCGTGCCGGAATGGCGCTCGTCCCGGAAGATCGTCGCCAGCAGGGCCTGATCCTGGACATGTCGATCGAGCGCAACGCCACGTTGACGCGGTCGTCCGCCCTCGCGCGGTTCGGCTTCCTCGTCGGCGGACGGGAGCGACGGTCGGCATACGAGTGGACGAAGAAACTGCAGACCAAGTACGCGCGCATCACCGACCCCGTCGGGGTGCTGTCGGGTGGCAATCAGCAGAAGGTCGTGCTCGCCAAGTGGATGGCCACCGCACCGAGCGTCCTGATCGTGGACGAACCCACTCGCGGAATCGACGTCGGCACCAAAGCCGAAGTGCACCGGATCATCTCGACGCTCGCCAGTGAGGGCGTCGCCGTCGTGATGATCTCCTCCGAACTGCCGGAGGTGCTCGGGATGGCCGATCGCGTCCTTGTGATGAGGGAAGGACGAATCGTGTCGGAACTGAGCAGGTCCGAGGCCGACGAGGAGAAGATCATGTTCGCTGCAACGGGTTCGGAGGCTGCCGCATGAGCGCACCCACCCGCGTCGCGCCGTCGGGCGCCGCGAAGCCGTCGGTGAAATCGGACGAGGGGCCGTCCCTGATCGAGAAGGTGTTGCAGGTCCGTTCGCTCGGCATCCTCGCCGCGCTGATCGTGCTGGTCGTGGTCACCACGATGCAGAACAGCAATTTCCTGTCCTCCCAGAGTATTCGCGACATCCTGCTGGCGGCATCGATCGTCGGAGTTCTGGTGGTCGGGCAGACCGTCGTCATGATCACCAAGAACATCGACCTGTCGGTCGGCTCGGTTCTCGGCCTGTCGGCGTTCGCCGCGGGCAGTGTCATGAAGGGCGCCGACGGCGCACCGATCGTGGTGGGGATTCTCGCGGGTATCGTGGTCGGCGCGATCTGCGGACTCGCCAACGCGCTGCTCGTGCGGTTCGGCGGAGTTCCCGCCCTGGTCGTCACGCTCGGCACGATGTACATCTTCCGGGGCATCGCCTACCTGTGGGCGGGCGGCGAGCAGATCACCGCCGACGAGATGCCGTCGAACTTCCTGAAGCTGGGCACCGCAACGCTTCTCGGTGTCCCGGTGCTCGTCGTCGTCGCGGTCGTGGCGGTGGTCCTCGCCGGGGTGTATCTCCGTCGGTACCGCAGCGGCCGCGACCTCTACGCCATCGGGTCGAACGGCCACGCCGCCGAACTCGCGGGCATCGCCGTCGGTAAGCGCATCCTGCTCGCCTTCGTGTTCTCCGGGGCCATGGCCGGAATCGCTGGGGTCATGTTCGCGGCGCGTTTCGGCACCGTCGACGCCGCCGCCGGATCCGGCTACGAACTCAACGTGATCGCGGCCGCCGTCGTGGGCGGTGTGGCCGTGGTCGGTGGCGTCGGCACCGTCTGGGGCGCCGCGCTCGGCGCGCTGCTCCTGACCACCATCAACAGTTCGCTGCCCGTTCTCCAGATCAACCAGTTCTGGCAGCAGGCCATCGTCGGTGCGCTGATTCTCATCGCCATCGCGGCCGATCGGCTGCTCGCGGTGCGTGCCGCACAGCAACTTCGGAAGAGGAGCGCTCATGTCGACTGACACCATCGAGCCGGCGACGACCGCACAGCCGGACACCGCAGGTCGGACGTCGACGGTCGGCCGCGTCCGTGAGGTGCTCGCCGGCTGGGATTCGGCGATCATCGCCATCACGGTCGTCGTGCTGGTGGTCGCCTCGGTCACCAACCCCGACTTCGGGAGCAGCCGGAACTTCACGTTCCTCGTCCTCGATCTGGCGCCGATCTTCCTGATCGCGCTGCCGATGACGTTCATCATCATCACCGGGGAGATCGACCTGTCGGTGGCGAGCGTCCTGGGGCTGAGCGGCGCCGCGATGGGCTGGATGTGGAACAACGGCTTCGCCATCGAGATGATCATCCCGATGTGTATCCTGCTCGGCTGCGTCCTCGGTGCCCTCAACGGTTACCTGGTCGCCAAGCTGGGCCTGCCGTCCCTGGCCGTCACGATCGGCACCCTTGCCCTCTTCCGCGGGCTCGCGTTCGTCCTCCTCGGTGACCAGGCGGTGTCCAACTTCCCCCGGGCGTACACGTCGTGGGTGACGGGAACGGTCGGGGGCACGTCCATTCCCAATCTCGCCATTCCGCTGGTCGTGGTGGCTGTCGTGTTCGCGGTGATCCTTCAGGCCACGCCGCTCGGTCGCGACATCTACGCCACCGGCGCGAGCGACACGGCCGCGCGCTTCGCCGGTATCGACGGGGCGCGGCTGAAGTTCTGGCTCTACGTGGTGTGCGGGGCGGTCGCCGCCCTCGCCGGAGTGCTGTGGAGTCTGCGGTACTCGAGCGCCAGGGCCGACAACGGATCCGGTCTCGAACTGGCCGTGGTCGCCGCGGTGCTCCTCGGCGGTGTGTCGATCTTCGGCGGCAAGGGCCGGTTGGCCGGCGTGCTCGCCGCGGTGGTGCTGCTCGCCACGCTGCAGAATGCGCTGCGGCTCGAGGACATCTCGAACGAGGCGCTCACCATCGTCACCGGCGTTCTCTTGATCGTGGCCGTTCTGCTTCCGAATCTGCTGAAGACCGTGCGGACGTCCGCGCAGCGTCGAAAGCTGCAGAACGCCTCCTGAATTCCCCTGCTCCACAGCTCTTTCTCACTTCAGCGTTCGCAGTGACGCGAACACGAGGAAAGGATCCACCATGACCCGATTCCGCCGGACCTTCGTTCCCCTGGCGGGGATCGTCGCAGTCTCGATCGGACTGACGGCCTGCGGCGGCACCACCCAGGATTCGGCGTCGAACTCGGGCGGTGGCGACCGTGCCACCGGTACCGCGAACCCCGACGCGCCGATCCAGGACGGTCTGCAGGTCGCGTTCCTCCCCAAGCAGCTCAACAATCCCTACTCGGACATCGAGGTCGGGGGCGGCAAGACCGCAGTGGAGGAGTTCGGCGGCGAGTACAAGCTCGTCGGCCCCAACGATGCGAGCGCGTCCTCGCAGGTGTCCTACATCAACACGCTGATCCAGCAGGGCCAGAACGTGATCAACATCGCGGCCAACGATCCGAACGCCGTGTGCCCGTCGCTGAACCAGGCCCGCGACGCCGGCATCAAGGTCGTGACGTTCGATTCCGACGCGGCCGAGGACTGCCGCGACCTGTTCATCAACCAGGCCACCACCCAGGGCGTCGGTGAGACGCTCGCGAAGATGACGAGCGAGCAGATCGGCGGCACCGGCAAGATCGCCGTGCTGTCCGCGACCCCCAACGCCACCAACCAGAACGCCTGGATCGAGGTGCTGAAGTCCGAGCTCGCGAGCAAGCCGGAGTACCAGAACATCGAACTCGTGGCCACCGTGTACGGCAACGACGACGACCAGAAGTCGTTCCAGGAAACGCAGGGCCTCCTGCAGACCTACCCCGACCTGAAGGCGATCGTGTCGCCCACGACGGTCGGCATCGCCGCCGCGGCCCGCTACATCTCGTCGTCGAGCTACAAGGGCAACGTCGTCCTCACCGGCCTCGGTACCCCCAACCAGATGCGGGAATATGTGAAGAACGGCACCGTCAAGGAATTCGCGCTCTGGGACCCGACCAACATCGGCTACCTCTCCGCCTACGCCGGTGCCGCACTGGCGTCCGGTCAGATCACCGGCGCCGAGGGGCAGAAGTTCACGGCAGGCAAGCTCGGCGAGTACACGATCGGCGCCGGCGGTGAGGTCGTGCTCGGCCCGCCGACCGTGTTCGACGCGAACACCATCGACCAGTACAACTTCTGAACGCTCCGATGAACAAGTACTGCTTCACCCTGCAACTCCGGCCGGACCGGATCGACGAGTACGTTCGCCGTCACGCCCGCGTCTGGCCGGAGATGCTCGAGGCCCTGAAAGCCAGCGGCTGGCACAACTATTCGCTGCACATCCGGCCGGACGGGCTGATCGTCGGCTACGTCGAGTCGGAGAATCTCGAACAGGCGCAGGCGGCCATGGCCCGCACCGACGTCAACCGCCGGTGGCAACACGACATGGCGCCGTTCTTCGAACTCGACGGAGTGGCGCCCGACGAGGGATTCACGCTCCTCACCGAGATCTTCGACCTGGACGCGCAGCTTCACACCCATCTCGACCACACGATCTCCACCGAAGGATGATTCACCATGACGGCAACTGACACTCGGCGCACCGACCGAGACATCTCGGCCCTCGCCGACTTCGGGATCGAAGTTCCCAGTTGGGCTTACGGGAACTCCGGAACCCGATTCAAGGTGTTCGCCACGGCCGGCGTCCCACGCGACCCCTACGAGAAGATCGAGGACGCCGCCCAGGTGCACCGGGTGACCGGTGCGGCGCCGAGGGTGTCGCTGCACATCCCGTGGGACCACGTCGACGACTTCGGCAAACTCGCCGCATTCGCCGCCGATCAGGGGGTGTCGCTGGGTGCGATCAACTCCAACGTATTCCAAGACGACGACTACAAGCTGGGGTCGCTCACCAACGCCGACCCGAAGATCCGGGCGAAGGCGGTCGCCCACCACGTCGAGTGCATCGACGTCATGCGGGCCACGGGCTCGAAGGATCTGAAGCTGTGGCTGCCCGACGGCACCAACTACGCCGGCCAGGATTCGATCCGCGCCCGGCAGGATCGGCTCGCCGATTCGCTGCAGAAGATCTACGCCGAACTCGACGACGATCACCGCCTGCTGATCGAGTACAAGTTCTTCGAGCCGTACTTCTACACCACCGACATCCCCGACTGGGGAACGTCGCTGCTGCACTGCCTGGCACTGGGCGAGAAGGCACAGGTGGTCCTGGACACCGGTCATCACGCGCCGGGCACGAACATCGAATTCATCGTCGCCCAGCTGATCCGGCAGGGACGGCTCGGGGCCTTCGATTTCAACTCCCGCTTCTACGCCGACGACGACCTGATCGTCGGATCCGCGGACCCGTTCCAGCTGTTCCGGATCATGCACGAGATCGTCCGGGCGGGCGCGCATCTCCCGGACTCCGGGGTGAACTTCATGCTCGACCAGTGCCACAACATCGAGCCGAAGATTCCCGGCCAGATCCGGTCGATCATGAACGTCCAGGAAGCCACCGCCAAGGCACTGCTCGTCGACGGGGACGCACTCGAGGCGGCCCAGCAGTCGGGTGACGTGCTCGGTGCCCACGCCGTGCTGATGGACGGGTACAACACCGACGTCCGGCCGCTGCTGGCCGAACTGCGCGAATCGCAGGGCAGGGACGCCGACCCGGTCGGCGCATTCGCGCGCTCCGGATACCTGGAGCGGATCGAGCGCGAGCGGGTCGGCGGAAACCAGGCGAGCTGGGGCGCGTGATGACCGCGACGACGGCAGACACCGTGCCCGCCCGCCTCGAACGCGTGCGTCCCCGGAAGACCCGGCTGGGGCTGGTGTCAGGTGGGCTCGGCGCCTACTGGCCGCAGTTCCCCGGGCTCCGGGGCGTCCTGCAGGAGTCCGTCCGGTACGTGACGGGCCGATTCGAGGAGCAGGACTGTCAGGTCGTCGACGCCGGCTTCGTCTCGGACCCGCAGGAGTCCGCGGCCGCGGCCGAGACGCTGAGGCAGGCCGACTGCGACCTGGTGGTGATCTTCCTGACCACCTACCTGACGTCGTCGATGGTGCTGCCGATCGCGCAGCGGACCAACGTACCGGTGCTGCTGATCGATC
The DNA here is from genome assembly GCF_002300195.1 of Rhodococcus sp. ACPA1. NCBI lineage: Bacteria > Bacillati > Actinomycetota > Actinomycetes > Mycobacteriales > Nocardiaceae > Rhodococcus > Rhodococcus sp. ACPA1. The sequence continues at coordinate 347,854 of NZ_NSDX01000004.1, read as the reverse complement.
TGCAGCCGACCGAGGCGATGGATCACGCGAACACCGACACGGGAACGTGGCTGGCCTACTGCGGGCAGTGCCCGCTGCCGGAGGTCGCGAACGTGTTCCGGCGCAGCGGCATCGACTTCCGGTCGGTGTCCGGTTACCTGCACGACGAGAACGCCTGGCGGCGCATCGACGCCTGGGTGAGTGCCGCCTCGGCACGAGCCGCCCTGCGGCACGCCCGTCTGGGGCTCATGGGTCACCTGTACCCGGGGATGCTCGACATCTCGACCGACATGACCCTGTTGTCGTCGCAGTTCGGCGCGCACGTGGAGGTGCTCGAATTCGACGACCTCCGGGTGCGGGTCGATGCGGTCTCCGATCGTGAGACGGCCGACCGCGTCGCACTCGCGAAAGAGGTTTTCGCGCTCGACAGTTCGGTGAACGCGGACGATCTCGCATGGGGAGCCAGGGTCTCCGTCGGACTCGACCGCCTCGTCGCGGACTTCGCGCTCGACGCCATGGCGTACTACCATCGCGGGCTCGACGGTGAACTGCACGAACAGCTCGGCGCCGGAATGATTCTCGGAGCGTCCCTGCTCACCGCCCGCGGTATTCCGCTGGCCGGGGAGTACGACATTCGCACCGCGGTCGCGATGCTGGTCGCGGACCGGATGGGCGCCGGTGGATCGTTCACGGAACTGCAGGCACTGAACTTCCGCGACGGGGTCGTCGAGATGGGTCACGACGGACCGGCGCATCTGCAGATCTCTTCCGCCGAACCGCTGCTCCGCGGTCTCGGTGTCTATCACGGCAAGCGGGGGTACGGCGTCAGCGTCGAGTTCGACGTGACCCACGGGCCCGTCACGACCTTCGCGGTCGGGCAGAACCGCGACGGTTCGTACTCGTTCATCGCGTCCGAGGGCGAAGTGGTCCCCGGACCGCTCCTGGCGATCGGCAACACCACGTCCCGGGTCGACTTCGGCCGGGATCCGGGGGAGTGGACGGACGAGTGGAGTGCCACCGGGACCGGTCACCACTGGGCGTTGTGCGTCGGGCACCGTGCCGGCGCGATCAAGGCCGCAGCAGAGCTGCTCGGCATCGAATTCATCCGGGTCTGAACTCAAGAACCTCGAGGGAGAAACAAGAAGTGAACGCCACGAGCACCATCGCCGAACTGATCGCACGGTCCAACAGACTGGGCGCCGACGCTCGGAACACCAACTACGCCGGCGGCAACACCTCCGCCAAGGGCACCGACGTCGACCCCGTGACCGGCGCCGAGGTGGAACTCGTCTGGGTGAAGGGTTCCGGCGGTGACCTCGGCACGCTGAAGCCCGCCGGTCTCGCCGCGCTGCGCCTCGACCGGGTCCGCGCCCTGACCGATGTTTACCCGGGACTCGACGCCGAGGACGACATGGTCGCCGCGTTCGACTACTGCCTGCACGGCAAGGGCGGCGCCGCGCCGTCCATCGACACCGCCATGCACGGTCTGGTGAACGCGCCGCACGTCGACCACCTGCACCCCGATTCCGGCATCGCGTTCGCGACCGCCGCGGACGGTGAGGAGCTGACCCGCAAGTGCTTCGGCGACCGTGTGGTGTGGGTTCCGTGGCGCCGCCCCGGTTTCCAGCTGGGCCTCGACATCTCGGCCGTCGCTGAGGCGAACCCGCAGGCGATCGGCTGCATCCTGGGAGGTCACGGCATCACCGCATGGGGGTCGACGAGTGAGGAATGCGAGCAGCGTTCGCTCGAGATCATCCGCACCGCCGAGCAGTTCATCGCCGACAACGGCCGCGAGGAGCCGTTCGGTCCCGCGATCGCGGGCTACGGTGCACTGCCCGCAGAGGAGCGCCGCCGCCGCGCCGCCGCACTGTTCCCGCTGCTGCGTGGACTGGCCTCCACCGATCGTCCGCAGGTGGGGCACTTCACCGACAGTGACGAGGTGCTGAACTTCCTGGCGGCGCAGGAGCATCCGCGTCTCGCCGCGCTGGGCACGTCGTGCCCCGACCATTTCCTCCGCACCAAGGTCCGGCCGATGGTCCTCGACCTGCCGCCGACCGCGTCGCTCGAGGACGTCACGGCGCGACTGCGTGCCCTGCACGCGACCTACCGCGAGGACTACGCCCGGTACTACGCCGAGTACGCGGAGCCGGACAGCCCGGCGATGCGCGGCGCCGACCCGGCCATCGTCCTGGTCCCCGGCGTCGGGATGTTCTCGTTCGGCGCGAACAAGCAGACCGCGCGGGTGGCGGGCGAGTTCTACGTCAACGCGATCAACGTGATGCGCGGCGCCGAGGCCATCTCCACGTACCAGCCGATCGACGAGCGGGAGAAGTTCCGCATCGAGTACTGGGCCCTCGAGGAGGCGAAGCTGGCGCGGATGCCGAGACCGGCGCCGCTCGCCACCCGCATCGCCCTGGTCACCGGTTCGGCGTCGGGAATCGGCAAGGCGATCGCGCAGCGCCTCGCCGCGGAGGGCGCGTGCGTCGTCATCGCCGACCTCGACCAGGCGAAGGCCGCAGAGGCCGCCGCCGAGATCGGCGGCAGCGACGTCGCCGTGGGCGTCGCAGCGGATGTGACCAGCGCCGACCAGGTCGCCGCGGCGTTCGAGGCCGCGGTCCTGGCGTTCGGCGGAGTCGACCTCGTCGTCAACAATGCCGGACTGTCGATCTCCAAGCCGCTGCTCGAGACCACCGAGAAGGATTGGGACCTACAGCACGACGTGATGGCGAAGGGCTCGTTCCTGGTGTCGAGGGAGGCGGCGCGGGTGATGACCGCCCAGGCGATGGGCGGCGACATCGTCTACATCTCGTCGAAGAACTCGGTGTTCGCCGGGCCCAACAACATCGCCTACTCGGCGACGAAGGCCGACCAGGCGCACCAGGTGCGGCTGCTCGCGGCGGAGCTGGGCGAGTACGGCATCCGCGTCAATGGCATCAACCCGGACGGTGTGGTGCGAGGCTCGGGCATCTTCGCGGGCGGCTGGGGCGCCAAGCGGGCCGCCGTGTACGGCGTCGAGGAGGAGAAGCTGGGCGAGTACTACGCGCAGCGCACCCTGCTCAAGCGGGAGGTGCTGCCCGAGCACGTCGCGAACGCGGTGTTCGCGCTCACCGGCGGCGACCTCACGCACACGACCGGACTGCACATCCCCGTGGATGCCGGTGTCGCTGCGGCGTTCCTGCGCTGATGGACGCATTCGCCGCGATCGACCTGGGCGCGTCCAGTGGGCGGGTGATGCTGGGCCGCGTCGCCGACGGCGTGATCACCCTCGACGAGGTCGCGCGCTTCCCGAACCGCCCGGTGCGGCTGGACGGGTCGCTGCACTGGGATCTCGCCGGCCTCTACCGGGGTGTGGTCGACGGACTGCGGGCCGCGGCAACGGAGGCCGAGGCCCGCGGTGACGTCCTCGTGTCGATCGGAATCGACACGTGGGCGGTGGATTACGGGTTGCTCGGCGGCGACGGCTCCCTCCTCGGGATGCCGTACCACTACCGCGACCAGCGGACGTGGGGCGTCGCGGCCGGGGTGCGATCGTCGATACCGGATCGGGAGTTGTTCGAGCGCAACGGCATCGCGCAACTGCCGTTCAACACGGTGTACCAGCTGCTGGCCGAACGGGAGAGCGGCGCGCAGCGGCTCGACGTCGCGGAGCAGCTGCTGATGATCCCCGACCTTCTGGCATACTGGCTCAGCGGGATTCGCGTCGGCGAGGTGACCAACGCGTCCACCACTGGTCTGCTCGATCCGGTGAGCCGCGACTGGGACCGTGCGCTGGTCGCCCGGCTCGGTCTCGACGACCGCGTGCTGCCACCGTTGGCGGAGCCCGGTTCGGCGATCGGACCGGTCCGGCCCGACGTCGCCGAAGAGATCGGGGCCACGCCGGTGGTGGTGGCCGTCGGCAGTCACGACACGGCGTCCGCCGTCGTCGCGGTGCCCGCGGCGAGCACGCGGTTCGCGTACATCGCGTCGGGGACGTGGTCGCTGGTGGGAACGGAACTGCCCGGCCCCGTGCGCACCGAGGACGTGCGGGCGGCAGGGTTCACCAACGAGGCCGGCGTCGACGGCACCACCCGGTTGCTGCGGAACGTGATGGGCATGTGGCTGGTGCAGGAGTCGATACGGCAGTGGCAGGCGGACGGGCTCGAGGTGTCGCTGCAGGAACTGCTGGAGGACGCCGCAGCGCTGACCGACCTCGGTTCCGTCGTGGACCCGGACCTGCCGATGTTCCTGCCGCCGGGCGACATGCCCGCCCGCATCGCCGCCGAATGCGCGCGGACGGGTCAGCGCGTTCCGGACGGCCCGGCCGAGGTGATCCGATGTGTGCTGGACAGTCTCGCGGACGCGTACCGGCGGTCGGTGCAGTCGGTCGTCGAGCTCACCGGCACGCCGATCGACGTGGTGCACATCGTCGGCGGCGGATCCCAGAACGCCCTGCTGTGCCAGCTGACGGCGGATGCCACCGGGCTGCCCGTCGTCGCCGGACCCGTCGAGGGTTCCGCCCTCGGCAACGTCCTGGTGCAGGCGCGGGCGGCCGGTGTGCTGTCGGGGGGACTCGCCGAACTCCGTGCGGTCGTGTCGAACTCGTTCACCCTGCGCGAGTTCGCACCGTCGGCCGCTTCGCTGTCCCGGGCCTGACGCCTGGCTCTGCCCTAGCGCCGGTCCCGGAACCGGGGTTCGCGCTTGTCCTTGCGTGCGGCGGTGGCCTCTTCGAAGTTGTCGGTCAGCAGCCGCACGAGCAGCTGCCCGAGACCCTCCTGGTGGATGTGGGCTTCGAGTGAGGCGGCATCGAGCCCGGACCACAGCGTGCGCTTCGTCAGTTCCAGGCCGGGCCGGGAGAACCGCGACATGCGCTCGGCGAGGTCGAAGCATTCGTCCAGGAGGTCCTCGCCGGGCACGCACCGCGACACGAGTCCGATCCGCTCGGCCTCGTCGGCGTGCACGTCCCGTCCGGACAGCATGATCTCGAACGCCCGGGACGAACCGATCGCCCGCGGCAGCAGGTAGCTCAGGCCCAGTTCGCTCGCGGTCAGGCCGTTGTTGATGCCCGCCGCCCGGAAGTAGGCGTCTTCCGCCGCGATCCGGATGTCGGAGGCGAGCGCCAGGCACAGGCCGCCGCCGATGGCCGCGCCGTTGACCGCGCTGATCACCGGCTGGTGCATCCGGCGGAGCGAGAGCACCACGTTGTCGAGCATCTCCATGGCCCGCAGGGCGACGGTCGGCGGGGTGAGGCCGTCCACGTGGGGGAGCGTGCCCGCGGACCTCTGGTCGGCGCCGGAGCAGAAGCCGCGGCCCGCGCCGGTGATCACCACCGCGCGCACCGCGTTGTCGTTGCTGATCTCCTCGAGTGCGTCGCGGAACGGGATCATCACGTCGAACGCCATCGCATTCATGCGTTCCGGGCGGTTGAGCGTCACCAGGGCGATGCCCGGCCGGGGATGGTCGACGACGACGAAGTTCACGCACTCGATACTAGAACACGTTTCAATTCTCTGGATCGATTTGCGGTCGTGGACGCCCGGGGGCGACCGTGCGCGCGAGGATGCCCAGTGTCGCGCGCAGGGCGGTTTCGGAAATCACCGGGAAGATCCCGGACTCGCGCCACACCGGGTCGATGGACGACCAGTCGTAGAACGACGTCACCATCGTTCCCTCGTCGATCGGCTCGAGTCGGTAGCCGTACACGTGCCCGATCTGCGGCCGGATCTGCCCGAGGACCTTCCAGGAGATCTCCCGGTCGGGCACGAACGTCTCGATCGTCACCGTCACGTCGTAGAGGCCGAGGTCGAAGTCGTTCAACGCGTCGCGGTCCATGTGCACGACGAACGTGTCGCCCGCCGCCGTGACGCGGTCCCCTTCCGCGGACATCAGCATCCCGGAACTGTCGATCGCCACATGTCCCTCGGGATCGCAGAGCAGGCCGAAGATCGTCGCCGGGTCCGCGGCGACAGCCCGCCGGACCTCCAACCGCTCGCCGGTGTCAGTTGTCATGTCCGCATCCTGCCACCCCATGTGAGTGCCATCGAGTGCTCGGGCACGCAAAAACACTCACATGGGGAAGGTGGGCAGCACTCCGGCGTCCATGGCCTGTTTCAGAGACGGTGCGGCCGAATCCTTCTCGGACAGCTGGAACGTCAGCGGGTTGCCGTCCCGGCCCACCGTGGGCCAGTCGATTCCCAGTTCGGGATCGAGTGGATGGAGGTCGTGGTCGAGGGCCGGGGTGTACTCGATCGAGCACAGGTACATCACGGTCGACGCGTCCTCGAGGGACAGGATCGCGTGGCCGACACCGGCCGGAAGGTAGACGGCGCGGCGGTCGGCGTCGTCGATGAGCACCGAATCCCACTGCCCGAACATCGGCGACCCGACGCGCAGGTCGACGATCACGTCGAGGAACGCGCCCTTGACGCACGTGACGTATTTCGCCTGCCCGGGCGGGTTGTCGGTGAAGTGGATGCCGCGCAGGACACCGGCGGCGGACACCGAGCAGTTGGCCTGCGCGAGTTCGAGGCTGTGCCCGACGGCGGCCTCGAACTCCGAGCCCTTGAACCATTCGAGGAACACGCCGCGGTCGTCGCCGAACTGCCTCGGGGTGATCTCCCAGGCGCCCGGAACCTTCAGTTCCCGATACTCCACGTCACCAGTCCTTGCCGCGTTCGAGAAGTTCGAGGAGATAGTCGCCGTATCCCGACTTGCCGAGAGTCTCGGCGCGGGCACACAATTCGGCGTCGGTGATGAACCCGCGGCGCCACGCGACCTCTTCCGGGACGCCGATCTTCAGCCCCTGCCGGTGTTCGAGCGTGCGCACGAAGTTCGACGCCTCGAGCAGTGAATCGACGGTGCCGGTGTCGAGCCACGCGGTTCCGCGGGGAAGCACCTCGACCTGCAGCCGTCCGGCCTGCAGGTACGCCTGGTTGACGTCGGTGATCTCGTACTCGCCGCGGTCCGACGGCTTCAGATCGCGCGCGATCGAGACGACGTCGTTGTCGTAGAAGTACAGGCCGGGGATCGAGAAGTTCGACTTCGGGGTGGCGGGCTTCTCCTCGATGGACATCGCCCGGCCCGTGTCGTCGAATTCGACCACACCGTACGAACTGGGATCGGACACCCAGTAGGCGAACACGGCGCCGCCGTCGATGTTCTCGAACCGGTTCAGCCGGGAACCGAGACCGGGGCCGTAGAAGATGTTGTCGCCGAGCACGAGGGACACGGACTCGTTGCCGATGTGGTCGGCACCGAGCACGAACGCCTGCGCCAGGCCGTTCGGTTCCTCCTGCACCTTGTACGTGAGGTTCACCCCGAACTGGGAGCCGTCGCCGAGGAGCCGGCGGAACTGCTCGGCGTCGTGCGGGGTGGTGATGACGAGGATGTCCCGGATGTTGGCCAGCATCAGGGTGGAGAGCGGGTAGTAGATCATCGGCTTGTCGTAGACCGGGACCAGTTGCTTGCTCACTCCGAGAGTGATCGGGTGCAATCGGGACCCGGTGCCCCCTGCCAGGATGATTCCGCGCATGTGCGCAGTGTTCCAGTGTTCGCGTCGGATAGAAACTCGGGCGCGCCACTAGGGTGGGTGCACATGAGGCTTCTCGTGACAGGCGGCGCCGGGTTCATCGGTGCGAACTTCGTGCACCAGACGGTCGCCGAGCGCCCGGACGTGCAGGTGACGGTGCTCGACGCGCTGACGTACGCCGGCAACCGGCAGTCGCTCGACCCGGTGGCCGACCGCATCGAGTTCGTGCACGGCGACGTGGCGGATTTCGCGCTGGTGGACCGTCTGGTCGCGGGCTCGGACGCGGTGGTCCACTTCGCCGCGGAATCGCACAACGACAATTCGCTGGCCGATCCGACGCCGTTCGTGCAGACGAACGTGATGGGCACGTTCTCGCTGTTGCAGGCCGTCCGCGCCCACGACGTCCGGTATCACCACATCTCCACCGACGAGGTGTACGGCGACCTCGAACTGGACGATCCCGAGCGCTTCACCGAGTCGACCCCGTACAACCCGTCGAGCCCGTACTCGGCCACCAAGGCGTCCAGCGACCTGCTGGTGCGGGCCTGGGCGCGGTCGTTCGGGGTGCGGGCCACCCTGTCGAACTGTTCCAACAACTACGGCCCGTACCAGCACGTCGAGAAGTTCATTCCGCGCCAGATCACCAACCTGATCGACGGGGTGCGTCCCCGTCTGTACGGCAGCGGGAAGAACGTGCGCGACTGGATCCACGTCGACGACCACAACGCGGCCGTCTGGACGGTCCTGGAGAAGGGGAGTCTCGGTCAGACGTATCTGATCGGCGCGGACGGCGAGGTCGACAACCGGACCGTCGTCGGAACGCTGCTCGAACTGTTCGGCCGCGACGCCGACGACCTCGACTTCGTCACCGACCGCCCGGGCCACGACCTGCGCTACGCGATCGATTCGACGCGGCTGCGCACCGAACTGGGCTGGACGCCGCAGTACAAGGATTTCCGTAGCGGACTCGAGGCCACCGTGCGCTGGTACCGCGACAACGAGTCGTGGTGGCGGGCGCAGAAGGAATCCGCGGAGAAGGCGTACGCGGCCACGGAATCCGTCATCGGCTGACGGTTCCGCGAAACGCCCACGCTCTCGCCGTCAGTGCGATGCGGCCGGCCTCGTCGCGCCGCGAGCGGGCATCGAGCAGGTCGCGAAGCTCGTCTCGACGCACGGCGGGCAGGGACGCGCAGTATCCGGGTGCCGGTCCCTGCCCGCCCAGAAACGGCCGCCAGAAATCGTCGAAGTCGGCGAACACGGTGGGCACGTCGAGTGGGTGCACCTCCGCCGCGGCCAGCCCCGCGGTGGACAGTGCGTCGCGGAGAGGCTGCGGCCGGCAGAGCGGGAAGCGGACGCCCTCGTCGAGGTCCGCGGCCGCCTCGTCGAGTTCGCGGGCGGCGTCCCAGAACGCGCGAATCATCTGCATTCCCTCGGCGTAGTCCCACACGTACCCGGCGACCGTCCCGCCGGTTCGCGTGACTCGGCGCATCTCGGCGAGCCCGTCGATCGGATGGGGAACGAAATTGAGGACGAGCCCGGACACCACGCGGTCGAACTCGCCGTCCTCGGCGGGGATGGATTCGGCGGTGCCCGACCGGACGTCGAAGCGGGGATCGTCCGTGCCGGCCCGAGCCGCCGCCGCGAAGGGCTGCGACGGTTCGACGCCGACCACCCGGGCCGGATCCGCCGTGCGGAGAACGGCGTGTGCGAGGGCGCCCGTCCCGCAACCCACGTCGCACCATGCACCGCCCGGGCCGGTGGCCAGCCACCGCAGGAACTGCGTCGCGACCGGCCGGCTCCAGCGGCCGATGTAGCGCTCGTACGCGGGATCGATCTCCCAGGCGTCCGTCATCGCGATCTCCTCAGGACGGCTGCGGTACCCGGGAATCCTCGTGGACGAGGGCGTTGCGCAGCGAACGCGAACCGGCGATCGCGGCGACGAAGCCGGCGAGCACCTCGCACAGCGTGAACACCAGGCGTGACGCGAGGGCCAGCCCGAGCGCGACCCCGCTGTCCATGAACGGGGACAGAGCCGCGACGACGACGGCCTCGCGGACCCCGATGCCGGACGGCGCGACGACCACCAGCACGCCGGCGCACATGCCGAGGGCGATCGCGCCGATGCACTGCACCAGGGTGCCCGCCTCGAATCCCGCCGAACTCGACGCGAGGAACCACAGATGCACCCCGTAGAGGACCCAGCTGACGGCGCACCAGCCGAGGGCCAGCCCGATCTTGTGCATGGTCAGCTGCCGCTGCAGCGGGGCGCGCCGCAGGATCCGCAGGGCCAGGTTCACGAGCCGGGTGAGGACCGGTGGGTAGCAGCAGACGAGCGCGATCGGGACGAGAACGATCACCGCGACCGCCGCGACGGTGCTGATGTGGAACAGGGCGGGCAGCGCCAGCAGCCCGACGACCAGCGCCGACGTGATGCTCAGCCCGACGGTGACGAGGACGGCGACGAATCCGTTGGCCCGCGACACCCCGGCCCGGCGCACGAGCTCGGTCTGGAGGACGAACGCCCACACGCTGCCCGGCAGATACTTGCCGAGCTGACCGACCAGGTAGCAGCGGGCGGCGTCGAAGGCGGGGATCGGGTGTTCGAGGGCGCCGAGCGCGTGCTGCCACGCGCGCACCGCCGCGCCCATGCCGAGGAAGACGAACACCGCGGAGACGGCGAGCGCCCACCAGTCCAGCTGGGTGATCGTGTCCCTGACCTCGGCCCACTGCGATTTCACGGCGAACACGACGGCGACGACGATCGCGAGGGTGACGAGGATCCGCAGCGCGTTCATCAGGACGGCGCGACCGCCGCGGTCCGGGACGATCTCGGGATCGGTGTCCACGAGAACCACCCCCTCACCGGCAGTGCGCTGCGGCAGCGCAGCGTTCGTTTCCGACGATAGCAATCGGAGGGCGCCGGATCAGGAAACGAGCGGTTTCACCGCCAGCTCCCGCCACCAGGCGAACGCGTCGGCGAGCGAGTTCGGGAGTTCCGCGTCGGCGTCGAGCCGCCCCGAGGCATACACCTTCGCCACCGCCGCGATGTCCCGGTCGGCGATCCCGGCGCGGCTCATGCCCACCCGGTTGGTGCCGCGCAGGGCGGCGGGGTTGCCGAACACCGTGGCGAACGGCGGAATGTCCTTGGCGACGACCGATCCCATTCCGACCATCGCCCGCGCACCGATCACCCGCCGCTGATGCACCACCGCGCTCATACCGAGATTGACGCCGTCGCCGAGAGTCACGTGACCGCCGAGGGTGCTGGACGGCGAGAGGACGCAGTCGTCGCCGATCCGGACGTCGTGCTCGACGGACGTGTGGTTCATGACGAATCCGCCGCGCCCGATGGTCGTCGGCCGCTCGGCTCCCTGCTGGACGGCGCTCATCTCCCGGATCACGGTGCCCGCGCCGATCACGACACCCTGATGCGGACTGATCTCCGTCCACGTGCGCGGATGCGTCTTCCCGATCCACTCCGGCGGCGCCCCGAGCGTCGCGTGCGCGCCGATCCAGCAGTCGTCGCCGATGTCGAGCGGGCCGGTGAGGACGGCATATGGTCCGATGCTCACGCGGTCCCCGATCGTGACGCCGTCGCCTATCACGACGGTCGGGTGGATCTCGCAGTTTTCACCGATGGTCATGAAAGTTGGCGATTCCTTCCAGGAGCCGTGCAGACCGTGGGAACCTTCAAGAGGGTGCAATCTGTGAAGACGGTGTGAACGCACGTCAATCTATCGGAGGAACCGTGATCGCGATCTCGAGTATCTCTTTCGGAGAGGACGTCGAGCGCGAGGTTCTCGACACCCTGCGATCAGGGATGGTCGTGCAGGGACCGAAGGTCGCGAGGTTCGAGGAGGGGTTCGCCGCACTCGTCGGCACCCGGCACGCCGTGGCCGTCAACAGCGGCACCACCGCGCTGATCGCGGCACTGCGGGTGCTGGATCTCCAACCGGGCGACGAGGTGCTCACCACCCCGTTCACGTTCGTGGCCACGCTCAACGCGATTCTCGACTCCGGCGCGACGGCCCGGTTCGCGGACATCGGGGAGGCTGATTTCGCGCTCGACCCCGACGCCGTGGCGCAGTGCGTGAACGAGCGCACCCGGGTGCTGATGCCGGTGCATCTGTACGGGCAGACCGCGGACATGGGGGCGCTGATGCCGCTGGCGGAGACCCGGGGACTCGCCGTCGTCGAGGACGCCGCGCAGGCGCACGGTGCCACGTTCGACGGCAAGGGTGCGGGCAGTTTCGGGCTCGGCTGCTTCTCGTTCTACGCCACGAAGAATCTCACCACCGCCGAGGGCGGCATGGTCACGACGGACGACGACGCGGTGGCCGACCGGTTACGGGTGCTGCGGAATCAGGGCATGCGACGCCGCTACGAGTACGAGATGGCGGGCCAGAACTTCCGGATGACGGATCTGCAGGCCAGTCTCGGGTTGCCGCAGCTGGGTTCCTATCTGCAGCAGGTGGAGTCGCGCCGGCGTAATGCCGAGGCACTGCGGACCGGTCTGAAGGACGTCGAAGGTCTCGTTCTGCCTTCGGAACTCGCGGGCCGCGGACACGTGTGGCACCAGTTCACCGTGATCCTCGCACCCGATGCGCCGATCGACCGCGACATCCTCGCGCAGCGTCTGGGAGATCGGGGAGTCGGCAGCGGTGTCTACTACCCGAGAACCGTCTACGACTACGACTGCTACCGCGAGCATCCCCGGGTGATCGCCTCGCCCACGCCGGTCGCGACGTCCGTGGCCCGCCGGTGCCTGAGCATCCCCGTCCACGCCGCGCTCTCCGCCGACGAGGTCGACCGGATCGTCGCCGCGGTGCGCGAGGCGATGGAGGTGTGATGACGTCCACGCGACCACGGATCGCGCTCATCGGATCCGGCAGGATGGGTTCGCTGCACGCCCGCGTGCTCGCGCAGTCCTCGCTGTGTGACCTCGCCCTGCTCGTGGAACCGCGTGAGGAACACGGGCGGGAGGTCGCCGCACGGTTCGACACCGCATGGGCTGCGGATTTCGACGAGCTGGACGGCATCGACGCCGCCGTCGTCGCGGCGGCGACACCCGCCCACTACGAGTTGGCGGGCCGCGTCCTCGACCTCGGCAAGCCGGTGCTCGTCGAAAAGCCGCTCGCCGCAACGTACGAGGAGAGCACGGATCTGGTGAAACGCGCCGCCGCGACGGGTGTCCCGCTGATGTGCGGCCTGCTCGAGCGATTCAATCCGGCGGTCCGGACGGCACGCGAATTCGCCGGCGACGTGTGGCAGGTCAACGGAATCCGGCACTCGCCGTTCGTCTCCCGCATCCCCACCGGCGTCGCGACCGACCTGCTGATCCACGACGTCGACCTCGCAATCGGTTTCGTCGGATCACCGCCCGTCGGCGTGAAGGCCGAGTTCGGGTACTTCCACGACCGTTCGCGGCGGAACGAGGCCGAGGACTGTGCGGAGGCGGTGCTGCGTTTCGAATCCGGTGCGGTGGCCACCATCTCGGCCAGCCGGGTGAGTCAGCGGAAGGTCCGGCAGCTGTCGCTGCTGGAGCCGGACCGCCTGATCGAGATCGACCTCCTGCGCCGCGACATCACCATCTACCGGCACATCGACGACGACCTGCCCGCCGACCGCGACGGCTACAAGCAGCAGACGGTGATCGAGATCCCCACCCTCCGCTACAGCGACGAACCCCTCGCCGCCCAGCTCGCGCATTACGTCGGGCTGATCGGCGGCGAGGGGGATGCCGACGCGGAGCGCGACTCGATCCTGCCCGCGCATCGGGTGGTCCACGAGGCGACGGTGTCGGCTACCGGCTGAGCGCCCCGGCGACCGCCAGGCGGGTGTCTTCCATGATGAGGTCGGCGTTGATCGCTGCCGCGGCGCTCAGGCCTGCTCCGGCGGCGACGATCACCTGCGCCTTCGGGTCTGCGACGTTGCCTGCCACCCACACCCCCGGAACCGCGGTGGCGCCGGTCGCGTCGGAGGCGACGGCGGTGCCGATCACGTGGCCGGCCATCTCCATCTCGGTGGTGTCCAGGCCGAGGCTCGTGAGGAACTCGGCGCGGGCCCTGAACAGGGGCGGGACCACCACGGCGGTGAGGGGGATGACCTGACCCGTGCGCAGCCGGACACCGGTCAGCCGGTCGCCCTGCACCTCGAGCCCGGCCACGCCGCCGTCGATCACGGCGATGCCGCGTGCGGCGAGCTGCTCGTACTCCTCGCCGGTGGGTTCGTCCGCGTCGTTCAGGAACAGCGTCACGTTCTCGGTCCACTGCCGCCACATCAGCGCCTGGTGCACCGCCAGCGGACTGCCGGCGAGGACGCCGACCGGCTGGTCTCGGACCTCCCAGCCGTGGCAGTACGGGCAGTGCAGGACGTCGCGTCCCCATCGCGCGGCCACCCCGGGGATGTCGGGGAGCACGTCGACGAGGCCGGTGGTCACGAGCAGTCTCCGCGCCCGCACGGTCGCGCCGTCCGCGAGCGTCACCCGGAACTGTCCGTCATCGACCTTGTCGGCGGACGTGACGGTGCCGGTCACGATCTCACCGCCGTACCCGGCGACCTCCTCGCGTCCGATGGCCAGTAGCTCGCCGGGAGGGGTGCCCTCTCGGCCGAGATAGTTGTGAATGTGCCCGGCCGGTGCGTTGCGCGGGGCGCCCGCGTCGATCACGAGCACCGAGCGGCGTGCCCGCGACAGGGCCAGTGCCCCGCCGAGTCCGGCCGCGCCGCCACCGACGACCACTACGTCGTAACTGTCTTCCATCGCGTTCTCCTTCGTTCGTCGACCTCGTGACGTCCACTGTCCGGGGAGGCCGCAAAACTGGCAAGCAAGTTTGCCGCTGTGGCAACATGGTGGGTGTGAACGACGACGTACCCGATCTGGACGGCGTCCTCGACGCCGTGGGACCGCGGCTGAAAGCACTCCGTCAGCAGCGCGGCGCGACCCTCGCCCAGCTCTCCGAGTCCACCGGGATCTCGGTGAGCACCCTGTCGCGGCTCGAGTCCGGCCAGCGGAAACCCACCCTCGAGCTGATGCTCCTACTGGCCCGCGCTCACCAGCTGCCCCTGGACGAGCTCGTCGACGCACCCGCCACCGGCGACCCTCGCGTCCATCTGCGACCCCTCGAGCGGAACGGCTCGACGATCATCCCGCTGACGCGCAGGCCGGGCGGGATCCAGGCGTTCAAGCACGTGATCCCGCCGGGCGACCCGAACGGCATCCCGAACCTGCAGGTCCACGAGGGCTACGAATGGCTGTACGTCCTGTCCGGCCGGCTGCGACTGCTGCTCGGCGAACACGACGTGATCCTGACGCCGGGGGAGGTCGCCGAGTTCGACACCCACGTCCCGCACTGGTTCGGCAACCCCGGACCGCAACCGGCGGAGATCCTCAGCCTGTTCGGTCCCCAGGGCGAGCGGGCGCACGTCCGCACGGTCCCGCGGGGAACGGCAGCCGAGCGCGACCGTCGGTAGAATTCGTCCGGACCGGTGACGAGCGCTCCCTCCGAGGCGCAGGACGTGATGGGGAGGCCCCGTGCGACGCTGGATTCTCGGTGTTCCCGTAGCGGTCGTGATTCCGGTCCTCGCCGGCTGCTCCACCACGTCGACGTCGCCCGCGGCGCAGCCGCAGCCCGAGCCGGAGTCACAGCCCGCGGTCGCGACGCTGGTCGGCCTGGGGGATTCGATCCCGGCCGGTGACGGATGCCCCGGCTGCACGCCGTTCGTGGAACTGTTCGGTGATCAGCTGTCCGGCGACGACGCGCTGCCCGTGCAGGTGGCCAACCTGGGTGTCGGGGGCTGGACCAGCACCGACCTGCTCGACGCCCTCGATCCCGGCGAATACGACGCCGACGCCGTCCGCGACGCCGACGTCGTCACCGTCACCATCGGCGCCAACGACTTCTACGCCGAACTCGACGACTATCTCGACGGCGACTGCGGTGGCGACGACGGTCTCGGTTGCTTCCAACCGGTGCTGCCGCAGCTGCAGACCACGCTGACGTCCGTGCTCGACCGCATCGCCGAACTGCGGGCCGGTCAGCCGACCGCGGTGCTGGTCACCGGGTACTGGGACGTCTTCCCGGACGGCGACGTGGCCCGCGAGTTGTTCGGTCCGCAGTTCCTCCGGGACAGCGCCGTGCTGACGTTGCGTGCCAACGACGTCATCTCGGAGGTCGCGGGTGCCGAGGGCGCCACGTACGTCGACCTGTTCAGCACGTTCAAGGGGACGTGGGGCGACGGCGACCCCACCGGACTGCTGGCCGACGACGGCGACCACCCGAACCAGATCGGGCACCAGCTGATCGCCGACGCGTTGTCGTCCGCGGCGGTCGCGGGATCCGGGTCCGCCGACGTGTCGGCGTTCAGGTCGTCCGGGTGGTCGCCGCGCTGAGCTTGCGCCGGCGTACCACCGCATCGACGACGGACAGGATCAGCACCACGACCGTCGCGGCGCCGAATGCCGCTACGGAGAGGCTCTGCCGCGGCGGGCGGAACGTCACGACCAGTTCGTGGTCGCCCGGCGGCACCGACACCTCGAGCAGACCGTGCCACCCGGCGGTCGCGTCCACCGGTTCGCCGTCGACGGTGGCCGAGTAGCCGGGCCACGCGAGGCGCGCGAACGAGACGGTGCCGCCGCTGCCCGCCACCCGCACGGTCTCCGTCGCCGCGCTCGTGTCGGACGAGAGGACCCGGACGCCGTCGGACGCGAACGACACGCGTCCGGGCAGGGGCAGCGGCCGGTCCCGCTGCAACACCGTCCGGGAGTCGCTGCGCTCGGTGACGTGCCAGCCGGGTGGGGGCGGTGCCGTCGCGACCTCGGGCACGAGCCCGTGCTCCACGACGAGCGTCGACACCCGGAGGTAGTCGATCAGCGGAATCGGGATGTCCGCGTTCACCGGCTGCCAGAGCGCCCCGTACACCCCGGGGCAGACGGCGCCGCGGTAGTCCATGCACAGGGCTTCCTGGAACTCGGTGAACCCGATGCCGGTGTAGGCGTTGATGCTGCCCTCGACGGACGACGCCATGATCTCGTTGCCGAACAGGATCCGCCCGGCGGTGACGTCCTCGTGGGACGTGTCGTCCAGGTCGGCGAGTTGCAGCACGGTGCCCTGGTAGCGGTCCGTCTGCTCGGACAGCACCGACGTACTCGCCGGGTCGACGCGGCTGCCGCGCTCGACGTCGCGGGTGAGGGACCAGACCTGCGCGGCCGCCACCACCACGGTTCCCAGAACCAGGGCAGCGACGAGAGCATTCGGGCCCCGAGTGCGCCAGGCGGCGTACGCGAGCACGCACAGCGCCGCGACGAGCAGCGCGAACAGCGTGTGCCGCAGCGTCAGGGCCGGCGAGGACGAGAACGCCAGATAGAAGCCCAGCGCGATCAGCACCGCCGACGCCGTCGCCCGGGGACACACCCGGTCGCGCGCGATCCCCAGCGACAGCGCGAGCGCCAGGCCGATCACGACGCACAGGTACAGGTATTCGACGAGCCGGATCGGCCACCGGAACATCCCGACGTTCGAGGGTCCGAACGTGAAGAGGAAGTAGACGACCGCGATCACGGCCAGGCTGATCAGTGGTCGGCCGTGCGCGCGACGGAACTCCGCGGACCCGAACAGTGCGCGGATCCGGCCCCACGGCAGCCACGGCAGCAGCGGCAGCACGAACCAGGCGAGGTACAGCGACGGGATCACCTCGACGGGACCCCCGAACGTCATGATCACGGGGAGATATGACGGGCTGCTCATTCCCGCGAGGCCGCCGATCTGCGGTTGCAGGAACGTGTCGTTGAAGATGCCGGTGCTGCCGGCGCGGGTGGTGACGTCGACGCTGAGGAACAGCGGCAGGTACGTCACCAGCGCGGCGGTGCCCGCGCACGCGCCGGTGATCACCAGCACGAGCAACCGGAAGAACTGCCGCTGGGCCAGTAGGCCGATCCCGATGCCGAGGAGAACGACGACGGCACCGAGCGCGGCGTACGGGTTGCCCATGCTCACCGTCAGCGCGCCGATCACGAAGGTGACCAGCGGATTCGTGCGACCGTGGGAGAGGCGGAGCGCCGACCACCAGAACAGCGTCACCCACGCGACGGCCATCATCCCGGACGGCCAGCCCGCCGCCTCGTAGAACAGGGTGAAACCGCTGAACGGAATCGTCAGTCCGGCGAGGATCGCGGGACCGCGGCGGGCGCCGTGTTCGCGGCACAGCAGATACGTCGCGAGGGCGAACAGCGCGAGGAACTCGGCCATGATCACGAACGCCGCGACGGACAGGTTCTCGAAAGTTGCGGCCAGGATGTAGTTGGCCAGATTGACCGGGTTGTACAGACCGTAGGCGGCCTCGCCCGCGTAGTTTCCGCCGATCCAGGCGTCGGGATTGACGGTGAGCCACCGCCCGGCCAGGAGTTCCGTGCCGATCCGATGCCAGGACGGCACGAACGATTCCAGCATGTCGCCGCCGTAGTAGAAGCGGTCGTACACGATCCGGGGAATCGTCGCGACGGCCGCGGCAGCCACTGCGACCGCCAGTGCCACCATCCACTCGGGCATGCGGTGTATCGATCGGGTGAACGTCGAAGACACGGACGCGGAGGGTGCCACGGACTCCGAGCCTACGAGTTAGGCTGCGCCCGTGCGCCTTTTCGGTTGTTCCCACGACCAGAAAGGCGCACGTGCGCCGAAGGCGCTGTCGATCGTCGTCCCGGCCTACAATTCCGCCGCCGTCATCGAGCAGACCGTCCACCGGGTGGCCGAACGACTGGCCGGCCACGACGTCGAGATCATCGTGGTGGAGAACGGATCCACCGACGACACCGTGGCCATCTGCACCCGCCTCGCCGCCGACTGGACGCCCGGACCCGTGTCGCTCATCGTCCTGCGGAGCGACAAGGGCATGGGCAACGCGTTGCGGACGGGAGCGGAGGCGAGTCGCGGCGCGCACGTGCTGCTGACCGCCGACGACCTGCCGTTCGGGTTCGACGACCTCGACGGCGCGGAGAAACTCGTCGCCGGCCACGACGGCCGGCTGCCCGCAGTCGTGATCGGTTCCAAGGCCCACCCCGACTCGCAGGTGCGGCGCGGCGCCCTCCGGGGCACCCTGACGTGGGGTTTCGCGGCGCTGCGGCGGGTGGTCCTCGGGATGCGCACCGGCGACCCCCAGGGCACCGTCCTGATGGACGGCGACCTGATGCGGGGACTGGTTCCCGACCTCGTCGAATCCGGGTTCCTGTTCACCACCGAACTCGTCTACCTCGTGGAGCGGGCGGGCATCGTGCCGGTCGAGGTCCCGGTGCGTCTGAGCGACGATCACGACAGCCACGAAACCCGCATATCCAGGGCAGATGTGCTCGCGATGGGGGTGGGGCTGTTCCGGCTGCGGGCCCGTCACCGGGACGGAGGTCGCCTCGCATGGTCGGGGAGCGCGTCGCGAGGTTGATACCCTGCGAACCGAGAAGAGGATCGTGCCGTCGCCGTGGCACGGTCCAGCCCACCTCTCGCGGGGAACAGTAGGAGCACTATGAACGAGTCTGCGTCGGTAGCACCTGTGGACGGGAGCACGGCCGCGGTACGGAGTGCTCTCACCGAGCATCGCGCACCCGACCGCCTCGTGGTGGCGCGAGGTCTCTTCACCGGACCGACCACCCGGGTCAAGGACGACCTGTACGCCAGGATCGTCAAGGGCCGCGCCCACCGCGAGCGTTACGTCGTGCACCTCGAGAAGGGCGCGACGGTCGACACCGACACGTACTTCGGCCGGTTCGCGGCCAGCTACTACCAGCGCTGGACCACGGTCACCGACGTGACCGTCGGGTTCCACCACCAGGCCGACGGTCGCGCCGTGGTGGCGCTGCGCGGCTCCGATTCGGGCGGAAACTCGCGCATCCTCGCGACGACGGAGATCGACGGCTCGGGCACGGCGACGCTGTCGGCGAAGCTGGACGCCTACCTCGACGGCGGGTCCCTGTGGGTGGAGTTCACCGCCGTCGACGGCCCCCTCGCGGTGAGCGAACTGGAGTGGACCGTCGCCGCGCCGTCGGTGATCCGGCCCGCCGCGATCGCGATCTGCACGTTCAACCGCGCCGACGACTGCGCCGAGACCGTCGCCGCCATCGCGAACGACTCGACGATGGCGTCCGGCATCGACGCCGTGTACGTGGTCGACCAGGGCAGTGACCACGTGTCGGACCGGGAGAAGTTCACCGAGGTCGCCGAGATCCTGGGCGACAAGCTCGTCTACCTGCGGCAGCCGAACCTCGGTGGGGCCGGCGGATTCACCCGCGGCATGTACGAGGTGTCGGGCATCAACGAGCACGCCAACCTGATCCTGATGGACGACGACATCCTGTGCGAGCCGGAGTCGATCCTGCGGATGAACGCATTCGCCAACGTCACCACGGAGCCGACGCTCGTCGGCGCGCAGATGCTGTACCTGATGAACCCGGAACACCTGCACGTCAGCGCGGAGGAAGCGGACCTGTCGAAGCTGAAGGCGGGCCGCTGGGCGGCCGGGTCGCGGCACGACATCAACCTGGTCAAGAAGAAGCAGAACAAGCGCGTCGACGCCGGCTACAACGCGTGGTGGTCGTGTCTGATCCCCGCCGAGGTGGTCGCGCAGATCGGGCTCCCGCTGCCGATGTTCTTCCAGTGGGACGACATCGAGTACGGCATCCGCGCCCGCGCCGCCGGATTCGTCACGGTCACACTGCCCAACGCCGGTGTGTGGCACGCGGATTTCCACTGGAAGGATCGCGACGACTGGGCCAAGTACTTCAGCATCCGCAACTCGCTGATCGCCGCCGCGCTGCACAGTGACTTCGACGCCAAGTCGCTGAGCAAGATGATGACGCGGGAGATCACCCAGTACCTCGTGTCGATGCAGTACGGGTTGGCGTACACCATGATTCGCGGCATCGAGGACTTCCTCGAGGGCCCGAAGGTGCTCGAGGACGGCGGTCAGGCCGTGCTGGCGTCGATCCGTGAGGAGCGCAAGCGGTTCCCCGAAACCGTCAAGCACCCCGCGTCGAACATTCCCGGTGTCCGCAACTCCGACCTCGTCACCCGGTACGCCGGTTTCGAGCCGGACAAGAGCAAGCTCGACCTCGTCCTCGCCAAGCGGGCCGCGTACCAGTGGCTCGGCCGCACCCAGCACGGTGTCGCGAGTATCCCTGTGGCCGAGGCGCACTGGTGGCACGTGTCGCTGTTCGACACCGCCGTCATCACGGACGCCTCCCAGTCCGGGGTGCGGGTGCGCCGCCGCGACAAGGAGACGGCCCGTGAGCTCACGGCCCGGACCGCGAAGCTGATGAAGCGGTTCCGTGAGGATGCGGCGTCGGCGCAGCGCCAGTACCGGGACGCGTTGCCGCAGCTCACCAGCCGGGAGAACTGGGCTCGCCTCTACGGTCAGTGACGTCGGCCGGACCGTTGCAGGCCCGCGACGTGCGTGGGCTGCTCCGGGATTCGTTCCTCGTCTTCGCTGTCGGTGTGGTGCTCGGCGCGGCGTGGAGTTGGCGTCCGTCGTTCTGGTACGACGAGGTCGCGACGCTGTATTCGAGTCAGCGATCCCGGCCCGACCTGTCGAATCTGCTCGGCCACATCGATGCCGTGCACGGGTTGTACTACGTCGGGATGCACTACTGGTTCGCGGCGTTCGGTGCCTCCGAGTTCTCGGCGCGGTTCCCGAGCGCCCTGGCCACTGGCGCGGCGGGCGCAGGCGTGGTGGTGCTCGGTGCGCTGATCTCGACCAGGCGGGTGGCGGTGCTGTCCGGGATCCTGTTCGTGATCCTGCCCAGCGTCACGTGGGCGGCCGCGGAGGCCCGCGGGTACGCGGCCACGGCGGCGGCCGCGGTCTGGCTGACGGTGATTCTCCTTGCGGCACTGAGATTCCGGCGCTGGTGGCTGTGGGCGCTGTACGCCGCCGGCCTGGCGGTGTCGATCGTGTTGTTCGTCTACCTGATCACCCTCGTTCCCGCGCACCTGCTGACGATCCTGCTGCTGCGCGAGGCCCGGCGGTCCTGGCTCGGTTGGACGTCGGCCACGGCGGCGGGGGCGGTGGTCGCGGCGCCGTTCGTGGCACTGGTGCGCCGTGAATCGGTCCAGGTGGCGTGGATCCCGCCGCTCGACGACCACCTGCCCCGGGCCGTCGCCGAGTACCAGTGGTTCGTCGGCGCACCATGGTTCGCGGTGCTGTTCGCCGTGCTGGCGGTGGCCGGGTCGGTGGCGCTGGTGCGCGGTCGCCGTCTGCCCCCGGCGCTGTCCGTAGCGTTGCCGTGGATCGCGGTGCCGATGGCTGCGCTGCTCGCGTACTCGCTCCTGCGCAGCCCGGTGTATCTCCCGCGGTACTTCACGTTCACGACGCCCGCCGTGGCCCTCGTCGGCGGACTCTGCCTCGCCGCGCTGACCGGGAAGTGGTGGCAGCCCGCCGCGGTGCTGGCGGTGTTCGCGGTGGCCGCATCGCCGAGTTACCTCGAACAGCGCGAGCAGTGGGCGAAACCCAGCGGCATGGACTTCAGCACCGTCAACGGTTTCGCCGGGGAACACCTCCGCCCCGGCGACTGCGTGCTGTTCGACAAGCCGGCCTGGAACCCCACGTCGCTGCGGCTCGTGAAGAACGTGCGACCGGAGGCATTCGACGGCACCCGCGACATCGGGCTCGGGATCACGGCCGCGAGCCGGGGGTCGCTGTGGGACGACGAACTCGCCGTCCCCGACCTCGCGGGCGCGCTCGACTCGTGCTCCGTGGTCTGGTTCTTCACCGACTACGAACGCGACACCCAGCGCATCATTCGGCACACGTCCAACGAGGTGTGGACGCTGCCGCCGTACCACTTCGAGGACACCGAGGCGTTCGCCGCGCTCGCGCGGTCCGGACTGCGGATCGACGAACGTGCGACGTTCAACGTCACGCAGGCGGTGAAGCTGGTGCGGTGATCCGCGCGACCACCTGCTCGTGGTTCGCGGTGTAGCTCAGGTACTCGAAGCGGACGCCGGTGCGGTCGACGAACTCGGTCCACGCCCGGTACTCGTGCTCCTGCCAGCCCGGGAAGTTGAAGAACTCGTCGAACACGATCACGGTGCCCGCGACCAGCCGCCGTTCGAGCCGGTCGAGCACCGACTTCGTCGACGAGTACAGGTCGGCGTCGAGATGCACGAACGACACCGGTCCCGGGTGTTCTTCGAGGAAACCCGACAGCGTGTCCTCGAACAGTCCGGGCACCAGCTGCGCGCCCCGCACGTGCGGCAGTTTCTCCTGCGCGAACTCCCCGGCCGGGAATCCGGTGCGCCACGTCTGCGGCAGGCCGGAGAACACGTCGAACCCGAACACCTCGTGCTCGGCGTCCTTCAACTGTTCGACGATGATCCGGAGCGTGGTGCCCGACGCCACCCCGAACTCGAGGGCCAGCCCCTCGACCTCCACCTGCGACAGGCCGTAGCGCAGCGTGTCCTGCGGATTCCAGAACACGGGCGCCTTCGGCATGTGCTCGAGCACGAACGCCGCCGCTTCGTTCGTGGCCCGCACGTCCAGCGCCTGCGTGATGTCGCGGCGGGCCTGCTGCTCGAGTTCGCCGAGCCGCTGCTGGACGTCGGAGATCTCCATGCGGGCATCGGACAGCTCGGACAGCACCCGGGCGAGTTCCTGGTTGGTCGCGCTCAGCTCGGCCAGGGTCTGGTCGTGCTGGTTCTCGGTGAGCTCGCGGGACCGCCGATCCGATTCGGCCACCACCTCGGACATGGCACGTTGAAGCTTGAGACGGGCCTTTCTCCGAAGATCGAACATATACCCATGTTGCCAGTCCGCATCCCGGCTCACCGCTCGAACCGGGATGCGGGTCGCACGCCCGTGTCAGTGACCGCGACTGCGGTACATCTGCCGTTGCCAGCGGGCGATGCTCTTCCACTCGCGTTCGCGCTCGGCCCGGAGCCTCGCGTCGGTGCGTGACGCGATCCAGCCGTTCTCGCGAATCAGCTTGCGGTAGCTGGCAAGCCTGCGCTCGGGCAATTCGCCGCGCTCCACCGCGCCCTGCACCGCGCAGCCGGGTTCCGTCCCGTGCGAGCAGTCCGCGAACCGGCACCGCGCCGCGAACTCCTCGATCTCGGGAAACGTCTTGTCGATGCCGTCGGCGGCGTCCCACATGCCGACACCCCGCAGTCCCGGCGTGTCGATCAGGGCGCCCCCGTTGGGCAGCGGCAGGAGTTCACGGTGCGCCGTCGTGTGACGTCCCTTGTGATCGCCCTCGCGGACACGTCCGGTCGCGAGCACGTCCTCGCCGAGCAACGCGTTCGCGAGCGTCGACTTGCCCGCGCCGGACGGTCCGATGAGCGCGACCGTCCCGTCGATGACGGCGGTGAGGACGTCGATGCCGTCGCCGGTGTCGGCACTCACCGCCAGCACGGTCGCACCCGGCGCTACCGCAGCCACCTCGGCGGTCGCGAGGGAAACATCCTGCACGGTATCGGATTTGGTGAGCGCGACCACCGGATGGGCGCCGCTCGCCCACGCCAGGGCCAGCAGGCGTTCGATGCGTCCGAGATCGAGGGTGGTGTCGAGTCCGGCGGCGATCACCACCGTGTCGACGTTGGCCGCGAGGAGCTGGCCCTCCGACCTCCCGGACGCGGACGACCGGACGATCGCGCTGCGCCGCGGGAGCAGGTCGGCGACGGCGATCTCGTCGCCGTGACGGTGGAGCGTCACCCAGTCGCCGGTGCAGAGGG
Organism: Rhodococcus sp. ACPA1; assembly: GCF_002300195.1. Taxonomy (NCBI): domain Bacteria; kingdom Bacillati; phylum Actinomycetota; class Actinomycetes; order Mycobacteriales; family Nocardiaceae; genus Rhodococcus; species Rhodococcus sp. ACPA1. Next base: position 323,668 of record NZ_NSDX01000004.1, on the reverse strand, counting down.
TGTGCTCGCCGGCGAGCGCGCGGACGACACCCGCGGGCGCGGCGACGTCGCAGCGCCCGCGGTCCACGCGGATCACCCGCCCGCGCTCGCGACCGTCGGCCGGGTAGTTGTCGAAGGTGTCGGAAAGTGTGTCGTTCCAGCCGTAGGGCAGGAGTTGTCCAGGGTCGAACATGGTGGGTGTGATCCTCGGGTCGATGAGTGCCGACCGGACCACTGCACGGGTTCGGTCAGGCGAGGGGGAAGGGGGAGTGGACGCACACGGCGTCGACCGACGAGACAGTCATCGGACACTCACTCCTTCGCGACACATCGAGATTCTCAGACCGGAACCCCACGATGCTCCCACCCGGCGGAACCCGGACGCAACCGAATTACGGGCGCTCGAACCGCTCCTGACGGCCCAGCTTCCGCAACCGCATCCACTCACGCAGACCCTGCGGATCACGCCTCGTGACGAGGAAATACCACCCGAACCGCACCCACTCCTGCGGCAGCAGCTTCCGCATGCCCGGCTGCGACAGCAGATAGCCGCGGTTGCGGTACGTGAAGAACCGTTTCGTCTCGTTGTCCGGGTACTGCGTGTGCATCCGGCCCCCGAGGATCGGCTTGAACTCCTCCGCGCCGTTCGGGTGCACGTACGCCGTCTGCAGGCAGGTGCCGAACGGCAGCCCCGACCGCACCAGCCGGCGGTGCACCTCCACCTCGTCGCCGCGGACGAACAGACGCAGGTCGGGAACGCCGACCGTGTCGATCGCCGACGCGCGGAACAGGGCGCCGTTGAACAGCGACGCGATGCCCGGCAGCAGGTCGGCCGAGTCGTCGCCGTCCGCGAACAGTTCCGAGCGCAGCCGTCGCCACTCCACACCGCGGCGCAGCGGGAACGCGAGACGGTCGGGGTCGTCGATGTCGCAGACCACGGGGGAGACCTCGGCCAGCCCGTGCCGCTGCGCGCAGTCGAGCAGCGTCTCCAGGACCTTCGGACCCTCGGGGCGGCCGTCGTCGTCGGCGAGCCACACCCAGTCGGCGCCGAGCGAGAGGGCGTACAGAATTCCCAGCGCGAAGCCGCCCGCCCCACCCAGATTGTGCTGCGAACCGAGGTAGCTGACGGGAATCCCGGACGATTCGACGAGCGCACGCACGTCGTCCTCGGCGGCGTTGTCCACGACCACCAGATGGTCCAGCGGACGCGTCTGCGAGCCGAGAACCTTCAGCGACTCCGCCAGCAGTTCGCGGCGCTTGTGGGTGACGACGACACCGACGATCCGCTCGGCAGCAGCGCTCACGCGGACTCCGCCTCGGCTTCCGCGGCCGTGCGAACGGGACGCTCGTTCGATCTGTCGCTACGGGCATCCCGTTCGGCCGAAGCGGTGACCCCGGACTTCTCCCGGTCCAACTCGTAGATGACGTGGCGGACGTGGTCGGCGGCGTCGTCACCCTCGTACGCGCGGACGACGTCCTCGATGCCGCCCTGCTGCCGGATCCGACCGTGGTCGATCCACATGGCCGTGTCGCAGAGCTGGGCGAGGAACTCGTTGGAGTGGCTGGCGAACACCAGGATGCCGGACCGCTCCACCAGCGCCTGCAGACGCACGCGCGCCTTCTTCATGAACTCCGCGTCGACGGCGCCGATGCCCTCGTCGAGCAGCAGGATCTCCGGGTCGATGCTGGTGACCACACCCATCGCGACGCGCACCCGCATACCGGTGGAGTACGTGCGCAGCGGCATCGACAGGTACTCGCCCAGCTCGGTGAACTCGGCGATCTCGTCCATCTTCGCGAGCATCTGCTTGCGGGTCTGCCCGAGGAACAGTCCGCGGATGATGATGTTCTCGTAGCCGGAGATCTCGGGGTCCATGCCCACACCGAGGTCGAAGACCGGGGCGACGCGGCCGCGGATGCTCGCGCTGCCACGGGTGGGTTCGTAGATGCCGGACAGCAGCCGCAGCAGCGTCGACTTGCCGGCGCCGTTGTGGCCGACCAGGCCGATCCGGTCGCCTTCCTTCAGCGACAGGTTGATGTCGCGCAGGGCCTCGACCACCACGACGTCCGAGTTGTTGCGCCCGATCGACCCGCCGGCCTTGCCGAGGAACGCCTTCTTCAGCGACCGGGACTTGGCGTCGAAGATCGGGAAGTCGACGCAGGCGTCCCGCGTCTCGATACTCACATGCTCTGTCATTACTTCAGACCCCTAAACCCAGTAGGGCACACGGGCCCGGTACTTGCGAAGCGCGAGGATGGCGGCGGCCCACCCGACGACGGTGATGGCCAGCACGATGTACCAGTGGTACGCCTGCTGATCCTGACCGATCATGGGCGCGCGCACGATGTCGAGGTAGTGGAACAGTGGGTTCAACTCGGCGAGTTTGACGCGCTCGGCGGCCTGCCCGCCCTGCGCCTCGAGGCTCTGCGTCGTCCACATGATCGGTGTCAGCACGAACAGCAGCAGCGTCATGCTGCCGAGGATCGGCGCGATGTCCCGGTACCGGGTGGAGAAGATGCCGAACATGATCGACACCCACGCCGCGTTGACGACGATCAGCGCGATCGCCGGGATCGCGGCCAGCGACATCCAGGTCAGGTGCCGCCACACCCCGAACGCGAACAGCATGATCACGTAGATCACCAGGTTGTGGGCGAACAGCAGCAGTTGCCGCCACACCAGCCGGTAGACGTGGACGCTCAGCGCCGACGGCAGCTGTTTGATCAGCCCCTCGTTGGCGATGAACACCTCGGAGCCCTCGAGGATGCTCGCGCTGATCAGGTTCCAGACGATCAGACCCACGGTGACGTACGGCAGGAACTCGTCCAGCGGGATGTCGAGCAGGGCGGAGTACAGGATGCCCATCGCCGCGGCCTGCACGCCGGTCGCGATCGTGATCCAGAACGGGCCGATCACCGACCGGCGGTAACGCTGCTTGATGTCCTGCCAGCCGAGGCTCAGCCACAGCTCGCGCTGAGCGAAGCCGTCCCTGAGGTCCTTGAACGCGCGACGGAAGGTCTGCGAATCGGACGCCGGGAGCGGGCCGCCTGCGGCCTCGGTTTCGATAGCGGATGCTGACACGGGCACCGAGCCTACCGGGAGTCGAGTTCCATGCTGTTTCGCCCGTTGCTACAGGTACTGGCCGGTACCGCTCGACTGCGACCCCGGATCGTGATTGTGCGCCCCGTGCGGGTTGCCCATGCTGATGCCCGGAGGCAGGGCTCCCTGACGCATCTGCTCGAGCTGGGAGCGGGCCGCCATCTGCTGGGCGAACAGGGCCGTCTGGATGCCGTGGAACAGTCCTTCGAGCCACCCCACCAGCTGTGCCTGCGCGATACGGAGTTCGGCGTCGGTGGGGACGGTGTCGTCGGTGAAGGGCAGGGTGAGGCGTTCGAGTTCGTCGCGCAGCTCGGGGGCGAGGCCCTGCTCGAGCTCGTGGATCGACGACTTGTGGATCTCCTTCAACCGGTTGCGGCTGGCATCGTCGAGCGGTGCCGCGCGCACTTCCTCGAGGAGCTGCTTGATCATCGTGCCGATGCGCATGACCTTGGCCGGCTGCTCCACCATGTCGGCCACCGACTCCGCGCCGTTCCCGTTCGCGTCCGCGGCGGCGTCGGAGCCCTCGGGCTTGCTCGCGGCATCGGCGACGGGGATAGCCATGGGCTGACCGTCGGGGCCGATCACGACGACGTGTTCATTCTCCGAGTTCGTCATGCCTCCATCTTGTCTGTTCCCGCCCGGCAGTGCGAAGGTGCGTCCGATTTGGGCCCTTCCCATCTTTGTTGCACTCCACAACAATCGATGGCTGGCTTCGACCGTATTGACTTGGGGTCTTAGAGTGTCGGGCATGGCTTACGACGTTGCCCGCGTTCGGGGACTCATCCCCTCACTCGGCGACGGTTGGATCCATCTCGATCCGCAGGCCGGCATGCAGATTCCGGACGCGGTGTCGCGCACTGTCTCCACGGCCTTCCGGGCGTCTGCCTCTTCGTCGACCGGGCGACATGTGTCCAGCCGGCGCAGTGCGGCGGTACTCGATGCGGCCCGAGCAGCCGTCGCCGACCTGGTCGGAGGCGATCCCGCCGGGGTCGTGCTCGGACCCGACCGATCCGTTCTCCTCGCCTGGCTGGCGGAGTCGCTGAGCACGCGACTCGGCCTCGGAACCGGCCTGGTGCTCTCCCGCCTCGACGAGGAAGCGAACGTCGCGCCCTGGCTCAGAGTCGCCAGCCGCTACGGCGCCCAGGTGCGTTGGGCGGAGGTCGAGATCGAGACGTGCGAACTCCCCAGCTGGCAGTTCCAGGACCTCATCACCACCACGACGCGTCTCGTCGCACTCACCGCCGCATCCCCGATCGTCGGCTCGGCGCCCGACGTCCGTGTCGCCTCGGACCGCGTCCACGAAGTCGGTGGCCTGATGGTCGTCGACGCGATCGGCGCAGCCCCCTACGCGCACGTCGACATCAACGAACTCGGAGCGGACGTCGTCGCCGTCGGCGCCACCTCCTGGGGCGGACCGCAGGTCGGGGCACTCGTCTTCCGCGACCCCACCCTCCTCGACCGCATCCCCGCCGTGTCGCTCAACCCGTATGCGCGGGGTGTCGAACGTCTCGAGGTGGGCGTGCACCAGTTCGCGCTCCTCGCCGGCCTCACCACGTCCATCGACTTCCTCGCGAACCTCGACGAGTCGGCCACCGGTTCCCGGCGCCAGAAGCTCGAAGCGTCCATCAGCTCGCTGCAGAACTACCAGGACACCCTGTTCGACCACCTCATGTCCTCGCTGAAGCGGCTACCGCAGGTGATGGTCATCGGGCGCTCGCCGAGCCGGGTTCCGACGCTCAGCTTCACCGTCGCCGGAGTCTCGGCCGACAAGGTGGCGTCGCATCTCGCCGACAAGCGCATTGCCACCGTCAGCGGCGTCCACGGCGGCTCCCGGCTGCTCGACGCACTCGGCGTCAACGACGAGGGCGGTGCCGTCACCATCGGTCTCGCGCCGTACACCACCCGCTACGAGATCGACCAGCTCGTGAACGAGCTCGCCACCCTGGGCTGAGCCCGCCGCCCGGTTTTGCCCGCTGTGCCCGCTGCCCAATGTGACATCCGTTTCGTTGGAGTGGACGAATGTCACATCGGGCGACGGCAGCAGCCAGACCGTCAGTTCCGCGGGATCGTCAGGATCACCTTGCCGACGGTGTCCGCCGAGTCCAGCAGTTCGTGCCCGCGCGGCGCCTCGGTGATGGGCAGTTCGGCCGAGACGATGGGATGGACCGCGCCCTCCGCGATCAGCGGCCACAGCCGCTTGCGGACGTCGGCGACGATGTCGGCCTTGCCCTCGTGCCCCGACTCGGCCCGCCCCCGCAGACCGGCCGCCGTCACGTGGCCGCGCTTGGACAGCAACTTGCCGAGGTCCAGTTCGCCCTTGCGGCCACCCTGCATGCCGATGACGACGAGCCGGCCGTCGGCGGCGAGCACGTCGACGTTGCGGTCGAGGTACGAGCCGCCCATGTTGTCGAGGATCACGTCGGCGCCGTGTCCGTCGGTCGCCTTGCGGATCTCGTCGACGAAATCGGCTTCGCGGTAGTTGACGAGGATGTCGGCGCCGAGTTCGCGGCAGCGCGCCAGTTTCTCCTCGGAGCCGGCGGTGACGGCCACGCGGGCCCCCAGTGCGACGCCCACCTGGATGGCATGCGTGCCGATGCCGCCGCCACCGCCGTGCACCAGCAGCACGTCGCCGCGGGACAGTCCGGCGCCCATCACGACGTTCGACCACACCGTGCACGCGACCTCCGGCAGTGACGCGGCGACGAGCAGGTCCACCCCCTCGGGCAGCGGGAGAAGCTGCGATGCAGGGACGGCCACCTTCTCCGCGTATCCGCCGCCGGCCAGCAGTGCGCACACCTGGTCGCCGACGGACCACCCCGACACTCCCTCGCCGAGTTCGGCGATCGTGCCGGAACATTCGAGCCCGAGGACGTCGCTGGCTCCGGGCGGCGGGGGATAGAACCCCTGACGCTGCAACAGGTCGGCGCGGTTGACGGCCGTCGCGGCCACGTCGAGGAGGACGTGACCGGGTGGAAGTTCCGGGTCGGGCTGCTCCGCCCACTTCATGACTTCGGGGCCGCCCGGTTGATCGATCGTGATCGCATACATGGGGACGACGCTAGCGAAATGCGTCGGCGCCCGGTGGATGTGAGCGATCACAGCGGTCCCTCGGCGTTCCCGGGGACCGCAGGCTACTGGAAAGTAATGTCGCACTACTAGACTGTGAACCTGTGACAGCAGAAACCTCCGACGCCGAAGCCGCGACCAATTGGTTGACCCCGGCCGAGATGCGCGCCTGGCGCGGGTACATGGACGGCAACCAGCGGCTGATGGACGTCCTCAACCGGGATCTGCAGGAGAAACACGATCTGTCCCTCGCGGATTACCGCATTCTGGTGCTGCTGTCCGAGTCGCCGGACGGTTCGCTGCGCATGAGCGACCTCGCGGACGGCGTCCTCTCCTCCCGCAGCCGCCTCACCCACCAGATCCGGCGGATGGAAGCGCAGGGCATGGTCACCCGCGACACCTGCCTCGAGGACGGCCGCGGGGTGCTCGCCGTCATCACCGACGAAGGTCGCGCCCGCCTGGCCGAAGCGGCCCCCACCCATGTGGCCGGGGTGCGGAGCAACCTCGTCGATCTGCTCACCAAGTCTCAGCTGAAGGTTCTCGCCGAGGTGTTCGAACGCGTCGACAAGGCCATCGGCGACCGCTGACCGGTTGCCCGCCGGCGCCTGCGTACCGATAAGATCGCCCACGGAAGCGTGGCAGAGCGGCCGAATGCACTCGCCTTGAAAGCGAGCGTCGTGAAAGCGACCGGGGGTTCAAATCCCTCCGCTTCCGCCAACGACCGGCAGCCCTGATCTGGTTTCTCTCCAGGTCAGGGCTGCTGTCGTATCGCTACTTCTTCCGGAGTTTCGGCTGCTTCGGCGGCAGTGCGCCGATCTCGGCGAGCGCCCGCTCCACCCACGGTGCGGCGCGGTCCGGGGTGCCACGCCACCGGTCCGGCAGGGCCAGGTACTCGCGCAGCGGCTTTTCGCCCGGACCGAACGGTCCGGCGCCGTCGGACGACGCCAGCTCGTCCCTCGCCTGCTCGGTGAGCAGCCGGACCCCGACTTTCGGTCCGAGGAGTCCGGCGAACATGTTGCCGTTGACGAACGCACCCAGGTTGCCGAACATCGGCTTCACCTCGACGCCGGGGGTGTCGGGGATCAGCGACCGGAAGAACTGTTTGTCCTCCTCGGAGGGTTTGGGCATCTTCACGGTCTACTGATCCTGACGTTCCTCGGGCGTCATGATGCTGAAGATCGCGCCCTGCGGGTCGGTGACGGCGGCCATGCGACCGACGGTGGGGATGTCCATCGCTTCTTCGACGATCGTGCCGCCGAGTTCGACGGCCTTCGCGGCGCTGGCGTCGACGTCCTCGACGGCGAAGTACACCCGCCAGTGGTTCGGTGTGCCGGGTTTCATCGGCTCACCGCATCCACCGACCTGGTCGTCGCCCACCTCCAACAGCGTGTAGGTGTACTCCGGCCCCATCGACATCTTCGACGAGGTGATCCCGAAGACGCTGTTGTAGAACGCGAGCGCCTTGTCGACGTCGCCGGTGTTCAGTTCGTTCCACAGGCAGGCGCCCGGGTCGCCGACGAGGGTGGCGCCGATGTGCTTGTTCGCCTGCCACAATCCGACTGCCGCCCCGGTGGGGTCGGTGACGAAGGACATGCGGCCCGCTTCCCCCACGTCGAACGCCGGCATCAGAACCTGGCCGCCTGCGCCGGGGACCTTCGCGAGTGTCGCGTCGACGTCGTCGACTGCGATGTAGGTGTTCCAGTTCGCCGGCGCCCCGGCCGCGGCCGCGTCGGGTTGTAGTGGCGCGATGGCGGCGACGTTCTCGCCGCGCACGGTGGCCATCGAGTAGACGGGGCCTTCGGGCATCGGCCGGTCGTCGTACTCCCAGCCGAGCAGTTCCGCATAGAACTCCTTGGCGGCGTCCTGATCGCTGGTTTGGAGGTCTACCCAGTCCGGTGTTCCCTGGGCGTATTCCGACTTGATGGGCATGACTGGACCTTTCCGTGTGAGGTGTCAGACGGCCGGGGCGGGGTGGCGGCCGGTGTAGGCGATGAGCCGGGTGACCGCGTCGCTGGTGTGCGGGGCGGGTACGGGGTCGTCGAACCCGACGGCCTTCCTGCCTTCGGGCGTGATGATCTTGTGAGTCAGCGACAGCACGTATTCGGCGAGAGGCTCGGATACGGCAACCTCGCCTCCGGTCGCTGCCGCGAAATCCCAGGCGTGAACGAGGAATTCGATCGACAGAATCCCCGCGGCGACAGTGGCGGGAGGGTTGTTCGTCCCGATCGTCACCGTGCCGTCCAGGCCGCGACTGCGCCACGCCTCCAGTGCGGGTTGGGCGAGGTCGGCAATTCTGGCCTCGACGGGTTTGCCCGGGTCGTCGTCGAACGTCGCGCCCGCCGCGCCACCGAGGGCAGTGATCGAACCGACGAGATGATCGGCGAGCTGCGAGACGGTGAACTCGGTGCACGCCGTCTGCTTGGACATGTCCTCGTCCGTGACGTCGCGCAGGACACGTTGCACGACCGCCAACGTCGCCTCGGCACTGGACAGTTCGTCGAGTGGATCCGGAACGGCCGCCCAGTCGTCGGGTCCGGCGTCACTCTTCTGCGCGGCGGCGACGAGACGGTCGAGGTAATGGTTCCAGCCCTCCGCGTGGCGGACGGCCTGTTCGTCGGTGAGCCCGTCGTGCACGAGTCGCACCTCGGTCCCGCCGGCGGTGGGGGTGAGCGTCACCGTCACGGTGGACGAGCCAGGTGGGAGTTCGTCGTCACCTTCCCATCCCCACGTGTACACCACCCGCTTGCCGGGGACGATCTCGCTGAACGTGCCCGCGGCCGAATGTCCGGGAACGACGGTCCACCGGTACTCGCCGCCGGCTTGCAGGTCGACGCGTGCCGCGACGGTCTGCCATCGCCGCAATCGTTCCGGTCTGGTGACGAGGTCGAACGTGGCGTCCGGGTCCAGCGGGACGACGACGGTCTTGTCGAATGGCATCAGCGGTCTCCTTCGGATGCTGCTTCCTCGGTGGCGTCCGCGACGAGGCGGTCGAGTTCGTCGATCCAGAAGGAGTCGAACAACGTGCGGAGTTGAACGAGCCCCTGCGGGTCGAGCCGGTAGTACCTGAAGCGTCCGTCCTTACGCGCAGTGACCAGCCCGGCCTCGGTGAGCACCCGGAGATGTTGCGAGATCGCCGACCGGCTCGCGGGGAAGTGTGCGGCGAGGTTGTTGACGGTCTGTTCACCTGATGTCAGCAGTTGCATGAGGCGTCTCCGGGTGGGCTCAGCTGCGACTTCCAACTGATCGAGCACGATCAATACGTTAGTCGTGACTAACGCGTTGTGCAATGGGTCTCGCCGCAGCGGTCGTGAGGTGGGAGAATTCAGAGCGACGAGGGAGTGAGAAATGACAACGTCAAGCCCCTGGCCCACGATTCACGACGAACGCCGCGCATTGGTGGACGACCTCGAACCGCTGACCGATACACAGTGGTCGACGCCGTCGCTCTGCGAACGGTGGACCGTGCGGGACGTGTTCGCGCACATGACGGCGACGGAGAAGATGACGCCGCCGAAGTTCGTCGGAAAGCTCGTCGGGTCGGGATTCCGGATCAACACCATGTTCGAGAAGGACATCGCACACGAAGAGGAAGGAACACCGGCGGAGTCGCTCGACGAGTTCCGGGCGCACATGGGTGACTCCACGCATCCGCCCGGCCCGATCGACGCCATGCTGGGCGAGATGATCGTCCACGCCGAGGACATCCGCCGACCGCTCGGCATCGCACACGAGTACCCGATGGAGGCGGTCGTCCGCGTCGCCGACTTCTACAAGAACTCGAACCTGCTGATCGGGTCGAAATCCCGGGTCGCGGGACTGACACTGCGGGCAACCGACACCGACTGGTCCACCGGATCGGGGCCCGAGGTCTCCGGCCCGATGCTGGCGCTCGTGCTGGCGATGACGGGTCGCCGCGCCGCCCTCGACGAACTCAGCGGCGACGGTCTCGACCAGCTGAAGTCCGCCCTGCCGAAGTAACGGCCCGGCATCCACCACCACCCCTTCTGCGTGGCCGCACCCGTATTCGGGCCCCAGAAGGGGTTGCGACTGCGTGAAACGGGTGTGGCTGCCGAGGCGGATGAGCCGGGACTACCGGTGGAAATCCCTGCTCACAGGGGTGGGGGAGCCCAGCGGCCGAGCGCCTCCACCCGGCCCTCAACTGTGGTGACTACAACGTGATCACGCCGGAGCACACAGCTGTCACAAAACCTCTAAGCTCTTGTTGACCGGACGCATTTTGTACTGTGCAATCGGGGTCCACACAGTCCGGGGAAGAGGGATTTCTTTATGCGTCGCGAAGCATTGGCTGCCGTTGGTCTGGCAGTGTCACTGACCCTCATGGGGCCGGCGTTCACTGCTGTGGCCGATCCGGCGCCTGCGCCGGTCGCGCCTCCGGGAAGTGGCGTCGCGAGCGTCGACAAGATCGTGCCGCTCACCGACACCCGTAGTGCCGTCTTCATCAATTCCCCCGCCATGGGGCGCGTCGTGCAGGTGCAGGTGCTGCATCCCGCCGGTGGCGGGTCGAGGCCGTCGCTGTACCTGCTCGACGGGGTCAGCGCAGGCGCCGAGTCGGACTTCCGGGAAAGCACCTGGACGCAGAAGACGGACGTGGTCCAGTTCTTCGCCGACAAGAAGGTCAACGTGGTGCTCCCGGTGGGCGGCACCGCCAGCTACTACACCGACTGGCAGCAGCCCGACCCCACGCTGGGTGTCAACAAGTGGGAGACGTTCCTGGCCAACGAACTCCCGCCGATCATCGACAAGAACTTCAGCGGCAACGGCGTGAACGCCGTCGCGGGTGTGTCGATGGGCGCGATGGGTGCCGCCAACCTCGTCACCCGGCACCCGCAGCTCTACCGCGGGCTCGCCGCCTACAGCGGATGCCTCGACAACACCCAGCCCAGCTCGCGGGACTCGGTGCGGGGCACGGTGGCGTTCAAGGGCGGCAACCCGGCCAACATGTGGGGTCCCGACACCGATCCGGCCTGGACCGCTCACGACCCCTCGGTGAACGCCGAAGCCCTGCGCGGCAAGCAGATCTACATCTCGACGGGCAACGGGCTTCCCGGACCGTACGAGATCAGCGGAGACATCGCGTCCACGATCGCGGTGGGTGGCCCCCTCGAGGCGGCGGCGAACGTCTGCACGCAGACGTTCCAGCAGCGCCTGACCCACCTCGCGATTCCGGCGACGTTCATCTACCGCAACGTCGGCACGCATTCGTGGCCGTACTGGCAGGACGAACTGCGCACGTCCTGGCCCGTCCTGAAGAGCGCGCTCGGCGTCTGACCGGCGTCCCTATCCGACCACGGTGATCCGGTCGGTGTTCGGCGGCGTCACCGGTGAAGTCGTCCCCAGATATGCGGTGAACGCGTCGAGGTCGCAGCCCGCGTGCACGGCCTCGGCGCGGGTGCGGAAGGCGTCGAAGCCGTCGCCGCCGTCGGCGAGGAACTTGTTGACGGCCACCCGGTAGGTGCCCTCGGGGACGACGGCGTCGCCGTTCACCCGGATGTCCGAGATGCGTTCGCCGACAGTCGCCGAACGGTTCATGGTGTACGTCAGCGAACTCGACGGCGCGAGGATCCGCTCCGTGATCGTGCCGTCTCCCCGCGGCTGGAACTGTTGCTCGAGGGCACGCTTCAGGGTCGTGCCGGTGACCGTCAGGACCTCGAGGGTGTTGCCGAAGGGTTGAGCGGCGTAGGTCTGCCCGTAGGTGACGGCGCCGTCCGGGCCGCGCAGCAGATCCTCGCGGAGTCCACCGGGGTTGGTGAGTGCCACCTGGGCGCCGTGCCCGGATCCGGCCGCCAGCTGGGCGTCGGCGACGACGTTTCCGAGGGTGGACTCGCCGCTGCCGGTCTCGTCGCGGGTGAGGTCGCCCGTCAACGACGCCACGCGCGCCGCACCGATCTCGGAGGCCTGGGCGGCGGCACCGTCGGCGAGCGACTGGATGTCGGGGTCCGACGGGATGTCGTGGGTCACCACCTGATTGAATGCCGACGCGCGGTCGCGGAGGACGTCGCGGGTGGTGCGGTCGATCGACACGTCGACCACCGAGACGATGCGGCCGTGCGACGCGCCCTGCATCATGACGCGCGGATTTCCCATCGGGTCGGGAAACGAGCAGTTGTACTGCTGGTGGCTGTCGGCCGTGAAGATGACGTCGACCTTCGGGGACACCCGCAACGCGAGGTCGCGTGCGGGTCCGGATGTCACCTCGCAGGAGTTGGGGCCGTTGTCGGCGACGGGTTCGGCCCCCTTGTGCAGCAGCAGCGCGATGGCCCGCACGCCGAAGAAGTCGAGGAGATCCGCGGTGCGGTCGACGGCGGCGAGTTCGTCCGTGAAGCGCAGCCCTCCCACCCCCTCCGGGGTCACCATCGTCGCGGTGTCGGCGGGCATGGTCGCGATGACCCCGACCGGGATTCCCTCGACGTAGTTGACGGTGAACGGCAGGGTCGCGGGCGCGCCGTCGTCGAACTCCATGTTCGCCGCGAGGAGCGGGAAGTTCGCGCCCTCGAACGTGTTTCCGAAGCGGCAGCCGTCGGCGGGATGACAGCCACCGGTCTGCATCCGCCGGAACTCCGCGTATCCCTCGTCGAGTTCGTGATTGCCGATCGCGGACGCGTCGACGCCCATCCTGTTGAGCAGCTGCACGGTCGGTTCGTCGTGGAACATCGCGGATTCGAGCGCCGACGACCCCCAGTTGTCACCGACCGAATACAGCAGCGAATGGGTCGCCTGGCCGCGCAGTTGGTCGACGTACGCGGCCAGGTAGGCGGCGCCGCCGGCCGGGACCAGCGAGCCGTCGGCGTGCTTCACCTGACTGCGGACGCCGGGCGGCGGTTCGAGGCTGCCGTGGAGGTCGTTGAAGGCGAGGAGCCGGACGGAGACCGCCGCATCCTGCGCCTGCGCCGCGGACAGCCCCGACGTCACCGAGATCGCCAGCGTCGTCGCCAGTCCGGCCGCCAGCACGGCAGTGCGGAGCGCGGCGGGGCGACGCATGTATGGGCTCCCTTCGGCAAACCTCACTGAGTCTGCCGACAGGGAGTCACGGGCGTTATACCCGTGGGTAACGTTTACGTCTCGAGCGTTACGCGCGGACCGCGACGTTCGCGATCGAGCGCGCCTCGGTGCTCGTCGCGAAGGCGAGGAACGCGTCGTTCTCCGCGGGATCGCCGATCGTGATCCGCACGCCGTCGTCGCCGTACGGGCGCAGCAGCACCCCGGCCTCGGCGCTGGCGGCCGCGAACGCTCCGGAGTGGGTACCCAACGGGAGGTAGACGAAGTTGGCGGCCGATTCGGGCACCTCGTACCCGGCGGCGAGCAGGGAGTCGCGCACCCGGTTCCGCTCGGCGACGACGCCGTCCGTGCGTGCCAGCAGTTCTCCGGACGCGGCCAGCGACGCGATGGCGGCGGCCTGCGCGACGGCATTGACCGCGAACGCGATGTGCACCTTGGTCAGCGCGGTGACCACCGCGGGATCGGCGACCGCGTACCCCACGCGGATGCCGGCGAGGCCGTAGGCCTTGGAGAACGTGCGCAGCACCACCACGTTGGGGCGTCCGCGGAACAGTTCGATGCCGTCGGCGTCGGACCGGTTGTACTCGAAGTAGGCCTCGTCGAGGGCCACCAGAACGTCGGCGGGGACGGCGTCGAGGAACCGCTCGAGTTCGGCCTTCGTCAGCGCGTTGCCGGTGGGGTTGTTCGGGTTGCAGACGAAGATCAGCCGGGTGCGGTCGGTGATCGCGGCCAGCATCGCGTCGAGGTCGTGACCGTGGTCGGCGGTGAGCGGAACCTTGACGGGCTTCGCCCCGGCCACCTGCGTGACCACGGGGTAGGCCTCGAACGACCGCCACGCGAAGATGACCTCGTCACCGTCGTTGCACGTGGCCTGGACCAACTCCTGGCACAGGCTCACCGAACCGCAACCTGCGGCGATGTTCTCGGTGGCCACCCCGAGGTGGCCGGCGAGCGCCGCGATCAGGGCGACATGGCCGTTGTCCGGGTAACGGTTGGCGTTGCCGGCGGCCTCCGCGATGGCGTCGCGCACGCTCGGCAACGGCCCCAGTGTGGTCTCGTTGCTCGCCAGCTTGATCGCGCCCGGAAAGTTCTTGCCGGGGATGTAGGCCGGAATCGTCTCGAGGTCTGCCCTGGTTCGCGGAGTCACCAGGCGATTATGCGCCTCCCGATTCACTGCGCCGACGCCCCCTTCGTGCCAAGGTAGTGGCATGTCGGGATTCTTCAGGGACAGTGCAGCCCTGCGGACGTCCGGAGACGCGCCGGAAAGCCCTCAGATGCGTGTTCCGCTCACCGCGGTTGAACCGGACGGTCCGGCGCGGGGCGGGATCGTGGTCCTGCACGAGTCGCGTACCTTCAGCGAACCTCTCCTCGATCTGATGCGCTCGCTCGCGATGGAGGGGTGGGTGACGGTAGCGCCGCACCTCTTCCACCGGGAACCGGCGCCGAGCGATGTCGAGGTGTTCGGCGACGCCCTGTTCGCCGACTTCGACGCCACCTTCGACTGGCTGATCGCGCGGGGCATCTACGCCGACTGTGTAGGGGTGCTGGGTTTCGACGACGCCGGAACCGCCGCCCTGCTCGTCGCCACGACGCGTCCCGTCGGCGCCGCGGTGAGTGTCGCCGCCCGCGGCATCGTCGAGCCCCTGTCGGATGACGCGCCTGCGCTGGTGCACGCCGCACCCGACCTGAAGGCCCCGTGGCTCGGTCTGTACGGGGAGGACGATCCGTCCACGCCACCCGATCAGGTCGAGCTGCTGCGCGACGCCACCGCCAAGTCGGACGTCGCGGGGCTCGTCGTGAGTTATGCCGGCCTGGCGCATCGGGCCGACGAACCGCCTCAGGTACCCGACGGCAGGGACGACGACCCGGGGGCCCAGGCCATTGTCGACGCGCAGCGGCGGATCTTCGACTGGTTCGACAGCCACCTGCGATAAAGCGACCATCGTTGCGCTCTGACCAGCCGTTTTGCCTTTGTGGTGGAAAGGTGTGTAATCTTTCGCACCGGCGGTCCGAAGGGATCGGAACCACCCCAGGGAGGCGTGCCAGAGCGGCCGAATGGGACTCACTGCTAATGAGTTGTCCCTTTTACGAGGGACCGGAGGTTCAAATCCTCTCGCCTCCGCCACACCGGGCCTAGTCGGCCGGTGCAAGCTAGACAACTGAAGAACATGCGCCCGTAGCTCAACGGATAGAGCACTTGACTACGGATCAAGAGGTTAGGGGTTCGAATCCCTTCGGGCGCACAAAGAAACCCCGTCAACTGCCGTGATGCAGGTGGCGGGGTTTCTCTAGGTCGGGCGATCTAGCAGCAGGACGTGCCCGCGGTGGCTTTCTCCCCGTCCGTGGCGGTGCCGCAGCAGGTGGCTCCCTCGGCGTCGGCGTCGAGGTGCCGGGGGCTCGACCCGAATGTGTCGGAGTCGGCGAGCACGGTGTAGACCTCCCACTTCTCGCCGGCGGGGCCGGTGACCCACACCTTGTCCTGGGTCGCGAAGCAACAGGTGGTGCCGATCTCCTCGTCGGTGAAGAGGCCTTCCCCGGTCAGTCGCGCGATCTCCTCGTGCACCCGGGCGCTCGATTCGACCTCGACGCCGAGGTGGTTGATGGTGCCGCCCTTGCCGGGGTTTTCCAGCAGCACCAGCTTGAGGGGTGGCTGCGCGATGGCGAAGTTCGCGTATCCCGGCTTCAGTTTTGCCGGTTGGGTATCGAACAGTTTCGAGTAGAACGTGACTGCTTCCTCCAGATTGTCGACATTGAGGGCGAGCTGGGCGCGGGACATGGCAACCTCCACCTATGTGACATATGTCGAATTTCTTACCTTCACAGAATCCCACCTTTTTGACATATGTCAAGAAGCTGGGAGGATGGAATCATGCCCAAGACGTTGCCGGTCGTAGATGTCTCCGCACCGATCTGCTGCGCGCCCGTCTCGGCCGCCCCGATGGCCGACGAGGCCGCCCTGCACCTCGCGCTGCGCCTCAAGGCGCTCGCCGACCCCGTCCGCATCAAGCTGATGTCGATCCTGCTGACCGCGAGCGACGGCGAGGTGTGCACGTGCGATCTCGCGACCGGCGTGGGGCTGTCCGAATCGACCGTCAGTCACCATCTCGGCCAGCTCAAGAAGGCGGGAATGGTCCAGCCCGTCCGTCGCGGCATGAACGTCTTCTACAGTGCGCGGACGGACGCCCTCGACGCACTGCGGGTGGTCCTCGACCCCAACTGCTGCACCTGACGGCGACCGGGACCGGTCACGACGTTCGCGTGCTCGATTCGAGACCGATCGTGGTGGTAGTCGAACCGAGACCGATCCGTGGCCAGCCTGCGGTGACCGCGATGAATCCCGACGTGGGTATCGCGTCCAGCCAGTAATGCGGTTCGGTGCGGTACTCGGGTGGCCCGCTCCGGCACGGCCTCGCCGCCGCCGCCGGATGGTAGGGGTCGGCCTCGCCCTCGATGTCGTCGACCCGCGCCCGCACCGACAAATAGGACCACCGCGTCGAGGGGTCGTCGGGGTCGGAGAGCGAGCGGGTCTCGTACTGCGCCAGCTCCGCGGGCCTGCCCGTCGCGGTCAGCGCCATCCGGAGGTGGAGGCCGTCCGGGAACGCCACCACCTCGAACAGCTCGAGCGTGAGGTGGTCTTCGGCCGTGAGGAGCAGGGGGCCGTGCACCCGGTGTCCTCCGGTTGTGGGTGGTGCTACTGCCGGCCAACGCGGTCTGCGCATGACCCCTATAGTCCCACCGATCCGAATGCAGATGCAATGGTGGACAACGAAGTTCATGCCGTGTAGGGGCGGGCGCAGCCGCGACCTCAGCTGGTGGGCGGGACGAACTCCGGCTGGTCGAGCAGTCGGAGCCAGGTTCCGTCCGGTTGCCTGCGGACGACCTGCGCCCGCGCACCGGATCCGTCCTCCGGTGGAGTGGATGTGAGCGCGATGTCGTCACTGATCAGCGTGGGGAGCGGGATCTCCGGTTCGAAATGCGGCGCGTTCGCGAGCACCGACTCCCACAACTTCTGGATGGCTGCCCGGCCGACCGTCCGGCCGCCGGGCGGATACGCCATGACGGCATCTTCCTCGTACAGGGCGGCGACTCCGGCCGCGTCGCCGGCATTGCTGCGTTCGACGAACAGTCGGGTGAGATCTTCGGGGTTCAGGGCCTTCTCGTAGTCGGGCACCGGGAATCCTTTCGTGGGTGAACTGCTGCCACTTCCCAGGATGGTGGGCCCACAACCGGAAGTCCAACAGATCGTTCTGCTGAATACTAGAATCAACGCTTATGGAACTCAGGCAGCTCGAGTACTTCGTCGCGGTCGCCGAGGAAGCGAACTTCACCCGCGCCGCCGAACGCGTCCACATCAGCCAGTCGGGGATCAGTGCGCAGATCCGGCAGCTCGAGCACGACCTCGGCGCCACGCTGATCGACCGGTCGAGCCGGACCGCGACGCTCACGTCCGCGGGGGAGGCAGCGCTCGTGCACGCCCGCGCGGCGCTCGCGTCGGCGGAGTCGATGCGGCAGGCCGTGGACGACGTCAACCAGCTGATCCGGGGCCGGCTCGTCGTCGGGATGGTCACCGCCTGCACGGTGAAGCCGCTGTTCGACGCGCTGTCCGCGTTCCATGTCGCGCACCCGGGGATCGAGATCACGCTGACCGAGGACAGTTCCGACCGCCTCGTCGAACGGGTCCGTGCCGGTGCCATCGATCTCGCTCTCGTCGGCACCGCGACCGCCCCGCCGGAGGGCCTGGACGCGTTCCCGATCATCAGTGAGGGGCTGGTCGCGGCCGTGCCACCCGGGCACCCGCTGGCCGGGCGTTCGCGCGTCACCCTGGCCGAACTCGGCAACCATGCGATCGTATGTATGCCGACCGGAACGGGGATCCGGACGGTCTTCGACCAGGCGTGTGCGGCCGCAGGCCTCCGCCCCGACATCGCCCTGCAGGCGAGCGCGCCCGACGCCGTCGCCGACCTCGCGATCCGCGGACTGGGGGTCGCGATCCTCAGCGCGTCGATGGCGACGGACTACCGAGGGCGGTTGACGGCGGTCGCACTGGACGACGTGGACATCCCCGCCGTGCTCGCGCTGGTCTGGAAGAGTCTCGGGGGTCCCGCGCTCCGCGAACTCGTCCTGCACACCCGCCGCTCCTTCGGGGAGCTGCAGACCGAACCGGCCGCGGTCGGCGGGTGAATCCTCACACCACCGCGGTCATCCCCCCGTCGATGAAGATCACCTGACCGTTGACGTACCGGGATCCGTCCGACGCCAGCCACACCGCGGGACCGACGAGATCGTCCGGGGTGCCCCACCGGCCCGCCGGCGCGCGGCCACGGAGCCACGCGTCGAACTCGGTGTCGTCGACGAGGGCCTGCGTCATCTCGGTGTGGATGTAGCCGGGCGCGAGGCCATTGATCTGCAGCCCGGACGACGCCCATTCGGCCGTCATCGCACGGGTCAGATTCCGCAGTCCGCCCTTCGCGGCGGTGTACGGCGCGATGGTGGGCCGGGCCAGGTCGCTCTGCACCGAGCAGACGTTGACGATCTTCCCGCTCCCGCGGGCGATCTGGAACCGTGCGACCGCCCGCCCGACGAGGAAGGCGCTGGTGAGGTCGGTCGTGAGAACCCTGTTCCAGTCCTCGAGGGTGACGTCGAGCAGCGGCTGACGGTGTTGCAGCGCAGCGTTGTTCACCAGGATCTCGATCGGCCCGACCTCCGACTCGATCCGCTCGACGGCGTCGGTCACCCGCTCGGGGTCCGTGACGTCGAACGCGTACGCGTGGACACGTGCCTCGCCGAACTCCTCGCGGAGGCGATCACGTGCCTGTGCGAGGCGGTCGGCCGACACCCCGTTGAGGACGATCGTGGCGCCCGCCTCGGCCAGGCCCCGCGCGAGGGCGTAGCCGATTCCCCGGCTCGAACCGGTGACCAGGGCGATGCGCCCGGACAGATCGAAGAGGTTCACAGCGCACGCACCGGGTTGCTCAGTGTGCCGATTCCGCCGAGCGTGATCTCGGCGCGGTCACCCGGTTTGACCGGGCTGAACGTGAACGGGCAACCCGTGAGCACGACGTCTCCCGGCCCGAGGGTCAGATACCGGGTGAGATGCACCAGTTGCTCGGACACGTTCCAGGCCAGCTGCCGCGTGGACGCCTCGGCCACCGTCACGCCGTTGACGTGCACGGCGATCGGCACGTCCCCGGGATCGAGATCCGTCTCGATCCACGGTCCCAGCGGGGTGAAACCGTCGCCGTGCTTGGCCTGGGTGAGCTTGTCGTCCAACGCTGTCTGCTCGACGGCGGTGACGTCGTTGCCGATCGTGTATCCGAGGATCGCGGACGGCACGTCCTCGGGGCGAAGCCTGCGGCACGTGCGGCGGACGACGACGGCCAGCTCGCCCTCGACGTTCACCTGCCCGAGCCCTTCGTCGACCACGATCGGATCCTCGGGGCCGATCACCGTGCGCGTCGACTTCATGAACGCCTGCAACGGGAGGTCACGATCTCCGGGTGCGCCGTTGTGGGCCATCCCGAGCAGGACCCGCGGTTCGGCGGGCGCGAGCAGGCGTACGCCGTCGAGGTCGTGTGCGGGTCCGGTGAACGTCAGGGTGTCGGCGTACGGATCCGCCACCTCGTGCCAGCGACCGTCGCGCAGGCACACCGGCCGCGGTCCCGAGTCGGTTGCGATGCGGGCCAGTCTCATGCGTCGACCCGATCCTTCGACTCGGTGGTAACGGCATCCGGTCCGTGGACCGGGTCGGCCATCGCGTCCCAGGCGAGCCCGAGGTCGCGGCCACGGGTTTCGGGTGTCACGAACGTGGTGGCGAACGTGATGACGCTGAGGACCAGAACGTAGATCGCGAGCGGCACCCACGAGTTGTTCAGCAGCGACAGCAGCAGTGCCCCGACGAAGGGGGCGATGCCGCCGGCGAGGATGGCGCTCGTCTCCCTGGCAACCGCGACGCCGATGTATCGGTGGCGATTTCCGAACAGCTCGGGCAGGGCCGCGCACTGCGCACCGAGCATCACGTTGACGCCGATCCCGTAGCTGACCGCGAGCGTTGCCACCACGAGAACCGGGCTGCCGAGCGAGAGCAGCCACCACGACGGGACCGCGAGGACGAGCTGCAGGGCCGCACCGAACCGGTACACCCGCATCCGGCCGAAGCGGTCCGACAGCGCGCCCGAGATCGGGATGACGAGCATGCCGATGGCGGCGCCGCAGGCGATGGCGAGCGGTCCGATCGACTTGCTGACACCCACCACCGTCGTCACGTAGCTGATGCCGAGGGTCTGGAAGATGTACGAGCCGCCGTTCTCGGCCATCCGGAGGCCGATGCCGCGGAGCACGCTGGGCATCGAGCTGCCGATCAGCTCCCGGAACGGGCTCTCGCTGATCTGATCCTGCTTCTCCAGCTTGATGAACGTGGGGCTCTCCTGCATTCGGAGCCGGATGAACACGGCGACCGCGATGAGGAAGACGGACGCCAGGAACGGCACCCGCCACACCCAGTCGAGGAGGAGGTCACGGTCGATCTGGCCGAGGATCGCGAAGACCCCGGACGCCATCAGGGTGCCCACCATGATCCCGACGAAGGGGAGTGCGGAGAAGAATCCGCGGCGCCGGGTGGGCGAATACTCCGCCATCAGCGTCGTGGCACCGGCCTGCTCGGCTCCGGCGCCGAAGCCCTGCAGCAGTCGCAGCGCGACCAGCAGGATCGGGGCCCAGATGCCCACCTGTGCGCCGGTGGGCAGGACGCCGATCAGCGTGCTCGCACCGCCCATGATCGCGATCGTGATCATCAGGACGGCCTTGCGTCCGAGGCGGTCACCGAGGGCGCCGAAGAACACGCCGCCGACGGGACGGGCGAGGAAGCCGACGGCGTACGTGCCGAAACTGGCCATCAGCGCGGCCGACGCACCCATGGCGGGGAAGAACAGCTCGCCGAATATCAGCGCCGACGCCAGGCCGTACAGGGCGAAGTCGTAGTACTCGAGCGCGCTGCCGATGGAACTGGCGAGCGTCGCGCGTTTGAGGTTCGCGGCGTACTCCGGGTCGTCGGAGGCGCGCACCGGTCGGGTGGATTCACTGCTGCCTTCCGGCATCTTCGAGTCCGCGCCTACTTGAATCTTCGATTCTGGGGACATCTTCTGCTCCGTTGTGGGAGGGGACCACGTCGAGCGCGGTCACAAACAGTTCGGTGTAGTGACCCAGGTCACTGGCGTGCCGAGGACGATACCGCGAAGACGGCCATTTGTCATATATAACTGAAACTGTTGACTGAATCACATGATTAGTGCAGAGTTTTTGTTCTGAACATATGGTCAGAATCGGCCCGTACGAAGGAATCTGCAGTGAGCGCACACGACTCGAAGCCACTCGACGGGCGACTCCGCGTAGTCGCCGCGACCCCCGTGAGCGAAGAGCTCATCAGTCTCGTCATTCGGGCGGAACCGCGCATCGACTTCATCCGCGAGCAGGATCTGCTCCCGCCCTCCCGATTCCCGGGTGATCACTCCGGCGATCCGTCGTTCTCCCGGACCGCGGAGCAGCAGAAGGCCTTCGACGACCTGGTCGATTCGGCGCAAGCCCTGTACGGCGTGCCCGACGAGACTCCCGCGGCGCTGACCAGGACGGCGGGCGTCAACCCCCAACTCCGCTGGGTGCACACGATGCCCGCCGGCGGCGGGGCCCAGGTGAAGGCGGCCGGCCTCACCGACGAGCAACTCGCCCGCATCGCATTCAGTACCTCCGCCGGTGTGCACGCGGAGCCGTTGGCCGAGTTCGCCGTATTCGGCCTGCTGGCCGGTGCCAAGACCCTCCCGCGCCTCCTCGCCCAGCAGCGCGACAAGGTGTGGAGCGGCCGCTGGGCCATGGGGACCGTGGCCGGGCAGCGCATCGTCATCGTCGGGCTGGGCAGCATCGGCCGCGCGACGGCACTGAAACTGAAGGCCCTCGGCGCCACCGTCGTGGGAACGAGCAGGCGCGACACCGCGATCGAGGGAGTCGACGAAATCGTGCACCCCGACCGGCTGGCCGACGTGGTCGGGGACGCGGACGGCATCGTCGTGACGCTTCCCGGAACCGACGCCACCGAAGGCCTCGTCAGCGCAAAGGTATTCGGCGCGGTCAAACCCGGCGTGACGGTGGTGAGCGTGGGCCGGGGCACCGTCGTCGACGAGATCGCCATGACCGCGGCGATCGAGGACGGGCGGGTCGGATTCGCCGCGCTGGACGTGTTCGCATCCGAGCCCCTGGCGTCGGGCAGTCCGCTGTGGACTCACCCGAACGTGCTGGTCAGCCCGCACACCGCAGCGTTGAACCCTGCGGAAGATCGCCTCATCGCGGAACTGTTCGCGCGCAATGCCACCCGGTTCCTCGACGGGGAGGAGCTGATCAACCGCGTCGACACCGTAGAGTTCTACTGACGCTTCCGCCTGTTTGTCGGCGGCGCGCCGGCGGCGTTCATCCCTCACGGATGATGTCTCGTCGTCCGGGCTCTGTGAGGCTCGAACGCAGTGCTGTGTCCGGGTGTTCGAGAGACGGGGTGATGCATGCCTTCCGTGGGCGCCTCGCTGTTCTGGATCGTCGCATGCGCCGTGATCGCCCCACTGCTCGCCGGGTTGTTTCCCCGGAAGCTGGTGCCCGAGGTGGTACTTCTCCTCGCCGCCGGGATCGTCATCGGCCCGCACGTCTTCGACCTGGCCGTCGAGGGCAGCGAGATCGAGTTGCTGCGCGACCTGGGGCTGGGTCTGCTCTTCCTGCTGGCCGGGTACGAGATCGACACGGCCGAGATCAACGGTCGCGGCGGCAGACGGGCCCTGCTGACGTGGGTGGTCTCGCTTGCCCTGGCGTTCGCGGTGGTGTCGTTGCTGAGCCTCGTCCATGTGGTCGACGCCGGAACCGCGGTGGCCATTGCCATGACGTCGACGGCGCTCGGCACGCTGCTCCCGATCCTCCGGGACGCGGGCGCACTCGACACCCGGCTGGGCAGGACGATCCTCAATCACGGCGCGTTCGGCGAACTCGGACCCGTCGTCGCCATGGCTGTTCTGCTCGGCTCCCGCGGGTCGGTGGCGTCCATCGTCGTCCTCGGACTGTTCACGGCCGCGGCGGTACTGGTCGCGTTCATCCCCGCCCGCGTGCGGCGGGAGGGTTCCCGGATCACCGCGATCATCCGGTCGGGATCGGAGACGACGTCGCAGACCACGGTCCGGCTGACCATGCTGCTTCTCGTCGCACTCACCGTGCTCGCGGCGTCGTTCGGTCTCGACACGATCCTCGGTGCCTTCGCGGCCGGGTTCATCCTGCGGCGGGCCACACCCGAAGGCGACGAAACACTCGAAACGAAGCTCGACGGCCTGGCGTTCGGGTTCCTGATCCCGATCTTCTTCGTGACGTCCGGCATGGCTATCGACGTCGCCGCGGTGGCATCGGAACCCGGCGTCCTGATCGCGTTCGTCCTGCTGATCCTGCTGGTGCGGGCAGGCCCGGTCTACTTCGCCGGGAGATTCGACCGGGGCGCCGACGGCACGGATCCGCCCTTCACCGTCCGCGAGCGCACCCAGCTGGCGCTGTACGCGGGAACGGGTCTGCCGCTGATCGTGGCCGTCACCGGAGTGGCCGTCGACTCCGGTGACATGACGTCGGCCAACGCCTCCGTGCTCGTCGCGGCAGGCGCGATCACCGTCCTCCTCTTCCCCCTCGCTGCGTCGCTGCTCGCGCCGAGCCCCGAACCGGCGGCCGACACGGCGGGCCCACGAGGAGACGAGAACCCCGGGAGCAGACAGTGACTCGAACCGAAACGACGCAGGCGCCGGCCCGAGCGACGCTGATCCTCTCGACCCTCATCCTCGTCGCCGCCGTCGCCAACCTGAACCTGTCGGTCGCGAACGTCGCACTGCCTGACATCGGGCGCGCCTTCGACGCGAGTCAGACGCAGCTGAACCTCGTCGCCGTGGCGTACTCCCTCGGGCTCGCCGCGTCGGTGCTCTATCTCGGGGCGCTCGGCGACCGCTACGGGCGCAAGCAGATGCTGGTGCTCGGAATGGCGCTGTCGCTGCCGGCGTCGGCGATCGCGGGATTTGCCGGGAACTTCGAAATACTTTTTCTCGCACGCGTTCTCGGCGGAGTCTCCGCCGGGCTCGCGTTCCCCACCACCCTCGCGATCATCACCGCGCTGTGGTCGGGGCCGCCCCGGACCAAGGCGATCGCACTGTGGTCGGCCCTCGGTGGCGCGATCTCGTCGCTCGGGCCGATCGTGTCGGGCGCGCTGCTCGAGCACTTCCATTGGGGCTCGGTGTTCCTCGTGACCCTTCCGCTCGCCGGTCTCGCCCTCGTGGCCGCCATCCTGTGGGTGCCCGCCCACGTCAACGAGACGACCGATCCCGTCGACAATCTCGGCGGCATCATCTCCGTCGTCTTCATCGCCGCCCTCATCCTCGCGATCAATTTCGCACCTGTGGACGGCGCCGGGGCGCTCGCCGTCGGTCTCGGGTTGATCGCCCTCGCCGCGGGAGCCGCGTTCTTCCTGCAGCAACGGCGGGCGGCGCACCCGCTGTTCGATCTGCACGTCGCCGCCCGCCCGACGTTCTGGGTGGCCGCCGTCGGCGGGGTGATCGTGTTCGGCGCGTTGATGGGTGCGATGTTCATCGGGCAGCAGTTCCTCCAGAACGTGCTCGGGTACTCCACGCTCGCCGCCGGATCGGCGATCATTCCGGCGGCCGTCGCGATGGTCGTCGTCGCACCCCGCTCCGCGAAACTCGTCGAATCGCACGGCGCCCGGTTCACACTGCTGCTCGGCTACCTGTTCGTCGTCCTCGGACTGGTTGTCGCGCTGGTGTGGTGGGACGAGGACGCGACCTTCTGGTGGGTGGCTCTCGCGTACGCGTTCGTCGGCATCGGGGTCGGGTTCGCCGGCACCCCGGCGTCGCGGTCGCTCACCGGTTCGGTGCCGGTGTCGCGGGCGGGCATGGCCTCCGGCACCTCCGACCTGCAACGCGACCTCGGCGGCGCGATCATGCAGTCGATTCTCGGGGCGGTGCTCACCGCCGGCTACGCGAAGTCGCTGGCGGCGACGATCGCCTCGTCGCCGGACTCGAGCCAGATCACCCCGGAAACCCAAGCGGCGCTCACGAAGTCGTATTCCAGCGCCGAAGTGCTCGCGGAACGCTATCCGCAGTACGCCGAGCAGATCATCGCGGCCGCCCGCAATGCCTTCCTCGACGGCGACGATCGGGCCTACCTCGCCGCGATCCTGGTGGTGTGCGCGGGGGCCGTGGTGGTGTTCTTCTTCTACCCGCACCGGGAGAAGGAGAAGCGGCTGCTGGCCGAATACGCGACCGAGAGAGCGCAGTAGGGGCGAATGTACCGCCGGTCGCCTCGGAAGCGCCGAAAGGTACATTCGCCCGGCGGTCGCGGAGTAAGTTCCCGAAAGGGGCACCTCGACGACGGGACGCACGATGACAGCTCAGGTCGTGACCAGGACGAATCGGCGACGAGGCCTCGCGGCGGCCGCAGCGGCATTGCTGCTGGTAGTGCCTGCGGCGTGCTCCGAGGACTCGTCCTCCACGGACACCTCCGCCACCTCCACGACGACGCAGACGGGATCACCCAACGCCGGGGCGGACGCGCAGATCGACCCCGGTGTCGCGGACCGACTCGACGAGGCGATCGAGAAGACGATGTCGATGGCGGCGATTCCCGGCGCGATAGTGGGCGTGTGGGGCCCCGACGGCAACTACGTGAAGGCGTTCGGTGTCGCCGACAAGACGACGGGCGCGCCGATGGAGACCGATTTCTACCACCGAATCGGCAGTGTGACAAAGACGTTCACGGTCACCGGTGTGCTGCAACTGGTCGACGAAGACAAGGTAGCGCTCGACGACCCGATCTCGAAGTACGTGGAGGGCGTGCCGCTGGGTGATCAGATCACGCTGCGTCAGCTCGCCCGGATGCAGAGCGGGCTGGCCAACTACTCGGCCAACGAGGACTTCCAGAAGGCGTTGCTCAGCGACCCGCAGGCCGCGTTCACCCCGCAACAACTCCTGGGTTACGCGTTCGCGCAACCCGCGACGTTCCCGCCCGGCCAGGGGTTCGAGTACTCCAACACGAACACGACCCTGCTGGGACTTGTCATCGAAAAGGTCAGCGGACTGCCGCTCCCGGAGTACGTGACGCAGAAGATCGTCCAGCCGCTGAAGATGGCGGGCACGAGCTTCCCGACCACCAACGCGTTCCCCGAACCGCACGCGCAGGGCTACACCGAGCAGACCTTGGACGACAAGGAAGCCGTGGCCACCAACTGGAATCCGTCCTGGGGATGGGCGGCGGGCGCGATGATCTCGACCCTCGACGACCTGCACATCTGGGCCCCTGCGCTGGCCACCGGCACACTGCTGCAGCCGGCCACACAGGCGCAACGGCTCGAGACGGTGAACGCACCGGGTCTGGCATCGGACGTGGGCTACGGCCTGGGCATCTTCGACGTCGCCGGCTGGATCGGGCACAACGGCAGCCTCCCCGGGTACCAGACGGTGTGCGTCTACCTGCCCGAGCAGGAAACCACGCTCGCGATCATGATCAACACCGACGTCCCCTATCAGGGCAGCGAACCCAGCACGGCGCTGGCGGGTGCCGTCACGGAGATCATCTCGCCGGAACACGTCTACAAGCTCAGCGCCGGAGTGCAGAATCCGGACGCGTCGTCCCCGGCCACGCCGACGCCCTCGGAGACCCCGGCAACGTCCTCGACGTCCGCCCCGCCGACCAGCTGACCCCATGTGAGTGGCAAGGCGTGCGCGAGCACACTTTGCCACTCACATGCCCGCCCGCGCCGGTAGCGTGCAGGGCATGACGATTCTCGTGACGGGGGCAACCGGGAACATCGGCAGAATGCTCGTCGACCACCTGCTCGCGCGGGGTGCGACGGACGTCCGGGCCCTCACGAATCATCCTGACAAGGCGCAACTTCCGGACTCGGTCACCGTCGTCGAGGGATACCTCCGCAGACTCGCAAGCCTGCCCGCGGCGTTCGAGGGCGTCGATTCCCTGTACCTCGCACCGACTCCCGACACCGCCCCGGACGCGCTCGCCCTGGCGAAGCAGGCGGGAGTCCGGCACGTCGTCGACCTGTCCGGCCCCCACGACGGCCACTGGGGTGACGTCGCACGGGCCGTCGAAGCGTCCGGCATCGAGTGGACGCACCTGTGGCCCGGCGAGTTCATGGAGAACGCGGGAATCCTGGCACTGCAGATCGCCGCGGGAGACACCGTGCGTGAGCCGTACCCGACGGCGGCGAACGCGCCGATCGCCATGAACGACATCGCCGAGGTCGCGGCCGTCGCTCTCCTCGAGGACGGGCACGTCGGCGCGTCGTACGAACTCACCGGTCCCGAGACGATCACCCGCGCCGACCTCGTCCGAGAACTCGGCGCCGCCCTCGGCCGGAACATCGAGTACCGGCAGGTGTCGCTGGACGAGGCCGTCGACGTCCTGACGCCGGCGATGGGGGAATACGCACGCTGGTACCTGGAGGGGATGGCGGGCCTGGTCGACGCTCCCCAGCAGGCGAACCGACTCGTCGAGCAACTCACCGGACGCCCCGCGACCACCTTCGCGCAGTGGGCGTCGGCGCACGTCGACGAGTTCCGCTGAGGTCGTACCCGGCCGAGTCAGCGGGTCGGGGTGAGCGCGATGACGGGGATCGGCCGGTCCGTCTTCTTCTGATAGTCGCTGTACCGGCCGTGGTTGATCGCGTTCATCGTCGCCCACATCCGCTCGTAATCCGGGTCGCCCGGCAGAACCTTCCGCGCCGCCACGGTGATGTGGTCGCGGCCCACCTGGATCTCGCAGGTCGGCGCGGCCAGCACGTTGTGCATCCACGCGGGCGACGTGGGCGCACCACCCTTCGACGCGACGACCAGAAAGCGTGCGCCGTCGCGGCCGTACGTCAACGCGGACGTGCGCGGCTGCCCCGACTTGCGGCCGACACTGTGCAGCAGCAGGGTCGGCATCCCGAACAGCAACCGATGCCCCACCCATCCGCCGCTGCGTTCGTAGACGAACTGATGCAGCTGAAGGGCTTTCACGAACAAGTCGGCCACGGCGTCCTCGTCTCGGCACTCGGAACAGATCGTGCCCACACAGTAGACCGTCGTCAGGCCCGGCGAACCGCGTGCAGAACGGTGTCGTGAATGGTGACGGGCCGGCCCTCGGGGTCGCGCGCCTCGTGCGAGGGCGCCGCCGACACCAGGATCTCCCACTCTGCGGCGTCCAGTACGGCAGCGACCTGTTCCGGTGTGAACAGCATGTCGGGAACATTGGGCCGCCCGACGGACGTCTCCAGATCGGACGGGTGATGCCCGACGACGAGAAGCCGCCCGCCGGGGCGGACCGCTCCGGCCAGGCGACGGTGCAGGGCCTCGCGGGCAGATCCCGGCAGATGCATGAAATGTGCCGACACCAGGTCGAATCGGCGGGCCGGCGGCTCCCACGACAGGATGTCCGCCTGCTCCCACGTCGTCCGGTCCGCGATGTCGGCACCGGCTGCGGCGGCCCGTTCGGCGGCGCGTTCCAACGCCACCGTCGACACGTCCACTCCGGTGACGTTCCACCCGCGGGCCGCCAGCCAGATCGCGTCGGCGCCCTCGCCGCTGCCCACGTCCAGGGCATTGCCCGGTGACACGTCCCCGACCTGCTCGACGAGATGCGGGTTGGGATTGCCGCTCCACACCGCGGTGGTCGAGCGATAGCGGTCGTCCCAGAACTCCTGGCTGAAGAAATCGGTCATGTCCGGTGGCTGCTCGTGGGTCATGCTCCCACTGTGGCCGCGGGGCCCGTAGAACCGGGAATCCCGTTGCCGGAACGGCAACCGACTACGGGCTGGGGAACGTGTAGATGCGGCAACCGCTCATGTTCGCGGCCGACACGACCCCGTCGGCACGCGCAAAATCGCCCTTCGCGGAGAGGTTGTTGGCGAGGGCGGCCTGGTCGTCGCAGAAACTCTGGTCCGTCGGGTTGGCTGGGGGATTGCTGATGTAGGTGTCGCCTGGTGCAGCCACGGCAAACGGCACCGGACCGACGAGTGGGACGGCCGCTGCTGCAAACGCAATGGAGGCCGCCGCGACGATTCGGCGGATCATCATGCTCCTCCGAAGGTGGTCCGAATGGTTGCTGATGACACCATCCTGCACCGATCCGTGGCGGGCGACCATACCCCTAGGGGTGGAAAATTCAACACCTCGACCTGCCACCGCCGGCGAAGTGGGGGTCACGCGTCGTCCAGAGCTTCCTGGACCCTGTCCGCGGCGACCACCGGATTCTCGTGTTCCCAGATCCGCACCACCGTCCACCCGGCGTGGGTCAGCCTCGCGTCGGTGTCACGATCGCGGGTGACGTTCCCGGCGAGTTTCTCGGCCCACCATTGCGCGTTGTTCTTCGGGAACGTGGCGTGCTGAGGGCAGCTGTGCCAGAAGCACCCGTCCACGTACACGGCCACCTTCCGTCGCGGAAACACCAGGTCGGCGCGCCGCCGGACGCCCTTCACCGGCGCCCGGTCCACGTAGTACCGGACCCCGCGCCGGTGCAGTTCCCGGCGCAGTGCGAGTTCGGGTGCGGTGTCGCGACGCCGCTGCGCCCGCATCCGGGCGCTGGTTGCGGGATCGGTGGCGGGCATCGAGGGTCCGTCCGCTACGCGGCGGCCTCGGGGAAGCCGCCCATGCGGTCGAGGTGGCTCTCGACGTCGTCGATGAACCCGGGAACGAAACGCAGATTTCCCATCCGCGCCCGCTTCAGGAAGCCGGCGGTCGCGCGCGCCGACAGCAGCCGGGTGTCGTCCAGGAATCCGCTGAGATCCTCGTACGGCTCCTGCACCGGCCACGTCGAGGTGTGCACGCGGAACGCCTGACGATTGCTGCCCCACGCCGCCACCGGCCACGCGTCGCCGGGCTTCATCGGCGTCTCGATGCCCCGCTCGTAGTCTGCCGGCTCGAGCAGACGCCGACCGACCCACGACGCCATCCGCACACTCACCGCGTTGCCGACGAGCTTCCACCGATGACTGTTCCGAAGCCCGGGGACCAACGCGGCGGGCGCCGTCCAGTCGGGGTCGAAGCCCTGCAGGCGTTCGGCGTCCACGAGTCCGGGGGTCACGATCTCGCCCGACGGCAGTCGCACGGCGGGTGGGCTCGCGATACCGACGGACGAACCGCCCTTCAGCGTGGGGACCGCGTTGACCGCCCAGCCGAGACCGCGGGTGCCCTCGGTCCAATAGAAACCGCACGGGAAGTCGGCGTGGTCGTCGACGGGGCGTTCCCCGGCGTCCTCACCGAACAGCACCGCGCGGGGGTCCTCGGTGCGCGAGGCGAGCATCAGGACCCGCTGACGGCGCTGGGGGAGTCCGAACGCGCGCGCATCGACCACCCGGTATGCCCACGTGTAGCCGAGGTCCTCGAGGGCGTCCGTGATATGCCTCATAGCCGCCCCGCGACCCAGCTGCAGCATGAACGGCACGTTCTCGATCAGGAGCCAGCGCGGACCCTTCTTCCGCTTCACCAACCGGAACACCTCGTCGACGAGGCCGGAACGCGAACCCGTGATACCGGCGGTCCGGCCGGCCTGCGAGAGGTCCTGGCAAGGGAATCCGGCGGCGACGAGTTCGATGTCCTGGGGGAGGGAACGCAGCTTGGTGACGTCGGAATGCACAGGGACGTCCGTGAATCGGGTACGCAGAACCGCCTGGGCGCCCGGGTCGATCTCACAGAGCAGTTCGGTGTTCCAGCCGTGCTCTCTCAGACCCAACTCGAGCCCGCCGATACCGGCGAACAGGCCCACCATGCTCCCGGTTGACGTCACGGCACCCTTCCTCACGAACCAGTCACCCGAGAACGTTACTCGAGATCTGTGCCCGCTTTGACCAACGACCCGTGAGTACTTGTCAACGGCGGGCGGTTAATAAGTACTCACGGGTGGCGAAGCCACATATGGCAGGCTGCTTCGCGGGCAAACGACCGGGTAGAAGAATTGAGCCGAGGAGGCGTCCCCAGCGTGGATCAGCTGATCGTGGTGATCGGGCTCATGCTCGTCACAGTCCTGATCGTCGGCCTCGGTGACCGATTCCACGCACCCTGGCCGGTACTGCTCACGATCGTCACCGCCGGTGCCGCGTTCGTCCCCGGCATCCCGCACGTCGAACTCGAACCCGAACTGATCCTGCCGCTGTTCCTGCCGCCGCTGCTGTGGGCGCTCGCCCGCCGGACGTCGTGGGCGATGTTCGTCGACCGCTGGAAGACCATCGTCGTCCACTCCGTCGGCCTGGTCATCGTCACGACAGCCGCGGTCGCGTGGACGGCCTGGGCGCTCGTGCCCGGCATCACCCTGGCGGCGGCCATCGCGATCGGCGCGATGACGGCCCCACCCGACCCGGTGGCGGTCGAGGCCGTCGCCGAACCGGTCGGGATTCCGCGCCGGCTCGTCGGCGTCCTGCAGACGGAAGGTCTGTTCAACGACGCCGCCGCGCTGGTCGCGTTCCAGGCGGCGCTCGCCGCGACGATCGCCGGTGAAGACCTGCACTTCGGTTTCGAGGTGCTGCACTTCCTGTACACCGCGGTCGCGGCGGTGCTGATCGGGCTCGCGTCCGGCTGGGTGGGTTCGTGGCTGGTCGTGCGGATCGTGGACGTCCCCGGCCGCAGCGGACTGACCCTGGTCATCCCGTTCGTCGTGTACCTGCTGGCCGAGGAGATCCACGCGTCCGGGGTCATCGCCGTGGTGGTGGCCGCGGTGCAGATGAGCGCCGCCGACTCCGAGGTGGACGCCGAGGACCGCCTGGCGAGTGCCTCGTTCTGGCACGTCGCCGAACTGCTGGTCACCGGCATCGCGTTCGGGTTGATGGGTCTGGAGTTCCGGCAGATCGTCGACGACGCGGGCAGCGACCTGTGGACGATGGTGCTGCACGGCGTCGTCATCGGAGTGGTGCTGGTGGTGGTCCGCGCCCTCTGGATGGGCGTCACGTATCTGTACATCCGCGGGTACGAGGACAACGCCTCTTCCGCACCCCGCACCCCCGCCGAAGCCCTGGTCATGACGTGGTGCGGGATGCGCGGCCTCGTCACCCTGGCGTTGGCGCTGAGCCTCCCGGTCGCCGACTTCCCGTGGCGTTCCGAAGCCGTCGTCATCGCGGCGGTCGTGCTGGTGATGAGCATGGTCATTCCGGGATTCACCCTGCCGTGGCTGGTGAAGGCACTCGGTGTCGCCGGCGTCGCCGACGCGGAGGACGCCGAGGAGCGGGCACTGGTCGAGCGAGCCCGGCACGCCGCGCTCGAGGTCGTGACGTCCGCGCCCACCACGCTGCCGCCCGAATCGGTGGCCCGGCTCAAGGCCCTCTACGACCGCCTGGAAGAGGACTCCGCTCCGGGCACCCACTCGCCGGAGTACTGGCAGCGCATCCAACAACTCAAGACTCGCCGTGACGAACTGCGGTCGCTGCAACACCGGGCACTGGTAGCGGCGCAGGGCGAAGTGCTGCGGGCCCGCAACGAAAAGGGTCAGGACCCGCACGTCGTCGACCGCGTCCTCGAGCGCCTCGACCGCCTCTCCACCGCGAGCAACACGCAGACTTTCCACCACTGAGAGTCCTAGACTTCCTGTAGGTGGGAACACAGGGAGGCGTCATGATCTCGGGTTTCCGGAACCGGCCGCACCTCCTGCGCGACGCCCAGGGCAGCGGCCTCGTCGAAGCGTTCGTCATCATCGGGATCGTCACGATCCTGCTCACCCGCGCCTACCTTCACCTCACCGGTTATCCGCAGGTCGGGGGTTCCTCGCTGCACATCGCGCACGTCCTGTGGGGCGGACTCGGCATGGTCGTGGCGCTGGTGACCGTGTTCTCGTTCCTGGGGATGAAACCGCGCGTCCTGGGCGTCGTGATCGGCGGCATCGGGTTCGGGTTGTTCCTCGACGAGATCGGCAAGTTCGTCACCAAGTCCAACGACTACTTCTACCGGCCGTCCGTCGCGATCATGTACGTGGTGATCGTCGTGTTGCTGCTGGTCAACCGGTCGCTGCACGACGTCCGGCCGCCGACCCCGACGGAGGACGTCGCCAACGCCGCCGCCATCGCGCTGGGCGGCCTGGATCGCGGGCTGGACCGCGTACGCCGGGAGCAGGCGCTGGCGCAGCTGCGCCGGGCGGCCGCCGCCGGCGCGGACGAGGCGACGCTGACGTCGGTCCGGGATCTGCTCACCCACTGCCCGGACCGGAACGGCCGGACCGTGCCCACGGCGCGGGAGCTGGCCCGGCGCGCGACCCCCGCCTTCGCCAAGGGGCCCGGCATGCTCTGGACTGCGGCCGTGCTCCTCACCCTGTTCTCCACCCTGGGACTGCTCAGCGCCGTGATCACGCTCGACGACGACCTCCGCGGTGACGAGGGAACGGACATCACGACGGTCGGCCAGCTCACCGGGTCCGCGATCGCGTTCGTCCTGTGCTGGTCGGGCATCGTGCGACTGCGGAACGGGAAGCTGTGGCCGTTGCAGTTCCTGCGGGCCGCGGCCCTGGTCACGGTGCTGCTCACCGAGGTGTTCGACTTCGTCGCCCAGGAGTTCGGGGCGCTGTTGAACGTGGCGGTCGGACTCGGCGCCCTCGTCGTCTTCTCGTCGCGTATCGCGGTCACGGAACGAGCCCGGGCACTGAGTCTCGACAACTCTGCTGCAACGAAACTCGGCCCGTTGCCACCGCGGGAGCCGTCGTCGCTTACCGTAGACAGGTGAGCATCCAAGCCTCCGGTGCCTCGACCTGGCCCGCAGTACTGACGTGGCGGGCGGACAACGCACCCCGAATGGAATCGGTGCGCGTCCAGCTCAACGGCGACCGCATCAAGGCAGCAGGCCGGATCATCGGCGGCGAGTGCCCCGAGCATCCGGCGTTCAGCGCGTCCTACGACCTCGTCACCGACGAAAGCGGCGTCACCCGCCGGCTGTCGCTGCGGACGTCCGTCGCGGCCGGTGAACGGCAGATGTCGATCAGCCGGGACGAAGAGGGCACGTGGATGGTGGAGCACGGCGCCAACCACCAGCGGTCCACGTTCGACGGCGCTCTCGACGTCGACATGGTGCTCAGCCCGTTCTTCAACGCCCTGCCCATCCGGCGGTACGGACTGCATCTCGGATCCGAGGACGTCGAGGTCCCCGTCGTCTACGTGAACCTCCTGGACCTGCGGGTCGAGGGCGCGATCCTCACCTACAGCAGCGGTCCGGACGGCATCCACGTGCTGTCGCCGGTGTCGAGTTCCTCGGTGACCGTCGACCGCGACGGGTTCATCATCGACTACCCGGGCCTGGCCGAACGGATCTAGGCGCTCCGCACCCGTGCGCGGTTAACGAGTCTCTGGACTCGTCGAGCACTCACAGGCGGCGGAGCCGCCCTCCCCGCCGACCCGCATCACGCATGTCGTCGATCCAGCCTTCGCGGCCGGGAACGATGCCGGTGATCTCCCACGTCTCCTGGTTGTCGTACGTGAGGCGAGCGGTGTGACCGGCCTCGACGAGTGTCGCCGCCGACGACAGGTCCGCCAGTTCGGTCCGCGCGTCCTGCAGCAGCACCAGCGCCTCGTCCAGGGCGATCAGCAGGGCGTCCCGGTTGCCCTCGCACATGGCCCGGACGAGTCCGGGCGCGCTGCCGGCCACGCGGGTGCCGTCGCGGAACGAGCCGGCCGCCAGGCCCAGCGCCAGCGGTCCGCCGCGGGCACCGGTGATCGCGAGGGTCTCGGCCAGTAGGTGCGGCAGGTGCGAGATGCGCGCGACCGCCCGGTCGTGTTCGGCGGACTCGGCGGGCACGACGACGGAACCGCAGTCCAACGCGAGTTGCGCGACCTGCGTCCAGATGGCGGGGTCGACGCCGTCGTCGGTGCCGACCACCCACACGGCTTCCCGGAACAGGTCGGCGCTGCCGACGCTCCACCCGGACGCCGACGTTCCCGCCATCGGGTGTCCGCCCACGTAGCGGTCGGACAGTCCCTGACGGGCTGCCGTCGCCGCGACCTCCGCCTTGACGCTGACGACGTCGGTGATCGAGCAGTTCGGTGCGTACAGGGCGATCGCGGTGAGGGTGGCGGCGACGGCGGGCACGGGGACCGCGATCACGATCAGCGCCGACTCGGCCGACGCACGCTGGAGCACCGCGACCAGATCGGTGTCGGCGTCGAAACCGTCCGACCGGGCGGCGTCGACGGACGGCGCGGATCGGTTGTGACCCCACGCCTCGCGGCCCGCCCGGACCGCCGCACGCAGCAGTGAACCGCCGATCAAGCCCAGGCCGAGCACGCACACCGGAGGTGCGGAAGGGGTATCAGACACCCGAACAGGTTGGCACATTCGAGTGCGGACTTCATTTACCGGCACCCCGCGGGCTACCGTTGCGCTCATGGGTGCACAGCGCGCGGAAAACAACAGCGCCTCCTCGGATCGGGCAGAGGATCTGGAGGGCTTCGGTGTCGCGGTAGTACACGAGGACGGCCGGTGGAAGGTCAAGGCCCTCACTTCGGCTGCTCTGACCAGTCTCAGCGTCGCGGAGGAGGAGCTTCGGGCCCTCCGTAGCGCGGGCGCGTTCTTCGGTCTGCTGGACGTGGACGACGAATTCTTCGTCGTGCTCCGGCCTGCGCCGTCGGGAACGCGTCTGCTGCTGTCCGACGCCACCGCGGCCATCGACTACGACATCGCCGCCGACGTCCTCGAGGCGCTCAACATCGAGGTCCCGGACATCGACCCGGACGAACTCGACGACATCGAGCCGTGGGAGGAAGGCGACCTGTCGCTGCTCGCCGACCTCGGTCTGCCCGAACCCGTTCTGGCTGTCATCACGTCCGAGACGGACCTGTATCCCGACGAGCAGCTCGGGATGATCGCGCAGCGGCTCGGATTCACCACGGAGCTGGCCGGGGTTCTCGACAAGCTTCCCCGGTAGTTTCACGCGCCGTGACTCTTCAGGACGACGAGCGGATGATCCGCGCGGCGATCGAGGCGGCCCGTGCCGCCACCGACGCCGACGTGCCCGTGGGTGCGGTGGTGTTCGACGCCGACGGTGTCGAGGTGTCGCGGGCCGTGAACTCGCGGGAGGCGATGTCGGATCCGACGGCCCACGCGGAGATCATCGCGTTGCGTGCCGCCGCGCGGGTGTACGGCGACGGGTGGCGCCTCGAGGGGGCGACGCTCGCGGTGACGCTGGAGCCGTGCACGATGTGCGCGGGCGCGCTCGTGCTGGCCCGGATCTCCCGGGTGGTGTTCGGGGCGTGGGAGCCGAAGACCGGTGCCGTCGGCTCACTGTGGGATGTGGTCCGCGACCGCCGCCTCACCCACCGCCCGCAGGTCAGGGGCGGTGTTCTCGAGGACGAATGCGCCGGCATTCTCGAAGACTTCTTCCGTGAACGGCGCTGACCGGTTTCAAACTCTTTCGTGGGGTACTCGACACACTGTGGCCGGGTCCGCATGACCCGTGCTTCTCTGGAGACAGGCGCCGACGAGGCGCCGCCGGACCCGTCCCCGGGTTCGAAATCGGATTCACGGAGGTATCTCGTGGGAATCGCAGACAAAGCTTCGAACAAGGCGGAAGACCTCAAGGGCCAGGCGAAGGAAGCCACCGGCAAAGCCACGGGCGATCCGGACCTGCGCGACGAGGGCAAGGCCGACCAGGCGTCCTCGGCGGTGAAGGATGCCGGCGAGAAGGTCAAGGACGCCGCCAAGAACGTCAAGGACAAGCTGACTTAAACGGTTTCACCTGGCGATTTCGGGCTCGGGCGCCACATCCGGTAAAGTCACCGGCGGTGGCGTGTCCGAGCGGCCTAAGGAGCACGCCTCGAAAGCGTGTGACGGGTAACCCCCGTCCGAGGGTTCAAATCCCTCCGCCACCGCCAAAACTCCCCACCTGCACTCGCAGGTGGGGAGTTTTTTTGTGTATCCGGGCCGGGGATGTTCGTTAGCGTGTCCTGGAGGGAAGGGGCAGGCGACATGCGCATCGACTCGACGGGCAGGACGGCGCTGGTCACCGGATCGACGCAGGGCATCGGCGCCGCGATCGCAGCGGGTCTCGGCCGCTCCGGCGCACGGGTGGCGATCAACGGCCGCACCGAGAAGTCCGTGGGTGCGGCGATCGAACGACTGCGGGCCGAGGTCCCGGACGGCGAATTCGTTCCGGCGGCCGCCGACGTCACGACGGACGAGGGTGCGCGCCGAGTCCTGGAGATCGTTCCGAGCGTCGACATCCTCGTCAACAATCTGGGGATCTTCGGCTCACAGCCTGCCCTGGAGATCGACGACGACGAGTGGCGCCGCTACTTCGAGGTGAACGTGCTGTCCGCGATCCGGCTGACACGTCTGGTCCTACCCGGCATGGTCGAACGGTCGTGGGGCCGGGTCCTCGACATCGCCAGTGACTCGGCGATCGTCATTCCCGCCGAGATGATCCATTACGGGATGTCGAAGACGGCACTGCTGGCGGTCTCGCGCGGCTTCGCGAAGGAGGTGGCGGGGACGGGTGTCACGGTCAATTCGGTTCTCGCCGGCCCCACCCACACGGGCGGTGTGGAGGATTTCGTCTACAGCCTGGTCGACACGGACCTGCCGTGGGACGAGGCGCAGCGCGAGTTCATGAAGAAGTACCGGCCGCAGTCGTTGCTGCAGCGGCTCATCGAGCCGGAGGAGATCGCGAACATGGTCGTCTACCTCAGTTCGGCGCAGGCGTCGGCGACCACCGGCGCGGCGGTGCGGGTCGACGGCGGCTACATCGATTCCATCGTCCCGTGACCGTCGTTCACAGCACTCTCGCAGGTCGTACCGAGTGACATCCATTGAAGCTGCAACTAGCCTGATCTCATGAAAAAGCTGTGGTGGTTGGTCGGCGCAGTTGTCATCGTCGTGATCGCGGTGCTGGTGGGACCGTGGTTCTACGGCCAATTCATCGCGGAGGACGACGCACCGGCGGCCTCGGTGTCGACCGAGGGCGCGGAGGCGGCCACCGGATCGGTCGACGGGCAGTGGACCGTCACGCCGGGTCAGGGCTCCAACCAGACGGCGTCGGGGTACACCGTCCACGAGATCCTCAACGGCGCGAGCGTCACGGTGGTCGGGTCGACCGGCGACGTGACCGGCAACGCGACCGTCGAGGGCGAGAAACTCACCGCGGGCGAGGTGACCGTGCAGGTGGCGACCATCGCGACCGATCAGTCCCGCCGCGACAACCAGTTCCGCGGCAACGTGATGGACACCGGCACGTTCCCGACCGCCACGTTCACGGTCGATTCCCCGGTCGACCTGTCGGGGCTGCCTGCGGACGGTTCCGTGGGAACGGTCACGGCCCAGGGAACGCTGACCCTCAAGGGGCAGTCGCGGCCGGTGTCCGTCGACATCGACGTGCTGCGTTCCGGCGACGACCTCATCGCCTCGGGCAGCATCCCGGTCACCTGGACGGACTTCGGGGTGACGCCGCCGTCACTGGGCTTCGTGACCGTGGACGGCAACGGCACGGTCGACTTCCTGGTCAGCTTCGCGCGTTCCTGACGGCGCCCAGCCGGGCGGCCCGAACACGTAGCCGAGCTTGTCGCGCCACGACGACGCCCGGCGCCAGTCCCGGACGATGGCGGCGTATTCGCGGGTCTGCAGTTTCCAGATGTTGTAGGTGCCCACCGGTGTGGTGAGTCCGTAGGTGGGGCGGTGGGTTTCGGGCTGGAACGTGCCGAACATCCGGTCCCACACGATGAGGATGCCGGCGTAGTTGCGGTCGAGGTATTCGGGGTCGCAGCCGTGGTGGACGCGGTGATGAGAGGGAGTGTTGAACACGAACTCGATGGGCCGGGGCAGCGTGCCGATGCGCTCGGTGTGGACGAAGAACTGGTAGACGAGGTTCACGGAAAATCCGATGAACACCATCCACGGCGGAATGCCGATCAGCGGCAACGGAATCCACATCAGGATCTCGGCGCTGTTGTTCCACTTCTGGCGGAGCGCGGTGGAGAAGTTGAAGTACTCACTCGAATGGTGCGCCTGGTGGGTGGCCCAGATGAGGCGGATGCGGTGTGCCATCCGGTGATACGCGTAGAACAGTGCATCGACGCCGACGATGAGGATTACCCACGTGTACCAGGCGTCCGCGGGTAGGTGCCACGGCGCGAGGTACACCCAGATGGCGGAGTACCCGATCAGGGCCAGCAGCTTCCAGAACGTGGTCGTCAGGATGGACACGGCGCCCATCGACACGCTCGCCCGCGCGTCGCGGCGCTCGTAACCTCCCCGCACCGGGCGGGACCGTCCGTCGGGGTCGAACGTCGCGTCCTCGAGGTGCCGGGCCGCGAACCATTCGATGGCGAGAAACAGCACGAACGCCGGGATGGCCAGCGTCACCGGCTCGTGCAGGGGCGTCAGCAGCGCCGAATTCCACGCCGACGTCACGGTCTCCCACATGCTGCTTCCTCCACAAGACGATCGTCCAGTTCAATGTACCTCGGAGTGACACGCATCACTATCCGCCTCGATTCGAAGAGTGAAACAAAGTGCTCATCGGGTGCGCACTTTGCGGCGAAGAATGGATCTCGTCAGCAAGAACCGGATCAGCCGAAAGGACTCCTCATGTTGCGAGGACTCACCACCGTCAGCCTCTTTGCCGACGACATCCCGGCGGCCCGCGAGTGGTACAGCGCCCTGCTCGGCATCACCCCCTACTTCGAACGCCCCGACTCCGAGAACCCTGCGTACATCGAATACCGGATCGGGGACTACCAGCACGAGCTCGGCATCATCGACCGTCGATACGCCCCGCACGGCGCCGCGGACGGCCCGTCCGGCGCGGTGGTGTTCTGGCACGTCGACGACGTGACCGCCGCCGTCGAGAAGCTGCTGTCGATGGGCGCGACAGAGCACGAGCCACGCACCGAACGCGAGTCGGGATTCGTCACCGCGTCCGTCGTGGACCCGTTCGGCAACATCCTCGGCGTCATGTACAACCCGCATTACCTGGACATTCTGGGTTCGCGCGGCGAAGCGTGAGTTGCCCGTTTTCATACTCGGATGGTAGGAATTCGGTGTGCACATCACCGCAAAGGTGGACTACGCCGTGCGGACGCTGATCGAACTGGCCGCTGCCGGGCCGTCCCCGTCCAAGGCCGAGTTCCTGGCACAGTCGCAGACCATTCCGCACAAGTTCCTCGAGGCCGTCCTCGCCGACCTTCGGCGCGGGGGACTGGTCAACAGCCGACGCGGACCCGACGGCGGCTACTGGCTGGCCCGTCCCGCCGAGGACATCACGATCGCCGA
Source organism: Rhodococcus sp. ACPA1 (assembly GCF_002300195.1). Classification (NCBI taxonomy): domain Bacteria; kingdom Bacillati; phylum Actinomycetota; class Actinomycetes; order Mycobacteriales; family Nocardiaceae; genus Rhodococcus; species Rhodococcus sp. ACPA1. The sequence continues at coordinate 283,225 of NZ_NSDX01000004.1, read as the reverse complement.
CGTCATCCGGACCGTCGAGGGTCCGCTGGCGTCGGTGCGGGGTGAGCGACCCGAGGACGTCGACTACTGCGGGCCGGCCGCCAAACTGCAGGACGTGTGGATCGCGGTGCGGGTGAACCTGCGGGCCGTGCTCGAGAACGTGAGCCTGGCGGACGTGGCGAACGAGCAGCTGCCGGGCTTCCTCACCACGCTGACGTCCGATCCGGGGGCCTGGGAGCGTCGCACCCGGCCGGCTACGACGGCTGACGAGGGCGCAGCGCGCGGCTGATCGTCCGGCCGGCCGCACGCACCAGCGGGACCAGCGCGTTCAGCGACGCATTCTCCGCCGAGACCACGAGCGACACGGCCGCGACCGCCGTTCCGGGACGCTCGAAGATCGGTGCCGCGACGGAGACGGCGTCCATGGTCACCTGACGATCACTGATCGCGACCTCGGATCGGCGGATCTCGGCGAGCGTCCGCCGCAGGACGACGGGGTCGGTGACGGTCCGGTCGGTGAACTTCTCGATCGGCCCGCTCAGCACCTGGTCCTGCACGTCCGCGGGCATGTACGCGAGCAGGGCCAGGCCGATGCCGGACGCCGTCAGAGGGAACCTGCCGCCGACGCGGGTCTGGACGGGCACGGCCTTCTGTCCGGCGATGCGTTCGACGAACACGACCTCGGTGCCCTCGGCGATGCCGAGCTGGACGTTCTCCCGCGTGATCTGTGACAGGTCCTCCATCACCGGCATCGCGAGTTCGCGCAGCATCGTGCCGCGCGGTGCGAGCGACGCGATCTCCCACAGCTTGAGCCCGACCGTGAAGCGACCGCTGCTGTCACGTTCGAGGGCGCCCCATTCGATGAGGTCGCTGGTCAGCCGGTGCACGGTGCTCAGCGGATACCCCGACTTGCGCGACAGATCGCTGAGGGTCAGCCGCGGCGACGCAGGGGTGAAGAGCTCGAGGAGCCGCAACGAGCGAATGGTCACCGATCCGGTGATCGCCATTGCTCGTTCTCCGTCTCACAGTTCCAGCGTCAGGCGTGGACAGCTCGCACGCGAGACACAGATCATCATGGTGTCGCCCTCGGCCTGCTCGTCCGCTGTGAGCAGGGAATCCCGGTGATCGACAGTACCGCCGAGCACTGCTGTCTCGCAGGTTCCGCAGGTCCCTTCCTCGCAGGACGACAGCACCTGGACGCCGGCGGCGGTGACGGCCTGCAGGATCGACTGCTCGGGTGCCACCGTGACGGTCTTGCCGCTCAGTGTCAGCTCCACCTCGAACCCCTCGGCGCGGACCGGCTCCTCGAGATCCTTGGCCGCGAAGCGCTCGATGTGCAGCGCGCCGGACGGCCAGCTGTCGCAGTGACCGGTGACGGCGTCGAGCAGCGGCGCCGGCCCGCAGCAGTACACGAGGGTGTTGTCCCGGACGTCGCCGAGCAGCCCCGGTAGGTCGATGAGGCCGTGCTCGTCCTCGGGGTGCACCACCACCCGGTCGCCGAACCGCTCGGCGAGTGCGTCGGCGAACGCCATCGAACTGCGGCTGCGCCCACCGTAGACGAGGGTCCAGTCGGCGCCGGCGTTCTCCGCAGCGTGCGCCATGGTGAGGATCGGTGTGATCCCGATGCCGCCCGCGACGAACACGTACCGCGGTGACGGCGCGAGCTCGAAATGGTTCCGCGGTCCCCGGACCGTGACGCGGTCGCCCTCGCTCAGCTTGTCGTGCACGAACTGCGAACCGCCGCGCCCCATCGCCTCCCGCAGCACGGCGACGCGCCACGTCCCGGTGTCGGCCGGGTCGCCGCACAGCGAGTACTGGCGGGTGAGCTCCGGCGTCAGCACCAGATCGATGTGCGCACCCGGCGTCCACGCGGGCAGGTCGGCTCCGGAAGGGTCGCGGAACTCCAGGACGACGACGCCGTCGGCGCCGGTGGTCCTGGTGGTCAGCTCCAGCTCGAGCACGGGTTCGGGTGAGGTAGGCATGGCGGTCTCTCCGGGATCAGACGGGAACGGGAGCAGATTCCGGCGCCGCGGGCAGCGGCGTGGCGGGCACCGGCGGATCGACGGGGTGGTGTCCCTCCGGGTGGGCGAGCAACCACTCCCAGAGGGTGGCGGGTTCTTCCGCGACGTGGCGCGCGCCGCAGTGGCACTCGCCCTCGAGCAGGTCCGAGCCCGGAAGCCAGACGATGCGCATCACGTTGGCGCCGCGGAGCATCCTGGTCGGTTCCACGGCTCAGCCCACCGCTGCGGCGGGCACGGCCTGCGGCGCGTCGACCAGCTTCTTCAGGATCCGGCGTGCGCCGAGGCCGCCGGCGTCGATGTTGATCGACAGCTCCTGGTAGCCGTCCTTCTCCGTGTCGAGCGCCTTCTGCAGAATGTTCAGCGCTACGACGTCCTGCATCACGACGGTCCGGTTGTTCTCCGCCAGGAACGTCGTGACGTCGTCGTCGCCGACCGCGAAGTCGCGGGCCACGGCCCAGAAGTCGAGGGTGGAATTCTCCGTCGACGGAGTGATCGCGTACACGATCTCGCTGTGGAACGCATGCGGGTCGGAGCCGTCGTCGCCGGGCAGCGGTGCGCCGATCGGGGCGATGCGGCTGTGCAGCAGGTACAGGCACGGCGGCGTGTACTCGATGTCCTGCCAGCGGGTGATGCGTCCCTCGATGCCGGTGGACTTGGAGTAGAACGGCGGGCACTCCGCGTCGTCCATGTGCCGGGACACGTAGATGACGTTCCGGTCCTCGTCGATCTCCGTGGTGATCGGGGTTTCCGCCACCTCGGGGGTGCCGATGTAGCCGCCGTGCAGGTACGTCTCGTGCGACAGATCCATCAGATTGTCGACGAGCAGGCCGTAGTTGCAGTCGATCGGTTCCATGCCGCTGACCACGGTGTAGTCGGGGGAGTCCATCCACGGTGCGCGGGGGATGCGGGTGGGATCGCCCTGCTCGGGGTTCTGCGGGTCGGCGATCCAGACCCACACGAACGAGTCCTGCTCGACCACCTGGTACGAGCGCAGCCGGGCGGTGCGGGGAACGCGCGCCTGGCCGGGCACGAACACGCAGCCGCCGTCGCTGCCGTAGGTGAAACCGTGATAGCCGCAGACCACCTTGTCGCCGTCGAGCCGGCTCGGCGCCTCGGACAGCGGGTACCGGCGGTGCACGCACCGGTCGCTCATCGCGACGGCCTCGCCTGCCTCGGTCCGCCAGAACAGGATCGGCTCCTCGCAGATGGTGCGCGAGAACAGTTCGCGGCCGACCTCACGGCCGTAGGCTGCGACGTACCACTGGTTGCGGGCGATCGTGGACATGAGTGCCTCCGGAATATGCTGGGCTGCTGCGTTATTCGTGACGCCGGACTCGGTGAGGCGTCAGCGTCGTCTCCACCACTGTGCGGCACCGGAGGTGATCCACCACACTCGGTTTCCGAATGTCGGAAGGGTTTCGTCAGGGCTTGTGAACGAGATAGGCGAACATCGTCACCGACATGTGGAAGTCGCCGCTGCGGGCGGCGGCGTTCAGTTGGTCCAGCAGCTTGGCGCTCTGCGCGTCGGTGATCGCCCCCTCGGCGATCGCGGCGGCCGTCATCATCTGGACCAGGGGGCCGGTCACATCGCCCGGATCCTGGATCAACGCCTCTGTGCCGACGTCCTCGACGACGAGCCCGGCTGCGGTGAGCTGCCCCGGGAGCAGCCGTCCGGAGTGCGGGTTCGCGGTGTGCGACAGCATCACGTCCATGATCCGTTGCAGGATCTCGGGATCTCCGGGGTGCATGATCGCCGTTCCCCAGTCGCTGTCGACGATGACGCCGCGCCCGCCGGGTCGCAGAACACGGGCCACTTCTGCCGCCGCGCGGTCCGGCTCGCTCAGGTGCTGGAACACCCGCTCGCACCGCACGACGTCGAGGCGGTCGTCGGGGAACGGCAGCGAGTAGGCGTCACCGATCACGAACTGCGCGGTCGAGCCCTCCTCCTCGGTCCGCTCCCGTGCGAGGAGGGCCATGCCGGGATTGGGATCGAGTCCGATCGCACGACCCGACGCGGTGACCGCGGCGGCGAGCGCCCGCGTCTCCGATCCCGTACCCGAGCCGATGTCGAGGGCGCTCTCACCCGGCTGCACCTGCAGGGCGGCAAGCGACCACTCGCGCAGTCGCCGGATTCCCGGGCGCGCCGCCTGCAGGTCGAGGACGGCGGCGAGTTGGTTCAGGGCGGCGCGGTCGATCTCGTCCGCCCGGAACGACAGCGGCGCCGTCGGATCGGACATGAATCCACCGTAACTCCGCGGTGACTCCCGACACAGTGCTGCGCGGACTGTGGGCAAGAACATAAAAGTTGCACTGTCACGCAAATTTGCAGAGCTCTGCAAGTTCTGTACCGTTGGAGTAGTGATTTCGGAAATCGGACTGCGGGACCGCAAGAAGGCCGCCACGCGTGCAGCCCTCAGCGGCGCCGCCGCACGCCTGGCCCGCGCGCTGGGCATCGAATGCGTCACTGCCGACGCCATCGCGTCCGAGGCGGGAGTCTCGACTCGGACGTTCCACAACTACTTCTCCAGCAAGGAGGAGGCGGTACTCGCGCACTTCGAGCAGTCCGTCCACGACTGGGTGGACCTGCTCCGCGCCCGTCCCGAGGACGAGCCGATCTGGGATTCCCTCGAGCACGTGGTGGTCCAGATCGTCACCGATCCGGCGAAACCGCTCGAAGAGACCGCGGTGATGATGGAACTCGTCGAGACCAGCCCCGCGCTGCTCGCGAAGAAACTCGAAGTGCACCTGCGCGTCACCCGTCTGGTCGGTGAAGTGATCGCCGAACGCACAGGCACGAACATCGACACCGACCTCTACCCCAACCTGCTGCACCTGGCGGTCGGATCGGCGTGCAAGGCGTCGCTCGACCTGTGGATGAGCGGCAAGTCCGGTGCGAGCGGACCCGAAGAACTGGTCCGCGACGCCATGCGCCAACTCCGTCAGGGAATCCCGCAGCCGTAGCCGGCTGCCCCGAATCACTCTTCGTTCCACCGACTCAGAAGGAGCCTCTCGTGGCCACCTATCTCTATCGGATCGGCAGATTCGCCTACCGGCGAAAAGGTGCGGTCCTCAGCGTCTGGTTGGTGATCCTGGTCCTCATGGGCATCGGGGCGGCAACGCTGTCCGGGCCCACGAAGGACTCGTTCTCCATCCCGGGCACCCCCGCGCAGCAGGCGCAGGACCTGATGGCCGAACGGTTCCCCGAGGCCGCGGGCAGCGACCCGATGAACGCCGTCAGCGCGCGTTACGTGTTCGCCGCTCCCGAGGGGCAGACCCTCGAGAGCGAGCAGAGTCAGCAGGCGATGGACGCGGTGCTCGCCAAGGTGCGCGGCATCGACCAGGTCCAGGACGCCGCCAAGGTCGATCCCGCCACCGCCTCGGGCGCCGACGCCGCGAAGGCGCTGGTCAACCCCGTCACGGCGAACGAGCAGCTCGTCGAGATGGCGAAGTCGTCCGCGGCCGACAAGGGAATCGGTGAAGAGGCTGCCGTCGCGAACGCGCAGGCGCTGTCCCCGCTCGACGCCGACAAGACCGTCGGCTACGTCGAGGTGCCGTTCAAGGGCAGCATGGGCGACGTCGACCAGGCCCTGCGCGACCAGATCTCGGCCGCTGCCGACGCCGGCCGCAACGCCGGACTGACCGTCGAGATCAGTGGTTCCGCCGCCAACGAAGCCGAACCGCCCGGCGGCGCCACCGAACTCGTCGGTATCGGCGTGGCCGCTGTCGTGCTCGCGCTGACATTCGGTTCACTGGTCGCCGCGGGTCTGCCGTTGATCACCGCGATCATCGGCATCATGATCGGCAGCCTCGGGATCACCGTCGCCACCGGCTTCACCGACCTCAGCTCGATGACACCCACGCTGGCCATCATGATCGGCCTGGCCGTCGCCATCGACTACTCGCTGTTCATCGTGTCCCGGTTCCGGCACGAACTCACCCTCACGGACGACCGCTCGGAAGCGGCCGGGCGTGCCGTCGGCACCGCCGGTTCCGCCGTGGTGTTCGCCGGTCTCACGGTGATCATCGCCCTGATCGCGCTCCGCGTCGTCGGGATCCCGTTCCTCTCCGACATGGGTGCGGCCGCCGCGTTCACGGTGTTCATCGCCGTCTCGATCGCGTTGACGCTCCTGCCCGCGATCCTCGGGCTGTTCGGGAAGAAGGCCTTCGCGGGCAAGATCCCGTTCCTCAGCAGTCGTGACCTCGAGGACGACGAGGGCAAGCCGAGCCTGGCGCTGCGGTACATCAGCGCCGTGGTCCGCCGGCCCGCGATTCCACTGATCGCCGGAGTGGTGGTGCTCGGGGCGCTCGCGATCCCCGCGACCGGTCTGAGCCTGGCCCTGCCCAGCGAGGGCACCGGCGACCCCGCCACCAGCTCCCGGCAGGCCTACGACCTCGTGAGCGAAGGCTTCGGCCCCGGCAAGAACGGTCCGCTGCTCGTCGTCGTCGACGCCAAGGACGTCACCACCGGCACGCCGTCGGCGGCGTTCGGTGAGGTCGTGAAGACCATCACCGCGCAGGACGACGTGGCCAACGCGCAGGTCGTCGGCATGAACAAGGCCGGTGACACCGCGCAGATCCTGGTGACGCCGAGCAGCGCCCCCAGCGATCCGGCGACGATGGACCTGGTGAACAACATCCGCGGTGCGGAGGCAGATCTGCACGACTCGATCGGCGTCAACTACGGCGTGACCGGGCAGACCGCGCTCGAAGGCGACGTGTCCGAGACGCTGCAGGACGCGCTGATCCCGTACCTCGCGGTGGTCGTGGGCCTGGCCTTCCTCCTGCTGCTGCTGGTGTTCCGCTCGGTGCTCGTGCCGCTGACGGCCACACTCGGCTTCCTCCTCAGCGTCGCGGCCACGTTCGGTGCCACGGTCGCGGTGTTCCAGGAGGGCTGGGGCGGCATCATCTCCAACCCGCAGCCGATCGTCAGCTTCATGCCGATCTTCCTGATCGGCGTCGTGTTCGGTCTCGCGATGGACTACCAGGTGTTCCTGGTGACCCGGATGCGGGAGGAATACGTCCACGGCGCGACGGCGAAGCAGGCCGTCACCGTCGGCTTCAACCACGGTGCCCGGGTGGTCAGCGCCGCCGCGGTCATCATGATTTCGGTGTTCGCGGCCTTCATCGCCGAGCCGAACTCGTTCATCAAGTCGATCGGTTTCGCCCTGGCGGCGGCCGTGTTCTTCGACGCCTTCGTCGTGCGCATGGTGATCATCCCGTCCGTGATGGCACTGCTCGGCGACAAGGCGTGGTGGCTGCCGAAGTGGCTGGACAAGATCCTGCCCAACGTCGACATCGAGGGCGAGAAGCTGAAGAAGGTCCTGCACGACGCGGACGAGCCGCTGCAGCCCGTCCGGTAGGCGGCTCCGCCGCCCGTGAGTGGTTGAGGAGTCTCTGGACTCGTCAACCACTCACGGGGCCGTAGGCCCCCCGAAAATCCGCGGGCCTGCGGTCGTTTCTGTTGGTAACCTTCGGACATAATGATGACCCGCCAGGATCGCTGCCCATGTTGAATGCCCTGCTCACCACGTACCTCCGCCCGTACAAGCGGGAACTGACGGCGGTCGTCCTGTTCCAGCTGGTCGCGACCGCGGCCGCCCTGTACCTGCCCAGCCTGAACGCCGATCTCATCGACAACGGCGTCACCAAGGGCGACACCGGATACATCCTGTCCACGGGTGTCATGATGCTGCTCGTCACCGTCGTGCAGATCATCTGCTCGATCGGTTCGGTGTTCTTCGGTGCCCGCGCCGCAATGGGTTTCGGGCGCGACGTGCGCCGCGCCGTGATGCATCAGGTCGGGAGCTTCTCGTCCCGCGAATTCGGCCGCTTCGGCGCGCCGTCCCTGATCACCCGCAACACCAACGACGTGCAGCAGGTGCAGATGCTCGTCGTGATGAGCTGCACGATCCTCGTGATGGCGCCGATCATGTGCGTCGGCGGTGTCGTGATGTCGATCCGGGAGGACGCCGGGCTCGCCTGGATCCTGGCGGTCACCGTGCCGGTTCTCGCGCTGTCGATGGGGTTCGTGATTTCGCGGATGGTGCCCGCGTTCCGGGAGATGCAGACCCGCATCGACGGGGTCAACCGGGTGCTGCGTGAGCAGATCACCGGTATCCGTGTGGTGCGGGCGTTCGTCCGTGAGCGCTCCGAGGTGGCGCGGTTCGGCGACGCGAACGAGCAGCTCACCCAGACCGCACTGCGGGTCGGCAGGCTGACGGCGGTGATGTTCCCCCTGGTGATGGTCATCGCGAACATCACCAGTGTCGCCGTCATCTGGTTCGGCGGCCACGAGATCAACAGCGGCACCATGCAGGTCGGCTCGCTCACCGCGATGCTCAGCTACATCATGCAGATCCTGATGTCGGTGATGATGGCGTCGTTCATCGCGATGATGGCCCCCCGCGCCACGGTCTGCGCCGAACGTATCGGCGAGGTGCTCGACACGGATTCCACCGTCGTGCCGCCGGTCGATGCGGTCACCGTGCTGGAGAACCCCGGTGTGGTGGAACTGCGCGACGCCCAGTTCAAGTTCCCCGGCGCCGACGAACCGGTGTTGCGCGACATCAGCTTCCGCGCCGAACCGGGCAAGACCACCGCGATCATCGGCGGCACCGGCTCCGGTAAGACGACGCTGCTGTCCCTGATCCCGCGCCTCATCGACGCCACGTCGGGTTCGGTCACCGTGTCCGACACGGATGTGCGTCGCATCGACCTCGACGTCCTGCGGTCCGGAATCGGACTCGTTCCGCAGCGGCCGTACCTGTTCTCGGGCACGGTCGCCACCAACCTCCGGTACGGCAAGCCCGATGCCACCGACGACGAACTGTGGCGGGCTCTGGAGATCGCGCAGGCCGCCGATTTCGTCCGCGCGATGCCCGAGGGTCTCGACACCCCGATCTCGCAGGGCGGCACGACCGTATCCGGCGGTCAGCGACAGCGACTCGCCATTGCGCGGGCACTGGTCCGTCGCCCGTCGATCTACCTGTTCGACGACTCCTTCTCCGCCCTCGACCTCACCACCGACGCCCGGCTGCGTGCGGCGCTCAAACCCGAGACTTCGGACGCGTGCGTCATCGTCGTCGCCCAACGTGTCTCGACGATCGTGGAGGCCGAGCAGATCGTGGTCCTCGAGGACGGCGCGGTGGTCGGGATCGGCACGCACGACCAACTGCTCGAGACGTGTCCGTGTTACGTCGAGATCGTCGAATCCCAACGATCGGTCCAGGAAGCACTATGAGCGATCGCGCAACCACCACTGCCGAAAGGCCCGCCGGCCCCCGTATTCCGGGACCGGTCGCTCCGGGTGCCCCGGGGGCCAAGCCGAACGACCTGTGGCCGTCCACCAAGCGGCTGCTGAGGCGGCTGCGTCCCCACCGGATCGCCGTCGGCATCGTTCTCCTGGTCGCTGCCGTGTCGGTGGTGCTCACCTCGATCGCGCCGCGCATGCTCGGTCAGGGCACGAACCTGATCTTCGACGGCATCATCGGCGCGCAGTTGCCCGCCGGGATGTCGAAGGATCAGGCCGTCGCCGCACTGCGGGCCGACGGGCAGAACACGTTCGCCGACATGGTGTCCGGCATGGCCGTCGTGCCCGGTGTCGGTATCGACTTCAGTGCGCTCGGCCGGGTGCTGGCGATCGTGCTGGCCCTGTACCTGGGGTCGTCGGTGTTCATGTGGCTGTCGGGTTTCCTGCTGAACATCATCGTGCAGGGCGTCGTGAAGAACCTGCGCGCCGAGGTCGAACGGAAGATCCACCGACTTCCGCTGCGCTACTTCGACTCCCACTCCCGCGGCGACCTGCTGAGCCGGGTCACCAACGACATCGACAACGTCTCGCAGTCGTTGCAGCAGACGATGAGCCAGCTGATCGTGTCGGCGATGACGGTGATCGGCATCCTCGTGATGATGATCGTCATCTCGCCGCTGCTCGCGTTGATCGCGGTGCTGACGGTGCCGCTGTCGATCCTGGTGACGGCGCAGATCGCGAAACGGTCCAAGACCCATTTCGTGTCGCAGTGGAAGTCGACGGGAGCGCTCAACTCTCACGTGGAGGAGGCGTACACGGGCCACGAACTGGTCACCGTGTTCGGCCGTAGCCGTGAGGTGGAGGCCCGGTTCGAGGAGCAGAACGAGGCGCTCTACCAGGCCAGCTACCGGGCCCAGTTCATCTCGGGCCTGATCATGCCCGCGATCATGTTCCTCGGAAACCTCAACTTCGTGGCCATCGCAGTGCTCGGCGGCATGCGGGTGGCATCCGGCACGATGAGCCTCGGCGACGTGCAGGCGTTCATCCAGTACTCGCGCCAGTTCACCCAGCCCCTCACCCAGATCGGGGCGATGGTCAACCTCATGCAGTCGGGTGTGGCGTCCGCCGAGCGGGTGTTCGCCATCCTCGACGAGGACGAGGAGGAGCCCGACCTCACCGAAGCTCCCACACCGGCGGAGCCCCGTGATGCGGGTCGCGTCCATACGTTCGGCCGGGTGGAGTTCTCGGACGTGTCGTTCAGTTACTCGCCGGAGAAGCCGCTGATCGAGAACCTGTCGCTGGTGGCGGAACCCGGTCAGATGGTCGCCATCGTCGGGCCCACCGGCGCCGGCAAGACCACACTCGTCAACCTGATCCTGCGGTTCTACGAACTCGACGGCGGCAAGATCCTCCTCGACGGCGTCGACATCGCCGAGATGTCGCGCGACGACCTGCGGTCCCGCATCGGCATGGTGTTGCAGGATGCGTGGCTGTTCGGCGGCACCATCCGCGACAACATCGCGTACGGACGTCCCGACGCCACCGAGGAGGAGATCCAGGCGGCCGCGCGGATCAGCTACGTCGACCGGTTCGTCCACTCGCTGCCCGACGGCTACGACACCGTCATCGACGAAGAGGGCAGCAACATCAGTGCCGGTGAGAAGCAGCTGATCACCATTGCCCGCGCGTTCATCTCGCAGCCGTCGATCCTGATCCTCGACGAGGCGACCAGTTCCGTCGACACCCGCACCGAGTTGCTGGTGCAGCACGCGACTGCGGTCCTGCGCAGTGATCGCACGAGTTTCGTCATCGCGCACCGCTTGTCGACCATCCGCGACGCCGACCTCATCGTCGTCATGGAGGACGGTCGCATCGTCGAGCAGGGCAGCCACGACGACCTGCTCCTCACCCGCGGCGCGTACTTCCGCCTCTACAACAGCCAGTTCGTCGGCGCTGGTGCGTGACCGCCCGTGAGTACTTGTCAACCACGGGCGGTTGACAAGTACTCACAGGCAGGCGGCGGCACCCCCGGCCTGGAACGTGGCGGTGTCGCAGTAGGCGGACCGCGGGTAGTACGGACCCATGGTGGTGGCGGGGTCGGTGTGCTGGTTCTGCGATGCCTGGACCGACTGCGGGTAGAAGGCGTCGGACGGCAGCATGTACCGCAGGAACAGCACCTTCTTCGCGACGTCGGTGGAGCCCCAGGGGATGACGGTGACGGTCGGGTCGGACGCGGCGCGGGCGGGGACGTCCTGCGGTGCGGCGACGACGTACGTGTAGTTCCCGTCGCCGTCGGTGCGTGTCTGGAAGTCGGCGGCGCACGCGACGACCGGGTACGGCGTCACCTGATCGTTCTGGCACATCGACCAGTACCGCACCTGCCGGCCGGGCGCCGTGACGGGTTGGCCGGCACGGGTGTCGGGGAACGTCGGCGCCCGGCCCTGCACGACGACGATGCGTCCGGGCTGGTACGTCAGTCCTGCTCCGACATATTTGTTGTCGCCGTTGGGGAACAGGCCCGACGTGCTCGCGGGGTTCACGAACGTCGCCTCGGGTACGTTGCCGGGGAACGCTCCGGGCGCTGCGCCGGCGATGATCTGGTCGAATGCGGCCTCCGCGGCCTGTCCGAGTGGGCCGTTGTCGTAGTCGGAGGGATCGAATTCGGATCCGCAGGTCGGCACCGGCGACGTCCGGCCCCCGAACGTCAGTGTCACGTCGGGTAGTGGAACGCCGCCGGTCGGAGATGCCGGGTCGTCGGGCACGTACACCCGGATGATGAGGAAACCGACGGGTACGGACTGCGCGTCGGCCCCGGCGGGCAGGGCCTGAATCTGATTGCGGGAGTGGTCGGCCGGACCGGTCACGACCGTCGCGTGCCAGCGCTTCTGCGTGGCGGGCAGGGCACCGGCGGCGGCGTCGGCGAACGGGTTTCCGCTGCCGGGGTCGGGTCCGATCTGGTTGTCGCGCAACGTGTCGACGGTGTCGAAGTTCGTCCCGTACGTGTTGAGCGAGAAGTAGCGGGCAGCCGGGTAGGTGCCGCTCAGTTCGATGGTGTCACCCGGCCCCAACGCGTAGGGCAGCACCCAGTACGTCGCGTTGGCGTCGGGGAAGGCGACGTCGAGCACGGTCGAGTCGGACATGAACTGCCACGCGCACTGCGCCGTCGGAGCGGGCTGCGCGGACGCGACCGACGCCGCGCCCGACCACAGCAGCAGGAGACACACGGCGGCAACGACTTTCCCTGCCATGGCCGTCAGAACACCTCCCCGAACGCGGTCAGCTTCTCGATGCCCTCGCGGTCGATCTCACCCGGGGTGTACCGGTTGATCAGCTGGATGTAGGCGAGGTAGCGCGCCATCGCGTCGGCACCCTGCTGTGCGAACGCCGGGGGTAGCGGCGCGGCGAGCTGCGTCGGCAGGTACTGGGTCATCAGCTGGGCGGCCATGGCCGGACCGCGCGGGTCGTGATCGAAGGTGTTGTCGAGTTCCGCCCGGCCGCGTTCGGTGGCGTAGTCGTAGAACTCGTACTGGAACGAGGCCGGGTCGACGTAGGCGGTGGGTCCCAGCCACTTCGAATACACCGCGACCTTCGCCTCGGGGGTGCGCAGCACGTAGATGTGGGTGGGGGAGTTGTTCCAGTTGACCCCCTGCGGTGCGTGCTCGTTGGTGGCGAGGACGACGTGGTCGCGACCGGCCGCGGCGTTGCTCCGCAGCAACGGCATGAGGTCGACGCGTTCGGCATAGGTGGCGAACAGGTCCCCGGACATCCAGTTCCGGTCGCCGTGACCGAGTGTCGCGAGCAGCGGCACCACGTCGACGCTCGACGTGAGCTGGCCGCGCGGGGTGTCGGTGTCGCCGGTGAATCGCCCGGTCGGGTCGGCGACGATCAGCGGGATGTGGAAGGCCTCGTCGTAGGCGGTGGACAGTTTGCCTGCGACGAAGCCGTGCGCCCCGGCGTATTCGCCGTGATCGGACGTCATGACGAAGACGGTGTTCGCCGCGACGTCTTCCGGCAGCGAGTTGATCACCGTGCCGATGTGGTGATCGACCATCGACAGCACGTTGGTGTAACTGTCCAGGGCCCGCTCCCAGTACGTGTACGGCGCGAACGCGATGTGTCGGTCGGGATCGGTGCCCTGACCGTAGGGCTGGAGGTAGTAGTTCGACAGATTCTGGGTGTCGTCGGTTACGCCGCCCCAGACCAGGGCCTGGAACTCCCGGGCGAACACCTGGGTGCTCGGTTTCGACTGCAATGCCTTCTCGGGTTCCCAGTTGGGCGGCACGGACGGATAACCCAGCCGCGGAGGGTCGCTCTCGGCGGTGGTCACCGACCAGGCCCGGGCGGGGCTGAGCGGGGGAACGTTGTTCGCGTACAGCGACTGATACCGTTCCGCTTCCGTTCCGGCCCAGAAGAACTGCTGGTCGTGGGGATTGACGAAGCTCGCCGTGAGGCAGAACGGGCCGTCCCCGGGTTTCCGCGTCGACAACCACGCCGCGGCCTGGTCGGCGATGTGCCCGTCGAATTCGAATCCCTCACCGTTCATTCCGATGATGTCGGGCATCGTCAGTCCGTCGAACCCGTACTCCTCGAGGTAGCCGGGGGCGAGCCCGGAGTCCTCGTCGGGGGACGGCGACAGATGCCATTTGCCGACGTACGGCGTGACGTACCCGGCCTGCCGCAGCAGCTTGCCGTACGTCGGAAAGTCCCGGCCCATCGCGGGCGACGGGACGGGGGAGGCCCGATTGCCGGTCCGCGTCTGCAGCATCCAGTTCTGCAGCGGATAGAGACCGGTGACGAAACAGGCACGGCCGGGGCTGCATGCCACCCCGGCCGTGTAGTGCTGCGTGAATTTCACCCCGGGCGCCCACAGCGTGTACAGGTTGGGCATGAACCGCTGCAGGAACTGGTCGGCAGTGGTGATCCCCGCCGGAAAGACCTGGGGAAACCGCATCTCGTCGACGACGATGAACACGATGTTGGGCTGCACGTAATTGCTGGGCTGACGGTGCAGCGGTTTCTCCGACGCGTCCGCCCGACGGTCGAAGAGGCTCGACATCACGGTCACCCCGCCGGCGACCGCCGCACCCGAGAGAAACGTTCGCCTGTCGATCGGATGGCCGGCCTTCTCGTCGGTCATGGCGGTTCCTCCGGTCGAAGGGATGGGATCGTCTCACTCTCTGTACCCACTTTCGAACGAAGTAGTGATGTGTCGGCGGAAATGTCGCCCGTGATTGGATACACCCGTGAATGCCGTAGTCCCGACCCCGCCCGATCCGTTCTTCACCGTCGGCACCCGACTCGACGGGCAGCTGGGCCGCACCGGAACCATTCACACCCCGCACGGCGACATCGCGACGCCGTCGTTCGTGGCCGTCGGCACCAAGGCCACCGTCAAGGCGGTGCTGCCGGAGAGCATGAAGGAGTTGGGCGCGCAGTCGCTGCTCGCCAACGCGTACCACCTGTACCTGCAGCCCGGGCCGGACATCGTCGACGAGGCCGGCGGTCTGGGCAAGTTCATGAACTGGGACGGCCCGACGTTCACCGACAGCGGCGGATTCCAGGTCATGTCGCTGGGCGTCGGGTTCAAGAAGGTCCTCGCGATGGAAGCCGTCGGGGTGCGCTCCGACGACGTCATCGCGAAGGGCAAGGAACGCCTCGCGACTGTCGACGACGACGGTGTCACGTTCAAATCGCACCTGGACGGGTCGCGGCACCGGTTCACCCCCGAGGTGTCGATGCAGATCCAGCACCAGCTCGGCGCCGACATCATGTTCGCGTTCGACGAGCTCACCACGCTGCTGAACACCCGCGGGTACCAGGAGCGGTCGGTGGAGCGGACGCAGGCGTGGGCGGTGCGCTGCATCGCGGAGCACGAGAAGCTCACCGCCGAGCGTTCCCATCGCCCGTATCAGGCGCTGTTCGGGGTTGTCCAGGGCGCGCAGTACGAGGACCTGCGGCGGCAGGCGTGCCGGGGGCTGGAGTCGATCACGGGGGAGAGCGGCCGCGGTTTCGACGGGTACGGCATCGGCGGTGCGCTCGAGAAGCAGAACCTGGGCACCATCGTCCGCTGGTGCAACGAGGAGCTTCCCGAGCACAAGCCGCGGCACATGCTCGGCATCAGCGAGCCGGACGATTTCTTCGTCGCCATCGAGAACGGCGCCGACACGTTCGATTGCGTGAATCCGTCGCGGGTGGCGCGCAACGCCGCGATCTACCATCCGGACGGCCGGTTCAACATCAACACCAGCCGCTTCCGTCGGGACTTCACGCCCATCGACGAGAACTGCGATTGCTACACCTGCGCGAATTACACCAGCGCCTACATTCACCATTTGTTCAAGGCGAAGGAAATGCTGGCGTCCACGTTGTGCACCATCCACAACGAACGCTTCACCGTCCGGTTGGTCGATCAGATCCGCGCCAGCATCGAAGGCGGCTACTTCGACGAGTTCAAGGCCGAAACCCTGGGCCGCTTCTACCGCACGTGAGTGGGAAAGCGTCCTCGGGCACACTTTCCCACTCACATGGGGGTCAGAGCTGGTAGGTGGGTTCGCGCTTCTTCACGTAGGCGATGACGCGGTATGTGATCGGCATGACCAGCACCTCGACGAGGGTCTTCCACAGGAATCCGACGATCACGTAGTTGACGAAATCGCTCCACGTGCTGATGCCGATCGCGCCTGCGGCGATGGAGCAGAAGATCAGGGTGTCGGCGAACTCACCGACGATGGTGGAACCGATGAGCCGCGCCCACAGGTGCTTCTCCTTGGTGCGCTCCTTGATCAGGACCAGCGTCACCGAGTTCAGCATCTGCCCGACGAGGTAACCGGCCAGCCCGGCGAGCAGCAGTCGCGGGTAGACGCCGACGACGGACCGCAGCGCTTCCTGGTTTTCGTAGAAGTCGGCGGACGGCAGCTCGATGAGGAGCCAGAAGCAGAACGCGGCCAGGATCAGGGCGCCGAAGCCCAGGTAGATCGCGCGCCGGGTCGACTTGAACCCGTACACCTCGCTGAGGACGTCGCCGAGAATGTAGGCCAGCGGGAACAGGAAGAAGCCGCCGTCGGTGATGACGGGCAGGATCTGCAGCGGTCCGATGGTCAGCGACGAATCGGCGAAGAATGCGACGCCCTTCGTCGCGCAGATATTCGAGATCAGCAGCGTCGCGGTGAAGAGGGCGACGAACGTGGGGTAGTACCCCCGGCTGACGTGCGCGAACGTCGCGTGGTCGTCTGGTTTGGTCTGCTGATCTGAGGCTGTCACGCCGCAATCCAAGCACCTGCACGCGGAAGGGCGCGAATCAGGAACGGGTGAACGTACCTTTTGTCCGATCTGACGCGACGAAAGGTACGTTCACCCGCACGGTAGAGAGAGGTCCGGACTAGCCCTGGACGACGCGCGTGCCGCCGGCCAGTTCGTCGTGCTTGCCCTGCTTGGTGGGGCTGCCGTTGATGGTCACCCCGATGACGATCGCGGCGACGACGCCGAGCAGTCCGAACAGGAACCCGAGGAGCGGGAACCCGCCGAGCGCGGACAGGACGTAGAAACCGTTTCTGGTCAGCGACTGCTGCTGGGTGGGGAGTCCGCCGTCCGGGCCCTCGACGCGCAGGCCCAGAATCTGCTTGCCCAGGGTCTGCCCCCTCGTCGTTTCGAGGAAGACGAAGTAGCCGACGGCGGCGGCCGCGGTGAGGATCGCGCCGAGGACGCTGCCCAGGAAGTTGCCCAGCACCAGCGCGAGGACGGTGCTGACCACGGCCATCGGGATGCCGACGATCAGGCCGTCGATCACCCGTGCGCCCAGGCGGGGAAGAAGTTCACCGGGGCGGGACGGGTCGAACCCGAAATCCGGCTGCGCGAACGGCTGGGTGCCGAACTGCTGCGCCGAATCGAACTGCGGCGGTGCGCCGAACTGCTGTCCGTGCTGCTGCCGGCCCGCCCCGTTGTAGTGCGGTTGCCCGTACTGCTGCCCGCCGAACGGCTGTTGTCCCTGGCCTGGATCGAATCCACCGGTAGTCATGTGTTCCCCCTCGAATCTCGAGTCCTGAATGTCTCGGATGACGCCTGAGCACCTTACGCAAGGGGTGGGAGTGACTCGAGTGACGTGAGTGGCAAAACGGGTGAGCGTACTTCCATCCTCGTTGGACAGGAAGCACGCTCACCCGTGGGGAGCGGTCGGTCAGGCAGCGACGTAACGGCCGGTGAGCACGCGGTACGCATAGGTCGACGCGATGATCGTGATCGGGATCGAGACGAGAAGTCCGACGCCGCAGAGGATTGCACCGACGATGTTGATGCCGACGAGGGCCAGGGCCAGCAGCAGCACCGGGCCGACGTTCTGCGAGATCACGCGGAAGCTCGACTTGATGCCGGTGATGGCGTCCTCGTTCTGATCGATGACGAACTGCAGCGTCCACCAGGTCAGGAAGATCACGATGAGACCCGGGATGATGAGCAGGACGAAACCGATGGTGGCGGCCACACCGATGATCACGCTGGCGATGATGATCGCCCCGACGTTGGTGAACTGGAAGAACGAACCGAACGCCGGCTTGTTCCCGTCCACCTCGTGCAGTGCGCCCCGCACCAGAGCCGCATTGATCAGGTAGCCGACGATGGTCGTGACGATCGTGCCGATGATGCGCCATACCGAGAACGCCGCGCTCATGTCGGACGACGTGCTGAAGCCGCCGAAGACGAGGTTCAGCACGACCTGGATGACGGCGGCGATCAGCAGGATGCCGATCCAGATGAGCGCGTTGTCCTTGAACTTGTTCCAGCCGTAGCCGATCGCGTCGCCCACGGAGAACTGCCCCGGCGTCTGCCCGGGCGTGCCGTAATCCGACATCGGCGGGGGCGGCGGATATCCGCCGGGCGGCGGTCCCTGCGGCGGTGGCGGGTAATTGCCCTGCGGCGGCGGGTAATTTCCGCCGGGCGGCGGCGGTGGGTAATTACCGGGGGGCGGTGGATAGTTTCCGCCGGGCGGAGGCGGGTAGTTTCCGCCGGGCGGCGGTGGCGGATATCCGCCGGGCGGCGGTCCCTGCGGCGGCGGTGGGTAATTTCCCGGGGGCGGCGGATAACCACCGGGCGGCGGTGGAGGATTGCCCTGCGGGGGGTATCCGCCCTGGTCACCACCTTCAGGTTTGTCGTTAGGGTCGTATCCACCAGTCGTCATGTGATCCCCTCAGCAAGAGTTGAATGCTCGCGCGTGACAGTGCGAATAAACACTACGTGGACAATCCTTTACTCGCCTCCCTTTGGTCTGCTTCTTCTCCTGCGGTTTTGATGCTTTACGCTGGTTATCGTGACTAATTCTGGGGGATCGGACGATTCGAATCCGTACAACGGGCAAACACCACCCACTTACGGCGAGGTTCCCGGCTTGCCGCGCGACGGATACGGGGTCGACGAATCCGGTTATCCCACCTATTCGGCGCCCACCGAGAAGTACCCCGACTATCAGCAGCCGGGCGCCTACGGGACGTCTCCGAATCCGTATGCCGCGCCGAATCGGAATCAGTACGGCGGCGACCAGTACGGTGCTCCGAACCAGCAGTACGGGACGCCCAACCCGTATGCCGCCCCGAATCAGTACAGCGCACCCAACCAGTACGGCGGCGCACCCGATCAGTACGGGCCGCCGGGCCGATACGGCGGTCCCGCCCCGCAGTACGGCGCACCGAACCCGTACGGCGCGCCCTACCCGCAGTCGCTGGGGACGAACGGTCTCGCGATCGCATCGCTGATCACGTCGATCGTCGGCGGATGCTTCTACGGGGTCGGCTCGGTCGTCGGCATCATCCTGGGCATCATCGCGCTGGGCCAGATCAAGCAGTCCGGGCAGGAAGGCCGTGGGCTCGCGATCGCCGGAATCGCCATCGGCGGCGCCTACGTCGTCGGCTGGATCCTGTTCTTCGTGATCATGGTGATTGCGGCGGCGTCGGGAGCCTGACCACCCACGGTTCGCGGTGCAGGCGGGCCGGGTCGAACCGGTCGAGGAGTATCCCGAGATCCACGACCTCGTCCGGTTCCGCGAGCCCGAGCGATGTCGCCAGCACTCCGAGGACGTCGCTCGGGGTGCGTCCCAACGCTTTCTGGTCGGTGAGCGTGACGGCGCCGTCGCGTTTCGCGAGCCGTTTGCGGTCCTCGTTGAGTGCGAGCGCGACGTGTGCGTAGGTGGGGGCGGTCAAGCCGAGCAGCCCGGCGAGGTATGCCTGACGGGGCGCGGACGACAGCAGGTCGTCGCCGCGTACCACCTGATCGATTCCCTGGGCGGCGTCGTCGACGACCACCGCGAGGTTGTAGGCGGGTGTGCCGTCGCCGCGACGCAGCACGAGGTCGTCCACCATGCCGGAATAGGTTCCGTGCAGGACGTCGTCGATGGTGAACGAGGTGACGCCGGCGCGCAGGCGCAGCGCGGGTGGTCGTCCGCCGGCGAGCCGGTCTGCGCGTTCGTCCGGTGTCAGGTTGCGGCACGTCCCCGGGTAGGCACCCTGCGGTGCGTGCGGCGCGGACGCCGCTTTCTGGATTTCTCTTCTCGTGCAGAAGCACTCGTACGTGAGGCCGGCGGCGTGGAGTTCGGCGATGGCCGCGTCGTACCGCGGCAGTCGGTCCGACTGCGACACGACGTCGCCGTCCCAGTCGAGGCCGAGTTCCGCGAGGTCGGTCAGTTGCCGGTCCCGGGCGCCCTCTCGGACGCGGTCGAGGTCTTCGACGCGCATGAGGAACCGCCGGCCGGTGGACCGGGCGAACAGCCACGCCAGCACGGCCGTCCGCAGGTTGCCGAGGTGCAGGTCGCCGGACGGGCTGGGCGCGAACCGTCCCGCGCCCGCCGCCCGATGTGGCAGCGGTTCACTCTGACGAGATGGATGTGACATCGGCCGAGGGGTCAGCTGGCCAATTCGATCGACGACGACGGCACCACGTCGGCGCCCTGCAGAATCATGCCGATCTGAATGTCGAGGGCGTGCTCGAGGTACTCGGGCGGGTACAGGGCCGGACTGCCGATCGCATCGAGGGCGAGTCCGTCGACGGTGGCGAGGAGAAGCGCCGCACGGGTTTCCGCCTCCGGGGTGCCGATCCCGATGAGCACGGCGGACAATCCGGTGCGGATGGTGAACAGGGTCTTGCGCCGGATCTCGGCGAGCGACGGGGAGGTGGCGGCCCGGACGGCGAAGGCCGCCATGACGTGCGCCTCCCGCGACCGCGCCTCGTCGAGCGGCAGCAACTGGGACATCGCGGCGAACAGGGCCCGGGCGGGATCCCCGCCGCGGTCGACCTCCGACAGTCGGGCGAGCAGTGTGTCGACGAGGGTCCGCAGGGCGAACGCGAACATCTCGTCCTTCGTGGAGAAGTGGTGCTGGACGGCTCCGATGGACACACCCGCCCTCTTGGCGACCTCGCGCACGCTGGCGCCCTCGAGACCCGACTCGGCCGCGACGTCGAACAGGGCTGCGGCCAGGCGTTCGGGGCTGGTGGACGAGTATCGGCGTTCGCGCATGCCTCGAACATTACTGACGTATTGAATCAATACCTGCGTCAGGCGCCCGTGTTGCCTCGAGTGGCGGGTGTGACTTCGGTTATCGGCGGACGTACGTCAGGAAGATCATCCCGCTCTCGAACGCGCGGCTCGCGGCCAGCCGGAACCGCTGAGGGCCGAATTCGCCGTCGAACAGCGGAATGCCGGTGCCGATCGCCACGGGGTTGAGCTTGATCCGGAGCTCGTCGATCTCGGGCTGCACGGCGGCGGCGAGCTTGCCGCCGCCGCACAGCCAGATGTCCTTGCCGTCCTCCCGCTTGAGTTCGCGCACCTTCTCGATCGGATCGCCCGAGACGATCTCGACGTCCGGGTCGGGCGACTCGGTGATCGTGGTCGAGAAGACGTACTGCCGCAGATGCGCGTACGGGCTGGTCACGCCGAGGTCGAGGCCGGGTTGGTAACTGGCGCGGCCCATGAGCAGTGTGTCGAAATGTTTGTTGGGGGCGTCGATTCCCAGCGGTGCCCGCATGTGGGTGGGAACCGTCTCGGGGTACTCGGCGATCATCACGGGCATGTGATCGCCGTCGATCTCGAAGATGGTGCCGGTGGGGTCCGAGCCGTCGGCGCCGGCGATGAATCCGTCGATGGTGGCGGCGGCGTAGTAGACGAGCTTTCGCATGTGAGTCCTCCCGTGGTCGGTAACTACTCCATTTGTAGTACTATGACTGCAGTGGTTGCAAGTCCTTTTGTTCGAGGAGTGTCGATGGCGCAGAATCCGGAACGACGTGCGGCTCTCGTGAACGCGGCGATCGAAGTGCTTGCGCGAGAGGGCGCGCGCGGCCTCACCTTCCGCGCCGTCGACGTCGAGGCGAGCGTCCCCAAGGGGACGGCGTCCAACTACTTCGCCAGCCGCGACGACCTGTTCGACCAGGTCGGCAAGCGGATTCACGAACGCATGGGCCCCGACCCCTCGGTGGTCGAGGAAAGCGGTCGCAAGCCGCAGAATCTCGAGCTCGCGATCGAGTACATGCAGGGGTTGTTCGGCAGGATCACCCGCGATCGGACGGGCTATCTCGCGTTGCAGGAATTGCGACTCGAAGCGGTCCGGCGGCCCGAGTTGCGGACCACGCTGACGCGCACGATCTCCGAGAATCTGGAGCGCGACATCGGGTTTCACCTCGAATCGGGACTGCCCGGTGATCGCAGCACCGTGCTGATGCTCTACCTCGCGATGAATGCGCTCATCGTCGAGCACCTGACGCTGCCCGGCGTGCTCGACGGGGTCGACACGGAGCGGCTCGTCGCCGATCTCGTGACGCGTGCCGTCGCTACGCCGGACGCTCGAGTGCGTAATCGTCCACGTACTCCTGGCCCGACAGCGTCATGAGGGCGTGCATCAGCTCGTCCGTCGCGGCCCGGACGACGTGCCGGTTGTCGCGTAGTTCGGCGAATCGGGAGAAGTCGAGTGGTTCGCCGACGGTCACCGTCACCTTGCCGAACCGCCACATCCTCGATCCGACGGGGTTGACCTGTCGTGTGCCGTGCATGGCGACGGGCACGACCGGGGCGCCCGTCGCGAGCGCGACCCGGGCGATTCCGGTCTTGCCCTTGTGGAGTCGACCGTCGGGCGACCGGGTGCCCTCGGGGTAGATTCCCCAGACGTTGCCGTCGTCCAGGATCTTCTTCGCGGTGTTCAGTGCGGATTCCGCCGCGGAGGCCCCGGACCGGTCGATCGGCACCTGGCCGGCCGCGGTGAAGAACCAGCGTTTCGCGCGGCCCTTCGCGCCGCCCTCGGTGAAGTACTCGCTCTTGGCCACGAACGTGATGCGCCTGCGCACCATCAGGACCAGGAAGAACGAGTCGACGACGGTGAGGTGATTGCTCGCCAGGATCACCGGACCCGACGCCGGGATGTGGTGCGCGCCGTCGATCGTGGGCCGCCCGAAGATCCGCAGCACCGGTCCGATCAGCACGTACTTGAAGATCCAGTACCACACGGTGAACTCCTGACTCGGGCGCCAAAGTGGAGTAGACATTGTCTACTCCCGTCATGATAGACACTGTCTACATGAGTGGAGAAGTGCAACCCCTGCGCGTGCGGCTGATCGACTGCGGGCGCGAATTGCTGGACGAGGACGGCATCGACGCCGTCGGGCTGCGCGCCGTCGCCCGGCGCGCGGGTGTCTCGCACGGCGCGCCGCGGCGGTACTTTCCCACCCACAAGGCGCTGCTCGCCGCGATCGCCGCATCAGGATTCGCCGAGCTGTCCGAACAGCTCCGGTCGACGATCATGTCCGAGGCGGACCCCCTCGCACGCGTGCGGCGGACGGCACGGCAGTACCTCTCCTTCGCCGACACCCACCGCACCCTGTTCGAATTGATGTTCCGGCACGATCTGCTCGAGGGTTCGGGAGAGGACCTGCGGCAACACTCGAAACCCCTGTTCGAGACGGTCGTCGCACTCGTCGCGGACGCAGGCGCCGAGACCCCGCGCGTGGTCGCGTTGAACCTGTGGACCCAGCTGCACGGGGTGGCGACCCTCCGCGCCACCCGCAGCATCGAGGTGATCGTCGGCGACGTCGATGTGGAGGCCTTCGTCGCGCAGCTGATCGACCTACATCTCAGGGCGTAGGCAGGACGGCGCGCGGCAGGTCGGCCCGCAGCTCCACATCGGTGACGAAGTCCCCGTCATCCGGCTGGTAGCGACGCTGCGGATCGAAGTCCTCCACCCGGAAGCTGTCCAGCGTGGGGGAGTGCGTCGTGACGGCGAGGGTTCCGCCGTCGAGATCGAACTGCAGGAGTCGCTGGAACCCGGTCTCGCGGCGGCTGTCCACCGTGAAGTACTGGTAGTCGGCGAGCAACTCCACGACCTTCCGGTCCGTGTCGCCCACCTTCCGGTCGGTGACCGTCGTCTGCCCGTCGACGTGTCCCGCGAGGACCAGGAACACCGTCTCGAAGGGAACGACGAGCCTGTTCCAGATCTGCTGTCCCGCACTGCTACCGATGTCGCCGAACCCGCTCATCCGCAGCGAGCCGTCCTCGTCCAGGTAGTAGTGGCTGCCGATCACCACGTTGCGGTCCGGGTGGTCGGCGAGCACGTCCTCGGCCCACTGCAGCACGTGTTCGGGCGGGTTGTAGCCGATGTAGAGCATCAGGAATTTCGCGCCGGCGATGTCGAGCAGGTCGTAGTGCGCCGAATTGTCCGTGTGGGTGACGGATTCACCCCAGTACGGCTGGTCGCGGTACCGCCACGGCCCGAAGAACTCGTTGTAGAGGGCGTGGTTCTTCTCGTGCTCGCCGGGAATGAGTCGTCCGCCGACGTTCCACAGGTTGTCGTGGTTGCCGGGCAGGACGCCGTAGGGAATGCCGGCCTCTTCGAGCGTCGCCATCGCCTTGTCCGCCACCTCGAACTCGGGCCGGGCGCGGGACTCGGGTGCTCCCGGACGAATCCAACTCTGGACGAGGTCGCCGGTGTGCATGGAATAGGCGATCTTGCGTTCGGCGGCGTTCTCGGCGGTCCAGCGGGTCATGTCGAAGTACACCTCCGGCCGGTCCCGGGACACGTACTGGGTGTCGCTGATGTGCTGCAGCGCGAAGTCGTACGCGTTCGGGTCGGCGAACTGCTGATCGGCTGTCGCGTTGGCCTCGCGGAAACTCCGATCCTGTCGAGGGCCGTCGATGACGAGGATCTGAGCGGAGTCCTCGCCCTCGATCCGAGCGGTCAGGGTGACCGGACCGCCCGGTTCGGACGGCTGCGCCGTCGCGACCGGCTCACCCCAGCTCTGCCCCTCCTCGTCCCACACGTGCATCGCGAGGTCGTCGAGATTCACCGAACGCCCGTGCCAGGTCACGTCGGTGCCTGCGGACTCCGGACCGAACCGGACCTCGTACCGCATGTACGGGTACTCGTCGAAGCGGTGGCTGGTGGCCGACGTACCGTCCGACTCCTTACCCGGAACACGCTGTGAGGGAGCGGCGTCGCCGGTGGTCCCGGCGAACATGACCGCGGACGCGAGGGGCGCCGAGGTGACGAGGCCATGGGCCGGCAGACCGGACGCGCCCCGGGGTTCGGGATCGGCCACCGCGACCACGTCACCGCCGAGCAGCGCCGCGGCGAGTGACACTGCCGTCAGCGCGGCGATCCTGCCCGGCACGCTCATGACCCGAGGTTACAAGCGTGACCGGGCAGGCGCTCGGGTCAGGCCTTGCGGCCGAGGAAGGCCAGGACCCTGGTCTGCTCGTCGACGTCCGCGGGGACGTCCACGGCGGGGCCGCACACTCCGGCCGTGCGGATGCTTTCGCCCATCTGCTCCGCCACGCCGCCCACCCAGGTCAGGTCGCCGGCGGGGATGGTCTCGTCGAGGCCGGTGGCCCGGGCCAGATCCCAGCCGTGGACTACCAGGTCGAAGCAGTAGAAGCTGTCGATGGTCTTGCCGAGGTCGGTGCGGCCGAAGTGCCCGTCGTACTCGCGGCTCACGAGAGCCGGGTCGTTCAGGATCTCCTGCATGCCATCGCGCGTGGCCGCCCACGCGGCAACCGGGTCTTCGTCGACGGACGGCGGCTCCGGCAGTTCCAGATCGACGACGGTGACGATGTAGCGCTGCGTGTCGATCACGTGCCGCACGACGTCGCGGGCCGTCCAGCCGTCACACGGGGACGCGTCGTCCCAGCGTTCGGCGGGCACGGATTCGACTCGCTTCGTGAACTTCGCGGCGAGATCGCGGTAGTGGGCTGCGGGGGTTTCGGTTGTCGAGGTCATGCTGCCGATTCTTCTCCCGTCCGGCGTCCGAGGGCTTGAACATTTCCGACATCGACCACAGATTCCGTTCCGTGCCAGTCGGGGGCCTCACTGGCGAGGAGGTCGGACGGGGTGAGCGAGGAGATTCGCCGGCATTCCCGCGACAGGTGCGCCTGGTCGCTGTAGCCGGCGGTGGCGGCGAGTTCGGCGAGTCCGGTCCGCGTGCCCGACTGCGCCAGCGCCATGAACCGTTGCAGCCGCAGGATTCCGCGGAGGGTCGCGGGCCCGTATCCGAACGCGTCGTTGCATCGCCGCTGCAGTTGCCGCTCGGTGACCGAGGCGGCGTCGGCGAGCGCGCCCACGTTCCACGAGTGCCGGGCGAGGGCCTGCCGGACGGTGCCGATCAGCGGGTCGGCTTCCGGTCCGCGGGTTCGCCACGCGCGCACGGCGTTCTCGAACAGGGCGATTCGTTCCGCGTAGCCGGGAGCGTTGTCGAGCCGGTCGGTCAGTTTCCGTTCCCACGTGGACCCGAGCACGTCCCCGAGACCGACCCGGATGTTGCGGACCTCGGCCGCCGACGTCCGCAGCAGATGCGAGGCGGCGCCGGGGCGGAAGCGGACGCCGACGGATTCGGTGCCCGGCGGCAGCGCGAAAGACCACGCCGTGGTTTCGGGACCGCACACGCGGATTCCCACACCCCGGATCCACAGGATGTCCATGCACGCGTCCGGCACCAGCAGATGCTCGCCCTGTGTCCGCGCGGACCACCCGCACACCAGGGTGTCGGTGAGGTCGGGCGACGGTGAGGTCGGCGTGTACCAGCCCATGCACAGGAGCCTAATCACGGAGACCGACACGTGCGGGCCGGTCACATCGCCCGAAGTGCCCGCACCGGCACGCAACTCGAGGTGAACTGTATGCACGGGTCCGCAGAGGTTCCCCGGAGGCCCGCCACTTCGCCGTCACAGAGAACGAGGACTCCATGAGACGAACATGGGCGCTGGCAGCGATCGCCGCCGTCAGCCTGACCTTCTCGAGTTGCGCCTACGACAGCACCGATTCCGGCGATACGGGCGGCAACGCCCCGGTGTCTCCGACGCCGACGTCCCCGCCCGCCGCGCCCGGCACACCAGTCCTGAAGATGGGACCGACGACGCTCGGCGAGGTGATGGTCGACGACGGTGGCATGACGGTCTACGTGTACGACAACGACGAGGTCGGCTCCGGCGCCAGTTCGTGCCGGGACACCTGCCTGCAGTCGTGGCCACCGGTCACGTCGGTCACCGAGAACCCGACGGTTCAGGGGCTGCAGGAAGTGGTCATCGACACGATCCCGGCGCCGGACGGCACCCATCAGCTCACCGTGAACGGCCGCCCCGTGTACCGCTACAAGGACGACAACGAACCCGGGGACGCATTCGGGCAGGCAGTCGGCAGCGTGTGGTGGACCCTCGACTCCGCAGGCAACCCGGTCACGACAACTGCGGGCGGCGAGTAGCGCGGTCGATCCTCAGGTGGACGGTGACGGTCAGCGCTGCCGACAGGACGGCAGCGAACCACAGGGCGTCCAGCCCGATCCAGTGGTGCGCGAGGGCGCCCGTCACCGCGCCCACCACCAGGCCGGCCCACAACGCGAAATGTCGTAGCCACGCCCACCGCGGCCCACCGAACAGTGCCCCGGCCAGTCGATGCCCCATCTTCACGAGCGCGCCCGTCATGTAGGTGAGACCGATGGTCACCTCGCCGTCGCGCTGGAAGAAGGAGTTCTCGGCGCCCATCGCGAGCAGCATCGCGCCGACGGCCACCGTGCTCGCCCCGACGGTCGCGGCCACCGCGCCCGCGATGAGCAGTCCCGACACGACCGCGAGCACCGTCGTCCGGACGGGCAGGCGCCGTCGCTCGGACAGGTGCACGACCACGGCACCCAGGGCGCAGCCGAGGACGAACATCCCGATCACCGCGGCAGCAGTCGCCGCGTGCGCCCACGCGGCGTCCGCGAACCCGACACTGAACCGGGTGAGATTGCCGCTCATGAACGCGACGAAGAACCCGCCGAGCGTGATGAATCCCAGCGCGTCGACGTAACCGGCCAGCGTGGACAGCACCACCGCCAGCGCGAGCATCCGCTTGCTGTCGTCGATCGGCACACCCCACATCAAACACCGCAGCCGACGACAGTGGCCCCCGATCCGGAGATCGGGGGCCACTGTGGCGTAGGTCAGGCGATCACGACGCCTGGCTCAGGACGTCCCGAGGGCGGGCGCCAGCGTGTTGGCCCAGGACTCGTGCAAGCGGTCCTGCCAGTAGTTCCACGTGTGGAGACCGTCGTCGGTGATGTGGGTCTGCAGCTTGGCGCCGGCGCGCTGCACCGCGGGCACGAAAACCTTGCTGCTCAGACCGGAGGCGGTCTCGAGGGGGACCGTCTGCGAGAACTTCACCGGGTCGAACGAAGCGCTGTCCGGGTCGACGGTCGGATCGCTCGCCGTCGAGCCTGCGCCGGACGAGATGTAGACGGACTTGCCGCGCAGCGCGCCGACGTTGAGCAGCGGGTCGTTGCGAAGCCACCCAGCCGACGGCCAGAAGCCCCACATGTTCAGCGCGTTGCCGCCCATCTGGGCGACGGAGACCTGGATGCCCTGCGCGAAGCCGGGCGAGCTGGCCGTCGGGTATCCGCTGTAGGACGCGACCGCCTTGTAGAAGTCGGGGCGGTGCGTGGCGAGGTTCAACGCGGAGGTGCCGCTCATCGACAGACCCGCGACCGCGTTGTTCACCCCGTCGCTGCCGAATTGAGAAGCCATCACCGGGGGCAGCTCATTGGTCAGGAACGTCTCCCACTTGACGCGGCCGAGCTTCGGGTCGTCGCGCTGCCAGTCGGAGTAGAAGGTGCCGCCGCCGCCGAACGGGATGACCACGTTGACGTGCTTGCCGGCGAAGAAACTCTCCACGTCGGTCTCGATCAGCCAGCCGTTGTTGTCGTCCGGTGCCCGCAGACCGTCGAGCAGGTACAGGGTGGGCGCGGGACCACCGCCCGCGGCCTTGAGCACCTTGACGGGAATGTCCTTGTCCATCGACGGTGAATACACCGAGATCAGGGCCGAGTCGGCGTGGGCGACGCCGGTTCCGGCCAATACGGACACGAGGCCCGATGCCAACACTGCGACCAGGCCCACGATCAGTGCGCGGGTGCGACGAATCGCCATACGAATGTCCTTTTATCTCGAATCGACACACAGCACAGCGAACGCTGCACCGCAGACGATAACAGGAAGATAACGGGTTGCGCCTGCTGTGGCCAGGACTTTCGGCTCGGACAGCCGGTCGGTCGTCGCTCGGAGACAGAAAAAAGGAACCCCTACGAACCGCTTCTCAGCAGTTCACAGGGGTTCCTGTGGCGGAGGATAGGGGATTTGAACCCCTGAGGGCGTTAACCCAACCCGCGTTCCAGGCGAGCGCCATAGGCCACTAGGCGAATCCTCCGTGGAGGAGCATACCCAACGACGGCGGCTCACCGTTAAACGACCAGGTAGCCGCCCGTTCTAGGCCCACTTCAGCTGGGTGAGGGCATGCTCGGCGAGGGGGACGGACCGGTCGCAGGACGTGTCCGGGTTCGCGGTGGCGTCGAGACCGAATTTGGTCTCGATCGACAGGGTGCCCGCATCGGTCGTGACCTCGAGGATGCACTGGTACTTGCTCTCGGCGAGCGCGCGCCCCTCGAGTCCGCCGACGTCGATGGTGCGCAGTGGGTCGACCGGTTCCGGCGCGCTCGTAGTGGTGATCGTCACGGTGTTCAGCGCCTCGGGCTTGCCCCACGTGCAGGCGCGACGTTCGGGACTGTCGGTGGCGGTGCCCTCGCCGGCGCCTGCCGTGAGAAGCGGTGCGAGCGTCGCATCGTCCGCGAGCGTGCACGGCTCGGCCGCGTCCCAGCTCACCGCGTCCGAGGTGGCTGCGTCGTCGCTGCCTCCGCCGCACGCCGACAGTGCTGCCACGGCGGCGGCGAGTGTCACCGCGTGTGCTGTCCTTCTGAGTTTCATCCCGATCCTTTGCCGACGGTGGCCGAATGCGGGGGCGACGGTAGCACTGGCCGTGGTCAGAGGTGCGGCATCGGGTCCGGGCCGGGGTGGATCCCGACCACGGCTCGGGGCCGTCTACACTCTGTGGTGGATCCCGCGCGGCGCGCATCCTGTGAACTCCCCCAGGGCCGGAAGGCAGCAAGGGTCAACGGGCTCTGCCGGGTGCGCGGGGTCCCCTATCTTTCGCATACCCGACCCACGACGTCGGTGAGAGGCCGCTCCTGATGACCAACCAGACCCAGATCGGGTTGATGAGCCATGAGGAACTACTTTCGGAGCACGAGCGCCAGACTGCGAGTTACGCGCAGCTGAAGACCGAGAAGCTCACGCTCGACCTCACTCGCGGCAAGCCCTCGCCCGAGCAGCTGGATCTGTCGGCGGCGCTGCTGACACTGCCCGGTGACGGCGACTTCCGCGACGGCAACGGCACCGACACCCGCAACTACGGCGGGCTCACCGGACTGCCGGAGCTGCGCGCCATCTTCGGTGAACTGCTCGGCATCCCTGTCGAGAACCTGCTCGCCGGCAACAACGCCAGCCTCGAGATCATGCACGACAACGTCGTGTTCGCCCTGCTGCACGGCACCCCCGACTCCCCGCGCCCGTGGTCGCAGGAGGAGAAGGTCAAGTTCCTGTGCCCGGCGCCCGGTTACGACCGCCACTTCGGGATCACCGAGACCTACGGCATCGAGATGATCCCGGTGCCGATGCGCCCGGACGGCCCCGACGTCGGCGTCATCTCCGAGCTGGTGGCGAACGATCCGCAGATCAAGGGTCTGTGGGCCGTTCCCAACTACTCCAACCCCACGGGCGCGGTGTACTCGGAAGAGGTCACGCGGACGCTGGCGTCGATGCCGACCGCCGCCCCCGACTTCCGGTTGTTCTGGGACAACGCCTACGCCGTCCACCCGCTCGTCGGCGAGACGGCGCCGTCGCTGGACGTCCTCGGGATGGCCGCGGAGGCGGGTAACCCCAACCGGCCGCTCGTGTTCGCGTCGACGTCGAAGATCACGTTCGCCGGTGCGGGCGTCAGCTTCTTCGGTTCCTCGACCGCGAACCTGGCCTGGTATCAGAAATACCTCGGTAAGAAGAGTATCGGTCCCGACAAGCTGAACCAGCTGCGGCACCTTCGGTTCTTCGGTGACGCCGAGGGCGTGCGCGCCCACATGGAGAAGCACCGCGAGATCCTGGCGCCGAAATTCGCGCTCGTCCTGAAGATCCTCGAGGATCGTCTCGGGGCGTCGAAGGTGGCGTCGTGGACGGAGCCCAAGGGCGGATACTTCATCAGCCTGGACGTCGTCGAGGGCACCGCGAAGCGCGTCATCGCTCTGGCGAAGGACGCGGGGATCGCGCTCACCGCCGCCGGATCGGCGTTCCCGTACGGCGTCGACCCCGAGGACAAGAACATCCGGCTCGCGCCGAGCTTCCCCTCGATGGAGGATCTGGACAAGTCGATGAACGGTGTCGCGACATGCGTGCTGCTCGCGGCCACCGAATCACGCCTGGACCTGCCGAAGTCCTAGTAGACGACGTCCGGCCGCTCACCCTTGCCGGGTGAGCGGCCGGACGTGTCTCTACATCCTGGCGTAGCGCGCCATCACGAAGCTGTACAGCCCGTACGCGGCGATGCCCAGTCCGGCGAGGACCAGGAGGAACTGCCCGAACGGCGCCGAGCCCAGGGTCTTCACTGCGCCGTCGAGGCCGGTGGCCTTGGACGGGTCGGCGTTGACGACCGCCACGATCACCAGCACGCCCGCGCCCGCGATGACGAGGCCCTTGGCCACGTAGCCGACCACTCCGAGGGGCTCGACGAGCTTCGACGGGGTGCCCTTCAGGTCGTCCAGGAAGTTCTTCGACGCCCCCTTGTAGATGTGGTAGCCGCCGATCGCGATGGCGATGAGACCCACCACCACGAGAAGGATCTTGCCTCCCCCGGACTCCATGAGGCGTGCACTCATTCCGGCGTTCTGCTGACCGCTCGATTTACCACCGCCGCTCGCGAACTGGTATGCCGAGAAGGCGAACGCGAAGTAGACGACGGCCAGGCCGAACGCCTTCGCGCGGTCCAGCAGGGACGTGTCGTCGCCGTCGCCCCCGGAGTTCTCGGTGACGTGGGGGCCGAGAACTGTTTCGGCGAGCCGCCACAGCGCCATCGCGATGAACGCGACCATCGCCACCCACAGCACGAACCGGCCACCGGGTTTGGCGGCCAGGGCGCCGAGGGCCCCGGACTGATCGGCGTTGCCGCCGGTGCCGAACGCCAGCTGAACGATGATGTACGCGATCAGCAGGTGGACGAAACCGCTCATCACGTGGCCGGCGCGCGCGACCCGCTCGAAAGTGTTGCTGTCGGTTGCCCTGTCGACGGCGCGGCTCATCCCGTTGGCTCGATTCGTTTCGTTCTGGGCCATCGGGTGTCCTTCGGGTTGTGCGAACGGACCGGAGTCCCTGTGACGTAGAGGTACCCGATATGGGCCGCGCCGACACGGGGTGAGCGCTATCGCACTGCGTTCGTGACCCGGTCGATCAGGTTGGACGCGCTGTAGTAGTCGAGGCGGAAGCTGTCCTTCCCGAGCCCGATCACCTGCTCCTTCTCCACGGACGGCGTCTCCCGCAGCGTCGGATCGGTAAGGAACCTGTCGGCGTCCGCTGCTTCACCGATCACGATGAACGTGGTGTTGCCGGGCACGGCTCGCGGCAGGTTCTCCTGCCCGGCCGGCACGACGTCCTTGCGGCCGGCCATGATGCCCTTGTCGGCGGCGGTGAGGTCGGACGGCAGCTCGGCAAGCGAGAATCCGAGGCGTTCCAACAGGATGCCCTGCGCCGATTCGGCGGTGAAGATCCGCGACTCCTCCGGTGAGTTGTACGCGAGCACATTCACCGGGTTCGCCGCCGCGACCTTGTCGCCCAGCGCCGACTTGGCGTCGTCGAGCTGCTGGTCGAACTTCGCGACGAGGGCGTCGGCCTGTGCCTCGGCCCCGATGGCCGCGGCGATCTGTCCGCTGAGGTCCTGCCACGACTTGTCGTCGTATCGCAGCACCACGACGGGCGCGATCTGCTTCAACGTGTCCACCTGGTCGATCGCCGAATCACCGCCGGTGGCGGACACGAAGATGAGGTCCGGATCGGCGGCGGTGATCTTCTCGACGTTGGGTTCCCCCTGGTACAGCGTCTCGACGCCGCGCCCGGCGGCGATGTCCGCCCACTGCGTGAACAGGCCGTTCTCGTCGGTCACGTCGCTGGATCTCTGCGCGCCGGTGCCGATCAGAGGGGCGTCGAGGGCGAGCAGTGAACCGGTGAGGGTGACGCTGGTGGACACGATCCGCTCGGGCTTCTGTTCGAGCGTGACGCTGCCGGTCTCGTCGGTGACGGTGCGCGGCCAGCTCTGGGATGCGGCGGTGCTGTCGGTGGTCGCGGCGTCGGAATCGGGATCGGACGAGCACGCGGCAGCGCCGATCCCGACGGCGAGGACAGCGACGGCTGCCAGTGAGCGACGAAGTTTCACGGTAAGACTCTCTTTCGCACGGGTAAGGAAGCTGATTTAGGCTAGCGTTACCTACATTCGAATGGAGAAGTGGATGCTGCAACGAGTGCCGGGACCCGAGCGTCGCGTCGTACGCGCACGGTCGATCGACGACCTGACACGTGACGGCGTCCCCGCGTTCTGGGACCGTCTCGCGGCCGCGGGCAGTCCCCTGATCGAGCCGGACGGGGCAGACCCCGGCTGTGTGATCGCGACGTTCTGCTGGCGGGATCCGGACGGCGCCGAGCGCACGTCGCGCACGCGGCACGTCTACCTCGACGCCAACGGAATCACCGACCGCTCCCGACTGGAACGGGCCGCGCTGTCGCGGCTACCCGGCACCGACCTCTGGTCCCTGTCGATCGAGGTCCCCGAGACGTGGCGCGGTGCTTACCATTTCATCCCCCGCGCGGAATCGTTGACGGTTCCCGGCAACACCCCGGGCTGGCAGTGGTGGCGGAGCGTGCTCGCCGACGCGCAGTCCGACCCGTTCAACCCATTGCCGACGCGGGTGGTGGACACCGGCGACAGCTCCGAGGCGGTGATGCCGGCGGCACCCGCGCAGCTCTGGTGGACGGCCCGGCCCGGCCGCGGCGCGCTCCACGAGACGACGTTCACGCTGTCGGGCACGCGACGGTCGGTGTGGGTCTATGAACCGGCCGGCCTCACCGCTCGGAATCGTCCCGTCGTGGTGGTGCTGGACGGCCGGACGTGGGCGGTCGACCTGCGTATCGCGGGCGCCGTCGACGCGCTCGGACATACGGGGCACCGGGTTCCGCTCGTCGTGATGGTCGACAGTGTCGGACCCGAACTGCGATCCGAGGAGCTGGGCTGCAGTGCCGCGTTCGCGTCCGGTCTCGCCGGCGAACTGCTTCCGTGGCTGCGGCGGGAATGGGATGCCACCGACGATCCCGCGTCGACGATCGTGGCCGGCTGCAGCCTGGGCGGACTGACGGCGTGCCACCTCGCACTGACCGCCCCGCAGGTGTTCGGGTGCGCCGTCAGCCTGTCCGGATCGTTCTGGTGGCCCGGCTCCGGGCCGGGAGTCCCGTTCCAGGACCGCGTGCGCGCCACGCCGCCGTCGGACAGTCGGTTCAGCGTGGAGGTCGGAACACTCGAATGGATGCTCGTCGAACCCAACCGCGAGGTGCGCGACCTGTTGGCGGGCACAGGCCACGACGTGCGGTACCGCGAGTTCTGTGGGGGCCACGACGTCCTGCACTGGCGCGACGGTCTGATCGCCGGCGTGGCCTCGATGCTGGAGCGTACCGACCGGTAATGCAGTGATGTGGATAACTCTGTGAATAAACCGCGCGTCGAGGTGAAGGGCGCACCCGCCGGATCGTGGGATGGCAGGATCAGAGCATGGCACGCACGCTGAATCTGGTAGGGGATCCGGACGCCGACGCACTTCTGGCGAGTGATCCGCTGGCGTTGCTCATCGGGATGTTGCTCGATCAGCAGGTTCCGATGGAGACGGCGTTCGCGGGTCCGAAGAAGCTGGACGACCGGCTCGGCGGCCTCGAGGTGCACCGCATCGCGGAGATGGATCCGGAGGAGTTCGCGGCCGTCTGCTCACAGACACCGGCGGTCCACCGGTTTCCCGGATCGATGGCCACCCGCATCCAGTCGCTGTGCGCGTTCCTCGTCGAGAACTACGACGGCAGCGTCGAGGCGTTGTGGACCAGCGGCGACCCCGACGGCAAAGAGGTCCTGAAACGGCTGAAGGCGCTGCCGGGTTACGGCGATCAGAAGGCCCGCATCTTCCTGGCACTGCTCGGCAAGCAGATCGGTGTGGAACCGAAGGGCTGGCGGGAGGCCGCGGGCGACTACGGCACCGAGGGATCCCGGCGGTCGATCGCGGACGTCGTGGACGACAAGAGCCTCCACGAGGTCCGCGAGTTCAAGAAGGCCGCGAAGGCCGATGCGAAGAAGGCCGCGGCGGCGAAGAAGAAGTAGCCGCTACTCGGTATCGGAGGGGTTCTGCTTCCGTTCGGCGTCCAGGTGCCGCCGGCGTTCGGCCTCGTGCATCCACGGGAAGACGCTGTTGCCCTGACCGCCGCCGCTCGGACCGTGTCCGAGCACACCGTGTTCGTACGCCGATTCGGCGTGCAACGCGAGGTCGATGCCGGACGACTCGTCCTCCGCGCTCACCCGGAACCCGAAGATCCGGTCGATCAGTTTGCCCAGCGCGTACGTCACGCCGAACGCGTACAGGGCGACGACCACCACGGCCAACACCTGCTTGCCGAGTTGCGTGAACCCGCCCCCGTAGAAGAGGCCTTCCGGTCCGCCGGTCATGACCTCGGTGGCCAGCAGTCCGATCAGGATGGTGCCGACGATGCCGCCCATCAGGTGGACTCCCACGACGTCGAGCGAGTCGTCGTACCCGAGGCGGAACTTCCAGCCGACGGCGAACGAGCAGACCACACCGGCGACGGCGCCGACGACCAGCGCCCCGACCATGCTCACGGTGCCGCAGGACGGGGTGATCGCGACCAGGCCGGCGACGACACCGGACGCCGCACCGAACGTGGTGGGGTGGCCGTCCCGCT
Organism: Rhodococcus sp. ACPA1; assembly: GCF_002300195.1. NCBI lineage: Bacteria > Bacillati > Actinomycetota > Actinomycetes > Mycobacteriales > Nocardiaceae > Rhodococcus > Rhodococcus sp. ACPA1. The sequence goes on along the minus strand of NZ_NSDX01000004.1, from coordinate 247,617 downwards.
TCTGCTCGACGAGGAGCCAGCCGAGCAGGCCCGTGCACCCGGCGACGAGGGTGTTCAAGAAGATCGCGGCGGCCGTGCCGTCGGCGGCCAGCGCCGAACCGGCGTTGAAACCGAACCAGCCGAACCAGAGCAGGCCGACGCCCAGCAGCACCAGCGGAAGGTTGTGGGGGCGCATCGACTCGGACCGGAAACCGAGGCGCGGGCCCAGGACCAGCGCCAGCGCCAGGCCCGACGCGCCGGACACGATCTCGACGACCAGTCCGCCCGCGTAGTCGAGGGCGCCGAACTGCGCGATCCAGCCTTGCGGGTTCCACACCCAGTGCGCGACGGGTGCGTAGACGACGAGGGCCCAGACGGGCACGAAGATCATCCAGGCCGAGAACTTGGCCCGGTCGGCGATCGCGCCGCTGATCAGCGCGGCGGTGATGATCGCGAAAGTCAGCTGGAACGTGGCGAACAGGATCTCGGGGACCTGTCCGTGGACGGTGGTCGGGTCGATGCCCACCATCCCCAGGTGCTCGAGCCCGCCGATCAGTCCGCCGCCGATGTCGTCGCCGAAGATGAGGGAGTATCCGGCCACCAGCCACGCGACCGTGACCAGCGCGATCGACACGAAGCTCATCATGATCATGTTCAGTACGCCGGTGGAACGGACCATTCCGCCGTAGAACAGGGCGAGCCCCGGCGTCATCAGAAGGACCAGCGCGGTACTGATCAGAAGCCAGGCGGTTGCTCCGGCGTCGATTGCAGGCACGACATTCTCCTCACACCCCGAGACGAAACCCGGCGCGGAAAGTCACGATGACCGCGAGCGGTTTCGACTGTGCTGCCGCTGCGTTGCGAACGTGTTACGCAATGCGGTCAGGTTCGGACTTTTGCTTGTGAGTAGCGCCCCGAGCGGGTGCTGAGCGGGCGCTTCGACCACCCGGCCCGGACTGTCGGGGACCGCCGGTAGTCTTTCCGCGTGGCCCTGTACCGGAAGTACCGACCCGCATCCTTCGCCGAGGTGGTGGGGCAGGAGCACGTCACCGAACCACTGAGCACCGCTCTCGACGCCGGACGGATCAACCACGCGTATCTGTTCTCCGGTCCCCGCGGCTGTGGCAAGACGTCGTCTGCCCGCATCCTGGCCCGATCGCTGAACTGCGTCGAGGGTCCGACCTCGACGCCGTGCGGCCAGTGCCCCTCGTGCGTGGCGCTCGGCCCCGGGGGATCGGGCAACCTCGACGTCACCGAACTCGACGCGGCCAGCCACGGTGGCGTCGACGACACCCGTGAGCTGCGTGACCGCGCGTTCTACGCGCCCGCCGAGTCGCGGTACCGGGTGTTCATCGTGGACGAGGCCCACATGGTCACCACGGCCGGTTTCAACGCGCTCCTCAAGATCGTCGAGGAGCCGCCGGAGCACCTCATCTTCATCTTCGCCACCACCGAACCCGAGAAGGTGCTGCCGACCATCCGTTCGCGCACCCACCACTACCCGTTCCGGTTGCTCGCTCCGGCGACGATGCGCGGGTTGCTGGAGAAGATCTGCCACCAGGAGAGTGTGCCGGTCGCCGACCCGGTGTATCCGCTGGTCATCCGCGCGGGTGGCGGTTCGCCGCGTGACTCGCTGAGCATCCTCGATCAGCTGCTCGCCGGAGCGGGCGACGAGGGCGTCACCTACCCGCGCGCGCTCGCGCTGCTCGGCGTCACCGACGTCGCGCTCATCGACGACGCCGTGGACGCGCTCGCCACCGGCGACGGTGCAGCGCTGTTCGGGACGGTCGACCGCGTGATGGACGCCGGGCACGATCCGCGCCGGTTCGCCGTCGACCTGCTCGAGCGCCTGCGCGATCTCATCCTGATGCAGGCGGTGCCCGACGCCGCCGAACGCGGCCTGGTCGACGCGCCCGGCGACGTGCTCGAGCACATGCGCGCGCAGGTCCAGCGGATCGGTCCCGCCACGCTCGCCCGCTACGCCGAGGTGATGCACGCAGGCCTCGGTGAGATGCGCGGCGCCACGGCCCCCCGCCTGCTGCTCGAAGTGATGTGCGCCCGAATGCTGCTGCCCTCGGCGTCCGATGCGGAGTCCGCCGTGCTGCAGCGACTCGAACGCGTCGAACGCGGACTTCCGCCCGCCGGGTCGGCGCCGGCCGTCGACGCAGCCGAGCGGCCCGCGGCGGCTCCTGCGCGTGCGCCGCAGCCGCCTGCCGAGCCGGAACCGGAACCGAAGTTCCAGCGACCGTCCATGCGGCAGGCCGCGGCAGCCACCGTGCCCCCGCCGCCCGAGCCGGAACCCGAACCGATGCCGCGGCCGGTTCCGGAACCCGCGCCGACACCCGTTCCCGAACCGGAGCCGCAGCCCGAGCCGACGCCGGTCCCCGAACCGACGCCCGCGCCCGAGCCGGCCCCTGTTCCCGCACCCGAGCCGGCCCCTGTTCCCGCACCCGAGCCGACCCCCGCGCCGGCGTCCGCTCCCGTCCCGGAACCCGAGCCGACTCCTGCACCGGAACCGACTCCCGTGCTGGAACCGACTCCCGAACCGGAACCGGAGCCGTCGCTCACCCCCGAGGTGGAGGCGGAGCCCGCCGCATCGGCCGGTCCGGATGCTGCCGCGCTGCGCGAGTCCTGGAACTCGCTGCGCGAGAAGGTGAGTCAGCGGAACAAGATTCTGCCCGCCATGTTGTCGGCCGCGACGGTGCACGACGTTCAGGGCAACCGCCTGATCCTGGCGCACCCCGTCCCCAACCTGGGCGCTCGCATCGCGTCACCGCACAACGCTCAGGTGATCACCGAGGTGCTCGCCGAGATGTTCGGCGGCACCTGGGAAGTGGAGTATCAGGCCGGTGCTCCGACGGCGCCGCCACCACCGGTCGCGAAGGCCGCTGCAGCGCCGACGAAGCCGGCAGGCGCACCGCGATTCTCCCGGCCCAGTCAGGAGAAGACCGCGCAGCGTCCGCCGCAGCAGCAGTCCGACACACAGCGCTCCGACTCGGGTCCGGGTGCGGGCCAGGCACGTCCGTCGTCCGAGCCGGACGACGACATTCCGCCGCCGGAGGCACCCGACTACCCCGATGATCCCGGGCCGATCGACTACGAAACTTCGGCGACCACGCCGCCCGTCTCCACACCCGAGGACGAGGAAGAGATGTTCGCGGAGGCGGCGGAACCCGTCGACCCCGCGACTCGCCGCGACCCGGAAGACGTGGCGTTCGAACTGCTGAAGGACATGCTCGGGGCCAAGAAGCTCGAGGGCTGACCCGACGGGGCCGTCGTCGGCGGTCCCGCCACATCGGGACATCCGCCCCTGGTGCCCGGGACGCCGGGTGGCCGATTCTCGTCCCATGAGCACAGTGAATGTTCCAGACGGCGTGCAGAACGAGGTCCCGGCGACTGCGCGACCGCGAAGCGGCCGGTGGTGGGCCTACCTCGGGGTCCTCGCCGGCGTAGCCGGAATCGTCGGTATCCAGGCGAGCATGTCGATCGACGCGGTCTACGCGGAGGCGTCGGCCGGTGACCCGGTCGCCATCATGAACGGCCTCGCCGGACAGCGCACCGGGATCCTCGTCATGCACGTGTCGATCATGACCGCGGCGCTGCTGATCCTCGTGTTCGCCGCCGGGCTGTCCCAGCGGCTGCGAGCCGCATTGCCCGCCGAGAGCATCCTGCCGTCGGTCGCGGCGTTCGGTCTGGTCCTGACGTCGGCGGCGTGCCTGCTGGGGACCGGCCTGACCACCGAGCTGGTGTTCGGTCTCGGTGACACGGACCAGGTGGTGCCGGAGTTCGCGGTGGTCGGCGGCCACTGGATGGGCACAATCCCGTGGCTGTGGGAGGGCGCCGGGGTCAGCGCGCTGGCGGTGGCCGTCGCACTGCTGCGCGGACAGGCGGGCCCGCGGTGGATCGGCTGGGTCAGCCTGGTCCTTGGCCTGGTGACGGCCGTCATCGGCGTCTCGCCGCTGCAGTACCTCGCCGGGTTCACCGGACCGCTGTGGGTGCTGGTGAGCGCGATCGGCTTCGCTTTCGCCGACACCGTGCGCGAGTAGGGGAGATACTCGTTCGCATCATGGTGAAGCAGAAGGACACTCGAATGACCGAGGGGTCGGCAGGTACGGGCGGTGCGCCCATACCAGCCGCTGTCATGGCGGTGTCCGCGTGGATCCTGGTCGTCCTGTCCGTGGTGGCGTTCGTCCGGGCCGATCCGGGCATCGATTCGAACCAGTTGTTCTTCCTGGTGGACGTCGTCGGGGCGGCGGTCTACGGGACCGTGGCGGGCGTCGTCCTCGCGCGGCGGGTGCACCCCGTGCCGATCATCATGGGGCTCACCGCGATCGGCGTGGGTGTCGCCGCGCTGAGCTACAGCTATTCGCAACTCGCGGTCGTGCATCCCGGGCTGCCGTGGGTCGACGTGCTGTCCCCGCTGCAGAACACGGCGTGGATTCCCGGGACGCTCAGCCTGTTCCTGATCGTGCCGTGGCTGATCCGCGACCACCCGCTGGGCGTCGGCGCGAAACTCGGCGTCCTCGCGGGTATCGCCGCGACGGCCTGGTACTTCTGGTCCCGCACGTTCACGGACATCCCCGCGATCTGGGTGATCGCGCCCGTTCTCGTCGTCGGCTCCGCGGCGGCAGCGGACTGCGGGTGGCGGTGGCGGCACGGCCCACCCGACGAGCGTGTCGGGCTCGGATGGATGTGCCTCGGCACGGCGCTGATGACGGCCGCATACGTTCCGTTGGCACTGCCCGCGTCACTGCCGGGTCTGTGGGTGCTCAACCCGTTGGTGCACTTGGCTGTTCAGGCGTTCTATCCGGTCGCGATCCTGGTGTGCATCCTGCGCCAGCGCATGTGGGGGCTGAACCTCGCCGTCAGCCGCGCGACGGTAGCCGGCACCCTCACCGTCCTGCTGCTGGCGCTCTACGTGGTGGTGGCCACGGCCGTGACGGCGCTGCTGCCCGAGGGTGATTCGGTGGGGGCGCAGGTGGTCGCGGCGGGTGTCGTCGCCGTCGCGGTGCAGCCGGTCCGGCTGTGGCTGCAGCGGCGGGTGCACCACCTCGTCTACGGCGAGGGCGCGGATCCGGCTCGCGCCGTCCGCACCCTGGGCCGGCAATTCGGCAGCGCCGAAACCCCGGAACAACTCCTGGAGGGCCTCGCTGCCGGCGTGGGCGTCGCATTGCGGCTCGAGTCCGTGTCCGTGCGGCACACCAGCGGGGTTGCCGCGGTGTGGGGTTCGGCGACGGGGCACGCCGAGTCGGTGGAGCTGGTCCACCGCGGTGCGGTACTGGGGACGATGGTCGTCACGGCGCCACCGGGGGAGTCGCTGGGGACGCGCACCCGCCGATCGCTCACCGAACTGTCGGCGGTGGTGACTGCCGGCCTCGTCGTGCTGCAGTCGGCGGAGAACCTGCAGGAGGCGCGACGCCGGCTGGCGTCCGTGCGACTGGAGGAGCGGCAGATGATTCGCCGCGAACTGCACGACGGACTGGGTCCGTCGCTGGCGGGTATCCGACTCGGCCTTCAGGGCGCCCGGAACCTGCTCGGCTCGGACCCGGCCGCCGCCGCGGAACTCATCGACGCGCTGCAGGAGCAACTCGACCATCAGGTGGAGGGCGTCCGGCAGCTGTCCCGCAGCATGTTCCCGCCGGTGCTCGACGAGCTCGGACTGGTCCCGGCGCTGCACGAACTGGCAGCCAACCAGTCGCGCAGCGGATTCCAGCTGCGGGTGCAGGCCGATCCGCCGCCGGGGCTGGGTGCGGAGATCAGCGCCGCCGCGTACGGGATCGTCGTCGAGGCCGTCACCAACGCGCGCAGGCACAGCGGCGCCGACGGCTGCCGGGTCGACGCCACGTTCGCACGGGAGATGCTCACGGTCGTCATCCACGACGACGGGTGCGGGTTCGATCCGGCCGGGGGCGGCGGCGTCGGAACCCGGTCGATGCGCGAGCGGGCCCACGAACTCGGCGGCACGCTCCACATCGAATCCGGCCGTCCGACAGGCACGGTGGTCACGGCCCGGTTACCGTTGACCGCATCATGAGCGCAGGCACCACGAATTCCACCACGTCGTCCATCCGGGTAGCTGTCGTCGACGACCACCCGGTGTTCCGGCTGGGGATGGTCGCGTTGCTGTCGACCCTGGACGGCATGGAGGTGGCCGCGCAGGCCAGTTCGGTCGCAGAGGCGCTCGACGTCGTCGACGGCGACGTCGACGTGGTGCTGATGGACCTCGAACTCGGGGACGGTTCGGGGGTGGACGCCACCCGGCGGCTCGTCGAGCGGCATCCCGCACTGCGGGTGCTCGTGGTGACCATGCACGAGGACGACGAATCGCTGGTCGCGTCGGTGCGCGCCGGGGCTCGCGGCTACCTGGTGAAGGGGGCAGATCCGGGAGAGGTGGAACGGGCGGTCCGAGCGGTCGCCAACGGTGAGGTGATCCTCGGCGCCGCGGTGGCGGCCCGTGCGATGAGCTTCATGGCCGCCTCGCGACGGGTGGGTCCCACGGTGTTTCCCGAGCTGACCGACCGGGAGCGTGAGGTCCTCGACCTCGTCGCCCGCGGCTACGACAACGCGAGCATTTCGCGGCGGCTCGTGCTGAGCCCCAAGACGGTGCGCAACCACGTGTCGAACGTGCTGGCCAAACTCGGTGTGCCCGACCGTCCCACCGCGATCGTCCGGGCACGGGACGCGGGTCTCGGCCTCGAAGCCTGACCGCGCGGGGTCACACGCCCGCGGTCGACGTCGTCGGGACGAACCGGATGCCGGGGCCCGTGTCGTCCGTGTTGGTCGCAGTCGGTCCGGCGCCGGGGGCCGCCACCCGCACCTCGGGGATCCGCCGCGGCGACGGACCGATCGGCGGCGTGTCCCGCCACACCGGCTGCGCCTCCTGCAGTTCCAGGACGATGGAGATCAGCGACGCCTCGGACCACGGAACCCCGCCCAGTTGCACCCCGAACGGAATGCCGGTGGCCGCGGACCGGCCCACCGGGGTGCAGACGACCGGTGCCCCGCGTAGTTGGCCCAGAAGTAGTTCTCCCGTGCACCGGCGAACACGCTCGAATCGGAGAACGCGTCGCGCCGCACCCCGTCGGTGAGGGAGCCGGGACGCAGAATCGCATCCAGCCGGTGCTCGGCGAACATCCGGTTGTAGTCGTGCTGGAAGCGCAGCCGTGCGCGTTCGAGAGCGAAGTAGTCCGCGACAGGCAGGGCGAGGCTCGCCATCGCCGCGGTCGCGGCGAGCGCCGACTCCGGACCGTACGCCGGGAGCCGGTCCGCGAACTGCCGGTGATACGAGCCGAACTCGGCATAATCTCCGCTCAGCAGCCCCTTCGGGACGTCGGGCACGGTCACGTCGACGACCTCGCCGCCCAGCGCGGACCAGGTCGAGGAACGCGGAGAACAGAGACCCGATCGGGCCTGGCAGCTCGGCGGCGACACCGCGCGGCAACCCGAAGCGCGTGCCGGACAGTGGGCGTGACCCGCCCGCGGCGGTCAGCGGGTAACCCTCCGCGGGAACGTCCGGACCCACCGACGTGCTGGGATCGTCGACGTCGACGCCCGCCATGTGGCTCAGGAGCAGCGACGCGTCGGCGACACTGCGTCCCATCGGACCGGTGTGATCGCGCGTCCAGGTCAGCGGAATCACCCCGCTGGTGCTGCACCGGCCGAACGTCGGTTTGATCGACGTGATCCCGCACGCGCTCGCGGGAATGCGCAGCGACCCGCCGGTGTCGGTTCCCACCGCACAAGGCGCGAATCGTGCGGCGAGGGCGGCGGCGCTGCCACCGGACGAGCCGCCCGGCGAGTACTCGACGTCCCACGGGTTCCCCACCTGCGGTGTGGCGGTTCCGACGGCGAACTCGTGGGTGTGCGCGTGGCCCATCAGCACCATGCCCGCGTCGCGCAGTTGCCGCCACACCCCGGAATCGCCGGCGGCGATGTTGCCCTCGAGGACGCCGCTCGACGCCGTCACGGGCAGCCCGGCCACCGCGTACAGGTCTTTCAGTGCGATCGGCAATCCGCACACCAGCGGCGCGGACCCTGCCGCCAGCCGCTGCGCGGCCGACTCCGCGGCCTCGTACGCCTGCTCGGGGTAGATCCGGATCCACGCCCCGATGCCGCCGTCGTGCGCGGCGCTGCGCGACAGGCACGCATCCAGAAGTTCGCGCGGATGCAGCGCCCGGGACTGCAACAGCGACGCGGCCTCGACCGCGCTGAGGAGAGCCGGATCGGACGCGGTGATCGTGCCAGGAGACGGCAGTCGGAGAGCCGGGTTCGCCGACGCTCCGGCACGCCCCAGCCCGGCAACGGTCACCGCACCCGCGGTCGCGGCGCCGAACAGTTGCCGGCGGGACAGTCGGGTGGTCACAGCGTGTTCTCCTCCGCTCGGGTCGGGTCGAGCGCCGCGTCATTACAGCACGAAAGGTCGGGCCGGGCATGGCGGAGATCGGCCGATCGTGATCGCCTGGGTCACGATCCAGGATCGCTTCGGTCCTTCCTTCCGTTTTGCAACACGTTCTAAGGTGGACGTGCCGGGGTATGCCCCGTGCAGAGCGCCGTGTGCACGGTCGGCGTCGACGCAAATAAGGAAGGAACATTCCACAGTGACCACAGAGGCATTCATTTATGAAGCCATCCGCACCCCGCGTGGCCGCGGAAAGAAGACCGGTTCGCTGCACTCGGTCAAGCCGATCTCGCTGGTCACCGGCCTGATCGACGAGCTCCGCGCCCGTTTCCCCGACCTTGACGAGGATCGCATCTCGGACCTGATCCTCGGCGTCGTCACCCCCGTCGGCGACCAGGGCATGGACATCGCCCGCGTCGCGGTCAACGACGCCGGACTTCCCGACACCGTCGGTGGCGTCCAGCTGAACCGGTTCTGCGCGTCCGGACTCGAGGCCGTCAACACCGCCGCACAGAAGGTGCGCTCCGGCTGGGACGAACTGGTCATCGCCGGTGGCGTCGAGTCGATGTCCCGCGTGCCGATGGGCTCCGACGGTGGACCGTGGGCGCTCGACCCGGCCACCAACTACGACAACTACTTCGTTCCCCAGGGTGTGGGCGCCGACCTGATCGCCACCATCGAGGGCTTCTCTCGCGAGGACGTCGACGCGTACGCCGTCCGCTCGCAGGACCTCGCTGCGAAGGCGTGGACCGGCGGTTACTTCGCCAAGTCCGTCGTCCCGGTCAAGGACATCAACGGCCTCACCGTCCTCGACCAGGACGAGCACATGCGTCCCGGCACCACGCTCGCGAACCTCGCGGGACTCAACCCGTCCTTCGCCGGCGTCGGCGAGATGGGCGGCTTCGACGCCGTGTCGCTGCAGAAGTACCACTGGGTCGAGAAGATCAACCACGTCCACCACGGCGGCAACAGCTCCGGCATCGTCGACGGTGCCGCACTGGTCCTCGTCGGATCCGAGCAGGCGGGCAAGGACATGAGCCTGACCCCGCGCGCCCGCGTCGTCGCGACGGCCACCAGCGGTGCCGACTCCACGATCATGCTCACCGGCCCGACCCCGGCCTCGAAGAAGGTGCTCGCCGCCGCCGGTCTGACCGTCGACGACATCGACCTCTTCGAGATCAACGAGGCATTCGCGTCCGTCGTGCTCAAGTTCCAGAAGGACCTGAACATCCCCGACGAGAAGCTCAACGTCAACGGCGGTGCCATCGCGATGGGTCACCCGCTCGGAGCCACCGGCGCCATGATCACCGGCACCATGATCGACGAGCTCGAGCGTCGCAACGCCCGGTACGCCCTCATCACCTTGTGCATCGGCGGCGGTATGGGCGTCGCCACCATCATCGAGCGCGTCTGACCGCCCGGACCATCAGGAGACTTGAAGCAGTGAGCGAGCAGAACATCATCAACTGGGAGCAGGACGCCGACGGCATCGTCGTGCTCACCATCGACGATCCCAACCAGGGCGCGAACACCATGAACGACGCCTACATCTCCTCGATGAAGGCGACCGTCGACCGCCTCGTCGACGAGAAGGACTCCATCACCGGTGTCGTCATCACGTCCGGCAAGAAGACGTTCTTCGCCGGCGGCGACCTGAAGAACATGATCAAGGTCGGCCCTGAGAACGCCGACGAGATCTACAGCCACAGCGTCGCCATCAAGTCGGACCTGCGCCGCCTCGAGACGCTCGGCAAGCCCGTCGTCGCCGCCATCAACGGTGCCGCGCTCGGCGGCGGACTCGAGATCGCGCTTGCCACGCATCACCGCGTCGCCGCGGACGTGAAGGGCGTCAAGATCGGCCTGCCCGAGGTCACCCTCGGTCTGCTGCCCGGCGGCGGTGGCGTCGTGCGCACCGTCCGCATGCTCGGCCTGCAGAACGCGCTCATGCAGGTGCTGCTCCAGGGTCAGCAGCGTGGACCGGTGCAGGCCAAGGAGGTCGGACTCGTCGACGAGGTCGTGTCCTCGGTCGAGGAGCTGGTGCCCGCCGCGAAGGCGTGGATCAAGGCCAACCCCGAGGGCGGCGTCCAGCCGTGGGACAAGAAGGGCTACCGGATCCCCGGCGGCACCCCGTCCACCCCGGCGTTCGCAGCCAACCTGCCCGCGTTCCCCGCGAACCTGCGCAAGCAGCTCAAGGGTGCTCCCATGCCGGCACCGCGCGCCATCATGGCCGCCGCCGTCGAGGGTTCGCAGGTCGACATCGACAACGCGCTCCTCATCGAGGCCCGCTACTTCACGTCGCTGGTCACCGGCCAGGTCGCGAAGAACATGATCCAGGCGTTCTTCTTCGACCTGCAGGCCATCAACTCCGGCGCCTCCCGCCCCGAGGGCATCGAGAAGACCTCGATCACCAAGGTCGGTGTGCTCGGTGCCGGAATGATGGGCGCGGGCATCGCCTATGTGTCCGCGAAGGCCGGCTTCGACGTCGTCCTCAAGGACGTCACCATCGAGGCCGCCAACAAGGGCAAGGCGTACTCCGAGGGCATCGAGGCCAAGGCCCTCTCGCGTGGCAAGACCACCGAGGAGAAGTCGAAGACGCTGCTCGACCGCATCACGCCGACCGCCGACCCCGCCGACTTCGCCGGTGTCGACTTCGTCATCGAGGCCGTGTTCGAGTCGCAGGACCTGAAGCACAAGGTGTTCCAGGAGATCGAGGACATCGTCGAGCCGACGGCCCTGCTCGGCTCGAACACGTCGACCCTGCCGATCACCGGGCTGGCGACGGGTGTGAAGCGTCAAGAGGACTTCATCGGAATCCACTTCTTCTCCCCCGTCGACAAGATGCCGCTCGTCGAGATCATCCGCGGCGAGAAGACGTCCGACGAAGCCCTCGCGCGCGTCTTCGACTACGTGCAGGCCATCCGCAAGACGCCGATCGTCGTCAACGACTCGCGTGGCTTCTTCACCTCGCGCGTCATCGGCACGTTCATCAACGAGGCCATCGCCATGCTGGCGGAGGGCATCGAGCCCGCCACCATCGAGCAGGCAGGCATGCAGGCCGGCTACCCGGCGGCACCGCTGCAGCTGTCCGACGAGCTGAACCTCACGCTGATGCAGAAAATCCGCAAGGAAACCGCGGAAGCTGCGAAGGCCGAAGGCAAGGAACTGCCCGCCGATCCGGCAGGCGACGTCATCAACACGATGGTCGACAAGTTCGACCGCAAGGGCAAGCTCGGCGGCGCCGGCTTCTACGACTACGCCGACGGCAAGCGCACCGGCCTGTGGTCCGGTCTCCGGGAGAACTTCGGTTCCAAGGAACTCGAGGTGCCGTTCCAGGACCTCATCGAGCGCATGCTGTTCATCGAGGCCATCGAGACGCAGAAGTGCTTCGACGAAGGCGTGCTCCTCACCACCGCCGACGCCAACATCGGCTCCATCATGGGTATCGGCTTCCCCGCCTGGACCGGCGGTGTGTCGCAGTACATCCAGGGCTACGAAGGCGGCCAGGCCGGCTTCGTCAAGCGCGCTGAAGAACTCGCTGCCAAGTACGGTGAGCGCTTCACCCCGCCGGCCTCGCTGAAGTAGCAGGCGGCTCCGCCGCCCGTGCGTGGTTAGGGAGTCTCTGGACTCGTTAACCACGCACGGGCTGAGTTATCCCCAACCTGTGGGTTATCCACAGGGCAATCCATTTCCCCAGGTGCGACACCGAGACCCGTCGGGGGTCTCGGTGACCGTGCCCGGTATGACCTCTACACAATTCGCCGCCCTGAAAGATGTCGCCGACGCGCAGTTCGGCCTGATCACCCACACGCAACTCCACGCCCTCGGGTTTCCCCGCAGCAGGGTCCGGCACCGCGTCGAATCCGGTCGATGGCAAGCTGTGCTCCACGGTGTCTATTCGGTGAGCAACGGACCGGTCACTCGTGAGATGTCGCTGGAAGCCGCGCTGCTCTTCGGAGGCAAGGGCGCAGTCCTCAGCCACCGCACGGCCGCCGAGGAATGGCACATGATTCGTGTCGATCCGGCACGCCCCGTGCACATCACTGTTCCTTACGGAAGATCGGCTATCACCCAGCCTCCGACCGGTGTCGGTGCGGGCCTCGCGTCGGTCAGTCTGTGCCACCGGGAAGGAACTGTCGTGCATCCGGGAGTCGTCGTGCACCGGTCGAGGGCGCACGATTACATCGCCGTCGACACGGATCCGCCTCGGACGATGCGAGCCGACACTGCGCTCGACCTCGCGATCGCCGAGCCCACGGCACGGGGACGCCTACACCCGGCTCGTCGCTCTCGTGACCAATGCCCGGATCCCACTGCGCGACATCCGGCGACGCATGGGGGAGCGACGACCGCGTCGGTACGGCAAGGCGCTCGTGGATGCGGTACGACTGCTCGCCGACGGAGTGCAGTCGGTGCTCGAATACCGCTACGCCACCGACGTCGAGGACGCGCACGGGCTCCCACGGGCGCGGCGGCAGTCACCCGTGATCGTGGACGGGCGAACCCTCTTCGAGGACTGCGACTACTCCGACCACGGTGTGCCGCTCATCGTGCGACTCGACGGTCGCCGCGCGCATGCCATGGCAGAGGTCGCGTTCCGGGACCGTCGACGCGACAACGCCGCGGAGCTGCAGGGGCGCCCACGGCTCGTCTACGGGTTCGACGAGGTGACGAAGAATCCGTGTGTAGTGGCCCGTGAAGTGGCGACCGTGCTCGTGCGGGAGGGGTGGATCAGGCCCGGCGAGAGGCCGTGCCCGGCTTGTGAGTGGTCAAGGAGTGCAGAGACTCCTTAACCACTCACGGGCGGCGGAGCCGCCTACTTCCACCAGGGACGCAGCGGCACATGCGCCTCGCCCTTGGGGCCGAGCTTGACGGCGAGGACCTGGTGCAGCTGAACGACGTTGCGTTCGAAGCCCAGTCGCGACCCGGCCATGTAGAGACCCCAGACACGTGCGGTGCCTTCACCGACCTCGGCGACGCAGGCATCCCAGTTGTCGACGAGGTTCTGGCACCATCCGGCGAGGGTGAGTGCGTAGTGCTCGCGCAGATTCTCCTCGTGCCGCACCTCGAGTCCGACGTTCTGGATTTCGGAGATGATGCGTCCGGAGCCGGTGAGTTCGCCGTCGGGGAAGACGTACCTGTCGATGAAGCCGCCTGCGCGTGCCTGACTCTGGTTGTCGGGCCGGGTGATGCAGTGGTTCAGCAGCCGGCCGCCCTCGCGGAGCTTGCTCTGCAGCAGCCCGAAGTAGGCGGGGTAGTTGCCGACGCCGATGTGCTCGGTCAGGCCGATCGACGAGATGGCGTCGAATCCGGTCTCGGGGACGTCGCGGTAGTCGGAGAACCGGACCTCGGCGAGGTCGGACAGTCCTTCTTCGGCGATGGCCTTCTGTGCCCATTCGGCCTGTTCGCGGGACAGGGTGGCGCCGATGACCTTGACGCCGCGGCGGGCGGCGTACCGGACCATCGATCCCCAGCCGCAACCGATGTCGAGCAGTCGGTCGCCGGGCTGGAGGCCGAGCTTCTCGAACACGAGGCGGTACTTGTTGTCCTGCGCCTCTTCGAGGGTCTGCTCGGCGTTCTCGTAGCAGGCGCACGTGTACGTCATGGACGGGCCGAGGACATACTCGTAGAAGGTGTTCGAGACGTCGTAGTGGTGGTGGATGACCTCGGCGTCGCGGGACTTGGAGTGCCGCAACCCTTCCGCGACTCGACGCCACCGCGGGAGATGCTCCTGCGGGGGAGGGGCGATGGGGCGCAGCAGATCCCAGCCGAGCGAGCGGGTGATGGCGGCGAGAGTGAGCGCGGACGGACGACGGAAGTGCAGTTCGTCGCCCATCACGCGGAGGATCTCGTACGGGTCGCCGGGGTGGACGCCGCGGGCCTCGAGGTCGCCGGACACGTAGGCCCGGGCCATGCCGAGGTCGCCGGGGGCGGTCGCCAGGTAGGTGGTGCCCCGGGTGGTCTTGAGGTGGAGACCGTAGGGGGCGTCCTCCGGGCCGGCGGCGCTGCCGTCGTAGGCGGAGAACCGCAGGGGGAGCATGCCGTCGGACAGAGTTTCGAGAATCTCTGCGATGGTCAGCTTGTGGTCTTGGGAGTGTGAAGCTTTCAGAGTTGTCATCGACGTTGCACCGCCTTGGAGAAAAGGTCCAGTAATCGTGATTTCGGGTCGTAGCGTTTTTTCAGTTCCGTGTATCGATCGCCGCCGTAGTAGAGGCGTTCGAAATCTTCTCGTGAATAGTACGAATCGGAGTAGAGGGACTTGTGTCCGTCGAAGTCACTGACCTTGTCTTCGATCAGCCGATTCGCGGCCCCCTCGGGTCGGCCCGGAACGATGGGCACCGATGACCAGAATCCGATGTTCACGTACGTGCGTTTCGGTTCGAGGGGGTACAGGGGCCAGGGGCGTTGCGAGGACGCGCCGGCGGGGGCGGGTTCCCGCAACCGCAACGGGCACAGCCACAGCGGTTCGATGGGGATCTCGTCGAGGAACCAGCGGACGAAGTCCGCGGTGCGCTCGATGGGCACTTCGACGTCCTGCACGACGCGTTCGCGCGGCGGGTTGCCCTTGCGCTTCTCGAGGCGGTCGCCGATGTCGTACTTGTGGTCGAGGGCGATGAGCTTCCAGTAGAAGCTGCTGCGGAGGAGGTTCTTCGGCCACAGCCGGCGGATGGTGGGGTTCTGGGCGCCGAAGGCGCGCGAGCACCAGAACCAGTCGGTGTCCCAGCGCCACAGGTAGTCTCGGATGGTGAGTTTGTCCGTTTTGGGGTGGTTCACGGAACTGTGCCGGATGGACCGGTAGAAGATGCTCTGCCCGGTGTAGTCGCTGACGGGGCCGCCCTCGTCGGTCTGATGGCCCAGCGTCAGGTAACTCTCGGACGCGGTGAACACGACGCCGTCCAGGTAGTCGACGGGGATGCCGTCGTGGACGCGCTCGGTGACGATGCGATCCATCGCCGACTGCAGCTCGTCCAGGGAGTCGAAACGCAGATGGCGCAGTGCCACATACCGTTTGACGGGCTCGAGCTGGATGCGCAGTCGTGTGGAGTAGCCGAGGGTTCCGTAGGAGTTGGGGAATCCCCAGAACAGGTCGGAGTTCTCGCCTTCCGGTGTCGCGGTGACGATGTCGCCGCTTCCGGTCAGGACGTCGATCTCGAGGACCGATTCGTGGGGGAGCCCGTTGCGGAACGACGTCGACTCGATGCCGAGGCCGGTGACCGCGCCGCCGAGTGTGATGGTCTTGAGCTGCGGAACCACCAGCGGCACCAGCCCGTACGGCAGGGTGGCGTCCACCAGGTCTTCGTACGTGCACATTCCGGCGACATCCGCGGTCCGGGTCTGCTCGTCGACCGAGATGACTCCGCCGAGGCCGGAGACGTCGAGGCCGGGTGCGCTGGTCTGGGCCCGCGCCCGGAACAGGTTGGACGTCTTCTTCGCGAGTCGCACGGTGGCGTCCGTGGGAATCGCGCGGTAGGACGCGAGAAGCCGTTCGACGCCGGCGCGGTGAGCGTCGATCCCGGTGACGGGCAGAGTGCGATGCGCACGGAAGGGGCGTCCACCCTCCCGCATGCTTTTCAGTAGTTCAACCGAAGAGGCAGCCACACCCTGACGCTATCCCTCTCCGCGGGTTCAGGCCACGCATATCGGCGCGGTCGACCGAAGATTCACACAAATGTCTCATCAATGTGCGGGTCGTGACCACGTCGAAGTGAGCTACCTCACAATAGATTGCCACGTCATCGCCCGGACTCGCGGACGGAAGGCAGGATGAGAGGAGGAAGCAGTTTCGTACAAATCGTACAAGAGGAGTCAGAACAGTGGGCCAGGTCAGCGCGAGCAGTTCGATCACCGTCGCAGCCACACCGGAGAAGGCGCTCGCGGCTTTGACGGACTACGAGACGGTGCGTCCGCGCATCCTCTCGGAGCAGTACCTGGACTACCGCGTCCTCGAGGGCGGGCAGGGCGGCGGCACCGTCGCGCAGTGGACGTTGAAGGCCACCGAGAAGCGGTCCCGTGACATCAAGGCCACGGTCACCGTGGCGGGCAACACGATCACCGAGACGGACGCGAACTCGTCGCTCGTCACCACCTGGGTCGTCGCCCCGAGCGGCAGCGGTTCGACGGTCACCACGACCACCGAGTGGAAGGGCGCGGGCGGCATCGGGGGCTTCTTCGAGAAGACGTTCGCCCCGCTGGGTCTGAAGAAGATTCAGGGGCAGGTGCTGGCGAACCTGGAGCGCGAACTCGCCTGACGCGACGCCGGTTCGCTCCGGCGCCGTCGTGGTGAGTCCCACGACGGCGTCGGCGCCGGACCGCGCTGACGGTCACGGTCTACTCTGGCAGGGGAAACAGCAGAAAGGACCACGTCAGTGCAACCAGGTGGACAACCCGACATGTCGCAGCTCCTCGCGCAGGCACAGCAGATGCAGCAGCAGCTGATGGCCGCTCAGCAGGAGATGGCCGAGGCCGAGGTCACCGGGCAGGCCGGTGGCGGACTCGTGACCGCGACGGTCAAGGGGACAGGTGAAGTGGTCGGTCTGAAGATCGATCCGAAGGTCGTCGATCCCGACGACGTGGAGACTCTGCAGGACCTCGTGATCGGTGCGATCGAGGACGCGTCGAACAAGGCGCAGGAGATCGCGGCGCAGAAGCTCGGTCCGCTCGCGGGTGGATTCGGTGGGGGAGGCCTGCCCGGTCTCCCCGGTTTCTAGAGGCGCGGCGTGTACGAAGGTCCGGTTCAGGATCTGATCGACGAGCTCGGCAAGCTGCCCGGCGTCGGGCCGAAGAGCGCACAGCGCATCGCGTTCCACCTGCTCAGCGTCGAGCCGCCGGAGATCGACCGGCTCAAGAATGCGCTGCAGCGGGTGCGCGACGGCGTCCAGTTCTGCGTGGTGTGCGGCACGGTCTCCGACAAGGAGCACTGCCGCATCTGCGCCGATCCGCGCCGTGACCGCACGGTGATCTGTGTGGTCGAGGAGCCGAAGGACGTCCAGGCCGTCGAGCGCACGCGCGAGTTCAAGGGCCGCTATCACGTCCTGGGCGGCGCGCTGGATCCGCTGTCCGGGGTGGGCCCCGATCAGCTCCGTATCCGGGAGTTGCTCGCGCGCATCGGCAATCAGGAGGACGGCGTCGACGTCTCCGAGGTGATCATCGCGACCGACCCCAACACCGAGGGGGAGGCCACCGCGACGTATCTGGTGCGGATGCTGCGGGACTTCCCCGGGCTGACGGTCAGCAGGCTCGCGTCGGGTCTGCCGATGGGCGGCGACCTCGAGTTCGCCGACGAGCTCACGCTGGGCAGGGCGTTGTCGGGGAGACGCACGCTGTGACGTCGGATCCGGGCACTGCCGCGCCGGTGAAGCGGACGGCCGAGCAGTCGCGGTCGCTGATCGTCGACGCGGCGGGGCGGGCGTTCGCGACACGTCCGTATCGGGAGATCACGCTCAAGGACATCGCCGAGGACGCCGGGGTCAGCGCACCGCTGATCATCAAGTACTTCGGGTCGAAGGAGCAGCTGTTCGACGCGCTCGTCGATTTCCGCGCCGCCGCGGAGATCGTGTTCAGCGGTCCGCTGGACGGTCTCGGTGAGCGGATGGTGTCGATGTTCGCGCGGCCGCTCGAACCGTACAAGCCCCTGTCGTTGAACATTCTGTTCATGAGCGGGCCGAGCGAGGAGAGCAGCCGCAAGCTCCGCGCCAACTATTCGGCGCAGATGATCGACGCGCTGGCCGAACGACTACCCGGGCCGAATGCCCGGCTGCGCGCCGAACTGGTGATGTCGATGCTGACGGGTCTCGCCGTCATGCGTCGCAAGATGATGCAGGAGCACGCGACAGGCACCCCGGAAGAGGTGGTGGCCCACTATGCCCCGCTGGTGCAGGAGTTGCTCGACGGCTGAGGGCGGATTGTCCGGCTTGCGGGGTAAATGGTTGTTCACCTAATCTGGTGAACAACCATTTACCAGCTGTGCAAGGGGTGACGCTTGACGATCTCGTTGCCGCGCCCACTGTCGGCGCTCGCGGATCAGCCGGTCGCACCGCCGGACTCTGCCGGCGGATCGCGTTACCTCTTCCCGATTCTCGCGTTCGCGGGCGTGTTCCAGGCCGTCCTGCAAACGGTCATGGTGCCCCTCCTGCCCAGCATGCCGACGTTCACCGGCGCGAGTCAGACGTCGGTGTCCTGGCTGATCACCACCACCCTCCTGGTCGGCGCGGTCGTCACCCCGATCTTCGGCAGGCTCGCCGACATGTTCGGCAAGAAGCGGATGCTTCTCGTCGCCTTCGTCTTCATGACGCTCGGCGCGTTGATCTGCGCCGTGACGTCCGACATCGCGTTCCTGATCTTCGCGCGAGGACTGCAGGGGGCAGGCGCCGCCGTCATCCCGGTCGGAATCTCGATCCTCCGCGACGAATTGCCGCGGGAGAAGGTCAACGGCGCCATCGCCATGATGAGCTCGACCCTCGGGATCGGCACGGCGCTCGGACTGCCGTTCGCGGCGTCCGTCGCCGAGTACTCCAACTGGCACGTCCTCTTCTGGGTCATCGCGGGAATCGGGCTCGCGGTCACCACAGCCGCGGTGCTGTTCATCCGCGAGTCCGAGGTGCGGTCGGGTGGGCGGTTCGACGGTGTCGGTGCCGTCGGTCTGACCGCCGCCCTCGTCTGCCTGCTCGTCCCGATCACCCAGGGCAGCTCGTGGGGCTGGGGAAGTCCCGCGGTGCTGGGCATGTTCGCGTCCGCGGTTTTCCTGTTCGCGTTGTGGGGACATCAGCAGCTGCGCAACCGGAACCCGCTCGTGGACCTGCGGGTGTCGGCGCGACGGTCGGTGCTGCTGCCGCACGTCACGGCGCTTCTCGTCGGGTTCGCGTTCTACGGAAACGCGCTCATCACCACACAGCTGCTGCAGGCGCCCCGCGGAGACGCCGGCTACGGCCTGACGATCCTCCAGGCCGCGGTGTGCCAGCTGCCGACGAGTCTGTCGATGATCGTCTTCGCGCAGGTCGGCGCCCGGGTGTCCGAACGCTACGGGTCGAAGGTGACGATCCTGTCGGGCGCGATCTGTCTCGTCCTCGGCTACGCGCTGCACACCGTGCCGCACAAGGAATTGTGGATGGTGATCGCGGCGCTCGGTGTCGCGGCCGTCGGCACCGCGCTGGTGTACAGCACACTGCCGATGCTGATCGTGCGGGCCGTGCCGTCCACGCAGATGGCCGCGGCCAACGGCGTCAACGTCCTGCTGCGGACGATGGGTACCACCATGTGCAGCGCGGTGGTCGCGACGGTCCTGGCGGCGAGCATGGTGGGCGGTGTCGCCTCGGCCGCCGGATTCTCGATCGCCTACGGGGTGTGCGCCGTGCTGGCGGTCCTGGTGTTCGCGGTCTCCCTGGCCCTGCCGGGACACGATCGGATGAAGAAAAGTCCGGTAGAGCCTCTTGTGACGTAGATCACTCGCGAGTATCGTCAGTGATGCGGATCGAGGAAATGTACCTGTGAGCAGAGAAAACTCGAGAAGCAGAGATCCGGCCGAGAATGCAGAAGCATTCCCGGCCGAACCCCTGTCTGGGGTCTTTACTCCTCCATCGATTCCGCGATCTGCTTGATGGCGGCCAGCCGGCGATCCCACTCGGCGCCGATCCGTTCCAGCGTCCGCGCCGTCTTGTTGAGCTCGGCGCCCAGCGCGCGGTAGCGGATCTCGCGGCCCACCTTCACCGACTCCACCAGCCCGCAGGCCTGCAGCGCATTCAGATGCTTCGCGATGGCCTGCCGCGACACCGGAAGCCGGGTGGCGAGCGACGACGCCGACTGGTCGGCCCGCCCGAGTTCGGTGAGGATCTCCCAGCGGGTCTCGTCGGACAGCGCCGCGAACACCGAGGCCAGTTCGGCGTACGTGCCCACTGTCATGCCTTCACGCCGTGCAGGTACGCGACCAGTTCGTCGAGTTCGGCGTGCCAGCCCTGGACGTTGCCCTCGCGGGCCCGCTTCTGGTCGGCGACGTCGCGGTCGAGGGTGTCGAACCCGGTCTCGACGACGGTCAGTTCGGTGCCGGCCGCGTGCTCGGACAGCGTGAACCGCACCAGGGTGGAGTTGCCGATCACCGGGTCTGCTTCCATGTCGGCGGCCCAGCGGAAGCCGAACGCGTTCGGTTCGTCGACCTCCGTGACGACGGCGCGGGCGGTGCCGTGCTCGTCCCAGGTGAAGGCGGCCTTGCCGCCGACGCTGAGGTCGAGCGACGTGCGCTGCCCGAACCACTGGCTGATCTTGTCGGGATCCGTGATCGCCGCCCACACCGCCGATCTCGGGGCGTTCACGACAACGGTCCGGGTGATGCTGCTCGATGCGTCCATGGTGGGCCACCTTTTCGACGACGGTTGATGTGCAACTCCATAGTTGCACTTTTTCCAACGTTCTGCAACCCTTCGGTTGCGCTCCGCAGGTGAGTGCCGATGTGTGCCCGGAGGCGCATTCTCACTCACATGGGTTATCCACAGGCTGTGGAAAAAAATGGTTGGGAGGGGCGGTTCCTGTCGGGGCGGGCCGACACCGTTCCGGGCATGGAACACGACTCATGGCAGTCCATTCTCGACGCCCAGGACGGCGTCGTCACCACGGCACAGCTCCGGGCGCACGGCGTCAGTGCCACAGCACTCCGGCATCGTGTGGTGTCCGGCCAGTGGCTGCGGGTGCTGCCGCGCGTCATCGCGGTCACCAACGGTCCGCTGACCCGCCCGATGGCCCTCTCCGCCGCACTCCTGTACGGCGGCCGGGCGATCCTGAGTCACCGGACCGCGGCCGAGGAATGGGGACTGCTCCGCGTCGACGGCCCGTCGGCGCCGATCCACATCACCGTCCCCTACAACTGCTCTGCGGTGAATCAGGGGCCGACTGTCCGCTCACCCGGCAGTCCGCGCCCGACCTCGGTCGGCAACGCACTCGTTCATGGTGGCGTCGTGGTCCATCGGTCCCGCGCGTTCGAGCACATCTCGGTCCCGTTCCGTCGGCCACGGACATCGTTGGCCGACACGGTGATCGACCTGGCGGTGTCCGAGGCCACCCCGCGGGAGGCGGCCCTCCGGTTCATCGAGGCCGCCACGAGTGGCAAGGTCCACGTCGAGGTGCTCCGGCGGAAACTCGAGGTCCGGCGTCCACACCGGTATGCGACCGACATCGCCGACGCCGTGATGCTGCTCGGCGACGGCGTTCAATCGGCCCTCGAACATCGCTACGCACTCGACGTCGAACGGGCACACGGGCTGCCGAGCGGGAAACGTCAGAT
Source organism: Rhodococcus sp. ACPA1 (assembly GCF_002300195.1). Taxonomy (NCBI): domain Bacteria; kingdom Bacillati; phylum Actinomycetota; class Actinomycetes; order Mycobacteriales; family Nocardiaceae; genus Rhodococcus; species Rhodococcus sp. ACPA1. The sequence goes on along the minus strand of NZ_NSDX01000004.1, from coordinate 225,976 downwards.
GCCGCACGTCGTGGACGGCCGGATTCTGTACGAGGACGTCGATTACAGCCCCATGGGTGTGCCGCTGATCGTGCGGCTCGACGGGCAGCAGTATCACAGCGCGCAACAGTCCCGTTTCCGTGACCGTCGGCGCGACAACGCGGCGGAGCTGGCCGACCGTCCACGGCTGGTCTACGGGTGGGATGAGACGACCCGCGACCCCTGCGGGGTATTCGAGGAAGTGCGCCGGGTGTTGGTCCGCGAAGGATGGGCCGACATGTCGCGCCGCTGTCCGGCCTGCCCACGTGAGTGAGAAAGAGTGCCCGGCCACTCTTTCTCACTCACCTGCGGAGGTGAGTGCGAAAGCGTACGGGACGACGCTTTGCCACTCACGTGCCTAGACGCGCAGGCGCTCCCGGCGCAACTGCTCGACCTCGGGCAGGTCGAGGGGCGCGAGCTCGTCGACGCCCAGCGCCCGTTTCAGGAGCAGGTCGGCGAGTTCGGGGTTGCGGGCGAGCGCGGGTCCGTGCATGTACGTGCCGATCACGGAACCCTGGACGACGCCTTCGAGCCCGTCCCCCACGCCGTTGCCGACGCCGTGCGTGACCCGGGCCAGGCCGCGGGCTTCGGCGCCGAGTGTGGTTCCGCCGCGGTGATTTTCGAACCCCGTGAGCGGCTGCGTCAACCCGTTCATCCGTGGTGTCGTGATCACTTCACCGATGGAACGCGTCGCCTGCGGGGACGTGGTGACGTCGAGCATCGAGACGCCGTCGACGCGTTCGCCGCTCGACGTCTCGTACCAGTTGCCGAGCACCTGGATCGCGGCGCAGATCGCCAGGACGGGGGCGCCGCGTTCGGCAGCCTTCTGCAGTCCGGGGTACTTGGCGAGGTGCCGGGTGGCAAGGCGCTGCGCCGAGTCCTCGGCCCCACCGAGCGTGTAGACGTCGAGGGACTCCGGGACCGGGTCGTTCAGCGTGATCTCGACGATCTCCGCGTCGTATCCGCGCATGCGCAGTCGCTGCCGGAGGATCAGGGCGTTGCCGCCGTCGCCGTAGGTGCCCATCACGTCGGGCAGCACCAGGCCGATGCGTACGGTCGAGTCAGACATTGCGCGCCTCCTTCGCGATGGCGGTGTTCAGGTCGCGGAAGGCGGTGTAGTTGGCGAGCACCTCGACGCGTCCGGGCGGGCAGGACGCGATGGCCCGCAACGGGTTCGGGTCGAGCGTGTGCTCGACGCCGGCGTACGTGAGGCGGACGGCCAGGTCGGTGCCGCGTTCGCCGGCGGCCACCACCTTGACGCCCTCGAAGTGCTCGAACCGCACGTCCCACAGCCAGGACAGGTCCTCGCCGTCGGGAACCTGCCCGTTGACGGCGATCACGAGTCCGTCGACGGTGGGGTCGATCATCGACAGCGCTTCCTGCCAGCCGGCGGGATTCTTGGCGAGCAGCATGTGCACGGAGTGCGATCCGACCTCGACGGTGCTGTAGCGGCCTGCGACCTCCTGGACGGTGGCCGCCGCGGCGACGGCGTCCTCCGCCTTCGCGCCCATCGCAACGGCCGCAGCGACGGCCTGCGCGGCGTTGCCGCGGTTGGCGCGTCCGGGCAGGGCGAGGGTCATCGGGATCTTCAGACCGTCGGGCCCGTACAGGTTTTCGTCGTCCAGCCACCAGTCGGGGGTCGGGCGCGCGAAGTCGGAACCCGTGCTGCGCCAGTGCGAGCCCTCCCACACGATGGGTTCACCGGTGCGCGGACAGCTGGCGGCGTCGCTGGCCCATCCGCCCCCGGCGGCGACCCAGACGACGTTCTTCGCGTCGTAGGCCACCGAGGTGACGAGGACGTCGTCGCAGTTGGCGATCACGACGGCCTCCGGGTGCGCGGCGACGCAGGCGCGGAGTTTGCGTTCGATCATGTTGATCTCGCCGACCCGGTCGAGCTGGTCGCGGCTGAGGTTGAGCAGAACGAGGGCCTCGGGGTTGACGGCGTCGCTGACGTGCGGGACGTGGAGCTCGTCGACCTCGAGGGCGGCGAGGGGCGCGTGGACGCGGGTGCTGAGCGCCGCGACGATGCCGGCGTCCATGTTGGCGCCGTCCGCCTGTGTCGCGACCTCACCGAGGGTGGAGAGCGCCGCCGCGGTCATCCGGGTGGTGGTGGACTTGCCGTTGGTGCCGGTGATCACCGCGGTGCGTCGGCCGGCGCCGAGCTGCTCCATCAGTGTCGGGTCGATCTTCAGGGCGATCAGTCCGCCGATCATCGAGCCCTTGCCGCGGCCCGCCTTCTGCGACGCCCAGGAGGCCGCCGCCGCTGCGCGCAGGGCGAGCTTGCCGCGCGTCGTGATCCCAGTTCCAGTACTCACTCCGCGAGTTTTGCACAGGGTCCGGTCAGACGCCGACTCGCGCGGGTGCAGGTGAGTGCGAAAGTGTGCTCGGACGCACCCTGCCACGCACCTGGGTGGCGGCGGCACCGGCGATGACGACGGCCCCGCCGATCAGCGACAGGACGCTCGGCTCCTCGTGCAGCACCAGCCAGGACGCCCCGATCCCGACGATGGGAACCAGCAGGGAGAACGGTGCGACCATCCCGGCGGGGTAGCGGCTGAGCAGTGCCGTCCACAGACCCGAGCCCGCGACCGTGCCGAGGATCACGATGTAGGCGAGGCCTGCGAGCGCGAGCGGGCCGTTGCCGTCCAGTGACGACGTCAGGGAGTCCCAGCCCGCCGACGGACCCTCGACGCCGAACGACAGCGCCAGCATCGGCAGCGGCGGAATGACGCACATCCACAGCATCAGGCGCATCGGCTGATCGGACGCGGCCTTGCGGTTGCCGATGTTGCCCAGCGCCCACGACAGTCCCGCGAGCAGCGTCAGGGCCACCGGCAGCAGCGCGGCGTGCTGGGCGCGGTCCCAGCCGATGACTGTCATCCCGGCCATCGCCACCAGCAGCCCGCACACCTGCGTCGGCCGCAGTCGCTCCCGCAGCAGGACCGCGCCGAGGACCACGGTGAACGGCGCCGAGGACTGCAGGACCAGCGACGCCAGCCCGGTGGGCATGCCGACGTGCATGGCCCAGAACAGGAAGGCGAACTGGCCGACGCCGAACCCGAGGCCGTACACCAGCAGCCACTTCAGCGGGACCTGCGGTCGGGGAACGAACAGGATCACCGGGATCGCGATGACGAAGAATCGCAGCGCGGCGAAGAAGAACGGTGGGAAGTGATCGAGGCCCGCGCGAATGGCGAGGAAGTTGAGCCCCCACAGGACGACGACGGTGAGTCCGAGCAGCCGGTCGCGGGAGGTCATGCCTTCCATCGTGAGGGCCGGAAACAATCAGGACAAGCGCATTAAAGTGCACTATCAATGTAGTTTTGCTACATGGATGCGACCCGGTTGCACGTGCTGCGCGAGCTCGCGGACCGCGGCACGGTGGCGGCGACCGCGCAGGCGTTGTCGATGACGCCGTCGGCGGTGTCGCAGCAGCTCAAGATCCTCTCGCGGGAGGCCGGGGTGACCCTGCTCGAACCCGCCGGCCGCCGGTTGCGGCTCACGGACGCCGGTCAGGCGCTCGTCGTCCGCGCCGACGACGTCGTGGCCGCCCTGGACCGCGCGGCGGCGGAGATGAGCGCCTACCGCGGTTCGCCGCGCGGCCGGGTGCGGGTGGCGCTGTTCCCGTCCGGGGCCGCGCTGCTGCTGCCCGGACTGTTGGACGCGCTCGAAGGCAGTGGGGTGGACGTGCAGGCGCGCGACGAGGACCTGCCCGCCGCCGCGGTGCCGACCCTGCTCGCCGATTACGACGTGGTGCTGACGCATCGCGACGAGCGGGCCCCGGACTCGTCCTCGCCGCGGGTGACGGCTGAACCGCTGATGCGCGAACCCATCGACCTCATCCTGCCGCCCGGCCATCCGCTCGCCGAACAGGATGCGGTCCGCCCGGACCAGTTGGCGGACGAGAGGTGGATCAGTGTGCGCGGCGGGTTCCCCGTCGACGACGTGCTGATGTCGGTGGCCGCCGCGACCGGTGTGCAGCCGCATGTGGTGATGCGCATCAACGACTTCCGGGTCATCGAGGAACTCGTCGCCGGCGGTCACGGCGTGGCCCTGCTGGCCCGCCATGCGGTGACGAGCCGCACGGTGGTGCAGCTCCCGCTCGCCGGGGTGCGCGCGGCCCGGATCTACGAACTGGCCCGGCGGCCGGCAGCCGACGACGTCCCCGCGGTGGCCACGGTGCTGCAGGCGTTCCGGGACGTCGCGGCACGGGTGCGGGACTGACCCCCGACAGCACGAAGGCCCGCACCGGGGCGGGCCTTCGACGGTGACGGTGCGGGTCAGGCCAGCGCCTTGGCCTTCAGCGTCTCGTACTCCTGCTGTGTGATGGTGCCTGCATCGAGCAGGGCCTTCGCGTCCGCGATCTGCTCGGCCGAGGACTTGCCCGCCACGGAACGGATGTAGCTGTCCTGCGCCTGCTTCACCTGCTGCGCGGCCGCCATCGACCGCTGGGCCATGCCGTCGCTCTTGACGATGAGATACACGAGCGCGGTCAGCAGCGGGATGAAGAACAGGAAGACGATCCAGATGGCCTTCGCCCAGCCCGACGTCTTATGGTCGCGGAACAGGTCGGTGATGATGGAGAACAACAGGATCAGGTAGGCCACGAAGCCGAAGGTGACGATGATCACCCAGAGAAAGTCCCAGAAAGAGTCCATTGCAGCGCTCCATTCACAGTCGAATTCACTCTGCGCCGACTATCGCACCGGGCCGGGGCGCCCGCGTCATCCGAAACAGGTGAAATGTGGCCGCTGCCGACCCGCCCGCGGTCGCGAAACGCCGAACGGCCGCGGCACCGGTAGGTGCCGCGGCCGTTCGGGTGGGGATTACTTGCCTGCTTCGACCGCCCGGCGCATGCCGCGCTCGACCGCACCGATGATGTACGGACGCAGCTCGACGGCCGGGATGACGGCGTCGACGGAGCCGACCCGCTGTGCCCGCTGGATGTTGTGCACGGCCTCGAACTCGGCCGCGACCTCACCGAGCTTCTCGTTGCGCACCGCAGCCTGCTGGGCCGCCAGCTCCACCCGCAGGTGAGCCTGCTGGGCGTCGTTCTGGGCGCCCGCCAGGTTGGCCTCGAGCTCCCGGATCGACGGGTCGGCGGCCACCCGCGAGTTGACCTCGCGAGTGAACACGACGGCCGCGGCGGGGGCACCACCGAGGACCGAGGCGAACGAACCCTCGACCGCCAGCACCTCCATGTTGTCGTTCAGTGCTCCGGAGAACACCACGAACGCGCCACCGTGGTAGCGGGAGACGACGCAGAACACGATCGGGCCGTCGAAATTGACGATGGCGCGGCCGATCTCGGCGCCGTACTCGAGCTGGATGTGCCGCAGCGAGTCCGGGGAACCGTCGAAGCCGGACAGGTTGGCCAGCACGACGAGCGGACGGCTGCCGCTGGCGGCGTTGATCGCCCGGGCCGTCTTCTTCGACGACTGCGGGAACAGCGTTCCCGCGGTCCACTGGTCGGGACCGTTGGCCGGCGACCATCCCTTACGGGCGATGGCCCGCGACTCGATGCCGATGACGCTCACCGGGTAACCGCCGAGGTGCGCGTCGAACACGACGGACGTGTCGGCGTCCGCCATGTCGGCCCACCGCTCCAGCACCGTGTGGTCCTGGTCGACGAGCGAACGCATCACCGTGCGAATGTCGAACGGCTTCTTACGTTCCGGGTTCGTCTCCGCGGAGAAGATGTCGCCGACCGTGGTGAAGTCGCTGGACGGGTGGACGTGCGGGAAGGACCGCACGTCGCGCCCGATCGGGTCGCTGGTCTGCGCCCGGCGCGGGAAGCGTTCTCCGGCAACGACGTACGCGTGGTCGTAGTGCGCGAACAGGATCTCGCACGCGGCGGGCAGGTTCGGCGCCCAGTACTGCGCCTCACCGTTCGGGCCCATCACGCGGTCGTAACCGCCGATGCCGAAGTTGTCCTCGGCCGAGACGCCACCCGAGTAGTCGAGCGAGTTCTTACCGGTGAGCACCATGGCACTGTCCGGCGTCATGACGAGGATGCCCTTGGTGTGCATCAGCATCGTGGCTTCGGCGTTCCAGTACGGCTGCGCACCGACGTTGATGCCGGCCACGATCACGTTGACCTCGCCACCGTTCTGCGTGAACGTGATGAGGCGACGCAGGCCGCGGGACACCCAGTCCATGTTCTCGGTGCCGCTGTCCATGGAGATCGTCGCGCCGGACGACAGAGCGAACCACTCGACCGGGACACCCAGCTTTTCGGCCAGGTCGACACCGGCGACGAGGCGGGCGCACTCGGCTTCCGCGACGGTGCCCAGTGCCTTCGTCGGGTCACCGAAGAGCGCGACGCGGGTCATTCCCTCGGGATGCCGGTCGGTGCGGGCCGTGACCAGACCGACGACGAGGCCGGCCTTGTTCTGACCGTACGGACGCTCGACGGGAACCAGCTGGCCCGTCTCGTCCAGGTCGTGCTCGACGAAGCTGCCGTCGCGGCCGGTGAGCAGCGGGATCAGCTCGTACGGGTAGACGGTGCCGCGGGCACGTGAGCTGCGGACCTTCTGCGTGTACGCGTCGAGCGGCTGCAGCGGCTCGGTCGGCGGCTCGGTGACCTTGACGACCACGCCGGCACCGGTGCGGTAGGAGAAGCGCAGAGCCTTCTCCCGCGACTCCGTGCCGGGCTCGCCCTGGAGCCGGGCGATCACGGTGATCTCCTCGAGTCCGGCGCCCGCGGTGAGCGGTGCCGCGACCCGGGCGAACGCCTCGAGGTCCTCGACCGGGACGTCGATCTTCGGCCACACGTACAGCACGACGCGATTGGCGTCGAGCTTGCGCTTGCTGCCGCGCGTGGCCTGCGCCCGGCGGATGCCGTCGAGGCACGACTGCAGCACGCGTTCCGCGGCGGGAACACCGATGACCTGGCCGTCCTCGTTGCGGACCGGCGTGATGTCGCGGATCTCGGCGAGCGCGATGAGGCGTTCGTCGGTGGGGTTGTCGCGCGAGACCAGGTTGAACAGGAACGTGTCGGCGACCGCGGGGAGGCGGGTGCCGTCGAAGTTCTTCAGGCGCCACAGGTCGAGTCGCTGGCCGGTGAGCGGGTGCATGTCCCGGATCAGCTTCTCTTCCGCCAGGACACCTGCGTCCGGGCGGTACGTGAACTTGCGGACGTCCATGTCGGTTCCGCCGAAGACGGACACCGTGACCCGGCGGCAGGTCGCGGCCAGCGGCAGCGCCGCCAGCGCCTTCCGCAGGTCCTCGGACATGGTGTTCGGGTCAGCGGGCGGTGCGGTCCACGACAGGTAGAGGTCGAGGACGAGGTTGTCGGGGTTCTCCGCGGCGACGGCACCGATCTCGTCGAGCGCACCGGGCAGTTCGGCGTACTCGGCGACGGCCGACACCAGGTTGAGGCGCTCGCCGAGCAGATCGAAGTTGCCGGTGACGAAACGCCGTCCGTTGCGGTCGAAGGACGTGACGTCCTCGAGCGTGCGGATGTCGTAGTAGCGACGGGTGACGACCTCGAGCAGTGGCCCGACGGTCGCGCTCTTGCGTGCGATCCGCTGCCCGAGGAGCTCGGTCAGCGACTGTGGGGTGGCGACCAGGGCCTCGAGGCGTTCCTGGTAGTCGGCGGCGTCGGGACGCTCGGCGAGGTACTCGAGGCTGCCGCGGACACCGTCGTAGACCTGCTCGCGGGCCTTGCGGATCTGCGGCTCGTCGAAGAACCGGAACCGCACGTTGCGGGCGACGTTGCCGATCACCGGGTAACGGACCTGGGTGGCGATGATCAGCCGGTCCAGGACCTCACCGAGTCCGCTGGGTGCGCGGCCGGGAGCGTTCTTTTCGTTCAGCCACCGATCGAGCAGGGCGGCGATGACGGGAACCTGGTTGTCCATGCGCTGCTGCGCGAGGAACAGGCGGTAGACCGCCTCCTCCAGCTCGGCGGTGCGCTCGAGGTCGGTGACGTCGTAGTGACGCAGCGCCCGCGACAGCCGGGTCGTGAACGACTCGGGCAGGCCTTCGAGCTCGACGTCGAGGGTGTGGAGGTAGGTGTGGAAGTGCTCGCGCGGGCTGTGGACGCGCTCGTCACCGTCCTCCTCGGCTGCGGTCGGACGGTTACGTCCGATCTCGCAGATGTCCGCGAACGTGTTCAGCAGGGCGAGCTCCGCCTGCACGAGATCCGGGTCGCCCGCGATCTCGGCGCGCAGCTTCTCGTAATCGGCGAGGAGAACACCGGCCCGCTTCGCGCTGACGTCGTAACCGGTGAGCAGTGCGGCGAGTGCGTCGATCTGCTCGAGGGCATCGGCCCGGGTGTTCCCGTGCGAAGCGGGAGAACCGAGATCGAATTCGACGCGAGGCGACTTCGGAGCGGTGGACTCCTCGGAGCTCTCCTCGACGCGCAGCAGTGCCGTTCCGGCGTCGACCTGGGAGTTGACCATGGCGAGAACTTCCCGCACCCGGCCTGCGACGGGGGCGCGGACCGCGGTCTCCATCTTCATGCTCTCGAGGACGACCAGCGTGGCGCCGACCTCGACCTCGTCGCCGACGGACACGGGCACCGCGACCACGACTGCGGGAGCCGGTGCGCGGACGACGCCGGCCTCGTCCTGGCTGATCTGGTGGCTGATGCCGTCGACCTCGACGAGGTACTGGGCGCGGCCCGCGACCGAGACGACGTGGTGGCGTCGGTCGCCGATCACCAGGCGGCTCTCGAACTCGCTGAGGCGGTCGACCTCGACCTCGGTCTCGGGGGCGTCCCCGTCGACGCGGTAGCTGTGGGCGCCGACCTGCGTGACGGTGAGTCCGTAGGCCTGGCCCTGGTAGCTGAGCTCCACCTTGCGGCCGATGGCGTGGCCGGCGCGGGGGCGTCCACCGCGAGCGGACGACAGGAACGCCTCACGCTCGAGCTTCTCCTCGGCGTCGTAGACGTCGATGGCGGCGGCGATCAGGGCGACGTCCGCGGTCCGGGACGGGACGTTGGAGGTGCCTGCGTCGGTGCGGTCCAGCCAGCCGGTGTCGGCGGACGCGGAGATGACCTCTTCGCGGTCCAACAGGTCCAGCAGGAACGACTTGGTGGTGGTGCCGCCCTGCAGCACGACCGTGGTCTCGCGGAGAGCGGTGCGCAGACGCGCGAGCGCCTCGGAGCGGTCGCGACCCCAGGCGATGACCTTGGCGACCATCGAGTCGTAGTCGGGCGGGATGACGTCGCCCTGGGCGATGCCGGTGTCGACGCGGAGACCGCTGCCGAGCGGGAACTTGAGCAGCTGCACGGCGCCGGGCGCGGGAGCGAAGCCGTTGGCGGCGTCCTCCGCGTTGAGGCGGGCCTCGACGGCGTGACCGAACTCGGGCGGGCAGTCGCCGACCAGCGGCTCACCGCTCGCGACGAGGATCTGCAGCTTCACCAGGTCGATGCCGGTGGTGGCCTCGGTGATGGGGTGCTCGACCTGCAGGCGGGTGTTGACCTCGAGGAACGTGAACGTCTTCTGCTCGGGCTGGTACAGGTACTCGACCGTGCCGGCGCCGCGGTAGCCGGCGGCGCGCACGAGCTCTGCGGAGACGGTGCGCAGGTGGTTCGACTGCTCGGCGGTGAGGAGCGGGGAGCTGGACTCCTCGATGACCTTCTGGTTCTTGCGCTGGATGGAGCAGTCGCGCACACCGGGAGCCCAGACGTTGCCGAAGTTGTCGGCAATCACCTGTACCTCGACGTGGCGTGCGTCGGTGACCAGTCGTTCGATGAACACGACGGGGTCACCGAAGGACCGCTGGGCCTCACCCTGGGTGCGTTCGAGCGCGAGTTCGAGTTCGTCCTCCGACCACACCTTGCGGATACCGCGGCCACCACCACCGGAGCGGGCCTTGATGATGAGCGGGTAGCCGATGGCCTGGGCGTGACGGCGGGCGTCGGCGCGGGTGGCGACGGGGCCGCCGCTCCACGGCGCGACCGGGACCTCCACCTTCTCGGCGAGGAGCTTGGCCTCGACCTTGTCGCCCAGCAGGCGCATCGCTTCGGCGGGCGGGCCGATGAACGTGATGCCGAGCTGCTCGCAGACCTCGACGAACGCGGGATCCTCGGCGACGAAGCCCCAGCCGACCCACACGGCGTCGGCCTTGCTCTCGCGCAGCGCGCGGGCCAGCTCGGCGTGATCGAGGTAGGCGGTGCCGGTCTTGACTGTGCGCAAGCACACACCCTCGTCGGCCTGCCGAACGAACATCGCGCGGCGTTCCGCCTCGGTGTGCAGTGCGATCGTGCGGATGCCGTAGTTGTGCTCGGCGTTCAGTTCGCGCACCGCACGAATCAGGCGGACCGCCGCTTCGCCGCGGTTGACTATCGCTATTCGCTTGAACATCTGTTATCGCTCCGTTTCCGTAAAACTCATTGATCCGCAGAGTGTTTCGATGGCCAAGGCCATGTCCGCCGAGGACTGGGTGCCGCCTTCGCGGACACGTGCACCCCTGCACAACCCACTTGACTACCTCCAGGGGCGCCCCGAACGCGATCGTCGGACCTGCGCCATTGCGGGACCGATGCTCGGGGAATGCGAGCATAACGTCGAAAATATGTACCCGCGCGTAACTTCTGCGAGGCCCGGATCTGCTTGTCAAGCGTTCAATGACTTGCGTGTCGACCCTACGGCGGAGTAATGAGGCCGGAATTCCGCCGAACTGGGCGTCCTCCGGAGAGGTATCTGCAACCCGTTGTCACAGAGTCGTTTTCGTCCGGTTCCTCGAGAAGCTCTCGGGGAAGGGAACTTTCACGCAGAAGTTACTGGCGGTTCACCTTCGGGTCGGCGCCCGCGGGCTCGGTCGCGTGCGCCACCGCGCCCCGCACTCCGACGTGTGCCTCGCGGTGCATCCGGTCGACCATGTGCGGATAGTGCAGTTCGAACGCGGGCCGCTCGGAGCGGATGCGCGGCAGCTCGGTGAAGTTGTGCCGCGGCGGCGGGCACGTCGTCGCCCACTCGAGGGAGTTGCCGAACCCCCACGGATCGTCCACCGTGACCACCTCGCCGTAGCGGTAGCTCTTGAAGACGTTCCAGACGAACGGCACGGTCGACGCGCCCAGGACGAACGCGAACACCGTGGAGACCGAGTTGAGGACGGTGAAGCCGTCCGAGGGCAGGTAGTCGGCGTAGCGGCGCGGCATCCCCTCGGCGCCGAGCCAGTGCTGGACGAGGAACGTGCCGTGGAAACCGGTGAACGTGGTCCAGAAGTGCCATTTGCCGAGACGCTCGTCGAGCATGCGGCCGGTCATCTTCGGGAACCAGAAGTAGATGCCTGCGTACGTGGCGAAGACGATCGTCCCGAACAGCACGTAGTGGAAGTGGGCGATCACGAAGTAGCTGTCGGTGACGTGGAAGTCCAGCGGGGGACTCGCGAGGATGACACCGGTGAGGCCGCCGAAGATGAACGTGATGAGGAAGCCGAGCGAGAACAGCATGGGGGTCTCGAACGTCAGCTGCCCCTTCCACATCGTGCCGATCCAGTTGAAGATCTTCACCCCGGTGGGCACCGCGATCAGGAACGTCATGAACGAGAAGAACGGCAGCAGCACCGCGCCCGTCGCGTACATGTGGTGCGCCCACACGGCGATCGAGAGGGCGGCGATGGCGATCGTCGCGTAGACGAGCCCGCTGTATCCGAAGAGCGGTTTGCGACTGAAGACCGGGAAGATCTCCGACACGATGCCGAAGAACGGCAGCGCGACGATGTACACCTCCGGATGGCCGAAGAACCAGAACAGGTGCTGCCACAGCAGCACGCCGCCGGTGGCCGGGTCGTACAGATTGCCGCCCAGGTGGCGGTCGACGAACAGCCCCATCAGCGCTGCGGTGAGGATCGGGAACGCCACCAGGATCAGGATGCTGGTGATGAAGATGTTCCACGTGAAGATCGGCATCCGGAACATGATCATGCCCGGGGCTCGCAGGCAGATGACGGTCGTGATCATGTTGACCCCGCCGAGGATGGTGCCGAGACCGGACAGCGCCAGCCCCATGATCCACAGATCGGCACCGACGCCCGGCGCATGCAGCGCGCTCGTGAGCGGCGAGTATGCCGTCCAGCCGAAGTCCGCGGCGCCACCCGGGGTGATGAAACCCGCGATCGCGATGGTGCCGCCGAACAGGAACGCCCAGTAACTGAACGCGTTGAGACGGGGAAACGCGACGTCGGGGGCGCCGATCTGCAGCGGCAGGATGTAGTTGGCGAACCCGAACACGATCGGCGTCGCGTACAGCAGCAGCATGATCGTGCCGTGCATCGTGAACAGCTGGTTGTACTGCTCGTTCGACAGGAACTGCAGACCCGGGACGGCGAGCTCGCCGCGGATCAGCAGGGCCATCAGACCGCCGGCCATGAAGAAGACGAACGACGTGATCAGGTACAGAATCCCCAGATCCTTGGGATCCGTCGTCGTGATCATCTTGTAGAAGAAGCTGCCCTTGGGGCGGCGCCGGGCCGGATACGGGCGGACCGGAAGATGCTGTTGAAATGCCAGATTCACGACGCCCCCCGAAGGGTCCGAGGCGGTTCGGGTCCGGTGTGGACTCCGTTACCAGGGTAGTCACCCGACGCCCGGAGGGAGCCGCTTTTCCGTGGCCGGAAACGACGCTGCCGCAGGTGCGCGTGGTGCGCGCCTGCGGCAGCGAGGGTCGGGAAGCGGTCAGTGCGCCCGGTTGACCGCCGAAACGACGGCGCGGAGCGACGCGGTGGTGATCGACGTCGCGATGCCGACACCCCAGACCACGGTGTTCCGTCCGTCGGGCGCGGTCACGGCGCACTCGACGTACGCGGCCGCCTGGGCGTCGTCACCGGCCGACATGGCGTGCTCGGAGTAGTCGAGCACACGCACGTCGAAGTCGATGGTGGCGAGCGCGTCGACGAACGCGGCGAGCGGGCCGTTGCCCGAACCCGAGATCTCGTGCTCCTTGCCGTCGACCTTCACGGTCGCGGTGATGGAGTCGGTGCCGCCGTCCTCCTCGGACGCCGTGACCTTCTGCTTCATCCGCTCGAGCGGCGTGATCGGAGCCAGGTACTCCTCGTGGAAGACGTCCCACATCTCCTTGGGCGACACCTCGCCGCCCTCGCCGTCGGTGATCCGCTGGACGGCCTGCGAGAACTCGATCTGCAGGCGACGCGGCAGCACCAGCCCGTGATCGGCCTTCATGATGTACGCGACGCCGCCCTTGCCGGACTGCGAGTTGACGCGGATCACGGCCTCGTAGGTGCGGCCCACGTCCTTGGGGTCGATCGGCAGGTAGGGAACCGCCCACAGGATGTCGTCGACGTCCGCGTCCTGCGAGTCGGCGTCGAACTTCATGGCGTCGAGGCCCTTGTTGATCGCGTCCTGATGGCTGCCGGAGAACGCGGTGTACACGAGGTCGCCGCCGTACGGGTGACGCTCGTGGACGGGCAGCTGGTTGCAGTACTCGACGGTGCGGCGGATCTCGTCGATGTTCGAGAAGTCGATCTGCGGGTCGACGCCCCGGGTGAACATGTTGAGTCCGAGCGTGACCAGGCAGACGTTGCCGGTGCGCTCACCGTTGCCGAACAGGCAGCCCTCGATGCGGTCGGCGCCGGCCTGGTAGCCCAGCTCCGCGGCGGCTACGCCGGTGCCGCGGTCGTTGTGGGGGTGCAGCGACAGGATGACCGAGTCGCGGCGGGCCAGGTTGCGGTGCATCCACTCGATGGAGTCGGCGTACACGTTGGGCGTCGCCATCTCGACGGTGGCGGGCAGGTTCAGGATCACCGGGTTCTCCGGCGTCGGCTGCAGCACCTCGGTGACGGCGTCGCACACCTCCTTGGCGTACTCGAGTTCCGTGCCGGTGTACGACTCGGGGGAGTACTCCCAGCGCCACTGCGTGTCGGGGTACTTCTTCGCCTCGTCGAGGGCCAGGGTCGCCGCGTCGGTCGCGATCTTCTTGATCACCTCGCGCTCGGCCTTGAACACCACCCGCCGCTGCAGGATGGACGTCGAGTTGTAGAAGTGGACGATCACCTTGTTCGCGCCCTCACAGGCCTCGAACGTGCGCTTGATCAGTTCCGGCCGGGACTGCGTGAGCACCTGGATGGTGACGTCGTCCGGAATCGCTCCGTCTTCGATGATCTCGCGGACGAAGTCGAAGTCCGTCTGGCTCGCCGACGGGAAGCCGACCTCGATCTCCTTGTAGCCCATCCGCACCAGCAGTTCGAACATGCGGCGCTTGCGGGCGGGGCTCATCGGGTCGATCAGCGCCTGGTTGCCGTCACGGAGGTCGACCGCGCACCACTGCGGCGCACGGTCGATGATCTTGTCGGGCCAGGAGCGGTCCGGCAGCGACACCGGCTCCACTTCTTCGGAGAAGGAGCGGTAACGGAACGTCGGCATCGACGAATTCTTCTGCGTGTTCCACTCCGGCTGATCGGAGGGAGCAGGCTTGGAAGGCGGCGTGATGGTGCGCGTTCCGGAGGTAAAGGCGTCAGCGGGGGACATGGGATTGATCTCCAGGTTCGATGTGGACTTTCCGAGTCCAACGGCTGTGTCGACCGGCGCACGAGAAACCCCGCGACGGGAAGCCAGTCTGGATCAGACCCCGTCGCGGCAACCAAGGAGGAGTGCGCGCTGCATACTCAGCACTGTACTCCGGGCACCATCGTTCGCGTGCCGGGGTTCGAAGTCCGAGTGAGGAGACAGCGGTGGGCCGCAGCGCGACGGTGGTAACACCGCTGGTGGCCGCACTTTTTGCGGCACTGCTCGCGTCGTGCGCCGGGGTGGTCGAGGGGGCGCCGAGCGTGGCGGGGGTCGGCGAGCCGATTTACGGACTGCCCGTCAGCGATCACAGCCGCGTCGAGTTGGCCGTCGCCGCCGCGGCCCGCGACATCGCCCCGTGCTCCCTGCTCGACGAAAATCTGGTCGCCTCGCTCGGGCAGGTCACCGCGTTCGGTCCCGTCGGCGATCTGTCGACGTGCCACGCCGAGTTGGTGCCACCCCGCGGCACGCCCGCCAACCCCGTCTGGATCGAGGTGGCGGTGGGCGAACGCGAACCCACGGAAGAAACCGGTGCGGGCGAGGCGACGTCGGGAATCGAGGTGCGTCCCGCGGTCGGCGCACTCCCGGGCACGTGCACCCTCTACTTCTCGCTGCCCCCGGTTCCGGGAGTGCCGGACGACGCCACCGCCCCGGGGCGGTGGGGGCACGTGTCGTATCTCGACGGGGCGGGCGGAACGGGTGACTCCGCCGCCGGCGACGACTGCGCGGAGGCCCGCACGGTGCTCGGATCGATCGCCGGCAGGCTGCGCACCCCGGTGCCGGTGCGTTCGGAAATCCCTCTCGCGCAGCAGGATCCGTGCAGGGTGGTCGAGAAGATGTCCGGACGGGGCGTCGAGACGTTCTCTCCGGGTAGCCGTCCCTACGAATGTCTCCTGACGCTCCGTGGCGGCGACGCGGCGTCCGTGCAACTGGCGCTGTCGCCCGAACCGTCGCAGGTCGGCGGCCCCGAAGCGGTCGAACTCGGCGGCAAGACGTTCACGTACTTCCGGGACGCACTCGAATGTCACTACTACTTCTATCCGGGTGCGGTGTTCGACACGAACCTGCCGTCGAGTCCGGTGAGCGAACGGGACAAACGCAGCAATCGGCTGACCGCGTCCGTGGCGGCGTCCGCGCCTAGCTGCGACGACGCGGAAACGCTGGTGCTCGCCGCGGCCGAAATGTTCGACTACTGACATGAACACACAGGTCGATGTCGCCCGGGCCTACCTGGACGCGTTGCTCAGCCACGACGGCAACACGGTGCCCATCGAGCCGCGGGCCGTGCGGTACGAGGTGGGGCTGAAGACGGCGTTCTCCGGAAATCACCTGCGCCGAAGCCTGTCCGGCGGCCCCCAGTACCGGGTGATCCGGGCGATCCGCGACTGCGTGTGGACGGTCGACGGCGACGACGTCACCGTCGACTACCTCCTCGACGCCGGACTGTTCGGCCGCACCCTCGTGACGGTCCGGGTGCTCGAGACGTTCCGGATCCCGCAGGACGACCTGCGGATCCACCGCATCGACGCGAAGATCCGGCGCCCCTGAGTGGGGCGCCGGATCGTCTGTTGCGCACTGTCTTCCGCACGTGAGTGGCAATGTGTGCCCCGCCACGCTTTGCCACTCACATGGGGTCAGTCGAGCGTTTCGTGCGCCGCGGGAACGGAACCCAGGCGGCCGGCCTGGAAGTCCTCGAACGCCTGCAGCACCTCGGCCTTGGTGTTCATGACGAACGGTCCGGCCATTGCGACGGGCTCGCGGATCGGCTTGCCGCCGAGGAGGAACACCTCGAAGGACTTGGTCCGCGAATCCTGCGTGTCGGCCGCGGCGATCGTGAGGGTGTCACCGCGTCCGTAGACGGCCGTCTGGCCCATGCGGATCGGACGACGTTCCGAACCGACGAGCCCCTCGCCCGCGAGGACGTAGGCGAGCGCGTTGAACTCGGGGTTCCACGGCAGCGTCAGGCCGGCACCCGGTGCGATCGTCGCGTGGACGAGGCTGATCGGCGTGTACGTGGACCCGGGGCCGTGGTGTCCGTCCACGTCACCGGCGATCACCCGAACGAGAGCGCCGCCGTCGGACGAGGACAGCAGGGCCACCTTCTGGCCGGTGATGTCCTGGTAGCGGGGCGCGGCCATCTTGTTGTCGCGCGGCAGGTTCACCCACAACTGGACGCCGTGGAACAGGCCACCGCTCATCACCAGGTGCTCGGGCGGGGTCTCGATGTGCAGGATGCCGCCGCCCGCGGTCATCCACTGGGTGTCGCCGCCACCGATGGTGCCGCCGCCGCCGTTGGAATCCTGGTGCTCCATGATGCCGTCGATCATGTAGGTGACGGTCTCGAAGCCGCGGTGCGGATGCCACGGGGTGCCCTTGGGTTCCCCGGGTGCGTAGTCGACCTCGCCCATCTGGTCCATGTGGATGAACGGGTCGAGCGCTGTCAGGTCGATGCCGGCGAACGCGCGGCGAACCGGGAAGCCTTCGCCCTCGTAGCCGACGGGTGCGGTGGTGAGCGAACGGACCGGGCGGTCGACGACGCCGGGAGCGGGTGCGTCGATACGCGGCAGGGCAAGGATGTTGTCGACCGTCACGGCAGGCATGGGGTGTCTCCTCGTACTCAGGTAATTGATTGTTCAACTACTTCATGGTGTGTAACACCCGCTGCGTCCAGGTATTCCCACGGGGGCGGCTCCGCCGCCCGTGCGCGGTTGGCGAGTGCAGAGACTCGTTAACCACTCACGGGCGCGAAGCGCCTACTACTAATTGAGGACGTTCTCGTGATCGGGGCAGTACCGCGTGATCGCGCCGATGATGTACGGGTAGACGCCGTCGTTGGTGAGCATCGGCGTCCACTCCTCACGCACCTGATCGAGGGGCTTGCCTGCGTCGAGGGCGGTGCAGATCTCGCCGGCCTGATGGACCGCCAGGTCGTCGTCGGTGACGGTCTGGTTGTTCGCGCGCAGGTAGGCCAGGTAGTCGGCGGCCGTCTGCGGGTCGTCGGCGACCGAGAACACGCGGCTGCCGGGGGCGGTGGCGGCGGTCGTCCTCGCCGCCACGGAAGCCGAGGCGGACGTCGTCTCGGAGGCGGCGGTGTCGCTGTCGCCACCGCAGGCGGTGAGGATTGCCGCGGAGCAGACGGTGAGGGCGGTCAGAGCAAGGGTGCGGCGCATGGGGCGTGTGATTCCTTTCGAGGCCTGTGACGGCGACGATCGTATCGCCTGCGGGGCCGGTGTTCCCGGCGGCGATCACCCGCACTGTTTCGGGTCAGAGACCGCGATCGATGAGGTCGAGGATCTCCTCACTCGTCGCGGCGTGAATCTTGTCGACCGCGGCCGCATGCGCATCGTCGGACGTGCCGACCTCGGCCAACAGGCTTCCGAGGCGCTGCGCGATGGCCGACCGTGCCTCGCTGTCCTCGCCGAGTTCGGCGATGGTCGCGCGCAGCCGGTCGACGTCGGCGAGAGCAACGGACATCGGATCCGGGACGAGTTCCGAGCGCAGGAACTCGGCGACGGCACGCGGACTCGGGTGGTCGAACACCATGGTCGGCGGCAACCGCAGCCCCGTGGCGGCACCGAGATGATTGCGGAGCGCAACGGCCGCCAGTGAATCGAAGCCGAGTTCCTTGAACGCCTGATCGGGGTCCACCGAATCCGATGCGTCGTAGCCGAGCACCGTGGCTGCTCCGCCCCGCACCAGATCGAGCATCAGGTGCCGCTGTTCGGGGATCGACCGGTCGGCGAGGCGCTGCGCCCAATCCGACGGCCCGGACCCGCTCGCTCCGGTCACGACCGCGTCCGACCCCGCGGCGTGCGGGCGCGATTCCCGGATCAGGCCACGCAGCGGGGCGGGAACGTACGGTGCGGCCGAGCCGGAGTGGTCGAACCGTGCGGCCGCGACCGTGGGTGCACCGGCGGCCAGCGCGCTGTCGAAGAGGGCCAGGCCGTCGGCCGCGGGCATCGGAATCATTCCGCTGAGGCGGGCTCGGGCGAGGTCGATCGCGCCGAGGTTGTCGGTCATGGCGCTGGGTGTCGCCCACATGCCCCACGCGATCGAGAGCCCGGGCAGCCCGAGGGCGTGGCGGTGATGGGCGAGGGCGTCGAGGAACATGTTCGCGGCCGCGTAGTTCGCCTGCCCGGGGGCCCCGAGGATGCCGGCGAGCGAGGAGAACATGACGAACGCCCGAACGTCGCTGTCCGCGGTCAGCCGGTGCAGGTTCCAGGCCGCGTCGACCTTCGGTCGCAGGACCGCGTCGAGCCGCTCGGGGGTGAGCGACGCGAGGGTGCCGTCGTCGATCACGCCGGCCGCGTGGATCACCGCGGTGAGCGGGTGTTCGGGCGGTATCCCGGCCAGCAGCGCGGCGACCCCCGACTCGTCCGCGGTATCGCAGGCAACGATGCTCACCTCGGCACCCAGACCGCGCAGTTCGCTGCGCAGTCGGTCGCTGCCCTCGGCGTCGGGTCCGTGCCGGCTGGTCAGCAGCACGTGCTGTGCCCCGTGCTCGGTCACGAGGTGCCGGGCTACGAGAGATCCCACCGTGCCGGTGCCGCCGGTGACCAGAACGGTGCCGTCGGGATCGAACGGTGTCGGTTCGTCGACGGCGGGCATGCGCCGCAACCGAGGTGCGCGCAAGGTGCCGTTCCGGGCCGCCAATTGCGGTTCCCCGCTCGCCAGTGCCGACGTGATCGCGGCCTCGGCGTCCGAGGCGTCGTCGAGGTCGATCAGCACGAACCGGTCCGGGTTCTCGTTCTGTGCGGAGCCGACGAGACCCCACACCGCCGCGGCCGCGAGGTCGGGACGAGCGTCGTGGTCCTGCCCGTCGTCGGTCACCATGGCGTTGCGTGTCACGATCACGAGCGGGTTGTCGGCGACAGCCTCGTCGTCGAGCCAGTCCTGGAGCAGTCGCAATACCCGAGCGCACAGGTCGTGGGTCGCGTCTGGACCGTGGTCGCCGTCGGTTGCACACCCGACCAGCACCGTCCACGGACGCAGGTCGTCGTCGTCCGGCCGGGACTCCATCGCGGTTCGCAGCGCCTCCAGGTCGGGATAGCGCGGGAACGTCGAACCGACACCAGGGTCGCCGAACCCCTCGGCGCCGAGGACGACCGCCGGACCGAGGGGCCGTTCGGACGTGGCCACCTCCACCGGGATCCAGGCGGCCCGGTGCAGTCGCAGAGCCGCCGACCGGCCTGCGTCCCGCCCGTCGCCCGTCCTCTGCGTCACCCGCAGCGCGTCGACGGTCAGCACCGGCTCGCCCGCGGGATCGACGGCGGCAACGCGGTACCGTCCGTCCTCGCCGGCAGTGAACCGGGCGGTCATCGCCTCTGCGCCGACGGTGTGCAGACGGATCCCCGACCAGGTCAGCGGCCAGCCGTCCCACCCGAGGAGGGGTTCGATCGCCACCTGCAGTAGTTCCGGATGGATGCCGAAACCACTCGTGTCGGTGCCGTCGTCGAGGCGCACCTCGGTCTCGGTGTCGCCCGGGTCCTGCTGCGGCACACCGGCGGCAGGGCCGACGACGTCGTCGATCGTCGCCGATGCGTTCCGAACCCAGCTGTCCGGGCCGTCGGTGTCACCCGACTTCGACGAGATCGTGACGGTGCGAGCGCCGTCGGTGCCGGGCGGCGACACCAGCACGCGAATCGAGGCCAGTCCCGACGGCGGGAGGACGAGCGGGTGCTGCAGGGTGAGTTCGTCGATGTGGTCGAGGCCGACGTGGTGGGCCGCGTGCAGGGCGAGTTCGACGGGCACCGCAGGCAACAGCGTCTTCGCTTCGACGGTCGACGGCTGGTCGCCGTCGTCGATCGTCGGTGGCACGAGCCAAGGATCCCGGTGCAGGGACAGCTGTCCGGTGAACAGGGTCGCGTCGTCGTCGAGGGTCACCGCGGCACCGAGCAGCGGATGATCGGCCGGGGTCAGACCCAGCTCGGTCGGGTCGCCGGTATGTCGGGTGGACGCCGTCGGCCAGTAGGAGCGGCGCTGGAATGCGTAGGTGGGCAGGACCACCCGGCGGCGACCGGGCAGTACCCGATCCCAGTCGATGGCGGCGCCCTGCACGTAGGCGGCGGCGACCGCCTCGATGATCCCGTGTGCTTCGTCTCCGCGTCCGGGCAGCGTGGCGATCGTGTTCGGGACGACCTCGGCGGCGAGCGCCGCCAGGGCCGCACCGGGACCGACTTCGACGAGGCGGGTGACGCCGAGTTCGTCGAGGGCGCAGACGCCGTCGTGGAAACGCACCGCGTGCCGGATGTGCCGGGTCCAGTAGTCCGGGGCCATGAGTTCCTCGGCGGTGGCGACGCGCCCGGTGACGTTGGAGACGACCGGAATCTTCGGCGGCTGCGTCGTCAGCCTCGACACCACGGCGGCGAACTGGTCGAGGATGGGGTCCATCAGGGTCGAATGGAAGGCCCGCTCGACCCGCAGGCTCGTGGCCTTCAGACCGGCGGCGGACAGTTCGGAGGCGACGGCCTGAACGTCGCGTTCGGCGCCGGCGAGGACGACTGATTCGGCGCCGTTGACGGCCGCGAGATCGACGCGCCCGTCGATCCGCGGGAGGATGTCCTCCTCGCGTGCCCGTACGGCGATCATCAGACCCGGTTTGGTCGACTGCATCAACCGCCCACGGTCACCCACCAGAGCGGCGGCATCGGGCAGGCTGAACACCCCCGCGACGTGTGCCGCGGTGATCTCGCCGATCGAATGGCCGATCAGGTAGTCGGGGGTGATGCCCCAGTCCCGCAGCAGCCGATAGAGCGCGACCTCGATGGCGAACAGTGCCGGTTGGGTGTATTCGGTGCTGTCGAGCTTCGCGCCACCGCCGTCGGACTCGTCCCAGATGACGTGCCGTACCGGGGTTTCCACGTGCTCGTCGAGTGCGGAGCAGACCTCGTCCAGTGCCCTCGCGAATACCGGGTACGCCTCGTAGAGGCCGCGGCCCATCCCGATGCGCTGCGCACCCTGGCCGGTGAACATGAAGGCCGTCTTGCCGCGGGCGCTCGTGCCGGTGATGACATTGCCGCCGGGTCGCCCCGTGACGATGCGGGCGAGGCCGTCGCGCAGGTCGGCCAGCGTTTCTCCGATCACCGCGGCGCGGTGGGTGAATCCGGATCGGGTGGTGGCCAGTGAGTAGGCGAGGTCGGCCGGATCCGGGAGTTCGGACTCGTCCGTGTCGAGAAACTCCGCCAACCGGGTGGCCTGCGCCCGCAGCGCATCCCCGGTCTTTCCGGAGATCACCCAGACCAGCGGCGACGCCGACGGAGAGACCTCCGGCACCGCGTCCTCGGGCGGCTGTTCGAGGATCATGTGCGAGTTGGTGCCGCTGATACCGAACGACGAGACGGCCGCCCGCCGGGGTCGTCCGGTCTCCGGCCACGCAACCGATTCGGCGAGCAGCGAGACCTCGCCCGCGGTCCAGTCGACGTGCCGGGTGGGGACGTCGCCGTGCAGGCTCGGGGGCAGCACCCCGTGCCGCATCGCCATCACCATCTTGATCACCCCGGCGACGCCCGCCGCCGCCTGGGAGTGGCCGATGTTCGACTTGACGGAACCGAGCCAGAGCGGCCGGCCCTCCCGGCCCTGCCCGTACGCGGCCAGCAGGGCCTGCGCCTCGATCGGGTCGCCGAGCGTCGTGCCGGTGCCGTGTGCCTCCACGGCGTCGATGTCGGCGGGGCCGAGCGCGGCGTCGGCCAGTGCTTGGCGGATGACCCGTTCCTGGGACGGCCCGTTCGGGGCGGTCAATCCGTTGGACGCCCCGTCCTGATTGACCGCCGATCCGCGGATGATCGCCAGCACCCGGTGGCCGTTGCGCCGGGCGTCGCTGAGCCGCTCCAGCACCACCATTCCCGCGCCCTCGCTGAGCCCGGTGCCGTCGGCCCGGTCGGAGAACGGTTTACAGCGGCCGTCCGAGGCGAGCCCGCGCTGGCGGCTGAACTCGATCAGCACACCGGGTGTGGCCATCACCGTCGCCCCGCCGGCCAGCGCCAGCGCGCATTCCCCGTCGCGGAGCGCCCGCGCTGCAAGATGCATGGCCACCAGCGACGACGAGCAGGCTGTGTCCACGGTGACCGCGGGACCGGTGAAGCCGAGGGAGTAGGAGATCCGGCCGGACGCCACGCTGTTGCTCGTCCCGGTCATCAGATAGCCCTCGGCGTCGACGTTGCGCTGAGTCATCAGGTGGAAGCCGTAGTCGCCGCCCATCAGCCCGACGTACACGCCGGTGTCGGTGAGGCCGGGCGCGGTCGGCCGGATTCCGGCCTGCTCCAAGGCTTCCCAGGCGCTCTCGAGAAGTAGCCGGTGCTGCGGGTCCATCGCGATCGCCTCGCGCGGGCTGATCCCGAAGAACGCGGCGTCGAATTCGTCTGCGTCGTAGAGGAACCCGCCCTCCTTCATGTACGTGGTGCCGGCCCGGTTCGGGTCGGGGTCGTACACCTCGTCGAGATTCCAGCCCCGGTTGTGGGGGTACGCGCCCACGGCGTTGCGGCCGTCGCGGACGAGTCGCCACAGGTCCTCCGGGCTGTACACCTTGCCCGGGTATCGGCAGGCCATTCCCACGATCACGATCGGGTCGTCGTCCCTGCGGGCACGTGTCGGCCCGGCCGGCTGGGGAGCCGCATCGTCGCCGAGCAGGCGCGCCACCAGCTCCTGGGTCAGCGCGTCCGCAGTGGGATGGTCGAACACCACAGTCGCGGCCAGTCGCACACCGGTGGCGGTCGCCAGCTGATTGCGCAGTTGCACAGCGGTCAGCGAGTCGAAACCGAGTTGTTTGAAAGCACGTTCCGGGTCGATCGCCTCCTTGCCTTCGTGACCCAGCACGGCCGCCACGTGGGTGGTGACGATGTCGAGCACACGGCTGTGCCGCTCACCGGGGTCCAGCGCCCTCAACTCCTCGGCCAGTCCGGTCGGGGAATCGGCGGCAGCGGCGCGGCGACGGCGGACGCCGAGCACCCGGCGCAGGATCGGCGGCAGCGACTCACCGTCGGATCGGGAGGCCCTCGTCGAGAGCCGTATCGGCACGATCAACGGACGGTTCACGGCAAGGGCAGCGTCGAACAGGGCCAGACCCGACTCCGGGCTGATGGTGTCGATGCCACTGCGCTGTAACCGGTCGAGGTCGGCCGCATTCAGATGGGACGTCATGCCGCTGGGCCGGTCCCACAGTCCCCAGGCCATGGACGTCGCGGGCAGCCCGCGGGAGCGGCGGTGCTGCGCGAGTGCGTCGAGGAAGACATTCGCCGCCGCATAGTTCGCCTGGCCTGCGCCGCCGAGCACACCCGCCGCCGAGGAGAACAGCACGAACGCCGACAAGTCGCGGTCCCGGGTGAGTTCGTGCAGATGCCAGGCACCGTCCACCTTGGGACGAAGGACGGCGTGTAACTGCTCTTCGGTCAGGGTGGCGGCGGTGGCGTCCTCGAGCACCCCGGCGGCGTGGATCACGCCGGACAGGTCGGGAATGCCGGCAAGGAGTGCGGCCACCGCGGCGCGGTCGGCCACGTCGCAGGCGACAGCGTTGACCTCCGCCCCCGACTCGGCGAACTCGGCACGCAGTTCGGCCGCACCCTCGGGATCGAGCGCGTGCCGTCCGGTCAGCAGCAGCCGGCGCACCCCGTGCCGCGCGACGAGGTGGCGGGCGATCAGTCTGCCGATGGTTCCCGTGCCGCCGGTGATCAGGACCGTGCCGTCCGGGCCGAAGATCGCGGGTACCGGTTCGGGTGCCGTCGCAACGGGTGTCACCGCGGCGAGCATGGGAGCCAGCAGTACGCCGTCCCGAATGGCCAGCTGAGGCTCGTTGCAGGCCAGGGACATGGAGATCAACGAAGGGTCACCGGCGTGTGCGTCCAGGTCCACCAGGGTGATGCGGTCCGGGTGCTCGTTCTGCACCGCGCCGATCAGTCCCCATGCGGGGGCGGCAGACACGTCGTCGACGGGATCGTCGTCGCGGACCGCCACCGCGAGCCTCGTCGTGACCAGCAGGCGGGTCTCGGCCAGGCGATCCTCGCGGAGCCAGGACTGGACCGCCCGCAACGTCGCCTCCGCGGCGGCGTGCGCCCGAGCCGGCGTGTCCGGTTCGTCGCCCGGTTCGCGGTCGAGCCACAGCACGCGACCTTCCGGATCGCCGCCGGCAAGCGCCTCCTCGAGCGGCATCAGGTCTGCCGGTGCGGTGCTGGACGCACCCACCGGCATCCACTCCACGCGGTAGAGGCTGTCTCGAACCCCGGCGGCAGGTACGCCCGCGTCCCCGAGCGGCCGCAGCGCCAGCGATTCGGCGGTCAGCACCGGTCTGCCCGCCGCGTCGTACGCGGAGATCCGGTAGCGCTCGGGTCCGGTCGGGGTGACGTGCACGCGCAAGGCGGTGGCGCCCACGGCGTGCAGTTGCACCTTGTCCCAGGCGAACGGCAGCCGGACACCGGCGTCGGTGGCTCCGAGCGCAATCACGTGCAGAGCCGCGTCGAGCACCGCCGGGTGGATCCCGTATCCCGCGACCGCCGCAGCCGGGTCCTCTCCGCTCAGTCGCACCTCGCCGTACAGGTCGTCGCCGCGCCGCCACGCCGCGCGGAGGCCACGGAAGGCCGGGCCGTACTCGTAGCCGGCCTCGTCGAGCACGCCGTACAGACCTCGAACGTCGATCGGCGTGGCATCGGCGGGCGGCCATTGCCGTTCGGGGGAGTCGGCGGTGTCCACGGCCGCCGTGAGCGTGCCGGTGGCGTGCCGGGTCCACGAGGTGTCCTGCGCGGCATCGGCAGGCCGGGAGTGCACCGACACCGTCGATCGGCCCGCTTCAGGGTCGGCGAGCACGCTCACCTGCAATGTCACCTCACCCTCGGCGGGAATCACCAGGGGTGCCTCGATGGCGAGTTCCTCGAGCCGGCCGCACCCCACGCGGTTCCCCGCGTGCAGGGCGAGCTCCACGAAAGCCGTGCCCGGCAGAATGACGGTGCCGCTGACGCCGTGGTCACTCAGCCATGGAAGACGTTGTGGCGACAGCAGACCCGTGAACACCGCGCCCCGGCCGTCACCGAGCTCGACCGACGCGGCGAGCATCGGGTGTCCACCCGTTTCCATGCCCGTCGACGCGAAATCACCCTGTGGAAGCGGACTTTCCAGCCAATAGCGGCGGTGCTGGAAGGCGTACGTGGGGAGGTCCACCCACTGCTGCCGATCGTCGTGTCGAGCCCAGCTCACCCGATCCCACTCGACGTGCAGCCCGTACACCTGTGCCTCGGCGAGTGCGGCGGTGAACTGGCGTAGGCCCGCGCGGTCGCGCCGGACGGTGCCGATGGCGCGGCCGGCGACGCCCGCCGCGTCGAGGGTTTCCTGCAACGGCACGGTGAGGACGGGGTGGCTGCACGACTCGACGAACAGTCGATACCCGTCCGCGGCCAGCGATCTCGTCGCTTGCTCGAACCGGACCGTCCGTCGCAGATTGCGGTACCAGTAGTCCGCGTCCAGTGCGGTGCCGTCCAGCACACCACCGGTCACCGACGAGTAGAACGGAATTCGCGACCGGCGGGGAGTGATGGAGGCGAGGACGTCGAGAATGGGTTCACGCAGGACGGAGACGTCCGCGCAATGCGACGCGTATTCCACCGCGATCCGCCTGGCCTGGACACGCTCGCCCTGCAACTGCCCGACCAGGAGGTCGAGGGCGTCGACGGGTCCGGAGATCACCGTCGCGGACGGCCCGTTGATCGCCGCGACCTCGACGGCGCCGGCCCAGGGCTGAATCTTCTCCCGGACGATGTCCGCCGGCAGAGCCACCGAGGCCATTCCGCCGCCCCGCCGGGCCGACGCGCCGATCACCCTGCTGCGCGCGGCCACGACGAGTGCCGCGTCCGAAAGGGTCAGCGCACCCGCGACATACGCGGCCGCGATCTCGCCCTGTGAATGTCCGACGACGGCCGCCGGTTCGACGCCGTGGGAGCGCCACAGTTCCGCGAGACCGACCATCATCGCGAACAGCGCCGGTTGCACCACGTCGACCCGGTCCAGCGCCGCGGGGTCGCGGTCGCGCAGCACGTCCAGCAGCGAGAAGTTCGTGTACGGGGCCAGCGCGTCGGCGCACTCCCGCACGGTGTCGGCGAACACCGGCGACGTGTCCAGTAGCTCGGTGGCCATGCCCACCCACTGCGAGCCCTGGCCGGGGAAGACGAACACCGGCCGGTCGCCGGCTTCCAACGCCACACCGGTGACGACGTCGGCGCTGGGCGCACCTCGGCCGAGTGCGTCGAGGCCGCTCAGCAGAGTCTGGGGCCGTGCGCCGATCACGGCGGCGCGGTGATCGAACGCGGCACGGGAACCCAGCAGTGCGCCTGCCACCGCGGCGGGCGTCAGCTCGGGGTGCTCGGTGACGTAGTCGCGTAGCCGCTCGGCCTGGGCGCGCAGTGCGAGCTCGGTGTGGCCCGAAAGGAACCAGGCCACGACTTCGTCCGGGGGAGAGGCTGATTCGGAAGCAGTCGGCTCGACCGGTGGGGACTCCTCCAGGACGACGTGTGCGTTGGTGCCGCTGATGCCGAACGACGAGACCGCCGCTCGCCGGGGCCGATCGGACCCCGGCCACTCCCGGTTCTCGGTGAGCAACGACACCGACCCGGCGGACCAGTCGACGTGCGGGGTCGGCCGGTCGACGTGCAGTGTCTTCGGCAGGACACCGTGCCGCATCGCCATGATCATCTTGATCACCCCGGCGACGCCGGCTGCCGCCTGGGTGTGCCCGAGGTTCGACTTCACCGAGCCGAGCCACAGCGGCCGGTCGGCGGGGCGGTCGCGGCCGTAGCCGGCCAGCAGGGCGGACGCCTCGATCGGATCGCCCAGTTTCGTGCCGGTCCCGTGCGCCTCGACCACGTCGACATCGCCCGGGCCGAGTCCCGCATTGGCCAGCGCCTGCGCGATCACCCGCTCCTGAGCCTGCCTGTTCGGGGCGGTCAGGCCGTTGCTGGCGCCGTCCTGATTCACCGCGCTGCCGCGGATGACGGCCAGTATCCGGCGACCCTTGCGCTCTGCGTCGGACAGCCGTTCCAACGCGACCATCCCCGCACCTTCACCCCACGCCGTGCCGTCCGCAGCGGCGGAGAATGCCTTGCACCGGCCGTCCCGGGCCAGTCCGCGCTGGCGGCTGAACTCCACGAACACCGCCGGGGTCGCCATGACGGTCGCCCCGCCCGCCAGCGCCAGTTCGCACTCGCCGCTGCGCAGCGCCTGCATGGCGAGGTGGATGGACACCAGCGACGACGAGCACGCGGTGTCCACCGTGATCGCGGGTCCGTTCAGGCCGAAGCTGTAGGCCACGCGGCCGGACGCGACGCTCATGGCGTTGCCGGTGATGAAGTACCCCTCGAGGTCTTCGGGCGGCATGCCGCCCGCCCGCGCCGCGTAGTCGATGCCGGACAGCCCCGTGAAGACGCCGACCTGGCGGCCGTGGACCGACCGCGGATCGATGCCGGCGTGTTCGAACGTCTCCCAGCTCGTCTCGAGGAGAAGTCGCTGCTGTGGGTCCATCGCCAGCGCCTCGCGCGGCGAGATGCCGAAGACCTCGGGGTCGAACCCCGCCGGGTCGTCGAGGAAGCTGCCCTGCACCGTGTATGTCTTGCCGGCCTGCTCGGCCGTCGGATCGTAGAGGTCCGCCAGGCCCCAGCCCCGGTCCTCGGGGAAACCGGCGACGGTGTCGGTGCCGGACTCCACCAGCCGCCACAAGTCCTGCGGCGATCGCACCCCGCCGGGGAACCGGCAACCCATGCCGATGACGGCGATCGGTTCGCGGCTGACACCCTCGACCTCACGCAGCTTTTCCCGCGCTTGGTAGAGCTCCGCGGTGACTCGCTTCAGATAGTCGAGGAGCTTCGCCTGATCGGCCATATCGCGGTCCTATCCGAGATCCGCCATTGGTAGCGCGGAAACCTCGATTGTATCCGCCACCACCATGCGGAGGCAGCGGTCCGAGCATCACCTTCGATCGATCTGCCTGGTCAATTCGGGCAGGTCACATGGGATACCCGCCCCTGCTCCGGTCCACACCACTTCCGGATATTCGGATGTCCGGCGACCGCTGATGGAGGTAGTGTGGCGACTCCGAGCAGGATCCGTATCGAGGAGGTGAGATCTGTGTCCGTTCGTTCAGGTCGGGTGCTCTCACTCCGCGACCGCGCGGTCGTACCGACATAAGGTGACCGGGAGAGCGCCCATCGGCATTCCGGAAGGCTCTCCCATGTCAGTGTCTCTCTCACCGTCCCTCGAATTCGTTCTCGTCACGAGGCTTCGCGCCGCCGGCTGTGTGTTCGCCGAGGACGAGGCCCGCCTGATCGTCTCCGCGGCCCGGACGTCCGACGAACTCGCGTCGATGCTGGACCGCCGCGTCGCAGGCGTCCCCCTCGAACACGTCCTCGGCTGGGCCGAGTTCTGCGGGCTGCGGATCGCGGTCGATCCGCGGGTGTTCGTGCCGCGCCGCCGCACCGCGTTTCTCGTCGAGCAGGCGGCCGCCCTCGTGTGCCCGCGCGCTGTCGTGGTCGACCTGTGCTGCGGTTCGGGCGCGGTGGGGGCCGCGCTCGCCGAGACGCTGGGGGACGGCATCGAGTTGTATGCGGTGGACATCGACCCCGCCGCGGTCCGGTGCGCGCGACGCAACGTCCCGGACCCCGGCCGGGTGTTCGAGGGCGACCTGTACGAACCGTTGCCCACCACACTGAGGGGAAGCGTCGACGTCCTGGTCGCGAACGCCCCGTACGTGCCCACCGACGCGATCCGGTTGATGCCGCCGGAGGCCCGGTTCCACGAACCGCGGGTCTCGCTCGACGGCGGCGCGGACGGACTCGACATCCAGCGGCGGGTGGCCCTCGGGGCGCGCGACTGGCTCGCGTCGGGCGGTCGTCTACTGATCGAGACCAGTGAGAGTCAGGCCCCGCTCACCGCGGAGGCTTTCGCGGACGCCGGGTTGATCACCCGGATCGAGACCTCGGAAGACATGGACGCCACCGTCGTGGTCGGCGCCGACCCCAGGTGAGTGCCGAAGCGTCCCGGGGCACGCTTTGTCACTCACGTGCGGGTGGCTGCTCACTTTCGATCCGCACACAGCAGTACCCCTCGGCGGGTGCCAGTGTGGCGCGCCGATCCTCGCATCCCGCGCCGTCGAGCAGTCCGGACAGCAGCGCGAGGTTCATTCCGCACACCATGTCGGTGTGCTGCCGGGCGAGCGTGTGGAACGGGCAGTTGACCAGGACGATGGTGCCGTCGCTGCGGCGCGGTTCGTAACCGCACGTCGCGAGCGCCGCGACCAGATCGTCGTCCGTGCAGCCCGTGTCGGCGCCGAGGCCGCACCCGAAGTCGTGGGCACGCGCGGAGAGGGCCGCCCGCGGCGATGCGCCGGTGGCGTCCGCGTCCTCGATCGCCCGGGCGAACAACTCGCCGGCGAGCGCGTATGCACGCTCGGGCAGGTGTACCGAGAACTCACGGTCGGATCGTCGGTAGAGCTTGGCGGGCCGCCCCGCGCCCGGACCCGAGCGTCCCCCGCGCCTCGCGAACTCGACCGCCAGTAGCCCCTCGTCGGCCAGCTTCTCGAGATGGAACGCGGACGTCGAGCGGGCGAGTCCCAGTGCCTCGGCGACGTCGTCGCGGCTGACCGGCGTCGTCTGCGTGCGCACGTGGTCGTACACCCGCCTGCGCACCGGCTCGTCGAGCGAGGAGACGGCCGAGACGTCCGAGCGTGAAGTGTCACCCATGGACCCATTGTAAAACCGAGAACCGTTGACTTAATTGCGCGCGAAATTCTATAGTCAATGTACATAGTTTTTAGAAGGAGTCGTCATGGCTACCAACACACCCCACGAGGTCAGTCACGGTTCGCACACCCTGGCCGACCCCGGCTATCAGGCCTTTCTCGTGCTGCGCACGGTCTTCACCGTGGCGCCGATCGCGTTCGGGCTGGACAAGTTCACGAACTGGCTCACCGACTGGCCGGCCTACCTCGCGCCGTGGATCGACGGCATCCTGCCGGGAACCGCGCAGCAGGGTATGTACGCCGTCGGCGTGATCGAAGTGATCGCAGGAATCCTCGTCGCCGTGGCGCCGCGGATCGGCGCCTGGGTCGTCGCGGCCTGGCTGGCCGGAATCATCGTCAACCTGGTCACGCTGTCCGGGTACTACGACGTCGCACTACGCGATTTCGGGCTGCTCGCCGGTGCCGTCGCTCTCGGCCTGCTCGCCGCGGAGTACGGGCGCCCTCTCCACCACCCCCACACCTGATCGATACTGCGCACCGCACGTGAGATGCACCTCATCGACTGTTTCGAGTGACTCGACCGCTCGTAGTCTGTGTGGTCGTGTCGGTAGGAGCGCAGGACCAGGGAACCGGGTCTCGGGATCACGGTGTGCCGATCCCTGCGCCGGCCCCGGCACGCTCGTTGCTGCTGGGGGTACCGAAGCAGGGTCGGCGCTGGCCGGGCGTGGTCCGCGCCGCGGTGGCCGTGTGCCTGCCCGCGCTGGCGGGCGTCGCGCTCGGACACTCTGCGGTCGCCGCGACGGCGACGCTGGGAGCCTTCGCCGTCGTCTACGGCGAGGGCAGGGCGTACCGGGTGCGGTGGCGGGTGGTCTCGATCGCCGCCGCCGTGATGGTGCTCCTCGCCGGTGTGGGCGCGGCGGTCGGTGCACTCGTGCACGACGCGACCTCGGCGGGCGGTTCCCCGCTGTGGGGGATGGCGCTCGTCCTCACGATGACCGTCGTCGTCGCCGTCTGCGCCTTCGTCGTCGACGGGCTGCGGCTGGGAGCGCCCGGTGCCTTCCTCCCGCTGCTGACGGTGGAGATCTCGTCCGCGCTGCCCGCCCTCGGTGTCTCCGTGGCGGAGGTGACGTCCTGGGCGGCGGCCGGCGCGGTGTCGGCGTTGCTCGTGTCGATGTCGGGGCTGCTCGCGCGTCCACGCACTCCCGAGCGTGCCGCGGTCGCGACCGCGGTCGCCGCAGTCGAGGCCGCACTCTCCGACACTCCCGCGCCGAATTCCCGTCGGGACGCGGTGCGGTCGCTGCACGCCGCGTGGCAGTGTCTCCACGACGCCGCCCTCGTCGGGCGTGATCATCCACTGACCCGCACGTTGCGTGCGGTTCACCTGCGGTGCGCGGCCACGGTGCACGGTCTCGACGCGGACCACGCCTCCGACGAAGACGACTTGCGGCCGCAGGTCCCGCTGCCCAGGCCGTCGATCCGCTATCGGCTCGCGCGGGCGGCTCACCTCCGGGGCCGGTCCTGGACGATCGTCGCGCGACTGCTGGTCGCGTGCCCCGCCGCCGGTCTCGTGGCGCTGGGTCTCGGTGTCGCCCGTCCCGACTGGGCCGTGATCACCGCGGCGATGATCCTGCACCAGGGCCCGGACCGGGTGCTGGGGACGTACCGCGGGCTGCACCGGTTCTTCGGAACGGTGCTCGGACTCGTTCTGCTCGCCGCGCTCGCGACGCTCGACCTGTCGGCGGCCGCGCTGGTACTCGTCGTGGCGCTCCTGATGGCGGGGACGGAAGCCTTCCTCGTCCGCAACTACGGCCTGGCGATGGTGTTCATCACCCCGCTCGCGTTGGTTCTCGGCGGCCTCGGAACCCACGTCGACCTCGTTGCGGTCACCCGGGACCGGCTTCTCGAGACCGTCCTCGGTGTGGCGGTGGCGCTGCTGGTGCTGTGGACCGTGCTTCCGGGTTCGTATCGGCGGATCCTGCGCGACGCGGACGAGCAGGTGGCCGGGACGATCGGCCGGCTCGGCGATGCGCGGGAGCCGGATGCCGTCGCGGAACTCGGCCGGGATCTCGAGTTCGATCTGCACGCGTCCACCACCGCCGCGATCACCGCCGCCCACACCGACCCGGCATGGACCCGCGACCGGTGGCCCGAGCACCACCACCTCCACGAGCTCGGCTACCGAATCCTCACCCGGCACTTCGGACCTCGTCTTTAACCGGATTTCGCCGGATCTCCGCTGTTAGGGTTCGGTGATGGGTCCTGTGACGGGAATCGGAACAGCAATTCGAGCCTCGTTGGCCGCCGCCCTGTGCGTCGGCATGCTGGCCGCGTGCGCGTCGGACGAGGAGCCGCAGGCCGACCCAGCGGCCACGTGTGCGGACGTCCCCAACGGCACCCCGATGACCGCGGCGCCGCCGCCTCCCGGTCCGGCGCCGACCACCCAGAATCTCGCGACCAACCCGGAGATCGCGACCGGGTACCGCTCCGGGATGACACCCGTGGACACCGCGTCGTATGCGGTGTCCACCGCCAACCCGGTGTCGACGCAGGCCGCGTGCGAGGTGTTGCGGGACGGGGGAACGGCCGCCGACGCGCTGATCGTGGCCCAGACGGTGCTGGGTCTCGTCGAACCGCAGTCCTCCGGAATCGGGGGCGGGGCGTTCCTGCTCTACTACGACGCCGGGCAGAACAGCGTCGAGGCATACGACGGGCGTGAGGTCGCGCCGATGGCCGCGACGGAGAACTACCTGCGCTGGATCAGCGACACCGATCGCACCGAGCCCAAGCCCGACGCGCGGGCGAGTGGCAGGTCCATCGGGGTTCCCGGGGTGGTGCGGATGCTCGAGCTGGCGCACCGCGAGCACGGCCGGGACCAGTGGCGGGAACTGTTCGACCCGGCCATCTCGCTCGCGGACCAGGGACTCGAGGTCAGCCCTCGGATGGCCGGGCAGATCGCCGAGTCCGCTCCCGATCTGGCGCTCGACGAGCCGTCGAAGGCGTACTTCCTCAATCCGGACGGCAGCCCCAAGCCGGCAGGCACGAAACTGACCAACCCGGCCATGGCCAAGACGCTCGGTGCGATCGCGGCGGGCGGCGCCGACGCCTTCTACACCGGGGCCATCGCCCAGGGCATCGTCGATGCGACGGCGACAGCGTCGGGTGGGCGCACTCCCGGACAGATGACTCTCGACGACCTCGCGAACTACCAGGCGAAGAAGCGGACGGCGCTGTGCACGCCGTATCGGGATCACGAGATCTGCGGCATGCCCAACCCGTCGTCCGGTGGCACGGCGGTCGCGGCGACGCTGGGCATCCTGGCGAACTTCGACCTGTCGCAGTACGGGCCGACGAACCTCGATGACAACGGTGGAAAGCCGACGGCGGAGGCCGTGCATCTCATCTCCGAGGCGGAGCGACTGGCGTACGCCGACCGGGACAAGTACGTCGCGGACTCCGATTTCGTTCCGCTGCCCGGCAATTCCCTCGACACGCTGCTGAACGAGGACTACCTGAAGCAGCGGGCCGGCCTCATCGACCCCGGCAAGAGCATGGGCACCGCGCAACCGGGCAACTTCGGGCCCGTTCCGCTGGGGGTGCAGCCGCAGGACAAGGAACACGGCACCAGCCAGATCTCGATCGCCGACAAGTACGGCAACGTCGCGTCGATGACGACGACGGTGGAATCGGCGTTCGGGTCGTTCCACATGACGGACGGCTTCGTGCTCAACAATCAGCTCACCGACTTCTCTGCCCAGCCCGTCGGGCCGGACGGGACGCCGCTCGCCAACCGTGTCGAACCGGGTAAGCGGCCCCGCAGTTCGATGGCCCCGACGCTCGTCTTCGACCGCGGCAGCGACGGTTCGCTGGGGGACGTCCAGTACGTGACGGGGTCGCCGGGCGGTTCGGTGATCATCCAGTTCGTCGTGAAAACGCTGGTGAGCATGCTGGATTGGGGTCTCAACCCGCAGCAGGCCGTGTCGGCGGTCGACTTCGGGGCGGCCAACACCCCGGTCACCGGCGTCGGCGGGGAGCATCCGAACATCAATGCGGCCAACGACGGCGCCGACGACCCCCTGATCGTGCAGTTGCGGGCGATGGGTCACCAAGTGTCGGTCGCGCCGCAGTCCAGCGGGCTCAGCGCGCTGCAGCGCCAGGACTCGGGGTGGGTCGGCGGCGCGGACCCACGCCGGGAGGGCGCGGTGATGGGTGACGGTACGGGTTAGGCACCGCCACCGCAGGAATTATGCCTGCTCGACGAGCGGGGCCACCTTGGTGCCGAGCAGTTCGATCGCGCGCATCACCTTGTCGTGGGGCAGCGGTCCGACGCTGGGGTGCAGCATGAACCGCTCGATGCCCAGGGTGTCGCGCATGCCGGCGATCTTCTCCGCCACCTGCTCGGGGTTGCCGAGCACGAGCGAACCGCCGGGTCCGCGCAGACCGTCGAATGCCTGCGGGTTCATCGGCGCCCACCCGCGTTCGCGTCCGAGGCCGGTCATGGCCGCGGCGTACGACGGATAGAACTCAGAAACCGCCCGGTCCTCGGTATCCGCGACGTAACCGTGCGCGTGGACGGCGATGGGCTGCGGTTCGTGCCCACCCTCCGACACGGCACGGCGGTGCAGGTCGGCCAGCGGTGCGAAGCGGGCGGGTTGTCCGCCGATGATCGCGAGCGCCATCGGCAGGCCGAGAAGTCCGGCGCGGGCCACCGACTCGGGATTGCCGCCGACCCCGACCCAGATGGGAAGGGGACGTTCGGGCCGCGGGTAGACGGACTGGTCCGTCAGCGCCGGCCGGTGCCGTCCCGACCAGTTCACTGTCTCGGAGTCGCGGAGGGCGAGCAGCAGGCCGAGTTTCTCGACGAACAGCTCGTCGTAATCGGCCAGGTCGTAACCGAACAGCGGGAACGACTCGGTGAACGAGCCGCGACCGGCCATCACCTCGGCGCGCCCGTCGGAGATCAGGTCGAGGGTCGCGAATTCCTCGAACACGCGCACCGGGTCGTCGGAGCTCAGGACGGTGACCGCGCTGGTCAATGCGATGCGGGACGTCCGGGCGGCGGCGGCCGACAGCACGACTGCGGGCGCCGACGCGGCGAAGTCCGCCCGGTGGTGCTCACCGACGCCGTACACGTCGAGGCCGACCTGCTCGGCCAGGACGACCTCTTCGAGCAGATCCTTCAGACGCTGCCGCGGCGACACCGCCCCGGCCCCGCCGGAACCGACCTCCGCGAACGTCGTCAACCCGAGTTCCATGCGATACCCCTCGCTTGTGATAGTTGAATCATCAATTAGGTGGTGTAACTGCGCGGACGGACGGGATATTCCGTCCGATGATTCAGACCGGGGTGGGCGGGGAACCCGACGACCATGGCGAGATACCGAGTGATCGATCCCCGGGGCAGTGTGGTCGAAACGAAGGAGATCCCGAGCGCCGACGACGCGCACGCATGGTTCGTCGACGTTCGCGCAGACAATTCCGAGCTCGGATGGCGGATGGAAGTCGACGAGGACGGCACCTGGGCGTTCTTCGACGACACCGAGGGTGCCACAGAGAAATAGAGGCACATCGTGCTCGCCAGCGACCCACGGAAAGTGGGCGTCGAGGAGGAATTCCACCTCATCGATCGCAAGACCCGGCGCCTGACCACCCGCGCGCCGGAGTTGCTGGCACGACTTCCCGACGGCGTGTTCGTCGACGAACTCCAGCAGTGCGTCGTCGAGGTCAACAGTGGTGTGTACGCCGACCTCGACGGCCTGCGGAACGACCTGGAGCGGCACCGGAGAGTGCTGATCGACGCGGCCGAGGGACTCGGCATCGGCGTGGCGGCCGCGGGCTCGATGCCGCTGTCGCTGCCCGCCGAGATGCACGTGACGGGGACGCAGCGCTACCGGCGCATGCTCGCGGACTACCAGGTGCTCGCCCGCGAGCAGCTGATCTGTGGCACACAGGTTCACGTCGACCTGCCCGACCGCGACGAGGCCGTGCAGGTCGCGCACCGCGTCGCTCCGCACATGCCCGTCCTCCTGGCGCTCAGCGCGAGTTCCCCGTTCCGGTCCGACGGTGCGGACACCGGCTATGCCAGCGCGCGGACGCTTCTGTGGCTGCGGTGGCCGAGTACCGGTCCGGCCGCCCCCGTCTCCTCGGCCGCCGAATACGGCACCCTGATCGACGACCTGGTCTCCAGTGGGGTGATCAGTGACCCCGGTATGGCGTACTTCGACGTCCGGCCGTCGGTGAAACTTCCGACCCTGGAGTTGCGGGTGTGCGACAGCTGCCCGCGACTGGACACGGTCGTGCTCGTCGCCGCCCTGTTCCGTGCGCTCGTGGAACGCGAGGTGGAGGGTCTGCGCGCCGGGACGAAGGGCGTCGAGGTCGTCCCGACCCTGACCAGGGCGGCACTGTGGCGGGCGGCCCGGTCGGGGTTGGAGGAGGAACTCGTCGACGTGACGGTTCCGCAGGCACGTCCTGCCGCGGAACTCGTCGGCGACTTCGTGAATTCGCTGCGCCCGCAGCTCGAGGAGACCGGCGACTGGGACACCGTGGTGGAGCTGTCCGCCGAGGCCACCGCCCACGGCAGCTCCGCCGCACGGCAACGTCAGGCGCTCGGTCGCCGCGGCCGGCTCACCGACGTGGTCGATCTGCTGCTCGCGGAGACGGCGGGCCGCTCCGAGCACCTTCCCGAAGTGGAGGCGCCACCCGCGCCGGTCGAACTCGGCCCGAGGTCGACCGGCGCCGGCCGGACCCGGCGATATTGGAGCGCGAGGTTCTGGGACCGCGGCGACACCGCCGACATGACGTGGACGGAGTCGACGGAGCTCGACGAGAAAAAGCTGATCGAGTGGCGCCGGGATCTGCACGCGCACCCGGAACTGTCGTTCGAGGAACGCAGGACAACCGGCGTCGTGCGCGCCCACCTCGTCGGTCTCGGGCTCGCACCCGTCCTGATGCCGGGCGGAACCGGCCTGTGGTGCGACCTCGGTCCGGACACGGGCGAGTGCATTGCGCTGCGCGCCGACCTCGACGCGCTGCCGATCGCCGAGACGACCGGTCTGCCGTTCGAGTCGAGGGTGCCCGGGGTGTCACACGCGTGCGGTCACGACGCCCACACCACCATGTTGATGGGGGCGGCATCCGTCCTCACGAAATACCCGCCGCCGTCCCGGGTCCGGCTCATTTTCCAGCCCGGGGAGGAGACCACCCCGGGCGGCTCGGTCGACACGATCGCCGCGGGCGCGGTCGACGGTGTGTCGAAAATCTTTGCACTGCACTGCGACCCGAATCTCGAGGTCGGAAAGCTGGCCACCCGGACCGGGCCGATCACATCGTCCAACGACTCCGTCACCGTGCGGTTGTGGTCGGCGGGGGGACATACCGCGCGACCCCATCTGACCGGCGATCTGATCCATGCCGCGGCCGTCCTGGTGACCGGTCTGTCGTCCGTACTCGACCGCCGAATCGACGCCCGCACCGCGACCGTCCTCACGTGGGGGAAGGTGGCCGCCGGGCAGGTCGCGAACTCCGTTCCCGAGTCGGGTGAACTGGTCGGCACCCTGCGCAGCGCGTCCCGTGAGACGTGGGCCTCGCTCGAACCGCTGGTCACGGACACGATCTGTCACCTGCTCGCGCCGTACAACGTGCGGTACGAACTCTCCTACCTGCAGGGCGTCCCGCCCGTCGTCAACGATCCCGACTGCACCGCCGACCTCCGGGAGGCGATCGAATCGGTCGTCGGCTTCGACCACCTGGCCGAGGCACATCAGTCCAGCGGCGGCGAGGATTTCGCGTGGTACCTCGAGAAGGTTCCGGGCGCGATGGCCAGACTCGGCGTGTGGGACGGGATCGGCACCCGGCAGGAGCTTCACCAGCCGGGGTTCGACCTCGACGAACGCGCCATGATCCACGGGGTCCGGACGCTGGTCGCGCTCACCCGGCTCGAAGACCAGTCCGGGTGACCGCGGCGTCAGGCCGGTTTGGCGGCGGCATCCGCCAGTTTCGGCACCAGTGCCTCGACGGCGTACGGGAGGCTGAGGACGGTGCCCCAGGTGAGAGCGCCGGAGACGGTGGGGTCGTCGACGAACACGGCCCGCCCGGCCTTCGCCACCGGTAGCGACTGATAGACGGGGTCGGCAGTGATCTGCGCTTCGGCGCCGGGACTGCTGCCCACGTTCCAGACGAGGACGTCGACGTCGACGATGTCGAACTGCTCCTTGCTGATGGTGAACGCGTCCTGATCGCCTGCGAGTTGTGCGATCTGCTCCGGGACGACGAACCCGAGCGACGTCATCAGGCGTGAACGCGGGTCGTTCGGGGAGCGGACGTAGAACGAGCCGGCGTCGCCCAGTTCGGCGACCGCGACCGTCTTGCCCTCGAATTCGGGGTGGGCGGCGCGTTGCTGCGCCACCAGGTCGTCGACGTCGGCGACGAGTTGGTTCGCCTTCTCGTCCTCGCCGAGGGTGGTGCCGACGATCCGGACGGCGTCCTGCCACGGCATGCCGAAATCGGGGTAGTCCGGCGACGTCGTCACGGTGGGCGCGATCGCCGAGAGCCGCTGATACGCGTCGTCGTCGACGTCGATGTACAGCGCGAGGATCAGGTCGGGGTCGAGTTTCGCGATGGCCTCGTACGCGAAATTGGCCTCACCGGTGAACTGTCCGCGGTTGAAGACTTC
The DNA here is from genome assembly GCF_002300195.1 of Rhodococcus sp. ACPA1. Classification (NCBI taxonomy): domain Bacteria; kingdom Bacillati; phylum Actinomycetota; class Actinomycetes; order Mycobacteriales; family Nocardiaceae; genus Rhodococcus; species Rhodococcus sp. ACPA1. The sequence continues at coordinate 187,114 of NZ_NSDX01000004.1, read as the reverse complement.
GGGGTGCGTCCCCCCGAGCGCGTCCTGGGCCCAGGGCCACGTGGCGTCGGGATAGTCGCCGTACCAGTCGGTGACTCCGACCGGCTGACGTCCGAACGCGAGGAGCGTGTCCTGGTCGGAGTAGCCGACGGTGACGATCCGCTGAGGGTTGTCCGGGACTTCGGTCGCCCCCTTCTTGTGCGTCACCGTCCGGGTGCCGCCCTCGGTGTCCGCGGCGGTTCCCGAGGAACATGCTGCGGCGACGACGGCCAGGCCGACCCCGGCACTCACGGTCAGGAACTTGCGGCGGTCGAGCGTTTGCATCCACATACCTCCCTGTAGGTTAGGCTAACCTACAGTGAGTGGTCCCGGCCGTGCATCTGCGGCGGAAACGGGGGAGTCGGCTCGGGAATCGGGGGCGTCGGCGAAGGTCCCGGCGGTTCCGGCTGTGGGCCGGGCTCGGGAGGGGCAGGTTCCGGGCCCGGCTCGGGCGGAAACGGGTGAGGCGGCGTCGGCGTCGGCGGCACCGGAGGAGGGCCTGGATCCGGCGGCACCGGCTCCGGGTCCGGCACGGGATTGCCGAGCTCGTCGTGGGCACTCGTCATCAACTGACCACCTTCCGATCGGCTGATTGAGTGGTACCCGGAACGGGCATCCCGCAATCACGGGACGAGCTGTGGCCGCCCGGGAACAAAACGCGGGATCGGTGCGTTGTCTAGCAACCGTGCCCCGCAAGTGTGGAATTTCACGACACGGGGAACATGAGCCAAAGGGAGGAAGTCATGGCAACCGACTACGACGCACCACGGGTTACCGTCGACGACGAACTCGCCGCGGACTCGCTCGAAGAATTGAAGACACGGAGGAACGACTCGCAGTCGTCCGTCGTCGACGTCGAGGAGACCGACACGGCGGAGTCCTTCGAACTGCCCGGCGCCGACCTGTCCGGTGAGGAACTGACGGTCCGCGTCGTTCCGAAGAGGGCCGACGAATTCACGTGCAGCAGTTGCTTCCTGGTCCATCATCGGTCGCGTCTCGCGTCCGAAGAGGGCGGGCAGCTGATTTGCCGCGACTGCGCATAGGAGGCCCGAGTGGCCGAGGTCAGTAGAACGTTCACCGTCGCCGCACCGCTCGAGAAAGTCGTCGCGTACCTGCGCGACTTCGCGAACACCACGGCCTGGGATCCCGGGACCGACAAGTGCGAGCAGACCACCCCCGGTCCGGTGGCGGTGGGCACGGAATGGCACAACGTGTCGTCGTTCTTCGGGCGCACCACCGAACTCACCTACCGCATGACCCGCGACGACCCCGATCACGTGGTCTTCGAAGGTCGCAACAAGACGGCAGCCACGTCGGACGATCTGGCGTTCGAGAAGGTGGGCGACGTCTCCACGTCGATCACCTACCGCGCGCATTTCCGCTTCACCGGCCTCGCGCGGTTCGCCGACCCCGTCGCCCGCCTCGCATTCGAGGTGCTCGCGGCCAAGACCGTCAAGCGGATGACCGGGGTCCTCGAAGCGAGGTAAGCGGTATCGAGTTTCCACAGCGCCCTCACTCTCGACGAGTGAGGGTGTTTCATTCGGTACCGATCAGGGAATGATCCGGTCCTCGTGATCCGAAAAGATCCGCCGCACATCGTGTTTGCGGGTGACCGGGTCGAAACTCCGGGTGGGTATCCAGAAGATGAAATACATCGTCCGGACCAGCCATACGCCGATCCACGAGACGCGCGCCTGCTTCGTCAGCCCGTGGGCGCGCAGCGTGCGGGGGAGCGATGCCGTGTACTCGAAGTACGACTTGCGAGACGACAGCATCCGCCGGCCGGACACTTGCACCTTCATGCCGGGCAGCATTGCGATCTTGATTCCCGCATCATGGAGTGAGAGCGAGATGTCGGAGTCTTCCCAGATGCCTCGGCCCTCGTGCAGTGCGGGAAGGATTGTTTCCCATGCGGTCTTGCGCACCGCCATGTTCGCCCCGTATACGCCGCGAGCTTCCTGAACGCCGGCGTCCTTCTTCGTGTCTGATGCCACGCGCACCATGAATCGCTGGACACCCTGGAGTGGCATGTCGTACTGCTCGAACGGGCCGAGTGCGGCCCCGAACTCCGGGTCGGCGGTCGCGAAGAATTCGCGGATCGACTGAGCCCAACCCGGCTGCACGATGGTGTCGGCGTCGATGCGCGCGACGATCGGTGTCTTCGCTGCCGCGATGCCTGCGTTGCGGGCGGGGATCAGGCCGGGCTGTTCCTCGGTGATGATGCGAAGTCTGCCCGCGGCTTCGTGTGCCTGGGCCACGGCGACGGTGTCGTCGGTGCAGTTGTTGTCGACGACGATGATCTCGTCGATCTGGTCGCCCTCCGCGAGGAGTGCGTCGAGCGCTCGACCGATGGTCGTCTCTTCGTTGTAGGCCGGTATGACCACGGTCAGCGTCGGCGCAGTCGGCTGGGGGGTTGGCTGCTGCCCTGGCGTCGGGGGCTGCGTCATCGCGCACGATCCTTTGGTGGAAGGGAGTAGGGAATCTGTGATTTCCCTGAGAATCTTCACATACTTGTCGGTTTGTTACAGTGCGGGAGGCAAGGACCCGGCAGATTCGACCGTCGGTGCGCGAGGTGGAGGTGGCAACCAACTCGCGGAGATGGTCTGATCGCGACTGTGCCGTGTGCGGGCTAGCGCTCGCAAACTGAATAATATTACCCACGAGTATTTTACGAAGATTTTCCGTGTTGTTCGCATGGTTGTCCGCCCGTGTGGCCCCGTCGGCTCGCGAACCGGGGCAATCGGTAGGCTACCGCCGATACTGATCGATTCTTCAATCACTTTTCAATCGGCGGAGTGGCGAACGTCGTCACGGTGGGCTCGCACTGTCGGTGGCTCACGTGCTACCGCTCGACGGGAGCGCAGCCCCGAGTCGATCGATCGTCGTCCACGCAGAAGGAGTCCGAAGAAGTGAAGCTGGAACCACGCGACGCCGCATGGGTGTACCTGGAGCAGGCGAACACCCCGTCGCTCAGCATCGCGATGTACGTCTTCGACACGTCGACGGACCCGCGAGGTGTGATGACGCCGGACGAGGTCAGAGCGTTCGTTGCCGAGCGCGTGCAGGCGGTGGACGTGTTCACGCGCCGGCTGCGGCGTGTACCCCTCGACCTCGACCACCCGAGCTGGGTGGCGGACCACGAGTTCGACATCGACAACCACCTCGAGGTCGTCGATGCGCGCGGCGGAGGGTGGGGCGAGTTCCGCCGCATCGCCTCGGAGTTCGTCGGCGGCGGGTTGGATCTGCAGCGCCCGCCCTGGGAGATGCGGGTCGTCACGAGGTTGACGGACATCGACGGTGTCGCGGATGCGGCGGCGGTGCTGCTGAAATTCCACCACTCGGTGGGTGATGGCGCGGTCACCCTGGAGATGACCCGGCGACTCTTCTCCGCTCAGGTGGACCGACAGCCGGCGACGGGACCGCAGACGCCCGTCGGTCCGAGATCGGTCATGCAGGCGCTCCCGACCGTTTCCCGGCAGTTGCGTGCGTTCGTGCAAGGCCTCCGGGACGTCTCGGCCGCGGGCAAGGAAGTCAAGGCCGCAGTCGACAGCGGAGAGGTGTGGGTCCCGCCGCGGATGCGGCCGGCTACACGGTTCAACGGGAGCGTGGGCCCGGCGCGGACGTTCGACGCCGCGTCGTTCCTGCTGGACGACGTCCGGGCGATCCGGGCCGCCGCCGGGGACGTGACGATCAATGACGTGGCCTTGACCCTGGTGGCCGGCGCGCTCCGCGACTACCTGCGGGAAGTCGGCGAAGAACCCGAAGAGTCGCTGGGAGCGAAAGTCCCGATGTCGATCCGGTCGCTCGGACACTTGGAGTCGGCGAACCAGCTCACGGTCCTGCAGATCGATCTCCACACCGACATCGCCGACCCTCTCGAGCGGCTCCGCGCGATCCACACCTCCGCAGCGGCGGAGCGGGACCGCAAACAGCGCGCCGAGGTATTGCGTTCCGAGACGCTGGTCGACGTGACTCCAGGTTTCGTCGTGCGGGCGATCAACTGGATCGCATCACGGTTGCCGTCCTCTTCCTCGTCGGTTCCATACTTCAACGTCGTGACGACCAACGTCGCACGCGGTGGCGTAGATCTGTGGCTGCGGGACGCGCAGGCCGTGTCGACGTACGGTGCCGCGGCGCTGACGGCCCGGCAGGGTCTCACACATGCGATCCATTCGCTCGGCAACACACTGACCATCTCGGTGCTGACGACTCCGAACATGATGAACGACCCCGAGCGCTACGTGGCGCTGATCCACGCACAGTTCGACTCCCTGGCGGCGGCAGTGGGGGCATCGACCTCGACCGCGTGACCGGTGCGCGCCTGGGCGCCCCGCACCAGTGATACGGGGCGCCGCTGTCGGGGCGAATCAGCTGAGGTGATGCACCTCCTGCAGCCCGTAGACCGGTGTCGGGATCTCCTCGTGCCGGGCCTTGAGCTGCAGAGCGAGGTACAGCGAGTAGTGCCGCGACTGGTGCAGGTTGCCACCGTGGAACCACAGCGCTTCCTGCTGGGTCGGTTTCCACATGTTGCGCTGCTCGCCCTCCCACGGTCCGGGGTCCTTGGTGGTGTCGGAGCCGAGGCCCCAGCACTTTCCGACCTTGTCGGCCACTTCCTGACCCATGAGGTCGGCGGCCCAGCCGTTCATGGACCCGTAGCCGGTGGCGTAGACGACGAGGTCGGCAGGCAGTTCCGTCCCGTCGGTGAGAACCACGGCGTCCTCGGTGAGATGGTCGACCTGTCCGGACACGAGGTGGATGCTGCCGTCGGCGACGAGGTCGGACGCGCCGACGTCGATGTAGTAGCCGGACCCACGGCGCAGGTACTTCATGAACAGACCGGACCCGTCGTCACCGAAATCGAGCTTGAATCCGGCCTTTTCCAGTCGGTCGTAGAAGTCCCTGTCCCGTTCGGCGATCTTCTGATAGATCGGGATCTGGAATTCGTGCATGATCTTGTACGGCAGTGACGCGAACGTGAGGTCGGCCTTCTCCGTCGTCATTCCCGCCGCGACAGCGCGCTCCGAATAGAGGTCGCCGAGGCCGAGGTCCATCAGGGAGTCCGACTTCACGATGTGCGTGGACGACCGCTGCAGCATCGTCACGTCGGCGCCGTTCTCGAAGAGCGCCTTGCAGATGTCGTGAGCCGAGTTGTTGGCACCCACGACGACGACGCGCTTCCCCACGTAGGCGTCCGGACCGGGGTGCTGACTCGAATGGTGCTGCTCGCCCCGGAAGACGTCCTGGCCCGGGAACGACGGAACGTTCGGCTTGCCCGACATGCCGGTGGCGAGCACCAGCTGCTTCGGGTGGAGCACCACGTCCTCGCCGTCGCGGTCGAGGACGACGGTCCACTCCTTGGTCTCCTCGTCGAACGTCGCGGACGTGCAGGTGGTGGACGACCAGTACGGAATCTCCATCACCTTGGTGTACATCTCGAGCCAGTCGCCGATCTTGTCCTTCGGCGCGAAGACCGGCCAGTTGTCCGGGAACGGCATGTAGGGCAGGTGGTCGTACCAGACCGGGTCGTGCAGGCACAGCGACTTGTAGCGGTTGCGCCACTGGTCGCCGGGGCGTTCGTTCTTGTCCACGACGATGGCCGGGACCCCGAGTTGGCGCAGCCGCGCGCCGAGCGCGATGCCGCCCTGGCCGCCGCCGATCACCAGAACGTACGGCTGGCGGGTGTAACCGAGTTCCCGCTCCTCGATCTCCCGCTTCTCCGTCCAGCTCAGGGTGTCGCCGCCGGAGCCGTGAACAGCACCCTTGACGCGGTTCCGTCCCCGGCGTTCCTCGTGGCCTTTCAACTCCTGCATGGTGGTGAGGAAGGTCCACGCCTCGTCACCTTTCAGGCGCAGGTGCCCCTTGCCCCGGCCCGTCGCGGTCTCGAACTCGATCCACGCGGAGGTGACGCCGTCGGCCTCGTCCGGTGTCTCGGTGGTGCGGAAGTTGACGGGGTCGGTGTCGTCCAGGCGTGCGTGCAGCATCGCGGCGACGGCGTCGCGTCCCTCGACCGTCTTGAGGTTCCAGGTGAACGCCACCAGGTCGCGCCAGAAGCTGTCGACTGCGAACATGCCCGCGGCGCGGTCGACGTCGCGCGCGGCGAGAGCGGATTCGAAGCTCGCCAACCACAGGTCGACTCGTTCCTGAGGTGTCAGGGACGTTTGCACCGCAGTCGGCTGGACCGTCTGTGTCATGTACCTCTCCTTCGCTTGGTATGTGATGTACAGCACACTCCGGAGTGGGGCGGGCGGCAAGCGTTGCATCGTGTTGCAGTCCCGCCCGTGAGTACTTATCAACCGCGGGCGGTTGATAAGTACTCACGGGGCGAATGTCGAAATCCGTGGTGGCCCGTTCGACGTACTGTGTGAGTCCACGGCAAGAAGGCCTGGACCGACCACAATCGAGGAGGAAATCATGCGGGTCATGGTGATGATCGAGGGTGCAGGTGCCGACGAAGACAAGATCGCCCCGACCGAGGAAATGCTGGCCGCGATGGGCGCGTACAACGAGGAATTGGTGAACGCGGGCATCATGCTCGACGGCCAGGGTCTGAAGCCGACCAGCGCCGGCGCACGGGTGGTGTTCGAGGGCGGCACGACGTCGGTGGTCGACGGCCCGTTCACCGAGTCGAAGGAGATCATCGCGGGCTACTGGATCTGGGAGGTGCGATCCCTCGAAGAGGCGATCGAGTGGGTCAAGAAGTGCCCCGCCGATCCCGGCACCGGACTGCGCCAGCTGATCGAGGTGCGGCCGATCTTCGAGTCGGAGGACTTCGGGGACGAGTTCACTCCGGAGCTGCGGGAGAAGGAAGAGGCACTCGCGGCGCGGATCCGCGAGCAGCACCCGAACGGCTGAGTCCGGTGGACGTCCAGCGCACGGTCGAGGCGGTGTGGCGCATGGAGTCTCCGCGCCTCATCGCGTCGCTCACTCGCCTCGTCCGTGACGTCGGGATCGCCGAGGAGATCGCTCAGGATGCGTTCGTGCTCGCGCTCGAACAGTGGCCGGAGCAGGGCGTCCCCGACAAACCGGGTGCGTGGCTGACGGCCACGGCCAAGCACAAGGCGATCGATCGCATTCGCCGTGAACGGTCGCGGCAGTCGAAGTACACGGAGATCGCTGTCGACCCGTCCGCGCAACCGCCGAGCGCCATGCCCGCGCCGGACGCCGTCGACGGCGTGGAGGACGACCTGCTGGCTCTGGTTTTCGTGGCGTGTCATCCGGTGCTTCCCCGGGAATCGCGTGTGGCACTGACCCTTCGCCTGATCGGGGGTCTGCGCACCGACGAGATCGCGCGGGCGTTCCTCGTCCCCTCGGCGACGATGGGGCAGCGGATCAGCAGGGCCAAGCGGACGCTGTCGGAGGCGAAGGTCCCATTCGAAGTGCCCGCACGCGAGGAACTTCCGGCACGGTTGTCGGCGGTGCTCGAGGTGGTCTATCTGGTGTTCAACGAGGGGTACTCCGCCACGTCGGGTGAGGACTGGATTCGGCGTGACCTCGCGTCGGAGGCGATGCGGCTCGCCCGTGTCCTCGCCGGCCTGCTGCCCCGGGAACCGGAGGTGCACGGACTGGTGGCGCTCACCGAGTTGCAGGCGTCACGGTTCGCCGCCCGGGTGGGTCCCGACGGTGAGCCGGTCCTGCTGCAGGATCAGGACCGGTCGCGGTGGGACCGGACCTTTCTGGCGCACGGCAGTGCCGCGCTGGAGCGGGCTGTCGGGCTCGGCCGCCCGCTCGGCCCCTACTCGCTGCAGGCCGCGATCGCCGGGTGTCATGCCCGGGCACCACGTTTCGAGGACACCGACTGGGAGGCGATCGTCGCCCTGTACGACGCGCTGGCGCAGGTGGCGCCGTCGCCGGTGGTGGAACTCAATCGTGCGGTGGCGTTGCTGCATTCGGATGGGCCCGAGGCGGCGCTCGCTGCGCTCGACGCCGTGCGGGACGACCCTCGGCTGGCGCGCCACCACCTCTACGGCGCCGTGCGGGGCGAAGTCCTCGAACGCCTAGGCCGCTACGGCGAGGCGGCCCGGACGCTCGAGGACGCCGCGGCGACCGCGCCTACCCGCCGTGAACGGAACCTCCTCATGGCCCGCGCCGCCGCCGCGTCGGAGCACGCCGAACCGTGAGTCTCGACCATTGATTCACGATTTCCTGAATACAGAAATCGATGTACAGTCAGGCTCATGGAGACACTGGTCCACCGGGACGCCCTCGCGCGTTTCGGGTACGCGCTGTCGGACACCACCCGCACGCAGATTCTGCTGAGCCTGCGGTCCGGGCCCGGGTATCCGTCGGAGTTGGCCGAGAAGATCGGGGTGTCCCGGCAGATCCTGTCGAATCATCTGTCGTGCCTGCGTGGCTGCGGTCTGGTCGTCGCGGTGCCGGAGGGCAGGCGGAGTCGATACGAACTCGCCGACCCGCGCATCGCACGTGCCCTCGACGACCTGCTCGGCCTGGTGCTCGCGGTCGATCCGTCCTGCTGCCCGGACGCGGAGACAGAAGGCTGCTGCTGATGGCGTCCGAACTCGGCATGCCCACCAGGCCGACCGGCGAACGCAGGCAGGTCCTGTCCCGCCGGATCAGGTTCTTCGTGGCCGCGACGATCACCTACAACGTGATCGAAGCGATCGTGGCACTCACCGAGGGTGCGCGGGTCTCGTCGACGGCGTTGATCGGGTTCGGCCTGGATTCGGTGATCGAGGTGTCGTCGGCGGCCGCGGTCGCGTGGCAGTTCGCGGGACGCGATCCCGAGTCGCGGGAGAAGGTCGCGCTGCGCGTCATCGCGTTCTCGTTCTTCGGGCTCGCCGCGTACGTGAGCGTCGACGCGGTGCGGTCACTGCTGGGGGTCGGTGAGGCGCAGCACTCGACGGTCGGAATCGCGCTGGCCGCAGCGAGTCTGGCCGTGATGCCGGTCCTGTCGTGGGCGCAGCGGCGGGCCGGTCGTGAACTCGGCTCCCTGTCGGCGGTCGCCGATTCCAAGCAGACCCTGTTGTGCACGTACCTGTCCGCGGTGCTGCTGGTCGGGTTGCTGCTCAACAGCACCCTCGGCTGGTCGTGGGCCGATCCGATCGCCGCCCTGGTGATCGCGGTCATCGCGGTGAAGGAAGGCGTCGACGCGTGGAAGGGCGACACCTGCTGCCCCGCGCCGGTCGGTACTCGCGCGGCGGATCAGGATCCCGGCTGCGACTGCTGCGACTTGTGATCACCGAACGGTTGGTCGCGTTCGCGGACGGCCTCACGGAATCCGACGGTGGCCGAGCGTAATTGGAACGCATACCCCTCGCGGGTGTGCCGGGACATGCCGTCGAGTACGGTGCCCACCATCGTCGAATTCGCGACGCCCTGCGCCAGCAGCGCGCTGTTCAGTGCGAGCTTGACCATCATCAGCTGATTGACGGGCATCTTCGCGATCCGCTCGACGAGGTCCTCGGTGCGCCGGTCGAGTTCCTCCGCGGGCGCCGACTCCACCGCGAGACCCCACTCGGCCGCCTGCCGTCCCGTGATGCAGTCGCCGGTGAGGAGGAGTCGCTTCGCCCGCAGGTCGCCGAGGCGGTGCGCCCACATGCCCGCGGCAGGCACACCCCACACCCGGGTCGGGGGATAGCCGATCTTCGTGTCGTCCGCGGCGACGATCTGGTCGCAGTACAGCGCGATGTCGGTGCCGCCGGCCACACAGAATCCGTGGATCTTCGCGACAGTCGGTTTGTTCGCGTGGAGCAGGCTCGCGAAGCCGCGGTTGAACCGGCTCATCATAGCGTAGTCGGCCATCGGATCCCAGTTTCCGAACGGATTGTGGTTGCGCGCCTGAACGATCGGATCGAGCACGGTGCCCGTCGTGCGGTCCGGCCCTTCGTCGGTGTGGCCGCCGTGCTCGGCGAAGATGCCCAGGTCGTACCCGCCGCAGAATCCCTTGCCGCGCCCCGACAGCAGGATCACGTGGACGCGGGGATCGAGGTCGGCGCGTTCCACAGTGGCGGCGAGCTCCACGGGAGTGTCGGCGGTGATCGCGTTGCCGTGGTCGGGACGGTTGAACGTGATCCGGGCGATGCGTCCGGTCACCTCGTAGGTGAGGGTCCGATACTGCGCCGGGTGGTCCGCCCGATCCGGTTCACGACCCGCGAACAGGGAGTCGTCGCCCTCGTCCCAGCCGTCGCGCCAGGCCGCCGGACGGGTGCCGGCGTGGTCGTCGTGGCCGGTCACGACCCCACCTTGGGAGTGGCGCGGTCGATGATGGCGGCGGTGTCGACGCCGGTCGGCAGCGTCCCGAACACGGTGCCCCAGTCGCCGGACAACCGGCTGACGCAGAACGCGTCGGCCACCGCCGGGTGCCCGTGGCGGATCAGTAGCGAACCCTGCAGGGCGAGCGCCATGTCGCCGACGACCCGCCGCGCCCGGTGCTCGAGTGAGCTGACGTCGCCGAAACTCGCCTTCAGATCCGCGACGGCGGCGTCGAGTCGCGCGTCGGCTCCGGCAGCGGAATCGAGTTCGTCGAAGAAGACCTGAAGCGTCTCCGGCTGTTTCGCCATCGCGCGCAGGGTGTCCAGGGCGGCGACGTTGCCGGAACCTTCCCACACCGACAGCAGGGGAGCCTCCCGGTACAGCCGCGGCATCCGTGATTCCTCCACGTACCCGTTGCCGCCCAGGCATTCCAGGGCCTCGGCGGCGTGGATCGGACCGCGTTTGCAGACGAAGTACTTGCTGACCGCCAGCGAGATGCGCCGCAGGGTGTTCGCGTGCTCGTCGCCCGCGGTCGCGCGGTCGGTGAGCGCGGCCAGCCACAGGGCGACGGTCGTGGCCGCCTCCGACTCGACGGCGAGGTCGGCGAGCACGTTCCGCATCAGCGGCTGATCCACCAGGTGGGCGCCGAATGCGCTGCGGTGCACGGCGTGATGCGCGGCCTGCGCGGTGCCGACACGCATGCCGGTGGCCGTGCCGATGGTGCAGTCGAGGCGGGTCATGTTGACCATCTCGATGATCGTCCGAACGCCGCGGCCTTCCTCGCCGACCAGCCACGCCACGGCCTCGTCGTACTCGACCTCGCTGCTGGCGTTGGAATGGTTGCCGAGTTTGTCCTTGAGTCGCTGCAGGTGCATCCGGTTGCGGGTGCCGTCCGGCAACACCCGGGGCAGGAAGAAACACGACAGTCCGCCCGGGGCCTGGGCCAGCACGAGGAACACGTCGGACATCGGCGCCGACGTGAACCATTTGTGCCCGGTCAGGACGTAGCTGCCGTCGGACTGCGGCACCGCGCGGGTGGTGCCCGCGCGGACGTCGGAGCCGCCCTGCTTCTCCGTCATCGACATTCCGGCGATCAGGCCGGCCTTGGTCAGCGGAGGGTGCAGCGCCGGATCGTAGACCCGGGCGGTGAGCAACGGTTCGTACTGTTCCGCCAGCTCACGGTTGTGGCGCAGGGCGGGGACGACGGCGTACGTCATGGAGATCGGGCAGCCGTGACCGGCGTCGACCTGGCCCCACACCGCCATCTTCGCGGCCCGGACCAGGTGGGCGCGTGGGTTGGGGTCGGCCCATGGTGCGCCGTGCAGGCCCATCTCGACGGCGGTGGTCATCAACTGGTGGTACGCGGGGTCGTACTCCACCTCGTCGATGCGGTTGCCGTAGCGGTCGTGGGTGCGCAGGACGGGAGGGTGCGCCTCGGCGAGATCGCCCCAGCGCTGCGCCTCCTCGCTGCCGGCGAGGCGGCCGACGTCGTGCAGTTCCTCGAGCGCGTCGTGGGCGCCCTCGCGTTGCAGCGCTTCGAGGATCGGTGCGTAATCGGCCGCGTCGAAATTGACCAGCGGCGGCACCTGGTTGAAGACTTCGTGTGTGGCACTCATGTCGGACTCCCGAGGGATCGGAGGGTGAAGGTGAGCAGGGCGGGGATGATCGCGCCGTCGGCGGCACCGCGGGCCAGGGGCAGGATCAGCGCTTCGCCGATGGCGCCGACGATGCAGGCGGCGGTCACCGACGCGTCCTGTTCCGGGATCTCCCCGGCCTCGACGGCGGCGGCGATCGCGACCGCGAGCGCGTCGCGGAACGACTCGCGGAACAGGAGGCGTTCGGTGTCGACCTGCGGGTCGACGGGCTCGACGAGCAGCGCGTACGCCAGGGTGGGTGCGCGTAGCGCGCGTTCGGCGAACGTGCCGACGGAGGCGGATACCGCGGCGACGCAGCGACCCTCGGCGCCCCGGGCGGCGTTGCCGGATTCGACGGCGGCGCTCACTTCGCGACTGCAGACGATGCGGAAGACTTCCGCGAACAGTTCGCCCTTGTTCGAGAAGTGCCGGTAGACGGTGCCGGTGCCGACGCCCGCCTCGGTCGCGACCGCGGAGATCGAGCACCCGGCGTATCCGTGGCGGGCGATCAGCCCGATCGCGGAATCGATGAGGGTGGTGCGGAGTGCGTCCAGGCGTTCCTGGACGGCGGGGGTGCGCCGGTAGGCCATATTCAAGGAGTGAACACCCGTTCCGTTCTTCCGTCAAGAGTGCTAGCGTCGGCTGCACCAGCGAGGAAAGGCGCACTCGATGACTTCCGACGTGGTACTCGTTCGCAAGGACGGCCCGGTCACGACGATCAGCCTGAACCGGCCCGAAGTCCGCAACGCCGTCGACCGGCCCACCGCCGACGCGCTCGCCGACGCCTTCCGCGCATTCGACGCGGACGAGGACGCGTCCGTCGCGGTGCTCCACGGCGAGGGCGGAACATTCTGTGCGGGAGCGGATCTCAAGGCGATCAGTTCCGGGACAGGGAACCGGGTGGCGCCCGACGGTGACGCACCGATGGGCATCTCCCGGATGCGGTTGTCCAAACCGGTGATCGCCGCGATCGACGGGCACGCGGTGGCCGGTGGGCTCGAATTGGCGCTGTGGGCCGACCTGCGGGTCGCCGGTGCCGACGCCGTCCTCGGAGTGTTCTGCCGCCGCTGGGGCGTGCCGCTCATCGACGGCGGAACCGTCCGCCTGCCGAGGCTCATCGGGGAGAGTCGCGCGATGGACCTCGTCCTCACAGGGAGGCCCGTCGACGCCGACGAAGCCCTGAGCATCGGCCTGATCAACCGGAAGGTCGCGGCGGGGGAGGCACTCGCCGCGGCCCGGCAGATGGCCGCCGAGATCGCCGCCCTGCCCCAGGTGTGCCTGCGGCAGGACCGGTTGTCGCTGCTCGAGCAGGACGGGCTCACCGAGGAACAGGCGATGCTCAACGAATTCCGCCACGGCGCAACGTCGCTGGCGAACGGAACGGTCGAGGGTGCCGCCCGATTCGCCGCCGGGGCAGGCAGGCATGGGGATGCTGCGCCCGTGAGTACTTATTAACGGCGGGCGGTTGATAAGTACTCACGGGCGGCAGCACCTCCGGTGGGTGGTGTGGTGTGCGTACCTGCTCGCGCTGGCCGCCACGATCTACACGCTGGGGCTCCCCACCGACCGCATCTACCAGGCGACGTGGATCGTCGCCGGCCTCGTCGCCTTCACGATCGATCGGCCGTGGCAGGACCATCTGCGCGTGGTGCGGGACTGGTTGCCGCTCATCGCCGCTCTCGTCGTGTACGACCTCAGCCGGGGCGTCGCCCACGAACTCGGGATGCCGGTGCGGGCTGAGGAACTGGTGACCGTGGAGAGCTGGCTCTTCGGCGGCGCGATCCCCACGGTCTGGTTGCAGGAAACCCTCCTACCCCCGACCGGTGAGCTGCCGTGGTGGACTCTGCTCACGGGAATCGTCTACACCAGCCACTTCATCGTTCCGTGGGTGGTCGCGGCCGTCTTCTACGTATACTCGCGCGACCTGTGGTCGGGGTACATGCGGCGGGTGCTGTTGCTGTCGTATCTCGGCCTCGTCACCTACATCCTCCTTCCGTCCGTTCCGCCGTGGCTGGCCGCCGAGGGGGACGTGATCTCCGGCAGCGTGGGCCGCGTCGCCGGTTTCGGATTCGGTGTGGTCCCCACGGATGTCAGCACGCGGTGGCTGGAGGCGCAGAGCAACCCCGTCGCCGCGCTGCCGTCCCTGCACGCGGCGTTCGCCCTGCTCGTGGCCGTCGCGCTCTGGCCGTTCGCGAAGAACCTGTGGTCGCGAACGCTGCTGGTCGCCTACCCGCTCGCCATGGCGTTCGTATTGGTCTACGGCGGTGAGCACTACGTGGTGGACGTGCTGGCGGGATGGGCGTACCTGGGCCTGGCGATCCTGCTGGCACGGGCGTGGGAGTCCCGCACGTCGGAGTGGCCCGGCCGGGTCGTCACCGCCGGCCGCCCGCGGCGTCGCTGGTGACCGCCACCTCGTCGAACATGGGCTGGAGGAAGGGCACGATGCGGCCTACGATCGCCTCGTTGTACGCGACCGGTTGCTGGTTCGGATTCGCGTGGCCGGTCCCGTCGAGCTTCGCCACCAGCAGCGCGCCGTCGGTCCCGCCGGACTGTTCGACGAGGATCTTCTGCGTGTAGTCGACGTCGACCACCGGGTCCTTCCACCCCGCGCGGGGACGCACGAAGACGATCCCGGGCCGCGGCTTGTCGTCCGTCTCCACCGCCAGCGACTTCAGGTTGTCGATCGCACCGGACGCGACGATGGTCTTGAACTGCGATTCGATCAGCCCGTTGCTCGCCACGTCCTCCGACAGGACCTTCTCGGTGAGGACCTCGTCGAGGACGTCGCGGAATTCGTCGACGTCGACGTGCGGGTACCAGTCCGACTTCGTGTCGAGGAACCTGCTCTGCCGGGCCGCGGTCTCCACCAGCAGGCGCATCGTCCGGCTCTCCCGCGCGCCGGGGAGCCAGCCGATCCACCGCAGCATGTCCTCGCCGCTGTCCCGGCTCCCGGCCCGGACGGCGTGCAGGTCCACCGGGGTGCAGTCGAGCACCACTCCGATGAGGTTGGCGTCCGTGTCCTCGTAGATGTGCTGCGCGACCTCCAACGCGACGACGCCGCCCATGCTGTGCCCGGACAGGACGATGTTGTCGATGCCCTCGTCGGCCGCGCGGGTGGCGATCAGTTCGCTGATCACCTTGGTGTCGATACCGCCGTTGTCGTACTGGACTGCCCATACCCGCCCGATGCGGTCGTACGAGGACAGGGTGCGGGCCGTGTCGGTGGCATCCTTGTTGCCCAGCCCGACCAGGTCGACGACCGCGGTGTCGTGGTCGGCGGGCGACTGCGCGTCGTACACCTCGTGGATCTGTGGCTGGGTCAGTGCGAGTCGCTCCCGTTCGGGTTGCACGTCGTGAACCCAGTACTGGCCGCCGGCCAGGAGCAGGGGGACGGTCCCGAGCGCGACCGCGGCGAGGAAGCGCCGGGTGCGACCGAATTTCTGCCACTGGTGACCGAGCCGTGTCGCGTGCAGACGCGCCTTGCGGCGATCGTCGCTCCAGTCGGCCACGGTGGACGGATGGCGTGTCATTCTCTCCGACATCCACTCCGATGGTACGCGCGGAGGCAGAGGGGCCCTGCTACGCGCGAACGAGCTGGGTGTACTCCACCCCGGTCAGCTCGACGGACTTCTCCCACAGGGCCGCCGCGAGTTTCGTGTTCCGCGCCCCGCCGGTGCGCGGCGAGCGCGCCACCGGTCCCCGGACCCCGAACAGTTCGTTCGGGCCCAGATAGTCGTCGGTGCGGACGTCGGGCATGGTCGCCGCGTACAGCTGTCCGAGCGCGCCGTCCTTCTCGTCGTTGCCGACCACCCGCAGTCCGAGGTGGGTCACGGCAAGAGCGCCCGGGATCGGCGGGACCATCGAGTCGAAGAGATTGGTGGCGGCGATCCCCGGATGCGTCGCCACCGAGAGCAGGGGCAGCCCCGCAGCCTCGCTGCGTCTGGCCAGTTCGCCGCTGAACAGCAGATTCGCGAGCTTCGACTGGTTGTACGCGCCCATCCGGGTGTACTTGCGACGGTCGAAGTTCAAGTCGTCGAGGACGATCCGGCCACGACGGTGCGCGATGCTCGCGAGGGTGACGACGCGTGGGGCAGGAGCCGCGAGGAGGGCGGGAAGGAGCTGTCCGGTCAGCGCGAAATGGCCGAAATGATTGGTGCCGATCTGCAGTTCGAAACCGTCGGTGGTGCGGCCGAAGGGAACGGCCATCAGCCCCGCGTTGTTGATCAGCACGTCGATCTGCGGTGCGACCTCGCACGCGTGCTGCGCAGCGTCCCGGACCGACGCCAGGTCGGTGAGGTCCAGCGGAATCAGATGGTGCTCGGCATCCCTGCCCGCCTTGCGTACCCGCGTGAGTGCGGCGTCGCCGGTGTGCAGATTGCGGCACGCGAGCAGGACTGTCGCGCCCGCACCGGCGAGCGCCGTCGCGGCGTGGAGCCCGAGTCCGTTGTTCGCACCGGTGACGAGGACGGTCCTGCCCCACTGGTCGGGGATGTCGTCGAACCTGAAGTGCCTGTTGTCGAGTGGTGTCATGAAGGAACCGTCTCCTCGGAGGTGCTGTCAGATGTCCAGAACGACGCGTTCGCCATCCGTGCGGTCGACGCACAACAGCATCTGGCCGGACGTCCGGCTGTCGTGCTCCACGCGGACGGCGCAGGTTCCGCAGAACCCTTGCCGGCAGGAGAAGGCAAGTCCGGGGCGCACTTCGGAGATCGCGTCGAGCGCGGTTCGGTCGGCGGGAACGCGGACGACCTCGCCGGTGCGGGCGAGTTCGACCTCGAACTGCCGTCCGTCGACGATCGGTGGCGGCGAGAACCGCTCGTAGTGGAATTCGGTGCCGGGCGGCAACGCGGCATCGACCGCCGCGATCAGCGAGATCGGCCCACAGCAGTACACGGCTGCGGTGTCGCTCACCGTGTCGAGTAGTTCGGCCGCGGTAGGCATTCCGCCGTCGTCGTCGGTGCGCACGGTCACCCGGTCGCCGAACTCGGCAAGCTGGTCGAGGAACGGCAACGACTCCCGGTTGCGGCCGGTGTAGACCATCGACCAGTCCAGGTCGAGCCGATGGGCCAGTCGCGCCATCGGAAGAATGGGGGTGATCCCGATTCCGCCCGCGACGAAGTGCAGTCGGTCCGCCGTCGATCCGTGCCCGGGAAGTGCCAGCGGGAACGCGTTGAACGGGCCGCGGACCGTCACCGAGGCTCCGGGGTGCAGGATGTCGTGGACCTCGCGCGAACCGCCACCGCCGTCGGGAATGCGCCGCACCGCAATGGTGTACGCGCGACTGTCCGCCGGGTCGCCGCACAGCGAGTACTGACGCCGCAGCCCGGACGGCAGCTCCAGGTCGAGATGCGCACCCGGGCGCCACTGGTCGAGTTCCCCTCCGCCGGGGGCGGTGAGCGTGAGGCTCACGACGTTCTCGTCGTGCGCCACCACCCGGCGCTCGCGCACCAGCAGTCGCCGGCAGCCGTCGCTGACCGGCGGGGTGAGATCGGTGCGGTACAGGAAGCGCAGCGAGCGCATGTACGCGGTGGTGACACCGGCGACGGCACGCAGCAACGGGTCGCGTCGGCGCTTGCCCCAGAGGTCGCCCGGGACGGACGTCGGTGCCGGGTACGTCGGGGTCACGCCGCTGCCCGCGCCGCCGGCGACTTGGCCAGGTAGGCGATCGCCTGCGCCGTGTCGCCCTCGGCCTGCGGCGAGTAGCGGGGGTGCAGATATCGGAGTGCACCCCGGAACAGGCTCGTCAGGCCGGGCAGTGAACCGCGGCGCATCGCGGCGAACAGCCCCATCCACAGGGAGAAGTAGCCGCGGTCGCGCATGGTCGGGTCGGCGTGCACGATGAACTTCAGCCCGCGCGTCATCACCACCAGAAACGCGAGATACGACACCAGCATGGCGAGATTGCGGCGGAAGTACCCCACGCCGAAGTACATGGCGACGTCGTGAGCGACGTTGCGGTGCTCGACCTCCTCCGCGCCGTGCCAGCGGTACAGGTCGGTCATGCTCGGGTCGGCGTCGAAGTCCTCGAGGCGCGCGTTCAGGATCCAGTCGCCCAGGAACGCCGTCATGTGCTCGATCGCACCGATGAACGCGAGCCGTTCGACGAGTTGCTGACGCTGCGCGCGGGCGCTGCCCATCTCCCTGCGGCCCAGCACCTTCCTCATGAGGAATTCGGACTGCAACACGAACGGCCGCGGGTCCACGTCGTGTGCGTCCAGGAACTCGTACAGCACCACGTTGTGTGTTTCGGCGTGCATCGCCTCCTGTCCGATGAACCCTCGGACGTCGGCGCGGAGTCGGTCGTCGTTGATCAGAGGCAGCGCCTCGGTGAACGTGGCGCAGAACCACCGCTCCCCCTCGGGGAGGATCAGGTTGATCGCGCTGAGCGTGTGCGAGGCGATCGGTTCGCCGGGAATCCAGTGCAGCGGGGTCCGGGACCAGTCGAAATTCACGTTGCGTGCCTGCAGGGTCACGTCACCGGGGTCGACGTCGATCGCGTCGACCTTCTTTCCGTTCCGCAGTGCCATCAGTGATCTCCTCGAAGTCGGCTTCGGGCGAGGGACGCCGTTCGGCCGCGTGGCCGGGTTACCGCGAGACACGATGAGCGTTACCCGCGGTTACGTTTTGTTGGAGTCGAGTGTCACACCGGCGCACTTCGGTGTCAACCACTACTGTCGTTGCCGGAACGAGGTCCCGTACCCTGGGTATCGGCATGCGGTCCAACGAGTATTCGGAGTCCAGGCGAAGTGGCAGAAACAGACATCCCGCGGTCGTGGGACCGGCGGGCACGCGCCCGCGAGGCGTTCATCGACGCCGCCTATCGGGTGATCGACACGCACGGCCCACGCCCGAGCATGAACGACATCGCCAAGGAGGCGGGGGCCACGAAGCCCCGGCTGTACCGGCACTTCGCAGACAAGGCCGACCTCTACAAGGCCATCGCCGACCGCACCACCCACGACGTCTACAAGCTGGTGGCGCCCAAGTTCAACTTCCTGCTCACCACTCCGCACGAGGCGCTGAACCACGCCATCACGGGCTACGCCGAGGTGGTCGCCGAGCACCCGAACGTCTTCCGCTTCCTGGCGGACGGCGAACTGAAACAGGACGGCGCGGGATCAGCCCTGTCCCTCGACGTCGAGCGCGACCTCACCGACCGGCTGGCCGGGGTCGCGTCGACGATCTTCGAGTCCGTGTCCGCCGAAGTCTCCGACGTCCGGTTCACGGCCCGCGCCGCGGTCGGGATCATGGTCTCGACGACCGACCTGTGGCTCGAGTCGTCGACAGACTCCGGGAAACCGGACACCGAGTACTTCGTCGGCCAAGTGGCACCCCTCGTGTGGGGCGTGCTCGACGCGTTCCTCCGTCGCAACGGGATCGAACTCGATCCCACCGAACCGCTCTACCTCGCACTTGCCCGCATCAACGCCCCGTGAGAGTACTTGTCAACCGCCCGCGGTTGACAAGTACTCACGGCGGAAGCGGCTGGACTCCGGGCAGAGGGCGGCGACCGGGGCGACGTCGGCCGCGTAGTCGACGTCGCGGAGCGTCGGCAGCGACAGCACCTCGGCGCCGGCGGCGAGGAGGGCCTCCCGGGTGAGGCGTCCGGTGTCCGGAGTCGACGTGGGAACCGGGCGTATCGCCTCCGCCGCGACCGCGTCGTGCGCTCCGAGGATCCACCACCCGCCGTCCTCCGCGAGTCCGAGGACGCATCGGCCCTTCCGCTCGGTGAGCAGGTCCGCCGATTCCGCGAGCAGTCCCGCCGTCACCTGCGGTGTGTCCATGCCGATCTGGAGTACCGGCAGGCCGAACGCGTCGAACGTGTCGGCGTGGGCGTTCACCAATCGCTCCGCGAAATCCTCACCCCGTTGCGGCAGAACCGTGAAACGGTCGAGCGCTGCCGCGATGTCGGTGCCCCGGACCGCCCGGCCGAGGTCGCCGGTCATCGCGACCACCCGCCGCGCGACGCGGGCACCCGTGACGGCGTCCAGGGTGTCCAGCAGCGAGGCGGCGGCGAGGTCGGCGGCCCGGGCGTCGCCGACGTCCCGCGCGAGCCGGGTCTTCGCGAACCCGGGCACCGGCGCCTTCGCGACCACGAGTACTGCGACGTCGAGGATCACCCGATCACCTTCCAGAAGTCGTGGACGGCGAGGACGGTGCCCTTCAGCGAACCCGACACCTTCGACGTTCCCGCGGTGCGCGGGCGGTACGTGATGTCACGTTCTACGACCCGCCAGTGGGCGCGGCCGGCGAGCACGAGGAGCTGCAGCGGATAGCCCGACCTGCGGTCGTCGACGCCCAAGTCGAGGAGGTCCTGTCTGCGCACGGCTCGCATCGCCCCGAGGTCGTGGATCGGCAGGCCGTACCGGCGCCGGAGTCGTGCGGCGAGGACGGCGTTGCCGATCCTGCTGTGCAGCGGCCACGTGCCGCGTCGATCGGCCCGACGCCGTCCCACGGCGAGGTCGGCTCCCGAGTCCAGCGCGGCGACCAGTCGCGGGAGTTCACCCGGGTCCATCGAGCCGTCGCCGTCCAGCACGCAGACCACCGGTGTCTGCGCCGCCAGCACCCCGGCGTGCACGGCCGAACCGTATCCCGGGACGTGCTCCCGCACCACCGACGCACCGTGCGCGCCGGCTACTGCGGCGGTGTCGTCGGTGGAGTTGTTGTCCACCACCACCGTCCGGTAGTCGCGGGGCACCGCCGCCAGCACTCCGGGCAGGGATCCGGCCTCGTTCATGCACGGGATCACGACGGTGACGTCCCGCGGCGTGATCGGTGAGCGCTCAGACACGGGGAGGTCCCGCCGGCGCCGCGTCCCTCAGGGGTGCGTGCGCGAACGCCGCGATTCCCTCGGCGGGCATGATCTGCGCCCGGAACCCCAGCCGCTCCCGGGCCAGCCGGGGGTCGGCGACGATGTGCCGCACGTCGCCGGGACGGTACTCGCCGGTGACGACGGGATCGGGGCCACCGTACGAACGCGCGAGCGTCGCGGCCACCTCGACGATCGTGATCGGTTGTCCCGAGCACACATTGAACGCCGAGAATCCCGGCAGCGCCGCCTCGACCGCGGCCACGTTCGCCGCCGCGACGTCGTGGACGTGCACGAAATCCCGCGTCTGCCTGCCGTCCTCGAACACGTGCGGTGGGTCGCCGTTCTCGAGGGCTGAACGGAACATCGCGGCCACGCCGGAGTACGGGGTGTTGCGCGGCATGCGATCGCCGTACACGTTGTGATAGCGCAGAGCGGTCACGGAACCGCCGGTGGCCAGCGCCCAGGCGAGCGCATAGTTCTCCTGCGCGACCTTGCCTGCGGCGTAGAGACTCCGCGGCCGCAGTGGCGAGTTCTCCTCCACGAGGGCCCACTCCAGGGGCTTCCCCGTATCGGGATCCGTCTCGTCGAAGATTCCCGCTGCCAGGTCCTCGGTCCGGCGGGCGGCCGGTTCCACGAACTCGCCCCGCCCGTTGCGGTACCGGCCTTCTCCGTAGACGACCATCGACGACGCGAGTATCAGCTTCTCGCAACCCGACTCGTGCATCGCGGCGAGCAGCGTCGCGGTGCCGACGTCGTTGTGGCTGGCGTAGGCCGGGGCATCGCTCACATCCACACCGGCACCGACGACGGCGGCCTGATGGCATACGACGTCCACACCCCGCAGCAGTTCGATCAGAGCGGGAAGGTCGCGGACGTCGGCGCGTCGCACACCGTCCGGCGGTTCGACGTCGGCACCGTGCGCGGACGGGAGCAGTGCATCCACGGCCACGACGTCGTGGCCGGCTCCGGTCAGCGCGGTGCGGATGTGGCTGCCGATGAATCCGGCTGCACCTGTGAGCAGTACGCGTGTTCCGGTCATGGCAGCTCGATCGGCAGCGTCACACCCTCGTGGACGCGGCAGGCTTCGCAGGGGCCCTCGGGCGCGGCGGCGATCGCGGACCGCACCAGCGTCTTCAGCGACCCGAGATTGCGCTGGAACTCGGCGAAGACGTCCAGGGCGCGTACACCGTCGCCGGCCTCGATCCCCGCATCGAGGTCGGTGACCAAAGCGATGGTGGCGTAGCACATCTCGAGTTCCCGGGCGAGGACCGCCTCGGGGTGGCCCGTCATGTTGACGAGGGTCCAGCCCTGCCGGGCGAACCACAGGCTCTCCGCCCTGGTCGAGAAGCGCGGTCCCTCGACCACCACCAGCACACCGCCCTCCACTGCGCCCGGCCGGGCGGCGGCCTTGCGCAGGTCCGAGCAGTACGGGTCGGCGAACTGGACGTGCACACCGCCTCCGTCGAAGTAGGTCTGCGTGCGGCCGCTGGTGCGATCGACCAACTGGTCGGGCACGACCATCGAGCCCGGTCCGAGGTCGGGGGTGAGGCTGCCGGCGGCGCAGGGTGCGAACACCTGCCGCACGCCCAGCGTGCGCAGCGCCCACAGGTTCGCGCGGTACGGGATGGTGTGCGGCGCGAATTCGTGCCGGGCGCCGTGGCGGGGGAGGAACGCCACCCGCCTGCCCTCCACGTCGCCGACCGTGATCGGGGCGCTGGGGCTGCCGTACGGAGTGTCGATCGTGACTTCCGCGGCGTCCTCGTCGAAGAACGAGTAGAAGCCGCTCCCGCCGATCACGGCGACGTCCGCGCGGGCCGGTTCGCGTGCACTCATTGCGGTCATGCAGTCAATCCTCCGTCGTTATGCTGGGCGCGAGTGCGACTTTCGCCGAAGGAGATGACGTCATCGGATCCCCGCAGCGCGCCGAGGAGCGGAATTTTCCGTACCGCGACGTCATGGGCGCCGCGCTCGCCCTGATCCTGGTGGTGGTCGCGTTCGTCGTCCCGCGCCTGGGAAACGAGACGATCACGCCGATCGTCCACCGCACCGCGGAGAGCGTGCGGGACTTCGCGGACGCCGCGCCGCTGTTCGGGTTCCGCGACGTGCACTTCGGGTGGGGGACGCCGGTCGCCGTCGCCGTCGCGGCGGCGGTCGTGATGTGGGGGCCGGACCTGGCGCAGACGCTGGCGTGGCGTCGCCTCACGGTGGGAGTGTGGCTCGTCTCCGCCCTGTGGGCGATGGCGCTCGCGCTGGTCGACGGCTGGCAGCGCGGCTTTGCCGGGCGCCTGACCTCCACCGACGAGTATCTCCACGAGGTCCCTCGTGTCACGGACATCCCCGCGACGCTGCGCGGTTTCGCGGGCCGGATCCTGGACCTGCAGCCCGATTCGTGGACCACCCACGTGTCCGGGCATCCGCCCGGTGCGCTCCTGACGTTCGTCTGGCTCGACCGGATCGGACTCGACGGCGGTGCCTGGGCGTCCGCGCTGTGCGTCGCGGTCGGATCCAGCGCCGGGGCCGCGGTGATCGTCGCCATCCGTGCGCTCGGCGACGAGGCCATGGCCCGCCGCGCGGCCCCGTTCCTCGTCCTCGCACCCGCCGCGATCTGGGTGGCGGTGTCGGCGGACGCACTGTTCGCCGGTGTGGTGGCGTGGGGGATCGCCCTGCTGGCCCTGTCGGCGACTCGGGCCGTCCCGGTCCCCGCCCTCGTCGCGGTGGCGGCGGGCGTGCTGCTCGGATTCGGTGTCTACCTCAGCTACGGGCTCACACTGATGGCGATTCCGGCGGTCGCCGTCCTGGTGATCGCGCGCACGGCCCGTCCACTGGTCGGCGCGTTGGTCGGTGCGCTCGCGGTGGCGGCCGTGTTCACGCTGTACGGATTCTGGTGGTTCGACGGCTACCAACTGGTGCAGGAACGGTATTACCAGGGCATCGCGTCGGATCGTCCGTTCGCCTACTGGGGCTGGGCCAACTTCGCTTCGCTCGTCTGCGCGGTGGGGTTGGCGGTGCCCGCCGCGCTGCCCCGGGCGTTCGCCTGGTCGCGGGTGCGGGCGCTGTCGCCGGTTCCGCTCCTCGTACTCTCCGCGCTGCTGGCGGTGGTGATCGCCGACCTGAGCGCGTTGAGCAAGGCGGAGACCGAGCGGATCTGGTTGCCCTTCGAAGTGTGGCTTCTCGCCGCCCCCGCACTCCTGCCGCGCGGAAACCATCGGTTCTGGCTCGCGGTGCAGGCCGCCGGTGCGCTGGCCGTCAACCATCTGCTGTTCACGAACTGGTGACGGCCGGCGCATCCGAGGTGCCGTTCGGGGGCAGACGGTCACTTGGTCGCGATCGTGATGGTGGCGATTCCGACCAGCAGCCCCGGCTTCACGGCGTCGGTCTTGAACGTCTCGTTCAGCAGTCCGGCCGCGTCCTCCGAGATCTTGACCTCGGTACCCTGCAGGATGGCGGTGTCGTTCGGTCCTGTCTGCAGAGGCTTCAACGTGCGGCCGTCGAGATCGAACAACACCGCATCGGCCGCCGCGGGCGCACCGTTGACGCTCACGTCCCCGGTGAGCAGCGACGTGCCCGGGTCGATCGCGAAATCGGTGAGTTCGACGACGGTGCCGGGTGCCGCCAGCGACAATCCACTACCGTCGTGCATGATCTCGCCCTGTACGTAGGGATCGACCGTCCCCGGCTCCCAGTACTTCACGTTGCCGCCGGTGATCGGAAAGCTGACCGATCCGTCGGCGAGGGCCGCCGTACCCACCACTCCGGGGGTGAGGCCGAGCGTCGTCAGGGCTCCGGTGAAGCCGGAATCCAGTGCGACGGCGGTACTCACCCCGGTCAGGTTGTCGACCTGGGCGACGGGTGCGGGTTGAGTGGCTGCTGCTGCGCTGACATTCGACGACGCATTCGAATCGTTGCTCGAGCACGCCGCGAGCGGGGTCAGGGCCAGGGTGCCGATGGCCGCTGCTACGAGTGCTTTTCGATAGTTCGACATGATGATCAAACAACCTTTCCGGAGGAAGGGGTGGTGGGTGGATGTTCACTAGGTATTCGGTGCGACCTCGCCGGCGGATGGGAGCTCTTACGCCCATTCCATCCGCACGAAGTACCGATTGGCGTGCTGCAGAACATCGATCACGCTCAGTCCGGCAGCGCGTGCGACCCCGGACATCGCGGCGACACCCACACTCGCCCAGGCGAACCACTCGCCGGCGAGATGCTCCGTCTCCCAGCGCAGTAGTTCGTGACGAACCCCTGTCGTGGTCGGCGGATCCACCTCGGCGATCACAATTCCGTGTGGTTGCAATAGTTCTCGTGCACGGCGCAGTATCCGCACCGGCTCTCCGCCGATACCGATGTTGCCGTCGGCGAGCAGCACCCGGTCCCAGTGCCCGGACCGCGGAAGCGGCGCGAAGATGTCCCGGTGCAGCGCGAGTCCGCCTCGGCGGATCGTGAGTTGCACTGCCGTGAACGACGAATCGACGCCCAGCGCCGCGACGCCGGCCGACACGAGTGCCGCGGTGAGGCGGCCCGGTCCGCATCCGAGGTCTACGGTGGCGCCGTGACAGCCGGTGAGCATCACCCGGTCCGCGATCCGATCGGAGAGGGAGGATGCGTCCCCGCCCATCCACCGGCCCACCGGCAGGGGGCGACGCGTTCCCCGTGCGTCGCGCACCCAGCACGGGAGTCCCGCCGACGCGCGCCGCATCAGGAGGTCCGTGGACACGTCCGTCCTCCTCATGAGCCGCTCACCGTGCCACCATCCGTGCGGGACAGCGCAAGTCGGGTGGCGTACGCGACGGCGGACACCGCGAAGAACGTTGCGGTGAGTAGCAGCCAGCGGTCGAGGAAGGGTTCCTGCGTCAGCCCCGTCGCAGCGAGATAAGCGTCGGCGCCCTGCTCGATGATTCCCGGCAGGAACAGCAGCAGTGTCAGCCCGGACGCGAGCGTCGGCACGCGAATGTAGTTGAGCGCCGAAACCGACTGCGGTCGTGGCGGTCTCCTGCCCCGCATCGCGTTCAGCCCGGACGTCAGGGACCGGTCCGCGAGCGCGTACAGCGGGAACAGCACGAGGTCGTGGGCGATCACCGCGCCGAGGAACCACACGGCGATCGACTTCCACCACACGTCCTGATTCCACAGATTCTGCGGACCCACCACCGCCACCGCATATCCGGCGAGGGCGAACGTGAACAGCACCGCCAGCAGATGCAGCGGGTCGGCGCCGTAGAAGCGGGCGAATCGGCGCATCTCACGCCTCCCGGAATTCGATGGCCTGCACCCATTTGGTGTTGTGTACGCCGGGCAGGGCGGGAACGATGATCCGGGCGGGGTAGCCGTGGTCGAGGGACAGGTCCGCGCCGTTGACCTCGAGGGCGAGCAGGGCGTCGGCGTCGCGCACCTGATCGGCCGTCAGCACCGCCTGGTTGAACGCCCCGGACCGTTCCAGCGACGTCACCTTCGCCGACGCGAACGCGGTCACCCCGGCGGCGTCCGCGAGGTCACGCAGTCGCACACCTGTCCACGTCTCGGTGGTGGACCATCCCTCGACGCACGCGATCGGCAGCGACGCCGTGTGTGACGGCATCGCGCGCAGCTGACTTCGGCTCAGCTGCACGGGTTCCGCGCCACCCGTCACCGAAAGCCGCCAGGTGTCGCCGATCAGCTCCGGGGTGATGTGCGCGGCCGTGGCGGTGCGATTGATCTGAAAGTCGTTGGGACCGTCACCGTACGAGCGGCCGCGAGGGAGGAGCAGCGCGGCGCTGCGCAGGAACCCGCCGGTGGTCTGCCCGACCGACAGGACGGCGACCAGGGCGGCGCCGCCACCGACCAGGGCGAGGGCGCCGCGGCGGCTGATCGTGGGCGGGGTGGGGTCTTCGGCCACGAGGCCGTTCTCGTCCGGCGGTTCGGGGCGCGTGTGCGCGCGGGACGTGCGCAGCATCTCCCGGAACGACCGGGAACGTAGCGACCTCACCATCAACGGCACCTTCAGGATCGTGTGCGTCACGAACCCGGCGATGAAGACCCACGCGCCCCAGTAGTGCGCCGTGTAGAAGTCGAAGCCGAAGATGTAGTCGTACTGGATGTTCAGGACCCCGGTGATGATCTCGAACAGCGCACCGCCGACCAGGGCGATCAGCGACAGGCGTTCGAGCGCCTGCGCCGGCGACCGCCCCGGCGGAAACACGAACAGCTTGGGGATCACCGACCACAGCTTGGCGAGGACGATCGGCACCAGGATCAGTCCGAGCCCGACGTGCAGCCCCTGCGTGAGCCGGTACAACCACGACGGCCGGGTGGGCCACGCGAAGTACGGAAGGTGCAGCCACCCGACGTCGCCGGGACGGGCCTGCCCGAACTGCGGACCGTACGCGATGTACGAGAGCAGTCCCGTGACGATGACGACCGGAAGCCCGATCAGCAGAACGAGGCCGAATACCGAGGTCAGCCACGGTCCGCGCAGTGGACTGCGTAATCGTGGGCCGCGAGAGTTGTCGGTCATGGTGTATCAATCCCTCCGGCTCGATCATCTCGAGCCTCAGAGGTAATTCGGTGCCGCCGCCGTGCAGGACTGCTTCGCCCGTGAGTACTTGTTAACCGCGGGAGGTTGACAAGTACTCACGGGTGCGCACCGTGCCGGATCTCGTCGCGGGGCTGGTCGTACCGGACCATCTCGTATCCGATCATCGCGAGCAGGACCGCGGTGAGCACGCCGAGCGTGGCGAGGGCCGGGATGTGCCAGACGGCGGGGAGCAGCGCGATCAGCACGACCGCCGTCACGACGCGCGGCACGGTGACCGACCTCGTCGCGTAGGCCTTGAACGCGACCAGTGCGAGGAGGTACAGCGCCGCGCCGCCGAACAGTGCGATCAGCGGCCAGCCGTACAGCGGGTCGGTGAGCCGGTGATGGTTGCCGTCGCCGACGTACGACAGGATCTTCTTCAGGCCGAGCGACAGCATCACGATCCCGATCACCATCGGCAGGTGCAGGAAGCTGTAGCAGTTCCGGGCGATCCTGATCTGACGCGCACCGCTCGCCTCCTCGAAGGCGTGCTCGACGGCCAGTGACGTGACGTCGAAGTACGACCACCACAGCAGCCCCGACACGGCGAGTCCCAGCAACGAGGCGACGATGATCGCCCAGGAGATCGGCAGACTCGCGACGCCGATGCCGATCGACACGATCGACTCGCCGAGCGCGACGATGATGATGAGGCCGTGCCGTTCGGCGAAGTGGCTCACCGACCGCAACCGCCAATCGGTGCCGCCGATCAGTGTGCCGATGTAGTCGCCGGCGAGGGCGAGGATCCACATCACGGTCTGCGCCGTGCCGGTGAGCTGCGACGCGATGAGCAGGAACACGGTGCCGGTGATCATGCTCGGTGCGAAGCGCAGCACCTGACCGCGCAGTTGGGGGTCGGTGCGGCTGATCACCCAGAACATCACCAGGTGCAGGAGGCGGACGACGAAGTACCCGAGGGCGAAGATGACGGGGCCGTCGAGTCCGCCGGCCAGGTCGTCGAACGCCTCGGGGATCGTCAGCGCGGTGATGAACATGGCGCCCATCGCGCCGAACATCACCACCCGCACGATGCCCTCGTCGGCGCGCACGAGGTTGCAGAGCCAGGCGTACCCCACCCAGCTCCACCACAGGACGGCCATCACCAGTGCGCCGCGCAGCAGGTTCACCCCGGTGGGGTCCTCGGCCATCAGATCGGTGACGCGGGTGAGAGCGAACACGAAGACGAGGTCGAAGAACAGCTCGAGCGGCGACACCGACGCTCGCTCTTCGACGAGACGGGGACGCAAACGATGAGCAAAAGTCACGGGGAGAATGCTGCCACCGGACAGCGACGCGGGAAAGTCCTGGGGCCGCGCAAGTAGAGGGACCGGTCGCCCGGCCGGCGCGGGTCGGCCGTGATCCGAGGACCTTTCGCCGGAACGCGGGTGAAGGAGCGAGGGATCCCGGAAAGCCCATGAGACGGTCTCGAACGGGATTATGCTCGGACGATGGCCGGAATTCTCGTGGGAAGGCCGGGGCCAGTGTGACCGAGCCCCGATTCGGGGTGGTTTCCGCGGATCTACGCAGCAGGCACGAAGAGAGGTTTTTCCGGTGAACGAAATCGACCCGGAGGATAGCGGACCCATCGATTATCTCGTGGTGGAGTTCCCTGCCGACCGACGACCGGACGGATCAGCGTTGGCGATCCTCCGCGAACTCGTCGAGCAGGGCACTGTGCGAGTGCTCGACCTGGTCTTCCTTCGCAAGGAAACGGACGGCTCCGTCGTGGCGATCGACGTCGTCGACGTCGGACTCGTGGGCGATATAGATGTGTCGCTCTTCGCCGAGGCCTCGACCGGCCTGCTCGACCTGACGGACATCGCCGACGCCGGATCCGTGCTCGAGCCAGGTGCTTCGGCTGCGGTACTGGTCTACGAGAACACTTGGGCCGCACCGCTCGCAACCGCCCTGCGTCGCACCGGAGCGCAACTCGTGGCGTCGGGCCGCATCCCTGTACAGGGCATCCTGGCGTCACTCGACGCTCTCGAAGCCAGAAACTGAAACCGAGGACAACACCATGCCTGGACTTCTCCGCGGGATCGCCCGCACCGCCGTCATCGCCGGAACCGCGACGTCCGTGTCGAATCGAGTGTCTCGACGTCAGGGCCAGCGGTGGGCGGCGAAAGAGCAACCGCAGCAGCAGCCGCAAGCACCGCAGAACGAGGCCCCGGGCTACTCCCAGGCACCCCCGCCGCAGGCCGCCCCCACTCCCTCCGCGGGTGGAGGGAGCGTCGACCGGATCGCCGCGCTGAAGGATCTCGGAGAACTCAGAGCGCAAGGTGTGCTCACCGAGGAAGAATTCAGCGCCGAGAAGGCGAAGATCCTGGCCACGTAGGACCACCCGTGAGTACTTGTCAACCGCGGGCGGTTAACAAGTACTCACGGGCGGCGGAGCCGCATTACTTGACGCCACCGGCGGTCAGGCCGGACACGATGCGGCGCTGCAACAGCAGCACGATGATGACGAGCGGAATGGTCACGACCGTTCCCGCTGCCATCACCGACGTGAACGGCTCCTCGTGCGGCTTGCTTCCCGCGAACTGAGCGATGGCGACGGTGGCCGGCTGGGTCACGTCGTTGGACAGCTGACTGGAGATCAGGTACTCGTTCCACGACGCGATGAACGCGAGGATCGCGGTGGTGAACAGTCCGGGTGCGGCCAAGGGCAGCAACACCATTCGGAACGCCTGCCGCCTGCTGGCCCCGTCGATCCGGGCCGCCTCCTCGAGTTCCCACGGCAACTCCTTGAAGAACGCCGTGAGGGTGTAGATGGTGAGGGGCAGCACGAACGAGATGTTCGGGATGATCAATGCCTGGTACGTGCCGAACCAGCCCATCGACGTGAACAGCTGGAACAGGGGCGTCAGGACGGCGACACCCGGGAACATCGACGCCGCCAGGATGAGTCCGAGGACGACGTGCTTTCCCCGGAACTGCAGTCGCGCCAGTGCGTACGCGGTGCCGATGCCGACGATCAGGCCGATCGCGGTGGTGACGGCGCCGATGATCGTGCTGTTGACGAGCGCCCTGGCGAAGTGGTTGCCCGCCTCCGTCGAGAACACGCTCGCGAAATTCTCCAGGGTGACGTGCGTGGGCCACGGGGTGGTGTCGAACGTGTAGTCGGAGTGGCGGAAGGCGGTGACTACCATCCAGTAGACGGGGGCCAGACCCCAGACGACGATCACCGCCAGGCCGAGGTAGGTGCGGATGGATGCGAGCGACGGTCCCCGGCGCCGGCGTACCACCGCGGGCCGGGACATCCCCGGTGTGACGACTGCTGTGGACATGGATCAGGCCTTTCGCTGCTGCTCTTGGGTGTCGATCACGTTGACGCCCATCACCTTCACCAGTACGTAGGCGACGGCGAAGATGAACAGGAACGTGATCGTGGAGAGGGCGGACGCGCTGTTGAAACCCTGGCGCATCTGGTCGATCACCAGGATCGACAGGGTGGTGGTGGCCGTGCCGTCGCCGCCACCGCCGCCGGTGAGGATCGCCGGGAGGTCGTAGATCCGCAGGACGTCGAGTACCCGGAAGAGGACCGCCACCAGAATGGCCGGCTTGATGAGCGGCAACGTGATCGACCGGAACCGCTGCCACACGTTGGCGCCGTCCATCCGCGCCGCCTCGTACACCTCGGCGGGCACCATCTGCAGTCCGGCGAGGATCAGCAACGCCACGAACGGTGTCGTCTTCCATGCGTCGGCGATCACGACGGCGAACCGGGCAGGCCACGTGTCGCCGGTCCACAGGATCTCCGTGCCGAGCAACTTGTTGGCGATGCCGTCGTACGCGAAGACGAAGTACCACAGCTTCGCGGTGACGGCGGTCGGGATGGCCCACGCCACGAGGATGCTGGTGCGCAGCAGTGCCCGACCGCGGAAGGCCCGGTTCATGATGGTGGCGAACCACAGTCCCAGCGCGACCTCGATGACGACCGTGACGACGGTGAAGAACACGGTGACCCACACCGACTGCCAGAACAGCGATCCCAGCGTGCCGCCCGGGCAGGACACGGATGCTCCGGTCGTGTCGGTGCACCGCTGGAACAGCCAGTGCGTGTAGTTCGACAGTCCCGCGAAACCCTGGTCGACGAACTTGCCGGTGGCGGGATCGATCGTCGGGTCCTTGAACAGCGACATCACCATGGCGCTGACCACCGGGTACAGAACGACGATGCCCAGCAGGATCATGGTCGGCAGGATCAGGAACATCGCCGCCTTGCTGCGTCCCTTCGGCGGTCGCGCGGGATCCGGTTCGCCGGACCTCGTGCCGTCCCCGTGTGGGGGAGCGGGCGTCTTCTCGAGTGAGAGTTCGTGAACGGTCATCGGCTGTCTCCTCTAGGACCCGGCCGCGGCGATCGCGGACTGGATGTCGGCGGCGGCCTGGTCCACCGTCTTCTCGCCTTTGATCGCGGCGTAGGCGTTGTTCTGCACGGCCCGGGTGACCGCGGGATAGAACGGGGTGACCGGCCGGGTCACGGCGTTCTCGATGGACGTCTTCAACGTGGGGAGGTATGGGTACTGCTCGACCAGCTCCGGGTCGTCGTAGACGTCGGCGCGGACGGGGGCGAGCGATCCCTGCGAGAGGAAGAACGCCTGCGACTTCTTCTCCAGGAAGAACTTCAGGAAGTCCGAGGCGGTGGCCTTGTGCTCGGAGTACACGTTGACCGCGGCGCTGTGCCCGCCGAGAGTCGAGTGACCGGGTCCGCTCTTCCCCGGCAGCGGCGCCACCCCGAACTTGCCCGACACCGCGGAACTGCCCTGTCCGTCCATGAGGCTGTACGCATACGGCCAGTTGCGCATGAACAGCAGATCGCCGCTCTGGAATGCCTGCCGTGCCTGTTCTTCCTGGAATGTGACGGACTCGCGGGGGATCGCACCCGAACGGTAGGCGTCGACGAGCGATTGCAGCCCCGCCTTGGCTTCCGGGGTGTTCATCGTCGGGGTCACGCCGTCCGGGCCGAGGATCGACCCACCCGCCGTGTTGATGGCCTCGGACGCGTTGACGGTCAGCCCCTCGTACTTGGCGTACTGTCCGGCGTAGCAGCCGATTCCGGCGTGCTGCGCCGTCCCGCACGCGCCGATGAGCTCGTCCCAGGTGGCGGGCGGATGATCCATCAGGTCGGTGCGGTAGTAGAGCAGGGCGCCGTCACTGGTCTGCGGCGCCGCGTAGAGGACGTCCCCGTACGTGGCGCCCGCGACCGTCGCCGGAAGCAGTCCGGACGTGTCGATCGCCATCGGGCCCTCGAGCGGTTGCAGCCATCCGCGGGCCGCGAATTCGGCCGTCCACACGACGTCGACGACGGCGACATCGTATCCGGAGTCCCGGGACTGGAAGTGCTGCACCAGGTCCTCGTGCTGCTGGTCGGCCTGGTCGGACTGCTCCTTGAACGTCACCTCTTCACCGGGGTGGGTGGCGTTCCATTCGTCGATCAGAGGCCGGATGACGTTCGAGTTGTCCTTGCCCTGCACGTAGGTGATGGGCCCGCGGCTGTCGAGGTTCTCCTTCTCCGCCTGCGCGGCGGCGTCGATGCCCTGATCGGCGCAGGATGTCGCCGCGAACAGGACGCCGACGGCCACTGCGCAGGCGGCGACGCGCTTCATCGTGATTCACCCGCGCCCGGTTCCGACAGCCACACGGCGGTGTCGGACGGGAGGACTCCGCCGGTGATGCCGGCGACCGAACCGAGCACGACGGTCAGTCCTTCGGGAAGTGCGACCGGTTCGGGGCCGGTGTTCACCCAGCACTGCACCGCGCCGCGTGCGAACGCGAGCACGCCCGGGGGAGTGTCGAGCCACTCGACTGCGTGCGGGGTGTCGAAGAAGTCGCGTCGCAGTTCCAGCGCCTCGCGGTACAGCGTGAGGAACGACTCGGGGTGGCCGGCCTGCGCTTCCGCGGTGTGCGGGGCCCAGTGCCCGGGCTGCGGGAGCCAGGTGTCCTCCTCCGCGTCGAACGGGGAGAAGCCGTACGGCACTTCGTCGTTCGACCACGGAATCGGAACCCGGCAGCCGTCACGACCGCAGTCGGCGCCGGCGGTCTGGAACCATGTCGGATCCTGGCGGACGTCGTCGGGCAGGTCCTCGACCTCTTCCAGTCCGAGTTCCTCGCCCTGGTAGATGTACGCGGTGCCGGGCAACGCCAACTGCAGCAGCGCGGCGGCACGGGCGCGACGACGGCCGAGTTCGTGATCGGGTTCCTCGAGTGCCCAGCGGGCGCGCTCCCAGTCGGTTTCGACGAGATGGTCGGGCTGTGAGCGGGAGTAGCGGGTGACGGTGCGCGGCACGTCGTGATTGGACAGCACCCACGTTGCGGGAGCGCCGACGGTGGCTGCCTGCTCGAGCGCGTCGTCGATCACGGCGCGAATGCTGGCGGAACGCCAAGGGGCGCGCAGGAAGTCGAACTGAAACGCCGTGTGGAGTTCGTCGGGGCGCAGGTAGCGGGCCAGGCGATCGTTGCCGGGCACCCACGCCTCGGCGACGAAGACGCGGTCGGCGTAGGCGTTGGCGACGGCCCGCCAGCCCCGGTACACCTCGTGGACGGCGTCCTGGTCCCACGCGGGATGCGGCTGGGTGTGCTGCGAACCGGGAAGGCGCTCACCGGCGTCGGGCAGTGCGGGATCCTTGGCCAGGCCGTGGGCGACGTCGATGCGGAAGCCGTCGACGCCCTTGTCGAACCAGAAGCGCAGGATGTCCTCGAACTCCGCGCGGACCTCGGGGTGCTCCCAGTTGAGGTCGGGCTGGCCTTGAGCGAACAGGCGCAGGTACCACTCACCGGTGTCCAGGCGGCTCCACGCGGGACCACCGAATGCGCTCTGCCAGTCGTTGGGCGGCTGGTCACCGGCCGGACCGCGGCCGGGGCGGAAGATGTAGCGGTCGCGGGCGCCCGGCTCGTCGCGCAGGGCGGCCTCGAACCAGCGATGGGCACTGGACGTGTGGTTGGGCACGATGTCGAGAATCACGCGAATGCCCAGCTCATGGGCCTCGGCGATGAACGCCTCACCCTCCGCGAGAGTGCCGTACGACGGCTCGATGTCACGGAAGTCGGCCACATCGTAGCCGGCGTCCTCCATCGGCGACGGGTACCAGGGATTGATCCACACCGCGTCGACACCGAGGTCGGCGAGGTAGGGCAGCTTGGATCGCAAGCCGGTGAGGTCGCCGACGCCGTCGCCGTTCCCGTCGGCGAAGCTGCGGATGTAGACCTGGTAGACGACGGCTGTCTTCCACCAGGCTTCTGGGTGCCGGCTCGCGACGGTGGTTGCGGTCGACTCCACGGACTGGGTCATCGAATCTCCTCGGTGGGGGATGGGATGGGGGAATGTGATGCGTAAACGTTTGCGTAGATAGCGTGAGGCACGTCACAGGTAGCTGTCAACTCGAGCAGGATGATTTCTTTTGCGCACTACAGCGCCATGGATTCCGTGAGGAACTTACGCAAATATTTGCGTTGTTCGCTTACTGTGGGGACGTGATCCCCAAGCAGTCCGTCAACATGGCCGACGTCGCGCGCCGCACCGGAGTCTCGATCGCCACCGTCTCGCGTGCGTTGCGCGGTGAGCGGGGTGTCTCCGAAGCGACGCGACTGCGAATCCAGAGGGCCGCGGACGAGTTGGCGTACGTCATCTCACCCGAGGCGTCGAAGCTGTCGGGGGGCGCGACCGGGCGGGTAGCTGTCGTGGTGCCGTGGATCGACGCCTGGTTCTATTCGCGGATTCTCGCCGGCATCGAACACGAACTCCGCGCCGCGGATCTGGACGTGCTGCTGTACTGCCTCGAGGAGTCGTCCCAGCGCGAATCGTTCTTCGAACGGCTTCCCTTGCGCCGCAAGGTCGATGCCGTCATCGCCGTGGCGTTTCCTCTGACCGGGCCGGAGCGGGCGCGGCTCGAGGAGATGGATGTGACCGTGGTCGTCATCGGCGCGCACGCCGGCGAGTTCCCGTCCGTCCGGATCGACGACGAACTGGCTGCGCGCCAGGCTGTCGGGCACCTGATCAGGATCGGCCACACCCGGATCGGCATGATCCGCACCGTGGACCCGGAAGGCCAGTACTGGGAGGGCGACATCGCCCGGGTGGCAGGATTCCATGCCGCCCTCGCCGACGCCGGACTCGACGACGACTGCACCGTCACCGTTCCCTGGGGAATCGAGGGCGGCGAGCGCGGCATGGAACTGCTGCTCAGCCGTGCCGAGGTACCCACCGCGGTGTTCTGTCATTCCGACGAGGTCGCCGTCGGAGCATTGCGCACGCTGCGACGTGCGGGGATTCCCGTTCCGGCGGGGATGTCGGTGATCGGGATCGACGATCACCCGACGGCCGAGCTGGCCGACCTGACCACGGTCCGGCAGCCGGTCGGAGAGCAGGGGGCGGCGGCCGGCCGGGCGGTCGTGGAACTGCTCAGCGGCCGGGAACCTGCGGAACGGGCGGTCGTGCTCCCGACTCACCTGGTGGTCAGGGGCTCGACCGCCCGTCCTCCGGAACTCTGACGTCACCGCACCAGACGCTCGCCCGCCGCGTCGGTGGCGAAGAGATGCGCGTGGGCCTCGTCGACGCGCACGTGCACAACCTGGCCTTTCTCGGGCGGGTTGCGCCAGTCGACCCGCGCGACCAGGTTCTCGGTCCGCCCGCTCACGGTGGTGCGGCCGAACACGAACGCCTCGGAGCCGAGTTCCTCGACGACGTCGATCTCGAGCTTCAGGCCGCCGGTGTCGGCGAGTTCGACGTGCTCGGGCCGGATCCCGAAGATCACCTCACGCCCGCCGGCCGCGGTCAGGACGTCGCGGGGGACGGGGACCAGCTGGTCGCCGATCTGCACCCCGTCGTCGGTGACGGGCACGGTGAACAGGTTCATCGACGGTGACCCCATGAATCCGGCGACGAAGACGTTCGCGGGCCGGCGGTAGAGCTCGCGCGGGGACGCACACTGCTGCAGCACCCCGCCCTTGAGGACGGCGACCCGGTCGCCCATCGTCATGGCCTCGACCTGGTCGTGGGTGACGTAGACGGTGGTGGTGCCGAGGCGGCGCTGCAACTGGGCGATCTGGGTGCGGGTCTGCACCCGCAGCTTCGCGTCGAGGTTCGACAGCGGTTCGTCCATCAGGAACACCTGGGGTTGCCGGACGATGGCGCGGCCCATCGCCACCCGCTGCCGCTGGCCGCCGGAGAGGGCCTTCGGTTTGCGGTCTAGGTAGTCGCGGAGGTCGAGCATGTCGGCGGCCTCGCCGACCCGCTTGCGGATTTCGGTCTTGTCGGTTCCGGCGAGTTTGAGGGCGAAGCCCATGTTCTCGGCGACAGTCATGTGTGGGTAGAGCGCGTAGTTCTGGAAGACCATCGCGATGTCGCGGTCCTTGGGTTCGGCGTGCGTGACGTCGCGGCCGCCGATCAGGATCTGGCCGCCGTCGACGTCCTCGAGTCCGGCGAGCATCCGCAGGGACGTGGATTTTCCGCAGCCGGACGGGCCGACGAGGACGAGGAATTCGCCGTCCTCGATGTGCAGGTCGAGTTGATCGACCGCCGGGACGTCCGAGCCGGGAAAGAGCCTGGTCGCGCGGTCATAGGTGATTGTTGCCATGAGAAATGAATCCCTCCACCGGCAGGAACGTGCCGGACGATCCGAGTGTCAGGGGCGCGCCGGCTTGTGCCGACGGGTGAGAACTATGGCTTAGATCACAGTGCTTGTCCACTTGGGGATCCGCCCTCGACGGCGCTCCGGACGAACGGGACGCCCGTTGCGTCAGATCGAACGAGCGTCCCCTCCGTCCAGCGGTGGGTGGCCTCGACGGATTGGATAGTGAACGATTGAACACTCCCGTATCGCGCAAGCAGCATCGAAGTGCGCAACAAATGCAGGCAATACCGGGGAATGTTCGATGTGACTCTTGCCACAGTTAACGATTGTTGATTTACTCCTCTCAGTCGACGGCGGCAGAGTTCGCGCGCCCCGGCAGTTCTGCCACAACTCGGTGGCGCAATGGAGGAGGTTCGATGAGCGTCGACGAACTGGGTCAGGCAATCGGCACGAGGACAGGCAGGAGGGTGTCGTCGCGACAGGCGTGGATCGTCGTCGCCCTCCTGTGCGGATTCTTGATCGTCAACTACGCGGACAAGATCGTCGTCGGACTGGCCGGCGCCGACCTCATGCGTGACATGGACATCGACGCGCAGCAGTTCGGGATCATTCAGAGCAGCTTCTTCTGGTGCTTCGCGGCCGGGTCGATCCTCGGCAGCTTTCTCATCGGCCGGGTGAAGGCGAAGTACCTGCTCGCCGGGACCGCGGTCCTGTGGGTGCTGAGTCTTCTCCCGATGGTGTGGAGCGAGAGCTACGAGGTCCTCATCGCGTCGCGGATGATGCTGGGATTCGCGGAAGGCCCGGCGACGGCGATGGCGGTGGCGGTGGCGCACACCTGGTTCACCGCGGATCGCCGCACTATCCCCACTTCCGTCATCGTCGCCGGTGCCGGACTCGGTCCGGTGATCGCGGCCCCGGTGCTCACCATGGTCATCGTCAATCAGTCGTGGCACGCGGCCTTCGCGGTGCTGGTGGTCGCCGGACTCGTGTGGGTGCCGCTGTGGCTGCAGTTCGGGCGTGAAGGCGGGGTTCTCGACGCGCACACCGTCGACGAGGCAGTCGGCGAGGCACGGACGTCCTGGTCGAGCATCCTTCGGAACCGCACCGTGCTGGGTGTGGCCGTCCTGATGTTCGCGACGTACTGCAGCAGTGCCATCAAGATCAGTTGGCTGCCGCTGTACCTGCACAACGGACTCGGCTACGACAAGGAAACCGCCGGGACGCTGGTCGCTCTACCCTATGCGGCGACGGCGATCCTGGTGGTTGCTGCGGGCGTCGCGTCGCGGATGATGACCAAGCGGGGTGTTGCGAACCGGATGTCGCGCGGCGTGCTGCCCTCGCTCATGCTGGCGAGCGCGGGTGTGAGCACCGTCGGATTCGCCCTGCTCGACCGCGGGCTGCTCAACCTCGTCTTCATCATCTTCGGTGCCTCGCTGGCAGGAGCGGCGGCGGGTATCACCCTGACTGCGGTCTCCGACGTCGTCGCCGCCCGGCAGCGCGGCGCGGTGCTCGGATTCATCGTCGCCGTCTACAGCAGCGCCGGTGTCATCTCGCCGCTCGTCCTCGGGAGCATCGTGACCTCGGCCGCGACTCCGGCCGCCGGCTACCGGGAGGGGTTCCTGATCCTCGGCGGCGTCATGGTCGTCGGCGCGATCATCAGCGTTCTGTTGATCAACCCGGACCGGGACTCGGCCACCAACTCCCGGTGACGAGGGCCAGGTCGGTCGGTTTCAACTTTCATCCACCAGAGAAGAGATTCGTGTGAAGACCAAGGGCGCGATCCTGCGCGGAGCCGGACGGGATTGGGAGATCGAGGAATTCGATCTCGGCGATCCGATTGCGGGGGAGGTGCAGGTGCGTATCGCTGCGTCCGGGCTCTGCCACTCGGATCACCACTACCGGAGCGGTGACCGTAATCCGCCGTTCTTTCCCATGCTCGGCGGTCATGAGGGCTCCGGTGTGGTGACGAAGGTCGGTCCGGGTGTCACGACCGTGGAGGAGGGCGATCACGTCGTCCTCGCCTTCACGCCGGCGTGCGGTATCTGCGGGCCGTGTGCTCGGGGGATGCAACACCTGTGCGACAAGGGCGCGGCGATCGGGACCGGTCGCGCGATCGCGGACGGTTCCTTCCGGACGACGTCCGGCGGTAGCCCCGTGTACGCGATGGCATTGGTGGGCGCCTTCGCCCCCTACGTCACCGTCAACAGTGCGGCGGTGATCAAGATCGAGAAGGACATCCCGCTGAACAGGGCGGCGTTGCTGGGATGCGGAGTGTGCACGGGATGGGGTTCGGCGACGGAAGCCGGTGGTAGCCGGGTGGGCGACACGGTGGTGGTCGTCGGCTGCGGTGGCATCGGGATCAATGCCGTCCAGGGCGCCGCACATTCGGGTGCACGGTTCGTCATCGCCATCGACCCGGTCGAATTCAAGCGCGAACAGGCTCTCGCGTTCGGAGCGACACACGCGTTCTCGTCGATGGCCGAGGCGGCCGACCGGATCCGCGACCTGACGTGGGGCCAGATGTCCCATGTCACGGTGCTCACCGTCGGTGTCATGGACGGCGAGATGATTCAGCCGGCACTCGACCTGACCGCGAAGGGCGGCACGGTGGTCGTCACCGCCGTCGGCCCCACCGATGCAGGCAAGACGAGCATCGATCTGGGAATGCTGTCGATGCTCGAAAAGCGCATTCAGGGAACGATCTTCGGCGGTGCCAGTCCGCGGACGCAGGTTCCGAAGCTGTTGAACCTGTACCGGAGTGGATCGCTGAAGCTGGACGAACTCGTGACCCGGACGTACCGCCTCGAGGACATCAATCAGGGCTACGACGACATGCTGTCCGGCAAGAACCTGCGCGGTGTCATCGAATTCTCGGATGCGGATTACTGAGAACGACGCCCGGCATTGACACTTTAAGGATGCATCCTTAAAATTGCGGTTGTGACTCGGACCACAAGTGCGGGTGGAAACCGGTTGCCGGCCGATGAACTGCCCACTCGGAGTCACCCGACGCATCCCGAGCTCGTTCTCGCCACATCCTCGAAGGAGTACAAGCATGCAGACGACCCACGCAACCACGGCACCCTTGCTGTCGCCGTTCGGACCGCTGGTCGCGCACCCGCCCCACGACACGTCGGGGTACGAGCGGATCACCGTGAACCCGGTTGCCCCGACCATCGGGGCCGAGATCGGCGGCGTCCGGCTCGGCGGTGATCTCGACGAACAGACGATGGTGGAGATCAGGAAGGCCCTGCTCGAGTGGAAGGTGCTGTTCTTCCGCGACCAGGACATCTCGCGGGCCGACCATCGCGGGTTCGCCTCGCGCTGGGGCGATCTCGAACAGCACCCGTTCTTCAAATACGTGCAGCCGGGCCAGACCGACGTGGATGTCACGACGTTCGCCAAGGACATGGCGAACGTGGGTACCGAGAACAACTGGCACAACGACGTCACCTGGGACGCCCAGCCGTCGCTGGCGGCGGTGCTGCGCGCCGTCGAGGTTCCGCCGGTCGGTGGTGACACGCTGTGGGCAGACACCGGCGCGGCGTACGACACGTTGCCCGAGGATCTCCGCGACCGCATCGATCACCTCGTTGCCGAACACGACTGGATTCACACGTTCGGGAAGGGCATGCCGGAGGACGCCGTCGAGGCGTTGCGATCGCACCTGCCCGCCGTGCAGCATCCCGTCGTCCGGGTGATTCCCGAGACCGGTCGCCGTGTCCTGTTCGTGAACATCGCCTTCACCCAACACATTCTGGACGTCTCGCCCACCGAGTCGGACGAGCTTCTGGCGCGCCTGTACCGGCACATCTCGCGGCCCGAATTCCAGGTTCGGTTGCGGTGGCGTCCGAACACCATCGCCTTCTGGGACAACCGGACCTGCCAGCACTACGCGTCGAGCGACTACCACCCGGCGCGGCGCGTGATGGAGCGCATCTCCGTCGTCGGCGACCGCCCGGTCGGGGTGACCCGATGAGCGCGCCGAAGACCGCGGGAATCGACTGCGAATTTGTCGAATACACGGAACTCTTCATCGGAGGACGGTGGGTGACACCGGCCAGTTCCGACATCATCGAGGTGGTGAATCCGCACGACGGCGAACCGGTGGGGCGGGTGCCGCATGCGAGCCGCGCCGATGTCGACGCGGCGGTCGCTGCCGCCCGGGAGGCCTTCGATCGCGGTGCGTGGCCCCGCCTTCCGCTCGAGGAGCGGTTGTCGGTCCTGATGCGCCTGAGCGAAGGACTGAAAGCGCGGGTCCCCGACATGGCGCGGCTGATCACCCGGCAGAACGGCTCGCCGATCCGCTGGAGTCTGGCCGCGCAGGCGGCGGCACCGGCCGCCATGTATGCCGTTGCGGCGCAGATCGCCCGCAGCTTTCCGTTCGAGGAACGCCGCGAGGGTCTGAAGAATCCTGTGCTCGTGCGACGGGAACCCGTCGGCGTTGTTGCCGCCGTGGTTCCGTGGAACGTTCCCGAGTTCGTCACTTCGCTGAAGTTGGGACCGGCGCTGGCTGCGGGGTGCGCCGTGGTGCTCAAGCCGTCACCGGAGACCCCGCTCGACGCCAATCTGCTGGCCGAGGTCGCGGAGGAGGCGGGACTGCCGGCCGGAGTGCTCAGCGTGCTGCCGGCGGGTCGCGAAGTCAGCGAGTACCTCGTGTCGCATCCCGGCGTCGACAAGGTGTCGTTCACCGGCTCCGTGGCAGCCGGAAAGCGCGTGATGGAAGTCGCCGCAGGCAATCTCACGAGGGTGACCCTCGAACTCGGTGGAAAATCCGCGGCACTGATTCTCCCCGATGCCGATCTGGACGCGGCGGTCGCCGCGATCACCGCCGCCTCCTGGACGCTGAACAGTGGCCAGGCGTGCATTGCCCTCACCCGGGTCCTGGCTCCGCGCAGTCGCTACGAGGAAGTGGCCGAGCGGCTGACGGCCGCGGTGTCGGCTCTCGTGGTCGGTGATCCGCTGGATCCGGCCACCCAGGTGGGGCCGATGGTGACGCGCCGGCAGCAGGAGCGCAACCTCGACTACCTCCGCATCGGACTGGAGGAGGGCGCCACCCTGCTCGCCGGGGGCGGCGTTCCCGACGGCCTCGCGGGCGGCTGCTACGTCCGGCCCACCCTGTTCGGCGACGTCGACAACTCCATGCGCATCGCGCGTGAGGAAATCTTCGGGCCGGTGGTGTGCCTGCTCCCTTACGAGACGGAGGACGACGCGGTGCGGATCGCCAACGACTCCGACTTCGGACTCTCCGGCGCCGTGTTCACGGCGGATCAGGACCACGGCATCGACATCGCGCGACGGATCCGCACCGGCACGATCACCGTCAACGGTTTCGCCACCGAACCGACGGCTCCGTTCGGCGGATACAAGCACTCCGGCATCGGCCGGGAGATGGGCGTCGACGGCCTTGCGTCGTTCCTGGAGTCCAAGACCATCGCCTTGCCCGGGCGGTAGTCCGCTCGTACTGCTCCCCACTCGGTTAGTTAACGAGTGTTGACATGTTGCTAAATATTGTTAGTCTCGGTAACTAGACGCCATCGCGCGCATGTCGGCTTGCAAACGGCTGACTCAGGAGGCGCTCCGCGTGGTGCAGTGCGCACCGCCAGGTGAACGAACAAATACTTCACAGTCGTACCGCGGTGGTTTCCCGACGCTACGTCCCCACCGCATCCGAGAAAGGGATGAGCCAGTATGTACCTGACTCAGGGATTGCATCGGTCCGTCCAGCAGAACCCCGACGGGATTGCCGTGATCGGCGAATCCGGGGACGTCACCTTCCGCCAACTCGAGGGGCGGGTGGCGCGGATCGGTGGCGGACTCCGCGGACTCGGGGTCCGGTCCGGTGATCGCATCGGAATGCTCGCGACGAACTGCGCGCAGTACGTCGAGTTCACCTTCGCGTGCCCGTGGATCGGCGCGGTCGCGTCGCCGGTCAACAACCGCTGGAGTCTCGACGAGATGGCCTTCCAGATCGAGGACGCCGGCATCTCGGTTCTCTTCGTGGACGCCCCGCGACTGGCGCAGGCACTCGAACTCCGTGATCGCTGCCCCCTTCTGGATACGGTGATCTGCTTCGACGGCACCACGCCGGCACCGGGCGTCGTCGATTACGAGCGGTTGATCGAATCGAGCGAGCCGGTGCCGGATATCCGACCCGGCCCCGATTCGCTTGCGGTACTGATGTATACGGGCGGTACCACCGGGCGGCCCAAGGGTGTCATGCTCAGTGCTCGCCAGATTCTCACGTCCGCGTTCGGTGCTCTCGCCAGTGTCGGGTTCCCCAACACCGCGGAACGGTGCCTGCATATCGCGCCGCTCTTTCATCTCGCGGCGTTCGCCGGCATGATCCAGCAATCGATGCTGGGTGCGACCCATATCGTCATCGGCGATTTCACGGTCGAGGGTCTGGTCGAGACGATCTCCGGCAAGCAGATCACGATGACGACACTCGTCCCGACGATGGTCCCCTGGATGCTCGACCACGCCGAGCGGACCGGCGCGTCACTCAGCAGTCTCCGGTACATCGGATACGGCGCGGCCCCGATGCCCGAGGCCGTACTGACCAGGTTGCTGACGGCTCTCCCGCACGTCAAGCTGCGCCAGGGGTACGGAATGACCGAGCTCGGTCCCGTCGCCACCATCCTGCGCGACGAGGACCACCACGACCGCGACCATCCCGAACGGCTCCGGTCCGTCGGCCGGGCCGCCGCACACGCGGAGGTCGTCGTGGTGAACAAGGACGGCGTGGAACAGCCGCGAGGGAAGGTGGGCGAGGTCGTCGTGCGGGGTGCCCATGTGATGATCGGCTACTGGAACAACCCAGTCGAAACGCAGAAGGCGCTGCAGGACGGGTGGATGCACACCGGCGACATGGGATACATGGACGAGCACGGGTACCTCTTCCTGGTCGACCGGCTCAAGGACATGATCGTCTCGGGTGGCGAGAACGTGTACAGCGCCGAGGTGGAGGCTGTGATGCACCGGCACGAGGCCATCGCGAGCTGCGCGGTCATCGGAATCCCCGACGAGGTGTGGGGAGAGCGCGTGCACGCGGTCGTGGTCCTCGTGCCGGGGGCGAGCGTGACTCCCGAAGAGCTGAGAGACTATGTCGGCGAGCGTATTGCGCGATACAAGGCACCGCGGACCGTCGAGTTCATCGACCAGATGCCGCTCTCGCCGGTGGGAAAGATCCTCAAGCGCACGCTGCGTGAGGCGTACACGTCATGACCGTCGTCGCGCATTCGCACGATCTCGATGCCGCGCCCGACTGGTTCACCCGCGCCACGGCCGTCGAGCCGGAGACGGGAAGTGTCGACGTCGGCGGCGCGCGGA
This sequence comes from Rhodococcus sp. ACPA1, assembly GCF_002300195.1. Taxonomy (NCBI): domain Bacteria; kingdom Bacillati; phylum Actinomycetota; class Actinomycetes; order Mycobacteriales; family Nocardiaceae; genus Rhodococcus; species Rhodococcus sp. ACPA1. Next base: position 142,990 of record NZ_NSDX01000004.1, on the reverse strand, counting down.
TCTCGTACCGGGTTTGGGGACAACCCGGCGCGAATCCCGTGATCCTCATTCATGGGGGAGCCGCGAATGCACGCTGGTGGGATCATGTCGCCCCGCTGCTGAGTGGCGGCCGGTGCGTCGCCGCGCTCGACCTGAGCGGCCACGGCGACAGCGACCATCGATCGTCCTACAGTCGCCGGCGGTGGGCCGAGGAGGTCATGGCCGTGGCCGGCGTCGTCGGGCCTCGTCCGGTCGTGATCGGACACAGCCTCGGTGGTTTCGTCGCGCTCGAGACAGCGGGGCGTTACGGCTCCGAACTCGCGGGCACCGTGGTGGTGGACTCGCCGGCCCGGACGGTGCGCCCGGTCTTCGACGCCGACCGGGAACGCCGCATGCGTCGCAAGCTCCGGGTGTACGAGAGCGAGGGCGCCATTGTCGCGCGATTCCGCCCGGACCCGGAGGACACTCCGCTGCCGACATACCTGCGGAACTACCTCGGCTCCCGATCGATTCGCGCGACCGCCGGCGGATTCACCTGGCAATTCGATCCCACGATTTCGATGGCCGGCGGGATGATCATCGACGAGGTCATTCCGCCCTCGTGTCCGCTCGCACTCATCCGAGGTGAGCGCGGGATGCTCAGCCGCGAGATGAGCCGCGCGCTGGCCGACGAGATCGGTCACGACACAATCGAACTGGAGATACCGGACTCCGGCCACCACATCATGCTCGAGCAACCGCTGGCACTGGCAGCGGCGTTGGAAACGCTGGTTCAGACGTGGACCCCGCGACCTGTGCAGCCCAGCCGCTCCCTCTGAGACCACTTGTCACCGAAACGAGGAACAATCATGACAACGACCCGCGGAATCGTCTCGTACGGCGCCTACATACCCTACTGGCGTCTCGACCGGGCGGCGATCGCCGGAACGCTGGGTGGACATCCCGCGCGCGGATCCCGCAGTGTGGCGTCCTACGACGAGGACACCACGTCGATGGGTGTCGAGGCGGCGCGAATTGCGCTGCAGGCACATGCGAGCCGACCGTCCTCGGTGTTCTTCGCGACCGCCGAACCGGCGTATCAGGACAAGACCAATGCCACAGGTATCGCCGCGGCGCTGTCGCTCGGCCCCGATGTCCTGGCGGCCGACGTCGCCGGTGCCGTGCGGTCGGGCGTGGCGGCCCTGCACGCCGGCCTGCGTACCGACGAGGCTTCACTCGCCGTCGTCTCCGACATCCGGACGGGGCTCCCGGCATCCGCCGAAGAGCGGGACGGTGGTGACGGCGCCGCAGCATTCGTTCTCGGTCCGGCGACCGCCGGCCCGCTGATCGCGGAGTACGTCGGTGGGGCCTCGGTGTCTGCCGAATTCCTCGATCGGTGGCGGGTCCCCGGGGACGGGCGGTCGCAGGTGTGGGAGGAGCGGTTCGGCGAGTCGCAGTACGTGCCGCTCGCGGAGCGCGCCCTGCAGCGTGCCCTCGACAGCGCGGGGATCACGATCGACCGACTCGACCGGGTCGTGCTCACCGGGTTGCATTCCCGTGCCGTCCGGTCCTTCGTCAAGAAGTCGGGACTGCAGCGTGAGCAGCTGGTCGACGACCTCACGTCGACGATCGGCAACACCGGAACCGCGCACCCCGGCGTCCTGCTGAGCTCCGTGCTCGACACCGCCGACCCGGGACAGCTGGTTGCGGTGATCGTGCTCGCCGACGGCGCCGACGTCCTGCTGTTCAGGACGACGGAACACGTGCGCTCGGCCCGTTCTCCTCGTCCGGTGGGCGACCAGATCACCCGGGGACGCAAGGATCTCGCCTACGCCACGTTCCTCGGTTGGCGCGGCAAGCTCGAGCAGGAACCGCCTCGCCGGCCCATCCCGGATCGTCCGGCCGGTCCCCCGTCCATTCAGCGGGCCGAGTGGAAGTTCGCCTTCACCGGGAGCCGCTGCGCCTGCGGTCAGGCACACCTTCCGCCGCAGCGCGTCTGTGTCGACTGCGGACTCGTCGACGAGATGAGCGAGGAGCGCCTGAGCGACGTCCCGGCCACCGTCGCGACGTACACCGTCGACCATCTCGCATATTCGATGTCGCCGCCCGTCATCGCCGCCGTGATCGATTTCGACGGTGGCGGCCGATTCGCGTCGGAACTCACCGATGTCGACCCCACCGAGCTCGCCGTCGGAACCCGCGTCGAGATGACGTTCCGACGCCTCTACACCTCCGGCGGCGTGCACAACTACTTCTGGAAAGCCCGCCCCGTCGTCAAGGAGACCATCGCATGAGCTCGCATGGCATCAAAGACCAGGTCGCCATCGTCGGCATGGGGTGCACGCCCTTCGGGGAGCATTGGGACAAGTCCGCGGCCGATCTGCTCGTCGACTCCGCGACAGAAGCGTTCCGGTCCTCCGGAATATCGAAGGACGCCGTCGACGCGTACTGGCTCGGCACGATGGCGTCCGGCTTCTCGGGAATGTTGCTGTCCGCCGCACTCAAGACGGACTTCAAGCCCGTCACCCGGGTGGAGAACTTCTGCGCCACCGGGTCCGAAGCATTCCGCAACGCCTGCTACGCCGTCGCCTCGGGCGCGTACGACGTGGCGATGGCCGTCGGTGTGGAAAAGCTGAAGGACTCGGGCTATTCGGGGCTCGTCCGCGCGAACCCCGCGCACGACGGCACCAACCCCACGATCACGGGGCCCGCTCGGTTCAGCCTGCTCGCACCCGCCTACAGCGAGAAGTACGGCGTCCCGAAGGACGAACTCAAAGACGTGATGACGCGCATCGCGTGGAAGAACCACTACAACGGGGCACGGAACCCGCGCGCGGCGTTCCAGACCGAGGTGTCGACGGAGACGATCAAGGCGTCGCCGAAGGTTGCGGGCGACCTCGGCATCTTCGACTGCTCCGGGGTGAGCGACGGATCGGCGGCGGCGATCATCGTCAGGGCCGAGGACGCGTACCAGTACACAGACAAGCCCCTGTTCGTGAAGGCGCTGTCGTTCGTCGCGAGCCCGGGCAAGGGATCGCTCGATTCGACGTACGACTACACGAGTTTCGAGGAATGCGTTCGCTCGGCGACGGACGCCTATGCGCAGGCAGGTGTGTCGGATCCCCGCAAGGAGATCGCGATGGCCGAGGTCCACGACTGCTTCACCCCGACGGAACTCGTGCTGATGGAGGATCTCGGATTCTCCGAGCGCGGCCACGGGTGGAAGGACGTCGTCAACGGCGCCTTCGACCTGACCGGCGACCTGCCGGTCAATCCGGACGGTGGTCTGAAGAGCTTCGGCCATCCCATCGGCGCGTCCGGCTTGCGGATGCTGTTCGAGTGCTGGTTGCAGCTTCGCGGAGAAGCGCCGGCGGGAAGGCAGATCGACGTCGGCGGACGGGGTTACGGCCTCACCCAGAACCTCGGCGGCTTCCCGGGCGAGTGCGTGTCGTTCGTGTCGATCGTCGGCCCGGAGAAGGGATGAGCATGAACACGGACAAGAAGGGCCCGCTGGCCGGCGTCCGCGTCCTCGAACTCGGCGGCATCGGCCCCGGCCCGTTCGCCGCGATGATGCTGGCCGACATGGGCGCAACCGTCATTCGCCTCGTTCGAGGACAAGGCTGGGACAAGCACCCGATCCTCAACCGCGGCCGCGTGACGATCGAGGTCGACCTCAAGAATCCGGAGTCGATCGAGGCGGTGCGCAGGATCGCGCAAGGATGCGACGCGGTGGTCGAGGGATTCCGGCCGGGTGTCGCGGAGCGACTCGGACTCGGTCCCAAGGATCTTCACGCGCTCAACCCGGCACTCGTCTACGGCCGGATGACCGGGTGGGGCCAGGACGGGCCGTGGGCGTCGGCGCCCGGGCACGACATCAACTACCTCTCACTCACCGGCGGCCTCCACGCGATCGGTCCCAAGGACGGCGATCCCGTCCCACCGCTGAATCTGGTGTCCGACTTCGGCGGCGGCGGCATGCTGCTGGCCTACGGCATCGTCTGTGCGCTCACCACTGCACAGAAGACCGGCGAGGGACAGGTCGTCGACGCCGCGATGGTCGACGGCACTTCGCTGCTCCTCGCCATGACGTACGGCTTCCTGGCCGACGGATTCTGGCTCGACGAGCGGGGCTCGAACATGCTCGACGGGGCCGCACCGTTCTACCGGACCTACAAGTGTCAGGACGGCCGCCACATGGCGGCAGGATGCGTCGAGCCGCAGTTCTACCGCGAGTTCCTGCGGGTCCTCGGGCTGGCGGACGACCCCCTGTTCACCGAGCAGCACGACCGCACCCGGTGGGAGGAACAGGGCGTCCGCATCGCGGCGATCTTCGCCACCCGAACCCGGGCCGAATGGGAGCAGGCGTTCGCCGACACCGAGGCGTGCACCACTCCGGTGCTGTCGCTGAGCGAGGCGCACCGCCACCCACACATGGCGGCGCGTGCCACCCTCGCCGAACAGGATGGCATCGTCCAGCCCATGCCCGCGCCCCGCTTCAGTGGCACTCCCGCCGCGGTCCCGGAACCGCAAGCAGCCGACGCCACTCGTATCGAAACGGCCTTGACTGATGTGGGAATCGCCTTGGCGGAGGCGAGAACTCTGGTCGCGTCCGGCGTACTCGGTGTGCCTCGACGGGAGATCTGAGTGGATGGACAGGTCACGTACGGGACGGATGACGAGGTCGTGGTCGACCGGGCGGGCAGCATCGCGGTCGTCACGCTCAATCGACCCGACAAGCTGAACGCTCTCGCAATCGGCATGACGGATCTGATCCTGCAGGCGCTCAACGACGTCGGAGCGGATGACGCGATCGGCGCCGTCGTCCTGACCGGTGCCGGGACGTCGTTCTGCACCGGCATGGACCTGAACGGTGGGTTCCAGCGCGACATCCCCGATCCCGTCACCGCCTACCATCGACGGCTGCGCACCGGGGTCTCGATCATTCTGCAGCTGCGGTCGATGCCGCAGCCGGTGATCGCGGCCGTCCGCGGGCACGCCGTCGGTGCGGGTTTCGCGATCGCGGCGGCGTGCGACGTCCGGTTCGCGGCACCGGATGCCCGGTTCAATGCGGTGTTCACGTCGATCGGCATGAGTGCGGGCGATCTCGGCCTGTCCTGGACGCTTCCGCGACTGATCGGGCCGTCCGCGGCTGCCGAGGTGCTGTTGGGTGCTGGGGTCGTGACGGCGGACCAGGCGGCGGAGTGGCGCCTGGTCTCGCGTGTCACCGACGATCCGCTCGCCGCAGCCGTGGAACTGGCGCATCGCATCGCCGCGCAACCACCGTTCGGCGTGCGGATGTCCAAGGAACTGCTGTCGGCAAGCTTGGGCGCCGGCGGCTTCCGCGAGCATCTCGAGATGGAGTGGCGGTCGCAGGTGCTGTGCGGGCTGACCGACGGTCACGCGGAAGCGAAGAAGGCCTTCGCGGAGCGCCGGCTCGTCAGATGATCGCGGTCGGGTGGGTATCTGCACCGGGCTCGGCCAGGACCGCGTGCGCGAGCCGGTACAGATCGTCGCTCAGCCGGGGACGCCGGCCGACCCGTCGTGACCGGACCGATTCGGTGACCAGCCCGGTGATGGCCGTGACCAGTGCGGTTGCTTCGGGGTGGGACAACTCGCTGCGAGTGACGGCGAGGCAGTGCGTCCATTCCTCGTTGAAAAGGCGCACCCGTTCCTGGCGTTTGGCCATCGCTTCGGGGACATGATGCATCTCCGACAGGCTCACGGCGATCAGATCGGAATTTTCGACGCAGATGTTGACGTAGGACTGGAGGAGCCGATCGAGTGCATCCTCCGCCGACGTGGCAGGCGCCAAGGCGTCGCTCAGTCCGAGGACCACCCGTTCGGACGCCCGGTGGATCGCCGTCGCGAGGATGTCTTCCTTGCTCTCGAAGTGCCGGTAGGACGCCCCTGCGGTCACTCCTATCGCCTCGGCGATGTCTGCCATCGACACCCCTCTGAAGCCGCGTTCCCGGAACATCGTGATCGCCGTGCCGAGAATCTTCTCGCGCCGCGACGACCGTTCCCACCCGCCGACTGCCGGCGGATCGCCGAGTTCGGCCGGATCGACGGGAGCCAGCCGGACGTCGACGACCTGCATCACCATCGTCGACACGAGTTCGACGAGGCGGGCATGGGGAACCTTGTGCTTCGCCCTGCTCGCTCCGACGATCAGCCCGCACGACGCGCGCACATAGATGGAGGATTCGGACGCGTCGAGGTCGGGTCGGACCTCGGCGATGACGGGGGTCCACGCATGAATCAGCGCTTGCCACCGCTTGTCGACCTCGGCGAGGCGATCCTCGTTGAGGTACCACAGGCTCCGAAGGCACACGGCCAGCTCGGCCGGCCGGTCGAGGGTGAGGTCGACCGCGGCGGTGACGAGACGGCTCAGGGTGGGTGTATCGGAATTGGTGTCGGCGATCGCCGCCTCCGACACTGCGACCATGCTGTCGAGGAACTGCAGTCCGATTTCGGCGAGCAGGGCTTCCTTGCCGGGGAAGTGCCGGTAGATGGCGGGACCGCTGATGCCGATTTCGGATCCGATGTCGTCGATGCCGACGCCGCCGTATCCCCATTGCTGAAACAGGCGCGCGGCCGTACGCATGATCTCGTCGCGTCGCTGTGCAGCGGGAACGCGGGGCGCCCGGGTCCGCGTGGTGGTGGACGCGGCCTGCGGCTCTAACGGCCCCATGTGCGAGCCCACCCTCGGTAGCGGAAGTTCATTCGCTCAGTCTAATGGGTCGCCACCCGCCTGGTTGTGAACGGCTGTGCACTTGAGGTACTGGAGTTCCCTCGCGATCTATCGTCGATCGATAGAGGAGAAGGATCATTTCCCGGATTGCTAGTTAACGACTATTGACTTAGATCCGATGGGGTGTTTATCTGATTGCACGGAAGGCGCAGACCTTCGTCCTTCTCCGGCCGGCTCGGACGTCCGGTCGTATTCGCTCCAACGCAGGAGATCTCCGCAATGAACGACATCACTTTCGATATCGCCGACGGCGTCGCGACGATCACCCTCGACCGGCCGGAGGCGAAGAACGCGTTCACCCTCGACATGATCGACGAGTGGGCGGACTTCGTGGCCGCCGCACGCAGGAACAGTTCGGTGGGTGCACTCGTGCTGACAGGTGCCGGCGACGCATTCTGCGCCGGCGGAGACCTGAGCGTGATCGCCGGAATGGACGAATCGCCGCTCGTCGGCAAGCGGGTACTCACCGAGCACATCCACCGCGTCGCGCTGGCGATGGACGAATTCGACAAGCCGACCATCGCCGCGGTCAACGGCGTCGCGGTCGGCGCCGGGATGGACATGGCGCTCATGTGCGACATGCGGTTCATGGCCCGGAGCGCGCGGATGAGCGAGGGGTACATCCGGCTGGGTCTCGTGCCGGGCGACGGAGGGGCTTATTACCTCCCGCGCATCGTCGGAGTGGCAAAAGCGTTGGAGCTCTTGCTCTCCGGAGACTTCGTGGACGCCGACGAGGCGCTGCGCATCGGCCTCGTCACGAGGGTCGTCGACGACGAGACGCTGCTGAAGGAAGCTCAGGCTTTCGCCGCCCGACTCGCTGCGGGCCCGCCCCTCGCCACGCGCATGATCAAGCGCAGCGTTTACCACGGGCTGAACAGCGATCTGCGCACCAGTCTCGATCTCATCTCGTCCCACATGGGTCTCGTCGCCACGAGCGATGACGCCCGCGAGGCCCTCGCGGCCATGCAGGAACGACGCACACCGACATTTCAGGGCCGATAACCGGCACTGCACCTACCAACTCGAGGAGAGAACATGAGCGGAATCAACGACGGTCGAGTCGTCGTCGTCACAGGAGCCGGGCGCGGCATCGGTCGTGAGTACGCGCTCGAATTCGCCCGCGAGGGCGCCAAGGTGGTCGTCAACGACCTCGGCGCCGACCCGGACGGTGCGGGCGCCTCGCGTGGCCCGGCCAACGAGGTGGTCGACGAGATTCGCGCCCTGGGCGGCGAGGCCATCGCCAACGGTGACGACGTCGCCGACTCCGAGGGCAGCGCACGACTCATCCAGTCGGCGATCGACACCTTCGGTGGACTGGACGTGCTGGTCAACAACGCCGGCATCCTGCGCGACCGCATGATCGCGAGCATGTCCGAGCAGGACTGGGACGACGTCATCCGGGTGCACCTCCGGGGCACCTTCCTGCCGACGAAGCGTGCCGTCGACTACTGGCGCGCCGAATCGAAGGCCGGGCGGGCACGCGACGCGCGGCTGATCAACACGAGTTCCTCGAGCGGGTTGTTCGGCAACATCGGCCAGGCCAATTACGGTGCGGCCAAGGCGGGTATCGCGAACTTCACCATCATCGCGTCGAAGGAACTCGCCCGCTACGGAGTGACCGCCAACGCGATCTACCCTGGCGCGGTGTCGCGGCTCACCGCGGGCATCATCCCCGGCGCCGGCGAGGGACCGCATCCGATGGACGCGCACTACATCGCCCCCGTCGTCGCATGGCTCGGCAGCCCGGAGTCCCAGGACGTCACCGGCCGCCTGATCGGACTCCGCGGCAGCGAGATCACCATCGCCGAGGGCTGGATCTCGGGGCCGAGCGTCACCAATGAAGACCGCTGGGTCACGTCCGAACTCGGACCGATCATGAAGGAACTCGTCGGCCAGGCTCGACCGAACGTCGACTTCACCGCAGGCCAGTCCTCCGCGAAGAAGTAGGACGCAGCCATGACGATGAATTTCGACGCGATCGGCGCGGACAACGGCTACGGCGAAGCCACCTGGACGAGCAGGGACGCGATCCTCTACGCGCTCGGCGTCGGTGCCGGGCAGGATGATCCGCTGTCCGAGTTGCAGTACACGACGGAGAACTCCGAGGGCGTCACGCAGCAACTGCTCCCGGCGTACGGTGTGGTGCTCGGCATGACCTACGGCAAGCGGCCCACCCTCGGCGACTATCACCTGTCGAAGGTGCTGCACGGGGAGCAGTCGTTCACCGTTCACCGGCCGCTGCCGGTCGCGGGTACCGCGCGGATCTCGACCGTCGCCACCGGAATCTACGACAAGGGCAAGGGCGCACTCGCGGTCACCGAGACGACCCTGTCCGATCCCGCGACCGGCGAGCCCTGGCTGACGTCGCAGACCGGGCTGTTCATCCGCGGCGAGGGCGGGTTCGGCGGACCGTCGCAACCACAGCCGGAATGGGATGTCGCCGGACGCACGGCCGACGTCGAGGTCTCGGCAGCGGTGCGCGCCGACCAGACGCTGCTCTACCGCCTCTCCGGTGACCGCAACCCGCTGCACTCGGATCCGAAGTTCGCAGCGAAGGCGGGCTTCCCCCGCCCGATCCTGCACGGCATGTGCACGTACGGCGTCACCGGCCGGCTACTGATCAATGCGCTGTGCGGCGGCGACCCGGCGCGGGTGACGAGCATGGGCGGCCGGTTCAGCAAGCCGGTGATGCCGGGCACGACATTGACCGTGTCCATCTGGAACGACAAGGGCCGCGCGCTGTTCCAGACCCGCGACGCCGATGGCGTCGTCGTGCTCGACCGCGGCACCTTCGAGTACGGGGAGGTGCTGTGATGTCGGAATTCCGCGAACGCGCACGGGCATGGCTCGAGGAGAATGCTCCGCATCTTCCGCAGGGCGATCCGTATTCCGACGCCCGGGTGACCCAGGGCCGGTTGCACGCGGCCGGCTTCGCGGGCATCACGTGGCCCACCGCGTACGGCGGCCAGGGCCTGACCGTGATCGAGCAGCGCGAATGGGACGAGGAGGCGCAGGCGTACGACCTGCAGACCGAACCGCTGGGGATCGGACTGGGCATGGTCGGGCCGGTCCTCCTCGACCTCGGCACCGAGGAACAGAAGTCGACGTACCTTCCGCGCCTGGCGCGCGGCGAATGGATCGGCTGCCAGTTGTTCTCCGAGCCGGGAGCGGGATCGGACGTGGCGGGCCTGCGCACCCGCGCGGTGCGCGACGGAGACGAGTGGGTGGTCAACGGACAGAAGGTGTGGACCTCCCACGCCCATCACTCCGACGTCGGAATCCTGCTGGCCCGAACCGACGCCGACGTACCCAAGCATCAGGGAATCACGATGTTCGTGATCGACATGCACGCACCCGGAGTGTCGGTCCGTCCGCTGAAGGACATGAGTGGTGCGAGCAAGTTCAACGAGGTGTTCCTCGACAACCTGCGGTTGCCCGCCGGTGCTGTCGTCGGCGAGGTGAACCAAGGTTGGGCGGCGACGGTGCAGATGCTGCGGCACGAGCGGCTCGCGCTGACCGGTCGCCGCACGCGGCGGGACGACCCGTCGTCGCACGCATTTCTCGCGGATGTGGTGCGAAAGTCGGGACGTGCCAGTGATCCGCTGGTGCGGCGCACTCTCGCGGAGGTCTTCGTCGGTGAACGCGTCGGCGAGTTGTTCGCGTCGCGGATCGCGGAGGAGATCAAGGCGGGCGGCGACCCGGGACCGCGCGGATCGGTGGGCAAGCTCGCCGCCGGGCGGCAGGCTCGGTTCCTCGCTTCCGCCGTGACGACCCTGCTCGATGGCCAGGCCACGGCGTGGGCGCCCGACGACACCACCGGGCCGGCATTGGCACAGATCGTGTCGACCGCGCCGAGGCTCCGCATCGCCGGCGGGACCGACGAGATTCAGCGCAACATCATCGGCGAGCGGGTGCTGGGGCTACCGAAGGAACCGAAATGATTCTCAATCCGACCGAAGATCAACTCGAACTCCGCACTGCGGTAGCTCGATTCGTCGCCGAGGTGACACCGATGCCTGCGGTACGCCGGGCCATGGACACCGAGCCGGGATACGACCCGGCCGCATGGAAGCGGCTGTGCGGACAGCTCGGCATCCCCGCCCTGGCCATCAGCGAAGAGGGCGGCGGCGCGGGCTTCGGCGTCACGGAACTCACGGTGGCGATGCAGGAATGCGGCGCCGGGTTGGTGCCGGGACCGCTGCTCGGGTCCGGCGTCATCGCGGCACTCGTCCTCGACGCCGTCGGTGACCGGACCGTCCTGCCCTCGGTGGTCGCGGGAACGACGATCGCGAGCCTCGCCCAGGATCCGTCGCTGACCGTCGACGGTGGAGCTGTGTTCGGCACGGTGTCCGAGGTCCTCGACGCGATGACCGCGGATGTCTTCGTCGTCGCGGCAGGCAACTCCGTGTACACCGTCGACGCCACCGACCCGGCCGTGTCCCGGCACGCGCTGGTGACCCTGGATCCCACCCGCAGGCAGGGCGCGGTGCAGTTCGACGGTGCCGCCGCCACCCTGGTCGGCTCGTCCGACGGCCTGGCGGCCGGACTCGACCGCGCCACCGTGGCCCTGGCGGCCGAGCAGCTGGGAGCGATGCAGCGTTGCCTCGACCTGACTGTCGACTATGCGAAGGTTCGCGAACAGTTCGGCCGGAAGATCGGCTCGTTCCAGGCGGTCAAGCAGGGCCTGGCCGATGTCTACACGAGCGTCGAACTCGCGTCCGCGGCGGTCGCCTACGCAGCCTGGACCGCGGACCACGAGCCGGAGAACCTGGCGATCGCGGCGAGCGTGGCGAAGGCGTACGTGGGACCGGAGGCGTTCGAAGCGGCATCCCAGATGGTCCAGTACCACGGTGGCATCGGATACACGTGGGAGCACGACGCCCACCTGTACTACAAGCGGATCAAGACGACGGAGACGATGCTCGGCAGCGCCGACGATCATCTCGGGCGGATCGCCGCCCATCTCCTGGACGGCATCGAGGCGGAGCGGATCCACTGATGTCGGGGCCGTTGACCGGGGTACGCATCGTCGAACTGGCGGGGATCGGGCCGGGACCGTTCTGCGGAATGCTGTTCGCCGACCTGGGCGCCGAGGTGATCCGCGTCGAGCGGGTGGGCGCGCCGCACGACACGTGGAACGTCGCGGCCCGCGGACGTCGTTCCATCGCAGTGGATCTCAAGGCGCCCGGCGGCGCCGAAGCGGTCCTGAAGCTGGTGGCGACCGCCGACGGACTCATCGAAGGGTTCCGCCCGGGTGTCACCGAGCGGCTCGGTCTCGGCCCCGATCACTGTCACGTCGTGAATCCGCGGCTGGTGTACGGACGGATGACCGGTTGGGGCCAGAGCGGGCCCCTCGCGCAGGCGGCCGGGCACGACATCGACTACATCGCGATCGCCGGCGCGCTGCACGGCACGGGCGAGCCGGGGCGTCCACCACGCCCGGCCCAGAACTTCGTGGGCGACTACGGCGGAGGCGCGATGTTCCTCGCGTTCGGGATGGTCAGCGCCATCCTGCACGCCCGGGAGATGGGGGAGGGGCAGGTGGTCGACGCCGCCATGACCGACGGCACCGCGCTCCTCACCGCGGTGTGTCACGGCCGCCTGACGACGGGCGCCTGGTTCGACCGGCGCGGCGGCAACATCGTCGACGGATCCGCACCGTTCTACGGAACCTACGAGTGCGCTGACGGCGAGTATTTCGCGTTCGGTGCGATCGAACCCCAGTTCACCGACGAGATGCTGAACCTGCTCGGACTCGACCACGACGAGGATCTGAAGGCGCGGTGGCACGATCGGTCCGCGTGGCCGGAACTGCGTGAGCGGGTCGCGGCGATCGTGCGGACGAGGTCCCGCGACGACTGGGAGTCGATCTTCGACGGGTCCGACGCCTGCGCCGCACCGGTCTTGTCGCTCACCGAGGCGACGAAACACCCGCACAACGTGGCGCGGGGAACGTTCGTCGACATCGACGGAATCGTCCAGCCTGCACCGGCACCGCGATTCTCGCGCACACCCGGCGAAATCCGCGGGGGCATCGCACCGCCCGGGCGCGACAGCGCGGACCTTCTCGCCGAGGTCGGATACAGCCCGGAGGAAATCGACTCACTGACACACTCGAAGGTGATCGCATGACGAACGAACAGGTGTTCTGGCAGACCGCCGCGTCGGAGCCCGACCGGCTCGCGGTGATCGTCGACGGCGGTGGAACCACCACGTACGGTGACCTCGCCGAGACCGCCAACCGGCTGTCGCACGGGATGCGTGCGCAGGGGTTGACCGCCGGAAGCGTGCTTGCGCTGGTGCTCTCGAACCGGCTCGAATTCATCGCACTCCAGTTGGCGGCCCATCAGATCGGTGTGTACGTGGTGCCGGTGAACCGGCACCTCACGGCACCGGAGGCGGGGTACATCCTCGGCGACTGCGGCGCGGAACTGGTCGTCGCCGACGGGTCGACCGCGGCGACGGTCGAGGAGGCAGCGAAGCTGGCCGGGATCTCACCGGAGGTGTTGTTCGGCGTCGGTGACGGTGCCGAGGCGCTGCGGCCGTACGAAGAGCTGCTCGGTGATTCCTCCACGCCCGACGATCGCGTGGCGGGTGCCATGCTGTTCTACAGTTCGGGAACCACCGGACGCCCCAAGGGAATCCGGCGTCCGATGAGTGGTCTGTCCCCGGAGGTCGAACAGGCACGGATGGCCCAGTCCGCGAGGGCGATGAGCGTGACGCGAGACGGCGTCTACCTGTCGGTGGGGCCGCTCTATCACGCGGCGCCCAATCAGAACATGATGATGACCCTCCAACTCGGGCACACCGTCGTCGTCAGTTCCGGTTTCGATCCCGAGCACGCCCTCGGACTGATCCAGCGCTATTCGGTCACGGCTACCTTCCTCGTGCCGACGATGATGCATCGGCTGGTGACCGTCCCCGCCGAGCGGCGCAAAAAGTTCGACGTGTCTTCACTGAGCACGATCCTCCACTCGGCGTCGATCTGCCCGGTCGCCACCAAGCGCGCGATGATCGACTGGGTCGGTCCGGTGCTGGTGGAGTACTACGGTTCCAGCGAATCGGGTGCCACCACACTCATCGATTCCGAGAGCTGGCTGGCACACCAAGGTTCGGTCGGGCGGGCGAGACCCGGAATGGCGGTGCGGATCTGCGACGAGCGCGGCGAGGAGCTCCCACCCGGCACGCCCGGGCTGATCCACCTGAAATCGGGCGTCGTGATCGAGTACGTCGGGGATCCGGACAAGACCGCGGCCAGCTACCAGGACGGATTCTTCGTTCCCGGCGACATCGGCTATCTCGACGAGGACGGCTGGCTGTTCGTGTGCGACCGGCGTACCGACATGATCGTGTCGGGCGGTGTCAACATCTATCCGGCCGAGATCGAGCGCGAAGTCCTCCAGCACGAGGCCGTCCTGGACGCCGCCGTGTTCGGCGTCCCGGACGACGAATGGGGTCAGCGGGTGGTCGCGCTCGTGGAGCTCCGCGAGCCGGACGCGCAGCGAGACGAGGTCGCCGAATCGATCCTCGCTCATTGCCGCGAGCGGCTGGCCAAGTTCAAGCTCCCTCGCGTGCTCGAGGTCGTCGACCAGCTGCCGAGAACTGCCGCCGGCAAGATCAACAGGGCCCGGCTGCGGGACATCTACCAGAGCGAGCGAGCCGTCTGATCGGCCCTGTCGTAGAGCGCGGCCGTCGCGACGTCTCAGGACGCCGCGTCGGCCGGTTTCGCGTTCACGACCGCACCAGCGACACGAAGGCGCTCGCTGCGGGCGACAGCGGATCGTGCCGGTGGTAGAGGACGCACGAACGAAGCGGTGGGAGGTCGATGCGCCGGATCTGAGCGCCCATGCTCGCCGCCGTCATGGCCTCGGGTGCCGACAGCACCGCCGCGCCGACGCCCTCGAGCAGGAGCGGCAGGATGACTTCCCGGTGTTCCGTCTCCACCACGAGAGTCGGCAGCGGCAGGTTCGCCGATGCCACTTCCGCAACGAAAGCCTGTTGGCTCGCCGACCTTTCCGGGAGGCCGATGATCAGCGGGAACCGGACGAGGTCCGCGAGTTCCACGATATCGCCCGGGGGAATGTCGGTGGCCTTCGGCGAGAACGCGACCATCAGGTCCGAGACCGGGATCTCTATCGACGAGTGCTTCGGGAACGGCCCGGGGTGATCGGTCAGCAGCAGTTCCGCCTCGCCGCGTCGTAGTATCTCGAATCCCTCGACTCCGAAGGGTGCGTGTTGCAGACGCACGGTCACGTCGGGATAGCGCCGGCGGAACCGAACGAGCAATGGTGCGAGGGGGTCGACGGCGAGACCGTGTACCACCGCGAGGTCCAGGCGTCCTGTGTGCAGAGACTCCACGCTCTTGACGGCCGCACGGGCGTTGTCGAACGACCGCAAGGTCTGCCGCGCAGGGCCGACCAGGGCGCGCCCCGCGGGGGTGAGCGTCAGTCGGCGTCCGCGAACGAACAGTGGTGTGTCGAGGGCCTTTTCGAGTTCCCGGATCGACTGGGAGACAGCCGGCTGACTCACGTGCAGCCGGCGTGCGGCCTCCGAGATGCTCTCGGAGTCGACGACGGCGACGAACTGGGCCAGATGGCGACGCTCCATAACTGAAACTTATCACCGATCAAGGTAGATCGGGCGTTTACCTTTGGCGCATTCTCTCGTACCGTGAAGGAAGAGCGATGATCTGCTCACCAATTCACCAGGCCGCGTGCCCAAATTCATTGGCGCACTTCGACGCGGCCGCACAGGAGAGGAACGAACATCCCATGGGATCTTTGGAAGGTCGAGTAGCAGTCATCACCGGCGGCGGTCGCGGGCTCGGACGTGAGCACGCCCTGCTGTTCGCCGCCGAGGGCGCCAAGGTCGTCGTCAACGATCTCGGTGGCAGCGCCGAGGGCAGCGGTTCGGACGTTTCTGCTGCCCAGTCCGTCGTCGACGAGATCACAGCACTCGGCGGCGAGGCCGTCGCCAACGGCGACAGCGTCACCGACTGGGAAGGTGCTCGTCGCCTGATCGCCACCGCGATCGACACGTTCGGTGACCTCCACATCCTCGTCAACAACGCCGGAATCCTGCGCGACCGCCTGCTCGTCAACATGAGCGAGGACGAGTTCGACTCCGTGATCAACGTTCACCTCAAGGGCACCTTCGCGGTGACCCGGCACGCTGCGGAGTACTGGCGCGCAGAGGCGAAGAAGGGCGTCGAAATCGACCGGTCCCTGATCAACACCTCCTCCGGATCCGGCCTGCACGGCAATCCCGGTCAGACCAACTACGCGGCCGCCAAGGCCGGTATCGCGGCGATGACCCAGATCGCGTCGAAGGAACTCGAGCGCTACCACGTGCGCGCCAACTGCATTGCACCCGTCGCGCGTACGCGCCTCACCGAAGCCACCCCCGGCCTCGGAGACGTGATGACCGAGTCCGTGAACAAGGAATTCGACGAGTGGCACCCCGCGAACATCTCGCCCCTGGTGGCCCTGCTCGCCACCGAGAAGTGCGAGTTCACCGGCCACGCGTTCCGGGTGCTCGGCGGCGAGGTCGGCCTGTACCAGGGATGGAACGTCGTCGATCAGGTCGAGAGCGATGCCCGGTGGACCATCGACGGCCTGGCCGCGGCAGTCAAGCACATGCCGGCCAAGCCCGAAAGCGCGCTGCCCGGTAAGCATGCCGCCAAAGCGAAGGCGAATCGAGGCGAGAAGTGAGCGAGAACGACGCACCAACTTTCGAGATCGCAGTCGAGCGAGGGAAGGTCCGCGAGTTCGCGCGAGCCGCGATGTCTACCGACCCGGCCTACCAGGGCGCCGATCCCGTGATCCCGCCGACGTTCCTCACGACAGCCGGCTTCTTCTGGCAGACCGCCGAATCGAAGGCCGCTGCCGTGCACGGGCTCGATCCGCAGCGGACCCTGCACGCCGAGCAGGAGTACATCTTCCACGGCGAACCGCCCCGCGCCGGACAGGTTCTCACCGCCACCGCGCGGATCGCCGACCGATTCGAGAAGGAAGGCCGCCGCGGCGGCAGCCTGACGTTCGTCAAGGTCGTCACGGAGTTCCGGGACGTCGACGGCACGCTCGTCGCGGAGCAGCGCTCGACCGCGGTCCAGACCGCCCACGCACCGAAGGAGGAGTCCTGATGACCACGACCGAATCCACGCGCACGACTGTCGTCGGCGACAAGGCCCCGGAGCAGACGTTCGGACCGATCAGCATCACCGACATCGTCCGCTATGCGGGTGCGTCCGGTGACTTCAACCCGCTTCATCACGACGACGCCGCAGCGCGCAAGGCCGGATTCGACGGCGTCTTCTCCATCGGCATGTTCCAGGCCGCGCTGCTCGGCACGTTCGCCGCGGGATGGCTGGGCGCCGCGAACGTGCGCCGATTCACCACGCGCTTCCAGGAGCAGGTGTGGCCGGGAGACGTCCTCGTGTGCAACGGCGAGGTCACCGCGGTGCGTCCCGGTGACGGCGGCTCCGCCGTCGAGGTGGCCCTGACGTGTGCCCGGCAAGGGGCCGGCGTCGCGATCACGGGGTCCGCCGAGTTCTGGCTCCCCGCCTGACACAGCCGATTTCGACAAGGCCGGACCGAGCGACCAGGGCGCGGCCGGATTCACAAGGAGTTGCCATGAGCACCACCCCCCTCGGTGTCACCGGATACGGTGTCTACCTTCCCCTCTGGCGCGTCGACCGCAAGGACATCGGCTCCGCGCTCGGCACGCCTGCCGGCCGCGGCACTCGTTCGGTCGCCGGTTACGACGAGGACTCGACGTCGATGGGCGTCGAGGCCGCGCTCGCCGCTCTCGACGGGGCCCCGGCGCCCGCCGGGCTCGTCTACGCGACGGCCACCCCGGGATACGCGGACAAGACCAATGCCGGCATCGTCCATGCCGCACTGGCACTCGACCAGTCGGTTCCCGCGTGGGACTTCTCGGGAGCGGCACGTTCGGGCATGGGCGCGATCACCGCCGCGGCCGATGCAGCCGCCGCCGGACGTCCCACTCTTGCGGTGCTGTCGGACATCCGGACGGGCCTGCCCTCCTCCGCCGAGGAGAAGGACGGTGGCGACGGCGCCTCGGCCCTCCTCTTCGGGACCGGCGACGGCGTCGTCGCCGAACTGATCGGCCGCGGGTCGGCCTCGGCCGAGTTCCTCGACCGCTGGCGGGTGCCCGGCGAGACAGCCAGCAAGGTGTGGGAGGAGCGGTTCGCGGAGGGCATCTACCGCGAACTGGCACTCGACGCGGTCGACGCCGCGCTGAAGGAGGCTGGCCTCACCCGTTCGGATGTCGACCGCGTGGGTGTCGCCGGTCTGCACCGCAGGGCCGTCGGCGTCGTCACGAAGACGCTGGCGTCGGACGCCGCGGTGATCGACGACCTCGCTGCCACCGTCGGCGCGACCGGCACCGCGCAGCCCGGCATCCTCCTCGCTTCGGCGCTGGACGACGCGGCACCTGGCGAGACCATCCTGATCGTCCAGCTCGGCGACGGCGCCGACGCGGTGCTGCTGCGCACGACGGCGGCGTTGGCGACCTACCGCGACGCCCGCACGACCCCAGGGGTGGCCGAACAGCTCGGCTACGGCCGGACCATCGGCTACCAGCGATTCCTCACGTGGCGCGGATTCCTCCGCCGGGAATCGCCGCGCCGACCCGACCCGGACCGCCCCGCGGCACCGCCGTCGTCCCGCAATGCACAGTGGAAATTCGGCCTGGCCGGATCCCGATGCACCGAGTGCGGCACCCGGCACATGCCGGCCATCCGAGTGTGCCGATCCTGCAAAGCCGTGGACCGGATGGAACGCGAACGGATCGCCGGTGAGCGCGGCACCATCGCGACCTACCAGGCGGACCTCCTCGCCTACACCCTGAGCCCGCCGCTCATCGGCTCCGCGATCGACTTCGACGGCGGTGGCCGGCTGATGTGCGAGATCACCGATGCCGACGCGGCGGCGCTGAAGATCGGTGACCCCGTCGAGATGACGTTCCGCCGCTTCTACACCACGTCGGACGGCGTCCACAACTACTTCTGGAAGGCACGACCCGCCCGCGGTGCCGTCGCCGCCACTAAGGAGGCATGATCATGGCAACACACGGCATTCGCGACAAGGTCGCCATCGTCGGGATGGGCTGCACGCCCTTCGGCGAACACTGGGACAAGAGCGCCGAAGACCTCCTCGTCGACGCCAACCAGGAGGCCCTCGCGAGTGCGGGCCTCACCCAGGACGACGTCGATGCGTACTGGCTCGGCACGATGGCCTCGGGATTCTCGGGACAGCTGCTCTCGCGCACCCTGAAGCTGGACTACAAGCCCGTCACACGGGTCGAAAACTTCTGCGCCACAGGATCCGAAGCGTTCCGCAACGCGTGCTACGCGGTGGCGTCCGGGGCAGTGGACGTCGCGATGGCGATCGGTGTGGAGAAGCTCAAGGACTCCGGTTACTCCGGGCTGACGTCGGCCGCGCCGCCGCACGACGGCACCTCCGTGGCCATTACCGCGCCTGCCGCGTTCGGGCTCCTCGCACCGGCGTACGCCAACATGACCGGCATCGACGACGAACAACTCAAGGACGTCATCACCCGGATCGCGTGGAAGAACCACTACAACGGTGCACGCAACGAGCGTGCCCAGTTCCGCAAGGAACTGTCGATGGACGCGATTCGCAACAGCCCGAAGGTCTCCGGGATGCTCGGGGTCATGGACTGTTCCGGTGTCTCGGACGGTTCCGCGGCCGCGATCGTCGTCCGGGCCGAGGACGCCTACAAGTACACCGACAAGCCGATCTTCGTGAAGGCGCTGTCGATGGTGGCCGGTCCCGGTGACGGTCCGATGGACCCGACGTTCGACTACACCTCGATCCGTGAGGTCGTGAAGTGCGCCGAGAACGCCTACGCCGAGGCCGGTGTGAAGGATCCGCGCAGCGAATTCGCGTTGGCGGAGGTCCACGACTGCTTCACCCCGACGGAACTCGTGCTCATGGAGGACCTCGGTTTCAGCGAGAAGGGCAAGGCCTGGCGCGACGTTCTCGACGGAAAGTTCGACCTTCAGGGCGAATTGCCGGTCAACCCGGACGGCGGCCTGAAGAGCTTCGGCCATCCGATCGGCGCCTCCGGGCTGCGGATGCTGTTCGAGTGCTGGCTCCAGCTGCGCCGGGAGGCGCCGGCGGAGCGGCAGATCGCAAGCATCGCCAGCGGCGAGCGCACGCTCGGCCTGACCCACAACCTCGGCGGACGGCCCGGCGACTGCGTGAGCTTCATCTCCGTCGTCGGCACCGAACCCGCCGCCTGATCATCCTTTTCACCGACTCTGGAGTACAACCATGGAACGCACGATCTTCGAACAGGATCACGACGACTTCCGCAAAACCATTCGCAAGTTCCTCGAAACCGAGGTCGCACCCAATGTCCCGGCGTGGGAAGAGGCGGGAATCCTGCCCAAGGACATCTATCTGCGGTTCGGCGACTTGGGGCTGGCCGGCCTGAACGTCCCGGAGGAGTACGGCGGCGGTGGCGTGTCCGACTTCCGTTTCAATGCGGTGGTCATCGAGGAGACCGCGCTCACGCTGTCGACCCTCGGCGGGCTCGGCCTGCACACCAACGTCGCCACCCCGTACTACCTGCATTGCGCGAACGAGGAGCAGAAGCAGCGGTGGTTGCCCGACATCGCGGCCGGCCGGAAGATGTGCTCGATCGCGATGACCGAGCCGGGCGCCGGATCGGACCTGTCCGGCATCAAGACCACGGCCGTGCGTGAGGGCGACCACTGGATCCTCAACGGCGCCAAGACGTTCATCACCGGCGGGATCAACGCCGATCTGGTGATCGTGGCGTGCCGCACCTCCAAGAGCGACGACCGTCGCGGCGGCCTGAGCCTGCTCGTGGTCGAGGACGGCATGCCGGGGTTCACCAAGGGCCGCAAGCTCGACAAGCTGGGCTGCCGCTCGACCGACACCGCGGAACTGTCCTTCGAGGACGTGCGGGTTCCGCATGCGAACATGCTCGGCGAGGAGGGCAAGGGCTTCAGCTACCTGACCTTCAACCTCGTGCAGGAGCGGCTCACCCAGTCGGTGTCGGCGGTGGCGACGGCGCAGGCCGCACTCAACCTGGCCATCAGCTACGTGAAGGAGCGCAAGGTCTTCGGTCAGACCGTCGCCTCGTTCCAGAACACCAAGTTCGTCCTCTCCGATTGCGCTGCCGAGATCGAGGCCGGACAGGCACTGGTGGACAAGGCGATGCTCGCGTACAACGACGACACGTTGTCCGTCGCCGACGTCGCCAAGGTCAAGCTGTTCGTCACCGAGATGGCGGGTCGCGTCGTCGACAAGTGCCTGCAGATGCACGGCGGATACGGGTACATGCTCGAGTACCCCATCGCCCGGCTCTACGCCGACATCCGGCTGGCCCGGATCGCCGCCGGGTCGAGCGAGATCATGAAAACCGTCATCGCCAAGTCCCTCGCACTGTAGGAGTGAAGAGATGAATGCAGCGTTCGAGTTGGAGTCGGCAGTGTTGCCCGCCGAGACCGACGAGCTCCGACGGGAGGTCCGCGAGTTCCTCGCCGGTGAACTCGACAGCGGTTCCTTCACCCCGATTGCGGACAGCTGGGTCGTCGGCTCGGACCGAGAGTTCACCCGGAAGCTCGGTGCCCGCGGCTGGCTCGGGATGACCGTGCCGGAAGTCTATGGTGGCCAAGGCCGTACCGCGCTCGAGCGCTTCGTCGTCATCGAGGAACTGCTCGCGGCGGGCGCGCCGGTCGGTGCCCACTGGGTGGCCGACCGGCAGGCCGCACCGGGACTGCTGAACTTCGGCACCGAGGAGCAGAAGCATCAGTACCATCCCGGCATCGCGACGGGCGAATGTGTCTTCGCGATCGGGATGAGCGAGCCGGACAGTGGTTCGGATCTGGCATCTGTGCGGACGCGTGCCACCCGCGCCGACGGCGGCTGGATCGTCGAGGGCACCAAGATCTGGACCACCGGCGCACAGATCGCCAACGTGATCCTGACGTTGGTGCGCACCGGACCGGCCGGTGAGAGCCGGCACGAGGGCCTGTCGCAGTTGCTGATTCCGTTGCCCGACGACGGCATCGAGATCCGGCCGATCTACTCATTGAGCGGCGACCACCATTTCAACCAGGTCATGTTCTCCCGGGTCTTCGTCCCGGACTCGGCCGTGCTCGGTGAGGTGGGTCAGGGCTGGCGGCAGGTGACGAGCGAACTGTCGTACGAGCGGAGCGGCCCCGAGCGGATTCTCAGCACGATGCCGTTGTTGCGGCTTCTGGCCCAGCGCGACGCGATCGATCCGGTCACGTTGGGGCGGCTCGTCTCGCGGGCCTGGTCGCTGCGGGAGGCGTCCATCGCCGTCGCCACGTCGCTGAGCAAGGGGGAGGCGCCGAACACCGAGGCGGCTCTCGTGAAGGATCTGGGAACCCGATTCGAGCGCGACGTGATCGAGGCGGCCCGCGGCACCGGCGTCGAGCCGGACTTCGGATCGGATGATCCGCTGTCCCGGATGCTGGCGCACATCATTGCGAGTTCACCCACGGCAACTCTGCGGGGTGGCACCAACGAAATTCTTCGCGGCGTCGTCGCGCGGGCGATGGGGGTGAGATGAACAGCGAACTGAAGTTGCTCGCGGACACCGCCGACAAGCTGTTCGGTGAGTGGAACGACCTCGCCGACGCATGGCGGACACTGGAGGAGACGGGTCTGACCCGCATCGGGATCTCCGAGGATCTCGGCGGAAGCGGCGGCGACGCCGAACAGGCCGCGGCGGTGCTGCGCTCGGCGGCGTACCACAGTGTGGCCGCGCCGATCGCCGAAACCCTCTGGCTGGCAGGGCCGCTGCTGGCCGCCGCACGACTGCCGATCCCGGACGGACCGCTGACGGCCGCAACCGCCGACCTGCGGGAGCTGCATTGCCGGCCCTCCGACGACGGTCGCGGCTGGGAACTCGACGGCACGGCGCGTCGGGTGCCGTGGGCGCGGGAGGCAACGCGGGTCGTGCTCGTCATCGGCGACCGAATCTGCAGTCTCGACCCGCAGGTGTGCACGATCCGTCCCGGCGCGAATCTCGCCGGCGAGCCCCGGGACGACCTCCGATTCGAGGCCGTCCGGGTCGATGCCGACGACGTCGTCACGCTTCCGGCTCCGGTGGATCTGCGTTCCCGGGCCGCCCTGGCGCGCACCGTCCAGATCGGCGGCGCCGCGCAACGGGCACTCGACCACAGCCTGCGCTACTCCGGTGAGCGGGTGCAGTTCGGCCGACCGATCGGTGCCTTCCAAGCAGTGCAGCAATATCTTGCGCAGATCGCGGGCGAGGTGGTGATCGCGGAACTGAGCGCCCACAGTGCCGTCCGGGCGGTCGCGTCCGCCGGGGACGCGTCGCCCGCCGTCGCGGCAGCGCGGGTGAATGCCTGCCGGGCAGCAGGTGTCGTGGCCGAACTCGCACACCAGATCCACGGCGCGATCGGAACCACGCAGGAACATGCGCTGCGTCTGTCGACGCTGCGACTCTGGTCGTGGCGGGAGGAGTACGGAAACGAGACCGTGTGGGCCAGGCGCCTGGGGGAGAGGGCCGCCGCCCTCGACGACCCGTGGCATCTCGTCACGAGCATGCACACGGTGTGATCACCTCAGGGCAGCTGCCAGAGCATCGAGGCTACTGTCGCGGCGCTGACGGCGACGGCAGCCGACACCGGGAGGAGTTGCCGGTGCGTGGCACCGGCAACGCTCTCGCGCAGCACCCGGCCCCGCACTGTGCTCGCCCACAGCAGAAGTAACGTCGTGACCAGTGCGGCGAGCAGTGCGGGCACCGCGGAGGCGTCTGCGCCGTCGTCGGCGACCCGGTGCACGAGCACGGCCGAGACACAGAAGGACGCCAAAGTGGTTCGGCGCCACGCGAGTGCGGTTCTCTCCGCCTGCAGGCCGCTGTCGGAGCCGGCGGTCACGAGAACAGCATCGTGGCAACGGCGAGCACGGCGATGACACCGACCCCGACGCAGAGAACGGGAACGAGAACCGGGCGTGGGAGCGGGTGCGTGCGGCGCATCGCCGATTGCACGGTGCGCCAGTGCTGGTATGCCCCGACCGCCAGGACGAACGCGAGCGCGACGCAGGCCGTTCCCAGTGCGAGGTGAGCGAACTCGATACGGGACGACTCGACGAGTTCGTGCACGGCGACCCCGCCCGCGAGCAATCCGAGCGACGTCCGGATCCACGCCAGGAAGGTACGTTCGTTCGCGAGGGTGAACCGGTAGTCGGGTTCGGTGTCGGCGGCCGACCCCGGCACCTCGGATTCCGTCGTCGTCACGGGACGGAGACCGTGGCCGTGGACGGGGCTTCGAGGACGGCGACGCACGTGTCGACGAGGTCCGACACGATCGCTTCCGTCTGCCCCTCGGTGCGCTCGTGCTTCTCCCAGCGTGCGAGGGTGACGAGGCTGAGATTGATGATGCTGACGACACGCCAGCCCGCCACGTCGTGCGGAGTCCTCGCCAGACCGACGATGAGATCGCGCACCCGGCGAAAACTCTCGGCGCTGAGGTGCTTCTGGACGAACTCGGCGAGCGCGGGGTCGTTCGTGACCTGAACGAGGAAGCGGGCGTAGAAACTGCCTTCACGCTTCAGGGTCTCCGCCGCGAGCGGCAGGATCAGCGCCTCGACAGCCTGGCGGGCAGTGGGTGCGGACCCCGATGCGTCGATCTCGTCCAGCATCTCCTGTCGTCGCAGGTTGGCTGGTGTCATGCGTGCCTCGACGATCGCGTCGATCAGGCCCTCCCGCGACCCGAAGTGGTACTTGGCCGCGGACTTGTTCGCCTGCCCGGCTGCGTCTTGCACATCCTTGAGCGTCAACGCCGTCATTCCGCGTTCGGCGACGATGCGTTCCGCAGCGTCGATCATTGCCTGACGTGAATTCTTGGCCACGCCCACGAGGCTAAGGCTGCGTCCTTATTTGTGTCAACGGGTGGAAACGGCGGCCGGCCGTGGCAGATCCATAATCGGTCGGACGGGTGAGTTGCGCTGCGACCCGCGCCAGGGTGGCGCTGGTCAGGTATCCGACGGTGCCGACGATCAGCAGCAGGCTCCAGACGGCACGCGCGTCGAACTTCTGCTGGTTCTCGACGAGTAGCCGTCCGATGCCTTCGCCGGCGCCGAGGATGTCGACCAGCAGCGTGATTATCAACGCCATCGACGCTGCAACCCGCACACCGAGCATGATTCCGGGAGCGAGGGTGGGCAGTACGACCTTGCGCCATCGCTCACCGATCGTCAGGCCCAGGGTGCGTGACATGTCCAGGCGCACGGCGGGGACGGCGCGCATCGCTGTCGCGGTGTTCAGCAGGATCGGCCACGATACGACCAGGGCCACAACCGCGACACCGCTCACGAGTGACGTGCCGAGAATCAGGACTGCGACGGGGACGAACGCGGCGCCGGGTACGGCGGCCAGGAAGTCGACAGTCGGTGAGAGGGTGCGATCGATCCGCGGAGACGCGCCGATCGCGATCCCCACTGTTGCGCCGATGAACGCCGCAAGCGCCAGCGCGACAACGAACGTCGTCAGCGTCTGCCCGATTGCCGGCAACAACACCCCTCGTCGTACATGCGTGCGATCGCTCTGAACCACTCGACCGGCGGCGGAAAGGACGGCGAATCATCGCTGGTGATGAGCTGCCACACGATCAGCAGCGTGGCGAGCGGCACCAGTCCGCGGAGCGTTGTGGCTCGCCCGACAGGCCGTGGTGAGTGGCGCGGTCGACTGCGCGCTGGCGCTCGGCTTCGAGCCTATGGTGCCGGGGGGCGTTGGGCTCGGTGTTCTCCGACCGGCCCGGCCCGATGGCGCGGCAAGAGGCGGCCAGGGACGAACCGCAGGGCGTCGACCCGCAGTCGCCGATGCGGCGCAGTTCTGGGGATCCGCAGGACTTCCACATCGACGCCGAGGCCGCCGAGGCGCGGCATTTCGGCGGGATCGTGGCCAGCGGACTGCACACGATCGGGGTCTACCAGCGGCTGGCGGCCCTGTGCCACCTGAACCGATGGAAGGTGATCGCGGGCAGGGGAATACGGGACCTCCACTTCCCCAGGCCGGTCCGGCCCGGTGACGTCCTCACCGGCTCGTTCACGATCGAGGCCATCCGGGCGACGAGGACGGCCGGCGACGTGGTGACCCTGGTGAGCCGGCTCGTCAACCAGGAAGGCGATCCGGTACTCGCGATGACGTCGGATGTTCATGTGACGCATTGAGCACCGGGACGCGGTCAGTGTGACGACCGCGTTCGACGCCCCAGCGTGGGGACGGCGATGCCGAAGACGAACGCGATGGCGACGCCGAGCACGGTTTCGGACAGCCGTTCGGTGAAGCGGTATCCGGCTTGTCCGGGATCGGAATACAACAGCAGGACGAACACCAGGAAAGTAGTGAACGTCGACGTCACGTACCAGCGACTGCGGTGGGTTGCTGCGGCAGTGGCGACGACCGCGAGGACGGCGACACCGTAGACCCAGGGGGAGGGGGTCGTGCCGACGACGAGCACGGCCGCCGTGCCACCGGCGAGCATCGAGGCGATCCGTCCCGCCATACGGGTCACCTGCGCTTCGGCGTCGGGGCGCATCACGAGGAGTGCTGCGGCGCAAGCCCATCCGACGTGCTCGAGGTGGAGGGTGAACCCGATTGCGGCGGCGGTCGCGCCCGCGGCGCCGAGCCGGACGCCGTAGCCGAGGGTTATCGCCGTCCCGGCCCGGGCGGGCGCTTCGGCGGCATGTTCGGGGAGCAGCAGCGACATGAGGTAGGCGAACACCGAACCGCCGACCATGAGCAGGGCGAGCCCGATCGCCGTCGCCGGGTCGTCGTAGCTGAGGCCGACTCCGACCAACGGCACCGACAGCGTCGACAAGACCCTGCCGAGGTCTCGCCGTTTCGCGACGGTGGTCTGCGCGAGCGCCGCCGCACCGACCGCGAGGGCGAACACGACCGCGGTCGCCAGCAGGGGTGTACCGGCAACGAATGAGCCCAGCACCATCGGCAGGCCGGTCAGGATCCCGACGAGGATCAGCGCGGCCCGCGCCCGTCGGGTCGGCGGCAGTCCTATGATCGCCGCGGGCAGCACCCCCACCGCGAGCGCGACACCCGACGGGACGGCGACCGCGGTGACCACGGCGGCCGGCACGGCGTCGATGGCGCCGACCGCCGCGGCTCGCCACTGCCAGTCGAGACGCCGGGCCGCGGTCTCGCCCGGTTCCGGATGCTCGGGGGCGTCGCGCACGCTCTCAGAGTCCTCCGACCTGTGCAGTCCCGGATCACTCCTCACGGATGAGATCCGGAAGCGGCTGTTCGGGGGCTGACGTACGCACGACTTTGTTCTCAAAAAAACCAAAGTACGTATTGATAACGCGCCAAAGGTCCTCTAGTGTCAGCGTGACACCGCTCACTCGGAGATTTGAAGAGGACACGAGACATGGCTCTGACAATTGGCATCGACGTGGGTGGCACGAAGATCGCAGCCGGCGTGGTCGACACCGACGGAGTCATCCACCGGATGGTGCGTCGTGACACCCCGTCCCATGATGCGCGCCGTGTCGAGAACGTCATCGCCGAACTCGTCCGCGAACTGGCGGATACCCACCCCGTGCAGGCAGTCGGTATCGGCGCGGCCGGGTTCGTGGCCGCCGATCTCAGCACCGTGCTCTTCGCCCCGAACCTGGCCTGGCGCAACGAGCCCCTGGGCGAGGTGGTCGAAGCGGCGTGCGGACTGCCGACGGTGGTGGAGAACGACGCCAACGCCGCAGCATGGGGCGAGGCCCGCTTCGGGGCCGGACGGACGGGGCAGACCGTCGTCGTGCTCACAGTCGGAACCGGCATCGGCGGCGGCATCGTCGTCGACGGCGTTCTCCATCGCGGCAAGTTCGGTGTGGCCGCGGAATTCGGGCATCTCAACGTCGAACCGCACGGTCGCCGCTGCGGGTGCGGCAACCACGGCTGCTGGGAGCGTTACGCCAGTGGGCGGGCACTCGTCCGCGAAGCACAGGATCTCGCGAACGTCTCGCCCGGTTTCGCCGCCGATCTCCTCGCCCGCGCCGGTGGAAGGGCGGACGCCATCACAGGCCTGCACATCACCGCGGCCGCGCAGGAGGGTGACCCCGCCGCACTCGAGTGTTTCCGGGTGATCGGTTCCTGGCTGGGGCACGGCATGGCGGACATCGCCGCGTTCTTCGACCCCGACCTGTTCATCATCGGCGGGGGCGTGTGCGAGGCGGGCGAACTGCTGCGCGGTCCCGCCGCCGCCGCGTTCGAGAACCGTCTCACCGGACGCGCACACCGACCGGTCGCCGAGGTGCGACTGGCTGAACTCGGCGCGAACGTCGGCATCGTCGGCGCCGCCGATCTGGCCCGGGAACGAGTTCTCGGGCTCGCACACAACGGCTCACGAGTATCTGGAGGAGTGCAATGTCCAATCGGTTGAGTCTTCCCATTCCGGTCGCCGAGGTGTGGGACTGGCAGAGGGACGCCGCATGCCGCGGCTACGAGTCGTCCACGTTCTTCCACCCCGACCGCGAACGTGGCCGGGCCCGCGAGATGCGGGACTTCCGCGCCAAGATGATCTGCCGCGGATGCCCCGTGCTGGTGCAGTGCCGCGAACACGCGCTCAGTGTCGGTGAACCGTACGGCATCTGGGGTGGACTCTCCGCGAACGAGCGCGAAGAACTCCTCGCCACTCACCACGGCAGGGTGGACGAGGCCGTGGCGGAGTCCTTCGGCTTCGATCTGGCGCGCCAGGCCTGAGCACGAGCGGTCAGCTGCCCGCCGGGAGCATGACCACTCTGCTGTTGTCGGTGTCCGCGACGTACACGTCGCCTCGGCTCGACACGGCGATCCCCTCCGGCTGGTCCAGCCCGGAGAACGGGAGAACCTCCTGCTCGTCCGAACCGGCGGCCAGCCGCAGAATGCGATTGTGGTTCTGATCGATGGCGTACACGGTTCCCTCGTCGTCGACCGCGACACCCCCGACGCTCTGGAGGTCGGTGAAGGGCAGAAAGCTCTGGGCATGGGTGGCGGCGTTCCACGCGAGAACCTTGTTGGGCGTGCCGACGTAGAGATCCCCGTGTTCACTGACGGCGACGGCGAACGGGCCGATCACCGTCAGCGGCACCGCGACGGGAGCTGCGGTGACGTCGTGCAGGGCCATCACCCGATTGTTCAGCGTATCGGCGACATACAGCGTGGCGTCCGGTCCGAGTGCGATTCCGAACGGCTGGTTCAGGCCGCTGAACGGCAGCGGTACCTGGGTGCTGCCGTGCAGCATCGTCACGGTGTTGGTCACGAGATCGGAGACGTACACATCGCCGGACGCACTGACCGCCACTCCCTGCGGAACCTCGAGTCCGGTGAGGGGAAGAACTGTCTGCTCATACGTCCCGGCGCTCACTTTCAGGACCTGTTTGGCCGCGCTGTCCGCGATGTACAGGTCCCCGGTGCCCGAGACCGCGAGCCCGGCCGGACCCTGTAGATCGGCCAGCGGGAGCACGACCTGCGCGCTCGTCGACTCCTCGCCCGGCCAGGCGACATAGGCGACGGCGGCGACGACGAGGACGCCCAGAAGCGCGGCGAGCAGCCAGCGCGTCCGCCGGCGCGAGCCCCCGACCGGTGTCGGTTTCGTGGGCGCCGCACCCGGCACGGTGTCGGGCCGGGTCACGTTCGGACCGCTCGCGCGGGTGGTCGAGGCGGGGTCGACCAGGGCAGCAGGCCGGGTCACCTGGCCGGGCTCGGTCCACTCGATCGCGCGGACGGCGTCACTGAACTCACGACAGGTCGAGTAGCGATCTTCGCGGCTCTTGGCCATGGCGCGCGCGACGACCGCATCGACACCGGCGGGCAGCCCGGGGCGCACCACGCTCGGCTGGGGAATCGGTCCGTTCAGATGGCCGTGCATCACCGAGGACGCGGTGTTACCGGGGTACGGCGGTTCGTTGGTGAGCAGGTGGAAGAAGGTGCAGCCCAACGCGTAGATGTCGACCCGGTGGTCGAGTTTCTCGCCCTCGATCTGCTCGGGCGCGGCGTAGTGCAGGGTCGCCACCAACATCCCGGTGCGGGTCAGCTGATGCGTTTCGTCCAGGGCTTTGGCGGTGCCGAAATCGGTGAGCAGCACACGTTCGGGATCACCCGGCGCGAGCAGAATGTTCGCCGGCTTCACGTCACGGTGCAGAATCCCGGCGTCGTGAGCGTGGTCGAGTGCCTTGCCCGTTTCGCTGACGATGTGCACGGCGCGCTCGACGTCCAGGGCGCCGGAACCGAGCGCTTTCCTGGCGTCGGTGCCGGGAACGTACTGCATCGCGATCCACAACCTGCCGCCTTCGCGGCCACGGTCGTGGACGGTGACGATGTTGGGATGGTCGAGATGCGCGGCGTGGTCTGCTTCCGACTCGAAACGTGACCGGACGTAGTCGTCGTTCGTCCACGACGTGTCGAGCAGCTTGAGCGCGATCTTGCGCGGCAGGTTGGGATGCTGGGCGAGGTAGACGGTGCCCATGCCGCCTCGTCCCAGAACCCGTTCGATCACGTAGCCGGCAAACACCGTGCCCGGTTCGAACTCGCCGCTCACATCGGCTTCACCGCCTCCCGGGACCCTCCAACCATTGAACCCCGACGCCGGGTCAGTCCGGTAGCCGCCGCATCTCGATGACGGTCAGTCCCAGCGCGTCGAAGCGCGCCAGCATGCCACGGAGATCTGTCGGGCTGTCGACCGGACCGTAGAGCGTGGTGTCGCCGGTCGTGACGTCCGAGACATCCAACTCGGGGAACGCGGCCAGCACCCGATCGGACAGGGCGCCGCTGATCAGGAAGGCGTACCTGACCTTGCCGGGCCAGTTCGATTCAGGACGCACCACGGCGGGCTCCTTCATTCGCATCGTCGTTCCAGAACTCGGTCAGCCGTAGATTTCAGGGTGACCGACAGAACGGCAACGCGCCTCACCCGCAAGTGGTGAACCGGCTCAGAGAAGGCCGTTGTGTTGCGCGGCGGCGATGGCGTCGCGCCGGGAGGTGACGCCGAGTTTGCGGTAGATCCCGCGGAGATGAGTCTTCACGGTATTCACCGACACACACAGATCTGCCGCGATCTGCTCGGCGGTCCGCCACGACGGAAGCTCCACGAGGAGTTCCAGTTCGCGGGGAGTCAACATGTCGGACGCAGCGCTCTCCGACCGCGGGAACGACGCCCGGAGCCTCTCCGCGAAGGGTTCGAGGACACCGAACCGGCCGGTGCTCCGCACCAGAAGTTCTCGGATCTGCGGTCCGCAGTCGTGGAAGGGGCGCAATGCCGACTGCGGCTCCGCGAGACGCAACGCCTCGGTCAGTGCGCTGTGGGCACGTGAATCATGTTTGCGGGCAAGCGCGATCGATGCGTCCACGAGCCACGCCGCAATCAGATTGGTTCCCGCCGCACACTCCAGTTCACCGTCCACGACGGGTTGGAGCGTCTTGCGGGCCAAGTCGAGTCGGTGGAGATGCAGATGGATGATCGCCTCGACGAGGACTGTGTCGCCGGTGGGCCCGAGGAGAGCGTGCGTCTCGGTCGCCAGTTCGTGCGCCCACCCGGTCTCGCCGGCGGACAGATACGCGTACTGAATGGCAGGCAGCAACACCGCCCGGACCCCCGGCGGAACCGGCAACGAGGACGACACGGGGCTCTCCGCGTGCAGCGTCGTCACCGAATTGTGCCGGTGTCCGGAATCGTCGAGACCCAACAGGGTGGCGGCACCGTCGGCGAAGCCCGCGATCCCGGTGTTCGCCCGACGCAGCGCCTCGGCGGATTCGGCGGCGAGGCGGGCGGCATCGGGATCCATCCGGAGGTAGCGGCACCAGGAGTCGATGAGTTTGGTCAAGTGGAATGTCGGATCGCTCGTTGCCGAATGCGTCCGACCGATCGTGAGTGCCTCGTCCGCCAGTGCGGACGCTCGCACGACGTCCCCCCGCGACATCGCAACGGCGGCGAGAGACCCCAGGCCGTACATGACGCCCAGCGACGCATCACCGAGGCGAGCGTGAGCCAACGACTTCTCGAGCACGACCTCCGACTCGTCGTTCCGCCCGAGGAACAGCAGCGCACGCCCTTCCTGGAGCAGGACGAACGCGTCGAGATCGGGATCGCCGCTCGATCCGACACCCACCCTGCGCAGCCGGTTCAGGGCGGTCTCGATGTCGCCGGTGCCGATCGCGGTCTGCACCCGGAGCGATTCGCGGAGCAGCAGGTGTAACCGGGACTCGGCGGCACCGTCCACCAGCAATCCCGACCGTCTGCGGTCGAGAAGTTCGAGGGTGGACGTGGCCACCGGGATGTTGCCCGACGCGAGCGCCGCGGCGGCGCGGATGAGCCGCGCCGACGGGTGGTCCTGCGAAGATCGGGGTGCCCGCGCGAGTAGCCGGTCGACGGCCTCGCCGTGACCTCCGACGATCAGGGCCAGCGAAGTCCGGGCGAGCAGCGCCACGATTTCGTCGTGATCACCGGAGTTCACCGCGTGTTCGAGGGCGAGCAGCGCGTCCCCGAATTCGTCGTGCCAGTGGGCGGCCGTCAATTCGAGGTGCTCGACTTCGACGTGGCCGATCCGGCTGATCTCCGCCCGCAGATAACTCCGCAGCAGCGGGTGGTAGCGATAGTGCGTGGGGCTGTCGGTGATTCGGCTGATCAGAAAATTGTGGTGCTCGAGCCAGTCGATGTTGCCGTGCGCATCGGTGCAGCCCGTGAGCTTCTCCGCGAGTTCGACGGTGAACGAGGCCGGGACGGACGTGCGCAGGAGGAACTCGCGCATCTCGCCGGTCTGGCCGGCGAGGACCTCCTCGATGAGATAGTCGGCAACGGCCCGGCGGTCGCCCGTGAACTCGGCGATCAGTCGGCTCGGATCCGGGTGTCCTTCCAAAGACATTCCCGCCAAGCGGATTCCGGCAGCCCAACCCTCCGTGCGGTCCATCAGCGCGTCGAGATCGGCCGGACTCAGCACGACGTCGTGCTCGTCCAGCATCTCGGCCGCCTCGGCGGACGTGAAAGCGAGAGCCTTCGCCGTGAGCGTGAACAGCTTGCCGTCCAGGCGAAGTCGCTGCAGAGCGAGCGGCGGCTCGAATCGCCCGATGATGACCGTCCGCAGCATCGGAGGTTGCCAGCGCATGAACGACTCGAGGTCGGTGAGTACGTCGGTGTCGCGGAGGAGGTGGGCGTCGTCGATGACCATCCAGATGTTCTCGCCGAGTTCGTGCAACGCGGCAGACAATTGCGCGCCGAGGTCCGGTGACTCGGAATCGAGCCCGGCGCATGCCTTCTGCAGGCGAGGATTTCCGGTGTCGGTGAGTGAGCGGAGGATGGCACGGTGGACGACGTCGAGGTCGTTGTGCCGCTCCTCGATCGTGAGCCA
This sequence comes from Rhodococcus sp. ACPA1, assembly GCF_002300195.1. Classification (NCBI taxonomy): domain Bacteria; kingdom Bacillati; phylum Actinomycetota; class Actinomycetes; order Mycobacteriales; family Nocardiaceae; genus Rhodococcus; species Rhodococcus sp. ACPA1. Next base: position 109,882 of record NZ_NSDX01000004.1, on the reverse strand, counting down.
GGCAATGGTCGGAGCGTCGGCGGCGGCGAGCACCTCCCGTGCCCAGTCGGCCACGGCCCGCGTCTTGCCCGACCCGGCCGGTGCGCAGACGAGCGCCACCGGGCAGGGGTGGGCGTCGTCGGTGAGCGCTTCGGTGAGCATGGTGTGCAGGCGGGTCCGGGTAACCGTCCGACCCCCTGCACTCGAAGGTATTCGAGTACTCAGATGAAATTCCCCGAGAGGTACTGCCGTCACGCCGACCCCCAATTCTCGCTGCACCGAGAAACGATCTTCGACAAACGCCAATCCCCGACGCCGTAGGCCGGTGCGATGATTTTAGCGAGAATGCGTTGTTTTGTGTGGGTGAACGTGTTTTACCGAAGGGAATGCCACGCTTTCGTGATGTCGTTCGGACTACTGCTTCGTCATCGCGATCGTCATCCTGTGCTCGGGATCGGCCAGGTGACTGTGGTCGTCGTCCCCGATATCGATACGTGCCCACGCGATGTCCCCGGTGAAACCGTTTCCGGTCGGGCCGTACTCGCTGGAGACGGGGGAGGCGACATCGATTCCGACGTCCACCGTTTCGTCCATCGAGAACATGAAAGGCAGTGTTCGTTCCACCTTCCCGGAACCGATGGAGTGTCCGTCCGCGTAGAGGGTGACGGTGCCGCCTTTACCGAGACCGCCGCCCTCGTAGTCGAACTCCATGCGCACTTCGTGATCTCCGGGGGATAATGGCTGGTCAGAGGTGGTCGTGTACTCGTTCAAACCGAGGACGTTGTAGGTGTATTTCAGGTAGCAGTCCTTCGTGTACACACTCCAGCCCCCGAACGCCCCGCCCTGGACGAGAATGACCCCGTTCGCGCCCGATTCCGGGACAGTCACCTTCGCGGTGATCGAGTGCGACTTGTTCTTGACGTTGATGACGGAGTTCTCGCTGAGCCTCTTCATCCCTGGATAGAACGTCTGGGAGGTCCCCTGGATCAGCGTGGGTCTGCCGACCAGTTCGTCGTTGAACCGCTCCGCCGACCGCGTATCCATGGGCAGCACCTTGAATCGCGCCGCCTGGATGAGGAACAGTCGCTGCAGGTCGGCCAGCTTGTCCGGGTACTCGTCCGCGAGGTCGTGCGACTGCGTCCAGTCCTCTTCCACGTTGTACAACTCCCACACGTCGGCGTCGAGGCCGTGCGACGAGGCGAGCCACGGGTCCTTGTGTTTGGCGACCGCGGTCCAGCCCTTGTGGAAGATCGCCCGGTTGCCGAACATCTCGAAGTACTGCGTCTCGTGCTGTTCCGGTGCATCGGCGGCATCGAAGGAGTAGTTCATCGCCGTCCCCTCGAACGGGCGCTGTGTGACGCCGTGCACCGTGCTCGGTTCGGGAATGCCGGCCGCCGCGAGGACCGTGGGTGCGACATCGATGACATGTGCGAACTGGTGGCGGATCTCGCCGCGTGCCGCGATGCCGTTCGGCCAGCTCACGATCGTTCCGTTGCGGGTACCGCCCCAGTGTGAGGCCACCTGCTTGGTCCACTGATACGGGGTGTCCATCGCGTGTGCCCAGCCGATGGCGTAGTGGTTGTAGGAGTCGGGGGTGCCGAGGTCGTCGATGTGCTCGATCATGTAGTCCTCGGTTTCGAGATGATCCATGTGGTTGATGATGAAGCTCTCGTTGGTGGTGCCCTTCATGGTTCCCTCGGCGGACGCGCCGTTGTCGCCGATGATGACGTAGACGAGAGTGTCGTCGAGGACGCCGAGGTCTTCCAGTGAGTCCAGAACGCGTCCCACGTGGTGGTCGGTGTAGGCGAGGAATCCGGCGTAGACCTCCATCTGGCGGGCGAGCGCCGGCCGGAGTTTCTCGCTCATCTCCTCCCAGGCGGGAATGCCCGGGCTCCGGGCGGTGAGGGTGGCGTCCTGCGGGACCACCCCGAGTTCTTTCTGCCGCGCGAAGGTCTCTTCGCGTAGTGTGTCCCAGCCCTGATCGAACTTGCCCCGGTACTTGTCGGCCCATTCCTTCGGCACGTGGTGCGGGGCGTGGGTGGCGCCGGGCGCGAAATACGTGAAGAACGGCTTGTCGGGTGCCAGGGCCTTCTGCTGTTTGGTCCAGGCGATCGCCTTGTCCGCCATGTCGGCCATGAAGTGGTACCCCTCCTCCGGGGTGCCCCACGGTTCGAGCGGCGAAGTGTTCTCGTAGATCGCCGGATACCACTGATTGGTTTCGCCGCCGACGAACCCGTAGAAGTACTCGAAGCCCCCGCCCGGGTGCGGCCAGTGGTCGAAGGGGCCGACCGGTGAGGACTCCCAGACCGGGACCTCGTGGCACTTCCCGAACTGTGCCGTGTTGTATCCGTTCAGCTTGAGTATCTCCGCGAGCGGGGCACAGTTGTTGGGCCTCAGTGAGCTGTAACCGGGTGCACTCGTGGCAATTTCGGTGATACCGCCCATCCCGACCGTATGGTGGTTGCGGCCGGACAGCAGAGCCGCGCGCGTCGGCGAGCACAGCGCCGTCGTATGGAAACGGGTGTACTTGAGTCCCTGAGCGGCGACGCGTTCGAAGTTCGGCGTCTCCACCGGCCCGCCGAACGAGCTGGACGCGCCGAACCCCGTGTCGTCGACGAGAATGACCAGCACGTTCGGGGCGCCGTCGGGTGGGAGCAGCCTGCGAATCGGCGGATAGCTCGTGTCCGGATCCGTCGCGTCGTACGTCACCGTTCCCGTGTATTCGAGGTCGGGAATCGGAAGGGTTCCGCGTTGGATCTCCGTCGAATCGGTTGCCATGGCTACCTCTCTGCGGCTGATGTGGGCGGCAGTCGGGGCCCGCCCGCGAATACAGGTGTGCGGCTCTCCGGCGACGCTAACCGCGCAGTGCCGTCACCGGGATCACCCGGGGAGGGTGATCCCGGTGAGCGGCTCCGCCGCCCGTGCGCGGTTAGCGAGTGCAGAGACTCGTTAACCACTCACGGGCGCGAAGCGCCTACACGCCGAGGTCCTTCGCGATGATCGTCTTCATGACCTCGCTGGAACCGGCGTAGATCCGGTTGACCCGGGTGTCGGCGTACAGCCGGGCAATCGGGTACTCGCGCATGTAGCCGTAACCGCCGTGCAATTGCAGGCACTTGTCGATGACGCGCCCGGCGACCTCGGTGCAGAACAGCTTGATCTTCGCCGCGTCGGCGACCGTCAACTCGCCGATCTCGTCGAGGTCCAGAGCGCGGTCGACCATGCTCTGAGCGGCCTGCACCTCCGTCGCGCACTCGGCGAGCACGAACTTCGTGTTCTGAAATGCCGCCACCGGGGTGCCGAAGACCCGGCGCTCGAGCACGTAGGCTTTCGCGAATTCGATCGCCGCACTCGCGTTCGCGTAGGCACCCACCGCTGCTCCCAGGCGTTCCCGCACCAGGTTGCGAGTCAGGTAGGAGAATCCTGCGCCCTCCTCGCCGAGGAGATTCTCGACGGGGACCGACACATCGGTGAACGACAACTCGGCGGTGTCCTGCGCACGCAGGCCGATCTTGTCCAGCTTGCGTCCGACGACGAAGCCTTCCGAGGCGGTGTCGACGCACAGGATGGACAGGCCACCTCTGCGGTTGCCGGGATCGAGCGGGGAGGTGCGGCACACCACCAGGATCAGATCTGCCTGTGCGCCACCGGTGATGAAGGTCTTCGCGCCGTTCAGCACGTAATGCGTGCCGTCTTCGGACAACGCGGCGGTGGTCTTGATTCCCGCCAGATCGGAACCCGCGCCGGGCTCGGTCATCGCGATGGCGGTCATCATCTCGCCGGCGACGAACCGTGGCAGCCATCGTTGCTTCTGCTCCTCGGTACCGTATTCCAGCAGGTAGGGCTGCACGAGGCACGTGTGCACCACGTCGGCGCCGAAGCTGACGCCGGCGCGGGCCGTTTCCTCGCGGATCACCGCCTGGTACTTGAAGCTGGTCTCCCCGGCCCCGCCGTACTGCTCGGGTATCTCGATGCCGAACACTCCGAGTTCGCCGAGTCGTCGGTAGAGCGTGCGCGGCACCATGCCGTCCCGCTCCCATTCGGCGTACGACGGCGTGACCTCCCTGGTGATGAACTCGCGGATAGTCTTGCGGAAGGTTTCGTGATCTTCGTCGAACACGGTTCGCTTCACGGTCGGTGTCCCTTCGGTCAGTGCTCCGGCGAGACAGGGCCGGGCAGCACGTGAGGTAAGATTCCCTAACCAGATGATTGGGAAGAATTGCGAGAGAGCTTGCTCTTTTCGCGAATAAGTGAATCTTACCTCATATCGTTGCAAATCGGCATCGGGCGAGGGGATTCCGCAGGGACACGGAGGATGCCAGCATGGTCGTACGCAGACCCCACGACCGCAAGCAGCAGATCATCGTCGCGGCGGGAGACCTGTTCCGCGAACGCGGATACCACAACGTGTCCGTAGCCGATGTCGCCGCCGAAGTCGGGATCACCGCTCCCGCTCTGTACCGCCACTTTCGCAACAAACCCGATCTGCTTCACAACGCAGTCCAGGCAGGCATCGACTCGCTGGTCGCCACGGTCTCGGAATCCGAAGACCTGAAGGCGCTGCTGACCAATCTGTCGTCATCCGTGTCGCGGCGCCGCGGGCTGTCGCTGCTGTGGCAGCGCGAGGCCAGGCACCTTCCGGCGGAACAGCGCGAGCTCATGCGGACGCAGGTCACAGACGTCGCCGCGCGGGTGGCCTCGCTGATTCGCGCCGAGCGTCCCGAACTGCACGAAGGCGACGAGTACCTCCTCGGGTGGAGCGTGATCGCGGTCTTCGGCAGTGTCTCGGGACACCGCGTGGCGCTCGCGAGGAAGCAGATGGAGGCGCTGCTGTACGACCTTGCCGAGAGGGCCTGTCAGGCGAGTCTGGGCGTCACGGAGTCCCGGGACCAGCCGCCGACCAGTTCTGTCACCGTGGCTCTTCCGCGACGCGAACTGCTCCTGATCGAGGCGATCCGACTCTTCGACGAGCGCGGATACCAGTCCGTGAACACCGAGGAGATCGGTGAGGCCGCCGGCACCACAGGTCCCAACGTCTACAACCACTTCGACGCCAAGGTCGACCTCCTCGTCGCCGCCGTGTCACGGGGTGGAGAGCGCCGGAGGCTCGGGGCGTCGCGGGCGATGGCGGAGGCCGGTAGCCCGGAAGAGGCCCTGATCGGGCTTCTGAAGGCGCACATCGACTTCGCGATCACCGAACGCCACCTCCTCGGGGTGTTGATCAGCGAACTCGACCAACTACCCGACAAGTTCCGCAAGACGTGCGAGCAGAGTCAGCGCGAATATCTCGGTCTGTGGGTGCAGGTGCTGGACGAGGTGAAACCCGGCCTCACAACGGCCGAGGCGAGGATCACGGTCAGCGCTGCACTCACCGTGGTGGAGAACGCGGTTCGTACCGGCAGGCTTCGGCGTCGCCCGGATCTTGCGGACCGCCTCGCCGAGATCGGTACCGCGGTCCTGCTGGGCAACTGAGGCAGCTCCCGAACGAGGACGCGTCGCCGTCAGAGCACTTCGAGGATCGTCGCGTTGGCCATGCCGCCACCCTCGCACATCGACTGCAGCCCGTAGCGGATGCCTTCGTCGCGCATGTGATGCACCAGGGTGGTCATGAGCCGGGCGCCGGACCCGCCGATCGGGTGCCCCAGCGCCATCGCGCCGCCGTTGGGGTTCAGCCGCTCGTAGTCGGCGCCCGTCTCGCGCAGCCAGGCCAGGGACACCGAGGCGAACGCCTCGTTGATCTCGAACGCGCCGATGTCGTCGACGGACAGCCCGGACTTCGCCAATGCCTTGGCGGTCGCCGGAATGGGCCCCTTCAGCATCGTCACGGGATCGGTGCCGGTGACCACCGCCGTGTGGATCCGGGCGATCGGGGTCCAGCCCTGCTCCTTCGCGAATTCGCTGGTGGTGATGAGCAGTGCCGCGGACCCGTCGGAGATCTGGGACGAATTCGCCGCGGTGATGGTGCCGTCTTCGTCGAACGCCGGACGCAGCCGCGCCAGTGTGTCGAGCGTGCCGCCGCGCCGCACGCCTTCGTCGGTGTCGAAGACATGTGCGCTGCCCTCGGCGTCGGTGACGTCGACGGCAGTGATCTGGTCCTTGAAGCGGCCCCCGTCGAAGGCGGCCGCGGCCCGGGCGTGGGAATCGAGAGCATGCTGATCCAACTCGGTGCGGGTGAGACCGTATTCGTCGGCGATCAGCTGTGCGCCCATGCCCTGGTTGAACCGCACCCCGTCGTAACGGTCCCAGACGAGAGGTCCGTGGGGCTCCCCGAAGTCACCTGCGGCGCGGGCGGATCCGAGGGGGACGGCACTCATCATCTCGACGCCTCCCGCGACCGCGACGTCGTATTGCCCGGAGATCACCCCCGCGGCGGCCTGATGCACGGCCTGCTGCGAAGACCCGCACTGGCGGTCGACGGTGACGCCGGGTACGTGCTCGGGCCAGCCGGCGGCGAGCACGGCGGACCGGGCGATGCAGCCCGACTGCATGCCGAGCGTGCCGACGCAGCCCCAGACCACGTCGTCGACGAGACCCGGATCGAGCCGGACCCGGTCGGCGAGCGCGCCGAGCACGTGGGCGGACAACGAGGCCGCGTGCATTCGGGACAGTGCACCGCCCCGTTTGCCGACCGCGGTCCGGACGGCGTCGACAATGACTGCGTCGCGCATGGGAACTCCAGGTGTACTAGGGGATCAGGGGTTGGGGCGGTGGACGTGCGGGCCTACAGGCCCATGTCCTTGGCGATGATGGTCTTCATGACCTCGCTGGTGCCGCCGTAGATGCGGCTGACGCGGGTGTCCGCGTAGAGACGCGCGATGGGGTATTCGAGCATGTAGCCGTAGCCGCCGTGCAGCTGCAGGCATTTGTCGATGACGCGCGCCGCGACTTCGGTGCAGAACAGTTTGATCCGCGCGGCGTCGGCTGCGGTGAGCTCGCCGGAATCGTCCAGTTCGAGTCCTCGGTCCACGAAAACCTGCGCGGCCTCGACATCCGTGGCGCACTCGGCGAGCACGAATTTGGTGTTCTGGAAACTCGACACCGGTTTGCCGAACACGTTGCGCTCGGTCACGTAATCCTTCGCGAAGCGGACCGCGGCGGCTGCGGACGAAACGCCGCCGACTCCGATGGACAGGCGCTCGCGGGGCAGGTTCTGCCCCAGATAGGAGAAACCCCGATCCTGCTCGCCGAGCAGATTCTCCACCGGAACCACCACGTCGGTGAAGGACAACTCGCTGGTGTCGCTGGCACGCAGGCCCAGCTTCTCCAGCTTGCGGCCGTAGTCGAACCCGGGGCTGTCGGTCGGAACGACCAGCAGGCTCAGACCGAAACGGCGATCGTCCGCGGTGGGGGCCGACGTGCGGGCCACGACCACGCAGAGTTCCGAGTTGACCGCGCCGGTGATGAAGGTCTTGGCGCCGTTGAGGATGTAATGCGTGCCGTCCTCGGACAGCTTCGCCGTGGTCTTGATCCCCGCGAGGTCGGAACCGGTGCCCGGTTCCGTCATGGCGATGCACAGCATCGTCTCGCCGGAGGCCACTCCGGGGAGCCACCGCTTCTTCTGCACGTCGTCGGCCAACCGCAGCAGATACGGCAGCACGATGCCGATGCTCACCGAGTAGTGGCCGAATCCGACGGCGGCGCGGGCGGCTTCCTCCTGCATGATGGCCTGGAACTTGAAACTTGCGTCGCCGGCGCCGCCGAATTCCTCCGGGATGCCGAAGCCGGTGGCGCCGAGGTCGCCGAGTTTGGTGAACAGTTCGCGCGGAACGCGGTTCGCCGCCTCCCAGTCCGCGTAGTGCGGAGTGATCTCCTTGGCGATGAATGTCCGGATGGTGTCCCGGAACGCCTCGTGCTCGTCGTTGTAGACCGTGCGTTTCATCTCTGATGTCCTTTCAGTTCGCCGTGACGACGGCGGACCCCTGGAGGGTGACCGTTCCGTCCGGCAGAGTCACGGTGAGGTCGAGGTGGGCGAGACCGTTCTCGACCTTCACCACCGTCCCGGTGCAAGACGGAGTCGAGTTGACCGGTGTGATCGCCGAGAAGCGGACGCTGTACGAGCGGATGCGTTCCTGTGCAACGTAGTTCGTCAGCAATCGCGCGAGATAGGCCATCGACAGCATGCCGTGGGCGAACACGTCGGGAATTCCGACGGCGGTGCACGCGTCGCTGTCGATGTGCACCGGATTGTGGTCACCCGACGCGCCCGCGTACAGGGCGAGCGTGGAGCGAGTGATCTTCGGTAGTTCGAGGGTGAGGGCGTCTCCGGAATTCATCTCAGCCGTCTTTCTTGCGTCGCAGTTGTCGCTCAGACCCGACCGGCGTCGACCACCAGGCACTGGCTGTTGACGTAGTCGGATTCGGGTGTGCAGAGGAGGTACACCGCTCCGGCGGCTTCCTTCGGGGTGCCGCCCCGGCCGAACGGGCTCGTGGTCGCCATCGCCGCCATGCGGTCGGGGTTGACGCCGACGCGGATGTCGCGCCCGTCGATGTTCAGCGTCGTGTTCGTCTCGGCCGTGACCTCGGTCATGCGGGTGACGATGAAGCCGTAGGCGACGGCGTTGACGTTGACCCCGTAGCGGCCCCACTCCTTGGCGAGGGTCTTGGTCAGTCCGATGAGCCCGGCTTTCGCGGAACCGTAGTTCGCCTGTCCCGCATTGCCGTAGAAGCCGGACGTCGAGGAGATGTTGACGACCTTGCGGTGGTAGTCGGTCGGGTTGGCCTTGATGTACGGCTGGGCGGCGCGCAGGATCCGGAACGGCGCCTTGAGGTTGACGTCGAGAATCGTGTCCCACTGTTCGTCGGTCATCTTCTGGATGACGGAGTCCCAGGTGTAGCCGGCGTTGTTGACGATGATGTCGAGGCCGCCGAACGATTCGACGGCGGTGTTCACGAATCGTTCCGCGAATCCGTCCTCCGTCACCGATCCGACGCAGGTGACGGCCTGTCCGCCGGCGGCCTTGATGTCCTGCTCGGTCTGGGTGGCGGGTGCGGGGTCGAGGTCGTTGACCACGACGGCGGCGCCCTCGGAGGCGAGCTTGAGTGCGATCTCGCGGCCGATGCCGCGGCCGGAGCCGGAGACGAGGGCGACTTTTCCGTCGAGAGTTCCCATGGTGTCGTACGTCCTGTTCGTGTAGTCGTCAGGCGAGGGCTGCCGCGGCGCCGGCGTCGACGCCGATCTCGGCGAGGACCTCGCGGGTGTGGGCGCCGACGTACGGCGCGGGTGTGGGCGCCGAAGCGGGCGTTCCCAGGTAACGGGGTGCGGGGGAGGGTTGCACGAAACCGTCACCGAAGGTGCCGAAGGTTCCGCGGCTCACGTTGTGCGGGTGCGCGGCGGCCTCGGTGAGGGTCAGGACAGGAGAGACACACGCGCCCTGTCCGTCGAACATCGACTCCCACTCGGTGCGGGGCCGGGTCGAGAAGACCTGGGCCAGTCGTTCGGCCATCGTCGGCCAGGCGTCGCGGTCGTGTTGCCTGGCGAAATGCAGGTCGTCGGTCAGGTCCAGCACCCGGAGCATCGCGGCATAGAACTGCGGTTCCACGCAGCCGACGGCCACGAATCGTCCGTCCGCGCAACGGTATGTCCGGTAGAACGGCGCCGCGCCGTCGAACATGTTCGACGCCCGCCGGTCCACCCACCGGTCGCGGGCGAGCAGACCGTGGATCAGGGCCAGCTGCACCGCGGTGCCGTCGGTCATCGCCGCATCGACCACCTGTCCGCGCCCGTCGATACGGGACCGGAGCATTGCCGTCGTCATCCCCAGGGCGAGAAGCATTCCGCCGCCGCCCATGTCGCCGATCAGGTTCAACGGCACCGGGGGAACGTCACCGTCCGAGCCCATTGCGCCGAGGGCGCCCGTCAAGGCGATGTAGTTGATGTCGTGGCCCGGCTCCTGCGCCAGCGGCCCGTCCTGGCCCCAGCCCGTCATGCGGCCGTACACCAGCTTCGGATTCCGGGCCAGGCAGCTGTCGGGCCCGAGGCCCAGACGTTCGGTGACACCGGGCCGGAAGCCCTCGATCACCGCGTCGGCGGTGTCGATGATCTTCAGCACGGTCTCGACGTCACGCGGATTCTTCAGATCCAGGGCGACGGACCGCCGATTGCGATGCAGCACAGGATGTCCGGTTCGGTTTCCGACCTCGGTGTGCCGGTCGATGCGGATCACGTCCGCGCCCTGATCGGCGAGTAACATACCGCAGAACGGGCCCGGCCCGATCCCGCCGAGCTCGACGATCCGCAGTCCGGTGAGGGGTCCGCTCGCGGCGGTGGTGGGGTCAGTGCTCATGAGAAGCGCTCCTTGGCAGGGGGATCGGTCCGGGGGTCAGCGTGAACCGGCGTCGACGTTCAGGCACTGGCCGCTGACGTAGTCGGTCTCCGGTGCGCAGAGCACGTACACCGCTCCGGCGGCTTCGGCGGGCGTACCCGGGCGGCCGAGTGGGTTGGACGTCTTCACCCGATCCATCACCGCCTGACTGACACCCGCCTTGATCTTGCGGCCGCCGATCTCGACGAACGTGTCTTCGCCCGACACCGCGTCGGTCATACGGGTGAGAATGAAACCGAATGCGACGGCGTTGACGTTGACCTTGTAGCGGCCCCACTCCTTGGCGAGGGTCTTGGTCAGTCCGATGACGCCCGCTTTCGCGGCGGCGTAGTTGGACTGTCCGGGATTGCCGAACACTCCCGCGGCCGACGAAACGTTGACGACCTTGCGGTGGTAGTCGGTCGGGTTGGCCTTGATGTACGGCTGGGCGGCACGCAGAATCCGGAACGGCGCCTTCAGGTGCACGTCCAGGATCGTGTCCCACTGTTCGTCGGTCATCTTCTGTATGACGGTGTCCCAGGTGTAGCCGGCGTTGTTGACGATGATGTCGAGGCCGCCGAACGATTCGACGGCGGTGTTCACGAATCGTTCCGCGAATCCGTCCTGCGTCACCGATTCGACGCAGGTGACGGCCTGTCCGCCGGCGGCCTTGATGTCCTGCTCGGTCTGGGTGGCGGGTGCGGGGTCGAGGTCGTTGACCACGACGGCGGCGCCCTCGGACGCGAGCTTGAGTGCGATTTCCCGGCCGATGCCGCGGCCGGAGCCGGAGACGAGGGCGACTTTTCCGTCCAGAGTTCCCATGATGTGTTGTTCCTCGAGGTTCGTGATGAATGAAATATTCTGTGGCGTCGTGCCGTACGGCTACGCGGGCGCTCTCGGGTCGCGGATGACGGTGGTCGATCGGAGCTGGGCGATCGGCTCGCCGTGGCGGGTGACCTCGGTGGTGCGGACGAGGAACTGGAGCGCTCCGCCCTTCTTGGCGTAGCAGTCGGTGACTTCGGTCGAGAAGTGAAGGATGTCACCGGCGTACGCGGTGGCGTGGTAGGTGAACGACTGCTCGCCGTGCAGGATCGTGCGGATGTCGATGCCGAGGTCCGTGTAGAAGGTCGAGGGGCTCGGCCGCTCCATGTCGAGGCAGAACAGGAAGGTCGGCGGCACCGGCAGGTCGCGGTGGCCGGCTTCCGCCGCGGCACTCGGATCGGTGTAGATCGGGTCGTCCTGCCCGGTGGCGCGGGCGAAGAAGGACAGTCGCCCGCGCTCGACCTCCACGGTGTGCTCGGGAATCCGGGTGCCGATGACGCCGGGATCGAGACTTGCCACGGCAACTCCTTGTGTATGAGGGCGGCGACTGCCGCGAGGATCGGGGCCTGCGCCTTACCCGGTGCAAGCTTCACCAGATGGTTAGCGCATATTCACTTTGCGTTACACATAGCGCTATGTCAAGGATGGATAGGGCGAGCTCGAGGTGATCGAGAATTTTCACGACGCAGTGTTCCGACGGGGGATTCCGATCAGAGACGTTCGAGGATCATCGCGTTGGCCATGCCGCCCGCCTCGCACATCGACTGCAGGCCGTACCGAATTCCGCTGTCGCGCATGTGGTGTACGAGTGTGGTCGCCAGCCGGGCGCCCGAGCCGCCGAGCGGGTGACCGATCGCCATCGCGCCGCCCAGCGGATTGAGCTTCGCGTAGTCGGCGCCGGTCTCCTGTAGCCAGGCCAGAGTGACCGACGAGAACGCCTCGTTGATCTCGAATGCCCCGATGTCACCGAGGGACAGCCCGGCCCGGGCAAGCACCTTGGCGGTGGCCGGGATCGGGCCGGTGGCCATCGTCACCGGATCGACGCCGGCGAGGGCCACCGTGTGGATGCGGGCGAGCGGATTCCAGCCGTGGCGCGCGGCAACCTCGCTGCTGGTCACGAGCAGTGCTGCGGCGCCGTCCGAGATCTGTGACGAATTGCCGGCGGTGATCCGGCCGTCCTCCTTGAACGGGGTGGGGAGTGCGCTCAGGCGCTCCGGCGTCGACGAGCGCCTCACACCCTCGTCGGTATCGAACACGAACGACGCCCCGTCCGGACCGGTCACCTCGACCGGGGCGATCTGCCCCTCGAATCGCCCCTCGTCGATGGCTGCGGCGGCACGCGCGTGCGAGTCCAGCGCATGCTGGTCGAGCCGGGACCGGCTCAGGGCGAATTTCTCGGCGATCATCTCGGCGCCGACGCCCTGGTTGAACTCGACGTGGTCGTACCGCTCCCGGACGAGTGGGCCGAACGGTGCGCCGCATCCCGCGGCATTGCGCGCCGATCCCATCGGAACGCGGCTCATGCTCTCGACGCCCCCGGCGATGGCGATGTCGTACTGACCGCTGATCACGCTCGCCGCGGCGAAATGGAGGGCCTGTTGAGACGACCCGCAGGCGCGTTCGATCGACACGCCGGGTACCGACTCGGGCCAGCCGGCGGCAAGCACCGCGAAGCGGCCGACGCCGCCCGCCTGTTCGCCGACCTGGCTCACGCAGCCCCACAGCACGTCGTCCACGGAAGTCGGATCCAGATCGTTCCGATCGCTCAGGGCGCGCAGTACGTGCGCGGACAGATCGACGGGATGAATCCCGGCGAGTGCTCCGCCCCGTCGGCCCACCGGTGTGCGGACGGCGTCGACGATCACAGCGTCGTGCATGTAATTCCTCCTCGTGCAGGTCACGGACAGTTCTCCGGGCGATTACTGGAAGTGAACAGTCAATAACCTCAGTATTGGCTTACCGCTGTCCGCTGCCGTGGATGGCAGCGAGCAGGCGAACCGCTTCCCGGTGCCGTATCGGCGGATGCCTGTCAGGTTATAGCAAATTCACATTTCTCGACATAGCACTTGCTAGATAGCAGTTTCAATGATTGACTTCTGGACTGAAAGTCCGCATGTGATGCCCGTCACGTCGAAGGCCTTCCGTGTCCGGGCCGGCGTTGGTACGAGAATCGATACTCACCACCGAGGAGTTTTTGTGGTTGCAGATCAGAGAACCACCAGGCGGCTCTCCGCTCTCGGGGACGCCGGCGAATCCCGCCGCACCGCCTGGGGGCTGACGGGCGTGCTCGTACTCATGTACATGGTCAATTTCGCCGACAAGGCGGTGCTGGGGATCATCGCCCAACCGCTCGCACACGAACTCGGTCTGTCCTCTTCGGAGATCGGTCTCGCGGGAAGCGTCTTCTTCCTGATGCTGTCGCTCGGCGGGTTGCTCTCGGGCGTCCTGGACCGATGGCTCGGTCTGCGCTGGGCCCTCGCGATTCTCGCGATCCTGTGGTCGGTGGCCATGCTGCCGCTCATCGTGGCGGCCGGGTTCGCCACGCTTCTGGCGAGCCGGATGCTTCTCGGGTTGGCGGAGGGCCCGAACTCGGCGCTGTTGTACACCGCGACGTATTCCTGGCATCCGCCCGCTCGCCGCGGCCTTCCCGGCGCGCTCCTCGCGTGCGCGGCATCGATCGCCAAGATCGCGATCGCTCCGATGCTGGCGTACGTCGCCGTCGCGTGGGGATGGCGATCCGCCCTGGTGGCCTTGTCCATCATCGGTCTCGGCTGGTGCGTTCTCTGGCTACTCGTGTGGTCGGAGGGGCCCTACCGGCGCCGCGACACTTCGCCTGCCGACGGCGGCGGCGACTCCGCCGCGCCCCACGGCGAGGCCGAGCCGGCGGTGCCGTGGACGCGGATCTTCCGCTCACCCACCTTTGTCGGCGGAGCCCTGATCGTGATCAGCGTGTATGCGCTGGTGTCCGTCGTGCTCACCTGGTTGCCGTCGTATTTCGAGACCGGCCTCGGCTACAGCCGGTTGCAGGCCGGATCCATGTTCTCCATCCCGAGCCTGTTCGGACTCGTCATCATGCTGAGTTCCACGTGGTTCAGTGATCGTCTCGTCGTACGTGGCGTGAGCATGAGAACGGCGCGGGTGATCATGCCGGTGGTCGGTCTCGTCATCGGTGGGTGCATCCTCGCGACGTTGCCGTACATCACCACTCCGGTGTTCGCCGTGCTCGTCGTCTCGATCGGGTACGCGGTCGGCTCACCGGTATTCCCGTTGCTCAATGCCGCGGTGGCCGAACTCTGCCCCCCGAGGCAGGTCGCGGGGACACTGGGTGTCTTCCTGTCCCTGATGGCTATCGGCGGGTTCATCGCGCCGTACCTGATGGGACGCATCGTCGATGCGGCCGCGACGTCGGCGGGGGGCTACGCCACGGCGTTCCAGATCCTCGGAGTCGTGGCCGTCGCGGCCGGTCTTCTCGGCGCCCTGATCATCGACCCCGAACGCGACAAGCGGCGTCTTCGCGGGCTTGCCGCGGGCGACGTTCCGCAACAGGGAATCTGAGATGACTTCGGTGACGGACCAACATCTGCTGATCCACTACATCCTTGACCGAGAACCCGGAGGTCCGCGTGTATCTGACCCAGTTCCTGCATCGTGCACTACAGCAGTCTCCCGACAGTCCGATGACCATCTGCGGCGACCGGGTACGCACCACCCGCGACGTCGCGGACAGGGTCGCGAGACTGTCGGGCGGTCTGCAGGAACTGGGTGTGTCCGAAGGGGACAGGGTCGCCGTCCTCACGCTGAATTCCGACCGCAATCACGAGATCTTCCTCGCCTGCTGGTGGGCGGGCGCCGTGGTGAATCCGGTCAACATTCGATGGAGCGGGCGGGAGATCGCGGACTCTCTGCGGGATGCCGGGGCCGTGGTCCTGCTCGTCGACGACGACTTCCTTGACCTGGTGCCCGCGTTCCGCGAACAGTGCGCCGACCTCCGCGCGGTGGTGCACTGCGGCAGCGGTGTGGCCGCGCAGGGGATGACCGACTACGAGGAGTTGATCGCCGCTTCCGAGCCGGCGCCGGACAAGCGAACCGGTGGCGATGTGATAGGCGCACTGCTGTACACCGGTGGCACGACAGGTGTGTCGAAGGGCGTCATGGTGAGTCATCGGAACCTGCTGACAGCGGCGCTCGGCACCCAGGCGGCGTGCCAGTCGGTGTTTCCGGGTGGGGTCAACCTCGTCGTGAGTCCGATGTTCCACATCGCGGGACTCGTGGCCTGGGCGACGCAGAACCTCCTGGGTGGTACCCAGGTCTTCCTGCCGACGTTTTCACCCCGGGCCGTGCTGGAGGCGATCCAACGGCACCGGGTCACCACGGTCGGGGCAGTTCCGGTGATGCTGCAGATGCTGGTCGCGCACCCGGATGTCGAGTCGTACGACCTGTCGAGCGTGAAATCCGTTCGGTACGGGGCGTCGCCGATCTCGCCGACGTTGCTGCAACGCGCCATGACGGTGTTCCGGAACAGCGGCTTCGCTCAGGGCTACGGCATGACCGAGACGGCACACATCACCGTCCTCGGCCGGGATGACCATGCGGCCGGAAGTGAAGTGCTCCGATCCGCGGGTCGCGCACTGCCGCACTGCGAACTTCGCGTCGTCGACGTCGACGACCGGGAGGTGTCCGTCGGCGTGCTCGGCGAGATCGTGACCCGAGGCGATCACGTCATGCTCGGCTACTGGAACAGACCGGAGGAGACCGCGGCCGTGTTGCGGAACGGCTGGATGCACACCGGCGATATCGGTTACGTGGATCGGCACGGTTATCTCTTCGTGGTCGACCGGATCAAGGACATGATCATCACCGGCGGTGAGAACGTCTACTCGACCGAGGTGGAGAACGCACTCGCTGCCCATCCCGCAGTCGAAGCGTGCTCGGTGATCGGTGTGCCGGACACGCGGTGGGGTGAACGCGTCCATTCCGTCGTCGTGCTCCGTGAGGGCGCACGTACCGACGCCGACGAACTGCGCGCACACGTGCGAGGGCTCATCGCCGGATACAAGGTGCCCCGGACGGTCGAGTTCCTCGATGCGCTTCCGGTCTCGGCGGCGGGGAAGGTGCTGAAGCGAGACCTGCGTGCGGCGGCCTGCCGTGCGGACACCTGATACGCCGTTCTGCCGACGAGCGATTCTGCAATCACGGAACATTCCGAAAGATTCTGTTGACATGCAGGTAGAAGTCGGACAAAGTGAATAGTCAATAACCTCTGCTTCGAAGGGTGTTTTATGACCGCCACCTCGGCCGACGTCGTACTCTCCAGCCGTCGCGACCATGTCGTCACCTGGACGATCAATCTGCCGGACGCGCGCAACCCCATCTCCGGGAACGACGTCATCGATCGGCTGGTCGAACTCGTCGAGGAGGCGAACGTGGACGTCGACACACGGGTCGTCATCCTCACCGGCGCCGGCAGCGCGTTCTCCGCCGGAGGAAACGTCAAGAACATGGCGGATCGTGCCGGGATGTTCGGCGGCGCCCCGCACGTGATGCGGGAGGGATACCGCCGCGGCATTCAGCGGCTCCCCAAGGCGATCTACCACTGCGAGGTCCCGATCATCGCGGCTGTCAACGGTCCCGCCGTCGGCGCCGGCTGCGATCTGGCGATGATGTGCGACATGCGTGTCGCTTCGACCAACGCCTTCTTCGCCGAAAGTTTCGTCAAACTGGGCATCATCCCCGGCGACGGCGGCGCCTGGTTGCTGCCACGGGCGATCGGTGCCGCACGCGCCGCCGAGATGGCGTTCACCGGCGACCGGGTGGACGCGGCCACCGCGCTCGACTGGGGCATGGTCTCGCGCGTCGTCGACCCCGAACTGCTGCTCGATACGGCACACGAACTGGCGGAGCGGGTAGCGGTCAACCCGCCGCATGCCCTCCGGATGACGAAGAAGCTCCTCCGTGAGGGGCAACGCCAGGACCTCGACAGTCTGCTCGAACTCTCCGCCGCGATGCAGGCGCTCTCGCATCACACCACCGACCACGGCGAGGCCCTGTCGGCCTTCGTCGAGCGACGGGCCGGGCAGTTCACCGGGAGCTGAACGACGCCCGGCGACTTCTGCAACCCCATCGACGTACAGCAACGAAAGGACCCGCAGTGAAGCGGACACTCTTCAACCGGGAACACGACGAGTTCCGAACGATGGTCCGGGAATTCATCGCCCGCGAGGTACTACCCAACCGGGAGAAGTGGGACGAACTCGGGCGTCCACCGCGCGAATTCTTCGAACGACTCGGTGAACTGGGAATCCTCGGCATCTCGGTGCCCGAGGAGTTCGGCGGCGGGGGCGAGACGAGCTTCAAGTTCGCCACCATCGTCTTCGAAGAGGTCGCCCGGGCGGGAGTGTCGTTCGGCTCGTACACCGTTCACTCGTGCATCATCCTGGGGTACCTCCTCGAATACGGCTCCGAGGAACAGAAGCAGCGGTGGCTCCCGGACTTCGCGTCCGGTCGATTGATGACGGCGATCGCGATGACCGAACCGGGCACGGGCTCGGATCTGGCCAACATCACCACCACCGCCAAGCTCTCCGCGGACGGCACACACTACGTGCTCAACGGAGCCAAGACGTTCATCACCGGCGGGGTGACGGCAGACCTGGTCCTGACCGTCTGCCGCACAGCTCCTTTCGATCCGGAGAACCGGCGGTCCGGACTGTCCATCATCGGGGTGCCCAAGGAGTCCGAGGGATTCGAGGTGGGTCGCAAGCTCGACAAACTCGGTCTGCATCAACAGGATACGGCCGAGCTGTCCTACCACGACGTACGTGTCCCGGTCGCGAACCTCCTGGGTGAGGAGGGTAAGGCGTTCGGGTACCTCACCCACAACCTTCCGCAGGAACGGTTGAGCATCGCACTGAACTCGGTGGCGCACGCCGAGGCGGCGATGCTGCACGCCACCCGGTACGTGCAGGACCGCACCGTCTTCGGCAAAGCCGTTGCCTCGTTCCAGAACACGAAGTTCGTGCTCGCCGAGTGCTCCGCCGAAGTCCAGGCGGCCCGGGTCCTCGCCGACAACGCCCTCGAACTCCTCGACAGAGGTGAGCTCACCGTGGCCGACGCAGCGCGGGCCAAGCTGTTCTGCACCGAGACCGCAGGTCGAGTGATCGACAAGTGCCTGCAGTTGCACGGTGGGTACGGCTACATCACCGAGTACCCGATCGCACGGCTTTACGCCGACACCCGCGTGACCCGAATCTACGGCGGAACGAGCGAAGTCATGAAGACCATCATCGCCAAGGACCTGGGGCTGTAGACCGGATCGAAGGAGGAACCACATGTATCCCGGACGCCACGCCGCGACCACTCCCGACAAGCCGGCCGTCATCGAAGCCGCCACCGGCAAGATCGTGACCTACAGCGAACTCGAGGACAGATCCGTGCAGTTCGCGCACTGGCTGACGGGGCAGGGCCTCGCTCCCGGCGACCACCTCGCTGTGCTGTCGGTCAACGACGCCACGGTATTCGAGATCTACTGGGGTGCCGTGCGGTCCGGCATGGTCGTGACCTTCGTCAACACCCACCTCACCCCGGCCGAGGTCGCCTACATCGTCGACGACTGCGACGCTCGGGTCCTCGTGGTGTCGGCCCCGCTGGCCGAGCTCGCGACCGCCGTCGTCGACTCGACTCCGAAGGTCCACAGCAGGCTGGCCTTCGGCGGGGCGGTGCCCGGTCACGACGACTACGACCGTGCCGTCGCGTCCCTGAGCACCCGACCACCGCGCGATCAGCCGCGCGGCTCGGACATGCTGTACTCGTCCGGGACGACCGGGCGACCGAAGGGCATCGTGGTCGCCCCGTCCGACGACCAGGTCGGCGACGAGCCGGGGCCCCAGTTCGTGGGGCTGCTGCGTAACTTCGGCTTCGACGAGAATTCCGTGTATTTCTCTCCCGCTCCGATCTATCACGCCGCGCCGTTGCGTTACGGCGCCGGCGCCCACGCTCTCGGCGGGACCGTGGTGATGGCCGACCGATTCGACGCCGAGTCGAGTCTGCAGTTCCTCGAGCGGTACGGCGTCAGCCACAGCCAATGGGTACCGACACATTTCATCAGGATGCTGAAGCTGCCCGACGAGGTGCGGAACCGGTACGACCTCTCGTCCATGCGTGTCGCGATCCACGCAGCGGCGCCCTGCCCACCGGAGGTCAAACGGACGATGATCGACTGGTGGGGCGAAATCCTCTACGAGTACTACTCGTCGACCGAGTCGGTGGGAAGCACGGTGATCACGACGCAGGAGTGGCTGCGCAAACCCGGCAGCGTCGGTCGCGGACAGGGTGCCACCAGCCGGGCACACGTCTGCGCAGAAGACGGGACCGAATTGCCGGCAGGACAGGTCGGGCTCATCTACTTCGCCCGGCCCGGCCATTCGTTCGAGTACCACAACGATCCGGTCAAGACGGCGCAGTCGCGTCACCCCCGCCACCCCGACTGGGTGACGACCGGGGACATCGGCTTCCTGGACGAAGACGACTACCTGTTCCTCACCGACCGTGCGAAATTCGTGATCATCTCCGGTGGGGTCAACATCTACCCGCAGGAAATCGAGAACGTCCTCGCGGTCCACCCGAAGGTGGCCGACGTGGCCGTGATCGGTGTGCCGGACGAAGACATGGGACAGTCGGTGCACGCGGTGGTGGAGCCCATTCCCGGTGTCGCGGGTGACGGCACACTCGTCGCCGAACTCCTCGACTACTGCCGTGGGCGTATCGCCGGGTACAAGTGCCCGCGCAGCGTCGAGTTCGTGACGGAACTGCCGCGGACACCCACGGGAAAATTGGCCAAAGCCGCGTTGCAGGCGTGAGCCTGCGGAAGCATTCGACACACTCGTCAACGGAAGTAGACAGCATGCACACACAAGTGGTGCCGGCCGCGGGCCCACCCGATCACCAACTCGACGCGTTGCGGGCCGAGGTGCGAGCGTTCCTGCGCGAGCAGATCGACGCCGGCGTGTTCACACCCGGTGTGGACACGTGGCTCACCCGGTGGAATCCGGACTTCACGAAGGCCCTCGCGGCCCGCGGCTGGCTGGGCATGACGATCCCGGCGGAGTACGGCGGGCAGGGCCGCACGTTCATGGAGCGGTTCGTCGTCACCGAAGAACTGCTGGCCGTCGGCGCGCCCGTTGCCGCACAGTGGGTCGCGGACCGGCAGGCCGCACCGTCGCTGCTCACCTACGGAACCGAGGAACAGAAGCAGCGGTTCCTCCCCGGAATCGCGGGCGGCGAGATCAGCTGGGCGATCGGAATGAGCGAACCGGAATCGGGCTCCGACCTCGCGAGCGTCCGCACGAAAGCGGTCCGGGTCGACGGTGGCTGGCGGATCACCGGGACCAAATTGTGGACGTCCGGCGCCCACCGTGCCGACGCCTTCTTCGCGCTCGCGCGGTCGGCTCCGCTGGACCCGGCGCAGCGCCACGCCGGACTCAGCCAGTTCATCGTTCTGCTCGACTCCCCGGGGGTGCAGATCAGGCCGATCCTCTCGATGTCGGGCGATCACCATTTCAACGAGGTGATCCTCGACGAGGTGTTCGTGCCCGACGAGTTGGTGCTCGGCCGCATCGGCGAAGGCTGGAAGCAGGTCACGTCCGAGCTCGGGTTCGAACGCAGTGGTCCGGAACGTTTCATGTCCACGTTCTCGATCCTCGCCGCGATGGCCGAGGAAATCCGGGAGGGACGGCAACCGGCCGATGCCCGCATCGGAGCGCTCGTCGCCCGGACCTTCGGCCTTCATCACATGTCCCGCGCGGTGTCGGAGGCACTCGAGCGTGGTGACGACGCCGAGCTGGGCGCCTCGGTGGTGAAGGTCCTCGGCACCAAGACCGAAGGTGACATCGCCGACCTCGTCGAGGAACTGGCCGGCGAACCGGAGGCAGGCGACGACCACTTCGCCGAACTGGTCCGTGCCGGCGTGATGCAGCGCCCCGGATTCACCCTGCGAGGCGGTACGAGTGAGATTCTGCGCGGCGTCATCGCGCGGGGATTGGGGATGCGCTGATGACCGGACCGGCAACCGACACCGAGATGCGGGAGTTCGCACGCATGCTCGACCAGGTCTTCGCCACAGATCGGCGGGCCCCGGGCGAGGCTCGGGAGTTCGATCGAGAGTTGTGGTCGACGCTCGCCGAACTCGGCCTCACGAGGCTCACCGGCCCCGAATCCGAGGGTGGCAGCGACGCCGGGTGGACGGAGTCGGCGTACCTGCTCGCGGCCGCCGGCGCCACTGATCTCCCGATCGCCGAGAACGATCTGCTCGCGGGATGGCTGCTCGCCAGGTCCGGATGCCCGACCGCGAACTCCGGCCCCGCCGTGGTCCGCACCGCAGCCGTGCTGGACGCCGACGGCACCGCCCGGCACGTCCCATGGGCGCGCTCGGTGCATGCGCTGGTGGCCCTGTGCGAGGCGGACGGCACATGGCGGGTCACCGAATTCGCCCGCTCGGATGTCGAGGTGACGGAGGCGGCCAACCTCGCGTCGATGCCCCGGGACCACGTCCGGGTCGACATCTCCGCGCAGCAGGGCACGCCGGTGCCCGCGGACGTCGTAACGGAGTTCCTCCAGCGCGGCGCCCTCGCCCGGGCGCTCGCGATGGCCGGGACCATGGAACGCGTCCTGGCCCTCGTCGTCGAGCACACCTCGGCGCGCACGCAATTCGGTCGCGCGGTGGGCAAGTTCCAGGCGGTGCAGGCCATGGTCGCCGACATCGCTGCGGAGGGCGCCCTGGCACGCGCCGCCGCCGACGCCGCGGTATCGATCGCCGAGGAACACGGTTTCGGTAGCTCGGAGGCCGGTTTCGCCGTCGCCGCCGCGAAGTCGTGCGCCGGCCACGCGGCGTCGGTGGTGGTGCGCAACGCCCATCAATGTCTCGGCGCGATCGGTTTCACGAGGGAGCACGAACTGCACCGGCACACGAACGCGTTGCTGGCCTGGCGTTCGGAATACGGTTCGGTCCGGTATTGGGACGAGGCGCTCGTCGCGGCCGCGGCGGCGGCCGGGGAACGTGGCCTGTGGCCGCTCATCACCGACGGTTAGGCGGCTCCGCCGCCCGTGCGTGGTTGACGAGTGCAGAGACTCGTTAACCACTCACGGGGCGCGGAGCGCCCTACGGCGTGACGATCGGGAACGCCGGATCGGGCGCGTCGATCAGTGCGGTGAGGGCGAGCAACTTGGACGCGTCACCGTCGAACTGGATGTCTTCCAGGCCCTGCCCGGCGAAGAGTCCGAGCAGTTGCGCCTTGGTCAGGGTCACGGTGACATCCGCCTGCACCGATGTCCGCGGGGAGACGGTCTGGATCAGGGCCCCGTTCGACAGCGTCGTCCGGTAGTGCACTTCGGGATCGGTGAATCGCCAGTCGACCACCAGCGACGTGTCCCACGCCCGGGGGCCGTTGATGCGCAGGGCCACCGAGTCGAAGACCTGCTCGATGGTGAGGGCGCTCAGCATGTCGGCGCCGAGCTCGGCGATCGGCGGAGGCACGATGCCGCCGCGCAATTCGAGTGCGCCGGTGAGGTAGAAGTTGCGCCACGTCGCGTTCTCCGCGCCGAACCCGAGCTGTTCGTAGGTGCGGGCGAGCAGTTCCTTCGCCTCGCCGTCCGAGGGGTCGGCGAACACGGCGTGTTTGAGGAGTTCCGCCGCGAACCGGAGGTCGCCGTCCTCGAAGTACCGTCGGGCCTTGGCCCGGACCTCGTCCTGACCGCCCATGCACTCGACGTACCGCGTCGCGACGTTCTCCGGCGTGTGTTGCCACAGCGATGTCGGGTTGCCGTCGAACCACCCCATGTAGCGCTGGTAGATGGCCTTGACGTTGTGGCTCACCGAACCGTAGTAACCGCGTGCGTGCCAGGCCGATTCGAGTGCGGGCGGCAGAGGGAAGTTCTCGGCTATCTCGATGCCCGTCATCCCGGAGTTGAGCATCCGCAACGTCTGATCGTGGAGGTACTGGTACAGATCGCGTTGCTGCGACAGGTAGGTGACGACGCGGTCGCGGCCCCACGTCGGCCAGTGGTGGGAGGCGAACGCGACGTCGTATCCGCCGTCGAACATCTCGACGGCCTGGTCGAGGTACCGCGCCCAGGCCCGTGGGTCGCGGACCAAGGCGCCGCGCAGCGTGAGGAGGTTGTGCAGGTTGTGAGTGGCGTTCTCTGCCATGCACAGTGCGCGGTGGTCAGGGAACAGGAAGTTCATCTCGGCGGGCGCCTCGGTGCCCGGCGTCACCTGGAAGACGATCCGCACGCCGTCGATCGTCTCTTCCTGGCCGGTGTGGGTGATGTCCACACTCGGCGGAATCAGTCCGGGCACACCCGACGACGGGACGGTGCCGAGGCCGGCGCCGACATGCCCGCGCGGCCCCTTCGGGAGGAGGGCCCCGTACATGTAGGTGGCGCGGCGACCCATCGCGGTTCCGGCGTAGACGTTTTCGGCGACGGCATGTTCGAGGAAACCCTCGGGTGCGAGGATGGGAACGTCGCTGCGGCCGTCCGGCAGCACTCCGGTGACGCCGCCGAAATGATCGATGTGGGAGTGGGTGTAGATCACTCCCGTGACGGGCCGATCACCCCGATTGCGTCGATACAGTGCAAGTCCGGCCGCCGCGGTCTCCTGGGAAATCAGCGGGTCGATCACCACGACACCCGTGTCGCCCTCGACGATCGTCATGTTGGACAGGTCGAGGCCGCGCACCTGGTAGATCCCCTCGGTCACCTCGTAGAGGCCGTTCTTCGCGCACAGTTGCGACTGCCGCCACAGGCTCGGATCGGCGGTGTCGGGGCAGACGGTGTCGAGGAAGGCGTATTCCTCCATGTCCCAGGCCGTGTGCCCGTCCGCGGCCGTGACGGTGCACGGATCGAGTTTGTCGACGAACCCCCTGTCCGCATCTTCGAAGTCGGAGGTGTCGGCGAAGTCGGGTGTCATGGCTGTCCCTTCTCATGGCGCGGTGGGGTGGGGGCGGCGACCGGTGTGGGGGGAGGAGGGGCGCTACTGAGAATGGTGTTCACCCACCGCGTGGACGGGTCGATATCGATCAGCAGCGCCTTCGCCATCAGTGTCAGCGGGATCGCCAGGATCGCGCCGAGGGGGCCGAGGATCCACGTCCAGAAGACCAGCGACAGGAAGGTGAACGTCACGGACAGTCCCACCGCGTCGCCCACGAACTTCGGCTGGATGATGGACTGGATGATGACGTTGATGACGCTGTACACGACGATGACCGTCAGCATCAGTCCCGGACCACCTTCGAGCAGTGCGAGCAGAGCCGGTGGAACGAGCCCGAGGACGAACCCGACGTTGGGGATGTAGTTGGTGATGAACGACAGCAGTCCCCACAGGATCGGCAGCGGAATCCCCAACGCCCACAGCGCCCCGGTGTCGATGACCGCCACGATCAATCCGAAGACCGTGGACACGATCAGGTACTTGCGGGTGCCGACCGAGAAGGCGGTGAGGGCGGTGGCGATGTCGGGACGCATCCGCGTGACGATGGGCATCCGCGAACCGTACGAGCTTCCGTCGACGGCCATGAACAGCAGAAGGGCGAGGACGAACAGCAGATTCGAGAAGACACCCAGCATTGCCTGCAGGATTCCCTCCACGAGTCCGAACACCTTGCCGTAATCCACCTGGGAGAGCAGCGTCTGGGCGTCGGTCGAGTTCACGCCGTTGCGGTTCAGGAAACTCTGGGCGTCGTCGATGAGGTTCGTGAAATCGTCCGCATACTGCGGCAGCAGTGTCGCGAGCTGGGCGACCGACAGTGCGAGCGACAGCACGAGGACGAGAATGATGCTGTTGACGACCAGGATCGCCGCGATCGTCGCGAGCCATCCCGGGACACCCTTCCGGCGAAGCCATTCGGGCAGCGGGTGAACCGCGACGGTCAGCATGAGAGCGAGGAAGATCGGGCCGACTATCGACGCGGCCACCTGGATCCCCGCCACGGTGACGACGAGCGCGGCCAGCCCGAGAATCACGATCAGTCCCCGCGGCATGGACCACCGAGAGTCCGACGGCTCGCCGGACCGGTCCTGAGGTTCCGTCATCGCGTGTCCCTTCGCAAAGGTCGGCCGAGTCGACTCTCGCATTCGGCGCGCTGCCGCACATCATCCGTTGCGAATGAGGATCACCCGGCGCGGATGATGCCCCCGACCCGGCGAGGCCCGACTATTCAACTGTTCGCAAACACACTTTCGAGAAGGGCATGGACATGACGACAACTCCCGAGTCCAGGACGGACAGCCCTGTGAAGCAGGGTTTTGCAGCAGGAACGTCCCTGGCAGCGGCGATATTGCTGCTGACCGTCGGGGTGATCTCCTTCTTCCAGGGCATCGCCGCAGTTGCGTCCGATGACCTACTGGTCATCGGCGTCCAGTACACCTACCAGTTCGACACCACCGCCTGGGGCTGGATCCACATCGTTCTCGGCGTCGTCCTCGTGATCAGCGCGATCGGCCTCATGACGGGTGCCACCTGGGCCCGCGTCGTGGCCGTCTGCATTGCAGCGCTGTCAATTCTCGCCAATTTCCTGTGGCTGCCGTACTACCCGCTGTGGTCGATCCTGATCATCGCACTCGACGTGGTGGTCATCTGGGCGGTCACCACGTGGGACACCGGCAAGTAGGTCGATGACGACGTGGTGAGGTCCGCAACCGGCACGTGGCCGGTCTTCGGCTCGCTGCAGAATTACCGGCGGGGATGGGTCAGGCCCGACGTGATCGCGGGCCTGACCGTGTGGGCTGTTCTGGTCCCGGAGGCCCTCGCGTACGCGACCATCGCGGGGGTACCGCCCGTCGTCGGCCTGTACGCGGCGGTACCCGCGCTGATTCTCTATGCGGCGGCGGGTAGTTCACGGCATCTCGTAGTGGGACCGATGTCCGCGACGGCAGCGCTGTCGGCGGCCATCGTCGCACCCCTCGCCGGTGCCGACGGCGGCAAGTACGCGGCGCTGTCGGCGGTCCTGGCGATCGCGACGGGGATCGTGGGCCTGCTCGCCGGTCTGCTCCGCCTCGGTTTCATCGCGTCGTTCATCTCCGAGCCCGTGCTCAAGGGGTTCATCGTCGGCCTCGCCCTCACCATCATCATCGGCCAGGTGCCGGCGATCTTCGGGGTCGAGAAGGCGAAGGGAAACTTCTTCGAGCAGGCGTGGGGGGTGATCACGCACCTCGGGGACACCGACTGGGGCACGCTCGTCGTCGGCGGCCTCAGTCTCGCGGTGGTGCTGGGTCTCAAACACTGGTTGCCCCTCGTCCCCGGATCGCTGCTCGCCGTTCTCCTCGGAATCGCCGCGGTCTCGCTGTTCGGTCTCGACGGCAAGGGTGTCGACATCGTCGGGCACATCGATTCCGGGCTGCCGTCGCTCGGGTTGCCCGGCGGCGTCGGATTCGACGACTTCGTCGACCTGATGGGCCCGGCCGTGGGGGTCCTGCTGATCGGGTTCGCGGAGGGGCTCGGAGCCGCGAAGACGTACGCGGCGAAGGAGGGCTACGAGGTCGACGCGAACCGCGAGTTGTTCGGCCTCGGCGCCGCGAATCTGGGTTCCGGACTTTGCTCGGGAATGGTGGTCAACGGCAGCCTCTCCAAGACCGCGGTGAACGGTGGAGCGGGCGCGAAATCGCAGGTCAGTGGGCTCGTCGTGGCGGTATTGACCGTCGTCACGCTGCTCTTTCTCACCGGTCTCTTCGAGAATCTGCCGGAAGCGACGTTGGCGGCGGTGGTGATCGCGGCCGTCATCGAACTCGTCGACATCTCCGCGCTGCGCCGGCTGTACGGTGTGTGGACCGAACGGCTGGGGAGCATCTACGGCCACGCCGCCCGCGCCGATTTCGCCGCCGCGCTCGCTGCCATGGCGGGCGTCCTGCTCTTCGACACACTGCCCGGACTGGTCATCGGCATCGGCGTCTCCATGCTGTTGCTGCTGTACCGGGCGTCGCGCCCCCACGTCGCGACCCTCGCCAGGGAGGGAACGCTGTGGGTGGATGCGGAACGCCACCCCGACCTGCCGACCACTCCGCACGTGCTCGTCGTGCGGGTCGAGTCGGGGCTGTTCTTCGCCAACGCAGACCACGTCAAGGACCGCATCGAAGAGTTGTGCACGGACGACACGAGAGTGGTCGTGCTCGACGCCGAGACGTCACCGTTCGTCGACGTCAGTGCCGCGCAGATGCTGCTGCAGCTGCGGGACCTGCTCGCGCGGAGGGGTATCGAACTGCGGGTCGCGCGCGACATCGGACAGTTCCGGGACACGCTCCGCCGCTCCGGCACCGACGCCACACCCGTCGGCCTGTACTCCACCGTCCGCGAGGCACTCGCGGAACCGAAGCGCCCCGGCGACGGGTCGTGAAGCAGACGTGATGACCGTCTTCGCCCCGACCCTCGTCGGCTACGACAAGCGATGGCTCCGCGCGGACGTCGTCGCGGGTCTCAGTGCCGGTGCCGTCGTCATTCCGCAGGCGATGGCCTACGCCACCATCGCCGACATGCCGGTGCAGGTCGGCCTGTACACGTGCATGGTTCCCGTCGTCGTGTACGCGATGCTCGGCGGATCCCGCACGGTCAGCGTCACCACCACCTCGACGATCGCGACGCTCACCGCCTCGACCCTGATCGGCGCCGGAATCGCCGCGGGGTCGGACGACGCCCAGTCTGCCCTGATGACGCTGACCCTGCTGGTCGGTGTGATCCTGCTCCTCGCCCGGCTCCTGAAACTCGGCGCGATCATCGAGAACATCAGCGACGCAACGCTGTCCGGGATCAAGGCAGGCGTCGGGCTGACCGTCGCCGCGAGCCAGTTGCCGAAACTACTCGGGGTGCCCGCCGACCCCGACGCCACCGGATTCTTCCGCGTGCTGTGGTCGGCGCTCCGCCAGATCGGTGACGCGAACACCGCGACCGTGCTGCTGGCGGCGGGATCGATCGCGGCGCTGTACGCGATGGCGAAATTCGTTCCGCGCGTGCCGGGACCACTGATCGTCGCGGTCGCCGGGATCCTCCTCGTCGTCCTCGCGAACATCGACAGTCGTGGGGTCGCGCTGATCGCCGAAGTGCCACGCGGCATTCCGATTCCCGGACTGCCGCCGATGTCGGACATCGGCGCGCTGCTGCCGGGCGCACTGGCGATCGCGATCATGGCTTTCCTGGAGACGGTGTCCGTCGGTCGGGGTGTGCGCCGGGAAACCGAACCCCCGATCGACAGCGACCGCGAACTCCTCGCCACCGGGGCCGCGTCGGTCGCCGGTGCCTTCTTCCATACCCTGCCGCCGGCGGGTGGATTCTCCCAGACGGCCGTCGCGCTGCGGGCGGGCGCGCGGACCCAGCTGGCCGGACTCGTCACCGCCGCTCTCGCAGTGCTCGTCGCATTGTTCCTCGCGCCGGTGCTCAGCGATCTGCCGCAGGCCACCCTCGGCGCGATGGTGGTGGTCGCGACGCTGGGGTTGCTCGACTTCGGTTCCTTCGCGCGCTTCTGGAGGGTCGATCGCACCGAATTCTGGGTGGCGCTGGTGACGGCGCTCATCGGGCTCGTCGCCGGACTGCTGCCCGCGGTGGGTGTCGGTGTGTTGTTCACGCTGTATCTGGTGCTGCGCGAACTGAACCGACCGCACATCGTCCAGTTGCAGAAGGATGCGCACGGTCAGTGGCGGGCGGGGGTGGAGGACGCACCGACCGTCCCCGCCGACCCGCTGGTCCTCCGCCTCAACGCCGGTCTCTACACCGCCAACGTGCGGGCCAACATGTCGGCGATCCGGGTCCGGGCGGGTGTCGTCGAGGACGGGGATCGGTCGTCCGTGCCGAGCACGCTGGTCCTCGACTGTTCGCGACTGCAGAAGGTGACGCTGACGGTGATGCGCAGCTTCCTCGACTTTCACCGCGAACTCACGGACGCCGGTGTCACCGTGTTCTTCGCGGAACTGCCCCGCGCCAATCGGGAAACGGTGCTTCGGACCGACCTCGGTCGCGAGTACGTGTCGAGCGGAAAGATCTTCGACACCGTCGACGACGCCGTAGGCGCTTCGCGCCCGTGAGTGGTTGAGGAGTCTCTGAACTCGTCAACCACGCACGGGCGCAGCTCACACTCTTCGGGTGAAGCCCCGGCCTGTCTCGTCGTGGTCGCATGGACCGGAGACCGCGGGACAGGAGAGCGTCGTGAGTGAACAACTGCAGGAACTCGCCGCCAAGGCGTGGGTGTACGGTTTCCCGCTGGTCTTCGACCTCGACCAGGTGAACCGCTTCGTGTCGGAGGGGTTGGGGAGCCTCGAT
This sequence comes from Rhodococcus sp. ACPA1, assembly GCF_002300195.1. Classification (NCBI taxonomy): domain Bacteria; kingdom Bacillati; phylum Actinomycetota; class Actinomycetes; order Mycobacteriales; family Nocardiaceae; genus Rhodococcus; species Rhodococcus sp. ACPA1. The sequence goes on along the minus strand of NZ_NSDX01000004.1, from coordinate 80,488 downwards.
GCGGGACCCTTCAATACGTTCAGTCACGCCCGCACACTCGCGGGGCCGCGCGACACCTTCGTCTCGGTCAACAACGACACCATCTATTCGATCGCCCAGATCGACCTCGGTCGCGGACCGCAGTTGCTGAGGGTGCCCGACACCGGTGGCGCGTACTACGTGCTGCAGTTCGTCGACGCGTGGACCGACAATTTCGCGTACGTCGGCAAACGCGCCACGGGAACCGCGGCCGGTCGATTTCTGCTGACCGGCCCCGGCTGGTCCGGCGAGGTCCCCGACGGGGCGACACGGATCGCGTTCCCGACCGCGGTGGGCACCATCGTCGGTCGTTGGGCGTGCGACGGCGAGGACGACCTGGAGCGGGTGAAGGAACTGCAGTCGGCCCTCACCCTGGAGCCCGTCGGCGACCAGGAACCGGCGGAGGGTCTGCCGGTACCCGACCCGAACGTCCCCGAGGAACTTCAGTTCTGGGAGAAGCTGCGCGTGTACTCGCAGGCGTACCCGCCCGCCGCGCAGGACCTCGTCGCGCAACAGGCATTCGCCCCACTCGGGTTGCTCGAGACCGGGCCGTCGCCGTACCTCGAGGCGCCGCCGGACCTCGCGTCCGTGCTCGAAGCAGGAGCCGAGGCTGGGCACCAATCGCTCGTCGCCGCACTGAAATCGGGGGCCGGCGGAGAGGTGGTCAACGGCTGGCAGCTGATGTACCACGCCTTCGACTACAACGACGACTTCTTCGAGGTCGGCACGCTCGACTCACCCGAGTGGCGGATCGAGGACCGGTCGAAGGCGCTGGGCATGCGGGCCGGAGCCGCGATGGCGGGACTGTGGGGAAACCACGGCTACGAGGCCGCGTACGCGCCGATCTACCACGACAGCGAAGGCAACGAACTCTCCGGCGAACACACCTACACACTCACATTCGCGCCGACCCCGCCGGTCGACGCGTTCTGGTCGATCACCATGTACGACCTGCCCGAGTTCTTCCTCGTCGACAATGCCCTCGATCGCTACTCGGTCGGTGATCGGACGCCGGGACTGGTGTACGCGGACGACGGCTCACTGACCATCACGTTCAGCGCCTCCGCTCCGGCGGATCCGGTCGCTCGCGCCAACTGGTTGCCGACACCGGCAGTCGGGTTCCGGCCGCTGCTCCGGATGTACAGCCCGAAACCGGAGGCGTTCGACGGGACCTTCGAGCTTCCGCCGATCGTCAAGGTCGGCTGACGGGGGTGAATCGATGGGCGATCTGATCTGGCTCCTCGTTCCGGAGATGATCGGTCTGGTCATCACACCGGCCGCCGTCGTCGGCTGCGTGCTGCTGCTGGAGTCGGCGAACGCGGTCCGCAACGCCCTCGCGTTCGGTTCGGCGTTCCTGCTGGTGTATTCGCAGATCGCTGTCGCCGCGCTGCTCGGCGGCGCCGGAGACCCCTCGGCGACGTCGAAGACGGTGAGCAACTGGGTGGGGCTGATCGTGGGCGTTCTGTTTCTCGTCGTCGGCGTGATCCTGCTCGCGCAGAGGCCGAAGCCCGCGGGCACCGCACCGAAGTGGATGTCGGCGCTCGAATCCGCCACACCGCGCACCGCGTTCATCGCCGGACTGACCCTCGGCACGATCAACCCCAACGTCTTCATCCTGTTGTCCGGGATGACCATCATCTCGAGTTCGCACGTCGGCGTCGGGGGTGCGCTCCTCGGAACGGTCCTGCTGCTGATCTCCTCGATGCTCGACTTCATCATCCCGATCGGGATCTTCACGATCCTGGGCACGCGCGCACAACGAGGACTGAGCGCCGCCAAGGCCTGGATGGTGCGGCACAACAAGGCGCTCGGCGTCGGCGTCTTCTTCGGTTTCGGCACGCTCTTCGCGCTGCGGGGGTTGTTCGCGTTGATCTGAACGGCGTGAGGTGGGGCCTTCCTCTCCCCAAAGATCCCGAGTCGGCGGTAGTGTTCGCGCCGATTCGAGGGGGGATCGAGTGAAGAAAGTCGCCGCGGCGCTCCTGTGCGCCGTCATCACGTCCGGGTGCGCGCACAGCGTGTCGGGGACGGCGGGGGCGTCTCCGCTGGACGAACTGAGTCCAGTGCAGCAACGTCACGTCGCCGTCGAGGACGCCCTGCGCGCCGCCGATCCGTGCGGGCTTCTCGACGAGGCGGTCGTGCGGCAGTCCGGGACCGTCCTGCAGTTCGGGTCCGCCGTGCAGTTGCCGGTGTGTTCGGTGCTGATGGTCCGGCCCGGCGGCGCGACCACATACGTGGAGTTGTCGCTGCTGCCGTCGATGCTGTCCGACGCGGCGCTGACCGGGCCGGACACGGTCGACGGCGTGACCGTCTATCGAGGCGCGGGTGCCGACCCGACCCGCGGGACGTGCGAGCGCGTCTTCCGGCTGAACCTCGGACCACTCCAGAAGCAGGTGACACCGCAGCTCGCGTCCGTCCGCGCCGGAACCGTCGCCGGTGAGGACGCCTGCCCGCTGGCCGACGCGGTGCTCGGCTCGGCGATCGACAGCATGCGGTCGGGACTGCCCGCACGCGACCCAACGTCCCCGCATCAGGTGGCGCTCGCGGTCCACGACCCGTGCGAAGTGCTCGACGTGCTGAGGACCACGGCGGGCGGACGCGTCGTCGATCCGGAGTCGCCGCCCACCCCGTTCGACTGCGTCCTGTTTCCGAACCCGAATCGGGTGCCCGGCAGCGAGGTGACCGTGTCGTTCACGATGTCGCCGGTCAAGGAAAACCGACCACCCGTTCCCGCCGAGCCGGAGACGATCGGCGACCGATGCCGGTGGACGAGCCCGATGGGTGAGCCGATCGACATCACACGGCCCGGGGCGGGCGTCGACGAGTTCACCCGCAGGCTCGGTCACGCGGGTGCAGTCGTCACTGTTCACGGGCCGAACTGCGCGGCCGTGGCGAGGGTCGCGGACGCCGCGAACACGGCGTTCGGATAGGCCGCCGAACGGACTCACCCGGGATCAGATTGGACTCCGCCGGTAAGCTCGACAGCTGGACCAGTACAGATTCATCGACCTGGAGGTAGAAACGCGTGGCTCTCGTCGTCCAGAAGTACGGCGGATCCTCGGTGGCAACCGCCGAGAGAATCCGACGAGTGGCTGAACGGATCGTCGAGACCAAGAAGGCCGGCAACGATGTCGTCGTCGTGGTTTCAGCGATGGGGGACACCACTGATGAGCTGCTCGATCTGGCTCAGCAGGTGTGCCCAGCCCCACCCGCCCGCGAAATGGACATGCTGCTGACCTCGGGTGAGCGCATTTCCAATTCTCTCGTCGCAATGGCAATCCATTCGCTCGGTGCGGAGGCCCGTTCGTTCACGGGCTCGCAGGCTGGCGTCATCACTACCGGTGCTCACGGCAACGCCAAGATCATCGACGTCACACCGGGCCGCGTCCGGGATGCGCTCGACGAGGGCTCGATCGTCCTCGTCGCCGGATTCCAGGGCGTCAGCCAGGACAGCAAGGACGTGACGACCCTCGGGCGCGGCGGTTCGGACACCACCGCGGTGGCCCTCGCAGCGGCCCTCGAGGCCGACGTCTGCGAGATCTACACCGACGTCGACGGCATCTTCACCGCCGACCCGCGCATCGTTCCCGACGCGCAGCGTCTCGAGACGGTGTCGTTCGAGGAGATGCTCGAGCTCGCGGCGTGCGGCGCGAAGGTGCTCATGCTCCGCTGCGTCGAGTACGCCCGCCGATACAACGTGCCTGTGCACGTCCGTTCGTCATACACGACCAAGCCGGGCACCATCGTGTCCGGATCGATGGAGGACATCCCCGTGGAAGAGGCAATCATCACCGGAGTCGCGCACGATCGCGGCGAGTCCAAGATCACCGTCGTCGGCCTGCCCGACACCCCGGGTTACGCCGCGCAGGTCTTCCGCGCGGTGGCCGAGGCGGAGATCAACATCGACATGGTGTTGCAGAACATCTCGAAGGTCGAAACCGGCAAGACCGACATCACGTTCACGCTGCCCACCGCCGACGGCCCGCGCGCCGTCGAGAAGCTGACCAAGCTGCAGGGCGAGATCGGCTTCACTCAGGTGCTGTTCGACGACCACATCGGCAAGGTGTCGCTGGTCGGCGCCGGCATGAAGAGCCACCCCGGCGTCACCGCGACGTTCTGTGAGGCTCTCGCGAAGGCCGGTGTCAACATCGACCTCATCTCCACGTCCGAGATCCGCATCTCGGTGCTCGTCAAGGACGTGGAGCTGGACAAGGCCGTGAAGGCTATCCACGATGCATTCGAGCTCGGCGGCGACGAAGAAGCCGTCGTGCACGCAGGAACGGGACGGTAGATCATGACCACCATCGCTGTCGTCGGTGCGACCGGGCAGGTCGGCATCGTCATGCGCACCCTCCTCGAGGAACGGAACTTCCCCGCGGACAAGGTGCGGTTCTTCGCCTCCGCGCGGTCGGCGGGCAAGAAGCTGCCGTTCCGCGGCGAGGAGATCGTCGTCGAGGACGCGTCCGCGACGTCCGACGAGGACCTGAAGGGCATCGACATCGCCCTGTTCTCGGCGGGTGCGACGCTCTCTCGTGAGCAGGCCCCGCGGTTCGCCGCGGCCGGCGCCACGGTCGTCGACAACTCGTCGGCGTTCCGCAAGGACCCCGACGTCCCGCTGGTCGTCAGCGAGGTCAACCCGGAGCAGGCGAAGAACCCGCCGAAGGGCATCATCGCCAATCCCAACTGCACCACGATGGCCGCGATGCCGGTGCTGAAGATTCTGCACGACGAGGCCGGTCTGCAGCGCCTCATCGTGTCGAGCTACCAGGCCGTGTCGGGCAGTGGCATCGCCGGTGTCGAGGAGCTCGTGGGCCAGGCCCGCGCCGTCATCGACGATGCGGAGAAGCTGGTGCACGACGGCAGCGCCGTCGACTTCCCGGCCCCGAACAAGTACGTCGCACCCATCGCGTTCAACGTCCTGCCGCTGGCCGGTTCGATCGTCGACGACGGCAGCGGTGAGACGGACGAGGACCAGAAGCTCCGCAACGAGAGCCGCAAGATCCTCGGCCTGCCCGACCTGCTGGTGTCGGGCACGTGTGTCCGCGTCCCCGTGATCACGGGTCACTCGCTGTCGATCAACGCCGAATTCGAGCGTCCGCTGTCGGTGGAGCGTGCACAGGAGCTCCTGTCGAAGGCTCCCGGTGTGCAGCTCGTGGACGTCCCCACCCCGCTCCAGGCCGCTGGCAGCGACCCGTCGCTGGTCGGGCGTATCCGTCAGGATCCGGGTGTCCCCGAGGGTCGCGGTCTGGCACTGTTCGTGTCCGGCGACAACCTGCGTAAGGGTGCCGCCCTCAACACCATTCAGATCGCCGAACTGCTGGTCTGATCTCCCCCCCACGTGAGTGGCAAAGTGTGCTCCCGCACGCTTTGCCACTCACGTGTCGGTTGCGGGTGGATACTGGGCCGATGAGAGTCGTCGGTGCTGCAGTGACGGCGGTTCTGTTGCTGCTCACCGGCGCCAACGAGGCCTCCGCGCAGCCGAGAATCCTGCTGTCGCAGGAAGAACTTCCCCCCGCCGCAGTCCCCACCCAGGCAGGCGACAGCGTCCGGGTCCGCTACTCGACGCTGCGCACCGCGACCGCGACCGGTGAGTCGACCGGATCGGTCTTCCTTCCCCGTGGTGATCCACCGGACGGCGGCTGGCCGGTGGTCTCCTACGCACACGGCACGGTCGGGATCGCCGACCAGTGCGCACCGTCGGTCGCCGGGCTCAACTACGTCGAACTGCCCGCGGTCGAACAGTGGCTCGCCGCCGGATACGCCGTCGCGGCAACGGATTACGCGGGAATCGGCACGCCGGGTGTCAATGCCTACCTCGACGGCCCTGCGGCCGCCGCGAACGCGGTCGACATCGTCCTGGCCGCACACGACATCTACGGCGACGTGCTCAGCGACCGGTGGATCGTCACAGGGCTGTCGCAGGGCGGGCACGCGACCTACTTCGCCGCCCGCGACGCCGCCGCCCGGGCACCCGCACTCGACTACCGGGGTGCCGTTTCCGTGGCGGCGCCGACGCACCTCGAACAGCTCTTCCCGGCCGCGGGTCCCGCGATTCCGGCACTGCCGACAACCGGAATCGTGAACTACGCGTTGCTGACCCTCGCCGGCATCGACGACCAGCGGCCCGAGGTCGACATCCGGCGTTACCTGTCGCCGAAGGGAATCGAACTGATGGAGCTGGCGAAGGTGACGTGCAGCCGGGAACTCGGCCGGTACCTGCTCGCCCATCCCACTTCGGTCGGCGACCTGTTCGCGGCGCCGCTGTGGAACGAGCAGTTCCGGGAGCTGTTCCGGGAGATGCAGCAGGTGCCCGTCGACGGCTTCGACCGCCCTCTGCGGGTGGTGCACAGTCTGTCCGACACGTCGGTGCCGATTCCGTTGACGTGGGCGCAGCTCGCCGAGATGCAGCAGCACGGCGCGAACGTCGAATACCAGCAACTCGTCGCCGAGAACCACCGCGAATCACTGATGGCCTCCATGCCGGACTCCCTCGCCTTCGCGGACCGCGTCCTGTCCGCCGGGTGACGCTCACGCAGGGACGACTGGGTTCCACCTCCGAGGTGTGACGACAATCGGCTTCGCGGGACCGACACTCGACGAATGAAACCCGTCGGGGCCGCGGTGCGTGGGTGGGTCGGCGCGCGTCTGCCCGAGAAGCGTCACCTGAAAGCCGACCTCGTCGCCGGACTGCCGGGCGCCATCGCCAGCGTGCCCGACGGCATGGCGTCGGGCGTGCTCGCCGGAGTCAGCCCGATCCACGGCCTGTACGCCAGCCTCGTCGGTCCCGTGTTCGGTGGGATGCAGACCAGCACCAAGCTCATGGTGATCACCACGACCAGTGCATCCGCGCTGGCCGCCGGCTCGGCGCTGGCGGAGGTGCCGGACGCCGACAAGTCCTCGGCGCAGATCCTGCTCACACTGCTGGCCGGGGCCATCATGATCGTCGCCGCGCTCCTGCGGCTCGGCCGATACACCCGATTCGTGTCGCATTCGGTGATGACCGGATTCCTCACCGGCATCGCCGTCAACATCGTGTTCGGACAGTTCCCGGACCTCGCCGGCGCCGACGCCGAGGGGTCGTTCTCCGCCGAGAAGGCATTCGGCGTCCTCCTCCACCCGGCTCGGATCGACCTGCCGTCGCTGGCGATCGGCGTCACCGCGCTGCTCCTGCTGATCGTCCTCGCACGCACACGGCTGGCACTGTTCGGTTCCCTGATCGCCTTGCTCGTCCCGACCGTCGCCGTCGTGGCGTTCGGCCTCGACAGCGTGGCGTCCGTCGCCGACGTCGGAACCATCCCGACCGGACTTCCGCTGCCGCAGATCCCGGACCTCGGTCTGCTCTCGCCCAGCCTGATCGGCGGCGCGGCGGCGGTCGCGGCGATCGTGCTCGTGCAGGGTGCGGGCGTCGCCGAGGCGGCACCCAACCTCGACGGCACGAGGTCCAGACCCAACGAGGACTTCACCGCGCAGGGTGTCGGCAATGTCGCGTCGGGACTGTTCGGTGGGATGCCGGTCGGCGGTTCGGTTGGGCAGACCGCGATCAACACGTCGGCGGGTGGCAAGACGCGCTGGGCCGCAATTTTTTCCGGGCTGTGGATGGCGGTGATCCTCGCGGCGTTCTCGTCGCTGGTGGGGAAGGTGCCGATGCCGACCCTCGCTGCGGTGCTGATCTTTGCCGCGGTCGGGTCGATCCGCCCGTCCCGGATCGCGGCAATCCTCCGCAGCGGTCCCAGCTCGAAGATCGCACTGATCACGACGTTCGTTGCGACGCTGCTGCTCCCGGTCACCGCCGCGGTGGGGATCGGGGTGGCGTTGTCGCTGCTGCTGCAACTCAATCAGGAAGCGGTGGATCTCAAGGTGGTGCGCCTCGTTCCGGGTCCGCGCGGAACGTTCCTCGAGACGTCCGCGCCGAAGGTGCTCGCCAGCCGCGAGATCGTCGTCCTCGACGTGTACGGAAGCCTGTTCTACGCCGGTGCCCGCACGCTGCAGGTGCTTCTCCCGGATCCGGGCGAGGCGGAGGGCGCCGAGGTCATTCTCCGGTTGCGCGGCCGGACGACGCTGGGCGCCACGTTCTTCTCCGTGATCGGGAACTACGCCGACCGGTTGTCCGCTGTCGGCGGACGCCTATATCTCAGCGGTCTGAGCAGTGAGGTGTCCGAGTACTGGGACGACGACCGGCTCGCGAGTCAGGGAATCGCGCTGGACATGTTCCCGGCCACCGACACTATCGGCGAATCGACCCGGCGCGCGTTCGTCGACGCGCAGAAACGGCTGGTCCGCACCCTCCCCACGTGAGTGCCACTGCGTCCCCCGGCACACTTTGCCACTCACGTGCGGTTCACCCGACACGTGCGAGGCGGAGACGACGCCCCGACCCTAGGGTTCGGACATGGGCTCAGTCATCGGAGAACTGTTACCGCTCGCGGTAGGTGTGGCGATCTCGCCGATACCGATCATCGCCGTCATCCTGATGCTGCTGTCGAAGCGTGCGGGCGGTGCCAGCGCGGGCTTCGGTGTCGGCTGGATCCTGGGGATCCTCGTCGCGACGGGCATCTTCATGCTCCTCGCCGGCAGCATCGACACGTCCGACTCCGACGGTCCCTCCGCGACGGCGTCCTGGGTGAAGGTGGTTCTCGGTGTGCTGCTGCTCCTGCTCGCGGGACGGCAGTGGAGAAGCCGCAACGCCCACGCGGAGCCACCGAAGTGGATGCAGGCCGTCGACGACCTGAACTTCGTGAAATCCACCGGTCTCGGATTTGCGCTGGCGGCAATCAATCCCAAGAACCTGCTGCTCTGCGTGTCCGCGGGCGTCGGGATCGGCACGGCCGGGGTGAACGGCGGCGAGCAGGTGGTAGCCCTGATCGTGTACACCGTGCTGGCCGGATCGACCGTCCTCGTCCCGGTGATCGCCTACGCCGTCGCCGCCGACAAGCTGCGCGGGACCCTCGACAACCTCAAGGTCTGGCTCCAGGCCAACAACGCCGCGGTGATGAGCGTGCTGCTACTCGTGATGGGCGCCGTCGTCCTGGGCAAGGGGTTCGGCGGCTTGTTCTGACGCGACGGCATCCGGTCCGCGCAGGTAATGCCCGACGTAACCCTCGTCGAGCGCGATGGCCTTGACGATCACCGCGGAACCCACGATGACGACGGAGAGGACGAACAGCCAGCTGATCGCGGTGAACACCAGGCCGAGCGGCCCGAATTGGTGTTGCGCGGCGGCGGTGATCCGGGGCAGGACGAGACGTCCGCCGACGTGGAGAGCGGTGAGCGCGGCGGCGGTCAGCGCGCCCGTCGCCCAGAGCACGCGACCCTTGAGGGTGCCTATCGTCAACAGGTACGGACTGAGGGTCCATACGGCCATCCACACCGCGAACTCCCCGGCGACTGCGAGAGGTGGCCCGATGAATCGGATGCTCGTAAGCTCGCTGGCCACGCCGATCGCCGTCCCCGACATTGCGACCGCGAACAGGACGACGAGCCACCGCCAGGCGTCTCGAAGATTGATCGACGGGACGTTCCAGATCTTTCCGTAGATCCGGGCGAGTGCCCTCGCGAAGGACGTACCGCTGATTGCGACCATCAGCAGGCCCACCACGCCGAACGCGGCGAAGGAGGCGTCGGTGGTGTCGACGGTGCCGGACGTGGACGACAACTCCGTGGGGTCGAAGCCGAACTGGGTCTTGATGGTGCGTGCGGTCACGTTCCAACCGCTCAGCGTCGACGCCGCAATCATCACGGGCAGCACCGACGTGAAGATCCTCGCGGCGAGCGTCATCGACCGGTCGACGAGCTCGATCTCGATCAGCCCGTCGATGACGCGCCGAACGGTACGGCCGGGAGGTGTGCCCTGCAACCAGCCGTTGGCCGTTTCGGTGCGCGCGGCCAGAGCTTCCCTGGCCAGCGCCACAGACAGTTTCGTCGACCGCACATCTCGAGCGAACACCTTTCGGACCCGCTTGTCATCATCCGCGTCAGGTGAGAACGCCCGTCACGGGCGGATGATGCACCGGAACCCGATGTGGCACGTCGACGTCTCCTCGGTGTCACCCTGCCGGGCGGAGGGTCGGTAGCGCAGACAGTAGTTGGGCGCGCACAGATGCGAGCCGCCCTTGATCACGCGGCGCGCGTAGGGCTCGTCCGGGTTCTCGGCGCGTGCCGTGTCGACTCTCGGGTTGGTCGGAATGCAGCAGGAACTGGTGGGTGCGACGTTCTTCCCGCTCTCGGAGTGATCCACCGTGAAGTAGTCGGTGGTCCACTCCCACACGTTGCCGGCCATGTCGCTGAGTTCGTAACCGTTGGGCCGGAAATGGCCGACCGGCGACGTCCCGGCGAAGCCGTCCTCGAGGAGGTTCTCCCAGGGGAACCGTCCCTGCCAGACGTTTCCGCCGGGCCTGCCGCCCGGTTCGTGCTCCTCGCCCCACACGAACGGCTTCCGGTCCAGGCCGCCGCGGGCAGCGAACTCCCATTCGGCCTCGGTCGGCAGGTCCTTGCCCGCCCACTCCGCGTAGGCGCGGGCGTCGAACCACGACACGTGCGTGACGGGATGGCGTTCGCGTCCGCCGACGTTACTGCCAGGACCCTCCGGGTGCCGCCAGTCCGCGCCCGGGGTGAACGACCACCAGCGGGTGAAGTCGTCGAGCGGGACGGGTCCCGCCGTGGGGGTGAACACGAGCGAACCGGGCACGAGCAGAGCCGGATCCGCGCCCGGGTACTGCGCGGGGTCGGGGGCGATCTCGGCGGTCGTGACGTGACCGGTGGCCTTCACGAATCGCCGGAACTCGGCGACGGTGACCTGGTGCGTGTCCATCCAGAACCCGTCGACGGTCACCTGGTGGACGGGCCGTTCCTCGGGGTAGAAGTCCTCCGAACCCATCCAGAAGGTGCTCCCGGGGATCCACGCCATGTTCTTCGGAGCTGCACCAGTCATGGGGTCAGACTGGCACGACGACGGCCGCCGTGCGAAGGGACGCCCCGTAAACCCGGTGAGAGGGGCAGGGGTTGCGGTACCGTCGGCTACTCGATTCGCAATGCTGTTCTCACCGTGCAGGGGGCTCCTCCGAATGGATGGACGGATTCCGCGTAGGTCGTTCGTTCGTGGACTGGCGCTGACGGCCGGGCTCGGTGCGGTCGGGGTGGGATCGGCGAGCGCCTACCCGTTCGGGATCGATCCGCTGCGGCCGTTCGTCTTCTCCTCGCCGCCGCTCCAGCCGTTCCGGGAACAGTTGCCGCCGTTGCCGATGGTGGGTGGGAGCTCCGTCGAGGTGCACGCGAGCAGCACGACGCACGTGTTCCATCCCGACCTGCCGGCGTCCCCGGCCCTCGGCTACGGCGGAATGGACTACCTCGGCCCGACGATCGAAGCTCACGTCGGCGAACGGACCTCGCTGACCTATCGCAACGACATCGCGAGCAACCCCCTCGCCGCCGACGTCGACACTCGGATCCACGGCGTGAGCGAGCAGGACCGCACCCAGGTGCCGACGTCGCTGCACCTGCACGGCGGCCGGACGCCCCCCGAGTTCGACGGACACCCCGAGGACACGATGCGGCCCGGGGAGGGAATGGTGCACGAGTTCCCGAATCAGCAGGACGCGTGCGCGCTCTGGTATCACGACCACGCGATGGGCGTCACCCGGCTCAACATCTACGCCGGGCTGGCGGGCATGTACCTCCTGCGGGACGAGTACGACACCGGTCGGAGCGGTAACCCGCTGGGTTTGCCGTCGGGCGAATTCGAACTTCCGCTGGTGTTGCAGGACAAGAACTTCACCGACGACGGACGGCAGAGTGTCCGATCCAACCCGCTGAATCCGCAGGGCAGCTGGGAGGCAGCCACACCTGGTGACGTGGGGGTGGTGAACGGCAAGGTGTGGCCGGAAATGTCGGTGGCGCGGGGCCTGTACCGCCTGCGGATGGTGAACGCCGCATCGTTCAGCGTGTGGAATCTGTTCTTCGAGAACCGGATGAGGTTCTGGGTGATCGGCGCGGAGGGCGGGCTGCTCGACGCGCCGGTCGCCACCGACCACGTCCGGCTCGGACCCGGCGAGCGGGTGGACCTCCTCGTCGACTTCGGGACCCTCGCACCCGGAACGACGGTGGAACTCCGCAACGACGAGCCGATACCGGCGCAGGTCGCGCAGCGCGGGGTGCAGATCATGCCGCGGTTCTGCCGGTTCCGGGTGGGGACCGCCGCCGGGTTCACCGGTGGCGTGCCGGAGACTTTGCGGGGCGCAAGCCGTGGTCTCGCCGTCCTCCCGCCCGTCGCGCGGCCGTCGGTGGTGCGCAACGTGTCGGTGATGCAGCTCGCGCAGGGTCTCGGTCAGCCGTCGCCGCTGATGTCGCTGAACAACCTGCGCTACACGACCGACGACATCGAGATGCCGCGGCAGGGAACCGTCGAGCAGTGGAACATCGTCAACGTCACGCCCGAACCGCATCCGATCCACCTCCATCTGGTGACGTTCCGGGTGATCGGACGGCAGGCGATCGACACGAACGCCCTGATGCAGGCGGTCCCGGTGCCTGCGGTCGGGATGCGGTGGACGCCGTCGGCGGATCCGTTCGTGCTCGGGCCGAACCTTTCGCCCCAGGTGTGGGAGTCGGGTTTCAAGGACACGGTGATCGCGGACGCGAACTCGATCACCCGGATCATCGTCCGGTTCCCGACCGCCGACGAACTCGGCTTCGACCCGGACGCCACGTTCGGGATGTCGGCGCACACGATGGATCACTCCGAAGGCGGCCACGGCCACATGGAGCAGTCGTCGCATCCCCTGCAGGGCTACGTGTGGCACTGCCACATGCTCGATCACGAGGACCACGACATGATGCTGCGGTACCGCCTGGTGCCCTAGGCCCGTGAGTACTTATTAACGTCCGGCGGTTGATAAGTACTCACAGGCGCGTAGCGCAAACTTAAAAGCAGTCTGGACTGTTTTCTTTTTTCGGCCTACAGTGCTGGGTGTGACACCTGACACAGAAGTAGCCAAGCCGACCCGCACGCAGGCCGAGCGGACCGCGGCGATGCGCACGAAGCTGCTCGACGCGGCCGTCGACTCCCTGGTCGAGCTCGGGTACGCCCGCACCACCACGCAGGGAATCGCGCGGCGGGCGGGGGTGTCGCGCGGCGCGCAGCTACACCATTTCCCGACCAAGGAGTCGCTGGTGGTGGCTGCCGTGGAACATCTCGTGGACAAGCGGCTGGAGGAGATCCTCGCGGCCGAAGTGGATGCTGGTCGGGGCGTCGAAGTGCTCGCCGACGCCTTCTCCGGCCCGCTGTTCTATGCGGCCCTCGAGCTGTGGGTGGCCGCCCGCACCGACCCGGCGCTGTACGAGGCGACGGTTCCGCTCGAGCGGAAGGTCAACGACGCTCTGCGCCGCGGGTCGGCGGCGGTGTTCGGCGATCGGTTCGACGCCGACGCCATCGAGCTCACTATCGAATTGGTTCGCGGTCTGGCGGTGTCGGCACTGTTCCGCACCCCCGAGGCCGAACAGTCACTACGCGCGCGGCTGTTGCCCGTGTGGGAATCGAAGGTGGAGAAGTCGTGAATCTTCCGCAGCACGTACACACCCTCATCGTGGGGGCGGGTTTCGCCGGTATGGGACTGGCGGCGCGCATCCTGCAGACGCAACCGCAGGCCGACGTCCTGATCATCGAGCGCGGCGACGACGTCGGCGGCACGTGGCGAGACAACACCTACCCGGGGTGTGCGTGCGACGTTCCGACGTCGCTGTACTCGTACTCGTTCGCGCCGAGCGCCGACTGGAGTCACACGTTCGCCCGCCAACCCGAGATTCACCGTTACCTGAAGAAGGTCGCGGCCGACACCGGTGTCCGGTCCCGGGTGCTGACCGATTGTGAACTGCAGGAAGCGCACTGGGACGATGGCGAGGCCATCTGGACCGTCCGGACGAGCCGCGGAACGCTGACGGCCGACGTCGTGGTGGCCGCGACGGGTGCGCTGTCGACGCCCAGCGTCCCGGACATGCCGGGGCTGGAGACGTTCGGCGGCACCACGTTCCATTCGGCGACGTGGAACCACGACCACGACCTCGCCGGTGAGCGCGTGGCCGTCATCGGCACCGGTGCGTCTGCGGTGCAGTTCGTACCGGAGATCGCGCCCGCGGCCGAGCATCTCACCGTGTTCCAGCGCACGCCCGCCTGGGTGATCCCGCGCCTCGACCGCGAACTGTCCGGCTCCGAGAAGGGCCTCTACCGGCGACTGCCGTTGGTGCAGAAGGCTGTCCGTGGGTCCGTGTACAGCTTCCGCGAGGCCCTGGGTGGTGTGCTTGCACACGCGACCGGGCTGCTGCCGGTGTTCGAAATGGTAGCCAAGGTGCACCTGCGCAGGCAGGTGCGCGATCCCGAACTGCGCCGGAAGCTCACGCCGAATTTCACGATCGGCTGCAAGCGGATGCTGCTGTCGAACGACTGGCTCCGGACCCTCGACCGTCCCGACGTCACGCTCGTCGACGCGGGACTCGCCGGGGTCACGCCGGACGGCGTGGTCGACGCGGTGGGGGGCGTGCACAAGGTCGACACCATCATCTTCGCGACCGGCTTCACGCCGACGGAACCTCCTGTGGCGCACGCGTTGCGCGGTGCGAACGGCCGCACGCTCGCCGAGCACTGGGACGGGAGCCCGAGCGCGTACAAGGGGACCACCGTCGCCGGGTTCCCCAACCTGTTCCTGATGTACGGTCCCAACACCAACCTCGGGCACAGCTCCATCGTCTACATGCTCGAATCGCAGTCCGCGTACATCGCCGACGCATTGAACACGATGCACCACAGCGGCATCACCGCCTTCGAGGTCACCGAGGAGGCGCAGCGCCGGTACAACACCCGCATCCAGTCCGACCTGCAGTCCACCGTCTGGAACAAGGGCGGCTGCTCGAGCTGGTACTACGACTCCGAGGGACGGAACTCCGTCCAGTGGCCGACCTTCACCTGGAAGTTCCGCTCCCAGCTGCAGCGCTTCGACCAGGAGAACTACGTCTCACGACGCAGGGCCGCGAAGGAGACCGTCGCGTGACGCACTACGACGTGATCGTGGTCGGCTCCGGTTTCGGCGGCAGCGTCGCGGCGCTCAGGCTCACGGAGAAGGGCTACCGGGTCGGTGTTCTCGAAGCGGGCAGGCGTTTCGCCGACGACGAGCTGCCCGAGACGAGCTGGCGGCTGCGGCGCTACCTGTGGGCGCCGTGGCTGGGCTGCTACGGCGTGCAACGGATCCACCTCCTCCCCGACGTCCTGGTCATGGCCGGGGCGGGCGTCGGGGGTGGGTCGCTGAACTACGCGAACACCCTTTACCAGCCGCCGCGCCGCTTCTTCGAGGACAAGCAGTGGGCGTACATCACCGACTGGCAGGCGGAGCTGGCCCCGTACTACGAGCAGGCGAAACGGATGCTGGGCGTGACGACCAATCCGTCGTTCACCCCCGCCGACGCCGTCATGCGCGAGGTGGCCGAGGAGATGGGCGCCGGCGAGACGTTCACGTCCACACCGGTGGGCGTCTTCTTCGGCGAACCGGGATCGCGGGTGGCCGATCCGTTCTTCGGCGGAGTGGGACCCGAGCGCACGGGGTGCACGGAGTGCGGCAGTTGCATGACGGGTTGCCGGGTGGGCGCGAAGAACACGCTCGTGAAGAATTACCTCCACCTCGCCGAGAAGGCGGGCGCCGTGGTACATCCGCTGACGACGGTGAAGGAGCTGCGCCCCCGATCGGGTGGTGGCTACGAGCTGCGGACCCGCCGCACCGACGGAATCCGCAAGCGGGAGCACACGTTCACCGCCGACCAGGTGGTGGTCGCCGCGGGCACGTACGGCACCGCCCGGCTGCTGCTGGCGATGAAGGAATCCGGTGCGCTGCCGCGGTTGTCGCCGCGGCTGGGATCGGTGGTGCGCACCAACTCCGAGGCGGTCCTCGCGGCCACGGCGAGGAACCGCGCCACCGACTTCACGAAGGGCGTGGCCATCACGTCCTCGTTCCACCCGGACGATCACACCCACATCGAGCCCGTCCGGTACGGCAAGGGCAGCAACGCGATCGGACTGTTGCAGACGGTCCTCAGCGACGGCGGCGGCAGGACCCCGCGGCTGCTGAAAACAGTGGGTGTGGCGTTGCGTCGCCCCGGGGCGTTCGTGCGCAGCCTGTCGGTACGGCACTGGTCGGAGCGCACCGTGATCGCGCTCGTGATGCAGACCGACGACAATTCGCTCGAGCTGGCCAAGGGGAAGGGCCGCCTCGGCCGCGCGGTGACCAGCCGGCCCGGACCCGGAGATCCACCGCCCGAATGGATCCCGCAGGGTCACACGGCCATCCGCAGGGTGGCCGAGCGGATCGGGGGAGACCCGGGCGGTTCGTTCGCCGACGTCGTGAACATTCCGATGACCGCGCATTTCCTCGGGGGTTGCACTATCGGGGACTCGCCGGACACCGGTGTCGTCGACCCCTACCTGCGGGCGTACGGACACGACGGCCTGCACGTGGCGGACGGTTCCGTGGTGAGCGCGAATCTCGGGGTCAACCCGTCGCTGACCATCACCGCCCAGGCCGAGCGTGCATTCGCGTTGTGGCCC
Source organism: Rhodococcus sp. ACPA1 (assembly GCF_002300195.1). Taxonomy (NCBI): domain Bacteria; kingdom Bacillati; phylum Actinomycetota; class Actinomycetes; order Mycobacteriales; family Nocardiaceae; genus Rhodococcus; species Rhodococcus sp. ACPA1. The sequence goes on along the minus strand of NZ_NSDX01000004.1, from coordinate 63,894 downwards.
AACAAGGGTGAGGTCGATGCCCGGCCCGAACCGGGCAAGCCATACGTACGTATCGAACCGTCGCCGCCCCGGAGTCCGGTGGTGCCCGCCGACGCGCCGGGTGCGCTGCGGCTCCCGCTGACGGTCGCAACCCGAAAGGAGACAGTCGATGTGGAGCGTGCCTGAATCGACCACCCAGCGCACCGACTGGCCCGAGAGTTCGCCGCCCCCGTGGCCGGCGGGAGTCCGCGCGACGCTGTGGTGGCATCGCAGCACTGCGGCCGCCCGCGCGCTCGGACCCGACGGCGCCACCGTGCCGTTGACCCTGGCGATGATGGTCGACTACCTGGACTCGCCGGTCGGCCCGTACCGGGAGATCCTCGCGAGTCCGGTGCTCTGCGCGCCCGGTCGTCGCATCGGCGTCCTACCCCGCATGGCGGTCCCGTTCATCGCCGTGGATTCGGAACCCTCCGTTCACGGCGGACGGGTGCACTGGAGCCTGCCGAAGGTGCCGGCCGAGTTCGGCGGCGACGTGCACGGCGACTTCGAGGCGTCGTCCGAAGTATGGCGTGTCACCACGAGCACTCGGCCACGCGGCCCGCGACTGCCGATCGCCGGAGCGCTGGGGTTCGCGCAGCCCGGCGACCGCGGCCTCGTGACGGCATCCGCACGACTGCGGGGCCACTTCCGATATGCCCGCGTGGACGTGGCGGCCGAAGGTCCCACCCTCGGTGCCTGGCTGACGCCCGGCACGCACCACGGCATCGTGATCACGGACGGCCGGATGACCACGGGACCCGCGCAGCTCCGCTGACCCGATGATCAGGCAGGTCGTGGTCCGATGTCCGCGACCACGTCGGCGAGACGGGGCAGCACGGTGTCGCGCCAGCCCGGACCCATCCGCTCGAACGCGTCGCGGCTGCGCTTGTCGTCGAGATCGAAGCCGGAATGATCGAGGAACAGGCGGGTGCCTGCACCCTCGGGAACGAGGCGCCAGACCAGCGTCCAGTTCTCGGTGAACGTGTAGACGAAGCGCCGCTCGGGTTCGACCTCGACCACCTCGCAGGGAACGGCGCCCCAGCCGGGCATCTCGAGGTGGAACCGATGCCCGACCGTGGCGGCGATGTCGCCCGCGGCCCACCAGCGGGCGAGCAGGTCCGGCTCGGTGAGGGCGCGCCACACCTTGGCGGGCGGCGCGGCGATGAACTGGTCGACGGAAATCATGGTGGTGGTGGTGCGGTCGGTCACGAGTCCTCCTCGAGGAAGTCGGCGAGTGTGCGCAAGCGGCCACGCCAGAACCGCTCGAACGGGTGCAGCCAGTCGCCGACGTCGGCGAGCGGCTCGGCCGTCAGGTGGTAGTGCCGTTGCCGTCCGGACGGTTCGTCGCGGACGAGTCCGGCCCGGCGCAGCACCTGTAGGTGCTCTGCTACCGCGGGGCGGCTGAGGTCGAACCGGCCGGCGAGGTCTCCGGCGGTGAGTGGTCCGTCCACCAGGATTTCCAGCAGGCGCCGTCGCACGGGGTTCGAGAGGGCGATGAAGACGTCGTCGTCGGGCACGCCGCGACTTTATGTCGGAGATTTCCGACATGTCAAGAATCTCCGACACATACTTTTCTTGACTAATTCCAAAAAGGCGCGATACTGGAACACATGCGACACGACACGGATCCCAAAGCGCAGCTGCGCGGGGTGGGCCTGCGTGTCACAGCACCACGCGTTGCAGTGTTGAATGCGGTTGCCGTACGGCCGCATTCCGACGTCGACGACATTGCGGCCGTAGTTCGTGAAGAGCTGGGATCGGTCTCCACCCAGGCGGTATACGACGTCCTCAAGGCGTGCACCGCGGCCGGCCTGCTCAGACGTATCGAGCCCGCGGGATCGCCCGCACGGTTCGAAACCCGTACCGGAGACAACCACCACCACCTCGTGTGCCGCAGCTGCGGGACCGTCGTGGACGTGGACTGCGCAGTCGGTGAGGCTCCGTGCCTCGACCCTTCGCAGGCCCACGGTTTCGAGATCGACGAGGCCGAGGTCGTCTTCTGGGGGCTCTGCTCGCAGTGCCAGACCGGCGCGCAGAGCGGGACCGGGTCGGCAGCAGCCCTGTCCTGAACCAGTCCTCCCCACCGCTACACCCTCACCCGATGCAACCTGGAGGCTTTGCCATGCCTGAAACACAGCGCGCCACCACCAACAACTTCGGAATTCCCGTCGCCAGCGACAACGAATCCCTCACCGCGGGCACACAGGGCCCCATCCTGCTGCACGACCACTACCTGATCGAGAAGCTCGCCCACTTCAACCGCGAGCGCGTCCCGGAGCGCGTCGTCCACGCCAAGGGCGGCGGTGCATTCGGCGAACTGGTCGTCACCCACGACGTGAGCCGCTACACGAAGGCCGCGCTGTTCCAGCCCGGCGCCGAGACCGAGTCGCTGGTGCGCTTCTCCACCGTCGCCGGCGAGCAGGGCAGCCCCGACACCTGGCGTGACCCGCGCGGATTCGCCGTGAAGTTCTACACCGAGGACGGCAACTACGACCTCGTCGGCAACAACACGCCCGTCTTCTTCATCAAGGACCCGATCAAGTTCCCCGACTTCATCCACTCGCAGAAGCGACTGCCGGGATCCGGTCTGCGCGACCACAATATGCAGTGGGACTTCTGGACGCTGCGGCCCGAGTCCGCGCACCAGGTGACCTGGCTGATGGGTGACCGCGGAATCCCGAAGACGTGGCGTCACATGGACGGTTTCGGCTCGCACACGTACCAGTGGGTCAACGCCGACGGCGAACGGTTCTGGGTCAAGTACCACTTCAAGACCGATCAGGGCATCGAGTTCCTCACGCAGGACGAGGCCGACACCCTCGCCGGCAACGACCCCGATCATCACCGCGCCGACCTGTACGACACGATCGCGCGCGGCGAGTTCCCCAGCTGGACGCTGAAGGTTCAGGTCATGCCCGTCGACGAGGCCGAGGACTACCGGTTCAACCCGTTCGACCTCACCAAGGTGTGGTCGCAGAAGGACTACCCGCTGATCGAGGTCGGCAAGTGGACCCTCAACCGGAACCCCGACAACTTCTTCGGGCAGATCGAGCAGGCGTCGTTCGAGCCGTCGAATGTCGTTCCGGGAATCGGCTTCTCGCCCGACAAGATGCTGCTGGGGCGGGTCTTCTCCTACGCGGACGCGCACCGGTACCGCATCGGCGCCAACTACGCGCAGCTGCCGGTCAACGCGCCGAAGAACCAGGTGAACTCGTACTCGCAGGACGGTGCGATGCGGTACGCCACCAATTCGCCCGAGACCCCGGTGTACGCGCCGAACTCCTACGGCGGCCCGCACGCCGACGCGTCGCTCGCGGGCGACGAGGGCCTGTGGGCGTTCGACGGCGAGTCGGTGCGAGCCGGCTACATCGAACACGCCGAAGACGGCGATTTCACGCAGGCGGGCACGCTCGTCCGCGAGGTCCTGAGCGACGACGAACGCGACCGCCTGGTGAACAACATCGTCGGCCACGCACTCGGCGGTGTCAGCGAACCGGTTCTGCTGCGGGTCTTCGACTACTGGAAGAGCGTCGACCCCGACCTGGGCAAGCGAGTGGAAATCGGTGTCCGGGAAGGGCAGAGCCAGAACTGAGGTCGTTGGTGGGGCAGGCTCAGAGCAGGCCCCACCAATAGATCAGTACGGCGAGAACGAACACGATCACAGTTTCCACGACGACCCTCCTCCGCCCGACTGCACGCAGTGCACTTCCATCATCCACCTCGAGCGGGGACGGACGCCACTGCGCTTCGCGCCCGTGAGTACTTCTCAACCGCCCGTGGTTGAGAAGTACTCACAGGGGTGTGGCGGGTGTGTCGGATGTTGTTGCTAGGTTGGGCGGTGTCAGGACACCGGCTCGGATGACCGTGTCCCGAGTCGGGGTCGAAAGGTGCTGTCTTCCATGGTGATGGGTCCCACCCATGCAATGTCCGGTGCGGCTGTCGGTCTGGCGGTGGCAGATCTGCTGCCCCTCGACTGGGGTGGGCCCACCTCGACCGCCGAGACCTTCACGTTCGCGGCGGTGTGCGCCGGAGCGGCGCTTCTCCCGGACCTGGACACGAGCCAGTCCACGGTCTCGCGCTCGTTCGGTCCGGTCAGCAACGTCGTCGCGAAGGGCGTCGATGCGGTGTCGCTGGGGTTCTACACCGTCACCAAGGGCAAACGCGACGGCAAGCGGCGGGGCGGGCACCGCACGCTCACCCACACGGCCCTGTTCGCCGCGGGTATCGGGGCCGGGGTGTCCGCGCTGGTCGTCCAGTTCGGCAAGCCTGCCATCATTGCGACGCTGTTCGTCTGCCTCGGTCTCGCGCTCCGCGGGCTGGCCGGGGAGCTGGCCAAAGAAAAAGGCTGGCTGGCGGTTTCGGCGGTCGCCGCGGTGCTGTCCGCGCTCACCTGGCAGTCGTATCCCACCGAGGCCGGTTCCACCGGACTCGGAGTCGCGGTGGCCCTCGGCTGCGCCACCCACTGCCTCGGGGACGCCATCACCAAGGAGGGCGTCCCCTTCCTCGCGCCGTTCCTGACACTCGGGAAGGAACGGTGGTGGGAGTTCCGGCTCCCGTCGTTCCTGTCCATCCGGGCGGGCGGGCCCTTCGAGAAGGTCGTGCTCGGGCCCGCCCTCACGGTGGCCGTCGGACTCATGGTCATCTGGGCCATCGACGGTGCGCCGCAGGCAATCTACGACGCGTTCATGCCTGCCCCGCAGTGACTCAGGCCGCGAGCATGTTCTCGAGGTCGTCGAGGACGATCATCGCCCCGGTGGGACCCAGCGCGAGGAACCAGGTCTCGTCGCTCACGTGCACGGACTTGCCGTCCTTCACCGCCTGCATCTGATTCCACAGCGGGCCGCCGACCACGGTCGACTCGTCGGTGGTCTCGGGCGCGCCGTAGCTGGAGTAGAAGATCCGGTCGGCGTTCGCCTCTCCGATCGTCTCCTGGCTCACCTCGACGGCGAGTTCGTCGACGTTCTGCACCGTCGGACGCGGAAGTCCGACGTCCTTCAGGATGACGCCGATGAACGACAGGTTGCCGTACAGGCGGATCTTGCCGGACATGAACCGGACCAGCGAGATCGTCGGCTCACCGGTGATGGACTCCCGGACCTCGTCGGCGCGGGTCTGATAGGCGTTGAGCACCTCCTCCGCCTTGGTCTCCTCACCGAGGGCGTCGGCGACCAGCAGGAAGTTCTCCTTCCACGGGAAACCGGGGCGGATCCCGAACACGGTCGGCGCGATGGACGACAGCTGCGGGTACAGCTTGTCGGCGCGCAGCTTGCTGCCCAGGATCAGATCGGGCTGCAGAGCGGAGATCGCCTCGAGGTTCAGGTTGTTGGTGGTCCCGACGTCCGGCACCCCGGCCAGCTTGTCGGCGAGGTAGGACGGCTGACCGGCGGCGCTCTCCGGACTGGCCAGCCCGACGGGCGTGATTCCCAGGGAGAGCACGTCGTCCAGCTCACCGCCGTCGAGGACGATCACCCGTTCGGGCTTCTTCTCGATGACGGTCTCGCCGAGCGCGTGGGTGATCGTCCGGGGGAAGACGCCCGGTTCGGCGTCGGTGCCGAGCTTGGCGGTCTCGGCGTCCGCCGTGGCGAACTGGCGGCCGCCGGTGGCGACGTCGGCGTTGCCGGCGGACGACCCGGTGTCGGTGGTGCCGCAGGCGGCGACAAAGACGGTGGCCAGGGCGACCAGCCCGGCGCGTACGTAGAGCCTCGAAGACATGAGGTGAGGCTAGCCTGAGGTTACGGGCGGATCGTCGCGGGGTCGCTGCAACCGGAAAACGCCCCCACCATGCAGAAGAGGCCCTGGCCGGCGAACCGGTCAAGGCCTCTTCTCGGTGTCTCACACTGTCGGGGTGGCGGGATTTGAACCCACGACCTCTTCGTCCCGAACGAAGCGCGCTACCAAGCTGCGCCACACCCCGTGTTGAACCTCGGCTAGCTTACATTACCCAACCAGTCACCATTAAATCCCCTGGTCAGTTGCGTATAACGGTGCTCTCCGACGACTCGGTGCGACCCCGCGTGGCGTCGGCGTCCGAGCCGCCGCGCTGAGCCGGAACCAACGTCAGGAGCGTCGCCTCGGGGCGGCAGCAGAAGCGGGCGGGCGCCCACGGCGACGTCCCGATCCCCGCGGACACGTGCAGCTGGGTGTGCGCACCCCACTTGGACGGACCCTTCACCCGCGAACGGTCGATGTCGCAGTTGGTGACCAGCGCGCCGTAGAACGGCAGGCACAGCTGACCGCCGTGCGTGTGGCCCGCCAGCACGAGGTCGTAACCGTCGTCCGCGAACCGGTCGAGCACCCGCGGTTCGGGCGAGTGGGTGATGCCCAGCCGGAGATCGGCCAGCGGATTGGGCGGACCGGCGATCGTGTCGTACCGGTCGCGCTTGAGGTGCGGATCGTCGACACCGGCCGACGCGATCCGGACACCCGAGACCTCGAGGTCGCGGCGGACGTGCGTGACGTCGAACCAGCCGCGCTCGGTGAACGCGGCCCGCAGGTCGCCCCACGGCAGCGGCTCGCCGAGGACGCGCTTGTGTTCCTTGCGGAAGTACTTGAGCGGGTTCTTCGGCTTGGGCGCGAAGTAGTCGTTGCTGCCGAAGACGAACAGTCCCGGGCGGGCGAGCAGATTCCCCAGCGCCTGGACCACTGCGGGCACCGCCCGCTGGTGCGACAGGTTGTCGCCGGTGTTCACGACGAGGTCGGGGTCGAGGTTGTCGAGCTCCCGCAGCCAGTTCTGTTTCAGCCGCTGTCCGGGCATCATGTGCAGGTCGCTGATGTGCAGCACACGGAGCGTCGACGACCCGGGTTCGAGTACCGGCATAGTGACCTCACGCAGCGCGAACGCATTGCGCTCGATGAGCGAGGCGTAGCCGATGCCGAGGGCGGCGGCACCCGCCGTACCCAGGGCGGCGCGGGTCAGGTTGGCACGGAACTCGTCAGACACTCTTCCAGGATACTGATGAGCGCAATCGAGATGCAGTGGACGAATCGGGGCGCGTAGCGTTTCGCCCATGCCAGATTCACTGAAAGCAAGACTGCGCTCCGACATGACGGCCGCCATGAAGGCCAAGGATTCGCTGCGCACCGCCACCATCCGCATGCTGATGGCCGCCGTGCAGACCGAAGAGGTCTCCGGCAAGGAAGCCCGCGAGCTCACCGACGACGAGGTGCTGAAGGTCCTCGCGAAGGAGTCGAAGAAGCGCGGCGAGTCCGCCGAGATCTACACCGAGAACGGTCGAGGTGAGCTGGCAGCGCAGGAGCGGGCCGAGGCGCAGATCATCGACGAGTACCTCCCGACGCCGCTGACCGACGCGGAACTGGTCGACGTCGTGGACACCGCGATCGCTCAGGTGGCCGAGGAGATCGGTGAGCGTCCCGGCATGCGTCAGATGGGTCAGGTCATGAAGGCCGCCGGCGCACTCGCGGGCGGCAAGGCCGACGGTTCGCGGCTCTCGCACGCGGTGAAGTCCCGCCTCTGACCCGCATGTGAGTGGGAAAGCGTGCGCCGCCACACTTTCCCACTCACGTGGGGGTTACCGGGGTATGGGCGGCAGCTGGATCGGCGGCAGGCCGGGCAGCTGGATGGGCGGAACGGGGATCCCCTGAGCCGGCGCCTGCGGAGGAGCGGCCTTCACCGACCCGTCGCTGACGTAGATCGTGATGGTCGACCCCGGAATGGCCGAACCGGACGGCGATGCGCTCGTGACCGTTCCCTTGGCCGCCTGCGACTCCGTGGTGACCGCGTTCACGGTGAACCCCGCGCCCTGCAGACGGGACGTCGCGGCCGACTGGCTCAGCCCGGTGACGTCCGGAACCTGACCGTTCTGCGAACCCCGCGCGTACTTCTGGTCGACCGGCGGCAGCGTCGTCGGCCCGAAGTTGTTGGCGATGGGGTTCATCGCCGCATACCAGGTCCGCGCCGGTTCGTTTCCGCCGAACAGGTTGCCGTCGCCACACGGCCGCAGCGGGGCCGAGCAGATCTCACCCGGGGTCGGCGAGTCACCGAACACGTAGACGGCGGCGGCGAAGTTGTTGGTGAATCCGAGGAAGCCCGAGGACATGTGGGATTCCGTAGTACCCGTCTTGCCTGCCATCGGCAGCGTCCAGCCGACGCTGCCCGCCGCCCCGGCGGACGTGCCACCGGGCTTGTCGTCCTTGCTCATGGCGTTGGTGAGCGTGTCCGCAAGGCCGGGTTCGACCACCTGCTCGCAGGCCTGCTGGGTGACCGAGACGGGCTTGCCTTCACGGTCGAACACCGAATCGATGGGGGTGGGTGGGCACCACTTGCCGTGCGAGCCGAGCGTCGCCGCGACATTCGACAGTTCCAGCGGATTGATCCACGTGGGCCCGAGGGTGAACGAACCCAGGTTCTGATCCTTCTGGAAGTCGGCCATGCTGCGGTCGTCGAATCCCGACGTGCCGGGCTGCGCGTACGAGCGCAGACCCAGCCGCACCGCCATGTCGACGGTGGGGGCGACGCCGGTCGCCTGGATCAGCTTGACGAACGCGGTGTTGGGCGACTGTGCCAGCGCGTCCGTCACCGACAGCGCCGCCGGGTATTTGCCTGCGTTCTCGACGCAGTACGTGGACGCGGGGCAGCCTCGTGCACCACCGCTACCCATGCCCCGTGCCTCGAACCGCCCGGGCACGTCCAGAATGGCGTTCGTGCCGAGGCCCTTCTCCATGGCGGCGGCCGTCGTGAAGATCTTGAAAATCGACCCGGCGCCGTGACCGGCCAGTGAGTACGGCTGCGCCTGCACGGTCTCGTTGGCGTTCGCGTCGAGGCCGTAGGTGCGGCTACTGCCCATCGCGAGGATCCGGTGCGAATCCTGGCCGGGCTGGACCACGTTCATGACGTTCGCGATGCCGTCGAGTCCCGGGCTGGCGTTCGCGCTGAGCGCCGCCTTCGTCGACGCCTGGACCGCGGGGTCGAGCGTCGTCTTGATCAGGTAGCCGCCCTTGTCGATCTGCTCGCGGCTGATGCCGGCGTTGGCCAGGTACTGCAGGGCGTAGTCGCAGAAGAAGCCGCGGTCGCCGGCCGCGATGCACCCGCGGGGCAGCCGGTTGGGCTCGGGCAGCACGCCGAGGGGCGTCTCCTTGAGCTGCCGGAGTTCGGCGGCGCGCTCGGGAATGTTCGAGATCATCGTGTCGAGAACCACGTTGCGTCGTTCGAGGACGCCATCGGGATTCGTGTACGGGTTCAGCGCCGAACTCGACTGCACCATGCCCGCGAGCATCGCGGACTGCTGTGTGTTCAGTTCGGACGCGTCGATGCCGAAGTAGGTCTGTGCGGCGTCCTGGATGCCGAACGACGCGTTGCCGAACGGAACCAGGTTGAGGTAGCGGGTGAGGATCTCGTCCTTGGTGAGTTCCTTGTCGAGCGTCAGCGCCATCCGGATCTCGCGGATCTTGCGGGCGGGCGTCGTCTCGATCGCCGCCCGGCGTTCGGCGTCGGTCTTGGCCACCACGAGCAGCTGGTAGTTCTTCACATACTGCTGGTCGAGGGTGGACGCGCCCTGCTGCACCTCACCGCTCGTGGTGTTGGTCAGGAAGGCGCGCATCGTGCCCTGCCAGTCGACGCCCTTGTGCTCCGGGAACCGGCGGTCCTCGACGGAGACGATGGCGAGCTTCATCTCGTTCGAGATCTTGTCGCTGGGGACTTCGAAGCGCCGCTGGTCGTACAGCCAGGCGATGGGATTGCCCGCCGAGTCCACCATCGTCGAGACCGCGGGAACCGTTCCTTCGACCAGTTCCGCGGAGACGTTGTCGACGGTGTCAGCCGCCCGGTTGGAGGCGTAACCGAACCCGCCGGCGAGTGGAAACATCACGCCGGCGAGGAGCACTCCTGCCAAGGCGGAGGATCCCGCGAGCTTCCCCACTGTTTTTGCAATCGACACGATCTACAGAGTACGTGGGGTCTGTGGGTGCGCTGGTTGGGCGCGGAATTCGGCCAGGAAAATGCCCTGAGCACGGGGTATGGACGGGCGTACCAAAAAAGCGTGTTCTTCGTCTTGCGCGTTGCGGTTTCTTTACCTAAATTGTTGGAACAGTGTGATGGAGATAACACCCCATCGCTTATGTGGTGCAGCCTCGGCGTGCTAGGTGCTGGGGTGTGCAGACTCGAAGAGGGGAAACGAATGCACATGACCACCCCAACCAGCCGTCTGGACGTCGAGCAAGCAGAAGCGCGAATCGCCTGGGTCACCCAGGCTCGTTGCCGGGAAGTCGATCCCGACCAACTTTTTGTACGCGGCGCAGCACAGCGCAAGGCCGCAACCATTTGCCGGCATTGCCCGGTATTGATGCAGTGCGGAGCCGATGCTCTCGACAATCGTGTCGAGTTCGGCGTGTGGGGTGGCATGACGGAACGTCAGCGCCGGGCGTTGCTCAAGCAGCACCCCGAGGTGGAATCATGGTCCGACTTCTTCGAAGCTCAGCGGCAGCACCAATCCGCTGTCTGAAATTCGGGGATCGGAATCGCAGACAGGCCACAGGCGGGTGACCGGTTCTCCGGCAGCGAGCTGATCAGCTCGTGCGGGTGAGCTGGTCACCTACCGCTCTCAACGCCTCGAGGTCCGACACCTCGAACGGCAGCGAGGGCACGCCGACGATCGGCACCCGAGGGTGGGCGGCCGTGAACCGGCTCAGCAGTTGGACCTCACGCTTGGCGATCACCGCCCGATGGGCGTGGATTCGCAGCACAGCGGCGGTGAGGGGGTCTTGGTCCCCGAGCTGGTCGGCGGCAGTGACCGCATGATCGGCCGACAGGGAACTGAGAGTGGGATGCGTCCTATTCAGGACGAGGCCCGCGAGCGGCATCTCGTCGCCTGCGAGCCGGTCGACGAAGAACGCCGCCTCCCGCAGTGCATCCGGCTCCGCTGCCGCGATCACCAGAAACTTCGTGCCCGGCTGCCGGAGCAATTCGTAAGTGCGCGTGGCTCTTTCCCGGAAGCCGCCGAACATCGAGTCCAGTGACTGCACGAAACTCGAGGCGTCCGACAGCATCTGACTACCCACGATGGTGGAGACGCCGCGCAGCGCCAGGCCCATCGCACCGGTGACGAGCCGGGTGAGACCGCGACCCGGCGCGGTGAGCAACCGGATCATGCGACCGTCGAGGAATGCGCCCAGACGCTGGGGTGCGTCGAGGAAGTCCAGGGCGTTGCGGGACGGCGGGGTGTCGACGATCACCAGGTCCCATTTGTCGCTGGAGGCGAGCTGCCCCAGCTTCTCCATCGCCATGTACTCCTGCGTTCCCGAAAACGATGTGGCGACGGTCTGATAGAAGGGGTTCGCGAGAATCTGCTCCGCCTTCTCCGGCGTGGAGTGTTCGATGACCATCTCGTCGAACGTGCGACGCATGTTGAGCATCATGGCGTGCAGTTCGCCCGTCGCGTCCGGTCCGAGCTGCACGGGTTGAGGCGTGTTGTCGAGTTCCGCGACGCCGAGCGCCTGCGCGAGCCGGCGCGCCGGGTCGATGGTCAGCACGACCACCTTTCGCCCCTGCTCCGCCGCGCGCAGTGCCAGCGATGCGGCTGTGGTGGTCTTGCCGACGCCACCGGCGCCGCAACACACGACGATCCGCGTCGCCTCGTTCTTCAGGATCCCCGCGACATCGAGAGCGGAGGCGGTGCGGCGACGCTCGTGTTCAGTTGTGTGGGTCATCGGACACCCTGTTCCGTCAGATATTCGGCGAGTTCGTACAGCCCGCCCAGGTCGACACCGTCGGCGAGGGACGGCAGATGCAGTCGCGCCCCGTCCACTTCGCTGAGCTGACCGGCGCTCTCCTCCTGCGCCTCGAGGACGGACGCGTGCTCGATCGTCTCGGTGAGCAACCCGGCGAAATCCTCTTCGTCGAGGGTGATCCCGCTCTTCTGCAGTCCGGCCCGGATTGCTTCGGCGTCGATGCGCCCCTTCGCGGCGTCGGCCAGCGTCTCGGCGGGCAGGAACTGCGGGCTGGTGCGGTTGACGACGATGGTGCCCAGCCGCAGATCGGCACGGGCCAGTTCTTCTGCGGCGTCGGTGGTCTCCTGCACCGGAAGCGCCTCGAGCAGTGTCACGAGGTGGACGACGGTCTCGTCGGAATGCAGCAGGCGCACCACGCCCTCACTCTGCGAACGCACCGGCCCGCCTTTCGCGAGGTCGGCCATCGCCTTCGTCACGTCGAGGAAGTTGCCGATCCGCCCGGTCGGTGGGGCGTCGACGACGACGGCGTCGTACACCCGCTTGCCGGACTTGTCGGTGCGCACCACACATTCCTTGATCTTGCCGGTCAGCAGCACGTCCCGAAGCCCCGGTGCGATGGTGGTGGCGAACTCGATGGCGCCGAACTTGCGCATCGCGCGACCGGCGAAGCCGAGGTTGTAGAACATCTCGAGGTATTCGAGGAACGCGGTCTCGATGTCGATGGCCAGCGCCATGACCTCCCCGCCACCCTCGGCGGCCGCGACTTTCGTCTCCTGCGGCGGCAGCGGGGGCACGTCGAAGAGCTGGGCGATCCCCTGCCGGCCCTCGACTTCCACCAGCAGCACGCGACGCCCACCCTCGGCCAGCGCGAGAGCCAACGCGGCGGCCACCGTGGACTTTCCGGTGCCGCCCTTTCCGGAGACGAAGTGCAGCCGGGCCTGCGCGGCCTTCTCGGGCCACGTCGGGGTGAGCTGGTCTGGGGATGCAACCACGGGTCGAGCCTATAAGTCTGGGAGCCGGGATGTGCGGGGGATAGGCTCACCGGCATGAGTGAATTGACTTCCTGGGAGTACGCCACCGTTCCGCTGCTCACACATGCGACCAAGCAGATCCTCGACCAGTGGGGCACCGACGGCTGGGAACTGGTGACGGTTCTGCCCGGGCCCACCGGTGAGCAGCACGTCGCGTACCTGAAGCGTCCGAAGGGCTGACGGCCGTGGCAGAGACACAGAACTGGTCCGCTCGCCTCGCCGAGCTCGGCATCACGCTGCCGTCCGTCGTTCCGCCGGTGGCCGCCTACGTGCCCGCCGTGCGCACCGGCAACTACGTCTACACGTCGGGGCAGCTGCCGATCGTCGAGGGCAAGCTGACGATCGCGGGCAAGCTCGGCGCAGGCGTGTCGGACGAAGACGCCAAGGCCGCGGCCCGGGCCTGCGCACTCAACGCGCTGGCGGCGGTCGACGCGCTCGTCGGCATCGACTCGGTGGTGCGGATCGTGAAGGTCGTCGGATTCGTCGCGTCGGCCGAGGGATTCACCGGTCAGCCCGGTGTTGTGAACGGCGCTTCCGAATTCCTCGGCGAGGTGTTCGGGGACGCGGGTGCCCACGCGCGTTCGGCCGTCGGCGTCGCGGAGTTGCCGCTCGGCGCACCCGTCGAGGTGGAACTGATCGCCGAAGTGCGGCCGGAGTCGTAGTGCCATGACGCTTGCCCATCCGGCCTACGCCCAGGTGCGGGAGGTCACCCCGATCGTCTCGGTGATGCTCGAGAACAACCCCGGCATGATGACGCTCGACGGAACCAACACGTGGATTCTGCGTGCGCCGGGACGGGACGAGTGTGTGGTGGTCGACCCGGGTGACGCCGACGAGGAGCATCTCGCCCGCGTCGCGGCACTCGGACCGGTCGCGCTGACGCTGATCACGCACCGTCATTTCGACCACACCGGGGGAGTGCAGCGGTTCTTCGAACTGACCGGTGCGCCCGTGCGTTCGGTGGATCCCGAATTCCTTCGGGGCGGCGGAGACACCCTCGTGGACGGCGAGACCATCGACGTCGCGGGGCTCACCCTCACGGTGATCGCCACGCCCGGGCACACGAAGGATTCGGTGTCCTTCACCGTGGAAGGTGAGGGCACCGTCCTCACCGGCGACACGATCCTCGGCCGCGGCACCACCGTGCTCGACGACACGGACGGCGACCTCGGCGACTACCTGTCGTCGCTGCGCCGCCTGCTGGACCTCGGATCCGGACACCGGGTGATGCCCGGCCACGGACCCGAACTGCCCGAACTGAACGTCGTCGCGCAGGAGTACCTCGATCATCGCGAGGAGCGACTCGACCAGGTGCGGGCCGCGATCGGCGAGCTCGGCGGCACCCCCACCGTCCGCGAGGTGGTCGAGCACGTCTACTCCGATGTCGACCCGAAGTTGTGGCCGGTGGCGGAGAAGTCCGTCAACGTGCAGCTCGCCTACCTGCGCAGCCTCGACTAGTCGCTGAAACGACTGCGGCCACCCCCTCGCGGTGAGGGGGTGGCCGCAGTCGTAGGTGCGGGGACTACCGCGCGCGACGTGCCAGGCGCTCGGAGTCGGAGATCAGCACGCTCTTGCCTTCGAGGCGCAGCCATCCGCGGTGCGCGAAGTCGGCGAGCGCCTTGTTGACGGTCTCACGGGAAGCGCCGACGAGCTGGGCGATCTCTTCCTGCGTGAGGTCGTGGGTGACGCGCAGCGAGCCCGCCTCCTGGGTGCCGAACCGCTGCGCGAGCTGCAGCAGCGCCTTGGCGACACGACCGGGGACGTCCGTGAAGATGAGGTCGGCCAGGTTGTTGTTGGTACGACGCAGACGGCGCGCGAGCACCCGCAGGAGCTGTTCGGCGATCTCGGGGCGGTGGTCGATCCACGCCTTGAGCGCTTCGCGGTCCATGCTGACCGCGCGGACCTCGGTGACCGTCGTGGCGGTGGAGGTACGCGGACCCGGGTCGAAGATGGACAGCTCACCGAACATGTCGGACGGGCCCATGATCGTCAGCAGGTTTTCACGGCCGTCCGGCGAGCGGCGGCCGATCTTCACCTTGCCCGAAACGATGATGTACAGGCGGTCACCGGGCTCACCTTCGTTGAAGATGACATGTCCGCGGGGGAAGTCGACAGGCTGCAGCTGCTTGGTCAGCGCCGCTACCGCTGAGGGCTCGACTCCTTGGAAGATGCCGGCTCTTGCCAGGACGTCGTCCACGTGCGCTCCTTGGGAATATTGTTCGTCTGTATGCATATTGTGCGCGATTTGCTGCATGTCGACGATGCCCCGGTGATCCGCGGCGTGTCGCTGTGCAACAGGTACGGCTCTGAAGTCTACGTTGAGACGGCTCGGTCTGAGTGACCGATACCACGGAAGTCGCAAAAGTTAACCGGGGGATGCGTCCTGCGGTGTGCTGATTCGGGGGCTGCCCAGCGCTCAGCTGGCGCGCCGTGAGCCCACTTCGGTGACGGCGGCGTCGTCGGATTCGAAGCCCGACCGACCCTTGCGACGTCGATGGAAGCGTGCCAATGCGTGGGGGAAACCTTCGTGGGCCAGGGTGGCCACTTCGTCGTGACTTGCCTGGTCGAGGAACTCTTCCACCTCTTGCTGACGAACCGTGAGCCGGCGGAGTCTGAACTCCACCCGCTCCATTGCCAGCGCAAACAGCATCAGCAGCACTGGGAAGAGGACCACAGCGAGACCTTGCATACCGGGAAGTAAACACTGGAAATGTCTCAGAAGCGACACAGCGGCGATTCGGATCGGTCGGGTATCCGTAGAGTTGATCCCGTGCATGCGACCCCCAGCGACGGCTCCGAAGTGCGTGGACGCACCCGTTCGCGGGCCGCGAAACAGGACGAAACCCGGATCGGACTCGTCCGGCGCGCCCGGAGAATGAACCGGCGGCTCGCCGAGGCCTTCCCACACGTCTACTGCGAGCTCGACTTCACCACCCCACTCGACCTCGCCGTCGCGACCATCCTCTCCGCGCAGTGCACTGACGTGCGGGTGAACATGGTGACGCCGGCGCTGTTCGCCCGCTATCCCGACGCCAAGGCGTACGCGGAGGCCGAACGCACCGAACTCGAGGAGTACATCCGGTCCACGGGCTTCTACCGCAACAAGACGAATTCTCTGATCGGGCTGGGGCAGGCTCTGCTCGAACGCTTCGACGGCGAGGTCCCCGGCAACCTGAAGGACCTCGTGACGCTGCCCGGGATCGGGCGGAAGACGGCCAACGTGATCCTCGGCAACGCGTTCGATGTGCCGGGAATCACCGTCGACACCCACTTCGGGAGGCTCGTCCGACGCTGGAAGTGGACCGAGGAGGAAGACCCGGTCAAGGTCGAGCACGCGATCGGCGCCCTGATCGAGCGCAAGGAGTGGACGCTGCTCTCGCACCGCGTGATCTTCCACGGCAGGCGCGTCTGCCACGCCCGCAAGCCCGCCTGCGGGGTGTGTGTGCTCGCCAAGGACTGTCCGTCGTACGGGCTGGGCCCGATCGACCCCGACGTCGCCGCCGAACTGGTTCGTGGACCGGAGACGGAGCATCTGCTGCGTCTGGCCGGCAGGTGAGGGTAGATACGAGTGTCTAGCGCAGCGCGGTGGAGTCTGGCCGCCCTCGTGGTCGTGGTGGCTCTCGTCGTCGCGATCTGGCCGCGGGGTGACGACGCGGAGACGCCGTCGTACCAGGACCGGTTCGGTTCGGGTGGCCGTACCCCGACGGCGGTGAGCGCCGATCCCGACGCGCTCGCGGCACTCAGGACGCAGGCGGGTCTGGAATCGTGCCCGGCCTCGACGGCCACGTCCGAGCCTGCGCCGGGTTCGGTGCTGTCCGGCATCACACTGGAATGCGTGGCCGACGGCAGCCAGGTGGATCTGGCCGCCGCGCTCGGTGGTAAACCGGCGCTGCTGAACCTGTGGGCCTACTGGTGCGGCCCCTGCGCCGAGGAGCTGCCCTATATGCAGCAGTTTTCGGATCGAGCGGGCGACGCGGTTACCGTGCTTACGGTGCACACCGATCCCAACGAGTCCAGCGCGCTGTCCCGGCTCGTCGACTACTCCGTCACCCTGCCCGGTGTGCAGGACGGCGACGGGCGCGTCCGCGTCGCGGTCGGAGCCCCGCCGGTCCTGCCCGTCTCGGTGCTGATCCGGCCCGACGGCACGGTGGCGAAGGTCCTGCCGCAGCCGTTCCGCAGCGTCGACGAGATCGCGGACGCCGTCGAACAGAACCTGGGGGTGGCGGCATGACGAACTCCGTGGACGGTGTCGCCGTTCCGCCGTGGCTGCGCAGGGTCGTGCACCGGACCCCGGCCGACCCGCACAGGATCAACCCCGTTCTCGATCGGCGCGCACCCCGCGGCGCGACCACCCGTGAGGCGGCGGTGCTCGTGTTGTTCGGCGGCCCCGTCGAGGCGGACCCGCTGATGTCGGGAGGCCTGCCCGCCGACGCGGACATCCTGCTCACTCAGCGTGCGTCCACGATGCGTCAGCACAGTGGTCAGGTGGCATTCCCCGGGGGCGCCAGCGATCCCGGCGACGAGGGACCCATCGCTACCGCGCTGCGGGAGGCCCAGGAGGAGACGGGACTCGACCCGTCCGGTGTCCGTCCGCTCGCCGTGCTCGAGGAGATCTTCATCCCGCCGTCCGGCTTCGACGTCACTCCCGTCCTCGCGTACTGGGAGAAGCCCAGCGAGGTCGGCGTGGTCGATCCCGCGGAGGCGGAACGCGTCGCCCGGGTTCCCGTGCACACCCTGATCGATCCGCGGAACCGGTTCCAGGTGCGGCACCCGGCCGGATACCAGGGTCCCGCGTTCGCCGTCGACGGCATGCTCGTCTGGGGTTTCACGGCAGGCATCCTGGCCGCGCTGTTCGCGGTCTCCGGCTGGGAGCAGGAGTGGGACCGCCACGACATCCGCGACCTCGACACCGTCCTCGCCGAACTCGACAACGATCTGGACGACGACCATCTGACCCACGGTCACGGCCGGCCGGCGGCCGAGCGATGACGGGTTCGCACTGGATCGACCTGGCGATCGTGCTGATCGCGTTCGTCGCCGCGACGTCCGGCTGGCGGCAGGGTGCGGTGGCGTCGGTGCTCGCTTTCATCGGGGTCGTGCTCGGTGCGGTGGCGGGCATCCTGATCGCCCCGCACGTGCTGGTGCACGTGGACGAGGGCCGCGGTCGCGTGCTGGTCGGTATCGCCCTGATCGTGGTGCTGGTGATCGTCGGCGAAGTCGCGGGCATGGTCCTCGGCCGCGCCGCGCGGGGAAGTATGCACAGTCCGGTCGCGCGGTCCGTCGACAGCGTGATCGGCGCCTGCGTGCAGGCCGTCGCGGTGTTCGTCGCGGCCTGGCTGCTGGCGATCCCGCTCACGTCCTCGTCCCAACCTCAGCTGGCGGCGGCGGTGCGCGGGTCGAGCGTCCTCGAAACGGTCGACAACATCGCGCCCGCATGGATGCGGCAACTGCCCACCGAGTTCACCGCCCTGCTCGACACGTCCGGGCTTCCCGACGTCATCGGGCCGTTCGGGCGCACCCCCATCACGACCGTCGACCCGCCGGATGCCAGCGTCCTGGAGAGTCCCGTCGCGTCCTCGCTGCAGTCGAGCGTGCTGCGGATCCGGGGTGTGGCCCCGAGTTGCCAGCGGGCGCTCGAGGGATCCGGATTCGTCGTGGCGCCCGACCGGGTGATGACCAACGCCCACGTGGTTGCGGGAACGGCGGGCATCGTCGTCGACACGGCGAACGGGCCGATGGACGCCGAGGTCGTGCTGTTCGACCCGTCCGCCGATGTCGCGGTGCTCGAGGTGCCCGGACTGGACGCCCCCGTCCTGAACTTCGCGCCTGAGCCGGCCCGGACCGGCGACAACGCCCTGGTGCTCGGCTACCCGGGCGGCGGGCCGTACACGGCCAGCGCCGCCCGGATCCGGGAGATCCTGGACCTCAGTGGTCCCGACATCTACCGGGCGGGAACGGTCCAGCGTGAGGTGTACACGGTCCGCGGTTCCATTCGGCAGGGCAACTCGGGTGGACCGCTCGTCGACAGCGACGGCCGGGTGCTCGGGGTGGTGTTCGGCGCCGCCGTCGACAACAGCGACACCGGGTTCGTGCTCACCGCCGCCGAGGTGTCGCGTCAGCTGCAGGCGGCATCCGGGGCGTCCGTCGCCGTGGACACCGGGGCGTGCATCCTCTGACCGTCGGTCAGACGGTGCGGGGTGCGACGAGGTCCAGCAGGGCGGCGTTGACCCGCTCCGGGGCTTCCCAGTGCGCGTAGTGGCCGACACCGGTGACGGTGTGCATCTGCTGGGTGGGTGCGAAGCGGTGGCTGCGGCGCACGGTGTCCGCGAGCACGTACGGGTCGAGGTCGCCGTGGAGGTGCAGGACCGGGATCCGCAGCGTCTGATCCATCGATGCCATGAACCGGCTGCCGTCCGGGCGGAACTGGCTGCGGAACGCCCACCGCTGATACTCCAGGGTGCAGTGCGCGGTCCCGGGAATCTGAATCGCCGAGCGCATCCGTGACATCACGACGTCGAATTCCGGGTTCTCCGTCCAGGCGGGTCCGGAGCGTTCGCGGATCAACCGTTCGACCTCCGACCCGTTGTCGCGGGTGAGGCGACGTTCGGGACGCCACGGCACCTGGCAGGAGACGAACGAGGGCAGCAGGGCCTTGCGCTGGTAGCGGTCGTGGAGGACGGCCTGCTTGAGCGCGACGGGATGCGGCGAGCTGACCAGTGCGATCGACCGGACGAGGCGAGCGTGGAGGACGGCCGTCGCCCAGCAGACGAGGCCGCCGTCGGCGTGCCCGACGAGGGTGGCCTCGCCGTAGCCCATCGCCCGGATGAGGCCGGCGATGTCGCCGGCCAGCGTCCACCCGTCGTAGCCGCGCGGCGGTTTGTCGGAATCGCCGTAGCCGCGGAGGTCGACGGCGACGGCCCGGTACCCCTCCGCGGACAGCGCGGTCAGCTGATGGCGCCACGACCACCAGAAGTCCGCGAATCCGTGCAGCAGGACGACGAGCGGCGCATCCGGTGCGGATGCGCCGACCTCGACGGTGTGGAAGCGGATTCCGTTGGCATGGATGTCGCGATGAATCCAGGGGCCGTCGAAACGGACGGTAGACGGATCGGGTGGTGCCACAGGAGCGAGTTACCGCGCGTGACGTCCGCTGGACGACGCGAGATGGGCTTCCGCATCCGAGTACGACGTCGGGAGCACCGTCTTGGCCTGCTTCAGCGAGTCGATGGTCTTCTCCGGTGCGCGGAGTTTGCGTACCCGCAGATAACCGAGCAGCGCGAGGACCGCGGTCACCACGACCATGATCAGGAAGACGATCAGGAACGCCAGCCAGCGGGCGATCCACACGTCGAGGAGTTCGGCGAGGAAGAAGAAGAAGAAGAACGAGCTGAACAGCAGCACGGTGAACGCGAGGATGAAGAACAGGCTGCCCTGCAGGCCCTTCTTGACCTCACCGGTGACCTCGGCCTTGGCGAGCTCGACCTCGGCGCGGACCAGGGTGGACACCTGCGCGGTCGCATGCTTGACCAGCGTGCCGAGGCTCGCCTCGCCGGGTGTCTGAGCGTCCACGTCCGTGAGCGGGATCGACGACACCGTGTTCGGCACCCCGTCTCCCGTGTATCGCGGGCTGTCTCCCTTGCCGTGAGTGATGCTCACTTGTCGACCCCTCCAGGTAGCTCTTGCACTTCCGAGTCATCCTTCCGGGCCGCATGGGCCCGACCGCGTCGCCACAGTAACGCTGATCCGATCAGCGACGCTGTCAACGATGTCACGAGCACCGCGACCTTAGCTATTTCGGCCTCGCTGCCGTCACCGATTCCCGCAAGCGCGAGATCCGCTACGAGAAGGCTAACGGTGAACCCGATCGCACCGAGCACTGAGAGGGCAAACATGTCCCGGAACCCCAGTGCTCGCGGCTTCTTCGCGATACCCAGGCGGATTGCGAGCCAGGAGATGCCGAAGATGCCGACGGTCTTGCCGACGAGGAGCCCCGCGATCACGGACTGCGAGATGGGGTTGGTGAACAGCTGCCCGAGGAGCTCGCTGCTCAGGGCCACGCCGGACGCGAACAGGGCGAACAGCGGGACGCAGACGCCTGCCGACAGCGGCTGGATGCGGTGCTCGAGGCGGGCGCCCGGGGATTCTCTCTCGCCGGGGTCGCGCCGGACCCGGGTGAGGAGGCCGAGCGCGACACCGGCGAGCGTGGCGTGGATTCCGGCGTCGTGCATGCAGTACCAGGTGAGCAGTGCGAGTGGAACGTAGAGCAGTGGGGTGGTGATGCGCCGGTGCTGGGCGAACGCGTAGACGGCCAGGCACACGGCGGCGCCCAGCAGCCACAGCAGGGCGATCGAGCTGGTGAACAGGACCGCGATGAGCACGATCGCGAGAAGGTCGTCGACGACGGCCAGGCTGAGCAGGAACACCCGGGCGCTGGCCGGGATGCGAGACCCGGTCAGCGCCAGCACACCCAGTGCGAACGCGATGTCGGTGGCGACCGGGATCGCCCAGCCCCGTTCCATGCCGGGTGTGCCGGCGCCGATCGTCGCGGCGATGATCGCGGGCACGACCACACCGCCGCAGGCCGCGATGATCGGGAGCAGGGCACGTTTGCGGTCGGCGAGTTCGCCCACCACCATTTCTCGCTTCAGTTCGAGGCCGGCGACGAAGAAGAAGACCGCCAGCAGCCCGTCCTGCGCCCATGTCCCGACCGTCAGGTTCAGGTGGAGTGCCTCCGGGCCGATCTGCCAGTCGCGCAGTGCGAAGTACGAATCCGAGACGGGGGAGTTCGCCCACACGAGGGCGACCGCCGCGGCGACGAGCAGGATCGAACCGCCGACCGTCTCGGTGCGGAGGTAGCGGGAGAGTTCGGAGCGGAGGGGCTGGGTCACCGGGGGCGCTCGCTTTCGATGTGGTGCGGGTACGGCAAATGCTCTGCCGACCAGACTTCCCGGCGCACCGAGTAGAGCTTATCCAATTTGCCAAGCGAAAGACACGAGGTGTTCAATTCCTAAGGAATGGACTCTCGTCCCAATAGTTGAAATAGCATCGTGCAGGAGTAAGTCGAGTGAGCAGTGCCGTCGATACGTCGAAGCCAGAACCGGACGGCGGGGCCACCGTCGCAGGCGTACCCAGAAGCCGGATCGTCGTCGCGAGCATGGTGGGAACATCCATCGAGTTCTACGACTTCTACATCTATGCCACCGCGGCCGTGTCGGTGTTCCCGCACCTGTTCTTCCCCAAGGGAAACGGCACCACCGCCCTGCTGGCGTCCCTCGCCACGTTCGGTCTGGCCTTCGTCGCCCGGCCGCTCGGCTCGATCCTGTTCGGCCACTTCGGCGACCGCATCGGACGCAAGACGACGCTCGTCGGCTCACTGCTCACCATGGGTATCGCCACGTTCGTGATCGGCCTGCTGCCGACGTACCACCAGATCGGCCTCGTCGCGCCCGCACTGCTGGCGTTGATGCGCTTCTGTCAGGGCCTGGGACTGGGCGGTGAATGGAGTGGCGCGGCGTTGCTCGCGACCGAGACCGCACAGAAGGGCAAGCGGGCCTGGGCGGCCATGTGGCCGCAGCTCGGCGCGCCCATCGGGTTCTTCCTCGCCAACGGTCTGTTCCTGATCATCACGCTGTTCCTGGACCACGACAACAGCAGCCCCGACCTGGACGGCGCGTTCCTCACCTGGGGCTGGCGTATCCCGTTCCTGCTCAGCGCGATCATGGTGATGATCGGTCTGTACGTGCGGCTGAAGCTCGAAGAGACGCCCGTGTTCGCCCGCGCCGTCGCGCGGGGCGAGAAGGTGAAGACCCCGCTGGCCGAGGTGTTCAAGACCAGCTGGCGTCAGCTGATCATCGGCACGTTCGTCATGCTCGCCACCTACACGCTCTTCTACATCATGACCACCTGGGTGCTCAGCTACGGCACCGGCAAGACCCCCGCCCAGGGCGGAACCGGAGCCGGCTTCCACTACACCGACTTCCTCGTCCTCCAGCTGATCGCGGTCCTGTTCTTCGCGGCCGCCGTCCCCGTGTCGGGGTGGCTGGCCGACCGCTTCGGTCGCCGCATCACGCTGCTCACCATCACCGGGTGCATCATGGTCTTCGGGCTCACGTTCGGCGTGATGCTGAACCAGGAGGGCATGGGCAACGCCCGCATGCTCGTATTCCTGGCCATCGGAATGTTGTTGATGGGCATGACCTTCGGGCCGATGAGCGCCGTTCTGCCGGAGTTGTTCCCGACCAACGTGCGCTACACGGGTTCGGGGATCGCCTACAACACCGCCAGCATCCTCGGCGCCGCCGTCGCGCCGTTCATCGCCACCTGGCTCGCCACGTCGTACGGCGTCGGCTGGGTGGGCATCTACCTGCTGATCGCCGCTGCACTCACCTTCGTCGCGCTGCTCGTCATGCGCGAGACCCGCGATCAGTCCCTCGACGACGTAGGGGCGTAGTCCCCGTGAGTGGTTGACGAGTCCAGGGGCTCGTCAACCACTCACGGGCCGCGCAGCGGCCTATAGTTCTTGCATGGCGAAAGCCGTGCTGCTGTCCAGGACGGCCCGGATCCGGCTGCCGAAGCAGGATCTGTGGTCGTTCCTCGCCGATACCGATCGCCTCAACCGCAACATCGACTTGTCACCGGTGCACTTCGCTCCGATGCTGGACCGGCGGCGCAAGGGACACTATTCGGCGGAGACCCGTTCGTACGGGCGGCGGGTGCGGTACGAGGAGTTCCCGTTCGAGTGGATCGAAGGCCGCTTCTACCAGGTCCTTCGTCGGTTCTCCCGCGGTCCGCTCGCGGAGGTCTCCACGGGTGTCCGGCTTCGTCCGGCCGCCGACGAGACCGAAATCGAGGTGTTCGCCCGGATCGTTCCGCGGACCTGGTTCGGGGTGATCGTGGCGCGAACCCTGCTGGCGCGCACGGGTATACGGAAGACGGTGGCGCTCGCACGCGCGTTGGAACTCCACGTTCGCGACCCGCAGACGCATGCCGTGCCCGCGCTGCCGCCGCCGGAGCAACTCGACGCCGGCCGACTGGAACTCCGCACAGCACAGCTGTCCCGATCTCACGATGCCCCGAACCTCATCGGGCGCTTGGCATCCCACCTGCGGACCGCCTCCGACCTGGAGGTGACGGGCATGCGGCCGTTCGAGCTGGCGGACCGTTGGGGTGTCGATCGGATGCAGCTGCTGTACGTCTTCCTCCACGCCGCGGACAGCGGACTGCTGGATCTGAGCTGGAGCGTGCTGTGCCCCGTCTGCCGGACCGTCCGCGAGGACGCCGGCCGGATTTCACAGTTGGCGAGCCGTGTCCACTGCGACACCTGCGACATCGCCTTCGACACCGACCTGGCACGGTCGGTGGAGATCCGCTTCGACGTCAATGCGGCCGTGCGCCGGGCGGAGCGGGCCCGGTACTGCATCGGTGGTCCGGCGAATTCACCGTCTGCGGTGGCTCAGCTGCGGCTCGAGCCGGGGGAGCAGCGTTCGGAGCGGCTCGAACTCGACCCGGGGTGGCTGCGGCTCCGCTGCTGTCAGGTGGGCTCCCCGGTGGCCTGCGAGGTCGGCCCGGCAGGTGGAACGCTGCGGGTCGAGTGCGGGCCGGGCGACCTCCGGGTGCGGAGTTCACCCGACACCGACGGAGCGATCCGGCTGGAGGTCGACAACCGGCTCCCCGGCGAAGCGCTGGTGGTGGTCGAGCGGGAGCGGTGGAGGGACGCCGCGGCGACCGGCGCGCTCGTCACGTCGCTCGACGGTTTCCAGGACCTGTTCCCGGACCAGGGGGTGGCGCCCGGCGACGAGATCGGGATCGCGAACCTGGCGGTGCTGTTCACCGATCTGAGCGGGTCTACCGCCCTGTACGAGCGCATCGGGGACGTCCGGGCGTTCGCGTTCGTGCAGAGCCATTTCCGCTACCTGCGTGACGCCGTGGTGCGCGAGAACGGCGGCGTCGTGAAGCAGATGGGCGACGCGGTCATGGCGACGTTCGCGGATGCGCGGGAGGCCTGGTCGGCGGCGGCGTCGATGCAGTCCGGCTGGGACGACTTCCGTCGCGGGCACCTCGGCGACGACGACTCGGTGGCGTTGAAAGTCGGGCTGCACCAGGGGCCCGCGGTGATGATCGACAACGACGGCCGGATCGACTACTTCGGCGCGACCGTCAACCTGGCGGCGCGGGTGCAGGGTTGTGCGGCGGGCGGCGACATCGTCCTGTCCGGGGCCGTTCACGACGACCCGGAGGTGGCGCCGCTGCTGGCGGAATCGGACTACCGGTGCGACGTCTTCACGACCGGTCTGAAGGGAATCGGCGAGGAGCAGACGTTGTGGCGGCTTCGCCGCCCGTGAGTGGTTGAGGAGTGCAGGGACTCGTCAACCACTCACGGGGCGCGGAGCGTCCTACTTGCCGCGGATCGCGTCGAAGACCTTGGGGTCGACGAGCGTGGACGTGTCGCCGAGGTCGCGGCCTTCGGCGATGTCCTTGAGCAGGCGTCGCATGATCTTGCCCGACCTGGTCTTGGGGAGTTCGGGGACGATGGTGATCTGGCGGGGCTTGGCGATCGGGCTGATCTCCCGGGACACTTCGGCCTTGAGTTCGGCGATGAGGGTGTCGCCGGTGTTCTCGACGCCTTCGCGGAGGATGACGAACGCGACGATGCCCTGGCCGGTGGTCTCGTCGGCGGCGCCGACGACGGCGGCCTCGGCGACACCGTGGTGTCCGACGAGGGCGGATTCGACCTCGGAGGTGGAGATGCGGTGCCCGGAGACGTTCATGACGTCGTCGACGCGGCCGAGCACCCACAGGGCGCCGTCCTCGTCGTACTTGGCGCCGTCGCCGGCGAAGTACCAGCCCTGCTCGGGGTAGCGGGACCAGTAGGTTTCGCGGTAGCGGTCCATGTCGCCCCAGATGCCGCGGAGCATCGCCGGCCACGGCTTGTCGAGCACGAGGTAGCCGGAGCCGCCGGCGCCGAGTTCGTTGGCGTCGTCGTCGACGATCTTCGCGGAGATGCCGGGCAGCGGTGCCATCGCCGATCCGGGCTTGGTGGCGGTGATCCCGGGCAGCGGGGAGATCATGATCGCGCCGGTCTCGGTCTGCCACCAGGTGTCGACGATCGGGGCCGTGTTCCCGCCGATCACCTCACGGAACCACTTCCAGGCCTCGGGGTTGATCGGTTCGCCGACCGAGCCGAGGAGCCGGATCGAGGACAGGTCGTGGGCGTCGGGAATGTCCCTGCCCCACTTCATGAAGGTGCGCACCAGGGTGGGTGCGGTGTAGTAGATGCTGACGCCGTACTTCTCGATGATCTGGAAGTGGCGGTGCTCGTCGGGGGAGTTCGGGGTGCCCTCGTAGACCACCTGGGTGACACCGTTCGAGAGTGGCCCGTAGACGATGTAGCTGTGGCCGGTGACCCAGCCGATGTCGGCGGTGCACCAGTACACGTCCTCGCCCGCCTTGTGGTCGAACACGTTGTGGTGGGTGTACGACGCCTGGGTGAGGTAACCGCCGGAGGTGTGGATGATGCCCTTGGGCTTTCCGGTGGTGCCGGAGGTGTACAGGATGAACAGCGGGTGCTCGGAGTCGAACGGCTGCGCCTGATGAGTGCCCTCCGCCTTCTCGACGGTCTCGTGCCACCACAGGTCACGACCCTCGGTGGTGTCGACGTCGATCCCGGTGCGCTTGACCACCAGCACGTGCTTGACCGACTCGGCACCGTCCACCGCTTCGTCGACGGCGGGCTTGAGGGGGGCGGCCTGGCCGCGGCGCCACTGCCCGTCGACGGTGACGACGAGCTTGGCTTCGGCGTCGTCGATGCGTGAGCGCAGGGCGCTGGCGGAGAAGCCGGCGAACACCACCGAGTGGGTCAGGCCGAGGCGGGCGCAGGCGAGCATGGTGACGATGGCCTCGGGGATCATCGGCATGTAGATCGCGACGCGGTCGCCGGCGACGAGGCCGAGGCCTGTGAAGGTGTTGGCGGCCTTGCTCACTTCGGCGAGCAGGTCGTTGTAGGTCAGGTCGCGGGTGTCACCCGGTTCGCCTTCGAAGTGGATGGCGACGCGGTCGCCGTTGCCGGCGAGAACGTGGCGGTCGACGCAGTTGTAGGCGACGTTGAGCCGTCCGTTCACGAACCACTTCGCGACGGGCGCGTCGGACCAGTCGAGAACCTCGGAGAAGGGGGCGTGCCAGTGCAGGCGCTCGGCCTGCTTCGCCCAGAACGCGAGACGGTCTTCGTCGGCGGCAGCCTGGAGGTCGGGGCCGGCGTTCGCCGTTGCGGTGAACTCGGGGCTCGGCGGATACACCTGCGGGACGGAATCAGAATGTTCCGACTTCTCCGTCGCTCCGCTCGCCTGTGCTGCACTGGTCATTGTGGCCCGGCCTTCTTTCCAGTCTCGAATTCGGCACTTCTAGCACGTGTGAGGGTAGTCACATGGTCCCCCGAGCGCACCGTTGCAGAGGGTTGCATGCCCATATTCTGCGACGATCGGTCGACTGGGCGCGACGGACGGCGATCGGGGGCGACGAGTGGAGCCCCCCGTGCCGACGATGTTTCGATCAGGTGCCGATTGCACGAGTTTCGTCCGTCGTGGCTACACAGATTGAAACGTTGACTTATCGTCATCCCATCATTCGGGCTGCGCCCGGAACCGCTGCCCGGAACCACGCAGATCTGGGAGGATCGTTTTGCGCATCACACGTGTGGCAACCGCTGTTGTGGCGGTCGGCCTGGCAGCAGGGATGCTGTCCGCCTGCTCGTCCGGTGATTCGACGAGCGGGGGTGGTAGCGGAATCGTCAACGCCTGGGCAAGCGAACCACAGAACCCGTTGATTCCCACCAATACCAGCGAGAATCAGGGTGGCCGCGTCGTCGATTCGCTGTTCGCGGGGCTCGTCTCCTACGACTCCGACGGCGGGGTGAACAACGAGGTCGCCGAGTCGATCGAGACGACCGACGGCAAGAACTTCACCGTGAAGCTGAAGGACGGCTGGACGTTCACGGACGGCACGCCGGTCACGGCGGCCTCGTTCGTCGACGCCTGGAATTACGGCGCGCTGTCCACGAATGCGCAGATCCAAGCGTCGTTCTTCGACCCGATCCAGGGCTACGACGAGGTGGCCGCCGAGAACCCGACGGTGCAGACCATGTCGGGACTGAAGGTGGTCGACGACTCCACGTTCACGATCGAACTGAAGCAACCCGAGTCCGCCTTCCCGGACCGCCTCGGGTTCGCCGCGTACTACCCGTTGCCCGCAGTCGCGTACCAGGACATGGCGGCGTTCGGTGAGAATCCCATCGGCAACGGTCCGTACATGATGTCCGGCCCCGGAGCGTGGCAGCACAACGTCCGGATCGACACTGTCGTGAACCCCGACTACAACGGCAACCGTAAGCCGAAGAATGCCGGCGTCGACTTCGTCATGTACAACAGCCTCGACACGGCGTACACGGATCTGCTCGCAGGCAATGTCGACGTCCTCGACCAGGTGCCGCCGAGCGCGGTCACGACGTTCGAGACCGACCTGCCGGGCCGCACCGTGAACCAGCCGTCCGCGACCATCGAGACGTTCACGATCCCGGGCCGTCTGCCGCACTTCAGCGGTGAGGAGGGCACGCTGCGCCGCCAGGCCATCTCGATGGCGATCAACCGCGACCAGATCACCCAGCAGATCTACAACAACACCCGCACCCCCGCACTCGACTTCACCAGCCCCGCCATCGAGGGCTGGTCGGATTCGCTCGTCGGCAACGGCAACCTGAAGTACGACCCGGAGGCGGCGAAGAGGCTGTGGGCCCAGGCCGACGCCATCGCCCCGTGGTCGGGCAGTTTCGAGATCGCGTACAACGGCGACGGCGGCCACAAGGAATGGGTCGACGCCACCGCCAACAACATCCGCAACACCCTCGGTATCGACGCGAAGGGCAAGGAGTACCCCACGTTCGCGCAGATCCGCACCGAGGCCACCAACCGCACCATCCCCAGCGCGTTCCGTTCGGGGTGGCAGGGCGACTACCCGCAGCAGTACGGCTTCCTCGCGCAGAACTACCAGACCGGCGGCAGCTCCAACGACGGTGACTACTCGAACCCCGAGTTCGACCGGCTTCTGCGTGCCTCCGCGGGTGAGGTCGACCCCGACAAGGCCCAGGAACTGCTGAACCAGGCGCAGGAAGTTCTCCTGCGCGACCTGCCTGCCGTCCCGACGTGGTACCGCAACGCTGCCAGCGGCTGGTCGGAGAACGTGTCGAACGTGGTCATCGACTGGAAGGGCATCCCGATGTACTCCGACATCGAGAAGAACTGACGCACCGGAGATTCTTCGACGACGGGTGGGGCCGCGAGCTGTCAGTTCGCGGCCCCGCTCGGGAGTACGAGCCGAGGCTACGGATTCCTGACGTCACTGCTCCCGACGAATAGGAGGTGATCCGATGCTCTGGTACGTCGGTCGCCGTTTGCTCCAGATGATCCCGGTGTTCCTCGGGGCCACGTTCCTGATCTACGCGATGGTGTTCCTACTGCCCGGAGACCCGATTGCCGCGCTGGCCGGCGACAAGGCACTCAGCCCCGCGGTGGCGGCCCAACTCCGTGAGCGATACCACCTCGACGAGCCGTTCCTGACGCAGTACCTCCTGTATCTGAAGGGCATCTTCACCCTCGACTTCGGTACGTCCTTCTCCGGTCGCCCCGTCAGTGAGGTTCTGGCGCAGGCATTCCCGATCACCATCAAGTTGTCCCTGATGGCGCTCGCCATCGAGGGGATCTTCGGTATCGGCTTCGGCCTGTGGGCCGGACTCCGCAAGGGCGGCATCTTCGACAGTTCCGTCCTCCTCGTGAGCCTGGTGATCATCGCGATCCCGATCTTCGTCATCGGCTTCCTGGCCCAGTTCTTCGTCGGCGTGAAATGGGGGTTGGTGCCGCCGACGGTCGGGGGCAACACCAGTTTCAAGAATCTGCTGCTGCCCGCGTTCGTCCTCGGGTCGGTGTCGTTCGCGTACGTTCTCCGGCTCACCCGGACGTCGGTCGCGGAGAACCTCACCGCCGACTACGTGAGAACCGCGACGGCCAAGGGTCTTTCGCGGCGCCGCGTGGTGCAGGTGCACGTGCTGCGGAATTCGCTGATCCCGGTGGTCACGTTCCTCGGCGCCGACCTCGCGACCCTGATGGGCGGCGCGATCGTCACGGAGGGCATCTTCAACATCAACGGTGTCGGCGGCACGATCTATCAGGCGGTCACCCGCGGTGAGGCGCCGACGGTGGTGTCCTTCGTGACGGTGCTGATCGTCATCTATCTGCTCGCCAACCTGCTCGTCGACCTCCTGTACGCCGCGCTCGACCCGAGGATTCGCTATGTCTGAGAAAGTGGAGAACGAGTCGCCTCGGACGGGCGACCGGAAGACCCGTCAGGCGCATTTCGTGGCACCCGAAGAAGTGGCGGCGCCGGGAGAGACCGACGCCGTCCACATCGACCAGCCGCCGACGAGCATGTGGTCGGATGCGTGGCGGGACCTCCGCAAACGTCCGCTGTTCCTGGTCGCCACGGTGATCATCGTCGTGGTGATTGCCGTGGCAGGCTTCCCCGGTCTGTTCACCGGCACCGACCCCAGGTTCTGCGATCTCGCGTTCAGCATGCAGGGTCCGTCGGCGGGGCACTGGTTCGGATTCGACAAGCAGGGCTGCGACATCTACTCCCGCACGATCTACGGGGCGCGGGCGTCGGTGCTGGTGGGTGTCGGTGTCACGTCGATCGTGCTCGTCGTGGGCGTGGTGTTCGGTGCGGTCGCCGGTTTCTACGGCGGCTGGGCCGACTCGTTGCTGTCCCGGATCGCCGACATCTTCTTCGGCATCCCGCTCATCCTCGCCGCGATCGTCCTGATGCAGCTGTTCGCCGACCGCACCATCTGGACGCTGATCGTCGTCCTCGCTCTGTTCGGGTGGCCTCAGATGGCGAGAATTGCTCGTGGCGCGGTGATCTCGGCGAAGAACAACGACTACGTGATGGCGTCGCGGGCGCTCGGGGTGTCGAACGTGCGCACCCTCGTCCGGCACGTGCTGCCGAACTCCCTCGCCCCGATCATCGTGATCGCGACCATCTCGCTCGGCATTTACATCGTGGCCGAGGCGACACTGTCGTTCCTGGGCATCGGGCTGCCGTCCACCGAGATCTCGTGGGGCGGAGACATCAGCACGGCCCAGGTCACGCTGCGTCAGGGGTCACCGATCCTGTTCTACCCGGCGACCGCGCTGGCGATCACGGTGCTCGGTTTCATCATGATGGGCGACGCTCTCCGGGACGCGCTCGATCCCAAGGCCCGGAAGAGGTGAGCGCGGTGTCCACGAACGAACCAGCCGGACCGCAGAATTCGGCCGACGAGGTGCCGTTGCTCGAGATCCGGGACCTGGAAGTGTCGTTCCAGTCCCATTCGGGGCTCGTGCCCGCGGTGCGCGGTGTCAGTCTCACGGTGTATCCGGGGCAGACGGTGGCGATCGTCGGTGAGTCCGGTTCGGGTAAGTCCACGACCGCCCACGCGATCATCAACCTGCTGCCCGGGACGGGCAAGGTGACCGGCGGTCAGATCCTGTTCGAGGGGCAGGACCTCGCGGAGGCGCCCGAGCGCGAGTTCGTCGCGCTGCGCGGTCAGAAGATCGGCCTCGTCCCGCAGGACCCGATGTCCAACCTCAACCCGGTGTGGAAGGTCGGTTTCCAGATCGAGGAGGCGTTGGAAGCCAACGGGATCGAGAAGGGAAAGGCTGCGAAGGCGCGTGCCGCCGGGCTGCTCGCGGAGGCCGGACTCGCCGACGCCGAGGACCGCCTGGGCCAGTATCCGCACGAGTTCTCCGGCGGCATGCGCCAGCGCGCCCTCATCGCCATCGGGCTGTCGGCCCGCCCGCAACTGCTGATCGCGGACGAGCCCACGTCGGCCCTCGATGTCACGGTCCAACGCCAGATCCTCGACCATCTCGACGGTCTCACCAACGAGCTGGGCACCGCGGTCCTGCTCATCACCCACGACCTCGGCCTGGCCGCCGAGCGGGCCGAGCACCTGATCGTCATGAGCAAGGGGCGGGTGGTCGAGGCGGGGCCGGCGTTGGAGATCCTGCAGCGGCCGCGCCACCCGTACACCCGGAAGCTGGTGGCGGCGGCGCCGTCACTGGCGTCGCAACGCCGGAGTTCTTCGCTGGCCCGGGCGGACATCCGGGAGCACGCCCTCGAGGTGGTCGGCGAGGCCGAACAGCACGGCGAGATCGGCGTCGAGTTCGGTAAGGCCACCGACGACGTGGTCGTGGCCACCGGGCTGACCAAGGTGTTCAAGATCCGGCACGGGCTACGGAAGTCCACCGACTTCACCGCCGTCGACGACGTCTCGTTCGCGGTCCGCCGCGGGACGACCACGGCCATCGTCGGCGAGTCGGGGTCGGGTAAATCGACAGTTGCGCAGATGGTCCTCGGGCTTCTCGCGCCGACGTCGGGGAATGTCGTGTTCGACGGCAAGGACGTCGCGACGCTGGACCGCCGGGAGACGCTCGCGTTCCGTCGCCGGGTGCAGCCGATCTTCCAGAATCCGTACGGCACGCTCGACCCGATGTACTCCATCTTCCGCACCGTCGAGGAGCCCCTGCGCACCCACAAGGTGGGGACGAAGGCGGAGCGGGAAGCGCGGGTACGCGACCTGCTGGACAAGGTGGCGCTGCCGGCTTCGGTGATGCGGAGGTTCCCGAACGAGCTGTCCGGTGGCCAGCGGCAGCGGGTGGCGATCGCCCGGGCGCTGGCGCTGCAGCCGGAGATGGTGGTGTGCGACGAGGCGGTGTCGGCGCTCGACGTGCTGGTCCAGGACCAGATCCTGACGCTGCTGAACGACCTGCAAGCGGAGCTGGGGTTGACGTACCTGTTCATCACCCACGACCTGGCGGTGGTGCGGCAGATCGCCGACGACGTGCTCGTCATGTCCACCGGCGCGATCGTGGAGAAAGCGACCACGGATGAGGTCTTCACGTCCCCGAAGGAGGAGTACACGCGGAAGCTGCTGGATGCGATTCCCGGCGGATCGATCCGGCTCGGCGCCTGACGCGGGACGGCGCCGGGTAGCGTTCCGGTACGTGAGCGACCCGTTGCAGCCCCTCGTCGACCTTCCCGGCGTCCGCGAAGCCGCGGACCGTGCGCGCGACGCGCTCGGTGCGGTTCACCGTCACAAGACCAACCGGCGCGGCTGGCCGACCACGGCGGCCGAGGCGGCGGTCCGGGCGGCCCGCGCCTCGGCGTCGCTGGACGGCGGCAGCACCGAGTTACCCGCGCCCGGCGAGGCCGGCGACCCGATTCTGTCGGGGGCGCTGCGGGTCGGGCAGGCCCTCGACGGTGATGCCCTCACGCTTCTGCAGTCCACCTGGCAGCGGGCACCCCTGCAGGCCCTCGCGCGGCTGCATCTGCTGGCCGCGGCCGATCTCGTGGAGGATCAGGAATTGCTCGGCAGGCCACGTGCCGGGTCCGGCGTCGCGGAGCGGCTCGACGGTCTCGCCCAGCTCGTGACGGGAGGAACAGCTGCGCCCGCGCCGGTTCTGGCGGCCGTGGTGCACGGGGAATTGTTGACGCTGAAGCCGTTCGGGGTCGGTGACGGTATCGTCGCGCGCGCCGCGTCACGTCTGGTTTCCGTGGCGAGCGGGCTCGATCCGCACAACCTCGGGGTCCCGGAGGTCAGCTGGTTGCGCCGGCAGCAGGCGTACCGCAACGGGGCTGCCGCGTTCGCGTCGGGCGAGCCGGAGGGTGTGGGCAGCTGGGTCGTCCTCTGCTGCGGCGCTCTGGAGGCCGGAGCCCGGGAGGCCACGTCGATCGCGGAGGCCGCAGCGAGTTAGCCGAAATCTCCTGTGTTGCAAGAAGTCCCGAACATGTGAAACGGGCGGCGCTGCCGACTGCTGTCGACTTCGCCGCCCGTTAGCACGGACAACCGGTTACCAAGCGTGCAATGTGGGTTGTGTGGGTGGCCTCGGCGAGAGTCCGAATATCGTCGGGTCGTCCTTGCAACCTGTGCAGGGTCCTTGCCGGTGAAGACTCGAGTCTCGCAGGCCCACAACGCTTCTGCCCTTATAGTGGCTTATGCTTCGCGTGGGTACCTAGTGCCCGTGCTGGGAATCCTGGTCGGGAGATCGATCCTTCTCTTCTGGGTCGACCTTGGCCTTCCGTTCTTCCGTAACTCCTTTGTACCCCGTGACCCCCCTCACAGCAAGTATCAAATTCGGTTTGTGACCGTGTCGCGGGTTGCGGCGGTCAGCGCTTGCGGCGCAACACTCCATACGTGAATGCGCCCGCGACCAGGGCCCCGACGCTCACCGCCGCCGTGGTCGCGACGGTGGTGGCGGACGGCGCCTGGAGGCGTGCCCGGAGGGAGACCGGGTTCGAGAAAGTCAATATGGGCCAACCGTTTCCGGCCGCAGCCTTCCGCAACGCCCGGTCCGGGTTGACCGCAGTCGGGTGGCCGACCGCGGTCAGCATCGGGAGATCGGTCACGGAGTCGGAGTAGGCGTAACATGCCGACAGGTCGTAGTGGTATTCG
The DNA here is from genome assembly GCF_002300195.1 of Rhodococcus sp. ACPA1. Classification (NCBI taxonomy): domain Bacteria; kingdom Bacillati; phylum Actinomycetota; class Actinomycetes; order Mycobacteriales; family Nocardiaceae; genus Rhodococcus; species Rhodococcus sp. ACPA1. Next base: position 29,634 of record NZ_NSDX01000004.1, on the reverse strand, counting down.
TCGGCCAGTTGCCGCATCGCGTCCACTTTGCCTTCGCCGTAGCAGTAGAACTCCACCTCGCCCGTGTAGAGCCCGTCCGCGACCGCCATGCGGGTGGCAGTGCTGCGTGTGGCGCCGAGTGCGTCGGCGATCGGCGCCACCACCTCCTCGCCCGACGCCGAGACCACGATGACGTCGTGGCCGCGCAGCTTGTGGTCCGCGATGAGGTCGGCGGCCTCGGCGAACACCAGGGGGTCCACGATGTCGTGGAGGGTTTCGGCGACCACGGACCGGACCTGGTCGACGTTCCAGCCCGCGCACATGCTCGTGAGGTAGGCGCGCATCCGCTCCATCTGATCGTGGTCCGCGCCCGACAGCAGGAACAGGAACTGCGCGTAGCTGCTCTTGAGAACCGATCGGCGGTTGATCAGGCCCTGGTCGAAGAACGGTCTGCTGAACGCGAGGGTGCTGGATTTCGCGATGATCGTCTTGTCGAGGTCGAAGAATGCGGCAACCCGACCTGTCTCGGTGTGTCGACCTGTCTTGGCACTTCTCTGTGGCTTCGCGGTCACAATTCCCAAGGATATGCGGACTTCGGGTGAGGTGGGGGCTCGTATGAACGGCCGGAGGAAGGGTCTTTCGGCACTATCGACACGACGGATCGTTCAACAGTTGAACTTGCAAATACTGATCGGGGGAGGTGTAGTATTGCTGATGTTCGGATTTGATCCGGACGATGTTCAGCCCGACCCCCCGGGGCTGAACACTGACGACCCTCGCCTCCTCCCCCCCCTGGCGAGGGTCGTCCTCTGTCTGCGGCAGGTCGGCCGCCTCTCCCGAATCGGAACCCCGAAATTGGTGCGGTAGTACCAGTTTCTATCCACAGGGCCGAAGTTGTCCACAGTTCGAGCCGAGCCCCTTCCAGCGGTCTCCGGCAGCGGGCACGCTCGCTGCATGGACGCAGAAGGCGGGGGTGAAGTGCTGGTTCTGGTCGACGACCCGGCGCTGTTGCACAGCATCAGGCGCGTGGCGGCAGCGGCCGACCGGGCGCTGAACGAGGTCGACGTCGCCGGCGCCCGGCACGTCTGGGGAAGTGCCCCGATCGTCGTGCTCGACGCACGCGCAGCCGCAGCGTGCCGCAACCGTCTCCCACGCCGGCGCCGTGTGGTGCTGCTGTGCGACGGACCGCCGGGCATCGACGAGTGGCGGATCGCGACCGCGGTCGGTGCGGAACACGTGCTCGCGGTGCCCGAGGACGAGTCGGCGCTGGTCGCCGTGCTCGGCGAGCAACCTCAGCGTCCCGAGGCGGACGGAACCGTCGTCGCCGTCGTCGGTGGATGTGGCGGGGCGGGTGCCTCCACACTGTCGGCGGCGACAGCCCTCACCGCGGCATCGCGACCGCAGCCCACGCTTCTGCTCGACACCGACTCGTGGGGGTCCGGCCTCGACGTGCTGCTGGGCATCGAGGACGTGCCCGGACTGCGATGGTCGGGTCTGTCGATCGAGGGCGGCCGGATCTCCTCGGGTGCGCTCCGGGACGCCCTCCCCGCCCGCGGCGACCGGCTGCGGGTGCTCGCCTGCAGCAGGACCGGGCACGGCGCCGGACCGACAGCGGCCGCGGTCCGTGCGGTCACCGATGCCGGCCGCCATGCGGGCGATCTGGTCGTGTGCGACGTGTCCCGGTTCCCCGGCCCGGTCACGGAAACCGTCCTCGAACTCGCCGATCTGGTGGTCCTCGTCGTGCCCGCGACCGTCCGGGCCTGCATCGCCGCGGGAAAGGTGTCGCAGTGGATCACCGAGAGGAACCCCAACCAGGGACTCGTGGTCCGCGGCCCGGCACCCGGTGGGCTCCGCGGCGCCGACGTGGCGGAGGTTCTCGACCTGCCGCTGATCGCGTCGATGCGCGCCGAGCGCGCGCTCACCGGAATGCTCGAACACGGCGGACTCAGGCCGGGCCGGCGCTCCCCGCTGGGCGCCGCGGCAGAGGCGGTCCTCGACACGGTCGGCAGCAGACCGCGGTCGCGGGAGTGGGCGGCATGAGTTCCCTCGTCACCCCCGACCTGCTCGACCGGGTGCGCGAACGTCTCGCGCACACGTCCGGCGAGCCGACGCCGGCCACGGTCGCCGCTGCCATCCGCACCGAGTCCGGTGGCGTGCTCGGCGACACCGACCTGCTCGGGGCGCTGCGGGTGCTCATGACCGAACTCACCGGCGCCGGCCCACTCGAGTCGTTGCTGACGGAACCCGGAGTCGCGGACGTGCTCGTCACCGCGCCCGACCGCGTGTGGGTCGACCGAGGCCGCGGCCTCGAACGCGCAGCTGTCCGGTTCACCGACGAGGCGGCGGTGCGCCGGCTCGCGCAACGTCTCGCGCTGTCCGCCGGACGCCGCCTCGACGACGCTCAGCCGTGGGTCGACGGAAGACTGCGGGACGTCGGAAACGGCTCGTTCGGCGTGCGGCTGCATGCCGTCCTCGCTCCCGTGGCTCAGGGCGGCACCTGCCTGTCGCTGCGGGTGCTGCGCCCGGCCACCCAGGGGCTCGGCGCGCTCGTCGCCCGCGGTGCCGTGGCCGAGGCGGCCCACGACCTGCTGGTGAAGATCGTGCACGCGCGGCTCGCCTTCCTGGTCACCGGCGGCACCGGTGCAGGCAAGACCACGCTGCTGGCCGCGTTGCTGGGTGCGGTGGACCCGGCGGAACGGATCGTGTGCGTCGAGGACGCCGCGGAGCTGGCGCCGACGCACCCTCACGTGGTCCGGCTCGTGGCTCGGGCACCCAACGTCGAGGGCGTGGGTGAGGTGACCGTCCGGGACCTCGTCCGTCAATCCCTGCGCATGCGCCCCGACCGGATCGTCGTCGGCGAGGTTCGCGGCGCTGAGGTCGTCGACCTGCTGACGGCACTCAACACAGGTCACGACGGCGGTGCCGGAACGGTGCACGCCAACTCACCCGAGGAGGTTCCGGCGCGGCTCGAGGCGCTTGCGGCACTGGGCGGAATGGACCGCTCGGCGTTGCACAGTCAGCTGGCCGCCGCCGTGCAGGTGGTCCTGCACGTCCACCGGGCCTCGAGCGGGGCGCGTCGGCTGACGCAGATCGGTGTCGTCACCCGCGACGAGTACGGGCACGTCACGATCGTGCCCGCCTGGAGCCACGACACGGGTGAGGGTCCGGCGGTGGATCGGCTCCGCCGCTTGTGTTCTCGCCGTGGACCGGCGGATTCGGGAACGGAGGTGCCGTCGTGATCGCCGGTCTGGTGGTGCTCGCCTGCGCGGTGCTGACGGTGCCGTCCGCGAGATCGCGGCCCCGGTTGCTCGCGGTGTCGGGCAGGGGAGGTCCCCGTCGCCGGTTGCGTCTGCCCTGGGTGGTTCCGGCGGCGCTGGCCGGCATTCCGATCATGTACGCACTGGGCGGACTGTGCGCGGTCCTCGCCGCGACGATCGTCTGTGCAACAGTGCGTTTCAGGTCGTCTCGACGCAAGGCGGCGAAAGCGAAGGACGCCGATCTGCGTGTCGTACTGTCGATTCTCGAAGTGGTGACGGCGGAACTTCGGGTGGGCGCCCATCCGGCTGCTGCATGCCAGACGGCGGCCGACGAGTCCGCAGGCAGTGTGTCGGCAGCATTCCGGGCCGCGTCGGCGCGCTCGCGGCTCGGAGGGTCGGCCGCCGACGGGTTCCGGATCGCGGACTCCCGCGTCGGTACCGAGTTGGAGCGGATCGCCGATATCTGGGCGGTGGCCGACGCGCACGGTCTCGCACTGGCGGAACTGCTCGAGGCGGCACGGACGGACCTGTTGGGGCGCAGTCGCTTCCGTCGGCGAACGGAGGCGTCGCTGGCCGGGGCGAGGGCGACGGCGACCGTACTGGCCGGGCTGCCGCTCCTGGGTGTCGGTCTCGGCCAGATGATGGGGGCGTCCCCTCTGACGGTGCTGTTCGGCGGCGGTGTGGGTGGAATCCTGTTGCTGCTCGGTGCGGGGCTGGTGTGCGCGGGCCTGTTGTGGACCGACCGGATCACCGGACGGGTGACGGGATGATCTGGTGTGCGGTGCTTCTCCTCGCCGGCGCCGTGCTGGTCCTCCCCACACCTAGATCGCCGGCGCAGCGACTGCGCGGCGACGGCGTCGGCCCGGGTGACGCGGCGTCCGCGGTGGACGACGGCGCGCGCCGCGAGGACCCGCTCGCGATCGCCGCGGCCTTCGACCTGCTGGCAGCGTGCCTGCGCGCCGGACTGCCCGTCGCGACCGCGGCGCAGGCCGTGTCGCGGTCGGCGCCCGCGCCGCTGTCGGAATCGCTTCGCCGCGCCGCAGACCTGCTGTCGTTAGGGGCGGATGCGGCGACCGCATGGGAGGTGGCGGCGTCGGACCCGGCCACTGAATCCCTTGCCCGCATGGCGCGCCGGTCGGCCGCATCGGGATCGTCGCTCGCCGGTTCGATGACGGAACTCGCCGCAGACGGCCGAATCCAGGTCGAGCATCTGGCGGCGGCGTCGGCAGAACGCGCGGGGGTGCTGATCAGTGGCCCCCTCGGGTTGTGCTTCCTGCCGGCATTCATCTGTCTCGGCATCATCCCGGTCGTCGTCGGGCTGGCCTCGCGGGTGCTGGACGGCGGGCTGTTGTGACGCATCGACACTTCCGGCGCAGAACCGCTGCGCCGGACACTCTGAAGGGGGAACACCATGGAACACGGAATCGGGGCGTTGGCGGGAGTTCGTGCCTTGGCGGAAGTTCGGGCCTTTGCGGGAGTTCGGGCCTTTGCGGGAGTTCGGGCACTGACGGCTCGCTTGACGCTGCTCGCGACGGACGAGGACGGTATGTCGACGGCGGAGTACGCCATCGGCACCATCGCGGCCGCGGCCTTCGGCGCCGTGCTGTATTCGGTCGTCACGGAATGTCAACTGATACTGTCAGCGGCATGGACGCAGCGATCTACTGCCGGATCTCCCAGGATCGCGCCGGGGCAGGTCTCGGCGTAGAACGGCAAGAGGCCGACTGCCGGGTGCTCGCTGATCAGCTGGGCTGGAACGTCGCGCACGTCTACGTCGACAACGACGTCAGCGCATACGGCAGCAAGCCGCGACCCCAGTACGTCGCGATGCTCGAGGCCTTCGAATCGGGGCAGTATCAGGGTCTGCTGAGCTGGCACACCGACAGGCTGTACCGCTCCATCCCCGACCTGTCCAAGCTCGTCGAAGTCTGCGACTCGAACAATGTCGAAATCCGCACTGTCAAGGCAGGGCAGATTGACCTCTCAACGTCGACGGGTCGGCTGAACGCCACGATGTTCGCGAGCATCCAGCGGTACGAGGTCGAGCGGTCGGCGGAACGAATCAAGAGCGCGAAGCAGCAGCAGGCACTCGACGGGAAGTTCCGTGGCGGTCCGCGACCGTTCGGGTACAAGGACGGCGGCATGGACCTCGAGCCGCGTGAGGCCGACGCGCTGCGCAATGCGGCGGAACAGTTCCTGCGCGGCGTGTCGCTGATGTCGATCGCGCGGCAGTGGGAAGAGTCGGAGATCAGAACCGCTCGCGGGGGCGCCAGGTGGACGGTGACAGCGTTGCGCAAGGTGCTCAGCCGTGCGCGCAATGCGGGACTCGTCGAGCAGGGTGATCGCATCGTCGGCCCTGCACAATGGCCCCCGATCTTCGACGCCGACACGTTGCACGCGATCCGGGCGGTTATCGCGGACCCGTCGCGGCGGGTCAGCACGTCCTACGAGCGGAAGCATCAGGGGGCGGGCATCTACCGCTGCGGTGTCTGCGGTGAGCCGATGAAGGTCTACACCATGCGCGGTGGTGGGACCGGGTCGTACAAGAGTTATCGGTGCTCGGCGAAACCGCATCTGTCGCAACGTAAAGAGCCGCTCGACGACTACATCGACCGGGTGGTGGTTGCGCGTCTATCCCGTGAAGACGCCGCACTGGTCCTGGATCGCGGCAAGGGTGTCGATGTCGTCGCCTTGCAAGCGGAGCGTGACGGGTTGCAGTCTCGCAAGAATCAGCTGGCGACGCTGTTCACGGGCGGTGCGATCGACGGTATGCAGCTGAAGGCTGGAAGCGCTGACTTGCAGGCGAAGATTGATGAGCTGGACGGGAAGTTGGCGTCGGCGCGGCAGTCGTCGCCGCTCGCTGACTTGGTGCTGGCCGGCGACGAGCTGCAAGCCGTTTGGGAGCGGCTGTCGGCCGACGTGCGCGGGAAGGTGATCGCGCACCTGATGAGTGTGACGATTCTGCCGGTGGGCAGTGGGCAGCGCCCGAAGGGCGGGGGATTGGATGTGGGTCGCGTGGCGATTGAGTGGCGTAGCTAACGTGACACCCACGCCTATCCAACTGTGCTTTCGCGATCTTACGATTACGGTTGGCATCAACAGGTAGCACCCCCGTTTTGACGCAGCCGACGCTAGGGGGTGGGAACGTAACCCACGGGACGTGAAGGCATTCCCGGCGCATCACGGAGAACGGTCGAGTCGGCGGCCACGCTCTCGGAGCCGCGCCACAGTCGAAACATCGCTGTGGAGGTCTCCCATGCCCGCACGTGACGCCGCTGTGCGTTCCCCCCTCTCCCGTATCGACGCCCACGAATCGTGGGCGCACACCCCGAACCGCAGTACCCGCACAGAATCGCGGGAATACATCACGGTCGCTGAAGCCGCCGAACGGGCTGGGCTGTCCGTCCTCACCATTCGTCGCTACATTGCTAGCGGACGGCTGACCGCACATCGACTCGGGGCCAAGCTGATTCGCGTAAACCTGGACGAACTCGACGAACTGCTTCAGCCGGTCAGTCCACCCGCAGATGCGATCGACGCGCATATCGCCGAACTCGTCGCCAAAGCGCCCGCACTGACCGCTGAACAGCGGGATCGAATCGCGGGCATCTTGCAGGCCGGGGGTCGGTAACGATGCCTTCTGACACCAAAGGCCCCACCGAAGCGGGGCCCCTGCTGCCGACGTGCACTGAGAACGCAGCGTCGATTTTATCAGCGACCAGCGCAGTCCGCGGTGACACACAGCCGTACGCAGCCACAGCGGCGAAGTACTGGGATGCGGGATTCCGGGGTGTGCTCCCCACGAACAAGCCCCGGACGAAGAGCCCCATCCCCAGCGGATACACCGGGCACGACGGAGCAGACCCGTCCTACCCCGATGTCATCGCGTGGACCGAGGACAAACCAGCATCGAACATCGCCCTGCGAATGCCACATGACCTGGTCGGCCTGGATGTCGACGCCTACGGGGACAAGACAGGTGGCCGCACACTCGCCCACGCAGAACAGTTGTGGGGTGCACTACCGCCGACGTGGATCAGCACATCACGCGTCGACGGCGTATCAGGCATCCGCTTCTACCGGGTCCCTGCGGGAACCCGACTGCTGAACGAGATCAAGTTCCGCGCAGAAGGACTCGGGCATATCGACATCGTGCAGCGCACCCACCGGTACGCGATCGTTGCACCGTCGATCCATCCCGAAGGACGCGCATATCAGTGGGTGGAACCCGACGGGTTCAACTCTGACGGGGTCCCGAAGCCTGCTGACCTGCCCGACCTGCCTCCGCTGTGGTTGCAGAACCTGGTCGCTGTCGAACCGCACACGAAGGCCGCATGGTCGGGGCCATTGAACATCCGCACCGCTCTGGAAAGCATGCCCACGGGCACCCCGGACGCGACGGTCGCAAAACGACTCGATGACGCGTTGGCCGACCTGACAGGCGCGGCCGGCAGTCGCCACGACAGCACGGTGCGGCACGTGCAAGCGCTGGTGCGGTTCGCCGAACAGGGACGCCCCGGTGTCAATGATGCGCTGAACCGACTCGGTGACGCATTCGCAGACAAGCTCGCCGACTCGCGCCCCGGTGGAAAGACAGCCGCCGAGGACGAATTCCTATCGATGCTGCGGGGTGCGCTGCGCACGGTAAAGGCTGACCCGACCCCCGACGATCACGGCGCCGAACTGAACGCGCAGCTACTCGACATGGCCGGCACCACCACAGAACAGCGGCACACACAGCAGATTGCGGCAGCTCTGACACAGCGGGCGGGCGGGGTGACCCCCGCCGATGATCCGATCGAACAGTTCTGGTCGTCCAGGGAAAGTCTCAGCACGGTGAAACAGTGGGCGGCCGCCCGCATGTGCTCACCCTGGTCGGTCCTCGGCGTGGTGCTGTGCCGTGCGCTGACCACCGTGCCGTCCTGGATCACACTGCCCCCGATCATCGGTGGTCGCGGGTCGCTGAACTTCTTCGTCGCCCTGGTTGGCAACAGCGGCGGGGGCAAGGGCACAGCCGAAGCCTGCGCCGAGGACGCGCTGCCCGTCGACGTGTACGTCGCACCAGAAGGGTCAGGGGAGGGGTTGGCGCACCTGTTCATGCGGAAAGCGGAGCAACGCGACCGCAACCAGGGGCACGAAGGCGAATGGGTGAGCATGCGCAACGGGGTCATGCTGTCGATCGCCGAAGTCGACACCCTCGTCGGCATCGGCGGGCGTAGCGGGTCGACCATTATGCCGAAACTCCGCAACGCGTTCAGTGGCGAAGAGATCGGCTTCTCCTATGCTGACGCGTCGAAGCGGCCGCAGGTCGGAAAGCACAACTACCGGCTGACAGTCGCGATCGGTGTGCAACCCGAGAAGGCGGGGCCGTTGCTCGACGATGCCGGGGGCGGCACCCCGCAGCGGTTCCTGTGGATGCCCACCACCGACCCCACGATCAGTAGCCGGCGACCCGCCGAACCCGCACCGTTGACGATCCCCGCCGGCAGTGTGTGGGCGACCTCGGCGCGCAGCATCACCATCCCGCCGGCCGCCGAGCAGACGATCCTGGACGCGCACGTCGCACGCTCCCGCGGCGAAGGGAACGCACTCGACGGGCACGCACTGTTCGTGCGGGAGAAAGTGGCGTTCGCACTGGCACTGCTCGACGGGCGCACCGATATGAACGAGCAGGACTGGGAACTGTCGGCGGTGCTCATGGCGGTCAGTGCGAACACGCGCGGCGGGGTGCAGTCCAAGCTCTCCGCGGTCGCAGAGAAGCGTGCGGCCGCAGTGGGGAAGCTCAAGGGCATCGAGAACGCATCCGCCGAGGACGCCGCCGAGCAACGACTGCATCAGCGCGTCACCCGTCGGCTGCTGAAACTGCTCGACGACAACGGCCCGCTGGAACTGGGCGGCCGTCGCGGAATCAGAAATCGGCTGGCGGGGTCTGAACGGCAGGTACTCGACGCAGCGCTCGCGTCTCTCGTCGACGACGGACTGATCCGGCTGCGCGACGACAAGAACTACGAGCGCTGCTGACGAGAAGCGTCGGAACGTCGGAATGTCGGAACACCCTTCGACTCTGAGAGCCCACGCGCGCGCTATATGAAAGAGAGAGTGTGTGTGTTTATACAGGTCAGAGTGTTTTCGAGACTCGAGGCGAGTGAGCGCGGACGCGCAATCGCACGCACGGGGTCGGAATTCGTTCCGACTTTCCGACGCTTTTCAGTGGCTCTAACCACCCTGTGTGCACCGCGACGCGACCAGTCCCGCTTGGTGCCACAACCTCCAACTGAGAGGAACCAACGACCGATGAGCGACAACGACCGCACGATCAACGTGATCGCGCTCCCACCCGGGTACGAAGCGGAGACCATCCGCAGGGACGGTTCCCGGGGCGCGACGATTCCGATACCCGTCGTGCTGTTGCAGGAGCACTACGACCCCGCGACGGGGCGCACACGCACCGAAGTGTTGCCGGGTGCGTACGACTGGCTCACCGGCGCGTACGTGCCCGCTGAGCGCATCCCCGACGCCGCGACAGGGCGGCCGCTGCACGTTTGCACCCCCACGTTCCGGCCACCTGCTGCACCCGCCCGCGCAACGAAGCGCGACGGCGAACCCACACGATCTACAAGGAGCTGACCATGACAGAGAACACGCACGACTTCACCGACGCCGAACGGCTCGCCGCACACCTAGAGCTGTTCGCTCACGCGGGCACGTCGACGGACGCCACCATCGAAGCACTGAACCGATGGGCAGGCGACCCCGACAACCGTTCGCTGTGGCGGGCAGACCATCACCTGGTGCTGCTGCCCGATGGTGCGATCGAAGCGCGACCGGGGCGCAGTGCGATACGGCATCTGATCGAGAACCCCCGCCGACTTCGGCTGGTGAAGTCATGAGCCACACACCAGCGCAGCGGCACGACCGGCAACAGTTGATGAACGAATGGCTGCGACGAAACCCCGGTACAGGCAGCGTCCCGCAGACGGTGCTCGACGACATCGATGCGATCGTCGACACGCTGGCCGGCAGCGCTCACACTCGGCTACTCGACGAGTGGTTGGCGGCGAACCCCGATGTCGAAGCCGTTCCGCGGGAAGTGCTGCTCGAGGTGCACACTGCCGCCGCAGCCGAGGTCGAAGCGCAACTTGGGTGACACCTACGCCTCTCGAAGGCCCATAACGCGATTTCACTCCTACGCTGGGCATAGAAGTAACGAACTCACAGACAGGAAACATCATGGCTGACAACAACTCTGCTGCACTCGAAGCGATTCTCACCCTGCTCCCCGAACTTTCGGATGACGAAAAGTCCACCATTGCAGGTGAAATCGATGCGCCGCGAGGAAACGACGCAGCAAAGACGCGTAGCAAGTCCGACCCGAAGCAGCTGGCAGCGCTGATCCCCCGCGGAATCGGACGCTGACCCAACACAACGACCGACAGTAGGAGATCGCACCGATGCGAAGCTACCAATCGACCACCCGCCTCGAGTTACGGCATGCACGCGGCATCGTCGACGCGTTCGAAGCGCTCGGGCTGCGGCCGCGGGCACTAAAAGCGGTCAGCGAGAAGATCGCGCACGCCGAGCGGTGCGCCACCGAATCGACCAGCAGGCCGCAGCTGCTCGCCTCCCGCACGGCAGAAATCGCAGCTGAAGTCGCCTACGGTCGCGTGACGTTCGACGACGGGATCGCGCAGGCAATCGAACAGCAGAACCTGGTTCAGATGTCTGCGACCGTGACCGAACTGCTCGACACCGCCGCCACCAAAGCGAACGGGCTCGCGCTCGCCGAGATCCGTGGTGCAGCTGCCGCGTTGCTGGCAGCGCTCGACGACGAAGCGAAACGGCTCGGCGAAACAGGCCGCACCAATGCGTACCTCGTCGAAGACGTACGGAACGCCACGGAAGCGATGCGAAGCGGCGCCGCCGTCGCGGCTGCCTGGTCCGAACTGACAACCGCAGCAACCCGGCTGACCACGGTGCAAGTCCTTGCCGACGACCTCCGCACGTACCGCCTCATCAACACCCCCCGCGACGCTCACCCAGATCGTCTGCACTACGCGCGACCCGACAAACTGCCCGAACCAGGGCAAAGCCCGCGCGAACAGGTGCACAAGTTCATCAGGCTCTGCGCCGCAGAACCCTGCGAGAACCGCGAGGAAATACGCTACGACCCGCCCACAACAGAGGCGCCCCTGCGCATCGGCGAAGTGCTCGAACATCGGAACCACTCGCTCCCCGAAGGTCCCACGAACCCCTTCGCAATGCAGCACTGACTTCCAGAGCCCCGGGGTCGTCCCATCGAGCGCACGGCCATGAGCGCGAAGCTTCGAACAACGACGATGGCCCGTCGTATCGAAGCACCCCGGGGACTCTGGACCCCCATCAACCCCCCGATGCGGAAGGTCGCCCTCATCCGATGCGAGCACCACAACCATGCGGCACAATGGCCGGCTTCTACCGTCACCGCTACTACGGCCAAACCGCCTGCGAAGCCTGCAAGCAAGCGCGGCGTGAATACGACACACAGCGTCGGCGCAAGGGAATGAAGCCCCGACCGCCACTACAACCCTGCGGGACACACGCCGCGTACCTACGTCACTGGAAGGCAGGAGAGCAAGCCTGCGACGCCTGCCTCGCCGCCGAACGCGAACACGCACAGCGACGCGCCGCAGCGAAGCGGCAGCATCCCGAGCCGGTACTGCCATGACGACGACCCCCTGGGGGGGTACCCCCTCACCGCTTCGACGGGCAACCAACCGCCACAACGACCCTTCTCTCCCCAGTAGATTCTGGACACCGGGAGTAAACGCCGTGGGCGCGGTTTCTGGCGATCTTTCCCCCGGGCGCGGCCGTGATGGTGCGGCACCCGACGACGTACCCGGCGTGTTGATCGAGAATTCACCGACAAATCGATCGATCAGCCCATGCGAGCTTGCGAGCTGGCATGGGCGCGAGGCCCCCCGACGCCATCTAAACGAGAACGACGGCCTTGCAGCGTTGCTGCCCTTCCTGCGCGGATTTGTCGTACGCCTCTGGTACTACTGACCACGAGAGTTGCCCGGGTGACGTCCGACCGTGGGCGCGTAGTGCATACTTAGGACAAAGCGACAGGTCAGCAGCTGATTCGAAGGGGAGGTTGAGATGGCAGGTACGGTTGCGGAGATCCGCGATCGCGCTCGTCGCGATGCGGATGCGGTGCTCAGCCTCCATTGGGAAGATAAGCCGATGCCTGTCGATCCGGTAACGATCGCGCGGGACCTGGGGCTGGAGGTGTTCTCAGCTCAGCTGGGTGACGACGTCTTTGGGATGCTCGTCGGTTCGACTGCTGGCGCGGACATCTATCTGGACAAGGATCAGGCGCCTGCACGATTCCGCTTTACCTGCGCGCACGAAATCGGACACTACGTTGATCAGACGTCGAAGCTCAGTCCGGAAGAGGCCTACGTCGACAAGCGCAGCGATGACACTCGCGGGGAGCCTGCCGAGGTCTATGCCAATGAGTTCGCGGGGAGCCTGTTGATGCCTCAGTCCGAGATGGCTGCATGTGTGCAAGCCGGTATGGACGATTTCGCGATGGCGGCACACTTCGATGTCTCGTTGCAGGCGCTTAGGTATCGTCGCACCCTGGTGGCGGTCTAGCGCGCGGTGAGTGAGGCAATTACAGCGACGAGCGAATCTGAGGACGATCCACCGTCGCCGAAAGTGAAGAAGTCCGACGCCCTGCCGATTCCCACTGAGCGCCAACCGATGACGCATGCACCGCGGACGGCTGACGTGGACGGCGATCTCGCGCCTAATCTCGACGCCGGTTCCATGGCGTTGTCCGCGTTCATGAAATTTCACCCGTTCATGGGGTTTTTCTGCTGGATCGCCCACGCGCAGTTCCCTTCGCATCATCGCCCCGAGACCCGGGTGTCGAAGCTTCGGGCGGACAGCAAGTGGTTCTATTGGACGTGCGTGACGTTCGACATGGTGGTCACCATCATTGCAGTGGTCGGTTTGCTGATCGTGGCAGGGACGGTCGCATACAAATCGGTGATCGCCTGACTGCTCGTCCTGCACGGCGCGGGGTCGACCAGTCCTTTGAATCCGTACAGTAGCGGCAACCCCGGTGACGAGATGGCCGTCGCCGAACTCGCCGTACGCGCCTGCGACATCCACACAGCGTGGCGAAGGCGACCGAGTCGTCATCACCACCAGCAGGCGCTTCGAGGCATCGGCATAGCTGTTGCCCTTTGAACCGCTGGCACAGGATGGGGTTCGGGGATGAACCGCACGATGTGCATGTGCCGTCGTCGCGGGTGACTTATGCGCTTGCGCGCTTTCCATTTGATGCGAGCCGGAACCCCCGGGCGCTTTCGGACTCACGATCGCTGATTCGATTTTGCGGTACTCGGCCGGCGGGTCGAAATTTCAGAGATGATCGCCTGCATGGAATTTGATCCGGAAACCAATACCTACACGTCTGACGGGCCGAGAGCGAAAGCCAGCAACCTTGAATCTGAAGTGCGGAGGCTGAAGCAACGCGTCGCCGCACTCGAACAGATCGTTGAAAGTCTGCGGCGACCCTGAGCGGGCAGCCGGCACCGAGAGACGACGGGACTGAAGGCCCGGCTTGGTCTGGACCCCCCAAGGCCTGAGCCCCAATTTCCGCTGACCGTCGTCCGTCCCACGACCTCTAGCCCCCCGTCGCTGTGAGCGTGGGGAGCTGTCGGTTGACCTCCCACCCGATGATCAGTCGGTCGGGAAGCTCCCCCGGCCAGGTCGCGGGGGATTGTCAGCACTGTCAACTGGGCGCGGCTGGTTACCGTCGGGCTCGCGCAGAAAACGACGTCGGGCGGGGTGGCTACGTGACTGCTGCTGTGGCCGCTTCGATCACGGCATCGGGGACGCGGGCGCAGAGGTAGCCGACCGCGCGTGCTTGCTCGTCGTCAGACAGGGACCGCCACGCGTCAAGGGCGCGGTCGGCGGGGGATGCGTGCTCGGGGCAGGCGAAGAGTTGCCCGCGCGGGCCGTGCCCAATGGCGTAGGACTTGGCCACCGTGCGGAGGTCGGTCCCGCATTTGATGCAGGCCCATCCGTCGAGTTGGGCGTCGGTGTGGCCGCTCATGAGACGTACCAACCGAGTGCGATGCACAGGCGCAGGACGGCGATGGTCGCTGCGTACAGCCCAATCAGGGCGACGATGCCGACGAAGGCGAGCAGTAGCTCGAGCCTGTCGGCGGGGGTGGATAGAGATATGATTCGGGAACGGCTCATCGGGAAACGCACTTTCCGTAGAAGCTGAGGCCCTGGACGAGTGTTGGCGCACTCTCTGGGGCCGTTGTCATTTAGACAGTGCAAGTCATACCTTCGTAGTCACCGGCGACAGCATCGTGACGGCGTTGACGAACATCATCGACAAAGCGCTGAACACCGCGGTGTGATGAGTTCTGTCGAGAACCTGCGCCGGTCGGAGGCCGGCGGCGTGACGGTCGAGGCTGCCATCGCAATCGCATCGATCGTGGCGGTGGTCGTGCTGTGTGTCGGCGCGATCACCGCGGCGACACTGCACGTCCGGTGCGTCGACTCGGCCCGCGAGGCAGCGCGGCTCGCTGCCCGTGGAGATCGCGAGTCGGCGATTTCCACGGCGGCGAGAGTGGCACCCGACGGCGCGGACGTGTCGGTCCGGACCGAGGGGGAGTTCGTCGTCGCGACCGTGCGGGCGCGCAGTCCACTCCTTCCGCTGGTGAACATCTCCGCGGAGGCGGTGGCGGCTCTCGAACCCACGGTGCCCGGGTGGAGCGGGGGAGGGCGGTGAGTTCGAGGGTCACCGACGATCGCGGTTCCGCGACCGTGACGGCGTGCTGTGCGCTCGCGGCGCTGGTAGTGGTCACGGCGCTGCTGGTGCATGTCGGCTCGGCGGTGTCGGTGCGGCACCGGGCGCAGTCCGCCGCAGATCTGGCCGCCCTCGCCGCGGCCGTCGGGCTGGACCGCGGCACCGACGCGGCGTGTGCCGCGGCCCGGGAGGTCGCGGGGCGAATGCGCACCGAAGTCGTGTCCTGTGAGGTCGACGGCTGGGACGTCGAGGTCGCGGTCACCGCACCGGTGCTTCTGTCCTCGCTGGGTGTCCGGGATGCCCGCGCCGTGGCGAGGGCAGGTCCCGCCGAGTGATGTCGAATCGAGGAGGCGGGCCGGTGACTCGCATCACGCCAGCGTGTGGGAGGTTTCGGCAATTATGACCAGATTCGGAATAATCACCCGCTCAGGAAGTATTGGACGGCATGGATCCTGTGATGCGAGTCTCACTGATGCGAGCTGGTTTTCATCCACACCACTCCCTTTGGCGAGAGAGGGCATTACATGACCACGGCACCACCGAAGCGGACCGAGGCCGAGACGAAGGCGCGGAGGGCGGGCATCGCCTCGTTCATCGGCACCACGATCGAGTGGTACGACTTCTACATCTACGGCACCGCGTCGGCGCTGGTCTTCGGTCAGGTGTTCTTCTCCGACACCCTGCCGGCGGGCATGGGCACTTTGCTCGCGTTCGTCACCCTGTGGGCCGGGTTCCTCGCCCGCCCGATCGGCGGCATCGTCTTCGGCCATCTCGGCGACAAGATCGGTCGAAAGAACACCCTGGTCATCACACTCATGATGATGGGCACCGCCACCGTCGGAATCGGACTCCTGCCCTCCTACGCGCAGATCGGGATATGGGCGCCCGCCGCGCTGGTGTTCCTCCGGGTCGTTCAGGGTGTGGCAGTGGGCGGTGAATGGGGCGGGGCGGTCCTGATAGCCAGTGAGAACGCACCCAAGGGGAAGGGGATTCTGTACTCGGCGTTCGCCCAGCAGGGGTCGCCCGCCGGAAACCTCCTGGCGACGATGGCGTTCTTCCTGCTCTCCGCCATGCCCACCCCGGCGTTCGTGCTCTACGGCTGGCGCATCCCGTTCCTGATCTCCGCGGCCCTGGTGATCGTCGGCATGATCATCCGTCTCAAACTCGAAGAGTCGGACGCGATGAAGACCGTGCTGAAGCGCAAGAAGACCGTCGCACTGCCGATCGGTGAGGTGCTGCGCAAGCATTGGGTCCTCGTCCTCCTCGGTGCGGGCGCGCTGCCCCTGGCCCAGGTGACGTACTTCAAGAACACCTTCGCGTTGTCCTGGGCCACCAGCGAACTCGGCTACGACCGGGGCGCGTTCCTCGGCGCCATCGCCATCGCCCTCGTGGTCCAGTTCATCGTGCAGCCGTTCGGCGCCGTCCTGGTGTCGCGGATCGACATGCGGAAAGCCATGTGCATCATGGTGATTCCCGAGTTCGTCCTGATGCCGGCAATGTTCTTCGCGATCCGGACCGAGGACTTCGCCATTGCCGTGGTCGCGATGTGCCTCGCGACCATTCCGCACTCGATGTTCTACGGCGCCATCGCCGGAGTGCTCGCGCGTGCCTTCCCCGCCAACATTCGCTACACCGGTCTTTCCGCGGCCTACCAGCTGTGTTCGCTGATCGTCGGCGGCGGCACCCCGGTGCTGGCGCAGTGGATGCTCAACACGTCCGGGAACATCGTCGGTGTTGCATTCGTGTCGGCCGGTTATGCCGCCGTCTCCCTGGTCTGCACTCTGTTGTTGCTGAACCGCACCGGATTCGACGCGCGCCGGTTGTCGACCGCGGAGCAATCCGACGCGGACGAACTGCAGCTCGACATCGATGAGGACGATGCGGTGGACACCGCTCCGAGTGCAGGACAGGCCCGTGCGACGGCCCGCAACTGACCGCGCAGGTCATTCCGGAGTGGGTAATGCCTCCTCGGACAGCCGGAGGACTTCCCGCAACGCGGCGTTGTCGTCGTCCGCTCGCCACGCGATCCGCAGTTGCAGGGTGCTGGGACCGCCGACCAGCGGGAGGAACACGACATCCGGGTTGTTCACGTTCTCGGCCACGGAGGAGACGGTCAACGCGCAGCCGACCTCCGCGGACACCAACGCCATCAGCGCCATCGAGTCCGGGGCGCTCTGCACGATCCGGGGCGTGAAACCGGCGTCGTGGGCCGCCCTCTGCAGGGAGTCACGCAGCGCCGATCCGGGATCGGCGGGCAGCGTCACCCAGGGCTCGGTTGCCAGTTCCTCGATGCGAACGCCGTCCCTGCCTGCGAGCGGGTGGTCGGTGGGCAGGGCCACCACGAAGTCCTCGTTGAGGATGACGCGGGACGCGATGCCCGGCGGGGTGAAGATCCACCGGACCAGACCGATATCGAGGGTTCCGTCGAGGAGCTTGTTCAGCGCTTCGCTGGCGAAAGCGGAACTGTCCAGAACGAATTCGATCCCCGGGTGGGTGTGCCGGACTAGTTTCGCCCACCGCCCGATGAGCAGGTGGGACGAGACTCCGGCGAAGCCGATACGCACCCGGCCGACCTGTCCGCGCCCGGCCGCGGCGACGGCGATCTCCGCGAGCCGGCACGCGTCCAGGATCTCGCGCGCCGGGCCGAGCAGTGCCTCACCGGCGGAGGTCAACCGGACGTTCCGCGTGTTTCTTTCGAAAAGAGTTGCTCCGAGCTGCTTTTCCAGTTGCCGAATCGTTCGGCTCAGCGGCGGCTGGGCCGAGTGCAGGCGCTGTGCGGCGCGGCCGAAGTGCAACTCCTCGGCGACCGCGAGAAAGGCAGTGATCTGAGAAATCTCCACGGGAGAACTATTGCAGTTCCGGCAACAGATTTGTCAACACTATTGAGTCAAACGGCGGTAATCCGGTGGGGAAGGTCCCGAGGCGACCTCCCGTCGTTCCGGAGAAGGGCATGGCGATGAGCAAAGTGGTCAGCATGGCGGAAGCCATAGGAACGTACGTCGAAGACGGCATGACCGTGTGCCTCGAGGGCTTCTCGCATCTCATCTCGTTCGCGGCTGCGCACGAGATCATCCGGCAGCAGCGGCAGAACCTCACGCTGTGCCGGATGACTCCCGACATCGTGTCGGATCAACTCGTGGCCGCCGGTTGTGTCACCAAACTCGTGGCCTCGTTCTTCGCGAGCGGCTCCGCCGGATCCCTGCACGAGTTGCGACGCCGTATCGAGCACCACGATCCGGTGGCCCTCGAGGTCGAGGAGTACAGCCACTACGGAATGGTCTGCCGCTATCAGGCGGGGGCCGCCCGCCTCCCGTTCTTTCCGCTGCGCTCCTACGCCGGAAGCGACCTTCCGCGGCTCAATCCCCGAATTCGACTCGTGGACGATCCCTACGGCGAGGGCACCGTGTACGTCGTGCCTCCGCTGAACCCGGACGTCACCATCGTTCACGCGCAGCGCGCCGACCGTCACGGCAACGTGCAGATCTGGGGTATCTCCGGGGTCCAGCAGGAAGCGGTGTACGCCGCGGGGAAGGCGATCGTGGTCGTCGAGGAGATCGTCGACGACGAGGTCGTCCGCTCCGACCCCAGCCGCACGCTGATCCCTTCCCACGCGGTCGATGCCGTCGTCGTCTGTCCGCGCGGGGCGCATCCTTCCTACGTCCAGGGCTACTACGACCGGGACTGCGCGTTCTACCGGCGCTGGACCGCGATCAGCAAGGACTCCGCACTCCTGCAGGCGTGGCTGAAGGAGTGGATCCACGGCACCGCGAATCACGACGAGTACCTGGACAAACTCGGCGGCGACTACTGGAACGACCTCGCCGTCGAGCCTCGATTCTCCGAACCAGTCGACTACGGGAGCCGGAAATGACCACAGCACCAGTCGGAGCGATCTCGGCGACCGAGGTCATCGTGTCCGTTGCGGCCCGCGAACTCGCCGGGAAGGGGCGCGTCTTCGCCGGCGTCGGACTCCCGACGCTCGCCGTCGATCTGGCCAAGCGGACCAGCAACCCGGACGTCGAACTGATCTATGAATCGGGAGTGTGCGGCGCCCACCCCGCCGCGATGGCCGAGGGCATCGCCGACTCGGTCGTCGTGTCGGGCGCGGAGTCGGTGGTGTCGATGTCGGCGTTGTTCGGTTACGTGCTGCAGGGCGGCAACGTCGACGTCGGATTTCTCGGCGCGGCCCAGATCGACCGCTACGGGAGCCTCAACACCAGCATCATCGGAGACTGGGACAAGCCGACGGTCCGGTTGCCCGGTGCCGGTGGCGCCGTGGAGATCATGCCCAACGCCGGCGAGATCTTCGTGGTGATGCGGCGACACGACCCGAGCGCCTTCCCCGCGGAACTCGACTTCTGCACGTCGCCGAGTCCCGTCCGGGCCCGGGCGGCAGGTGACGGGATCATGCCTCGCGGCCGAGGGGTGACGAAGGTGTTCACGAACCTCGGGGTGCTGTCGCGGCAGGGTCCGTTCGACGAACTCGAGCTGGTCAGCGTGCACGAGGGGGTCACCGTCGACGACGTGCGAGCGCAGACCGGCTGGGAACTGAAGGTCGCGGACGATCTCACGGTCACCGCCCCGCCGACCGGCGAGGAGATTCACCTGCTCCGCGATGTGATCGACAAGGTTCGGCTGTATCTGCGCTGATCGGGGGACCGTCAGCCGAGCGAGGCCAGTACCGCCGTGAGGACCCGGATCGCGCCGTCCTTGTCGAGGGGATCGTTGCCGTTTCCGCACTTCGGCGAGTACACGCAGGACGGGCACCCCGAGGTGCATTCGCACGATTCGATCGCCTCGCGGGTCGCGTCGAGCCAGCGGGTGAGTTCGGCGTGACCTCGGTCGGCGAATCCTGCGCCGCCTGCGTGACCGTCGTAGACGAACACGGTGGGAAGTCCGGTGTCGGCGTGCAACGCGGTCGACACGCCGCCGATGTCGCCTCGATCGCACACCGCGACGAGAGGCAGGAGCCCGATCGCGGCATGTTCGGCGGCGTGGAGCGAACCGGGCACGCGCTCGGCCGGAACGCCAGCCTGCAGCAGAAGTTCCGGGGTGATCGTGTACATCACCGCGCGGGTGGGGAGGGTCTGCCTCGGCATGTCCAGTTCGACCGCGTCGAGAACCTCGCCCGAAGACAGTCGTCGGAGGTATCCGATCACCTGATGGGTCACCTCGACCTCGACGAGCGCGACCTCGACGTCGCCGAACTGCTTCTGCTCGAGAACCGAGGTGACCGTGATCTCGGTGGTCTCGCGGGCCGAGGTCGTCCAGTCGGGGTCCTCGGCGTGCACGAGGGCGAGTCCCTGGTCGAGATCGAGTTCGTCGACGACGTACGACTCACCCTGATGGATGTGGACGGCGCCGGGATGCGCCGTGGCGGGAGCGCGGCCGGTGTCGACGGTTCCGAGCATGCGTCCGGATTCCGACACGACAATTGCCACCTGGGTTCCGATTCCACCCCGGATATCCACTGCGCCATGAGGATTTGTGCCGGCGGTGACGAACCAGCCGTGGGCCCGCCGGCGGATCAGGCCCTGCTCCGCCAGCTTCCCGAGAACGTCGATTGCCCCGAACGCCTCGGCCTCGGCGTCGGACAGTGGTAGTTCCATTGCCGCGCAGAGCAACTGCGGTCCGAGGACGTAGGGATTGCTCGGGTCCGTGACGGTCGCCTCGACGGGCTTGTCGAGCAGCGCGGACGGGTGGTGGACGAGGTAGGTGTCGAGGGGATCGTCACGCGCGACCAGGACTACGAGCGAACCTTCGCCGCGTCGGCCGGACCGGCCTCCCTGTTGCCAGAACGACGCCACCGTGCCGGGGAACCCGGCGACCACGACGGCGTCGAGGCCGGCGATGTCGACGCCGAGTTCCAGCGCATTCGTCGTCGCCGCCCCCAGAAGCGTGCCGTCGGCGAGCGCGGCCTCGAGCTCACGCCGGTCCTCGGCGAGGTACCCGGCTCGATACGACGCCACTCGCGCCGAGAGTTCGGGATCGATCTCCCCGAGTAGGCGTTTGGTCGCCATCGCGGTCAGCTCCGCGCCCCGGCGGGAGCGCACGAAGGTGAGCGTGCGGGCCCCTTCGACCATCAGGTCGGCCATGATGCGCGCGGCCTCCGAACCGGCGGGCCGTCGAACGGGGCTTCCGTTCTCTCCGGTGACCTCCCGCATGAGCGGGGGCTCCCACAGCGCGACCGTCCGGGGGCCGTGTGGTGAACCGTCTTCCACGACCTCGGCGCAGGGCGCTCCGATCAGCCGCGACGCCGCCGCCCCGGGATCCGCCGTGGTAGCGGACGCGAGGACGAATACGGGTTCGGCGCCGTACCGTGCCGCGATGCGCCGGAGCCGCCGCAGCACGAGCGCGACATTCGAGCCGAAGACGCCACGGTAGGAGTGGCATTCGTCGATCACCACGTAGGCCAGATTGCGGAAGAAGTGCGCCCATCGCTGATGGGTCCGGAGGAGGGAGATGTGCAGCATGTCGGGGTTCGTGAAGAGCCACCGCGAGTTCTCCCTTGCCCAGTGCCGCACCTCGAGTGGCGTGTCGCCGTCGAACACGCACGGGCACACACCCCGGAGGTCGTCCCCGGCGTCCAGCACTTCCGAGTCGATGAGCGAGGTCACGGCCCGTAGCTGGTCTGCGCCCAGCGCCTTGGTCGGAGAGAGATAGAGGGCGGTCGCCCGCGGATCCGTTGCCAGAGTGGTGAGTACCGGAAGCTGGTAGGCCAGCGACTTGCCCGAGGCGGTGCCGGTCGACACCACGACGTTCGTCCCGTGACGGGCCAGGTCGGCGGCGGCGGCCTGGTGGGTCCAGGGACGGGGGATCCCGTTCTCCTGCATGGCCCGGACGACGCTCGGGTGCGCCCACGTGGGCCATTCCGACAGTCGAGAAGTCCGGGCCGGCATTTCCGCGGCAAAAGTGAGCGGGTTTTCGTCTCGGGGAACTCCCTCGAGGACTCGGTTGAGCAGCGTTCGGCCGTATGTTTCGCCCGTATTTCCACTGTCGTCACGTGGTGAAAACGGTGTGCTCACTGATGTCTCCGGGCTGTCGTAGGGGACGGGCGAGTAGCTTCCACACCGCCACGACCTGCGCATTTGATGATAACGAGTGCCTCTCCGGGGCTGTCGCCCGGGGTGTCGCGACCCCCTCGTGAATCCGCTGTTTCGTGCCTGTTCGCTACAAGATCAACTTTTTGTGTGAATTGTTCGGATTTCGACTGTTGCGTTCGCGGAGTTCATGGTTGACTACAACTGGTCGCAGCTTCTGTGTTCGTAGGCTTGAAAGAGTGAACGTTCGCAGGATCGATGTTGCGAACGCGGTGCTCTGCTTTTCCTGAGGGGGAAATCTAGAAGTACAGCGGTCGGAACCGGCCCGGCGGACTGTATGTGCTGTCCGCCGAATCCGGTGTTAGAAAGAGAAGGAAAAGCATGGCACAGGGCACTGTGAAGTGGTTCAACGCGGAAAAGGGCTTCGGCTTCATCGCACCCGAAGACGGCTCCGCTGACGTCTTCGTTCACTACTCCGAGATCCAGGGCAGCGGCTTCCGCACCCTCGAGGAGAACCAGCGCGTGGAGTTCGAGGTCGGCCAGGGCACCAAGGGCCCCCAGGCTACCGGCGTTCGCGCAGTCTGATTCTGCCGTTCACATTCGTGAACACGTAAATCAGATAGGCGGGGTCCTCGTGGCCGCGTCTGATTCGTCCCCCATCGCCTGAGGCGGTGGGGGACGAGTCGTTTTCACGGCAACGGTGCCGTGGCATAAGGGGGTACTTCAGTGAGCCAGCTCTCCTTCTTCTCTGCGGAGGCGATGCCGCCGGCAGTCACCGATCTGTGCGGTCTTCTCGCTGCGACGGGTCAGGTGGTCACATCGGCCGGGCGTGCGCGCATCTCGATCGTGGTCGACGCGCAGTGGCGGGCGGAGGCGATTGCGGAGTTGATCGCCCAGGCCGGACTCGAGGTCGAGATCACGCGCAGCGACGAGGGCAGCCCGCTGGTCCGCACCGCATCGGTCGTCGATTTGCGGCCTCTCGCGGACCAGTGGACGAGGGGAGCGGTCAAGGCGGTGCCCTCCGGCTGGGTGCCGTCGGGGCGTCAGCTGAGAGTGTGGGCTCTCGCGTCCGGCAGGAGCGAAGCGGAGGGGGAGCGGTTCGTCCTCGGACTCGATCCGCACGCCCCGGATACCCACGCGCCGTTGGCTCAGGCATTGATGAGAGCGGGCATCGCGCCGACGCTGATCGGTACCCGTGGCTCCGGTCCGGGGCTCCGAATCTCGGGTCGGCGTAGGCTCGGCAGACTCGTCGAGAGCATCGGTGAGGCGCCCGGAAATTTGGACGACCGTACCGGTTGGCCCCACGTGTAGAGCCGCGTAGACGGTACTGATCTGCGAGGATGGGTTCCGGGTATGTCACTCTAGTAATAGACGAACCGGGTATAAAAGGGTTTGTCTGCACAACTGTCGAGTGGCAGCGATCGACTTCAGGAAGGCTCGGGCTACAGGTGGCTAAAGGGGACAACGGCAGTGCACAGGGTGCGGCGGGAGCGTCCGGCCAGCCTCGCCGCCTCGTGATCGTCGAGTCGCCGACCAAGGCCCGCAAGATCGCCCCGTACCTCGGAAAGAACTATGTCGTCGAGGCGTCGGTCGGCCACATTCGCGACCTTCCGCGCGGAGCCGCAGACGTCCCGGCCAAGTACAAGGGTGAGTCGTGGGCGCGGCTCGGCGTCAACGTCGACCATGATTTCGAACCGCTCTACGTGGTCAGTCCGGAGAAGAAGTCCAAGGTCACGGAGCTGAAAAGCCTGCTCAAGGACGCCGACGAACTCTTCCTCGCCACCGACCCCGACCGCGAGGGCGAAGCGATCGCCTGGCACCTCCTCGAGACGCTCAAGCCGAAGATCCCGGTTCGCCGGATGGTCTTCCACGAGATCACCGAGCCGGCCATCCGAGCCGCGGCCGAGGACACCCGCGAACTCGACAACGACCTGGTCGACGCGCAGGAGACCCGCCGCATCCTCGACCGTCTGTACGGCTACGAGGTCAGCCCCGTGCTGTGGAAGAAGGTCATGCCGAGGCTGTCGGCTGGCCGCGTGCAGTCCGTCGCCACCCGCGTCATCGTGCAGCGCGAACGCGAGCGGATGGCCTTCCGCTCGGCGTCCTACTGGGACATCTCCGCCACCCTCGATGCCGGCGCCGAGGCCAGCCCCCGCAGTTTCGGGGCGCGTCTGGTGAGCGTCGACGGCTCCCGGGTGGCCACCGGCCGCGACTTCGGCGCGGACGGCCGGCTGAAGACGAGCACCGTCACGGTTCTGGACGAGGCGCGGGCGCAGCGTCTGGCCGAGTCCCTCGCCGGTGTCGATCTGACCGTCTCCTCCGCGGAGAGCAAGCCGTACACCCGCAAGCCGTACGCGCCGTTCATGACGTCGACGCTGCAGCAGGAGGCGGGCCGCAAGCTCCGGTTCACGTCCGAGCGGACAATGCGCATCGCGCAGCGGCTGTACGAGAACGGCTACATCACCTACATGCGTACCGACTCGACGACGCTGTCGTCGTCGGCGATCGCTGCCGCCCGCGCGCAGGCCACCGAGTTGTACGGCGCCGAGTACGTGCACGACACACCGCGCCAGTACACGCGCAAGGTCAAGAACGCGCAGGAGGCGCACGAGGCCATCCGCCCGGCCGGCGACGTGTTCCAGACCCCTGGTCAGCTGCACTCCCGCCTCGACACAGACGAGTTCCGTCTGTACGAGCTGATCTGGCAGCGGACCGTGGCGTCGCAGATGGCCGACGCGCGGGGCACGACGCTGACCCTGCGGATCACGGGAACCGCGGGCACCGGCGAGGAGTGCACCTTCTCCGCGTCGGGCCGCACCATCACGTTCGCCGGATTCCTGAAGGCCTACGTGGAGAGTGTCGACGAGGAGGCCGGCGGCCAGTCCGACGACGCCGAGTCGCGCCTGCCGGTGCTCGTCGAGGGCCAGGCGGTCACCGCCACCAAGCTCGATCCCGACGGCCACACCACCAACCCGCCCGCCCGTTACACCGAGGCGAGCCTGATCAAGACCCTCGAAGAGCTGGGCATCGGCCGCCCGTCCACCTATTCGTCGATCATCAAGACCATTCTCGATCGCGGATACGTCTACAAGCGCGGCAGCGCGCTGGTCCCGTCCTGGGTGGCGTTCGCGGTCATCGGCCTCCTCGAGATGCACTTCGGGCGGTTGGTCGACTTCGACTTCACCGCCGGGATGGAGGACGACCTCGACGCGATCGCCGGTGGCCGGGAACAGCGCGGCAACTGGCTGAGCAGTTTCTACTTCGGCGGCGATCACGGCGCCGAGGGGTCGGTTGCCCGTGAGGGCGGCCTGAAGAAGATGGTCGGCGTCAACCTCGAGGAGATCGACGCTCGCGAGGTCAACTCGATCAGGCTCTTCGACGACGCCGAGGGCCGGGAAGTGCACGTCCGCGTCGGACGGTTCGGTCCGTACCTCGAGCGTATGGTCCAGAACCCGGACGACCCCGACGGCGACCTCATCTCCCAGCGGGCCAACCTGCCCGACGACCTTCCCCCGGACGAGCTGACTCCGGAGTACGCGGAGAAGCTGTTCTCGACCCCGCAGGAGGGTCGCAAGCTGGGCGTCGACCCGCTGACCGGGCACGAGATCGTCGCGAAGGAGGGCCGCTTCGGCCCTTACGTCACCGAGATCCTTCCCGAGCCGGAACCGGAGCCCGAACCGGCAGTGGTGCCGGTGACCGACGAATCGGGCGACGGGACGACCAAGACGAAGACGGCTGCCAAGAAGGCGCCGGCGAAGAAGGCGGCGAAGAAGGCCACCGGTCCGAAGCCGCGGACGGGTTCGCTGCTCAAGTCGATGGACCTGGCGACGGTGACTCTCGACGACGCCCTCAAGCTGCTGTCGCTGCCGCGCGTGGTGGGTGTCGATCCGGAGTCCAAGGAAGAAATCACCGCGCAGAACGGTCGCTACGGCCCGTATCTGAAGAAGGGGACGGATTCGCGGTCCCTCGCCACCGAGGACCAGATGTTCACGGTGACCCTCGACGAGGCTCTGAAGATCTACGCGGAGCCCAAGCGTCGCGGACGTCAGGCCGCCGCCACCCCGCCGCTGCGTGAGCTGGGTGTCGACTCGGTCAGCGAGAAGCCGATGGTGATCAAGGACGGCCGGTTCGGGCCGTACGTGACCGACGGTGAAACCAACGCCAGCCTCCGCAAGGGCGACGAGGTGGAGTCCATCACCGACGCTCGCGCTTCGGAACTGCTGGCGGATCGGCGTGCCCGCGGTCCCGTCAAGAAGAAGGCCGCCGCGAAGAAGGCGCCCGCCAAGAAGGCTGCAAAGAAGACCGCCGCCAAGAAGGCGCCGGCCAAGAAAGCGGCCTCGAAGAAGGCAGCGGACAAGAAGGCGTGAGCCGGTACCTCGGGCCGGTCGGGTTGTCGCACGTGCCGGTTAGGCTGGCGCGGTGACGGTATTCGACCGGTTGGTGGGCCAGGAGGACGTCGAGGTCGAGCTGACGGCCGCGGCGACTGCCGCCCGTCGTGGAGTCGGTGCGATGGGCTCCTCGATGACGCATTCATGGCTCTTCACTGGCCCACCGGGATCGGGTCGATCGGTGGCGGCGCAGTGTTTCGCCGCCGCACTCCAATGCACCAGCGACGGCGTTCCCGGCTGCGGCGTGTGCCACGCCTGCACCACCGCGATGGCCGGTACCCACGGTGACGTCCGGCAGGTCGTCCCCGAGGGCCTGAGCATCAGCGTCAAGGAAATGCGCGCCATCGTGCAGACGGCGGCCCGCCGGCCGAGCACCGGGCGCTGGCAGATCGTGGTCGTCGAGGACGCGGACCGGCTCACCGAGGGTGCGGCCAACGCTCTCCTGAAAGTGGTGGAGGAGCCGCCGGACCGCACCGTGTTCCTGTTGTGTGCGCCCTCCGTCGACCCGCAGGACATCTCCGTGACGCTGCGGTCGCGCTGCCGGCACGTCCATCTCGTGACCCCGTCGGCCGACTCCATCGCCAAGGTCCTGCGCGAGCGGGACGGCCTGGACCCCGCCGATGCGCAACTGGCGGCCTCGATCAGCGGCGGTCACGTCGGGCGAGCCCGGCGTCTGGCGACGGATCTGAACGCCAAGGTGCGTCGCAAGGACGCTCTGGATCTCGCTGTCGCGGCACTGCGGCCCGCCACCGCGTTCGCCGCGGCGGAGGAACTGGTGCGTTCCGCCGACGCGGAGGCGAAGGAAATGAGCGCGGCCAGGGACGAGCAGGAGACCGAGGAGTTGCGCACGGCTCTGGGGGCGGGCGGCACTGGTAAGGGAGCGGCCGGGGCCCTCCGAGGCTCGGCCGGCGTGCTGAAGGATCTCGAGAAGCGCCAGAAGTCCCGGGCCACTCGCACGGGCCGTGACGCACTCGACCGTGCACTGATCGATCTGGCTGGTCTCTACCGCGACGCGCTCGCCGTCGCATGGAAATCGAACGCGGCCGCGAACCACCCGGACATGGCGGATCGCGCGGCCGACCTCGCCTCGCGAACAACCCCGGAAGGCCTTCTGAAGTGCATCGAAGCCGTCCTCGAGTGCCGAGAGGCGATCACCGTCAACGTCAAGCCGCAGTGGGCTGTCGATGCCATGGTGGCCACTCTCGGCGACGCGTTCAGGGAGCCGTTTTCGCATACTCGGGGTTGAGGCGCTAGACTCGCCACCGCCGAAAGGCACCGCTGCCTTAGCTCAGTCGGTAGAGCATTTCACTCGTAATGAAAAGGTCGAGAGTTCGATTCTCTCAGGCAGCTCAGCGCTTCTCTGGCCCTTCCCGATCAGTCGGGAAGGGCCAGAGTCGTCTCCGGGGCCGGACACCTTCGCCGTGTCGGATATGTACAAGAAATTCGGGATCGTTCACGCGATGCTGGGGCGACTCACTTCTCCGTCCCGGAAGGCACACCATGTCCGCTCGTCAGGCCGCCAGCACGTTCGACGTCAGTGATTTCAGCCCGCGGGACTGGTCTCCGTCCGTCGCCACCGGCGTCACCCCGGCCGACATCGACATGGTGAAGAACTTCTCCGGCGACATCGAGGGCCGGTCGGTCACCAGATTCGTCGGCGGTCTCACCGAGGATCAGAGTGCGGGCGCCTACGCGGCGTGGGAGAGCTTCGAAGGTTCGATCGACGGTATCGCCGGCTCCTTCGCCTTCGTGCACATGCAGGTGCTGTCGGACAGCACAGTCGAGACGATGGCGCTGCACATCGTGCCGAGCAGCGGTACCGGAGGCTTGGCGGGACTTGCCGGTGCGGGTGGGATTCGCGTCGACGAGGACGGCACCCACCGCCTGTGGCTGGACTACTCGCTTCCCGCCTGACTGTCGGCACCGGAGACCGGAAGAATCGTGAACACTGGACACGTGGACACCCAGAGCGGAACTCCGACGACGCCGGCGATCGGTCTGCGCGCACTCGGTGCGCCCGCCGCTGTGGCCGCCGGTGCCGTTGTCGCTGCCGCGATCCTCCACTTCCGGGATCCGCATGAGCCCGGTTCGTACGGCTTCTGTCCGGTCTACGCCCTGACCGGGTGGTGGTGCCCGGCCTGTGGTGGGTTGAGGGCGGTGCACGACCTCACCAACCTCGACATCGGCGCGGCTGTGGCCGGCAATGTTCTGATCGTCCCCTTCATCGCGGTGATGGTCTTCGCCTGGATCGGATGGGCACGTCGCCGTTGGCGAGGACGACGCGATCGCACGATCGTGTTCGGTCCGCGAGTGACAGTCGGTGTGCTCATTTTCCTTGCGGCGTTTACCGTCACCAGGAACACATCTTGGGGAAGCTGGCTCGCGCCGGTCTGACACCTGGTCGCCGCGGGCACGAAACAGAGAGTCGGTTCACAGATGGCAATGCAGGTCTTTTCGTTGATCGCGATCCTGGGCGCGCTGATCGTCCTCATTCCGACCGCGCTGCGAGTCTTCGGCAAGAGCGACAACGTGAAGGCGCCGGACGAGACCGAGGAGTGAGTTCGGTGCACTCTCGACAACCCACCGCCGCGCGGTCATGATTTCGATATGAGCGATTCGCTGAAGGACCGGGTGCGCGAGAAGCTGTTGCGCCAGCTGGCCGAGGACGGGGGGCACCCAGTCCAGGAGGCGGAGGGGGACGATCCACGATTGGTTTCCATCGACTCCGACCTCGCGGCTTTGGAGCAGGCCTCGGACGGTGATGTGGTGATCGAGGAGCTGGCTGCCAAGTACTGGGTACCCTGAATCGGCGGTTTCGCGACGTTGACCTGGCGATTTGGTGTTCTTGTTTCCCTTCGCGTAACTTATTCCAGGTCAGAGCGACACGGACACCGACCCCGGCCGGAAGGCAGGGGACACGAGGTTGGACGAAGGCGCCTGGTAAATCGGAAGTTCACCGTCGTGTACGGTGGTGCTTCCATCCCGGTTAGATTCTGATCAGCGTCTCGGCTTGCGCCGGTGAGGCTGGTAGGATAAGATGGAACGGTTGCCCCGGAGCGGCTGGCGAATGTGCCAGAAGTGATGGTGTGTGCGTGTTCTTTGAGAACTCAACAGTGTGTCGATGAATGTCAGTGCCAAATGTTTTTGGTACTCCG